>NZ_JBEGII010000001.1:2711667-4067501 GCF_040675875.1 Microbacterium sp. LWO12-1.2 | reverse complement strand
ACGGCGACGGCTGCGCTGGCGAGGGCGATCTCGATCACTCGCTCGAACGCCTTCAGATCCTCGTCGCCGGGGCGGAACACCTCGGCCGTGAGCACGGGCAGAAGGCCGGCGGAGACGATCCCGTAGACGAGTCCGGACATGAACGCGTCGCCGGCTCCGATCGTGTCGACCACCTGCACCGTTCTCGCGGTACTCGTGACCGGCTCGCCCGCGCCTGTGATCGCGGCGACGCACCCGTCACCACCTCTGGTCACGATGGCGAAACGGGCGCCCAGGCCGAGCACGTGCGCGAGCACGTCATCGACGGAGCGACCGGGGTAGAGCCATTCGGCATCCTCATCGCTGAGCTTCACGACCTGGGATGCGGCCATGATCGCCTCGACGCGTGCCACCGCTGCGCCTCGCGGTCCCAGCAGCGCCGGGCGGATGTTCGGGTCGTAGGTGCGCAGAGTACGACTCGTGACGGTAGCCAGCATCGCGCGCACGGCGGTGGCGCCGGGTTCGAGAGCAGCCCCGAGCGACCCGACGTGGACGATCGCGGCATCAGCCGCCTCCGCGATCGCGGCCGACTCGGAGAGGCTCCATTCGATATCGAAATCGTAGACGGCCGCACCGTCCACCCCGATCACGGCGATGGCACGTGAGGTGGGTTCCCCTGGTCGGCTGCTCGCCGCTGCCACGGCGACGCTCTCACGGGCGAGATGCTCTTCCAGCATCCGCCCGTACTCGTCGTCGCCGATCCTGGTGAGAAGTCGCGTCGGGAGCCCCAGCCGGGAGAGGCCGACTGCGATGTTCATGGGCGATCCCCCCGCATGGGGCACGCCGTCGACGACATCGACGAGGGCCTCCCCCACCACGAGGCACCGGGAGGTCAGCATTCCCACTCCGCCACATCGGCTCGTGCTCCCCGCAGGGCTCCCCCGACGGCTGCGACGGAATAGGTGCGGGGCGACGCGGAGGGGATCAGCGCGGTGAGCACCCTCTCGCCGTTCTGTGTGAACAGCTCGACGGATGACACCCGCTCGTTCAGTGCGTCGATCCAGAGGTCCCATTCGATCGCGCCCGACTGATCGAGACGCATCGACGGAGAGCCTGGAAAGCCTGACGGCATCCCTGAGCCAGGACGCTCGAGCTCGACGCGTCCGCTCGCGCGGTCCTGACGGATCACGACCCGCTCCTCGTCTGACGCCGAATCGATGCGCAGCTCCACTCCCTGCGCATCGCCGAACTCGGCTGTGAGGCGGATCCGCGCCGCACCTGAGACGCCTTCGGCGAGCTGAACACTCCCTGCCAAGGACCCGAGATCGATGCTCTCCCCGGCGCCGAACTCGATGATCGGCTCCTGTCGCAGTCGCTCGACTCCGCTCTGGTCGCGGGTGAGCGAGAGCCGACGCGGAAGAGTCATCGCACTGCGATGTCCATCAGCGTCATCGGCGGGGATGCGGCCGGCATAGTCCCAGTTGTCCATCCAGGCGATGAGCGTTCGCTCGTGCCGCGCGAGACCGTCGAAGGTGACGCCGGCGTAGCAGTCGGGCCCGAAATCGATCCAGCCGAAGGCCTCCAGCTCCTCGCGAGACTGGCTCCGGTCGTTCATCAGCTCGCGGCCGGGTGTCGGGTGGGGCGCGGTCGGGCGGAACACTGTGCCGTCGAAGTCACCGACGACGTAGTGAGTACCGGAACCGCCCGCGATGCCGCCCGGGTTCAGACTGATCAGCAGCACCCAGCGCACGTCGGCCTCGTCGCCATCGACGGCGAGCGGGAACATGTCCGGGCATTCCCAGACCCCGCCGACCGGCCCCGCCGGACCGTACGCCGACAGGAACGTCCACGTCTTGAGGTCGTCGGATCGGTGGAACAGCACCTGACGATCCTCGGCCTCGACCGCGACCATCACCCAGTACCCGTCAGCGCCGTCGTCATAGCGGAACACCTTCGGGTCACGGAAATCGCTCGTGCCGCGGTCGAGTACGGGGTTGCCCTCGTACTTCGTCCAGACGTAGCCACCGTCGGTGCTGTACGCCAGTGCCTGGGCCTGGTGTCCCGGCGCCGCGGCCGTGTAGAGCGCGACCAGCGCCGGCTCCAGAGCCGTGCCGAATCCCGAGGTGTTGCCGTGGTCCACGACCACGGAGCCTGAGAAGATCTGCGCATCGTCGTCCCACAGGATCGCCGGGGCGTGCTCCGTCCACCGCGTCAGGTCGGTGCTCGTGGCGTGGCCCCAGCTGAGGTTCGCGTGTGAGACCCCCTTCGGGTTGCACTGGAAGTACAGATGGTAGAGCCCATCGTGGAACACGAGTCCGTTCGGGTCGTTCATCCAGTTGTTGCGGGGGGCGAAGTGCATGCGCGGATGGGCGATGCGGACCGGGGGAAGATCAGTGGTTGTCACCGGAGCAGTCGTCTTTCTACTGTGGTGCGGGTGTCGATCACTTGCCGACGCCCGCCGTGAGTCCCTCGCGCAGCGGCTTCTGCCCGAAGAAGAACACCAGGAGGGCGGGGATCATGGACAGGATCACTCCGGCGAGCACCGTCGAGATGCTGCCGGTGCCGAGGTTCCCCTGCAGTGTCACGAGACCGAGCGGCAACGTGAAGTTCTGATCGCTGATGGTCATGATCAGCGGTCGGAAGAACTCGTTCCAGTGATAGTTGAAGGCGAGGATGCCGACGATCGCGAGGGCCGGCGTCGCCAGCGGCAGGTACACGCCGAAGAACGTGCGCCACGGCCCCGCGCCGTCGAGCTGCGCGGCTTCCCCCAGTTCCGTCGGGATCCCCATGAAGTACTGCCGCATCAGGAACGTGCCGAATGCGGTGGGCAAGGCGGGCACGATGAGCGCCAGAAGGGTGTCGGCGAGACCCATGCCCCTCACCAGCATGAACACCGGCACGATCGTGACCTGCAACGGGACCATCATGGTCGCGAGGATCAGAGCGAACAGGAGCTTCTTGCTGCGGAACTCGAACTTGGCGAAGACGTAGCCCGCCATCGCTGCAGAGAGCATCTGCCCCGCGGCGACGAGCATCACCACGAGCGCGCTGTTCCAGGCGTACAGCCAGAGCGGGATCTTGGTGAAGACGTCGGCGAACGCACCGAATCCGACGGTGACTTCTTGAGTGACGCTGTCGGTGGGCGAGAGCGCCGTGACGAAGGTCCAGACGACGGGCCCGAGAGTGAGGAAGGCCGCCAATCCGAGGATGACGAACTTGCCGCCTGTGCCGAGGGTCTGGGCCCACGAGCGCTTCGTGATGATTGTCGTAGTCATGATGGCCTCACCCGTAGAAGACGAATCGGCGGCTCAGCCGGAACTGGATGGCCGTGACGAGCATGATGAGAAGAGTCAGCACGATTCCGATGGCGGAGGCACCACCGAAGTCGAGCTCCCGGAAGGCGGACTCGTAGATCACCATCACTGCGGTTCGGGTCTCATCACCGGGTCCGCCCCGCGTGAGCACCCACGGCTGATCGAAGATCTGCAGCGCGTTGATGATCGCCATGACCGACGCGACCAGCAGGGTCGGACTCACCAGGGGCAGCGTGATCATGCGGAACTGCGTCCACCCGGCCGCGCCGTCGAGCGACGATGCCTCGTACACCTCGCTCGGGATCGCGGCGAGCCCTCCGATGAAGAGCAGGAACGTGAAGCCGAAGTTCTGCCACACGTAGACCAGCAGCACCACGACCTTCGCCCCGAGCCCGGTCGTCAGCCACCCGACGTCGGCGATGCCGATCAGGTTGAGCGTCTGGTTCACGAGCCCGAACTCCTGATTGAACAGGTAGGCCATGATCAGCGAGACCGATGCGGCCGACAGGATCAGCGGGAAGAACAGCGACGACCGGAAGAAGGTGCGCAGCCACGTCGGCATCTTCGATTGCACGAGGATGGCGAGCACCAGCGCGACCGTGAGTTGCAGGATGACCGCGACGATGACGAAGCCGATGGTGTTCAGGAACGACACGCGCACGGTCGGGTTCATCGCGAGGTCGACGAAGTTGTCGACACCGACGAACACCGGATCGGAGATGATGTCCCAGCGGAAGAACGCGAGGACGAACGATCCGACGATCGGCACGAGGTTGAACAGCCCCAGGCCGATCAGAGTGGGGGCCAGGAAGATCCACACGATGGCGCGCCCGGATCGAGCGGTGGTGCCGGTCTCGCCGCGTGCACCCGGCGGGACGGTGAGGGTTGCAGTGCTCTCCGACATCATCGTCCTCCCAGCGCGATCTCGAGATCTCGCTGCATCGTCTCCAGGCCCCGGCGTACGCCGGACGGACCGTTGGTGATGGTCGACACCACGTTCTTGAGCAGGGCGGACTCGACAGCGGCCTGCTGCGGCGGGGCCGGCATCGGCCCGGTGTCGGGGAACTTGTCGAGGGTGTCGTAGAAGACCTCCCAGTGGGCGGGTCCCACCCCCGCGCCGTACAGCTCGGCGTTGAGCGAGCGTCGAGGCAGCGAGGAGTCCGGTCGCGGATGGGCGATCGTCATCCCCTCGACCGAGACGCAGTACTTGAGCCATTCCCAGGCCTCGTCCTTGCGCGGAGAGGTCTCCATGATCGCGTAGCCGCCCGCGCCGAACTGATGCCGCTGCCCCGACATCCGTGGGAAGTAGGTGACGTCATAGGCGTCGTTCGCGACGCCTGCCTCTTCGAGGCCGCGCACCCAGAATCCGCCCGCGGGTGTCATCCCCACCGAACCGGTCGAGAACAGCGAGACCAGCTCGTTTCCGCCGCCCTGCGCGGGGTTCGCCGCAAGACCCTCCGAGACCATGCGCTCCAGCACGGAGAAGCTCTCGACGGCATGCTCGTTCAGTGCGTCGGCCTGCTTCCACACGTAGCCTCCGCTGCGGGACGGCTGGCCGGGGTAGAAGCGATCCCAGAACCAATCGCCTCCGCCTGCTTTCTCTTCGCGCAGGAAGCTGGTGTTGTTGACGTAGAGCCACGGCACGACGCCACCCCAGAGCCGGTTGTTCCAGAAATACGGGAGGAACTGCTCGGGGGCGCTCTTCTTCATCGAGCGGGCCGTGGTGAGGAAATCCTCCAGAGTCCAGTTGTCGGCGGGGCGTTCGAGGCCTGCGCGCTCCATGGCCTGGGTGCTGTAGAAGACGTTCGCCGCATTGAAGTTGTCGGGCATCTGGAACAGGCTGCCCTGGTACATGAACGCCTCGATGAGCGTCGGATTCACGTCATCGAAGTACTCCTGCATCTCGGCGGCATCCCTGCGCACGAAGTCATCGAGCGGATGCGCGAGGCGAGAGGCGAAGAGCTGCGCGCCCTCCGTCGCAACCGTGACGACATCCGGAGGCGTGCCCGCCGCGATCATGGTCAGGATCTTCGCGAAGTACTCACTCCAGTCCTGACCCTGGATGGCGACGATGCGCACCTCGATGCCGGGGTGCGTGCGCTGGAACCCCTCGATCAACGACTGGCGAGCCACGGCATCCTGCGCGGTGCCGAAGAGGGCGACCGTCAGGACATCCTTGCCGCGCCCGGGGATGTCAGCCCCGGTGAGCCGTGGCCATGAGACCACGGTGCCCACGATGCCCAGTCCGATCGCGCCGAACAAGGCCCTGCGAGTGAGATCAACCACGATGTTCTCTCCTGTTTTCCGTGACTCCACGGTCGATGGCGCGGAGCCCACCGTGAAGCTAAATTGATTCAGCATCGCCGAGGTTAGCATCGCGAAATCGAACCCGCAACGATTTTGCTAAATCAATTCATCAACGATGGTTCCGCGGTCGAGCGCCCACTGCCTAAGCTGGGATCGTCGCGATGGGAGGAAGTCGATGCCGAAGAACGTGGATCGCAGGCCGACGCTCGCCGACGTGGCCGCACGCTCGGGCATGTCGAAGGCCGCCGTCAGCATGATCCTCAACGATCGACCGGGCTCACGCCTCTCCGCTGATGCCGCACGGCGGGTCAGAGCAGCCGCTGAGGAACTCGGCTACCGGCCGAACCCGGCGGCCCAGAGCCTACGACTCGGGAAGACGAAGACCCTCGGCTTCATCTCCGACCAGATCACCGTGACCCGCTACGCATCCGAGATGATCCGCGGACTTCTCTCCGCAGCGAAGGAACACGGCCACACCGTTCTCATCGCCGAGACGGAGGGGGACGACGCCACCATCTCCGATGAGATCCAGGCGATGATCGACCGCCGGGTCGACGGCATCCTGATCGGACTCCTCGGCGCACGCATGATCGAGGTTCCCCAGACTCCGCACGACGTGCCCGTCGTGATCGTGAACGGAACGTCGACGGCCGGGCATCCTTCCGTGCTGCCGGACGAGCGCACGGCGGGTCATGCGATGGCGCACCTGCTCACCGAGGCCGGACATCGTCTGATCGGCGTGATCGGCAACAACCCGCGCGCGGTGTCGTCCCCGCTCCACTCGGTCACCATCGGGTCGCGGTTCGAAGGGATCCATGCTGCCTTCGCCGAGGCGGGCGTTCAGCCATTCGTCGTCGATGTTCCCGAATGGAATCCCGACATCGGCTACGACTTCACCCTGCAGATGCTCGACGCGCATCCCGAGATCACGGCGATCCTGGCGGGCAACGACGGCGTCGCGTTCGGGGTGTACCAGGCGATCGCGGAGCGCGGCCTCACCGTCCCGAACGACATCTCCGTCGCATCCTTCGACGACGAGGAACTCGCGAGCTTCCAACGTCCCGGCCTCACCACCGCGCGTCTCCCCTACGACGTGATGGGGCGCACCGCCGTGGAGATGCTGCTCGGCGAACACCCTCTGGGAGCGGTGCTGATCCCGATGCCGGTCATCGTCCGGTCGTCGATACGCGACCTGAGCTGAACGCCCGATCGCACCGGAGTCGTGCGGTGTGCGGATCCACGGCGCGGAGGCGACAGCCGGACTGCCGGCCCGGGGCCGTTCGTCTCACTGAGGTTCGCTGCCCGTGTTCGGGCCTCCGACGCCGGTGTTCACTTCGCGCGCGTGCGACTCCGGACCCGCCGTCCACGTCCAATCGGCCACCTCGGGGATGTCCTCACCGTGTTCCCGCGTGTAGGCGCGGGCGCGCACTCGGGAGTCCTGCATGCGCTGGCGAAGCCCGGAGTATCGTTCGCCGAGTCCGGGGACGCGATCGAGGACGTCGATGACGAGGCGATAGCGGTCGATGTCGTTGAGCATGACCATGTCGAAGGGTGTGGTCGTCGTGCCTTCCTCCTTGTATCCGCGAACGTGCAGGTCAGCGTGCCCCGCCCGCCGGTAGGTCAGCCGGTGGATCAGCCAGGGATAGCCGTGGTAGGCGAAGATGACCGGTCGATCGGTCGTGAAGATGGCATCGTATTCGCGGTCGCTCATCCCGTGCGGGTGTTCGCCCTCGCTGACGAGGCGCATCAGATCGACGACGTTGACGACTCTGACCTTGAGGTCGGGGATCGCCTCGCGCAGCAGGGACGCCGCGGCCAGCACTTCGAGCGTCGGCACGTCACCGGCGCAGCCGAGCACCACGTCGGGCTTCTCGCCGGCGACTTCGGTTCCGGCCCACTCGAAGATGCCGACACCCCGGGTCATGTGTTCGACGGCACGGTCCATGCTGAGCCAGTTGAACGTGGGTTGCTTGCCCGCCACGACGACGTTGACGTAGTCGACGCTGCGTAGGCAGTGGTCGTACGCGGAGAGCAGCGTGTTGGCATCGAAAGGCAGATACACACGCACCACGTCGGCCTTCTTGTTCACCACGTGGTCGATGAAGCCGGGGTCCTGATGGGACGTGCCGTTATGGTCTTGCCGCCACACGTGTGACGACAGCAGGTAGTTGAGCGAGGCGATCGGGCGGCGCCACGGGATCTCCTTGCTCGTCTTCAGCCACTTGGCGTGCTGATTGAACATCGAGCCGACGATGTGCACGAACGCCTCGTACGTGTTGAAGAGGCCGTGACGCCCGGTCAACAGATATCCCTCCAGCCACCCTTCGCACTGGTGCTCGCTGAGCATCTCCATGACTCGACCGGCACGGGCCAGATGCTCGTCGGAGGGCAGGTAGTCGGCATTCCACTGCTTGTCGGTGACCTCGAGCACGGCCCCGAGGCGATTCGACGCCGTCTCGTCGGGTCCGAAGATGCGGAAGTTGTCGGGGTTGGCCCGGATGACATCCGTCAGCCACCCGCCGAGCACACGCGTGGCCTCGTTCACCGTCGCGCCGGGAGCAGGGACGTCGACCGCATAGTCGCGGAAGTCCGGGAGCACGAGATCGCGTCGAAGGACACCGCCGTTCGCGACCGGGTTCGCGCTCATCCGCAGATCCCCCGAAGGAGCGAGGTCGGTGATCAGCGCCACCGGTGCGCCGAACTCGTCGAACAGTTCCTCCGGCCGGTAGGACCGGAGCCATCCGTCGAGAACCTCGAGGTGCTCCGGTGTGTCGCGCGCGCTGGCGAGCGGCACCTGGTGAGAGCGCCAGTTGTTCTCCGCCGGCAGCCCGTCGATCTCGGTCGGGCAGGTCCAGCCCTTCGGAGTGCGCAGGATGATCATCGGCCACGCGGGCCGCTCCTGCAGGGTCCCCGCCGCAGCCCACGCCTTGATCTCCGCGATCTGGTTAAGTGCCGCGTCGAGCGTCTCCGCCATTCGGCGATGCACAGCCATCGGATCCTCGCCGTCGAAGCCGCCCGACACGAGGTAGGGCGTGTGTCCGTAGCCGCGCATGAGGCTCAGGAGCTCTTCCTCGGGAATCCGCGCCAGCACCGTCGGGTTCGCGATCTTGTATCCGTTCAGGTGCAGGATCGGCAGCACCACCCCATCCGTCAGCGGATTGAGGAACTTGTTGGAATGCCAACTGGTCGCCAGCGGCCCTGTCTCCGCTTCCCCATCGCCGATCACCGCGGCCACGAGCAGGTCGGGGTTGTCGAAGGCGGCACCGTAGGCGTGGGAGAGGGCGTAGCCGAGCTCACCACCCTCGTGGATCGAGCCGGGCGTATCCGCCGATGCATGGCTGGGGATGCCGCCGGGGAACGAGAACTGGCGGAAGAGCTTCCGCATGCCGTCCGCGCTCTGATCGATGTCGGAGTAGAGCTCGGAGTAGGTGCCGTCCAGGTAGGTGTTGGCGACCATGCCTGGTCCGCCGTGTCCGGGGCCGGTGATGTAGATGGTGCTGATCTCTCGCTCCCTGATCACCCGGTTCAGGTGCGCGTAGAGGAAGTTGAGCCCGGGAGTCGTTCCCCAGTGACCGAGGAGTCGGGGCTTGATGTGCTCTCGCGTGAGCGGATCGAGGAGGAGGGGGTTGTCGAGCAGATAGATCTGCCCGACGGAGAGGTAGTTCGCTGCGCGCCACCAGGCGTCGAGGTGCGCGAACGTCTCATCGCCGAGTTCGCGGTCTTCGCGAAACGAGAACGCTGCGGTTCCGCGATCGGTGATGGATGCGGTCGGTTCGTGGGCGCTCATGTCAGACGAGCCAACGGTTGTGCTGAACGATGTGGAGCGCCCTCCACTGGCGACCGAAGCCCCACGTGTCTCCGGCCGCGAGGACCGCGATGACGATCAGGGCGAGCGCGTAGATGATGTGGTAATCGACCAGCGGGTTCGTCGACGCTGCGTTGGCACCGAAGGGCCACTCCGCGAGGTACATGGCGAGCATGAGGATCGTGCCCACGACAGCGCTGACGCGAAGCCCCACGCCGAGGAGCACGGCCACACCGATCGCGAGCATCGCGACCATGAAGAGCACATCGCTCACCGGGCTGGCGATCGACGCGAAGAACGGCTTCAGCGGACCGATGACGGAGTCGCTGTTGAGGAAGCCCTGGCTCGGTGTGCCACCGGATATCCAGGCCCGTTCCGGCGGCGTCGAATAGCCGAGGCCGAACGTCTTGTCCAGGAAGGCCCAGAAGAAGATGAAGCCGGTGGCCAGCCTCAGCACCGCGAGCCATCGTCGCCCGCTCGCGGTTGTCACGACGCGCGTCTCGTCTCCCTTCGCGGCCGGGGAGGATTCAGTCGATCGCGCGGGGGGAGTCTGCAGAGCAGTCATGGGAATCCTTCGCATAGTGCCGCAGACGAGATGCCGCGACGAGATACTCCCCACCATCCGATGCCCGCGCACTCACGGCCAGGGTCGAAGGTCCCGGCGTGCGCGATGTGACGCCGCGGGCGCCAGCCTTCACCGATCGCTGGCGGGAGGCACGGAAAAGCGCGTCGTCCTCATCCCGCCATCAGGCTGGCCACGTCGCTCAGCACGGCATCACGTGAGCGCCCATATTTGGTGAGCATCTCTTCGGGAGAGCTGATGAGGGCCTTCCACAACGCCCAGGCAGCTCCTCGTAGCCAGGCATCCTCCGGCAGCTCAAGCCGGTCGTGCAGTCGATCCCGTTCGCGAGAACTGCAACTCAACCACGCGAAGGCCAGGTCGCTGGCGGGATCACCGACGCACGTCTGTCCGAAGTCGATGAGCGCCGTCAATTGGCCGCTGCCATCGAACAACATGTTCCCTGGCGCGACATCGCCATGGACCCACACCGGCGGCTCGGTCCACACCGTGGTGACGGCCGCATCCCAGAGTGCCCGGCATCCCTCAGCGTGGCGCCCGGCCAGGAGGGGGAGCCGGCCCTGCACGTCCTCGCCAACCGCGCTGATGTGGCAGCCGCGGTAGGCAGATGCGCTTCCCGCCCAGGGGCCTCCGACCGTGTCGCAGGCCTGCAACTCCCTCAGGGCGTCGCCCACGCTACTGATGACGTTCTCTCGCTCGCGCGTTTCCACCGAGGTCAACGTATGCCCCTCAATCCACTCGCGAACGGACCAAGGTCGGTTGAACACCGCCGAGGGGGCCCCTGTCGCCACCACGCGGGGGATCGCGACGCGAAAGCGGGAGCCGAGGATCGCGAGGGTGTGCTCTTCCCGGACGAGGCCGGCGACGTAGCCGTCAGCGCTCGGGAGGCGCACAGTCAGTCGGTCACCCAGCCGGAAGGTGCGGTTGTCCCACCCCTGAACCTCCACCGGGCGGATCGGCAACTCCGCCCACTGAGGGAACTGCTCCGATACGACGGAACGAACCAACGAAGAAGTGATCTCTTCGGATGCGGCAGCCATCGGGCCAGCATAGGAGACGGCCCCCGTGTCCGATCTCACGAGAGTTGTCGGTTGGTGAGACACAGCTTCCCGGAACGACGGGCGAGTGGTGCGCTGCTGATAGTGCTGCCGGAATCGATCACTTTCGGCAGATGGGCTGACCGCGCAATCTACCGTTTGTCACGCGAACAGTGTGGCAATTCCCGCGACGCAGCTCTGGACTCCCCACACGACCAAGAACCCGGTCGCCACAGCCTGAAGCACGGTCATGATCCGGGGTCGATTCGCGATCGCCGGGACCTTCGCGACGAGCGCGGCGACGAGAGCGAGCCACCCGAGAAGCATCGCAACATGGACGGCGGCGACCACAGGACGAGTCGGGTGGGATGTGTGGCACTCCGGGGAGAGCCGCCCTTCTTCCGCCCCCGCCACGACTTGAGGAGGGGCAAGGTGCCGAAGCCGATCAGCAATAGACCGCCGATGATCTCAAACCACGCGCGGATCAGCTCGTTGGCCGCGACGAAATGCCCCACTCGCTCAGTCCGGCCACAGCCGCGATCAGAGCGATACCGATCGATGTGCCTATCCCGACGCGCAGACCTGCCGTGCGGTCACCGCCTGCAGCGCCGCTGAGGGTAAGTGCAAAGCTCGCACCCGGCGAGAGAACGAAGGGTAGGAGGAGAAGAACCGCCGCGAGGACGGTCATAGATCCTTTGGTGTGAGGTAGTGAAACACCGTCCTGACGTTCTGCCGGTCAATCGAGTGGAGCGCGAACCCTGGCATGGCGTCGAAATCTGCGATGGGGTTCGTCCGGCTGCCGAGACGCATCGTGGACACGATGCCGGGGCTACCCAGAACTGGTACTCCCGCAAACATCGCTGTGAACGCGGCGTGCACGTGGCCCGTGAAGACAGCGATCACTGCCGGAGACTCCCGGATGAGCAGCTCCAGGTCTTGCGGGTTCGCGAGTGCGAAGTGCTCGTCCACGATGTGATGCCCGATGGGAACCGGCGGGTGGTGCAACATGAGAACCACGGGCCCGGAAGCCTCACGAATCGCGTCGCGAGCGAAGCCCATAGTGGCCCCAGTGAGAAGTCCGTCATCACGACCGTCGATGTGCGAGTCCAGCCCGATGATGGTCGCACCATCGAGCTGCAGAATGGCGTTGGGTTGCGACGACATTCCCGCCGATGTCAGCGCAGCGGACAGCGGTTCGGAGAGATCATGATTGCCGGCCCCCACCAGTACCGGCAGGTCGGGCGGAAGGTGCGCGAAGAAACTCTCGTACTCTTCCACCAGCCCGTGGTCCGCAAGGTCGCCGCTGACAACAAGCGCGTCGACGGCCGGAAGGCCCTTGACCTGACGCAGAACAGCCGCGAAGCGTGGCTCCCGATCACTCGAAAGATCAAGGTGCGGATCGCTGAGATGCGCGATCGTCAACATCAGTAGTCACCTCTCGTTGGACGGCCACCGGTGTCGGGTACCAGACCACCCGCTAGCGCTCTCTTCTTCGTCCTAGAAGTCTGCGAACGGCCCGAGACGCCAGCCATCGACGCCGCCAGAGGCCCTCAGCGATACTCGGCCGTCAGGGGCTTTATCGGCGGCCGTCTCAGGTCGGTGTGAGGCCAGTCGCCGCAAACGATGGGTGCGGCCGGGAGATGGCGCCACCGCGATCAGACAGGCTTCCTGAGACTCCGTCACTTTCGTGAGGCGCTCCGACAGCGTCCGTGCGGCTCCGGCAACTTCGTGAGATCGGACATGTTGTCCGATCTCACTGGATCTGTCATGACGTGAGACAGCGCAACCGCGAGATCATGCGAAAGCGGGGACGCCCCATCTAGTCATCTGTCTCACGAGAGTTGGCAAAAGTGGCGCGAACGTTCTTTGCTGGGCGGGCGCCGTCTGGGCCTTGGTCGCTTAGCGACGCTGGCGAGTCTCGGCCACTGCTGACGACATCGAGACTGCGACGGCTGAGAACGCCATCGCGGAACGCATCAGGCATTTCGCCGACCTCGGGCTCCTCGATGCCGAAGACCCGCGACGCACGACGGGCCACTTCTTCGCGCTCACCGCGCTTCTGGCGTTCAGCGAACAGCCGAACCTGCTTGCGGTAAACCGAGAGCGGCTCCGCCCCACCATGATCGACGGCATCAGGGCATTTGTCGGCGCCTACGGGGTGCGTTGGCTCGCGCACCTTCGTGCCCAGCGAGCCTCAGTCGACTGTGACATGAGGATGCCGGAGGGGTACCACGGGAGGTAGTGCGCGGTACCGCAGTGAGATGTCGAGCGAACAGGAAGAGAACAGGATTGATGACATGATCACCAGTCACCACCTCACCAAAAGGTACGGCGAAAAGACCGTCGTCGATAACCTCACCTTCACCGTTCGTCCGGGCGTCGTCACGGGCTTCCTCGGGCCCAACGGAGCGGGCAAATCCACCACTATGCGCATGCTCGTCGGTCTCGACCGACCCACAGATGGTCGCATCACCGTCGGCGGACGCCGGTATCAAGACCTTCCCGACCCAATTCGCCACCTTGGCGTGATGCTCGACGCGAGGGCGGTGAATCCCGGGCGCACCGCCCTCAACCATCTCCTCGTCGTCGCCGAGACACATAACATCGCCCGCGCAAGGGCAATCGAGGTCCTCGAGATGGTGGGCCTCGGAGCCGTCGCAAACAAACGAGCGGGTGGGTTCTCGTTGGGCATGAGCCAACGGCTCGGCATCGCCACGGCTCTTCTGGGGGACCCGGCCACTCTCGTGCTCGACGAACCGGTCAACGGCCTCGATCCAGATGGGGTGCTCTGGCTCCGTCATCTCCTGGTACGACTTGCCGCTGAGGGGCGAACCGTGTTTCTTTCCTCACATCTAATGAGCGAGCTCTCCTTGATCGCGAAGGACCTCGTCGTGATCGGGCAAGGCCGCCTGCTCGCGGCGGGAACCGTCGAAGATGTCATCGAGTCGGTGGCGCCGGAGACCACACGCGTCGTGAGTCCTGATGCGTCGCGTCTCGCTGATGTGATCCAACGATCCGGGGTCGAGGTTCGACGGTCAGGTGAGGACACTCTCTTCATCAGCGGCTTCTCGGCGCGGGAAGTCGGCCATATCGCGGCAGGTCAGGGAGCCACGCTGTACGCCCTATCCGCAGAAAGGGCGTCACTCGAGGAGGCATTCATGCAGATCACCCGAAACGCGGTCGAGTACTCGTCCCAGGAGGAGGCCGCAGCATGATGACCGCAGTCACCGTCCCAACCTTTTCCGCAGCGCGTGACCGCGAGCGCATCACCGGCGTCGGACTACTGCGGTCTGAATGGCGCAAACTATGGACAATTCGATCGCTCTGGGTGACGTTGGCGGCCGCCTTCGCGCTGACGATCGGGCTCTGTTCCTACATGATCATCGACGGCACGACCCTGGGAGGTGCCGACGCAGGACACATCCCGTTCGGCTGGACAGGTATCTATCCGGCCGGAATGCTTGTGCTTGTCGTTTTTGGCGTACTCAGCGTTACCACCGAATATGCAAGCGGCTCGATCCGCACGAGTCTGACCACCGCGCCCCGCCGCACAGGCGTGATGCTTGCGAAAGCTGCAGTCGTCACCGGGATCTCCACAGTCCTCGCCTTCGCCACCACCGTCCTCCTCTATCTGCTGCTCCAGGCGATGGGGACGGTTCCATCGGCCGTGGGGATGTCTCTCTTCGCTCCGGAGATGTGGTGGGGAGTGCTTGGCGGCACGCTCATGTTGCCTTACGGGGCTTTGTTCGGCGTGCTGCTGGGGTGGCTATTGCGCAACGCTGCGGGAGCGATCTGCCTGTACTTCGGCCTGTTCCAAATGGGACCCCAAATCCTGCCGGCGTTCCTCCCCGAGCCCTTGTCCAGCATTACCGACTACATGCCGCTTGCAGCGATCAACATCATGCGATCCGGTGGGATGAGCACGGAACCGTACGGGGCCGCTACGGCGATCATCATCCTCTTGACGTGGTTGACTGCCCTCGGCGGCCTGGCATGGTGGCGCTTGAAGAAGTTCGACGGCTAAGCGGAGGGTGAGCGTGACACGACGAGAGGGACTACGTGCCTTCGACGCTGCGCATCCTCTGGTTTGGGACGCTGCGCTCACCATCCTGATTGCCCTCGCATGTACGAGCGCCTCGGCGGGTCTGTCACCCGTCGGGGCGCCGTTCCTGTTCGCCGCCTGCGGCGCTGTCGCTTTTCGTCGCCGGGCTCCGTTTGTCGCTCTCGTCGTGGCAACCGCCGCGCTCACCATTGGCGGCGTGGCGAGTGCACTCATCGGGGAGCCTTCGCCATGGGGGTACCTCGCGATTTGGGTCCTCCTGTACCACGTAGGGCTAAGGCGGTCTGACGCGCTCGCGGCTAGCTCGGCGCTGATCGGCATCTTGGCTCTCGTCGCGTTCGCGGGCGCAGCCTCGCCCGGGATGCTCGCGCTCGGTGAACGGGGCGCGGCAATGCTGCCAGTTGTCGCGATGAGCGCGGCCGCGCTCCTTGCGGGAAGGCAGTTGCGCAGTACCCGGGAGGCGCAACAGCGGCGCCGCGCTGACGTCGCGCGAGAAGCCGCGGCAGAAGAACGGTCGCGGATCTCTCGTGAGATGCACGACCTCATCGGGCACGACCTATCTGTCATCGCGTCTTTGGCCGCGGGTGGACAGAACGTCTTGCGGTCGTCGCCAAACGAAGCGGAACGCGCCTTCGCCGCCATAGGCCAGGTGAGCCGGGCATCAGTCAGTCAACTACGGCAAGTCCTTCGGCTTCTGCGCTCAGGCGATAGTGATGCTCCCGCCCCACTGTCGCCTCAACCGGACCTCTCTCGCCTGAGCGCCTTGATCGACACGGTGCGAAGCGCAGGTCTCCAAATCGATGACGAACGTCGCGGCGACCTCCATAGGTTGCCGCGAGCTCACCAGTTGGCGGTGTATCGCATCATCCAGGAGGCGCTCACGAACTCGCTGCGTCACGGCGGAGAAGGCACCGCCGTCACGGTGCGTGTCGTCGTTAGCGCCCAAGAAGTGGTTGTATCAATCGCGGACCGCGGCGCCGTGCCTGGCGCAGGTCAACCCGCGGTGTCGACCGATGGCCACGGTCTCGTCGGCATGAGGGAACGTGTCGACGCGCTCGGGGGCGTGTTCCACACAGGTGCGACCGCCGCCGGCTGGCTGGTCAGCGCGGTGATCCCGAACGAGGGCGGTGAATTCGATGAAAGTACTTCTCGTTGATGACCAAGCGCTGCACCGGATGGGCATGCGGATGTTCCTCACCGGGCAAGACGGGCTCGAGGTCGTGGGTGAGGCGGTGGATGGTTCGGATGCGGTCCGCCAAGCGCTCCGTCTGCGTCCCGACATTGTCGTCATGGACGTACGGATGCCCGGTATGGATGGGATTGAGGCGACCAGACAGATCGTCGCGGATGTTCCCGAGGCCCGGGTGCTTCTCCTAACGACCTTCGATCTCGACGAGTATGTGATCGAGGGGCTGGAAGCCGGAGCGAGCGGATTCCTGACGAAAGACTCGGAGCCTGGCGATATCCTTTCGGCCATCCGCTCCGTAGCGGCAGGTGATGCCGTGATCGCACCGAGCGCGACCAGGCGCCTGCTCTCGCGCTTGGCGGGTGGGCTATCCCAACAGGAGCCACAGAACTTGTCAGCAAAAGCCGCCACTACGCGGCTGAGCGCCCGTGAGCATGAGATCTTCGTCGAGATCGCGCGCGGAGCTACGAACTCCGAGATCGCTGCGACGCTGCACCTCGCGGAATCGACCGTGAAGAGCAACGTAGGACGGATTTTCAACAAGATCGGCGCCCGCGACCGCGTCCAGGCGGTGATTCTGGCGTTTCACGCGGGGCTCGCACCTGGCTCCGCTAAGCACTAGCCCGCATCCTCGTCTCCGCCGCGAGTACGTGACCCATCCCAGAAAGGAACTATCCACATGCGATTCCGTTCTCGCGACAGGCAGAACGATATCCACGGTCGAGACCGCAAGCATCACCGAGATCGTCGCCAGCGAACAAATATCCCGGTAGGGCGGGCACGTGAATGGCTCTCGTCTTATGTGTACGGGAACATCACCGTTTTGAGCGCCGCCATCGCAGTGGGTCCCGAGCAGATTCGCCATGGGGCAGCAGTTGGTGCGGTGCTGGCCACCGGCTTTCTGACATTCCTTGCTCACGTACTCGCACACGTCGTCTCCCACGGTCTCGGGCAGGGTGTCGACGAATCGGAGCATCCAGCTAGTCGCGAGGTCGTGCGCGAGGTACTCGCGACGGCCCGCCCGATTGCGACGGCAGCACTGATCCCAGCCGCGCTTTACCTTGTGGCGTGGCTGGGATGGGTGCCACCTATATGGGTGCAGACATCCGCGATCCTCATCCTCGCCGTACGCATCGGGTTCGTCGGACTGTTCATGCAGCGGTTCAGTGGTGTGGCTCTCACGCTTAGGGCTCTCTGGGCTGGCGTGGCTCTGGCTTTTGTTGCTCTAGCAATAGGCATCGTGAAGGTGCTACTTACGCACTAGCTGCCGGTGAGATTCGTGAACGGATCTCACCCCATGTTTTGCTCCGAGTACTGCCACGCCGCCGACACCATCCGGGACGCCGCGATCGCCCAGCTGAGGTCGGAAAGCATCGTTCCCGGTCCTCGCCCCCTTTCGGTGACGAGGACCGGGTTGCGCAGCGCTTTTCTGTTCGGATCCCGGATAGATCGCGCCGTTCGCGTTGCCGACAGTTATGGATGCAACGCCGCGTCCCTAGAGCTGAATAGCGCCGCACGAAGAACTCGGGTGCTGGACTCAGTGAGAGCTGTCCGTCCGGGTCGTCCAGCGGATGTGTCGAGATAGCCCCAGGGCGATCGCGGTTGCGACAGCGAACGCGCCAAGCATCACAATGATGTACATGTTCACCCCGGCTGCCGACGGTCCCGAGCTGTCAGGAATCGTGGTGGCGCTCAGGATACTCCCGCCGACGATGTTCATCACGACAGACCCGACGCCGAGCATCACCTGCACGAGGGAGGCGACGACGCCCTGTCTCTCCTCCGGCACGAGCGTGGTCGCGAGGTTGAAGCCGGAGGTGACGAGCGCTCCGGCAGTTAGTCCGAGCAGGCCGGCGCAGATGGCCGCGGGTAGGAAGGACCCAGTGGACAAGAGGAGGCCGAAACCCGATCCCAGGCCGATGAAGGCACCGCCGGCGAGCGTGCGTGCAGGGCCGATGCGGGCGCCGAGCCAGCCGGCAAAGATTCCTCCGATCGCCGCGCCCAGTGCGGGGAGCGCGAACATGAGACCGAGTGAGCTCGATTCTCCTGCGAGACCGTAGCCGAGGCCGGCCTCGGGCGGCGTTTGTCCGATCAGGCCCATCAGCTGCAGCAGCGCTTGGTATGCCCCGGTGCCGAGCACGACGACCAAGAGCATCGCAACCATCGGCCGCGTCAGCCGGCGCAGATCGACCACAGGTTGTGGGGTGCGCAGTGCGGAGAACACCCAGGCCGTCAGAAGCGTGACGCCGATCAGAAGTATGACCACCAGTCCGGCGTTCGTCCATCCTGCGGTGGGCCCAAGGCTGATGTAGGCCAGAACACCTGCGAGACCCAACCCGAGCAGTATGGCGCCAAGCACATCGAGTCGACTGCGAGCATGAACGGGCGATTCGGGCAGGAACACGCGCACCGAGATCGCCGCTACGAACGCGAGGGTAGCGGACACGACGAACACCGCGCGGAAGTCGAATGCGTTGACGACCGCTTCGAAGAGGAAGGGCGACGCGATTCCAAGGATCGCCGAGCCGGAGGTGACGATACCGACGGACGTCATGCCGACCCGGGTGGGGAACATTTGTCGGATGTAAACGACGGTGATGAAGACCGAGCCCACCGCCGTGCCCTGGATGACACGACCGAGCAAAAAGATCCCGATGTTGGGGGCGACGAGGCAGATGAGAGCGCCGACACCGCCGGCGAGCAGCGCGAGCACGAGGACGCGGCGCTTGCCGTAGATATCGGCGCTTTTACCCAAGAGCGGTGCCCACATCGCCCCCGCCAGAACGGCGCTCGCGTTGAGCCAGGCGCTCTGATCCGTGCCGAAGAACTCGGCCATCTGCGGCAGCACGAGCAAGGGAGCGACGATCACGGTGTCGACAAGGGTGTTCGCGACGATGAGGATCGCGACCCACCAGACGAGGCGTCCGCTCCATCCGTCGTGTTCTCGTTCGTTGAGGCGTATCGCACTGGCGGGATTCTGTGTCATGGCTCACTCCGGGAGTAGGCGCGACAGGGCGTCGCGAATGTTCTGGACATTGTGGGAGTGCGATGTTGCCACCGGTAGGCGACGCAGGAAACAGTCGTACGAAGCCTGGTTGTTGAAGGAATGTTCGCTCGAGGAGCCGATGATGAATGAAACGACTAACATCGGCTGATGTCGCTCGGCGGCTGCAGCTCGCGGTTGCGCTGAGGGGCATCGGAAGACAAGGTGGCCTCATGACGGTTGATGACTTGCGTGCGCGGCGCCCCGGAGGGCGCACTCGACTTGTCACGGAGCGGTTGCGAGCGGCGGCGCTCGAGATCGTCGCCGAGAGCGGTATCGACGGTCTCCAATACGAGGAACTTGCTTCCCGCGCACAGGTCGGGCGCGCGACGGTCTATCGTCGATGGCCGAACCGCGACGATCTCTTCCGCGACGTACTTACACACTTCGCCGAGACAACTGTGCAGATCGAGAACACCGGCGATATCGTCCGTGACCTCACGACCTTCCTGCAATCCTTCGCCGAGGCGTCCATCACGCCTGCCGGTCGCGCGGTGCTCCAGATCCTCCTGCGCCGCACCGATGGGAACGATGGGCTTCACCATGTGGGAGTAGAACTCCTGGATCGCCGCACCGGCGAACTGCAGCGACGCCTCGACCGGGCGACAGAGGCTGGACAGCTGCCCCCCGCGGAGGCCCCCTTTGTCAATATGATGCTCATCGGTCCCGTGCAGTGGTTCGTCCTGCGCCGAGAGCGCCCTTTCCTCCCTGAGGATGCGCAGGCGATCGTGGAACTCGTCGTCGCCGGTTTGTGGCGCGACCACGTCGATTGAGCGTCTGAACCTTCGCGAACCTCGTCGAACGGGCCGGTTCCCAGCGATTTGCGCGATACCCAATCAACTCCCGGCTTATCGAGATACAGTGTCTCATTAACGGGCGGGGTTGGCTCGCTCCGACGAAGGGACTCACCATGGTTGACACCGCGAGCTTCGGTTGGGACGGTCACGTCGCGCCCACACCGTTGGAGGAGTATTCGAAGCGCTACGCCGATTTCTTCGAGATGCGTCGAGAGGATGGCATCCTCGAGCTGCGCCTCCACACCGACGGCGGCGAGTACGTGCACAACTGGGCAGCGCACAACGCGTGGAATCGGGTGTGGCAGGACGTCGGCAACGACCCCGAGAACCACGTTCTGATCATCACGGGAACCGGGGAAGCCTGGTTCCGGGGAGATCCCCGTCAGACCTGGCCCAAGCCGCTGGTCGACGAGACTCCGGACTACATCTTCCAGCAGACGATCGATGCGTGGAAGCTGATCGAGAACTTCGTGAACAACATCGACATCCCCACCATCGCGGTGGTGAACGGGCCGGGCATCCACACGGAGTTCGCGCTGATGTGCGACGTGACCCTCGCCGCCGAGGATGCAGACTTCATGGACCCGCATTTCATGGTCGGAACCTCGCCCGGCGACGGGCTTGCTCTCGCCCTGCAGCACTTGATGGGCACCAAGCGGGCAGCCTACGCCGTCTATGGCGGGACGAGCATCCCGGCCCGCAAGGCTCTGGAGTATGGTCTCGTCAGCGACGTGCTGCCTCGCGAGGACCTGCTCCCCAAGGCCTGGCAGCTCGCCCGCGACATCATGAAGCGGCCGCGGTTCGCGCGCTGGTCGACGCACAACATCCTGAACCGGCCGTGGCGCAAGCTCGTGACCGAGGACTTCGGGTTCCACTTCTCGCAGCAGTCGCTGGCCACGGTCGCGGCGAAGACGCTCATCCCCGACCCCGAGCTGGTCGCGGACGCGCGCGAGCGTAAGATCTGGTGATTTGGATGGCGGGGGCTAGGGAAGCTGTCATCCGGACTGGCGCGGGAGTCACGTCGTTCCGTGTCGACGGTGCCGGGCCCCCGCTGTTCCTCCTCCATGGGCTCCAGGTCGGGCAGGAATTGTTCGACGAGCTTCGGGTGCACCTGAGATCAGCGTTCACGGTCATCACTTACGATCAGCGAGATCGTGGTAACACCGAGTTCGAACCGTCGACGTACACGACCGATGATCTCGCCGATGATCTCGCTGCGCTTGTCCAGGCACTCGGATATCCGCGCGCGCACGTTCTGGGCACATCGTTCGGGGGGATGGTGGCACAGGCCTTCGCTCTCCGTCACGCAGACCTCTTGGGTGGGCTCGTGCTCGGCGCGACCTCTCAGGCCCCGTTCCGCGCCAAGCGCACCGCTGGCCCTGTCGCCGATCTGCTCCTCGCACTCGAGCGTGGCGACGAGGCGCGCGCCAGGGCCACCCTCGCACACCTGGTGCCTGCCGCGACCTCTGCCGCGCCGACGGACGGGGCGCCAGTACGAGCGGATCGTGGTGATCGGTTGATGCGACGTTTCGCTGCCACGCGCGGGTTCGATACACGCGGCCGACTGGACGAGATCGATGCCCGCACGCTGGTCATCCATGGACGTGAAGACGCCGCGGTGCCCATGGCGGATGCCCTGTCGATGGTCGACGAGATCCGTCGGGCGGATGCACTGGTGCTTGCCGGCTGCGGGCACGCGTGGGAGAACGAGCATCCTGCTCGTGCCGCGTCGGCCATCACGGCCTTCCTCGGCGCTGCGTGAGGCCTAACGGTTAGCGCACGCGTCGTCCGCCGAGGATGACGGATCGGATGCGCCCGCGCAGCCCGCGAAGATCGTCGACTTCGCCGTTCACGACGACGAGGTCGGCGATCTTTCCCGGTGCGAGCGCACCGAGGTCGTCCTGCCGCAGCAATGCTGCAGAGTTCGCCGTGGCTGCGCGCCACGCATCCGCCGGCGTCATCGCAGACGCCTGTGTCATCAGCAACAGTTCGTCGAGGTTGCTGTCGGAGGGGTGGCCGTACGGCGGCGAATCTGTACCCATGGCGACCTTGACGCCTGCGTCGACGGCTCGAGCGAAGCTCGCCCGGTGGGCGCCGACAGCCTCTCGGGCAAGGGCCTGACTTTCGGCGGGGATCGGCACGCCGCGGTCGGCGGCGTCCACGATCGCTTGGGTGGCGGACAGCGTCGGTACGAGCCACGCCCCAGTGCGGAGCAGGAGGTCGATCGCCTCGTCATCGAGGTGATACCCATGTTCGATCGACCGTGCTCCATGCCGCAAGGCGGCCTTGATCCCCTCCGTGCCCTGGGCGTGGGCGAAGAAGTATGTTCCCGCCGCGGCGACCTCTTCCGCAATCACGGCGAGCTCGTCATCGCGGAAGTGTGCGTGACGGGGATCGTCGCCCGTCGACATGACTCCACCGGTGGTCGCCACCTTGATTGCGTCGGCACCTGCGCGCAGGATTTCCCGCACGCCGCGGCGTACGTCATCCACTCCATCGCGGACCGAGCGCGGTCGTCCCGGGTGTGGCATCATCATCGCCATCGAGCGACTGCCGCCGGAGGGGAGATGCAGGTCGCCGTGACCGCCGGTCTGGGAAAGCATCACGATTGCGGTCTGCAGTCGTGGTCCTTCGATGAGGTTCTTCGCGATCGCGCGCTTCACGCCGGCATCAGCTCCGGCCGCGTCGCGCGCTGAGGTGATGCCCTGATCGAGGAGGAGCGAAAGATTGCGCACCGCCTCGTAATAGGGGAGGGAGAAGGGCTCCTGTTCGCTCCGGGCCACGTCAAAATCGCTCGCCATGATGTGGACATGGCAGTCGAAGAGTCCGGGGACGATGAAGGCTCCCGTGCAGTCGACCGCCTCATCGCCGTCAAGCCCTATCCCGACATCCACGATGCGGTCCCCGTGAATGGCCACATCGGCCTGCGCGGTCGTGACGCCGTCGAAGACGCGCCCTCCAGTGAAGACGGTACGTGTGCGCATGACTGCTGTTCCTCTCAACACTCGACAACGTTGACGGCGAGGCCGCCCAGCGCAGTCTCTTTGTACTTGTCGCTCATGTCCGCGCCGGTGTCGCGCATCGTCGCGATCACCTGGTCGAGCGAAACGCGGTGCTCTCCGTCGCCCCACAGCGCCATCCGTGCGGCATTGATGGCCTTCGATGCCGCGATCGCATTGCGTTCGATGCAGGGAACCTGCACCAGCCCGCCGATTGGGTCGCAGGTGAGGCCGAGGTTGTGCTCCATGGCGATCTCGGCGGCATTCTCCACCTGACGTGGCGTGCCGCCGAGAATCTCGGCCAGCCCCGCCGCGGCCATCGACGACGCCGACCCGACCTCGCCTTGGCATCCGACCTCGGCGCCGGAGATCGAGGCGTTCGTCTTATAGAGCGAGCCGACCGCGGCCGCAGTGAGCAGGAATCTCTCGATAACGTCCTCGCGCACCCCTTCGCCGTCGGACGCCGCGGCGGGGGTGTAGTGCAGGGCGTAGTACAGCACCGCCGGAACAATGCCTGCCGCGCCGTTCGTCGGTGCCGTCACCACGCGCCCACCGCTCGCGTTTTCCTCGTTGACGGCGAGTGCGATGAGGTTCACACGCTGCTGCCAGTGTTCGTGACCGTGATCGGGATCCTCCGCGGCCAGACGCGCCGCCCACGCACCCGCCCGCCGCCGAACCTTCAGGCCGCCGGGGAGCACGCCGTCGCGCCCGATCGATGACCGCACGCTCGACTCCATCACGTCCCAGATGTGACGCAGGCCCGCATGGATTTCATCGTCAGGCCGCCGAGCGCGCTCGTTCTCACGCATCACCTCGCTTACGGCGAGTCCTGTCTCCTCGCACCTGGCCAGGAGTTCTGCCCCGGAAGAAAACGGCAACGGGAGGACGTCTCCCGTTGCCGACGCCGAGCCCGGCTCCTCGCCTTCGCGGACGATGAACCCGCCACCCACCGAGAAGTAGGTTTCTGTCGCGAGCGCAGTACCGGTCGCATCGACCGCGGTGAACGACAACGCATTGGTGTGGCGGGGGTGAACAGTCAAGGGGCGGAGGACGAAGTCTTCGACTGCGCAAGGAACGGGATGCTGTCCGCCGAGCGCGACAGTTCCGGTACGTGTAATTTCGTCGAGCCGTGCCGCGACCTCGTCGGGGGTGATCTCGTCGGAGCGCGCTCCCGTCAGCCCCAGCAGCACGGCGGTGAAGGTGCCGTGCCCGGCGCCAGTTGCGGCAAGTGAGCCAAAGATATCGACGCGCACTGTCGACACGCGCGGGAGCAGGTCGCGGACCTCGAGCGACGCGGCGAAGTCGGCGGCGGCCTTCATCGGGCCGACGGTGTGTGAACTCGAGGGCCCGATCCCGACCGTGAAGAGGTCGAAGACTCCGACAGTCGGCTGCGTATGCGTCATACGACATACGCTAGGCAGCTGGTACGGCAGCCGCCTTGATTAGAGGCTTCCCTGCGAAACCGATGATTCTCACGCAGTATCTAGATCAGCATGGGAATCATGGTGTTAGTTGCAAGCCCCCCGGCACCGAGGTAGCGGCCCTCTTTCTTGAGGCTCTGCAAGACCACCGATCGGTCGGCGATCGACACACCAGGCACCCCTTCCTCGATTGCCGCCTCGAGTCGTTGCACATCGGCGAGTGCGCGCATCCACACCGACAGCACCAGGTTGTACGGGCCGATCGTCGATGCCGCCATGCGTACTTCTCCGAGCCTCGTCATGGCAGAGCCCACGCGCTCGGCGACGCCCGCCGGGACCCGTAGGAAGTACCACGCGTGCACCGGCCAGCCGGAGTGAGCGCGAGCAACTTCGGTGCGAACCACCAGGCGCCCCTGTGTGCTGAGGGTAGTGAGCGCTTCGCGTACGCGTCGTTGCCCGACCCCTAGCTCTCTAGCAATGTTCGTCACTGTGGCGCGCCCGTCCTGCCCGAGCGCGTGCAGGAGGGCGTTTTCCAGTTGCGGGTCGACCTCGCCTCGCGCGGCGGTCGGCACATCGAGGGTGCGCTCGACGGCGGACGTCTCATCGGTTGACAGGGAACGCAGCCGCCATTGCCCGGCGTCTGTGAACGGGGAGGACAGGAGCAATGTGCGTGTCGCGCGCACGCCCGAGAGCCGACGCATCCTCCCCATGATGTATTCGCTCAGCGAGTCGAGATCGCTCGCGCCCACGATGGCCAGCAGGTCTCGCCCTCCTGCGGTGTGGTCGATCGTGAAGGCCTCGGGGTCGGCGGCGAGGGAGTGTGCGATCTCGAGAGTGGCGCCGGGTTCGGCTTCAATTTCGAGGATCGCTGACGGCCCCCGTGTTCCGGGGCCTGGATGGCCGGCCACCCAGGCGAGTCCGTGGTCGGACAGTCGTTCCCAGCGGCGGGCCAACGTTACCGAGTCGACGCCGATGATGGGCGCGAGGGAAGCCCATCGGGCGCGGGGGTTGATCTGCAGTGCTTGGATCAGTCTCTTATCGGTCTCGTCGAGACTCGCTAACTGCGTAGAACGGTCAACCTTGTTCATAAAGCTGCATTCTACGCGCCTTCCTCGTACTCGTGGGTGAACATAACCCATCGCATCGGATCGACAAAGGAGCAATTCGTGTCGCAGAGTCTCGTTCGTGGGCGCCCGGCAATAGGTGTCGTCGGGTTTCTCGTCGTCATGGAATTTGGCAGCGGCGCGCTGCAGGGTTGGTTCTCGCCCTTGCTCGCTGCGATCGGCCAGCAGTTCGGGGTCGGCGCCGGTGCACTGAACTGGGTGAGCGCGATGTACATGCTCATGACCGTCGCCTGCGTTCCCATCCTGGCCAAACTCGGCGATATGTTCGGGCATAAGCGGTTGTTGGTCATTGCAACGGGGCTCGTTGCCGTGGGATCTATCGTCGTTGCCTTCGCACCCACATTCGAGGTATTCCTCCTCGGGCGAGCGCTACAGGCACCGCTGGCGGCCTTCCTACCCCTGGAGTTCGCGATCGTCCGCGCCAGAGACGAGCGATCAGCGAGCCGAAGTATCGGAGTGCTCGTCGGCGCGCTCACCCTCGGCGCCGCGATCGGCTCCCTCATGTCCGGCCTGCTCTTCGGCGCGACCGGCGAGCTCGCAATCGTGCTGTTGGTCCCCGCGGTGTTCATCGCCCTGTGCGTACCTGTTGTCGTGTTCCTCGTGCCCGAGACCACTGTGCGAAAGCGCGGGCGCGTCGACATCGTCGGAGCCGTCCTGCTGACTATTGGGCTGCTCGCGATACTGACAGGAGTGTCGAACGCCAGCACCTGGGGATGGGGAGACGCGCGTACCCTCGCCCTGACCCTCGGTGGCACGGCGGTACTGGCGCTCTGGGTCGTCGTGGAACGCCGGATCACCGATCCTCTGGTCGATCTCACGATGCTCACGCACGGTGGCATCGGACTGCCGATCATCGCCTCGCTGCTCTTCGGCGCTCAGACCTACGGCGGTCAAACAGCGAGCTTCCTCTGGCTCCTCGGCGACAGCGAGCGCGACGGCTACGGCCTCGGCATCCCACCCGCCGCCGCCGGTGCGATCATCGTGCTCTATGCGCTGGCCGCCTTTGCCGGCACGCTCCTCGGGGATCGGCTCGTGCGACGGATCTCCGCCCACCGCGCAATCGCTCTCGCTGGAGCGACAGCTGCCGTGAGCTTCGCTCTCATGATTGTCTTTGCCGGAGCGGCCGCGCTGTTTATCGCGTCAATGGCACTCGGAGGCGTCTCCGCGGGTGTCCTACTTGCGGTTCTTCCCGCGGTCGTGGTTCGCAACGCTCCTGCGGACTCCGTGGGAATCGCCTCAGCACTCTTCAACACCGCGCGCACTGCAGCAGGAGCAGCTGCCGGGGCGGTGTTCGCCCTCGTAATGACGCTATTCGTTGCTACAGCTTCCGATAGTGGGGCGACCGTCCCCCGCTCCACCCCCACATCGTTCGTCGCGGTTTGGGCGATCTGCCTGGTGATCTCGCTCGCTCTTGCAGTTATCGGGCTGCGTGTCCGGGTCGCCCGCTCCGCAGACCCGATCGACGACGCTTCCCACTCACACACCCCCGAACCGATTGAAGAACGATGACAGCTCTCCCATCTCTCTCTTTGCCCGCCGCGATTTCCGACGTGCGGAGCACGGTGATCGCCTCCCGCATGAGTTGGGAAGCAGACGTTCTGGCGCTGAGTGCGCAGATCCACGCACATCCGGAGCTCGCTTTCGCTGAACACCGGGCAGCCTCGGTGGTGGCTGAGACGATGCGTGCAGCCGGGTTCGAGGTTTGGGAGGGTGCGTTCGGTCTCGACACCGCCGTGGAGGCCACGATCGGACAGGGAGATATCACCGTCGCGATCTGCGCGGAGTACGACGCACTCCCCGGCATGGGCCACGCCTGTGGTCACAACATCATCGCCGCCGCCGGCGTCGGTGCAGCCATTGCGCTGGCGGATGTCGTTGACGACCTCGGCATCCGCGTGAAGCTACTCGGAACGCCGGCGGAGGAGCACGGCGGGGGAAAGATCCTCATGCTGGACGCTGGCGCGTGGGATGACGTCGACTTCTCCCTTATGGTGCACGGAGGGCCCGGCGACGATCTGCGCTGTGCCGACTTGCGCACGCAGGCCGTCGCCCGATTCGACGTGTCCTTCCAGGGGCAGGCCGGTCATGCGGGGGGCCCGAGCCCCGATGGGATGAACGCGGCGAACGCGGCGACAATCGGACTCGTCGCGCTGGGCCTTCTCCGCCAGCACCTCCCCGACGGAGTCCGTGCAAATGCCTTCATTGACCACGGCGGTGAGGCAACGAACATCATCCCATCGTCGACGCGAGTGCGAGCCGAGGTGCGCGCGGACACACTCGACGCGCTCGAGAGCACGCAGCGCAGGATCCTTGCCTGCTTCGAGGGTGGGGCGACCGCGACTGGGTGCTCATGGGCGTGGGAACATGCCGAACCCACCTATGCCGAACTAGTGCAGAACCCGGTGCTGGCCGAGGCCTGGGACCGCAATATCGCCTCGCTCGGGCGCACGCCGCACCCCTACGCGGCCTCGCCGGGAGGGTCGACCGACATGGGCAATGTGTCGCACGTCGTTCCATCCATCCATCCGCTCATCGCGATCGAAGGATGCTCCTCTGCTCCGCACACCCCTGAGTTCGCCGGTGACGCGATCGGCGATGCAGCCGACGCCGCAATCGTTGACGGCGCACTCGCGATGGCACTCACCGCTGTCGATGTCGTGGCGCTTCTACAGGCGGGGCACCAGCTGACCAGCTCCAACGCGTCCTCCGCGGCACCGAACCGATGATCCGCAGCCACAACCCCGCGAGACGGCGCGGCCGGCAGACGGGCTGCGCGGCTGTCTGTAGACACCGCCGAGCCGCTGGCAGCTAGGTGTATTGACCTCGACCGTTGTTGATTCGGTCGATGGGGGTTTTGCCGTCGATGCCGAGGTGGGCTCTGTCTAGGTTGTAGTAGTCGAGCCAGATGGGCAAGGCAGCTGTGCGTTCGGCGTTCGAGGTATAGGCGCGGGCGTAGGCCCATTCGGTGGCGAGGGTGCGGTTGAGTCTTTCGACTTTCCCATTGGTCCAGGGGCAGTGCGGTTTGATGAACTTCTGGGTGATGCCGTGGGCGTCGAGGACCGCGCGGAACGCGGCCGAGTGCCGGTAGGCGAAGGCGTTGTCGCTGATGACCCGCTCGACGGTGACGCCGAGGGCGGCATAGAACGCAATTGCGCGTTCGAGGACTCCGGCTGCGGTGGTGCCCTTCTCGTCGTCGTGGATCTCGGCGTAAGCGAGGCGGGAGTGGTCATCGATCACGGCATGGATGTAGTCGTAGCCGATCCCACGGCTGCGGACTTTCTCGCTGCGGCCGTGCGCGCGCCATCCGCCTCCGTCTGGGATGCGTCCGAGCTTCTTCACGTCAATATGGATCAACGAGCCGGGATGGTCGTGCTCGTAACGGCGGGCGGAACGCCGCACTGCGCGGATCACGGTCCCGGTGACCGGGTCCGTCTCTCGCAACAGCGGGGTGTGGTGTCGGACCAATACCCGTCCGACGGTCGAGGAATGCATCCCCAGCTTCGCCGCGATGAACACCGGACCGCGACGGGTGAGATGTCGCATGATCCGCACCCGTGTCTCCCGACACGGGCCCGTCCGAGCGGGATGCGACCTGGCGACACTGGACCGGTCAATCAGACCCGCCCGCCCTTCCTCCCGGAACCTGCGCCACCACCGCCACGCGGTCGTGCGGGAGACCCCCATCTCCGCCGCCACATGCGCGACCGCACGCCCGGACTGGATGCGCTGGACCATGATCAATCTGCCGGCCGGAGCCAACCGGGCATTAGCGTGGGACATGAGAGACCTTCGTGTGATCGAACCGGAACCTAGACAGCTCCCACTCGACACCGAAGGTCTCTCCTACGTCAACAATGATCCGGGTCAGTACAGCTAGGACCGGGAGAGAGTACCCAACCTTCGTCCCCGGGGGACCCACGACCCGCGAGGGCGGGCTAGAGACAAACCCATGGCTGAGTGGTCTCGGCATCCGCCCTCGCGTCTGTTCCCCCAAGGCCGTCAGCGTCATCGCGGACACCGTGGCGCGGGTGCCAACTTGACGTGAAAGCTACTCCGCTGTCGGGCGCGGCACCGACACCCGCCGCTTAGCGACAACTCCGATGAAAATCTGCAACTCCGGTAAGACGATCTGCAGGTAGGTGAGATTTCGGCAGATCCGGCGAGACAGGACAAACAGGACAGGTCCGAAAACTTCCGTGATCAAACCGTTGCATTCGTTATCTCGCCGTTATACAGTGATCACACGGTGAATGTTTGCTGTGGCACTCACCGCATGTGATTGCAGGACACTCTTGGTGCAAGGGACAAGGGCCGGTCGGGAGCCTCTCCGACCGGCCCTTTACTGTTCGCACTATTCTGTGAGGATGACCGATCGCAAGCTCGCCCTGGAGGCCTGGGAGAGCCTGTTCCGGGCGCAGCACGAGCTCTTCACCGAGATGATGGCGGACTTCGAGCACGGCGACCTCGCTCAGGCCGAGTACGACGTGCTGCTCACCGTCACTCGCTCCCCCGACATGACCGCGCGGCTGCGCGACGTCACCTCGAACATGCTGATCAGTCAGCCGAGCGTCTCGCGGCTCGTCGATCGCATGGTCACGCGCGGACTCGTGTCGAAGTGCGCCGACCCCGACGACGGCCGCGGCTCCCTGATCCGGGCCACGGAGGCCGGCGCGAGGGCGTTCCGTTCACTCGCCACCGTGCACGGGCGCTCCATCGCCGAACGGATGTCGACCCTCGGCGACGACGAACTGCGCACGCTGCGCGACCTCGCCGAGAAGCTCCGCAAGGGCTGAACCGGCGCCGCGTCGCACCGTCGCCCACGCCTCGGGAGGAGTCATCCCCGTCGGGCGGATGATCCGGCGTGAAGTCCCCGGCCGAGAACGAGTTCTCCTCCCCAGCGCCTCCCCGGAACGGCAGAAGTACTTTTCTGACAGGGTGGAGTGAAGGCGCGCACCACGGCGCGCTCGAGACCGCCCCCTCGGGGGGAACCAGGGAGGTCATTCATGGAGATCGCCGGAGCAGTCGGCATCCTCATCATCGTCGGCATCGCGATCGTCGCCGCCGTCGTCATCTTGCTCATCCTGCTGCTGTTCGCACGCAGCTGGATCAAGGTGGCCCGCGCCGACGAGGCGCTCGTCATCTCGGGACGCAAGCAGAAGGTGCAACGCGCAGTCGTCGCCACCGACGGATCGAGCACGTCCGAGATGTCGGAGTCGCCCGTCACTGTCATCGTGAACGGCAAGTCGCTCGTCAACCCGATCACGCAGCGCCACGAGATCATCTCGCTGCGCTCGCGCCAGGTCTCCCTGAACGCCGAGGCGCAGTCTCTCGACAGCGTCACCCTGAACGTCGACGGTGTCGCGATCGTGAAGATCGGTTCCGACCCCATCCTGGTCCGCCGGGCGGCGGAGCGATTCGCCTCGCAGGACAAGGCCATCGAGCAGTTCACCACCGAGCAGCTGGAAGGTGCCCTCCGCGGCATCGTCGCGACGCTCTCGGTCGTCGAGCTGATGCGTGAGCGCAAGAAGTTCTCCGACCAGATCGCCGCCGACGTCTCTCAGGAGCTCGCCGAGCAGGGTCTGATCCTCGACTCGTTCCAGATCAAGGGCATCACCGACAAGGTCGGCTACATCCAGTCGCTCGGTGCTCCCGAGATCCAGGCGAAGCGTCAGTCCGCGGAGATCTCGCAGACCAACGCCGACCGTGCGATCAACCAGAAGAACATCGCCAACAAGGAAGCCAACCTGATCGAGCAGACCGCGCTCGACACCAACACCGCGAACTCGAACGCCGGCATCGGCCGGGCACGCGCCGAAGCCGAGCAGGCCGAGAACCTCGCCCGCGAGCAGGCGCAGCAGGCCGTGCTGCAGCAGCAGGCCGAGAACCGCCAGGCCCAGCTCGACGCCGATGTCAAGCGCGTCGCCGATGCGCAGCGGTACGAAGCGGAGACGCGCGCGCAGGCCGAGCTGTACACCCGCGAACGTGCGGCCGAGGCCGCCGCGATCGAGCAGGTCAAGCAGGCAGAGGCACGCACCCGTATCGCCGAGCAGCAGGCACAGGCCGACAAGGCCCGCGCCGACGGTGAAGCTGCCGCGGCTGTCGCCAAGGCACAGGGTGAGGCAGACGCACTGCGCTCCCAGGCTGAAGCCGAAGCCGAAGCGCGCCGACTGCGCGCCAACGCCGAGGCCGACGCGATCCGCGCCGAGGGTGACGCGCGAGCGGCCGCCCTCGAGGCGGAGGCGAAGGCCATCGCGTCGAACCAGGATGCCTTCCTGTCGCAGCGAGTGCTCGAGGTGCTGCCGTCGATCATGGCGGAGTTCTCGAAGGGCTACGCGGCGATCGGCAACGTGTCGATCATCGGAGGTTCGGGGGACGACGGCGCATCGCAGGTCGTCGGCGCCGACAGCGCGATCGCGATGCGGTCGGTGTTCGACAGCGTGCACTCGGCCACAGGGCTCGACCTCGCCGGAATCATCCAGGGTCAGGCCGTCGGCCGCGGCATCGGCGAGGGTGTGGCTACGGCCAGCGCTCCCGCGCCTGCACAGACGCGGGTTCCGAAGCCGACCACTCCTCCCCCGCCGCCCGCCGCACCGGCGGCTGACGCAGAGTAGTCCCCGGTCACCACAGAACAGCGGATGCCGCGGCCGATTCCGGTCGCGGCATCCGCTGTCTTCTTACGGGCCGCTCCGGCTGCCGTCCACAACTCAGGAGAGTCTTCGCCGTCGGCCGGCCGGGACGCCGGATCCGACCGGACCGGACGCAACCGTCCTGAGTTGTGGACGACCCCGGATGCCGCCGACCGGGCAGACTGGGACGATGACGTCCGCCGCCTTCGACCTCGCCACCATCGGCGCAGGTCTCTCGTTCGCGGCCGCGCTCGACGAGCTCACCCGGACGCTCGACACGAGCACGTCAGCGGTGGTGAGTGCCCCGCCAGGCACCGGCAAGACCACGCTCGTGCCGCCACTGCTCGCGTCGCGCTCGACCGGCCGCGTCATCGTCACCCAACCGCGACGGGTCGCCGCCCGCGCAGCCGCGCGCCGTCTCGCACAGCTCGACGGTTCGCCGCTCGGCACTCGCGTGGGGTTCACCGTCCGCGGCGAGCGCGCGGTCGCGAAGGAGACGCGAATCGAGTTCGTCACGGCCGGCGTGCTGCTGCGACGGCTGCTGGACGACCCAGGACTCCAGGGTGTGGATGCCGTGATCATCGACGAGGTGCACGAGCGCGCGCTCGAGACCGACCTCCTGATCGGCCTGCTCTCGGAGGTGCGCGAGCTGCGCGACGACCTGGCGCTCATCGCCATGTCGGCGACCCTCGATGCCGCGCGTATCGCCACTGTCCTCGGTACGGATGGCCGGCCCGCTCCGATCGTCGACCACGATGTGCCCGCCTTCCCGCTCACCGAGCGCTGGGCTCCGAGTCCGGCTCCGCGTCTCGACGAACGCGGAGTCACCTGGGCGTTCCTGGATCACGTCGCGCGGACCACCGCCTCCGCTGCCAGGGAGCTGCGCGGCGACGATCCGACGGCCGACGTGCTGGTCTTCGCGCCGGGCGCCCGCGAGGTGTCCGAGATCGCCCGCCGCATCCGCGACGCGACCGACGCCTTCGATGTGCGGGAGCTGCACGGTCGGATGCCCGCAGCCGAGCAGGACGCCGTGATCCGCGGCCGCCGTCCGGACGAGGCGGCCCGCATCATCATCACGACCTCGCTCGCGGAGTCCTCGCTCACCGTGCCGGGCGTGCGGCTGGTGGTCGACACGTGTCTGGCCCGTGCTCCTCAGCGCGATACGGCGCGCGGGATGACGGGGCTCGTCACCACCGCAGCCTCCCGCTCATCGTGTGTGCAGCGCGCCGGCCGCGGCACCCGCCAGGGACCGGGAACCGTCGTCCGCTGCGTCGACGAGCGCACGTACGCCGCTGCCCCCGCCCGTCCGACGCCGGAGATCGCCTCGACCGACCTCGCTGACGCGGCCCTGCTGCTCGCCTGCTGGGGTGCGCCGGGCGGGACCGGACTACGGCTGATCGACCCGCTGCCCACCGACAGCCTGGCCGCTGCCGTCACGGTGCTGCGCGCACTCGGCGCGATCGACGATGAGGGCCGCGCCACCGACGAAGGCCGCGCCCTGGCTCGCATCCCGACAGACCCTCGACTCGCGCGCGCTCTGCGGGACGGCAGCCCGGTGGTGGGCGCTCGGCTCGCCGCCGAGGTCGTCGCACTGCTGGGCGGTGATCTGCGCACCGCGGACTCGGATGTCGCGCAGGCACTCATCGCACTACGCGGCGGGCGGACGCCGGAAGCCCGTCGGTGGCGCAGCGACGCGGATCGTCTCGAGCGCCTGATCTCGGCGACGCCGGGTGCGCGCTCCGACCTCGACGGTGTCGGCCTCGTGATCGCGCTGGCCTTCCCCGAGCGCGTCGCGCGCCGCGCGGACCACAACGCCAGCGGGTCGACGTTCCTGTTGGCGTCGGGGACCCGCGCCGGGGTGACCGGTCCGCTCGCGGCGGTCGAGTGGCTGGCCATCGCCGACGTCGCCCGTGCCTCCGGACGTGCGGCGGCCGGGTCCGGGGCGATCATCCGGTCGGCCGCCGTGCTCACCGAGGAGCAGATGGAACAGGCCGCCGGCCATCTGCTCACCGACCGCGTCGAGGCGGAGTTCGTCGGAGGCCGAGTGCAGGCGCGTCGTGAGCGCCGCGTGGGAGCGATACTGCGTTCCTCGGCACCGGTGCGCGCCTCGGCCGAAGAGGGGCGCGATGCCGTGCGCCGCACGCTGCAGCGCGAGGGGCTGGGCATTTTCACCTGGTCGACGCCGGCCGCCGAGCTGCGGTGCCGTCTGGCACTGCTGCATCGCGAGCTGGGGCCACCGTGGCCGGATGTCTCGGACGCCGGGCTCCTCGCCGCCCTCGACGCCTGGCTCGCGCCGGAGCTCGATGCTCTGGCGGGCGGCACCCCTGCCGCACGACTGGATCTGACATCGGCGCTGCGCCGGCTCCTGCCGTGGCCGGAGGCCGCGCGCCTCGATGAGCTCGTGCCCGAGCGTCTGGAAGTGCCCAGCGGGTCCCGCATCCGCATCTCATACCCGGCGCTCGACGACGCCGACGCCCGCCCCGTGGTCGCGGTGAAACTGCAGGAGTGTTTCGGCTGGGCCGAGACTCCCCGGCTGATCGACGGCCGTGTACCGGTGCTCTTCCACCTGCTCTCCCCCGCCGGACGCCCGCTCGCGGTCACCGACGACCTCACCTCGTTCTGGTCGGGTCCGTACGCCCAGGTACGCGCCGAGATGCGCGGGCGGTATCCGAAGCATCCGTGGCCCGAGGATCCCTGGGCCACGGCCCCGACCAGGCATACCAAGAACCGCTCCGCCCGCTGAGAGTGGCCCCAGTCGGCGTCTCAGCGTGTGCGCCGCCGCAGCGTCAGCGCTGCCAGCACGAGGGCACCGACCGCGAATGCCACGACCACGAGCAGCGGGCCGAACACATCCCACCCCTCGTCCCCCGCCGCGACCGCGTTGATCGTGTCGATCGCGTAGCTCAACGGCAGCCAGTCCGAGATCGCGTGGAGCACGTCGGGCATCTGGTCGCGCGGCATGAACAGCCCACCCAGGATGATCTGCGGGAAGACCAGCAGCGGCATGAACTGCACCGCCTGGAACTCGGTCTGCGCGAACGCGCTGGCGAGCAGACCGAGAGCGGTGCCGAGCAGGGCGTCGACGATCGCGACCAGTCCGAGCTGCCACAGCGGCCCGTCGACATCGAGACCGCACACGCCCACCGCGAACGAGACCGTGATCACGGCCTGCAGCAGCGCCATCAGCCCGAATGCGAGTGCATACCCGAGGATGAAATCGGCCTTGCCGAGCGGAGTGGTCATCAGCCGCTCCAACGTGCCGGACCGACGCTCCCGCAACGTGGTGATCGAGGTGATCAGGAACATCACGATGAACGGGAACAGCGCCAGGATCGCTCCGCCGAACTGATCGAAGACGCCCTCCTGATCGCTGAACAGCCAGGCGAACAGGCCGACCAGCAGACTCGGCGCGATCAGCATCAGCGCGATCGAGCGCGGGTCGTGGCGCAGCTGGGTCAGCACTCGACCGGCCGTCGCGAACATCCGCAGGCCGTTCATGCCGACACCTCCCCCTCGTCGGTGCGTGCTTCTCGGCGGGACCGCCTGGTGTCTGCGGAGAGCCATCGGTCGCGTTCGATGAGGGCCAGGAATGCAGCCTCCGGATCGTCCGTACCGGTGTCGACCAGCAGGGCGCGCGGGGTGGTGTCGGCGATGATCCTGCCCGCGCGCAGAAGCAGCAGCCGGTCGCAGCGGAGCGCCTCGTCCATGACATGGCTCGAGACGATGAGGGTGACGCCGCGGTCGGCGAGGCCCCGGAAGAGCTCCCACAGCTCGGAACGCAGCACGGGGTCGAGACCGACCGTGGGCTCGTCCAGCACCACGAGCTCGGGTGCGCCGAGCAGCGCCATCGCGAGCGAGACGCGCGTCGATTGACCACCGCTGAGCGAGTCGACCAGCTGAGCGGCCTGCGGCCCGAGTCCGACCTCGGCGATGACACGGTCGACGTCGCCCTTCGGGGCCTTCAGCAGGGCAGCGAAGTACGACAGGTTCTGGCGCACGCTCAGGTCGCCGTAGACCGCCGCACCCTGAGTGCCGTAGGCCACGCGGTGCCTCAGCTGGCGCGACCCGCCCGGCTCGCCGAGCACGGTGACCTGTCCGGACGCGATCCGCTGCACGCCGACGATCGAGCGCATGAGCGTGGTCTTGCCGCAGCCCGACGGGCCCAGCAGACCGGTGATCTGCCCCCGCGGGATCGCGAGATCGATCCCGTCGAACACCGATGATTTCCCGCGCTGCACCCGCAGCTGCGAGACCTCGACCGCGAGATTATTCATCATGCGATGAATTATGCGCCTGCGCGCGAACGACGTCAACGCTCAGTCGAAGAGGTAGCGCTGCACCGTGGGGCCGACCCGCGCCACGAGGTCATCGACCGATGCGGCGGCGAGCGCGGGCAGCCGCAGCACGTACCGCGCGATCAGCATCCCGGCGATCTGCGAGGCGACGAGCGAAGCCCGCAGCTCCGCATCGTCGACGTCGAGACTCTTCGCCACCCGCGAGAGCAGTTCGCGCGACAGGAAGCCGGCCAGCAGCGGAGTCGTCAGTTTGCTGCCGATCGCCGTGCGCAGCAGCATGACGCCGCGGCGGCGGATCTCCGGCTGCTCGAACCCCTGCAGCACGTAGCGGATCAGTCGCTCGCCGATCTCGTCGCGGGGTCCGGCGAGGATCCCCGGCACATCGATATCGGGTCGGAGCGGGATGCCGACTGCCTCGGCGAAGAGGTCGGCCTTGGTGCCGAAGTAGTGGTGCACGAGCGCCGAATCCACTCCTGCTCGCGCGGCGATGAGCCGGATCGTCGCGGCCTCGTAACCGTGCTCGCCGAACTCCTCGACGGCGGCGGCGATGATCCGCTCCCGAGCGTCGGACACCCCCCGCGGGCGTCCGCGCCGCTTCGGGGAGGTGTGCTCGGTCATGCCCGCCAGCCTACGACTTGCGCCCGAGCGGGCGTCGGCGCTAGTCGAGCAGATGACGCAGGTAGCGCGGCGGCGAATCGAGGAATGACCGCCAGTGGTTCACGAGTTCGAGATCGTTCCATTCGGCGGAGCGGATGCCCCAGTCGCCGACCTCGAGGATGCGCGCACCGGGGAGCGCCGCGAGCACGGGCGAGTGCGTGGCGCACAGCACCTGACCGCCCTCGTCGACGATGCGCTGCAGCACGGCGATGAGGGCGAGCGTCGAGGAGAAGGACAGCGCCGCCTCTGGCTCGTCGAGACAGTAGAACCCCGGTTCGTCGAACCTGCTCTCCAGCAGAGCGAGGAACGACTCTCCGTGGCTCATCTCGTGAAAGGCGACGTCCCCGCGCGCCGAGGGGTTCTCCTCGAGGTAGGTGTAGAACGAGTGCATCGTCTCGGCCCGGAGGAAGAAACCCCACCGGTTCGCACCGACGCCGCGCTGGAGCCGCAGCCACTCCGACAAGGGCGACTCGGTCGGTCGCGTGCTGTGCTTCGCCTGGCGCGACCCACCCTCGGGCGAGAGCCCGTACGCGATCGCGACGCCTTCGACGATGGTCGACTTGCCGCTGCCGTTCTCGCCGACGAGGAACGTCACTCCCGGGTCGAGGTCGATACCCTCCCGCAGCACCTGCGCGACGGCCGGGATGCTCGTCGGCCACTGCGCGCCCGGCGTGGGAGCGTCGTCGGTCGGACGCACGGCCACGACCGGCTGCTGGCGCCGGCGCGTGCTGCGCGGGTCCCAGAACGGATCCATCACACCCTCCTCGATCGGTCTTCGAGGAGGCTACCCGCGATCACCGACACCCCGTGCGGGCCGCCCTCAGCACTCGATGACGTTGACCGCGAGACCGCCCTCGCTGGTCTCCTTGTACTTGGTCGACATGTCGGCGCCGGTCTGGCGCATCGTCTCGACCACGGCATCCAGCGACACGTAGTGGCTGCCGTCGCCCCGCAGCGCGAGACGCGCGGCGGTCACGGCGGTCGAGGCGGCGATCGCGTTGCGTTCGATGCAGGGGATCTGCACGAGTCCGCCGATGGGGTCGCACGTGAGCCCGAGATGGTGTTCCATCGCGATCTCCGCCGCGTTCTCGATCTGACGGTTCGTGCCGCCCATCACCGCGGTGAGACCGCCCGCCGCCATTGCGCAGGCCGAGCCGACCTCGGCCTGGCATCCGCCCTCCGCTCCCGAGATCGAGGCGTTCGCCTTGAACAGCGAGCCGAGCGCGGTCGCAGTGAGCAGGAAGCGACGGATGCCGCGGCGACGGTTCGCCTCGGCCGTCTGCTCGGGATCGAGGTCGGCATCCACCTGCGCGGCGAGGCTGCGACCATCGGGGCCGAAGCCCAGCAGCGCGCTGCCCACCAGCTCGCCGTAGGGCGTGACCGCGTTGCCGGCGCCGAGTCCGGAGTCGGCCAGGAACCGCCACCAGTACATCGCCACCGCGGGCAGGATGCCGGCCGCGCCGTTGGTCGGAGCAGTGACAACCCGTCCGCCCGCCGCATTCTCCTCGTTGACGGCGAGGGCGAAGGCCCCGAGCCATTCGCCAGGGAGCTCACGGTGTCCCTCAGCCTCTACCTCGTCGAGCTGCGCACGGATCGTGCTCGCCCGCCGCTTCACCTTGAGCATGCCGGGCAGCACGCCGTCGGAGTGCAGACCGGCGTCGACGCAGGCCGACATGGCGTTCCAGATGGCATCCAGCCCCGCAGCCACCTCTTCCTCGCTGCGCACGGCGGTCTCGTTCAGCCGCGCGACCTCGGCGATCGACAGTCCGTGCTCATCGCACAACGCCAGCAGCGAGGCGGCATCCGCATAGGAGTAGGGGAATGCGGCCGCCGTGATCGATGTGCCCTCCCCCTCGCGCCGGATGAATCCTCCGCCGATCGAGTAGTACGTCTCCTCGGCGACCGTTGCGCCGGCGGCATCCCACGCGGTGAGCGTCATGGCATTCGGGTGGCCTGGCAGCCGGGTGCGCGGGGCGAAGACGATGTCGGTCTTCGCGAACGGGATCTGCTGCTGGCCATCGAGAGTGAGCGGCTCGCCCGCCGGGTACTCGGTCCAGGCGGAGCGAACCTCCGCGGGATCGCAGCTCTCCGGCGACAATCCCCGCAGCCCCGCCACGACGGCATCCGGCGTACCGTGTCCGATGCCGGTCGCTCCCAGCGAACCGAACAGCGTGCACTCGATCCGCGACACCGCGGCGAGCGTCTCGCTCGCGCCGAGCCGGTGGACGAAGTCCAGGGCCGCGCGCATCGGACCCACCGTATGGGAGCTGGAGGGCCCCACTCCGATGGAGAACAGGTCGAAGGCCGAGACGTACGCAGTCACGCGTCCAGGTTACGCCGCCTTCCCCGTTTCGGTTCACTCCCATTAACCTGATCGCATGAGTGATGACACCGGAATCATGCTGTTCCTCGTGGCGGGCGCGCTCGTGCTCGTGCTCATCGTCGTCTTCGGCGTGCTCAGCTCCCGCAAGAAGAGCAAGGCAACGACCCGCACCTGGAGCGTGCGCACCGGGTGGATCGGCGAGCAGCCGTTCCTGGAGAGCAGCGACCTGACGCCGGACGACAAGCGCCAGGAGGAGCTGTTCCGTCAGACCTACCCGATCGGCGGGAGCGTGACGGTCGCGGTCACCGATGATCAGGGCGAGCGCGTCGAGCACGAGGTGCACGTCTCACGGATCGGCCGCAGCCTGCGTGCCGGGTTCCCCCAGGCGAAGATCGGACTGACCGCGTACTTCCGCGAGTGGGAGGGGACCGAGTTTCCCGTCGCCTTCCCTGTGAAGGGGTCGGACAAGATCGTCGAGCTCTCGCTGGATGGCGACGGCGTCACGGCCAGGGATGCCGCGGGCGCGACCGTGTTCGCCTCGCCCTGGTCGACGCTGCTGTTCTCGAACGGACCCGACATCGTGCTCGCTGGGGGCACGGGGAAGGCCGTCCACGTCGAGTACCAGGACGGCGACGCCCTCGAAGAGCTGCTGATCAAGTACGGCACCCTCAAGCAGATGCACTTCTGAGGCCGCGTCAAGCCCCTTCATGCGGGGCGGTTCCGACGGCATCCTGATCGCGAAGACATCGTGAAAGGGACGATCATGACGAACAGCACACCGGAGCAGGAACCGTCTCCCGAGACGCAGGCTCCCACCCCCACTCCCTCGTCGGGCGCCGACGCGGGCGAGCTGACGGCGGAGTCGCCCGAGCCGGACGCCTCCGCCGCGCAGGAAGAGTCGGCCGAGCAGGCAGACCCCGAAGAGGTGCCGAGCACCGAGCAGTTGCAGGAGCCGAGCACCGAGAAGGACCCGGGTGAGGAGCCGGTCGCGCCCAAGCGTGACGAGCCCGAGCCCGACCACGAGGCCGTCGGGATCGGCGTCATCGACACCGAGGAACCGCAGGTCGGCTGACATTCCCGGTGAGGGGTCAAGACACGCCGCACGGAGCGGCCGGCCAGCGGCGCGTCTTGACCCCTCGGCCCCGTCGGGACTCGCGGTCGGGAGCTACTCGACGAGCTTGCCGGTGGTGTCGACCTCGCGCATGAGCTCGGCGATCTCGGCGGGGATCTCGGGGATCGCCTCGTGCGTGATGCCGTCGCGCGGACTCCAGACCAGGTTCACCTGCAGCGTCGGATCGGTGTCGGGGAAGTCGCTGCGGTTGTGGCATCCGCGGGTCTCCCGGCGTTCGAGCGCGGCCTCCATCGTGGCGCGGGCGGCCAGCGCCGATGCCTTGAGGTCGAACGCGTGCGCGAGGTCCTGGAACCCGGCGATGTCGGGGTGGATGCCGATGTCCTCCATGCGTCCTTCGATCATGTCGAGTTCGGCGAGTCCGGCGCGCAGCCCCTCTTCGTCGCGGACGACACCTGCGTACTCGGTCATCGTGTTGCGGATGGCGCGCTGCAGCGCCCGCACGTTCTCGCGGCCGTCCGCGGCCAGGAGATCGGCGATCTCGGCCCTGGCGACCTCGACAGCCTCGGCCGACCGCTGCTGCGCTTCCAGCCCGGCCGCATGGGCCATCGCCGCCTGCCCGACGATGCGCCCGTACACGAGCAGCTCGATGAGCGAGTTGCCGCCGAGGCGGTTCGCGCCGTGGAGGCCGCTGGATGCCTCGCCGATCGCGTAGAGCCCCTCGACATCGGTCTGGTGATCTTCCGGACGCACCCACACTCCACCCATCGAGTAGTGAGCTGTCGGCGCGATCTCGATCGGATCGGTGGTGATGTCGAGCATCTGCAGCTCCATCATCGTCTGGTACACGCGCGGCAGGCGGGTCATGATCGTCTCGCGCGGCAGATGCGAGACGTCGAGCCAGACGCCACCGTTCTCCGTGCCGCGTCCTTCCTTGATCTCGGTGTACGCGGCGAGCGCGACGCGGTCGCGGGTCGACAGCTCCATGCGCTCCGGGTCGTACTTGGGCATGAACCGCTCGCCGAGGGCATTGCGCAGGATGCCGCCCTCTCCGCGTGCCGCCTCGGAGATGAGCGTGCCGGCGGCGTTCTCGGGCTCGATGATGCCGGACGGATGGAACTGCACGAGCTCCGGGTCGCGCAGGCGGGCACCGGCGTCGACCGCGAGGCGGAAGGAGTCGCCGGTGTTCTCGTCACGGCGGGAGGAGGTGCGGCGCCAGATGCGGTTGTGGCCGCCGGCGGCGAGGATCACGGCATCCGCATGGATCAGGTAGCGCGTGCCGTCGGCCTGGTCGAAGCCGTAGGCGCCGAAGATGACGTTGTCGCGCACGAGCAGACGCGTGATGTAGACGTTGTCGAGGATCGGCACCTCGAGCTGCTCTGCCTTGCGCACGAGGGTGCGCTGGATCTCGAGGCCCGTGTAGTCGCCCGAGAAGGCCGTGCGACGGAAGGTGTGCGCACCGAAGAAGCGCTGCGAGATGCGGCCGTCGTCTTCGCGAGCGAAGTCCATGCCCCAGCGCTCGAGGTCGCGGATGCCGCGCTCGGCTCCCTGGGTCACGATCTCGACCGTGTGCGGGTTGGCGAGCAGGTAGCTCTCCTTGATGGTGTCGGCGGCGTGCTGCTGCCACGTGTCGTCGGAGTCCATCGTTCCGAGGGCAGCGTTGATGCCGCCGGCGGCGAGGGAGGTGTGCGCATCCTGGCGCGGGCGTTTGCCGACGGCGAGGACGTCGACACCGTGTTCGGCGATCTCGATCGCCGCTCGCAGGCCGGATCCTCCGGTGCCGATGACCAGGACCGTGGTGGAGATCTGACGTTCGCGTGTACTCATGCATTCGACGCTAGTTAGGCGATCCTAATTACTCCAATGCATAGTTGGCGTCGTAACGATGCGGGTAGGCTATGGTCATGAACCTCGAGCAACTCCGCGGGTTCGTCGAAGTCGCCCGCCTCGGAAACTTCACCCGCGCGTCGGAACACCTCCATCTGGCACAGCCCTCGCTGAGCCGTCAGATCTCCACGCTGGAGCGGGAACTCGGAGCAGAACTGTTCCACCGCGCCCGCGGCCACATCGCTCTGACCGCCGCCGGGGAGACCCTGCTCCCCCGCGCGCAACGGATGCTCGCCGAGGCCGAGGCGATACGCGAGGAGATGGGCGAGCTCGCCGGCCTGCGACGCGGTCGCGTCAGGCTCGGCGCGACTCCGACGCTGTGCATCAGCCTCGTGGCCGAAGCGATCAGCGTGTTCCATGCCGCCCACCCCGGCGTCGAGCTGCAGCTCACGGAGGCGGGGTCGCGCACCCTCGTCGAACAGCTCGCGGTGGGCGCGCTCGACATCGCACTCGTCACCGCCTCAGAGGGACAGCCTCCCGCGGGAGTGAGTCTGACCCGGATGCCGCTGCTGACCGAGGAGCTCGTGGTCGTCTCGTCGGCCGCTGAGCCACCCGTGACCACGGCCCCCTCGCTCGACCTTCCCGGCCTCGCATCCCTGCCGCTGATCGCCTTCGACGAGAGCTATGAGCTGCGCGCCACGACGGATGCGGCCTTCCGCTCCGCCGGTCTCGCACCCGTGCCCCTGCTGGCCGGCGCCGAGATGGACGCGGTGCTGCGCTTCGTCGAGCGTGGCCTCGGCGTCGCGGTCGTGCCCGCCATGGTGCTGCTCGACAGGCCCGCGCTGCGATCCGTGCGCCTGTCGCATCCGATGATGACGCGCACCGTGAGCCTCGCACACCGCTCCGATGTCACACCCGCGATCGCGGTGGCGGCCATGCGCCGCGTGATCGTGTCGACAGCAGCCGAAGTCGCGCGCCGCGACCCCGCGATCACCTCGCTGAACGACTGAGTTTCGACCGCGAGGGGTCAGAACACGCCGCAGCACCACGGTCGGGCGCGGCGTGTTCTGACCCCTCACCACGAGCTGCGAGCGAGGCGGTCGGGAGTTCACTCCGCTGCGGCCAGCTGTTCCCGCAGGGCGTCGGCATCCGCGTCCACCGTGGATTGCGGGAGTCCTTCGGTCACGGGGATCCGAGCGGCGACCTCCTCCACGACACCGAGCGCGTCTCCGCTCGCGATGAGCGACTTCTGCAATCTCGCCGACGCTGCGTCGATGAGCGCGGCGAACTCCGAGTTCTCTTGGAAGCGCGTCACCAGCGCGTTCTCGCTCCCCATCATTCCTGCCATGTCCGGCATCTCGCCTTCGGGCGGAGAGGCCGCGGCGCTCGACTCCGCATCCGTCGCCTCGCCATCATCGGCGGTGACCTGTTCACCGGCAAGCGCGCCGGGCCCCGCTCCCATCCCACCGAAGGCGAGGTTGAGATCCCAGGAGATGACGCTGATACGACCCGTGCCCAGGTCGTAGGAGAGATAGCCGTTGCGGCCTGGGCCGGAGATCGTGTCGATGTTGCCGATGAGCTCCTGGAACGCGAGGTACTCCGCGAACCCCTCGACATCGAGCCGCTCGTCGAGTCCGGCCGCGAACTCCTCGTCGGACGCCTCGTCGAGCCACTGCAGGAACGAGATGACGGGCTGGAGATCCTGACTGCCGATCAGGTTCACCTGTGAGAAGTCATCCGTGTACTCGGTCTGGTCATCGCCCTGATAGGTGAACGAGCCGGAGGCGAGCATCTTGAACAGCACGCTCTCCCCCTCCAACTCGTCGGCGTACTGCGCATCCGGACTCTCCACGACCAGTCGTGTCGTCGTCGGCCGTTCGTTGACGGTGTACGACGTGTACGAGAACTGCTGTGTCGTCTGCCCCGATCGGGCGGTGAGTTCGAGGGCGACCGCTTCGTTCAGCGACGACTCATAGCTGGATGACGAGGGGCGGATCGAGAGCTGTGTCATGCCCTGATACGCCCGCCCCTCCTGATACTCGTCGAAGCTGACGAGCAGGGGCAGATTCTCGGGCGCATCCGTCGAGAGCGCGATCCCTACCCCGAATCCGGCCTCACCGTCACCCCCGCCACCGGGCGGCTCCATGCCTTCCGGCATCTCCATCCCCTCCGGGGGCTCCATCCCCTCCGGAGGCTCCATGCCTTCCGGCATCTCCATCCCCTCCGGCATCTCCATGCCCTCCGGGAGTTCGCCGTCTCCTGCGCCCATGCCGCCGATCCCGCCCGGCGCGGACTCGCCGAAGGTCGCTGATCCTTCCCGATCATCGACGAGCGACGACAAGGTGGAGTTGCCTTTGAGCCTGATGCCGACGGAATCGATCGTGGTGCCGTCGATCGTGATGTCGGCGACCATCCACTCCTTCTCCCCCTCGGTGAAATAGGCATCCAGCATCTCGTCGTAGTCCTCCTGCGAGTACGACAGCGTGACCTCATGCGCCGCATCGGCGGCGAACAGATCGACGGCGCCTTCCACATCCTCAGTGATCAGCTCGGCATCGGAGACGGCAGCGGTGCTCGTCGAGGTCGGACGGATGACGACGTTCCCGAAGACCGTGACAGCCACGACCGCACCGACCGCCGTGACGGCGAGCACCTTCCAGTTCTGACGGAGCCGGATCGGCAGCCGTTTGCGCACAGTCGTCAGGAACATCGTCAGCCGCCTCACATATCCGTCTGGTCGTAGCCGGTCAGCACGGTCACCTTCTGCCCCGTGTTGACCTCCCCCAGCGCGTCGATGAGCTCTGCGGTGGTGACTCCCGGCTTGAGCCGCACCGAATAGAAGAGTTCCGTCAATGCGCCACCGCGCGCTGTCTCCACGCTGACGAGCTCGAATTCATGCGTGCGCGACACCAGCACGTCGGCGACGTCCTGCTGGTAGTGCGAGTCCGGAGGCACCTGCACTTTGACGACCTGGCGCTGGATGTCGAGCTTGAACCAATCGAAGCGCTGCATCAGATAGGTGACGAGGAGGATCACGACGGTCGCGGCCGCGGCCAAGATGTAGAACCGGGTGCCGACAGCCATCCCGATCGCCATCACCAGGAAGATGAACCCGACGTCGCGAGTTTCCTTGATGGCGTTGCGGAACCGGATGACGGACAACGCACCGACCAGCGCGAAGGCCCGGGCGATGTTGGAGCCCACGACGAGCATGATCACCGCGACCACCATGCCGATGATGACCAGCGTCTGCACGTACGACTGGCTGTAGGAGATGTTGCGATGGGTCTTCTTGTACACCCATCCGATCAACGCGGACAGCACGAACGACAGCGTGAGCGTGAGTGCGATGTCGAGGACGGAGAACGTCCCGGTGAGGTCTTGGAACAGATCCATGGAGCTGCTTTCGGTTCGGTGCGCTCAGAGCGCGGATGCGGGAATGGTGGATGAGGAACGGGCGAGGATCTGGTCGACTTCGTCGGCGGCGTGCATGATCGATCGCGGCGCCAGCCCGAACGCCTGCACGCTCTGGCAGTACTTCGAGATGCGGACGACATCGAGACTCATGCGAGCCGTGAGGTCGGTGACCCAGGTCGGCACGCGCTCATTGGCCTTGACCTCCAGCACCGAGAGACGCGGAGGAAGGGTGAGGCGATTGAGGCTGGCATCCGAGAGATGTAAGTCGCGGTCTCTGCCGCGCAGGCGGTGATCGAGCGTGACCCTCAGCCCGAGGTCGGCATCTCGTCCGACCCATGCCTGGCGGTAGTACGCGGTCGTGACCGTCGGGCGCAGATCCAGCGTCTGCACCAGCGTGCCGACCTCGTTGAGAAAGGCCCGGCGACGGCTGCTCATCTCCTCCTGCGGGTGGTAGCCCTCCCGCGAGCAGAGCAGGAGCGCGTCGCGATAGGGAAGCGCCACCCGCCGCTTCTGCGTGACGCGATTGACCCGCTGCTTGATCTCGACGAAGACGCGCGATCGCGCGGTCAGGTCGTCGCCGGTCCCGTAGTGGCGGATGCGCAGCTTGCGGCGGAACCGCAGGCCTTCGATCTTCTCCCAGTAGAAGGTCAGGTCGGCGGTGTCGTAGTAGACGCTGGTGATCGGGTAGCCGCCGTTGCCCGCATGAGCGTCTTCGTCCATCTGCTGATCGAGCGCGGCGCGCAACTCATCGGCGCGATCCTCGGGCACCAGGTACTTGATCTCGAAGCGGTTGAACGCGTGAAGTCGGCTCGCAGTGTCCGTGCGCCCGACGCTGGCGACATGAGGTGAACTGTGCATGAACAGACCGTAAACAGCAGCACTTTGACCGTTCGATGCTCATCTTGTGCGTTCTGCATGAGCCATCCGGGGAAGCTCGATGGTGAAGCGCGTGTATCCCGGCCTGCTCACGACCCTGACCGCGCCGCCATGGGCATCGACGATCGCACGGACGATCGCGAGACCGAGACCGCTTCCTCCCGTCGCTCGCGCGCGCGACTCATCGACACGACTGAAGCGTTCGAACAACTCGTCGACCGCGTTCGGCGGGATGCCGGGGCCGTCGTCCGTCACCGTGAGCACGACCGAGTCGGAACCGCTCCGCAGACCCACCTCGACCGTCGTCCCCGCCGGCGTATGGGTGCGGGCGTTGGACAGCAGATTCGCGAGTACCTGATGCACGCGTTCCGGATCGGCGTCGATCTCGACCTCGAGGTCGTCGTCGGGCAGCTCGAGGTGCCAGCGGTGGTCGGGCCCTGCCACGTGCGCGTCGGCGACGGCATCGGCGACCAGCATCGCCAGCCCCGTGCGCGTCATGCGAAGCTCGCGACCCTCGTCAAGACGCGCCAACAGCAACAGATCCTCGACCAGTGACGACATGCGAGCCGCCTCCGCACCGATGCGCTGCAGGGGGTGCCGCATCGCTGCCGGTGCATCGATCACGTCACGAAGGGCGAGGTCGGCGTACCCCCTGACGACCGCGAGCGGCGTGCGCAACTCATGACTGGCATCGGCGATGAAACGGCGGAGCTTCTGCTCCCCCGCCTCACGGGAGACGAGCGCCGATTCAACGGAATCGAGAAGCTCGTTCAGAGCGAGCCCCACTCGTCCGACCTCGGTGTCCGCGGAGGTGTCGGCGACGGGAACGCGCTCGGGGAGCGAGACCTTGGACTCCAGCGGACGCTGTGAGACGCGTGTGGCCGTCGCCGCCACCCTGTCCATGGGACGCAGGGCAACCCGCAGCAGGAGAAAGCCGAGGAAGACCGCGAGCAACAGTCCGACCGCGCTCACGATCGCCGTGTTGGCGATGAGGCTTGCCGTGGTCGCCTCGACATCCGCCAGCGCCAGCCCGTTGATGACGACCGCGCGCCCGCCGTCGGCTTCGGTGCGGACGACCCGGTAGCGACCGAGATCACCGCCGAGGTCCACGGTCTGCGGCGAGCCGACGAGCGAATCCTCCGTCAGCGCGCTCAGCTGGGGATCGGTGAGGTCATGCGATTCTCCGTCGGCACCGACATACCCGGCCGCGATCATCTCGTCGTCGACGAACAGGATGCCGATCGCCCCTGCGCCTTGGCCCGGAAGGAGATCGGTGACGGGCGGGCGGGCAGTCGACGGCGGCGGCATGGTCTCCCTGTCGGGAATCCTCGACAGCACGTCGGCGGTGCGCTCTGCGGCAGACGTCAGCTGCTGATCGAGCCGGGCGACCAGCTGGGTGTGTGACGACGTGATCGTCAGCGTGCCGTTCGTCACCGCGATCGCCGCGACGAGCAGCGTGAACCCGAACAACAGCCGCCGACGGAGCGACCAGGACCGGCGGGTCTTCATTCTGCGGGCGCCGCCGGCTTGAGCAGGTACCCGATCCCGCGGACGGTGTGGATCATGGGCGCCCCGAGAACGTCGATCTTGCGGCGGAGATACGAGATGTACAAGTCCACGATGGTCGACTTCCCGCCGTAGTCGTACGCCCAGACCTGCTCCAGAAGATGCAGCTTTCCGTGCACTCGACGAGGGTTGTGCATGAGGTAACGCAGCAGCTCGAACTCTGTCGGAGAGAGCTCGATGTACACACCGGCTCGTGTGACCTCGCGTGATTCCTCATCCAGAGTGAGATCACCGACCGCGATGATCGGGCCGGCACTCTCTGCGCCGACCCGTACGGTGCGCCGCACCAGCCCCTGCAGCCGCGCGATCAACTCGTCCAGATCGAACGGCTTCGTCACATAGTCGTCGCCGCCGGCGTTGAGTCCGACCAGCCGGTCGGCGAGAGCATCCTTCGCCGTCAGGAACAAGACCGGCGCGGCGATGCCGCTCTCCCTCATGCGTATCAACACGTCGGTTCCGTCGAGATCGGGGAGCATGACGTCGAGCACGATCACATCGGGCACCGAGATCTTCGCCGCGCGAAGTGCTTCCCGACCGGTCAACGCCGTCGTCACGTCCCAGCCCTCATGTCGCAGCGCCATGGCGAGGATGTCGCACAGGGCCGGCTCGTCGTCGACCAGAAGCACACGCACAGCGGAGCCGTCGGCGTGCGTCATCCTGTTCCTGCTGCGTTGCACCGACACATCCACTCCTCGACTCACCGTGATCCGCCACGGTAGCCGGGGCTCGTATGGGCTCCGCATGACGGAGCTATGAGTTCCTGATGACGCCTCGGAGAAGTTCCGCTGCTTAACTTGCTTAACCGCTTGACCAGCGCCTCCTCGTGCCGCTAGCGTCGTGCGTAACCGATTAACCATCAATGATGAGGTGACAATGAGCCAGCGAGGGTTCTATCAGCCGGAAGGCGCCTGGGTAGGGGATGTCATCCCGTACGAGGAAGACGGAGAGTTCCATCTCTTCTACCTGCACGAGACGCGTCGCACGCCGAAAGAGGGCATGCCCTGGAAGCGGGTGGTGACGCAGAACCTCGTCGATTTCCGCGAGACGGGAGTGGCCATCGACTCGGGCGGGCGCCAGTCCGCGGACTTCAACATCTACACCGGCAGCATCGTGCGCGACGACGACGGCATCCACCACGCGTTCTACACGGGGCAGAATCCGGATCGCCTCGGCGCGGACGGGTTGCCGCTGCAACTCGTCCTGCACGCCACGAGTGTCGACGGCATGCAGACCTGGGAGCGCCACACCGCCGACACGTTCGGCGCAACCGCCGGATACGAGACCGGCGACTGGCGAGACCCCTACGTCTTCTGGGACGCGGAGACGCAGCTGTGGCGGATGCTCATCACCGCCCGTCATACCGACGGACCGGCTCGACGCCGCGGAGTCATCGCACAGTGCACGTCGCTGGACCTCACCCACTGGCAGCCCGCCGCTCCCTTCTGGGACCCGCGTCGGACGGTCGCCTACGAATGCCCCGAGGTGTTCCAATGGGGCGACTGGTGGTATCTGGTCTCATCCGAGTTCAGCGATGCCTTCACCACCCGGTACCGCATGGCCCGCAGCCTCCACGGCCCGTGGGTCGTGCCGGAGCATGACACGCTCGACGGTCGCGCCTTCTACGCGGCGAAGTCTGCCGCCCGTGGAGACCGCCGTCTCTTCTTCGGGTGGATCGCGACACGGGAAGGAGCAGCCGACGACGGCGCCTGGCAGTGGGCCGGCACGATGTCGGTGCTCGAAGCGGAGCAACGCTCCGACGGCACGCTCGCGTTCCACCCCGCCGAAGAGCTCCGCGCGACGTTCGACGAGCCGATCAGCAGCATTCCCGCCGGAACGATCCTGAGCGCACCGGACGGGTACGTCGACGCGCTCAGCGACGACGACAGCCCGGATTCCTTCCGCGTCGTGGCCCGCTTCGACATCACGGAGAGCACCAGGGAATGCGGTGTGCTCCTGCGGGCGAGCGTCGACGGCGACGAGAGCTACGTGCTGCGCCTCGAACCGAGACGCGATCGACTCGTCCTCGACCGGTGGCCCCGGCGCCAGACCGGCACGGAGCAATGGCAGATCTCGGGCGATGTCCCCTTCGTCATCGAGCTCGAGCGCCCCGTACCTCTCGGTCACGGGGAGCACACCCTCGAGGTCATCGTCGAGGGAGACATCTGCGTTGCGACCGTCGACGACGCCGTGGTGCTGAGCACGCGCATCTACGACCGCCCGACCGGCCGTATCGGCGCGTTCGTCGGCGAAGGCACCGTGACGATCACCGAGTTCTCGCTATCGACACGGGGACCCGTCGCCGAAGTCACGGCCCTGACGCACGACCTTCTCACGTCCACGAACTGACACCATCCCGCTGCACCGCACACGATCAAAGGAGATTCCGACATGCACACCACCCCCCGCGCGGTGACGTTCTTCGCCGCACTCGCTGTCACCGCACTCGCACTCACCAGCTGCACCGGCACATCCGGCAGCGCCGACCCCACAGATGTCGACCCGGACGGCGAGGTCGTCCCCCGCGAGATCTCCTGGCTGCTCTCGCGGCCGGCAGATGGCGGCGTCATCACGACGATGGAGCAGATCGCCGACGAGTACGCCGCCGAGCACCCCGGGTTCGCGCTCAACCTCATCACGACGCCCGACCGCCCCTCCTACATCCAGAAGTACGAGACGTTGGCGGCCGCGAACAAGCTTCCGGAGCTCTTCGACACGGATGCGACACCGTTCGCGCAGAAGCTCGCAGAGCAAGGACGCATGGTCGATGTCGACCTGCTGCTGGAAGATCTCGGCCTCAGCGACGAGTACCGCGAAGCCGCGGTCAACTACCAGCGCTTCGACGACGGCTCGCTCTACATGGTGCCGTTCGAGTTCCAGCTCGAGTTCTTCTGGTACAACTCCGCGCTGTTCGAAGACGCCGGCGTCACGGTTCCGGCGACGCTGGATGACTTCCCGCAGATGTGCGAGGCGCTCCGTGCTGAAGGCATCACGCCGATCGCCCTCGACGGTCAGGACCAGTGGCCTCTCGAGCGCTACATGGCCTACTACCCGTTCCGCATGGCAGGGCCGGAGTACATCCAGGACCTCAAGAACGGGGATGCGTCGTTCGCCGATCCCGCGGGACGCGCGGCGGCGGAGTGGCTGTACAGCCTCGGTCAGGCCGGATGCTTCCAGGAGGGCTTCTCGTCGACGGGCTACGCCGACGCACAGGCGCTCTTCACCTCGGGACGCGCAGCCGTGTACAACATCGGCACCTGGGAACTCGGCAACCTCGCGACCGATTCACTCGACGCCGCCGTGCGTGATGATGTCGACTACTTCACACTCCCGACCATCGATGGCGCCGTCACCGAAGACAACGAGTATGTGACCCCGTCCGGCATCGGCATGGCCGTGAACGCACAGACGTACGACCCGCTGGTCCGCGACTTCCTCGCGTTCGCGCTCGAACGCTACCCGGAGCTGTACGCGGCGACCGGTGCGCTCTCGCCCACCACGAACGTCGAGACCACGATTCCCGGCAATGCCACCGAGCTGTACTCGCGCGCTGTGACCGAAGCCGACAACGTGGGACCGAAGATCGCGATGCCCTGGGACACGCAGCTGGACCCGGCGACGAACACGCGCCTGCAGCAGGAGCTGACACTGCTCGTGCAGGGGGACATCACCCCGGACGAGTTCATCAAGACCATGGATGCGAGCCTCGCGGAGAACATCGATGACTGATCTCGCGCAGGCCGGGGTGGGTGCGGCGTCGCCGCGCTCGCCCCGGCCACGGAAGCCGAAGCGTGCTCTGACCTCGATGCTGCCGCGTCGCTCTCGCCTCTCGGTTGCCGTGTTCCTCGTTCCGCCGCTGCTGCTCTACGGCGTGGCCGTCCTGCTGCCGATCCTGCAGTCGCTGGTCTTGAGCTTCTTCAGCTGGGACGGCATCACCGACATGGGATTCGTCGGCCTCGACAACTACGTCAAGATGCTCACCCGCGACGACGTCTTCTGGACCGCATTCGGAAACGCGCTGGGCTACCTCGTGATCTGCCTGGTGCTGCAGCTCGGAGGCGCGCTGGCCGTCGCTGGACTCCTGACGGCGCTCCCCCGGGCTCGCGAGCTGGTGAAGACGCTGTACCTGCTGCCCGCCGTGATCTCGACCGTGGCGATCGCTTTCCTCTTCCAACGCATCTACTCGCTCGATCCCGTCGGTCTGCTCAATCAGTTCCTCGCGTGGATCGGGCTCGAACATCTGCAGACGGCCTGGCTCTCGAACGTGCAGACCGTGCTGGCCGCGGTGTCGATCCCTGAAGGCTGGCGCTTCACAGGGCTGTACATGCTCATCATCTACGCCGCCCTCATCGCCGTGCCCAAGGACCTCGAAGAGGCCGCGAGACTCGACGGCGCATCCTGGTGGCAGGTGTTCTGGCGCATCCGGTTCCCCTACATCCGTCCGGTCTGGATCACCACGACGATCATGGCGACGACCTTCGCCCTGCGCGGCTTCGACATCCCGTACCTGCTCACCAACGGCGGCCCCGGCCAGTCCTCCGAACTGCTGACGACGTACATGTACAAGACCGCGTTCGTCCACACCGACTACGGCTACGCGAGTGCCATCTCGGTGTTCATCGTCGTCGAGTGCCTCATCGCCGTCGGCCTCATCTTCCTGCTCCTTCGTCGAAGGGATGACTCATGACCGCGTCAGTACTCACCGAACCCGCTCGTCCGACCGAGCCGGCACTCCCCCTGCCGCCGCGCCGTCGAACCACTTCGTCCGGCTCCTCCCGGGTGCGTGTGCAGAGAACCCTCCTCAGCGTGACCGTCGTGCTGATCGTCATCGTGCAGGTGTACCCGCTCCTGTGGCTGCTACTCACCAGCTTCCGGACCGCCAGCGACTTCGCCGGTGGCAACCCGTTCGCGCTGCCGACCGAGTTCACCCTCGAGAACTACACCCGAGCCTTCGCCTCCGGGAATCTATGGCTCAACATCCTCAACAGCCTCATCGTCACGCTGGGCGCGAGCGTGCTGATCGTCGTCGCCGGCATGATGGCCGCGTTCGCTCTGCAGGTGCTCGGATTCCGGTTCAGCGCCCTCGTCCGATCACTGTTCCTGCTCGGCATCATCGTGCCAGTGCAGATCGCCCTCGTGCCGCTGTTCATCGACTACTCGCAAGTCGGCCTGCTCGACACGCACATGTCGATGATCATTCCCCTCGCCGCGTTCTCGCTCCCCATGGCGGTGTATCTGTTCTCATCGTTCTACGAGTACATTCCGCGGGAGATGTACGAAGCCGCTTCCTTGGACGGCGCGGGTCCCTATCGCATCTTCGCGCAGATCACGTTCCCGCTCTCGGTGAATACGATCATTACCGTGGTGCTCGTGAACAGCATCTTCATCTGGAACGATTTCATCTTCGCGAACACGTTCGTTCTCTCCGACGGATTGAAGACCATTCCGCTCGGCCTGCAGAACTACATCGGGGCGATGGGCAACACTGATTGGACGGCGACGTTCGCGGCGGTGTGCGTGACGGTGACACCCCTGCTGCTGGTGTTCCTGGTACTGAACAAGGCCATGATCAACGGACTCGAGAGCGGAGCGACCAAGGGATGAGCGGTTCTGAGCAGGGCAAGCACACCCCCTCGGTCACGATGCGCGATGTCGCGAAGGCGGCCGGGGTCTCGGTGGCGACGGTTTCACATGTCGTCAACGACAAGCCCGGGTCCCGCATCGGCCCGGACGCGCGGCGGCGAGTGCAACAGGCGGTCATCGACCTCGGCTACCGGCAGAACGCGCTCGCGAAGACGCTCTCTCAGGGCACGTCGCGCTTCATCGGCCTCGTCGCCGATGCGATCGCGACGACGCCGTTCGCCGGCCAGATCATCCACGGCGCCCAGGATGAGGCGTGGAAGCACGGCTACGTACTTCTCGTGGCCAACACCGACGGCAACACGGCTGTCGAGAACGATGCCATCGCGATGATGCTCGAGCATCAGGTGCACGGGATTCTCTACTCGACGTGGTACCACCGCGAGATCGTCGTGCCCCCGGCGTTGCACCAGACTGATGCGGTGCTCGTCGACTGCTTCGCCGACGGGAGCGGACTGCGTTCCGTGGTCCCCGACGAGGAACAGGGCGGGCGCACCGCGACCGAGGAGCTGCTGGCGGCAGGCCATCGTCGGATCGCATTCATCAACACCACCACGCCGTCACCGGCGCAGTCGGGTCGCCTTGCCGGCTACCGGGGAGCGTTGGAGGCGGCAGGCATCGGTTTCGATGAGGCTCTGGTCTTCCCCTCAGAGCCGGCGCAGGAAGGCGGGTACGCAGCCACATCGAACGTGCTGGCATCCGGCGCGACAGCGGTCTTCTGCCACAACGACCGGGTGGCCATGGGACTCTATGACGGCCTGCGGGAACAGGGGCTGCGCATTCCCGAGGACATCGCCGTCATGGGCTTCGACAATCAGGATGTCATCGCCGCACATCTGCGTCCGCCGCTGTCGACGGTCGCGCTCCCCCACTACGAGCTGGGTGCTGCGGGCGTGCGCGTGCTGCTGGGGATCGATTCGCCTCCGGAATCGTCATCGCAGCTGCGTATCGTGTGTCCTCCGATCCGGCGCGAGTCGATCTGATCGCAGGTCAGACCCTCGCAGCGGCGAGCTCCTCGCGAACGATGGCCGCGCCCGCGCTGAGCGCACCCAGCTTGCCGCTCGCGACATCGCGGGGCAGCGGAGCCATGCCGCAGTTCGTGCTCGGGATGAGCTTGTCGGCATCCACGAAGGCGAGCGCCTTGCGCAGGGTCTCGGCGACCTGCTCCGGCGTCTCGACCGTCTCGTTCGCCACATCGATGGCACCGAGCATGACCTTCTTGCCTCGGACGAGCTCGAGGAGGTCGATCGGTACATGGGAGTTCTGGCTCTCCAGCGAGATGACGTCGATGGAGGACTGCTGCAGAAGCGGGAAGGACTCCTCGTACTGACGCCACTCCGAACCGAGGGTGGCTTTCCAGTCGGTGTTCGCCTTGATGCCGTAGCCGTAACAGATGTGCACGACGGTCTCGGCGCTCAGCCCTTCGACCGCACGCTCCAGCGCCGCCACGCCCCAGTCCTGCACCTCGTCGAAGAAGACGTTGAAGGAGGGCTCGTCGAACTGGATGATGTCGACCCCTGCAGCCTCGAGCTCCCGCGCCTCCTGGTTGAGGATGGTCGCGAACTCCCACGCCAGCTTCTCGCGGCTCTTGTAGTGACGGTCGGCGAGAGTGTCGATCATCGTCATCGGACCGGGAAGCGCCCACTTGATCGGCTGGTCGGTCTGCTGACGGAGGTACTTCGCGTCGTCGACGAACACCGGCTTCTGACGGCTCACCGCACCCACGACGGTCGGAACGCTCGCGTCGTAGCGGTTGCGGATCCGCACGGTCTCACGCTGATCGAAGTCGACGCCGTCGAGGTGCTCGATGAACGTGGTGACGAAGTGCTGGCGGGTCTGCTCGCCGTCGCTGATGATGTCGATGCCGCGCTGGCGCTGCTCCTGCACGGCGATGCGCAGCGCATCCTGCTTGCCCTCGATCAGGGCATCGCCCTCGAGCTTCCAGGGGGACCAGAGGGTTTCCGGCTGCGCGAGCCACGAGGGCTTCGGGAGGCTGCCCACGATCGAGGTGGGAAGAAGAGTGGTCATGTCCGTGATGCTCCGCAGTTCAGGCGACCGGGGTCGGGTAATCGGCGGCCCAGCGATCGAGAACATCCTGGTGCGGCTTCATGAAGTGCTCTTCCGTGTACTTGCCCTGCGCACTGGCGAGCTGGCTGCGCTCGACGCGGTCGTACGCGATCTGCGTCGACGAGAAGTTCTGCTGATCGAGCGTCGGCCGGTAGACGTGTGCCGCCGCCGCGTTCGCGTTGTAGATCTCCGGACGATAGATCTTCTGGAACGTCTCCATCGTGCTGATGGTGCCGGCCAGCTGCAGGTTCGAGTAGTCGTTCAGCAGGTCGCCCTTGAAGTAGAACGCGAGCGGCGCCACGCTTCCGGGGGGCATGAAGTAGCGCACCTGCAGACCCATCTTGCCGAAGTACTCATCCGTGAGGGAGTAGTCGTTCTGCTGATACTCCACGCCGAGGACCGGGTGGTGGTTCGCGGTGCGCTGGTACTCCTTGCTCGTCGAGACGCTGATGCAGATGACGGGCGAGCTCGAGAACCGCTCCTGATACGCGTCCGAGGCGAGGAAGTGCTGGAACAGCTTGCCGTGCAGCACGCCGAACTCGACGGGAAGCGTGAACTTGCCCGCAGCCTCTGTGGTCGCCGGCAGCAGCACACTGAAGTCGTAGTCGCGCACGTAGGACGAGAAGTTGTTGCCCACGATCCCGTGATGACGTGCGCCGGTGACCCGGTCGACGATCTGGATGTCGAGGACCTCGAGCAGCGGGAACGCCTTGTCCTCATCGCCCGTGGAGAACTCCAACTCGACCGAGACGATCTCGAGCTCGACGCCGTAGCGGTCCTGGGTGGGGTTGTCCCAGTGAGCGAGGGAGTTGAATCGACGCTCGATCATCGTCAGCGCGTTGTGGAGGTTCTGCTGGCGGTGCTCGCCGCGGGCGAGGTTGGCGAAGTTCGTGGTGATGCGGGAGTTCTCGGAGGGCGCGTAGTCCTCGTCGAAGCGGGTGGTGGAGATGTTGAACGTGAATTCGTTCGCCATGAGCGGCCCATCTGATAGCTGTGATCGGCCGGAATCGGCCGCGCGGAAGTCTGTGCTTCCATCGTGCAGGCAGGGCGCGGATATCGGGTAAGTAGCCGCGGCTATGCATTGTTATAGGATCCACCTATGGCTCGCGGATCCAACGGCATCACCCTGCAGCAGCTCGTCTACTTCATCGAGGTCGCCGCGGAGGGGTCGATCAGCGCGGCCGCGGACCTGCTCTACGTCTCCCAACCGACGATGTCGGCGGCGATGAAGGATCTGGAGACGCGGATCGGCCGCACTCTCTTCCTCCGCTCGGCCCGCGGAGTGACGCTCACCACAGAGGGGGTGGAGTTCCTCGGATATGCGCGGCAGGTCACCGAGCAGGTGGCCCTGCTCGAGCAGCGCTACCTCGGTCGGGCACCGTCGCGACGCCTGCTGGGCGTCTCGGCGCAGCACTACTCCTTCGTGGTCGACGCCTTCGTGCGCATGGTCAAGGGCAGCAATGCGGCCGAGTACGAGTTCTCGCTGCGGGAGACGCGCACGTGGGAGATCATCGAGGATGTCCGCACGCTCCGCAGTGAGCTCGGCATCCTGTACCGGAACGACTTCAACCGGAACGTCATCGACAAGCTCCTCCGGGATTCAGGGCTCGCGTTCCATCCGCTCTTCCTCGCCGACCCGCACATCTTCATCTCGCGGAAGAACCCGCTCGCCGCGCGAGATCACGTCACGCTCGACGATCTCGCCGACCTGCCGCGGCTCACCTTCGACCAGGGCGCGAACAACTCGTTCTACTTCGCCGAGGAGATCCTCTCCACCCTGTCGAGCAAGCAGGAGATCAGGGTGGCGGACCGCGCCACCATCTTCAACCTCATGATCGGACTCGACGGCTACACGATCTCCACAGGCATCATCAGCGACGACCTCGACCCGGAGATCGTCGCGATCCCGCTCGACATCGATGAGCGGATCGAGATCGGATGGATCGACCACTCCGCCATCCCGCTCACCGAGCAGGCGCAGCGCTACCTCGCCGAATTGCGCGCCGTGGTGGCCGGGTTCGGGGTGGAGTTGCTCGGGTAGCCCGACCCTCAGGGGTCAGAACACGCCGCTGCCTCGACCGCGGGCGCGGCGTGTCTTGACCCCTCGGAAAAAGGAGCCGTTAACGCAGAAACGGCCTCCACCGAAGTGGAAGCCGTTTCAACTGATGTGCGCCCGAAGGGACTCGAACCCCTAACCTTCTGATCCGTAGTCAGATGCTCTATCCATTGAGCTACGGGCGCTCCTGGACCGCTCAGCGGGCCGTAGAACAGCCTACAACAGTCGCGACGGGAAAGCGAAACGGGGCCTCACTCGGCCTCGGCGTCGGCTTTCTGCTTCTTCTTGCGCTTGGCTTTGGCGCGCTGCTGCGACGACAGCGCCTGCAGATCGACGAGCCGCAGCGCCTGCATCCGCGCCTCGCGCATGCGGTCGTAATCGGGGTCCTGATCCGGACGCATCCCCTCGACCCGCAGTCGGCGGTCGAGGTTGTGGCGCACGTCGGCCCAGGCCGCCTCACGAGCCTCCTCGACGATGACGCGCAGCTGGTCGCGGTCCTGCATCACGTCACGCAGCTTCGCGGCGACGCCGCTGGACTGCTTCGCCCTGCGACGGAGATTGCGCACATCGCGGTCGCGGTAGTCGTGCGTACCGGACGGGTCGGAGTGGCGACCGCGCGCCCTCTTGCGCAGAGCGGTCACGTTCGCTGCGGCCTCTTCGGACTCCTCGGCCATCGCGCGCAATGCCTCTCGGGCGTCGTCGATGTACTTGTCGGTGTCGAAGACTCCGTTCTCGGCGATCGTGCCGACGAGGATGTGATTCTTGACGGCCAGGCGCGCTGCAGCGGTCGCGATCGCGACACCTTCAGCGATGGCATCCGCTGTCCGTCCCACCGGTACCTCCTCCTCACGAGCGTACCGGTATCGCTTGCTCGAAGCGTCGGACAGAATGGTTCGGATCGGGATCTCACCCGGCCCGACGACCACCCAGACGACGCGCACCGCCGCGCGCCAGAAGGAGAAGCATGAAGCACCTCCACCTTGCCGGGAGCACGACCGTGATCACCGGTGCGGCCAGCGGCATGGGCGCGTCGATCGCCCGGCTACTCGCGGTCGAAGGCGCGCATCTCGCGCTGATCGACCACAATGCCGCCGCTCTCGCCGAGGTCGCCGCGGGGCTGAGCGGCACCACGGTGACCACCCACGTGGTCGACCTCCGCGATGACGACGCCGTATTCGCCACCGCCGCCGAGATCACCGCCGCGCATCCGCGGATCAACGCCCTCATCACGTGCGCCGGCTCGTCGATGCTCGGCAATCTCGATCAGCTGACGATGGAGGAGATGCGCTGGCTGACCGACGTGAATCTCTGGGGCACCGTCTCGATCACCAAGGCCCTGCTGCCGGCGCTGCGGAAGGCACCGGCCGCCCATATCTCGCACCTGGCCAGCGTCTATGCGCTCGCCTCTCCGGCGGGGCGCATCCCCTACGCGATGAGCAAGTTCGCCGTACGCGCGTTCTCGGAGGCGCTGCGGCACGAGCTGGAGGGAACCTCGGTCTCGGTCGGCGCGGTGTATCCGGCCGGTGTGCGCACCGGCATCATCCTGCACGGCAGGTACGCCGCCGCGATCGACCCCGCTGTCGCCGCACGAGCCGCCGAGGCGCAGGCAGCGATGTACCACACCGAGCCCGCCGACGCTGCGGCCCGGATCGTGCAGGCGACGAAGCGCCGACGCGGCCGGACGATGGTCGGGCGTGAAGCGCGACTCATCGACGTGCTCGTGCGGGTGGCTCCGTCGGCGTACTGGCGCGTGATGCGTGGCCCGCTGCGCGAGGCGATCGACACCACCACACCGCTGCGGTAGCGCGTGCCACGGAAGGCGAGCGGTCGAGAGTCCCGATGTTTCGTGAAACGATCGAGACATGGCTCCTCGGGTTGTCGCAGTTCATTCCCATGCTTCGCACACCTTCAGCAAGCTGACACGTGAGTCGATCACACTCCTCGAGGGGCTCGGTGTCGAAGGGGACGCGCACTGCGGCGCAACCGTACAGCACCGCTCACGGGTGGCTGCAGACCCGTCGCAGCCGAACCTGCGACAGGTGCACCTGATCCATGAAGAACTGTTCGACCAGCTGCGCGCGAGCGGTCACGGCGTCGTACCCGGTGAACTCGGCGAGAACATCACCACCAGGGATATCGACCTGCTGGCACTTCCTGTCGGCGCTCGACTGCACTTCGGCGATGCGGTGGTGACGATCACAGGCCTCCGCAACCCGTGCCAGCAGATCAACGATTTCCAGTCCGGCCTGCTCAAGCAGGTGATCACGACCGATGATGAGGGCCGCGTCGTCCGACTCGCCGGGGTCATGGGCATCATCTCCCGCGGCGGAACCGTGGCCGCCGGAGACACGATCGACGTCGAGCTACCGCCGACACCGCACTTCCCCCTCACGCGCGTCTGATCGCGACCCAGTGGGACAGTGCCGGGCCTGCGCTCAGCGCACTGCGCCGACCCAGATACCAGAGGCCCAGGCCTGCTGATCGCCGTTGCAGCCCACGCCGCCGGGGTAGCCGCGCACGACGGCCATGCAGTTCGCCAGGAACTCCGGATCGCCGCCGAACATCGAGTGATACGCCCCTGACGAGTTCAGCGCACCCCAGACCCGGAACTGATAGATGTGCGCGAGCTCGTGCGCCATCGCCCAGTTGAGTCGGCCCTCGCTCCAGTTCGCGATGTCGGCACGGTACTTGATGTAGCCGCTGCTGTTCGCGCACGCGGGCGCGTTGCCCCCCGCGCACGAGGATGACTCGTAGAGCCCCACGCCCCCGCCGCCGACGCGGTCGAGTGCGGCACGCACCCGTGCGTAGCCGTCGGGTCCGCTCGTGCTCCATGCCGGCCCGCCGGGGCCCGCGCTCTGCGCGAGCTGGACGGCCTGCCAGGTGGCGACTTCTTCGCCGACCTTCGCGGTGAGCGCGTGCACCGTGGCGGTGGCGTTCTTCACCGTGTCGGGGTCGGCGCGCTCATCGAGCACGGTCTGCTGCGCCGACAGGGCTGCGGCCCGATGCGCCGCGGTGTCGACTTTGCCCTTCGCACCGGCCAACGCCGTGCTCAAGGCGGTGATCTCCGTGAGGAACGCCGGACGAACCTCGAGCACAGCGGCTCGGTCCGCGGTATCCTCCTCGGCACGCTCGACGGCCCCTTCGAGGTAGTCCGTGCGCTGCAGCGCGGTGCGGGTGGTGTCGGCGAGTGCGGTGAGCTCTGCGACGGCCTCCGCGCGCTCGGCGTCGAGGCCGTTCGCGCGGGCCAGGATGCCGACCGAGAGCACCATGGCGACCGCGACGGAGACCGATACGAGTCGACGGATCACTGCAGGAACCCCGTGGAGTCGGAGAGCGTGGCATCCTGCTCGGCGATCTGGGACCGGAGGGCTGTGAGCTGTTCCGCCAGCCGAAGATTCTGCGCACGGGCGTCGTCGAACAGCTGTTGGGTCTTGACGACCTGGGCCTTGACCTCATCCAGCGCCGCAGCACGCTCCTGATCGGCGATCACGACGAGCACCGCTCCGCCCGCCAGCAGCAGGCTTCCTACAGCGACAGCAAGACCCCGCATCTCGCTCCCCAGGACAACGCGACAGTTCCGGAACGATTCCGATACGCATCAATATATAGCGATTGTGGCGTGACGTCCCCCGCTCGCGGGCGACACCAGGTGGCTTCCCGTCCCGACCGACGTCAGATCTGGTAGCCGTTGGCGAGTCGACGCTCTGCGACGGCCTGCCCGTTCGCCAGGTGCTGCGGGATGAGCGTCCGGATCGATTCGACGTCACGCGCGGCCAAAGTCTCGAGGATGACGCGGTGCTCCTCCGCCATCGCCGGCAGATCGTCGTGCTGCCCGAAGAGCCAGCGCAGACGGGTGATGAATACAGCGATGAGCTCGCCCAGCATCTCGTTGCCCGCCAGCTCGGCCGCGATCTCATGGAACTCCGCGGCAGCGATACGCGCGCCCTCGGCGTCGCCCGTCGCCGCCGCGTCCCGCTCGCGCTCGTACGCCGCGCGAAGTCGGGCGATCCCCGCCTCATCGTGGCGCTCGGCGGCGAAGACGAAGATGAGCGTCTCGATCGCTTCACGTACCTCTGCGAAGTCCTTGATGTCGCGATGAGTGAACTCGCGCACGACCGCCCAGGTGCGCGGGCGTGCCACGACGACACCTTCGCTCACCAGCGCGCGGATCGCCTCCCGCACCGGCAGCCTGGAGACGTTCAGTTCGGCAGCGATGTCGCGCTCGACGAGCCGGGATCCTGGCGCGCGGCGCCCGAGAATGATGTCATCGCGCAGTATTCGCGTGACCCTGACCGACTCGAGTTCGCCGGTAGCCCCCGCCGCCGTCATCCCGCGATTCTCTCACTCGGCGGCACCGGGGACAAGTTTGGTATCCCATCCCGTCACGCTACCCACGAGAAGGGGGAGGCCGCCGTCGACGACCTCCCCCTTCATCCCGAGCCGAGAACTCAGGGAAGACGGTTCGCGATCGCGAGGTTGGCCTCGAGCTCCGCCGCGTTCTGGCGCACGACGTACGCCGGGCGGTCGCGCTCGACGCGCCAGGACTCGCTCAACGGGCCGACGTTCACCGTGTCGAATCCGATCTCGTCGTAGAAGGCGGTGATGAACGCGACGGCTTCGGCGTCATCGCCCGCCGTCGCGAGCGCCCGACGGTTCTCCGTGCCTGCGGGCGCGCCGTCGGTGGTGATGTCGGCCGCATAGATGTGGTTGAACGCCTTCGCGATCTTCGAGGTCGGAAGGTGCTGCTGCACGAGTTCGGATGTCGTGGTCTCACCCTTGTCGAGTGCCTCGATGTGTCCGTCGCGCTCGAAGTAGTAGTTGTTGGTGTCCAGCACGATCTTTCCGGCGAGGGGCTCGACCGGAACCTGGTCGAGCGCACGCAGCGGAACCGTGACCACGACGACGTCGCCTGCCTCGCCGGCTTCCACCGCCGTCGCAGCCCGTGCCCGCGGCCCGAGTTCCTCGACGAGCGCGGAGAGCGTCTCCGGTCCGCGCGAGTTGGAGATCACGACGTCGTAGCCGTGGGCGACCGCCACACGCGCGACCTGCGATCCGATGTGTCCTGCACCGATGATTCCGAGAGTTGTCATGTGTGGGGCCAACGCCGTGGGCGCTCGGGTATTCCCTCGCAGCCTCCGGGCGTCACAACCCCGCTGGCATGTCGTATCTCAGAGGTCGAGGATGAACTGCTCCTCGAGTCGCCGGTATCCCAGCCCCTCGTACAGCGTGACCGCAGCATCGTTGAAACCGAACACGTGCAGGCCGACCGAGCCGGCACCCAACCGGCGCGCTTCGCGCTCCGTCGCATGCATCAGCTCCCGCCCGTACCCCTTCCGTCGGTGATCCGCAGCGACCTCGACGTCGAGGATGAAGGCGTGGGGGCGACCCCCTCGATCCCGCATCCCGATCCAGAGGATGCCGACCTCGACCCCGTCGACCGTGGCCGTGAACAGCTCCTGCCCTGGCGTGTCCAGCCCCTCGGGGAGCTCCAGCACGAACTGCCGCCGAGATTCCACGACGGCTTCCTCGGGGGTGTACCGGCCGGACTCAGCGAGGTCCACCGCGAACGCCGCTTCGGACGCGGTGGCGAAACTCGGGTAGCGCTCCGGGGTCATCGGCGCCACGATCACGTGATCGGCGACGATCCTGTCGGGCAGCGGTTCGAGCAGCATCTGGATGGAGGCGACGCGGAAGCCCCGCCCTTCGACGAGACGACGCCCCTCCGCATCCTGCGGGAACAGTCCGATGCTGATCAGCGAGGCCTCCTCTCCTGTTGCGATGGCCCGGAGAGCTGCCACGATCTCGTCGCCCTGCGACGTCGACGGCGCGATCGAGAAGGCGAGATCGATCACGAAGAGGCGCCCGGCGTTGGCACCGAGCCAGAGCGTGCCGAGCTCGTCGGCGCCATCCGCGATGAGCAGCACCTGCGAAGCCGTGGAATCGAGCCCCTGGGGCAGCAACTCGGTGAAGTACTGCTCCGCCTGCGTGACCGCCTCTTCACCGAGGCGCGATCCGGACTCCTGGCGCAGACGGATGAGCCGTTCCCTGGTGGCCGCACTCCAGTCGTCGTAGCGTGCAGAGGGCAACGGAGTCAGGCGTACGGTCATACGTCCATCCTCCGCCTTCGTAGCGGAGCGGTCGACCGCTCAGGCCGACTTGCGCAGTGCGTCCTCGGCCGCGACCCACGCGAGCATCGCGCATTTCACCCGAGCCACGTAACGGGACACCCCGCCGAGCGCCGCCGCGTCGCCGAGCAGTTCCTCGTCCGGCTCGATCTTGCCGCGCGAGCGCATCGCCTCTCGGAACGCATCGATGCGCACCTCGAGGTCGGGCACCGAGAGACCTTCGGCGAGCTCGGCGAGCAGCGACGCCGACGCCTGCGAGATCGCACAGCCGTGGCCCTCCCAGGCGATCGCCTCGACGGTGCCGTCGGCCGCGCGGTGCACCTGCAGGGTCACCTCGTCGCCGCAGGTCGGGTTGACCTGATGCGACTGCGCCGCGATGGTCTCGCGCAGGCCGAAGCCGTACGGGGTGCGGGAGTGATCCAGGATGAGCTCCTGGTACAGGTTCTGCAGGTCGCCGGATGTCATGCGCGCACTCCGAAGAAGTCGATGGCCGCGGCGACGCCGTCGATCACGGCCTCCACCTCGGCCTCGGTCGTGTAGAGGTAGGTGCTCGCCCGCGTGGACGAGGTGATGCCGAGGCGGCGGTGCAACGGCTGCGCGCAGTGGTGCCCCACGCGCACCGCGATACCGCGGTCGTCGAGGAACTGCCCGACATCGTGCGAGTGGATGCCGTCGACGTCGAAGCTCGCGAGCCCCACGCGCGGCAGCTGGATGCCGGCGCCGAGCACGCGCACGCCGTCGATCCCGCTCAGTCCATCGACCAGGCGGCGACCGAAGGCGGCCTCATGGGCGGCGATGCGCGGCATGCCGACCGCGGTGAGGTAGTCGACGGCTGCGGCGAGCGCGATCGCCTGCGACACCCGCTGCGTTCCCGCCTCGAAGCGCTGCGGCGGCGGCAGGTACTCGGCCTGCATCGTGGTGACGGTCGTGATCATCGATCCGCCGGTCAGGAACGGCGGCATCGCCGCGAGCAGTTCGCGGCGACCGTAGAGCGCGCCGATGCCGGTGGGTCCGAGCATCTTGTGGCCGGAGATCACCGCGAAGTCGACATCGAGCGCTCGCACGTCGAGCGGCAGATGCGGCGCGGATTGGCAGGCGTCGAGCAGCACGAGGGCGCCGACCTGACGCGCGAGCGCGATGATCTGCTCGACCGGGTTGATCACGCCCAGCACGTTCGAGACATGCGTGACGGCGACGATCTTCGTGCGGTCGGTGATGATCGCGGCGGCCTCGTCGAGTCGGAGCGCTCCCTCGTCGTCCAGCGGGATCACACGCAGCGTCGCTCCGGTACGGGCGGCGAGTTCCTGCCAGGGGATCAGGTTGGCGTGATGCTCCATCTCGGTCGTGACGATCTCGTCGCCCTCGCGCAGCCGGAGGCGGTCGGCTTCGACCCCACCCCGCCCGACCGAGGCGTTCGAGAGCGAGTAGGCGACGAGGTTGATGGCCTCGGTCGCGTTCGAGGTCCAGACGATCTCGTCGTCGTCGGCACCGATGAAGCGGGCCACCGTGGCCCGTGCGTCTTCGAACAGCTCGGTGGCTTCGGCTGCCAGCGTGTGCGCCCCGCGGTGCACGGCGGAGTTCGTGGTCGAGGCGAATTCGCGCTCGGCATCCAGCACCGTGAAGGGTCGTTGCGAGGTCGCCCCGGAGTCGAGATAGGCGAGCGGATGCCCGTTCACCTGGGTCTGCAGGATCGGGAAATCTTCGCGGATGCGCCGAACCTCGTCCTCGCTCAGCGGGGCGAGCACGTCGGCGGCAGGGGAAACGCTCATCCTTCTAGCTTCTCATCTGGCGACGAGGTGCGGGTCGCGACGTCTCGCCGCGCGCCGACGGATGCCGCAGCTCAGGCCCGTGCTGGACCCAGTACGACCGCCGCTTCGGACGGCACCCGCAGGCGGCCACCAGCCGGCTCCGCGGAGGCGGTGGACAGCAGCACCGCGTGACCGGGGTCGATGTCGAAGACGACCGCACCGGCCGTGAGATTGATCAGCACCGCGCAGGGGCCCCGGTCGATCCGGTACGCACGAGCGCTCGGGTCACCCTCGTTCGCGATCACAGCGACGCGCGTGCGGGTCATGTCGGGGTCGGTGAGCTCGGGACGCGTGCGCCGCAGTGTGATCAGGTCGCGGTACAGGTTCATCAGCGCCGCGTGAGCGGGGGCATCCTTCTCGCTCCAGTCCAGGTGCGAGCGCCGGAACGTCGCCGGGTCCTGCGGATCCGGCACGTCGGCGGGATCCCATCCCATCCGTGCGAACTCGGCCACCCGGCCTTCGCGCACGGCGCGGGCGAGCTCGGGCTCGGGATGCGAGGTGAAGAACTGCCAGGGTGCCGAAGCCCCCCACTCCTCGCCCATGAAGAGCATGGGCGTGCCAGGGGCCGTCAGGGTGAGCACGGCGGCGACAGCGAGTCGTGCCGGTGACACCGTCGCCGAGAGCCGGTCACCGGCAGCACGGTTGCCGACCTGGTCGTGATCCTGCGCGAAAGTGACCAGACGCCAGTTCGGCACCGCGTCGGGGATCGGACTGCCGTGCACTCTGCCGCGGAACGACGAGTACGTCCCGTCGTGGAAGAAGCCGTGTCGCGACACCTTCGGCACGGCATCCGCCGCCGCGAAATCGGCGTAGTAGCCCGTGGTCTCCCCCGTCAGCGCCACGTGCACGGCATGGTGCCAGTCGTCGGACCACTGCGCCGTCAGCCCGAAGCCGCCCGCCTCTCGCGGCAGGATCAGCGTCGGGTCATTCAGGTCGGATTCGGCGATCAGGGTCAGCGGCCGATCCAGCCGGGCCGACAGCGCGTCGGTGCGCAGCGCGAGCTCCTGCAGGATGTGCACGGGCGACTCGTCGTGCAGCGCGTGCACGGCATCGAGACGCAGGCCGTCGACGTGGAAGTCCCGCATCCACATCTCCGCGTTCTCGAGGATGTACTCGCGCACCGCCGCCTCGCCGAGATCCACGGAGTCACCCCAGGGGTTGCCCTCGCCCGCGCGCAGATACGGGCCGAACTCCGGCAGGTAGTTGCCGCTGGGTCCAAGGTGGTTGTAGACGACGTCCTGGATCACCGCGAGGCCTCTGGCGTGCGCGGCATCCACGAACCGCTGGTACGCGCGCGGACCGCCATAGCTCTCCTGCACCGAGTACCAGAGCACCCCGTCGTAGCCCCAGTTCCATGCTCCGTTGAACGCATTGACCGGCAGCAGCTCCACGTGGGTGATGCCGAGCTCGGCGAGGTGGTCAAGCCGGGCGATCGCCGCATCGAGGGTGCCGTCGGGCGTGAACGTGCCGATGTGCAGCTCGTAGAGCACGCCGCCGGCGAGCTGGCGCCCTGTCCACGCGCCGTCGGTCCAGACGAACCGGTCGCCGTCGAAGGCGGCGGACGGGCCGTGCACTCCGTCGGGTTGGCGTCGTGAGCGCGGATCCGGGCGCACTTGGTCGCCGTCGTCGATCAGGAAGCCGTAGCGCTCGCTGTCATCCAGATCGAGGTCCGCCGACCACCAGCCGGCGACGCCGTCCCGCGCGTGAGGACCGCTGAGTTCATGCTCGGCGATCTGCGCCCCGTCGTCGGTCACGGTGCGCACTCGCATCCGTCGCGCGTGGGGAGCCCACACCTCGATCATCGATCGTCCACCAGCAGCGCCACCGGATAGTCCGCGAGCAGTTCCTCCACCCGCACGGGTCCTGGCTCGATGCGGCGACCGGTCAGCGCGTCGACCGCGGCGACATCGCGGCGCATCAACCGTGTCTCGCCCCATCCGCCGAGACGGGTGAGACCGACGGGTAGCCTCGTCGCGACCACCGTCACACCCCCTCGATCCACTGCAACCGCATGAGCGGACGCCACGCCCACCGCGACCGCGGGGCGGTACAGCGCGAACAGCTCGGGGTTGTCACGTCGCAGCCGCAGGGCGCGCGAGGTGACGAGCAGTTTCGCCCGCCCTGAGTCATCGATCGGCGGCAGAACACCGCGGGCGAAATCGGCGTCGAGGTCTCGGAGCAGACGTGCGCGCTCGGAGAAATCGACCGGACGGCGGTTGTCCGGATCGACCAGCGAGTGGTCCCACAGCTCCGTGCCCTGATAGACATCGGGCACCCCGGGCCCTGTGAGCTGCAACAGCTTGGCTGACAGCGAGTTCGAGCGGCCGAAGCCGTCGATCTCGGCGACGAAGCGCTCCACCGTGGCGCGCGCGGCTGCGCCGGAGGCATCGGCGATCGCCGCCAGCCCCTCCTCGAAGACCGCGTCCGGATGCTGCCACCCCGTCGCCTCAGCCGCTTCCCTCGCGGCCTTCTGCGCGTAGGCGAGCACGCGATCCGAGGCGATCGGCCACGCTCCGACCACGGCCTGCCAGAGCAGGGCATCGAGCGGGCCATGACCGGTCGACGCGATCGAACGCAGCTCGCCCAGCACCTCGGACCAGCGTTCCGGGATCTCCGACAGCACGCTCAGGCGGGCGCGCACGTCTTCCGAGCGCTTGGTGTCGTGCGTGGAGAGAGTCGTCATCGCGTGCGGCCAGCCGGCCAGACGGGCGCCCTGCGCCGCGTGGAACTCCTCGGTCGACAGCGCGGCGATCGAGGGGTCGCCGCCCACTTCGGTCAGCGTGCCGAGCCGTGTCCACCGATAGAACGCGGTGTCCTCCACACCCTTCGCCATCACGGCACCCGTCGTCTGCGGGAACCGGACGCCGACCTCGGTGCGCTCATCGGCGAGCAGGGGACGCAGTTCGTCGAAGGCGTCCACGAGTTCGGGACGCCGCTTCCGTGCCTCTGCGAACGCCGCGTCCAGATGCGCACGTCCTGCCGGAAGGTAGGAGCGATAGACCGGGAAACAGGCGACGAGTTCGGCCAGTGCGTCCTCGGCGTCCACGACACCGAAGGGAAGGCTGCGCACCAAGCGACGGATCTCCGACTGCAGGAGCCCGTCGGCGATCATCCGCTTGGTCGTGTGGATGAGTTCCGGCCAGCTCTGCCCCTCGGGGAGCCCCGTGTCCGCTCGCAGCCGCGCATCCAGGAGGGACAGCGCCGCGACGCCGTCGGGATCGACGAGGACACGGTCGATCTCGCCGAGCGCGTCGTACCCGGTGGTCCCATCGGTGCGCCACCACGACGGCAGCGCCTCTCCGGGCTCGAGGATCTTCTCCACCAGGGTGTACACGGCTCCTGTCACCCCTGCCAGTTCCTCCAGGTACCCGCCGGGGTCGGCGAGGCCATCAGGATGATCGACGCGGATGCCGTCAGCGAGACCCTCGGTGATCCAGCGCCCGATCTCACGATGCGAGGACGCGAACACATCGGGCAGTTCCACCCGGATGCCGGCGAGCTCCGACACGGCGAAGAAGCGGCGGTAGTTGAGTTCGGCGTTCTGGTCCTGCCAGAACCGCAGCTCGTAGTGCTGGGCGGCCAGCAGAGCGGGCAGGTCTGACGCCAGCTCTCCCGAGCCCGGAGCGAGCGGGAGCACGTGCTCGAAGTACGACAGCGTGCCATCGGGGGCATCATCCGATGCGGTCGTGTCCACCACGAAGTCGCCGTTGTCGAGTGCGGCCTCGGCGACCGACCCGAGGATCGGCAGCCGGAGCTTGCCGTTCCCGTGGCGCCAGTCGATGTCGAAGGCCGTGGCGTACCGGGACCCGCGACCCAGGCGCAGGACGTCCCACCACCACGGGTTCTCCCTCGGTATCGCGACACCGACATGATTGGGGACGATGTCCACGAGGACGCCGAGTCCTGCGTCGTGTGCGGCGTCGGCGAACCGGCGCAGTCCGGCCTCTCCCCCGCGGCTCTGATCGACGCGGGAGTGATCCACCACGTCGTAGCCGTGATCAGAACCGGGTACGGCGGCCAGCAGCGGCGACAGGTACGCCCATGAGACGCCGAGCTCGGCGAGGTACGGAACCAGGCCCGCCGCATCGTCGAGAGTGAACTGCGCGCGGATCTGCAGCCGGTACGTCGACAGCGGTCGCCGAGTCATGCGCGATGCTCCGCGGTCGGTGCGGGGGATGCGAACACGGCCTGCTCGCTCTGCACGCGCAGAGACGCGTCGACCGAATCATCGGGCGCGATCTCCGCCCCATCGATCTCCCGCAGCACCACGAGGGCCCGCGCATCGAGCGTGAACACCGACCCCGCGGCGAGCGCGGGCTCGTTCCCCCGCTCACCCGCCGTGTCGACCATGACCTGCCAGCTCGGCGCGTAGCGCCCATCCGGGAGCGTAATCTCAAGCTCGTCGCCACTGTTGAAGTACACGAGGAAGTTCACATCGGCGACCGGGCGCCCACGCAGATCCCGCTCGCGGATCCCTCCCCCGTTCAGGAACATCCCCACGGCAAGGCCGAATCCCGAATCCCAGTCCTCCGGAGCCATGGGCGCGGCATCCGGCCGCAGCCAGGCCACGTCGGGGACGCGCTCGCCGTCTTCGGCACGCACCGGGCGTCCGTTGAAGAACCGGCTGCGTCGGAACGTCGGATGCGTCCGCCGCAGGCGCGCCACGGCGGCGGTGAACTCGATCAGCGGCACGTCCGCGGACTCCCAGTCGATCCAGGTGATCTCGTTGTCCTGCGCGTAGCCGTTGTTGTTACCGCCCTGCGTGCGCCCCAGCTCATCGCCGTGCGCGATCATGGGCACGCCCTGCGACAGCAGCAACGTCGCGAGGAAGTTGCGCTGCTGACGCGCTCGACGTCGGTTGATCTGCTCGTCGTCCGTCGGCCCTTCCACCCCCAGATTGTCCGAGCGGTTGTGCGATTCCCCGTCGTTGTTGTCCTCGCCGTTCGCCTCGTTGTGCTTCTCGTCGTACGAGACGAGGTCGCGCAGCGTGAACCCGTCATGCGCGGTGATGAAGTTGATCGATGCCACGGGGCGTCGCCCTGAGTGCTCGTACAGGTCGGCCGATCCGGTCAGACGCGACGCGAACTCGCCCAGCGCCTGCGGCTCCCCGCGCCAGAAGTCGCGCACGGTGTCGCGGTACTTGCCGTTCCACTCCGTCCACTGCGGCGGGAAGTTGCCGACCTGATATCCACCGGGCCCGACATCCCACGGCTCGGCGATGAGCTTCACCTGCGACACCACCGGGTCCTGCTGCACGAGCTCGAAGAAGGTCGACAGCCGATCGACGTCGTAGAACTCCCTGGCCAGCGTGGATGCGAGATCGAAGCGGAAGCCATCGACGTGCATCTCCGTGACCCAGTAGCGCAGCGAATCCATGAGGAGTTGGAGCGCGTGCGGGCTCCCGGCGTTGAGGCTGTTCCCGGTTCCGGTGTAGTCGGTGTAGTACCGCCGGTCCTCCTCGAGGCGGTAGTACGCCTCGTTGTCGATACCTCGCATCGACAGGGTCGGCCCGAGGTGACTGCCCTCCGCGGTGTGGTTGTACACGACGTCGAGGATGACCTCGATGCCCGCGGTGTGCAGCGCACGCACCATGGCCTTGAACTCCTGCACCTGCTGACCGTGCTGACCGCTCGAGGAGTAGGAGGCATGCGGGGCGAAGAAGGCGAGCGTGTTGTAGCCCCAGTAGTTCGACAGCCCCTTGTCCTGCAGCGTTGAATCGTTCACGAACTGGTGCACCGGCATGAGCTCGAGGGCGGTGATGCCCAGATGCACGAGGTGCTCGATGATCGCGGGGTGAGCGACGCCGGCATAGGTGCCGCGCAGATCCTCGGGGATGTCGGGATGGGTGAAGGTCAGCCCCTTCACGTGCGCCTCGTAGATGACGGTCTGCGCGTACGGGGTCTTCGGCAGACGGTCACCCGCCCACTCGAAGAACGGATTGATCACCACGCCCTTGGCCATCGCCTCGGCGGAGTCATCGTCGTTGCGCGAGTCGGGATCGCCGAAGTCGTATCCGAACAGCGACTGCCCCCAGTCGATGTCGCCGGCGACTGCCTTGGCGTAAGGGTCGAGCAGCAGCTTGTTCGCGTTGAACCGTTTGCCCTCGGCGGGTTCGGCCGGGCCGTGCACGCGATAGCCGTAGAGCTGTCCCGGCTGCACGGAGGGCAGGTATCCGTGCCAGACGAACGCGTCCACTTCCGAGAGCGGCACCCGCTCCTCTTCGCCGTGCTCGTCGAAGAGGCACAGCTCTACCTTCTCCGCTCCCTCGCTGAAGAGGGCGAAGTTCGTGCCCTGCCCATCGAAGGTCGCGCCCAGCGGGTACGGTGACCCCGGCCAGACCTCGTGGCTCACAGAGCGCGTTTCCGCGAGTCGCGGTCGAGGACCAGCTTCACGGCCTCATCGAAACCATGCGTCTGCGCGATCTCCTCGGAGTTCCGATACGGGTGCCCCGCGTAGCAGACGAACACCGGCGCCACCCATTCCACGTAGCCGATCGGGACGTCGGTGACCACGACGTAGCGGTCGAGATCGACGCGCTCCGTGCGCACTTCATCGGGGGCGGTCTGCTCTTCCGCCTGATCGGCGGGGCACTCTGAGTCGAATTCAGGAGCTGTGGGGGCTTTCGCAGACATGCGGACTCCTCTTTCGTCGGTGCCGCCCACGCTAGACGCACACATCCATCAAGAGAACGGCGTTGCCAGAACGGTCACACAGCGGTTACCATCCGGAAACATCCACCGAGGTCAACGGCCGTCGAGCACCCGTTCGTCGGCCGCTTCGTCGTACCGGTCCTGCGCATCGCGCACGTCGTCGACGTGGGACTCCGCCCAGACCTGCAGCGCCTGGAGCGGTTCGTGCAGGGTGAGTCCGAGCGGGGTGAGGCGGTAGCGAGCGTGCCCGTCGGGCTCGACGCCGTGCGCGACCATGCCGTCGCGTTCCAGGGCGCGCAACGTGTCGACGAGCACCTTCTTCGCGATGCCGTCGACGCGCTGATGCAGTTCACCGAACCGCAGCGGCTGCTCGTGCAGGAGCACCACGATCATCGCGGTCCACTTGTTGGCGATCCGGGCGAGCGAGGCCCTGGATGGGCACTTGGCGGAGAACACGGTCCACTCGGTGCTCATGCGTCGCTCCGTCCGGTGACGTTGAAGTAACCACGCCCCGATCGAGACGCTGGATGCTCAGAATACCGAGCCATCTGGAGGAACATCATGTCGGCGATCGACGTCGTGGGACAGTACGGAGCGGCCATGGCCGCAGGAGACATGGCCGCTCTGGCCGCCACTTTCAGCCCGGACGCCATCTGGCACCAGCCCGGCGCGAACCAGGTCTCGGGCGACCACATTGGACCCGACGCGATCCTCGCGCACCTGGGCCGGTTCATGGAGCTCAGCGGCGGCACCTTCGTACTCGAGACCGAGTCCGCCACGGAGAGTGGCGCGCTCGTGTCGGCGACCGTGCGCTTCCGCGCACAGCGAGCCGGCCAGCCGGATCTCGACCAGCACGGTGTCGACGTGTTCCGCGTCGCGGACGGACGGATCGCCGAGGTGTGGCTGATCAGCGAGGACCAGGCCGCGGAAGATCGGTTCTGGGGCACGGTCTGACACCACCCGGGTCGTGGACGGTCGCCGGTCGTCCACGACCTGGCTCTGTCTCCCGCGCCCGCCGACGCCCTAGGCTCGCTTCATGATCGCCACACCCACGCTCCTCGCGTTCATCGCTGCGGCTTTCATCATGGTCGTGATCCCCGGGCCCACCGTTCTGTTCACGATCGGCCGTTCGATCGCGCTCGGGCGGTTCGGCGGATTCCTCAGCATCGTGGGAACGGCCGTCGGCTCGATCATCCTGGTGCTCGCGGTCGCCCTCGGCGTCGGCACTGTGATCGCGCAGTCCGTCGTGCTCTTCACGATCGTCAAAGTCGCCGGAGCCGGGTACCTGGTGTTCCTCGGCATCCAGGCGATCCGGCACCGGAAGGATGCTGCCGCCGCCGTCACCGGCGCAGTCCAGCGCAAGTCCGGGTGGCGCCTGCTGTTCGAGGGCTTCGTGGTCGGAATCACCAACCCGAAGTCGATCGCGTTCTTCCTCGCGATCCTCCCCCAGTTCGTCGACCTGCATGCCGGTTCGGTGCCGCTCCAGCTGTTCGTGCTCGGCTCGATCGTCGTCGTCATCGGTGTCACGTGCGATGCGGTGTGGGTGCTTCTCGCGAGCGCGGCCCGCGACTGGTTCGGCCGGTCGCCGCGGCGGATCTCGGCCATGTCGGCCACCGGCGGCGGCATGATGATCGGCCTCGGGGCCTTCCTGCTGGTGTGGAGCGAGAAGCCCGCAGCCGCCTGATCTCAGTCGACTCGCGACACCGGTTGCCGGAGGATCGTGCGCAGCTTCGCCGGCTCGACGCGGCGCGCATCGCTGAGGTAGATCTCGTGGTGGAGCCCGCGCATGGCGAGACCCTGTTCCGGAATGAAGCGGTCGTGCAGGTCGGCGAGCACGGGCGCCTCGTCGTCGTAGGAGCCGACGTGCAGCGTCTGCACGCAGAGCCCCTCGGCGAGAGTCTCGAACCTGACGGATGACAGGCTCGGCGAGGCATCCTTCTTCTTCGCCACAGCGTCGACGGCCTCCGTGAACATCTCGTCGGTCACGTGATCGGGGACCATGATCATCAGGGTCCAGAACCAGGCCGACTTGTCGCGGTGCGTGGTGAACGACTCCATGTCGGGCGCATGCCACTGGCCTTCGAGTGGCATCACGACCGTATCGATGCCGAGCCTCTTCTTGCTCGCGACCTTCAGCGTGTACGCCAGCGAGAACAACGCCGTGACGGCGTGGGAGTACGCGGGCGCGGAGTTCGGGTCCCCTGCACCATCGATCATCAGGTACCGCATCGCAGGGATCTCCACGATGCGGAAGACACCCCTCTTCGCCTGATACGCGTCGAGTGTCTTCTTCAGATCGATCGCCATGTCGTAGCCTCCTCCGGCACTGGGGCCAGTGTGGCACGGGGCTCGGACACCGTTGGGCGCTATCGATGCATGCGCAGCATCGACTCACGCATTGACCAGTACGCCTCGTTCTCGGATGTGTACTTCTCATCGAGTCTGCGCGTTTCGCGCGCTGAGGGGGCGTCAAATGGACTGGCGCCGTCTTTCAGATACAGGATGAACGGTCGCAGCATGTCAGCGTTAACGTCTGAGTTCGGCACGACGACGGTATGTCGTGTCTGATCACCGGGTGTCCCGTTTGTCGCGTATCGCGGCCCCCTGCGGTTTCCACGGTCCCATGGCCACTGCACGCGCGCCCACTCCGATAGCTCCTCAGGTCGCGCGGGAGCCCACGCCCGCGCGAGGTCCGATGTAGCCACCAGCCTCAGATTCTGCTTGTTTTTGCTCCGCGGAGTTCCTTGCGCCTGGAGCGCTTCGAGGGGCGAGAACCACCCTCCGTAGAACTCGGCCGCGGTCCAGAAGGCGACGACCTCTTCGCCCTCTTCAAACAGATCTAGTGCTTGAGCGGTTAGATCGTCGTAGCGGGCTCGAACTCTAGCGAGAGGACGTTCGGATTCCGCCATGTAGGCGCGATCGAACTTACCGTCATCGATTGCCCTTGATTGCAAAGCGACCGCTCTGCCCATCAAGGAGATGATCTGGCGACGTCGAGCCCGCCGTGCGCTGATGCTCGTCCACCACACCCGAACGACTTCCGCCAACACGAACAGACAAAGACCGACTGCGAGGGGCGCCCAGACAGCTGCGACAGGGTCAGACATTGCCGAAGTCTAGCGAGAGCCCCCAATGCACGGGCGACCTAATCGGGCGATTGAGCCCCACGGTGAGCGCCCTTCACGCGGGCTCGACCGGGAGCCAGAGCTCGCACGCGGCGTGCGTGCCGGTGAACTCGAGATAGCGCACGATCGACGGGCCGAGACGCAGTCGCCACGGGTTCGACGGGAACCACTCGGTCGCGGTCGCCGCCCACAGGTTCTGCAGCGTCTCGGGGAACGGCCCTTCCGTGGCGAAGACGGCCCAGGAACCGGCCTCCAGAGGTATCCGGTCGAGGTCGTCCGGCACCGGTGTGGACGCCTGCAGCGCGACGCCATGCAGGTACGTGAGGGGCGCTCCCTCCGGCGCATCCGGCTCGATGTCTGCGGTGATGGCGAGGATGCCGGAGGGCTCGGCGTCGGAGAGGGCCTTGAGCCTCGCATGCTCCTCCGCGGGGATTCCGGCGATGTGCTCCTGGCTCTGTGGATTGACCCCCTCGTGGATCAGCGGCACGGTGGCGGCATGACCGGCGAGGACGAGCTCGGGTCGGGTGGTGATGGTGACGTGCATCGGGGTGCTCCCTTCGACGCTCAGGCGGAACCGGAGCGTGGGTTGTGTGCGGAGAGGACCACCGTCTCGGCGCGCATCCGCCGGCCCGATGCCGTGCACGGCCCGGAACGCGCGGCCGAACGCCTCGACCGATCCGTACCCGTGACGCACAGCCACATCGAGCAGACCGGATGCACCGGCGACGATTTCGGCCCCGGCGAGGGTCATCCGGCGGCGGCGCACGTACTCCGAGAGCGGCATACCGGCCAGTGACGAGAACATCCGACGCAGGTGGTACTCCGTCGTGCCGTGCTCGCGGGCGAACGCGGTCACGTCGATCTCGTCATCCGTGCGTTGCTCGACGAGATCGACCAGGGCGTTGAGCGTTCCGATCATGCGGTCCTCCTTACCCCTCCATCGTCGTCACGAGGGGAGGCCGCAGACCCGATCGTTCACGACCGATCCGATCGGCTCCCGCGCCGACGAGAGCCGAGAGGACCACTCTCCGTCAGAGCTCGACGGGCGGCGCGGGCTCCGTCTCGGACTCCTCAGGATGACGAGCGAGGTTCACGATCGCGGCGATCAGGCCGCCCCAGACGGTGACCATGGCGATGATCATCATGACGATCGCTGTCGTGGTCATGCGCGCGTCTCCTTCCGGTCGGTGTGCACAGGGATCGAGGCCGTCTCGGGGTCGGGCTGGTAACTCTCCTCCTCGAGGAAGTCGTCGTACTCGGGATCGTCCTTCGCGTGCGATCGGGTGCCCCATGGCAGTGCCGAGAGCAGGAGGGCGATGATCACCAACGCGATCACCATGCCCCAGCCGAACACTCCGACGAACCAGGAGGGATAGCCTCCGTAAGGCTCCGAGATCTTCTCGATGAGTCCGGTGATCAGGAGGTAGCCGAGCACGAGCGGCGCGAGAACGGCGATCAGGATCTTCCAGAGTCTGCCGACGGGGAAGCTCGAACGCCTGTTGAGGTGTTCCGTCAACGCCGGCAGCTTGTGCAGGAACCAGGCGACGACGATCACGGCGACCAACGCGACCGCCATGATCCCGAAGGAGTTGACGAACGCATCTGCGGTGTCGAGGACGGAGATCGCCGTCGTCGTCGAGAACAACGCCATCGAGATCACCGCCAGCGGGATCGACACGGTAAGCGTCGTGCGGATGCGTCCCCAGCCCAGCTTGTCCTGGAGGGCGGCGACGATGACCTCGAGGATCGAGATGAGCGAGGTGATCCCGGCGAAGACCAGCGCGCCGAAGAACAGCACGCCGATGATCGACCCGCCCGCCGCCTGCGACACGATCGTCGGGAAAGCGATGAAAGCGAGGCCGATGCCGGATGTCGCCACCCCGGCGACATCCGTCCCCTGCGCCTGCGCCATGAAGCCGAGCGCCGCGAACACGCCGATGCCCGCGAGGATCTCGAAGCCCGAGTTCGCGAAGGCGACGACGAGGCCGGAGCCGGTGAGGTCGGTCTTGCGCTTCAGGTACGAGGAGTACGTGACCATGATCCCGAAGGCGACCGAGAGCGAGAAGAAGATGTGCCCGTACGCCGAGGCCCAGACCGCGGGGTCGGCGAGCGCCTCCCAGTTCGGCGCGAAGAAGGCGTTGAGCCCTTCTGCCGCTCCCGGAAGGAAGAGAGACTGCACGACGAGGATCGCGAACATCACCGTCAGCAGGGGCATCAGGATCATGTTCGCGCGTCCGATGCCGCGCTTCACTCCCAGCGCCATGATGCCGATGACGAGGAGCCAGACGACGACGAGCGGGATCCCGACCTGCGGGACGAAATCGGTCGAAACCCCGACCTCCGCGACGTCGGCCGATTGCAGGAAGTCGGTGAAGAAGAAGTCGTTCTCGTTCCCCGGCCCCCAGGTGAGCTGTGCGGAGAACCAGGTGTACATGGCCGCCCAGGCGATGATCACCGCGTAGTAGACGGCGATGACCACGCAGATGAGCACCTGCCACCATCCGAGAGGCTCGGCGGCTCGATGCATCCGCCGGAACGCGAGCGGAGCCGAGCCACGGAACCGGTGACCGATCGCGTAGTCGAAGAACAGCAGCGGGATGCCGGCTGTCAGCAGAGCACAGAGGTACGGGATGAGGAACGCCCCGCCCCCTCCTTCATAGGCGACGTACGGGAATCGCCAGATGTTGCCGAGTCCGACAGCGGAGCCGATCGCCGAGAGGATGAACACGTTCCGCGAACCGAAGGCCTCGCGACGTGGTTTCTGCATCGTTGCTGTCGCCATGCCCGCGACCCTACCGGAGTCCTCCAGGACGGGCCAGGTGCGCGCGCGGTGCGCCCTCGATCGACGCTGCCCGCCCCGCGGCCGAACGAGATCTCATCCGTGAAGGATGAGATCGCCGCAGACACTCTTCGCTGCTGCTGAGATGGTCCCGAGGACCCGTCGTCGCCACGGGCGCACCACTGGATCCGGTGTGAGATCCAGACACCGCTCAGCCATTGAAGGAATCATCATGACCACCGCATCTGCCGACCGTCGCGTGCCCCTGGCGAGCGCTCCGAACATGCGCGATCTCGGCGGCATTCGCGTGGCAGACGGTGTCGTGGGAGCAGGCTTGCTCTACCGTTCTGCATCGCTGGCGAAGCTCGACGCCGCCGACGAGGCCGTTATCGAATCACTCGACATCAGAACCGTGTACGACCTCCGCACGGCGGCGGAGCGCGAGGACGCACCTGACCGTGTTGGGGACAGCGTCCGCTCGGTGTGGCTCGACGTCGTCGCTGACAGCCAGGACAATGTGGCCGCGCAGATCCCTACCCTGCTCGCCGAGCCGGGAGCACTCCAGAGGATGCTCGGCGGCGGACGGGCAGAGGGCTATCTCGCAGACGCGAACCGAAAGTTCGTCAGCTTGCCCTCCGCTCTCGCCGCCTACCGTTCGTTCTATCTCGATCTGATCGACGAGCATCGCACCGGTGCTGCGCTGGTCCACTGCACCACTGGCAAGGACCGCACAGGCTGGGCCGCGACATCGTTCCTGCTGCTGCTCGGCGCGAGCGAGGCGGATGTGCGTGCGGACTACCTCGAGACGAACACGGATCTCACGCCTGCTCTCCAGCCCATGCTCGATGCCCTCACGGCGAAAGGCGTGCACACGGAACTCCTTGCCCCGATCCTCGGAGTGCGTGACAGCTACTTCGACGCCGCGCTCGATGAGCTCCGCAGCCGATACGGCACGATCGAGGGTTATGCGCGGGATGGGCTGGGGCTCACCGACATGCAGATCGGCATGCTTCGCCGCCGCTTCACAGAGACCGTGTGAGTGATGCCAGACACAGTCTCTTCAGGTAGCCACGTCGCATTGCAGGAGCAGGCAGCTCCGCGGGGCGCCGGCCCTATCCTCGCGGCGCTCATCCTCGCCGCTGTCGTGTGCAAGCTCAACATCGCCGCCGGCCCTGTCGCGCTACCGGCGATCGGCGAGGTCTTCGGCTCCTCTCAGGCGATGCTGAACCTCGTCTCGATCGGCGCACCGTTCGGGCTGGCGATGTCTGTGCTGTACTTCGGCGCGCTGGCTGACCGTTACGGACGCAAACAGGTCCTCACGATCGGTCTGGTCCTGATCGTCGTCGCGAGCGCCCTGTCCGCACTCGCGCCGACGATCGAGCTGTTGATCCTCGCTCGCGTGTTCACCGGCCTCGCTGCGGGCATGGTGTTCCCGACCACCCTGGCGCTGATCACGGCGCTGTGGGCCGACGGGGCCGGGCGCAAGAAGGCGATCGCGCTGTGGGGGGCCGTCGCCGGAATGGCCTCGATCGCAGGTGCCGTCGTCGCCGGTGCCGTGCTGGCCTTCCTGCCCTGGAGCGCGTCGTTCCTCACCAGCATCCCTCTTGCCCTCATCGCGATCCTGATCATCGTGCGCTCGGTTCCATCCCACGTGAAGGAGTCCGAAGAGCCGGTGGACCACCTGGGCGGGGTGCTCTCCACGCTCGGGATCGCCGCACTCGTGTTGAGCATCGGATTCTGCTTCGCACCCGGCGGAACCGCGGTCGGTGTCGTCCTGCTCATCGCTGCCGTCGTCGTTCTCGGGCTCTTCGCGTGGCGACAGGTCCATGCGAAGAACCCTCTCTACGACCTGAGGATCGCAAAGCAGCGCATGTTCTGGGCACCCGCGATCAGCGGTTTCATCGTGTTCGGTTCGCTCTCAGGCGCCGTTTTCGTCAGCGTGCAGTTCATGCAGAACGTCCTGCAGTACTCCGCCTTGCAGGCAGGGCTCGCCGTGCTGCCCGCAGCTCTCGGACTGCTTATCGCCGCACCGTTCGCCGCGCGCATCCTCGTCTCCAAGGGAACACGCTCGACGATGCTGCTGGGCTACATCCTGCTCGCGCTGGCCTACATCACCATGCTGCTGTGGCGCGAAGATGTGCCCTACTGGTTGATCGCCGTCGGCTTCATCCTGATCGGCGCCGCCGTCTCACTCGTCAGCACCGCATCATCGAGCGCGCTCACCAGCGCCACACCCGTGAATCGGGTGGGCATGGCGTCCGGCACCACCGACCTCCAGAACGACCTGGGGGCATCGATCATGCAATCGCTGCTGGGCGCCGTCCTCGCGACCGGCTTCGCGACCGCCACCGCCGCCCTCATCAGCGACAGCGCACGGGCATCAGACGTGACGAACGACATGATGCTCGCCCTGCAGTCATCCTTCGCCGCTGCAGCGCACGTCGCCACACAGAATCCGGACGCGGCCGACCACATCCTCGAAGGGGCCAGACAAGCCCTCATCTACGGCTCGTTCTCCGCTTTCCTCCTCGGCGCCGGCGCAGTCGTGCTGGGCTTCATAGTCGTGATCTTCGCCGTCCCCTCCCACGCCAAGGAACGGGGCGCGGTCGCCGACAACCAGGCTCACGCCTCCTAGTGCCCCGCGAGCACGACCGCGTGGCGGCACCATGAGCACCGTCTTCGCTGTCGCACCCGGTTCGCCAGATCCGTTCGGGCTTCCGAGCTAGTCACGCAGCTGCCCGTCGTTCCGCTTTCCGCGTTGTACTGATAGTCATGCGGTCGAGCGTGGTAGGCCCACCCGTGCGTGAGGCTGCGGATGGACCGTGGGACGAAGAGAGGAGTCTCCTGTTCACGGCTATGTCACGACTTCTTCGACGCGACGGACGTTTTCGCCCCAGTCGGCCATGAGGAAGGTGAAGACCAGAACGCAACGGAGGACGACATGTCACAGCGCGACACGCTAGACCAGATTCTGAGCACCGGCCAGCCGCCCGTTTCGGACCGATCCCCGGCGCTTGACGCTGCGATCACGCGGACATCTCGGGAAGCACAGCGCCAGGCGCGTCCGCGGCGGCGCATGAGCCGATCCGCTGCGGCAGGCCTGGCCGCGCTTCTTGCCGTGGGAGGCGGGGCCACCGCTGCTGTGGCCGCGACGTGGCAATGGCACCCGTGGGCGATGAACCCGGACGCGACTTTCACGGTCACTCTGCCGAGTGGCGCTACCTGCGAGTATCGCGCGGGAGCAGTGAGCGGGGCATCCGCTGAGACGACCGAAGCGGTGAGGGCGTTCATCGCGGCGAACGACATCGTGGAGATGGCTGATGTGGATGGGGCCATCGCGGAAGCGCGAGCTGATGGACAGACGATGTACGACGACAATGGCGAGTTGCGGCCGGCCGGCCCCGGCACAGAGTTGTACAACGCCGACTTCGAGTATCAGAGCGCCTTGAACCTCGCCGTCAGCGAACTCGTGTCGGACCACCTGCGCGCACGGGGAATCCTCACCCCTTACTCGCTCGACATGCAAGCGGATTGCGGCGACGAGTAAGCCGTGCGAGACACCAAACTGCACACGGCGTTGGAAGCGAACGGCTACGCCATACTCAACTACTTCGAACGGAGAGTCGGGCGCGATGACGCCCCGGATCTTCTCGCAGACGTGATGCTCGTCGCCTGGCGCCGAATCCACGTCATGCCCGACAACGCACAGGACACGCGAATGTGGTTGTTCGGGGTGGCCCGCAATGTTCTTCTCGAGCATGATCGTGCGGAACGTCGGCGAACGCGACTCGCTGGCCGGCTGCGTGCGGCGACTCGGGTGAGCCCGTTGCAGAGCCCGCCCGCGGACCAGCACGCCGAGGTGCTCGACGCTGTGCGAAGGCTCCCCTCCGACCTCCGAGAACTCGTACAACTCGTCCACTGGGATGGGTTCACGCTCGCGGCGGCGGCAGATCACATCGGGATTGGGGCATCGACAGCGAGGAGTCGGTATCAGCGGGCCCGCGAGATACTGCGGGCAGCACTCCTGCCCGAGTCTGTGGCGGCGAGGCGGCCGACCGACAGCGCCCTCCCTACGAGGAACACGTCAGAGGAACACTCCAGATGAACGCTCGATCATCTGGAGCACGGACGACAGGGAGGGGAGAATCGGAAGCATGGTCTACGCAGCGATAGTCCGGAGCAGGGTGCGCAGCACGTTCGATCAGATCAACGCCGGCAACTACCAGGCGATGGTCGATGGATTGGATTCTCCGTTCGAGTACGTCTTTCACGGCACTCACGCCCTCGGCGGTCGACGAGTCACGAAGGACGCCATGGTGCGATGGTGGGAGCGAACGCTCGACCTGCTTCCTGGAGCGAAGTTCGAAGTCCTCGAAGTGCTCGTCAACGGAGGCCCGTGGAAGACCCGGATCGCAGTGCGCAACCGCGTCAGCGGCCCCCTCCCGAACGGGGAGCGCTACGAGAACCTCGTCTTCCAGTTCATGACCCTCCGGTGGGGGAAGGTCTCTTCTGTGGAGACCGTGGAAGATCTCCAGATCCTCGAGCGAGCACTGCAGATCGTCGCCGATTCGGGAAAGCCCGACGCTCTCGCAGATCCGATCCTCGGCTAAGAGCAGTCGGACGAAGAGAGGAGTCTCCTGTTCGTGGTCACGAGATCGTCGAAGTAGAACCCAAGGCTGGCACGACGAGACTCGTGGAGACGCGGATGCCACTGGCATCCTCTGCTTCGAGATACGCGGAGGTCCACCCGGCTGGTAGCAACGCCGAGATCAGGTCGCCGTCGAGGTCCGCTGCTCGACTTTCCCAGGACTTGTTCTCCCAAGAGCCTCTGCTGCTCGTATAGCGAAGGGTCGCACCTCGGTCGGGCAGGTCAAAGCGCACGGTCGACGAGAGCCGACCGTCGACGATCGCGGGAGGCGAGAGAACGGGAAGCGCCGGACCCGCCTGTGCGCTTTCCGCGAAGAAGGCGGCGATCTCAACGGGCGACCATCCTTCTTCGTGGCTGTGGCGAAGTGATAGCGAAACGTGGCGGGTCACCGGCGCGCAAACGAGGCGAGCGCTCCGATCGAAGAGGTCAAGTCGATAGTGCGGATCATTGACGCCGGTGATCCATAGCGTTGGTGCGGCGATCTGCGCCAGGTAGTGCTTCTGATCGAACATCTTCGACCAAAGAGCGGCGTCGGCATCAGGGAGCTTCGACAAGTACGCCGACGTGTAAGAGTTCTCGGAATGGAAGCCGGCTCCGTACACGAAGGCCGCGCGTCGAACCCGCTCGTCGACGGAAGTGACCAGCTGTGCGACGTGCGAGCCCCATGAGATGCCGGTCAGGTAGAGCTGTGATGCGTCGACATCGGGGAGGGCGCCCAACACAGAAAGCGCGTGCCGAGCAGCCGAGACGGCGTGGACCATCCACGTGTGTTCCACGCCGTCTCGGATGCTTCCGAATTTTCCTTCGGCACTCTGCGGCGGCCCCGCTGTCTCGGCGAGACCACGAGACGGCGTGCTCCCGCTCAAGTCGATGGCGAGCGCCGCGTATCCGCGCTGTGCCCACATGGTCGCCCACTCTGGGAACGCTCGCCCTCCTCCGCCATGAATGAGGACGACACCTGGTCGCCGAGAGGTCCGGCTTCCTGACGGTTGTGCGAGGTAGGCGAATACCGTCGTAGCAGACCGCGACTCCGGCTCGACCTTGAACCATAAGGCTGAAATCGTTGGTCGTTCCCACAGGTAGTCCACCCCGACGTACTCGCGGGTCGGACGGGTCAACTCGGCGAGGGAAGGACGCATCTCAGGCTATCAATCGGTTGGTCAGCAGCTCGACGAGCGGCGATCTCAGAGAACGCCGAACTCCTGGAACGCTGTTGCCACGCCCATCCCGCCGTTCAGCGCTGCACGCATCTGCGACTCCCGAGTCAGCTTCTTCGCTGCGAGCTCCAAGACCCGTTCGAGGTGTTCGGAGGGGACGACGACAAGCCCGTCAGCATCGCACAGGACGAAATCTCCGGGGCGGACGGTAACGCCTCCGATCGAGACCGGACCGCCCGTCTCCACGACCTCGTCGCGCCCGAAACTGTCGAGGGGACTCGATCCTCGGAATGCCGTCGGCACGCCGATGCGGCGGACTTCATCGGCGTCACGAATGTAGCCGTCGATCAGAGCACCGGCACCGCCGGCTTGCGACACCGCCGTCGCCAGGAGGCCGCCGAACAGCGAGCTCGTGGAGGATTCGGGGGCGGAAAGTACCAGAACCTCCATTGGAGAGAGGCCGTCGATCGCTCCGAGCAACTTCGCGTAAGGCTCCGACGGCGGCGTGCTGACGGGAACCGCTCGTGCCGTCGCAGCGAGCCCGATGACTCTTACGCCGGGGTCCACATGCTTGAACTGCTGCGTAGACGCTTGTCCGAACACGCCCAGTTCGTCGAGGATGTCACTGAGGACACCAGAGAACAGCCCAGACCACTGGGATCGATCAATTGTCATGGCATCTTCCGTTTCTCTTGATGAAACGAGCTTACCACTAGATGAAATAGTCAACGCAATCCTAATTCTTGAGAATCTCGGTCCATGAACGAGACGGGTGGGGCGAGAGCCCCGCCCGTCTCGCCTGTCAGGGGAAGGTGATCGTGCGAGTCATCAGTCGCCATTCGGCCGGCATGACGGCCGGCGACGGATTGCCTGTGCGCGACACCATCTCGAAGTAGCGCGGCAGTGAGTCGTAGACCAAGACGAATGTCTTCGCAGCGGTCTTGAAGATCGTCGGCGTGCCGGTGTTGTACGCGTCGTCAGCATCCGTGACGGTAAGCGGCGAACTCCAGGTCGTCCCCAGATCCTCGGACCACTGGACAGCGACCCCCTTGCGCGGATAGGTCTGTCCACCGTAGGCGACGATGAGCAGATTGTTGGCGCTGTCGTAGGCAAGATTGCCGTCGATGCCACCGTTGTCGGCGATGATCTTGTGCGTCCACGTGGTGCCACCGTCAGAAGTGATCGAGACCATCATCGGCGGGATCTTCACGGTGTTCTTCGGCGAGTAGTACTTCCCCTTTTCGAGCGTCTGCTGGTAGACGCCAGGTGCAACATATCCGCCATAGAACCGTGAGCGCTGCGCATCTTGGCTGGACTGCGCGGGGTTGAAGATCTTGGTCGCATCGAGTTTCCTCGTCGAATCGTCGTCATCCGCACTCGACCTGGTGATGCATACGATCTTCGTTCCATCGGTCGGGATGCAACGTGGGCCGACCGAGTAGTAAAGCGGAAGGTCGTACGGCCCGTAGCCCGCTGCCGTCAACGCGGTCTGATACGCCGCCTTGTTCGCGATTCCGCCGATGAACTGAAAAGACGTCGGCGTGGAGAGGCTGGCGCGAACCATCCATGTGTCGCCGATCTTGGCGTTGGGAATCGTGGTGGGCGTACCGGCCACGGACCACGTCTCGCTGCCCGTGGTGAGCCGGTACAAGGACATGTAGAGGTATCCACTGTCGATGAAGACGGAGTACGGCTGCCAGTACCCGTTCGAGTTCCCGGGAAGCGCGCTGATGGTGAACTCGCTGGATCCCACCGACGAGCCGGTCGGGGAGGCGAACTTCAAGAACGTACCGGTCCACTTGGACTGCGCCGAATCGAAGGAGATGTTGTCGGTTGTGAGATCGACTGCCCACATTTCTCCGCTCGGCATTCCGACGGTGACATGGGTGGAGCCGTCCACGTACGTGCCGGCAGTACGCGTGATGGGAGTGAACGCTCCCCCCGAATAGCTGAACGACTGTTTCGTATCTATGCCGTGCGAGTCGACGATGAACGAGTTCGCCGCGTACGTCTGCCCGAGCGGAGTCCGTGTCGCCCAACCGAGCGTCGTCGATGCACTGACAGTCGGCGAACCTACCGCAGCTTCAGCCTTCGGCACGTTCGCGAGCACACCACCTCCGATGGCCAGCCCTAAGACTGCTACCGCGGCCACTGTGAGGCGGCCGATCCTTGCCGTTGCAATAGTCATCTACAGCTCCTTTCGTTCATTTTCGATCGCCGGGAGGCCCCGGACGTCCTAGAACCGAATCGAGGCCCAGCGCACGCCGCATGATCCGTCTTCGACAGACCAGTAGGTGAGGAGCGCGGACTCGCGGTCTCGTAGCAGGAGGATGGGAAACCCGAACTGAAAGTCGAGCATCTCCTCGGCAAGCGACTCGCCTGTACGACTCAGCCGCCGAATGTCGGGGTCATATCCGAGGATCTCCTGCTCGACTTTCCAGGTGAGGCCGTTCAACTGCGCCAGCGCCAGCACGACCCCTTGCTCCCCGTAACGTCGGTTGTACGCAAGCAGAAACCTTTCGTCCGGGAGTTGAACTGCGCTCAGCGTCTGCCCGAAGATCTCCATGCTGTGAGGCGCGCTCCACGTCTCACCCTCATCGTCAGAGATCGCGAAGTGGTTGCTCCGATCTGAGGCATCGGCCAAGCTGACAGCCCACGCCGTCGCGAGTATGCGCCCATCGTTCAATTGGGTGAGCTTCTGCTCCAGGAATCCGAGCTCACCATCCGGATCAACGAGTGCGGTCGCGTGGCGGGGCCATGTCAGCCCATCGTCGTCCGAGATCGCGACCAGCACCCGCTCGCCCAACCGCCCTTCCTCGATCGTCGCAGCGGGAGCGAGGAGCCGGCCCGAGCGGAGCGCGAGCACCCCGTGAGATATTTCGAGCGCATGCGTGGGGAACGGAACGGTGGCCGGCGAGGACCACGTCGATCCGCCATCGATGGATCGGCAAAGTACTGCGTCATACCGCCGGTCATCGAAGACGACACTTTCGGGTTGTTGCTGGCGCGCACCGTAGGCGAACACGGTGCGGGTTCGCGTCGATGCGGACGCTTTCAGGAAATTGGTCGTTCGCGGGTGTGCCACAGCACCGAGAAGCGTCTCGCGCGGGCTCCACGTGCGGCCGTCGCGCGAGCGCGAGAGACTTGTGCCACCTGTCGCGAACTGCCCTCCTGCGTCACTGAAAGCAGACAGGAGGCTACCGTCCTCTAGAACGGCGGTCTGGGCGAAAGCGGAATCCGCGTTGTCGATGGTTCCTCGCTCGACGATACGCACTAGCTGACCTTCCCTGTGACGTTGGCGTCGTCCTGAAGCTCGACGATTCGCAGCTCGACCGCCGACACCCTCGGGGTGGCGACGCTGTTGGTGGCACCGAACGCAAGCCGGTACTGAACGAACCCCTCAAGAGGAATGTCCGTCGCTTCCTCGCTCTCGAGCCACCCGTTCACAACCTCTCCGGTTCGCCACGGACTTGTCGCAAGCTCGGACTCTGCGGCTGCAGTGCGCACTTGAGAGCGCACCCAGGTCTTTGCCGGGATGCTTCCTTCCACGCGGATGCTCTTCAGCACGCCGTTCGAGCGGAACACGCGTGACTCGAAGAACTCTTCCGGCCCCCGGTCATAGATGTTTCCGAAGTCGAGATGACTGAGTCCGTGCGCACCTCCGGTCGGCAGGCTGGTTCTGTGTGACTCGCTGAAGCCGTCTGGTCCGTTGTGCCAGACATAGGATTCGCAATCGTGATTGCCGTAGTAGCGATGGTTTGCGATGGCGAGATCGATGTAGCCGTCCTCGTTGAAGTCGGCGGCAAGGATGCCGCACGCGGAGTGATGGAACAAGCGCGTCACTCGGTGCGGATGGTACTCCCCGTTCTCATCACCCCAATAGATGTAGCTGTCGATGTCGCGGGTCTGATGCGCCACATAGTTGGCGACGATGATGTCCAGGACTCCGTCGTTGTTGAGGTCAGCAACACTGACATCTGCAGCAAAGAACGAAGGCAGTTGCGCGCGCCTGGAGTTCGAGTAGCCTTCCGGTCCACCCCAGTAGATGTACACGAAACAGTTGTGCGCATTCGTGGGGTCGTCCCCCTTGTATCCGCCGACGATAAGATCCAGCCAGCCATCGTTGTTGAGATCAGCGACGCGGGTCGACACGACCTTGCCGCTTTCCAGCACGACGGATCGGTTGGCATCGAATCCGTCCGGCCCTCCCCAGAGGATGAGAACTCCACCCCGCCCGAGGTCGGGGACAACGAGATCGAGCCAGCCGTCCTTGTTGAGGTCGGCGACGCTCATGAACCTGGCATCCGCGTACGTGCGACCGTCTACGACCAAGTCGATGCGTTCCGGCTCTGCCAGCCCCTCAGGCCCGCCCCGAAAGAGCTGTAGGTAGGACTGCTCCCAACTGCTCGTCACAAGATCGAGGTACCCGGAACGAGAGAAGTCCGCGACAACGCCCGACATGTTGTGCGTTGTCGCGAGCTCGATTCGATCCTCGATCGGGAATTCATCGCTTCGGCGCACGTAGATGAACGAGCCCTTGTCGGTTTCAAGCCAGTTCTCGTTCGAGTTGGCCATGAAGATGTCCGGCGCACCCCGGTCCCAGAAGTCGACGAACTTCAGTTCCGTCGCCGCCCACCCCGGAAACTCGAGGCGTCGGTCAGCGGAGAATCCGTCTGCAGCACCGAGGTACACGAAGGTGTTCACGTCTCCCCGCACCGTGTTGCTCAGATGGTTGATGAAGACGGGCTTGGGCAGACCATCCAGGGGCCACCGGATCATAAGTACGTCTTGCGCGCAGTGAGTCGGCAGCCGATTGGGAACGCCGGTGAATCCGGTGTCGGAACTGGGGAAGACGAGAGCCTCTGTCGTGTAGTGATCCGGCCGCTGCCCCTGGCAGACGATGACATCCGAATATCCGTTGCCGTCCAGATCCGCGATCACGACGTCGTTGGCGTATGCCGTCTCGAACGCGATCGATGCGCCGAGCTCTGACGTCTCTGCGCCGTGTGGATAGAGGCGGGACACCTGCCCTTGCCCTTCATCCTGGTGCGTCACGAGCACCAGGTCGGATCGCCCCGCCCCGAGTACGGGTCCAGACGCGGCGCTGATCACCGGCCCGGTGTCGAGAGCGGCGGAGAGATGTACGTTGCGCGCCTCGTCGAACCTCACGAAGTATGTGGTCGCCTCGGGGCAGAGGAAGATGCTCGGCCGCTCCATGAAATCGATCACCTTGAGGCGGACTTCCGTCTGGGGAGTCTGGACGTACTTCGTGGCGCTGTCGACGGTGCCACCGCCACCGCCCATGGCGGCCAGGTCATAGAGGGCCTCCAACCGCCGGGTCCCCGTGTACTCGGCGGGGACCCGCGTGCTGCGCTCCGCCGACAGCCCATCGGCTCCACCCCAGAAGACGATGACGGCGCTGTCTGCACAGCGGACGATGAGATCATCGAACCCGTCCCCGTCCAGGTCCGCAGCAACGATGGATTCGATCTCAAGGTCGATCGTCAAGTCGCGATAGCTATGGGACGCGAACCCGTCAGAGCCCTGTTCGAACAGTCGCAGTCGCTCCCGTGACAGCAGGATGATCGCGGGGCGTTCCCTCGATGTGAACCGTCCGATGACCACGTCTTTGCTCGAAGGCGCCCACAACTGCTGCATACGGCTCCGTGAGTAGCCATCTGCGCCCGCATAGTAGATCTGGGCGTGCAGTTCGTTCGTGACGCCGTCAAACTGATTGGCGATGACGATATCGTCCAGCCCGTTGCCGTTGAGATCCGCCGTTGCGCCGGCATAGGCACCCAATGAGTCGAGTTCCACGCGATCGGTATCGAGGAGGGGCGAGACGTAGACGTAGGCCGGCAGAACCGGTCCGTCATCGTGCGAGTTCGCAAAGGGCAGATCCACATAGCCCGATCCAGAGATGCTCGAGTACGAGATCCGTTGCAAAACCCCCGCCTTCGAGAGGTAGATGTTCTGCCCCCCGTTGCCGAGCGTTCCCTGGCGGAAGTCTTCAAACGAGTAGTCGCCGATCTCTCCGACCGGCTGGTTGCGTCGCGTCATGGCCCTGTTTCATTAGGTGGAATCATATTTTCATTCAACCGTAGGGCGGGTGACATCGCGTTGTCAACGCTCGATCGAATGTCAGTCAGACGACGTCCACGTGAAACAGTCGACCGGCAAGTGGGTCGACATCGGAGTGATCGGGAGCACCCTCACGTGCGGTCGTGATGAGCAGCGTGTGGCCGCCATCTCCCCCTCGGGCGACGCTGGTGACTTGGGCGGTGCCCACCTCTATGGTTCCTTGTCGCCTACCGGCGGAGTCGAGGTGATGGACGACACCAGCGCCATACATCGCCACCCACACCCCTCCGAACCCATCACCGCAGATTCCGTCGGGCATGCCGTCGCGCTCTTCGAACTTCGCGAACTCCTCGCTCCGACGGATCGATCCGTCTCGAAAGGTGTGCGCCCAGATCGTGCGCGTCCCTGAGTCCGCATGCAGGAGCATCTCTCCACTCGACCATGTCATTCCGTTGCTCATCGAGAACGGTCCGGCAATACGGGTCACCCTGCCTCGGGCAGAGACCGACCACAGCCATCCGTCAGCCCGACGGTTCGGTCCAACCGATCCGATCACGAGTGTGCCGTCGGCGTGCAGAGCACCATCGTTCAGCACCTCACCAGTCATCACGGGGATGCTCGCGCGCTTCCGTGCGCCGCCTTGATGCCGACCCAGCTCGACGATGTCGGCGCCGACAGCGAGGAGCAGCCCGGACTTCTGCAGGGGCTGGACGTAGGAGACCCTGCGCCCGAACGTGAAGGCCCTCACCGCAGAGGGTTGGCCCCGCGGCAGCGAGGATCGCGCAAGGTTCCAGATGTCACCGACCTCGACGTCGACCCACCACCACCCCTCCTCCGACCAGCGCGGGCTCTCGGCAAGCGCGCATCGGGGCGCCGCCGAGAGCACGCGCACGCTCTTCGACGACGTTGAACCACTCACCTTCACCCCTCGACCTCGTGCACCGATCTACTGCGGACCCGCACCGTGCAGTGGCGCCAGCATGGCGATGAAATCGCCCTGAACGACGGGCGCATCCCTGCGCACGGCCATCACAAGCGAGGCGAACGGGGCGGTCAAAGATTCTCGCAGTTGCCCGTCAGCGCCCCGGATCTCGGCAAGCGTCGCACCGGCGGCGACCTCTTGTGCGACATCGACGAACAAGACGGCGATCCCCGCCCCGCTGCACGTGATCGACGCGTCGAGATTGCCGTCGCCGCCGCGGATGGTTCGCGGGGCAGCACCATCTACGACCTCGCCGTCGACCATGCCGAGAGCGACTGCGACCCGACGCACTCCCCCAACCAACGCCTCCAGCTCCTCGCGCCTGACTGTGCCTCCGCCCGAGCACTCGACATAGAGTGCCGCGATGCCACGATCCGCTGCGGTGCTGATGCTCCGCCCCGGACCGATCACATCGTGTTCCCAGATGATCGGAACACCGAAGGCGGCGGCAAGCGGGGCGCACCGATGGGCGTCGGCGGCGTCATATCCGATCATCAGCGGCATCTTCAGTGCCCTCCCGGCCGAGTGCAGGTCGATGAGGACGTCCGATCCCTCCACCGCTGATTCCGTCAGCGCCCGCGCGATGCGTTCAGTCGTCGTGCCGTCCGGACTACCAGGAAAGCACCGCGCGAGATTCTTGTCGTCATCAGGGGTGTGACGCGTCTGGCTCGCTGCTGCGATCGGGTTTGCGCGCGGGATGACCCGGAGCTCTCCCCTCTCGATCTGCGGACCAAGCGTCTCGGCGATGAGCGCTGCAGCGAGCTGCCCTTCGAATTCGTCGCCGTGGACTCCACCGAGGATCGTCAGCGTTGGCCCCGGTGAGCGACCGCGAGAGACACGCATCGCGATTCCAGGAGACCCCGCCACCGGAATCACGATGTCGGCGCTGTCGTCCAGTGAGCTCATGCAACGCCTACGAGGTGGGTCTCATCGATCATCGCGACCGCCCGTCGTGCATGTTGGTCCATCCCAGGCTGCTCCTGCATGGGGAAGCTCAAGGTCGGCCCGTCGATCAGGCCGAGTCGGGTGAGCGCGGCCTTGAGCGCCCCGATGGCCCGGGATGTTCGGCCCGCGCCCTCATCAGGGGTCGTGTAGAGAGCAGCGTACGCACTCAGCGCGGAATCGAGACGATGAGCTGTCTCAAGGTCAGAAACGGCAAGCGCCTGCACGAGTGCCGCATGGACCGGGGCCACGATGTTGGAGAGCCCCGGCACGAAGGTGGTGAACCCTGCCGCGGACGCCTTGACGAGATCCGTCTCGCTGCCGGACATGCGCACGAACCCGTCGACATCTTTGGTCGCCTCAGCAAAAGCGGCGTGGCTCTCCAACGAGCCCGAGCTGTCTTTGACTCCCGCGATCACGCCGTCGAGCGCGAGCCGAGCGAGCGTCTCCGCATCGATGGACGCCGGGGCGCGACTCGGCACCTGATAGGCGATGAGCGGAGCGGTGGTTGCTCGCGAGAGCGCACGGAAGTGCAACTCGAGTTCCGATGCAGAAAGGTCGAACGCGAAAGTCGGCGCGGACAGGATCGCGTCCGCGCCCAGGTGAGTGAATGCACCAGCCATGCGCTCGGCTTGCCGGGTGTTGAGCGCGGGAACCGTCGCGATGAGGATGAGCTCTGCCTCTGCGTCGCGGGCGATGCGCACGACGTGCTGCTGTTCATCGAAAGTCAGATGCCCGCCTTCTCCCGTCGACCCGAGGACGAGGATCCCGTCGGCGCCGGCGCGGGCGATTGATCGGACGAGGCGGGTGAGACTGTCCGCGTCAATGCTGTGGTCGGTGTTGAGCGGAGTCACAATCGGAGTGACGACGCCGCCTCGGGCCGACAAGTTCTGGACTGAAATGGGCATTCGTTGGGTTCCTCTGCGTAGGTCGAGAACTGACAAGATGATGCTATATTGAAATCTCGATTTCATGCAATGGAACAATTCGGATGACGCGCTCCGCAAGTCGGTGTCCTAAAGGCCTGGAAGGTGATCATGACGGGGATCTGGCGGTGGGCAGCCCACCTCCCTCATATAGAGGACATGAACAGAGTCACTCTGGGAGAGGGGGATACTCCGCTCATTGACGTGTCCGGCAGCCTCAGTGCCAGATTCAATGGTGCTCGGGTTCTGTTGAAGTGTGAGCACCTCAACCCCAGCGGCTCGTTCAAGGACCGCATCGCGGCGGTCGCCGCATCCCTGGTACTCGCGCGGGGCCTCACAGGAGCGATCGGCACCTCGTCAGGAAACGGCGGCGCCGCGATCGCCGCCTACGCCGCAGCAGCCGGATTTCCGGCCATCTTGCTCACGCTTCCAGACGCGCCCCCTGGCAAGCTCCGGCAAATCACGGCAACCGGTGGACGCCTTCAGCCGTTCGAGGGACTCGGACACGATGCCGCCAGCACTCTGGCTGTGGCCCAAACCGTCAAAGCCATCGCCGCGGAGCGCCGATGGCTCGCCTTTCTCACCGGCGCCCGTTTCGCCCCGGAGATCATGCGAGGGGCGGAGACGATCGCGTTCGAGCTGGCCGAACAATCGGCTGAAGCAACCGCGGTGTACGCGCCGGTCGGTGGCGGTGGCCTGATCGCGTCGCTCGCTCGGGGGTACGGTCGCCTCGGTGCACGACGCCCGGCGCTCAGGGCTGTCCAGCCGGCCGGCAACCCGACGGTGAGAGCCTCACTCGACACCGACGGAAAGTCCTCCGTCGACAGGTCATCGACCGTGCTGTCCGGGCTGCAGGTGGCTATTCTCTTCGACGACGTCCGCACCGCTCTCTCCGAACCCCGAGATGGACTCGTGGAGATCGAGGACGACGACGCTCAGCAGGCGCAAGCCGATCTCGCCCGCGCAGGCATTCTTCTGGAACCTGCCGGCGCGTGCGCGCTGGCAGGTGCGCTGCGTGAGGCGGACCTGTACGACGACAGGGATACGATCGTGCTCATCGCGACGGGAGCTGGATGGAAGACCCCCGACGATTTCACATCGACCGATCGCACAGCGGTGCCGCCGCTCAGTTCCGTCGGCGAAGTGGGGGCTCTCTTGGATGCGGCTTCGCCCGGCGGAACCGCGAGGAGGATGAAATGATGCCCACGGATTCCCACGTTGCAGTCATCACCGGCGCATCCAGCGGTATCGGCGCGGCTGCAGCACGCGCATTCAATGCGGCCGGTTATCGTGTCGCTCTCGCGCACGAACCCACCGATGAGGCGCGCAGACTCGGGGCTGAGGTGATCGCAACCCTGCCCCGACCTGAAATCGAGTGCGTCGGTGTCGAGGCTGATCTTCTCGACCCTGCCGCGCCTGTCCACCTGATCAGCTCCGCGGCCGAGCACTGGGGGCGGATCGACGTCGTCGTCGCAAATGCCGCGCGGACATTTCGTGGACCATTCTTCGAGACGGAGCTGAACGAGTGGGACGCGATCTCACGCGTGAACGTTCGAAGCACGTGGTTGCTGGCAAGAGAATCAAGAGATCATCTGTTGAGCACGAGAGGATCATTCATCGCGGTCTCGTCTGTGCTGGCCACTCTCGGGTCAGCGGACGCGCTGGCGTACACGACGTCCAAGGCTGCCATCTCGGGGATGATTCGCTCCCTCGCACGGGAACTGGGCCCCTTCGGTGTCAGGGCGAACTGCGTCTCGCCCGGCGCGATCCAGACCGAACGGGAAGCCACCCTTCACGGCACAGGCCGAGAGCTCGACGAGTCGATCACCGCACACCAGGCGATCAAACGCCGTGGACAAGCCGCGGACGTGGCCGCGGCAATCCTCTTCCTGGCTGGCGAAGACGCCGCCTTCATAACCGGCCAGGATCTCGTGGTCGACGGCGGGTGGCTGATGCGCTGAGGCGACTCAGCGGGGCTCGACTTGCTCGGCGATCTGCGCCGCCGCCGCCTGGAGCGCTTCCACGATTCCAGCCACTTTCTCCCTCGGCAGTCGCTCGATGGGCGCGCTGACGCTGATACCGCAATGGAGGCCGCTGATGGGGATCACCGCTGCAACGCAACGCCCCCCATCCTGATTCTCCGCATCGTCCTCACCGAATCCGGAGGCTCGGACCTTCTCAAGCTCCTTGAGGTAGCGCCCTTCGTCGGTGATCGTCTTCGCTGTGAACGGATCCATGCCTTTCGCACGAAGGATCGCGACAACTCGATCTTCGGGCAGCTGAGCACAAATAGCTTTCCCGAGGGCGGTGCTGTGCACAAATCCACGATCTCCGACTCGCGCAGCCAACCGCATCATCTGAGGCGACTCAGCGACCAGTTCGTGAACAACGAATCCGCCGTCGAGCACGCCGACATTCGTCGTCTCGCCGCATTCGTCCCGGAGCGCCTCGATGATCGGCTCGGCCACGTCGAGCAGGCGCTCTCGCCCCCGCGGGTCGGTCGCGCGAAACGCCAGCCCCAGCCGATAGGTCGATGTGGATGGGTCTCGTTCGAGGTACTGCCGCGCTTCGAGCGCCGCGAGATAGCGGAAGGCGGTGCTCTTGGGAATGGACGCACCCTGGGCGGCGTCGCTGAGCGAGAGCCCGGCCGGCGAATCGGCGGCGAGATCAAGTAGGTCGCACACACGATCGACTGCTCGAATCGAGTACGAACCGTCTGCCGCGGGCTCAGCCATGTTCTTCCTCTCCCTGCTCGATGCGGCTTTCCGGGGACTTCGACCGGTAAGCCACAGCGTCGAGCTCGAATTTGAGGTTTGCGATCCCGCATACGATGCTCGTCCGCGCAGGATAGGGTACCCCGAATGATCCACGATAGAGGGCGTTGTACTCGGCACGGTCGGACTCGTCCGCGAGGTACGCGGTCACCTGAACAACGTCATCCATACTGAGCCCCGCCCAGGAGAGTATCTCCTGCAGCTTCGAAATGGACCGCAGGAACTCACCCTCGAACGTGTCTTCGACGTACGCACCAGACTCATCGACGGAGGCCTGGCCGGACACGAAGAGCAAGTCCCCCGCCCAGACTGCCGAGGAGAACGGAAGCGTTGCCTCGCTGTGCGGAGTGGAGAGCGCCTTACGCATTGGCATGCCTTTCAGGATCGAATTCGGTGTGCTCGAACGGGTACATCGGCCTGGCCCGGCGACGGTACGGGAGGCCCTCGATCGAGAGCCTCGTTATCCCGGGCGTGTCGACGGCCACATGGCCCCGGGTGTGTGACTCGAAACCTGCACGCGGGCCGTTCACGCCCTTTGCGACGATCCCGCGGAGCGTGGCCGGATCGATTCCGTGCGAAGTCAACTGCATCATGCTGACGGGCTGCACCAGTTTCGATGTGACGACGACGATGAGATTGTGGAGCGTCTTGACCGCAACGGTTGTCCCCGTATCGAAGTGCCGCAACCCGCCATGGGCCACGACAGGCTCTTCATAGATGCCGTTCGTTGCGGAGATGAGCTCACCGGCCAGCTCGACAGGTTCGCCGGCTTGCTCGCTCGACCACCCGCCTACCAGCGCACTCACTTTGCTGCCGATGGCCGCCGTCGCAAGACTGACCGCCGCTGCCGGGTCTTGGATGGTGAAGACGAGGTCGTGTGCACCGATCGCGATCGCGGCCGCGAGCAGGTGCGTCGTGTCGCCCGGCCCACCACCTCCGACATTGTCACCCACGTCGAGAAGGAGCACCGGGTCACCCGGTTGCCTGGAGCTCGACTCAGCCAGCGCTGACGGGATATCCACGCCTCCGCCTTGCAAGTCCCGTCTCACCTCCCAGACGGCCTTCGCCATCAGCCTGGCCGCCCGCTTTGCCGCGTCGGCTCCCCCTGGATGAGTAACGGATACGGACATCCCCATCTGTTTCACATCTGCGTACGGGAAACCCTCCAGGATGCTCACGTCCAGGGCTGCTTCTCGGGTGGCGATCGTCCTCGCCTGGTCGAGCAGTCCGCGCATCGGCTGTTCGCTGGTGTCCTGTCTCACGATGTTGACGGCAAGTGGGATGCTCTCGATGTGGACGGTCGGCCTCGGTGCGCCGTCCAAGATTCCGAGCAGTGCTCCGCGACAGGCGAGCCCGCGCTGAGCAGGATCGACGTGCGGGTTGGTCTGGTAGGGCATGAGGACATCGACGAGCTCCGCGATGCCTGGTGACAAGTTGGCGTGCATGTCGACGACGAGTCCGATCGGCGCGCCACCGGATCGTTCGTGAACAGCTTGGGCGATCCGCAAATCTGCTTCTTCGACGTCTTCCGCAACAGCAGCGCCATGCAGGTTGAGGAGGATCGCGTCCCACTCGCCGCCGGCATCGAGCAACGAGGTCATCTCAGACAAGAGGCTGTCGAAAGCACGCTTCTCGATTCGCCCGCGGGGGTTCGTCCACGCCGCCAGAAGGGGGACGAGCTCGACGTCCGATCGCGCCAATGGCGCCAAGAAGCCTGCGTACGTCGACTGCGACTGGGCATGAACCTCGATGATCTCGTCGCCTCGTTGGATCCCTCCGTCTGCGTACAGCTCCCCGGTCGCCAAGTCGTTGGAGAACGTATTGGTCTCATGCCCCAACCCGAGGACGGCGATCCGCTTCACTGGTCGACCGCCGGATATCCGGCGGGAGCAGGCGCATTCTCGGCGACTACCGCGTTCTCCGAGATGGGGAAGTAGCAGGCCACATCCGGTTCGCCCACGGCGATCGTCCTGAGCGGCGGCGCGTGGCCGGAACACACATCTTCCGCTCGTACGCATCGCGTGCGGAACACACATCCGGAAGGAGGATTCATCGGATCCGGCAGTTCGCCGATTGCCGAGGTCCGACGGGAGCTCTCCCTCAGGTCGGGGTCGGTCACCGGCACGGAGCCGAGAAGCATGTGGGTGTACGGGTGCTGGGGGCGCTCGAACACATCATCCACTGCCCCGATCTCGACAACCTTGCCGAGGTACATCACTGCGACGCGGTGGGCGAGATGGCGAACGACGGCCAGGTCGTGGGAGATGAAAAGGTAGGCGAGCGACAACTCGTCCTGAAGGCGCATGAGCAAGTTGATGACCTGCGCCTGCACCGACACGTCCAGAGCAGAGACGGGTTCATCGAGAATGAGCACTTCCGGCTCCAGCGCGAGTGCGCGTGCGAGCCCCACTCGTTGACGCTGGCCGCCGGAGAACTCATGAGGATAACGGGTGGAAAGGTCAGATCTGAGGCCGACCAAGCCGAGCAACTCGTGTGCGCGCGCACGCCGGGTCCTGGCTGACCCGATTCCGTGAATCACGAGTGGCTCGCTGATGATCTCCTCGATGGTCATCCGAGACGGCAGCGACGCATAGGGGTCCTGGAACATGTACTGCAGATCTTGGCGCGCACGACGCAGTTCTCGCCGATTCATTGCGGCCAGATCACGGCCGTTGAGGAGAATCTCACCGGAGGTCGCGGGAAGGAACTGCATGATGCTCTTGCCGACCGTGGACTTGCCGCATCCTGACTCTCCGACCAGCGCCAAGGTCTCTCCCCTGGCGATGGAGAATGACACGTCGGTGACGGCGTGCACCGCTCGTCGAGGATGCCACGGTGCAGATCGCGCGACGGGGTAGTCCTTGCTCAACCCGCGCACTTCGAGGATGGTCTCGTTCATGGGTTCACTCCCTGCGGCACTGCGAGCTCGTCGGCGAAGAAGCACGCTGAGGCGTGCGCTGGCTCGACGTCGATCAAGGAAGGCCGGTCTGTTCGACAGATGTCGCGCGATCCCGCGATGTGGCACCGAGAACGGTAGGCGCATCCTGTCGGGAGCAACCTGAGATCCGGCGGCTGACCAGGAATGGTGGGCAATTCGTGACGCTCGCCTGTGGTGAGTGTCAACCGAGACTGGAGCAACCCTGTTGTATACGGGTGCGACGGCCGGTGGAAGACATCACGTACGGTCCCTGTTTCGACGACGGTGCCGGCATACATCACCGTGGCGTGGTCCGCGACTTCCGCAATCACTCCGAGATCGTGGGTGATGAGCACGAGCGCGGCATCCGATTCTCGCTGCACCTCAAGGAGAAGCCGCAATATCTGAGCCTGCACGGTGACGTCGAGGGCGGTCGTTGGTTCATCCGCCAGAATGAGTCGAGGGCTATTGGCCATCGCGATCGCGATCATCACTCGCTGACGCATACCGCCGGAGAGTTCGTGCGGGTACTGGTTCACCCGTTGATCCGGTCTGGGGATCCGGACCATGTCCAGCAGCTCGAGAATCCGCTTCTGCCGGCCCCGCTTGTTGAGGTCGAGGGAATGTCGCTTCAGACTCTCATCGATCTGCTGACCGATCGACATGATCGGGTTCAACGCAGTCATCGGGTCCTGGAAGATCATTCCGATCTCCCCTCCGCGAACACTCTGCAGTTGACGTTCGGACAGCTGCAGCAGGTCTCGGCCCATGAAATGAGCCGTACCCGCGGTGACCCGACCCGCTTTGGGCAGGAGCCCCAGGAGAGACATCACGGTGACGCTCTTGCCGGATCCTGATTCGCCGACGATTCCCATCGTCCGCCCGGCTTCGACGCGGAGGGATACACCCCGAATCACTTCCAGCGGTTCCCTCGGGTCTCCGAATTCGACGCGCAGATCATCGACGTGGAGCAGGGGGTCTTGCGGCTCTGTATTCATCAGCTTTCCTGCCTCGGATCGACCGCATTGCGAAGACCGTCGCCGACGAAGTTGACGCTCAACACGGTCAAGGTGATGGCGATTCCAGGCGGCAACCACAGCCATGGTGCCGTCTGCAGGATCTGCAGGGACTGAGCTTCGCTCAGCATGCTTCCCCAGCTCGCAGTGGGTGGAGGTACACCCAACCCAAGAAAAGAGAGCCCTGCTTCCGTCAGAATGACTCCGGCCGTAAGGAGCGTCGCGACGACCGTCGCGGGGCCGAGAACGGACGGAACGACGTGCTTCGAGATGATGCGCCAATTTGTCGCCCCCAGCCCTGTCACCGCTTGGATCGAATCGCGCTCCCTGAGCGAAAGCGCAAGGCCCCGAACCACTCGGTAGGCCCCCGTCCACTCCATCAGCGCCATCGATACGATGAGCAGCCCGAAGCTCGGGCCGAGGAACGCGGCAAGCGTGATGATGACGATAAGAGTGGGGAAGGCCTGAACGACATCAGTGATCCGGCTGAGGAGGGCGTCGGTACGGCCTCGGAAGAACCCGGCGAGTGCTCCCAGAAGAACTCCGATGAAGGTCGCGGCGAGCGCGGCGACGAGTCCGATGAGAAGAGATATCCGGCCACCGTGAAGAAGCCTCGCGAGCACATCGCGTCCGGCCGAGTCGGTACCGAGCAGATGCTCAGGGCTGGGCGGCTTGCGGTACAAGATCGGATCAACGGCATTCGGATCGATCATGTAGAAGACCGGCCCGATCAGGCACGCGGCGACAAGAAGGACGAGAACGATCAAACTGGGGAACGCAAGTCGGTATGCGGTGAATCGCGACCACGGGGTGTTCGCCTGCGCATGATGCCGCGATGTGTCGTTGATCTCGCCTACGGTATCGAAGTCCTCACGGATGACATCGGTCATAGCTTGATCCTCGGGTCGATCGCGGCGTAGGCAACATCGGCGACGAGGTTGCAGAGCAAGACGACTACGGTCGTCAGCATGACGAAACTGATGATGACGGGGTAATCCTGGTTGGTGAGCGCTTCGACCGCCAGGCGACCGGTGCCAGGCCACGCGAAGATCGTCTCGATGATCACCGCGCCACCCAGAAGACTCGGAATGCTGGTGGCGATCACCGTGACCAACGGGATCATCGCGTTGGGCAGCCCATGTCGCAGCGTGATGTACCCCGGCCGCAGCCCTTTCGATTTCGCAGTGATCATGTACTCCTGGTTGAGCACGTCGAGCATGCTCGAACGGGCCCACCGGATGTACCCCGCGGACGCGGCGAGGCCGAGGATGCCGGCGGGCAGAACCAGATACTTGAGGGAGTCCACCCAGCCGCCCCCGGGAGACCCCATGCCCGCAGTGGGCAACCAGTGCAACGTCAGCCCAAAGATGAAGATGCCGAGGAGCGCGAAGAAGAACGTGGGGATGGAGATGAGCGCGAGGCTCGCAAACGACACCGCGTAGTCCCAGATGGTGTTCTTCCTCAGCGCGGCGAGAATGCCGCCTCCGACTCCGACCACGATGGCGATAAGCGTGCTGATGCCCATCAGATAGAGAGTGGCGGGGAGACGACTCAGGATCAGTTCGCCGGCGGGACGACCGGATCGGATCGAGATGCCCAGGTTCCCCTGCAGTGCTTCGCGCAACCATGCGAAGTACTGCACCGGAAGCGGGTCGTTGAGGCCCAGTTCCTCCCTCTTGGCGGCTATGGCAGCGTCACGGTCGCCGACGAAGTTCAACGGGTCGAAGTACATGCTGACCGGGTCCCCGGGAATCATCCGGGTCAGAGCGAAGATGAGGACGCTGGCGACGAGAAGGACCACCAGGGACGAGAACGTACGTCTCGCGATAAATGAAAGCAACCCTCACCTCTTCTGATACGCGACTTGCGGGGGTGGGGCTACTCTCCCCACTGTTGCGGGGAGAGTAGCCCTGATCTCAATCGGCGATGTTCCAGTGCTGTGCAGCGTTCAACGTCCCGACTGCGGGGTCGAAGCCAGTGACACGCTTCGCCGATCCGTAGGCAGGCTGTTCCACGTACAGCGGCATCGCCGGTTGGTCAGCGTTGAGGATCCGGTTGGCCTCTTGATAGATCGGCTCGCGCACGCTCTGATCGTCTGTCTTGACGCCTTGAAGCAGCAGCGCATCAAGTTCTGGGTTGCAGTAGCCGGAGATGTTCGACGACGCGTCACACATGAACCGTCGGTTGATGTTCCCCGGCTCCGAACCGACCAATCCCATGATCGAAATCAGCAGATCGAACTCTCTGTTCTCGACAAGCTCCGTGAGCTGAGCCGGCTGAGAGGCGCGAAGCTGCGCATCGATCCCGACAGCAGCGAGCTGACCCTGCACGACGTTCATGACCGCATCACGGTCCGGCTGGCCTGGGATGATATCCAAGTAGACGACCGTGCTGGCGTCCCACGCTGCGTCAGCCAGCAACTCCTTGGCCTTCTCAGGATCGTAGTCGAACTCGATCAGATCATCGGGAGTAGCCCACTCCGGCGTGTAGAGCATCGACTGGGGCACCCTCCCGTTCCCATTGAGAACGTTGTCGACGATCGCCTGGCGATCGATCGCGTACAAGATCGCCTGCCGTACGCGGGCATCGGCCAGTTTCCCGTTGTCGAGCGCGCTGTAAAGAGCCATGGCGCCGATTCCCGGACCGACCTGGACATCCACCACATCTTCCTGTCGCACCGTCTCGACGTCAGCGGAGGCCAGCTGAGCAATATCGATCTCGCCGGTCTGGAGCTGAGCGCGCGCAACATCGCCAGTCAGATACTGAGCGTAGATGTGATCCAAAGGGTGGTCTTCGAGGCTTTCGGGATTCGGAACGAACTCGATCTGGTCGTCATCCACCCATCGCGAGAAGATGTAAGGACCGATGCCCACGCTAGGGCTACGGAACTCTTCGTTGCCCGCGAAGTCGGCCGAATCGATCTCCCCGTAGATGTGTTCGGGAATGATCTTCAGGTAGAGCAGATTGGAAAGGAAGACGACGCTTGGTTCTGTCAGATCAATCTGGACCGTCGTTTCATCGAGGGCCTTGATTCCCGAGACACTGGGTGCGGAACCTGCCACGAATTCCTCATATCCGACGACCCCCGCGAGCTCACCACCGTGCAGTGATTCGGTCGCCGGATCTGCCCACGTCTCCAGACTGTAGACGACGTCATCAGCGGTGAAGGGCTCCCCGTCACTCCAATTCGTTTCAGCCAGTGTGAACGTGACCGATGTGGCATCAGGCGTGAACTCCCACGAACTTGCGAGCGACGGAACGAACTCCTGACTCTCGTTGGCGATGAGGCTACGGAAGTGCAGACCCACGATCTCGCCGTCGGCTGCGCCCTCGGCGTGGAACGGGTCGAAGCTGGTCGGCGCTTGGAAAAGCTGGAACCGGAGATCTTTCGTGGTCGTACTCGACTCGGGACTCGAACAACTGGCTAGCATTGCTGTTGCGACGACTACCGCAGCTGCTCCCGCAATAATGCGACTAAGGGCAGGACTTCTCATCGGGCTTCCTTCCAGGGTGATCGGGTTGTCTGACTGTCAGCGTCCATGATTTCATTCAATGGAAAATGTGTTTCATTTTGATATAATCCGTTCCAATATGGGCCGTTGTCAAGCATGTAAATGAAACTCACCCAAATCGTGATGCGATCGACCCAGCCGCGATCATGCCGCAGCTGACTCGGTCCATCCCCGCCTCCTCACCTCACGAATCCGGCGCGCCCCGGCCGCACTCACCCCGAACGTCGGGGAGGCGTCCACACCTCCGACGATGGAGAAGGCGGACGCGTGGTCTACTCAGCGACGATCCGGAGCAAACTAGGAGCCGAGCCCCGATGAAGATCTCGCACAACAGAAAAGGCACTTGCCCACTCGGAGAACGAGGGATCAAGTGCCTGATTTTTCTGCGGAGACGAGGGGATTTGAACCCCTGGTCCCCGTGAGGGGACTCCACCTTAGCAGGGTGGTGCACTCGGCCGGACTATGCGACGTCTCCAGGCATCCGACCCGAAAGCACGGATGCACCTAGCCATCATAACGGGTTCGACCAGGAGGTACGAACCACGGCCCGATCTCATTCGCTTCGGGTGATGCGGCGCCCGGGGGACGGCGCGAGAATCGCGGCGAGCGCGCGGGGATCGGACCCTGCGCATCGTCTCGCCGGAGCTCCGGCGGAGAGGTGGGAATCATGTCCTCGACCCGATACTCGACAGGATCATCCGCCTGGACGGGGTGGGCCGCCTTCGCCGGCGTCATCATCCTGATCAGCGGGATCTTCACGCTGCTGCAGGGCCTGGTGATCCTCCTCGGCCCGCAGGCCTCGTACGTCGTGGTCGACGGAGACCTGTTCCTGTTCGACCGCACCGGGTGGGGATGGTGGAGCGTCGTCGTCGGCGGCCTGCTGACCCTCACCGCGTTCGCTCTCTTCAGCGGCGCCACCTGGGCCCGGGTGGTGGCGGTCATCCTCGCCGTGATCAACGCCGCGAGTCAGCTGCTCCTGCTGCCGGTACAGCCGTGGTGGTCAGTGCTCGTCATCGCGATCGACATCCTGATCATCTATGCACTCACCGCGCACGGTCACGAACTGTCCGAGCGCCGATCGCCGAGCGAGCGCGGGAGCATCGTGTGACCGAGCGGCTCACCCTCGGACAGATCCTGCGGCGCCCCGCCTCCACGGCAGAGTCCCGGGAGTCCGCCGCGCTGCTGGTCGCCGCCGTGGCGTTCGTCATCGCCGCAGCGATCGCGCTCCTCGTCTTCGCCGGAGGCCCGCGCGCGATCGCCGGTCCCGGATCGGTCGGACAGTTCGCCGCGATCGGCGCGGCCCTGACCGCGGTGGTCGTGTTCGTCGTGGCGCGCTGGTTCGTGGGCAGAGCGACGGCCGAACGGGGGCAGGAGGACTCGCGCCTGCTCCCCCGCATGCGCTGGTTCGATGTCGCAGGCGTCGCCGTCGCCCACGGCGTGATCGCACTACTGGGGTGGATCGGAGCGGCCTACGTGCTGGAGAGCAGCTTCGTCGGAGCGGTGGTGTTCCCGTTGTCCGCCGCGCTCCTGACCGGGGTCGTGGTCGCCTGCACCGCGTATCTGACCGTGGCCTCGGCCACCAGCATGACCCCGATGCTGCTCTCGCTCGTGCTGATGCTCTTCCTGGTTGTCGGCGTATGCGCCAGCATGCTCAGCGCGACGGATCCGGAGTGGTGGAAGAAGAACCTCAGCACCCTGGGCATCTCGGATGACATCTCCGCGCTGACGTTCAATCTCACGGTGATCATCGCCGGACTGCTGGTCACCACGATCGCCCACTTCGGCACCGCGGGCATACCGGCGACGACCGACAGGCAACGGCGGGGGCGGCGGATCGTCCGCACCGAGCTCCTGGTGCTCGGCATCCTGCTCGCGTGTGTGGGACTGTTCCCGGTCGACGAATACCTGGCCATCCACAACGCCGTCGCCTCCGGGATGGCGGTACTCTTCGTCGCACTGATCATCGGACTGCGGCGGAACATCCCCACCGCTCCCCGCGTCTTCGTGATGCTGGGCTATGTGATGGTGCTGTGCATCGTCGTGATCGCCGTGCTGTTCGCGACGGGGTACTACAACCTCACCGCCGTCGAACTGATCGCATTCCTCATCATCTTCACCTGGCTGCTGCTGTTCCTGCGCAACACCGCGGCGATGGCCGACGAATCCGCCGACCACCGCGCCGACGCCGACATCAGTGTGCGAGAGCCTTCGCCTTCAACGACTCGTACTCGCTCGGAGTGATCGCCCCGGAGTCCAGCAGGCCCTTGGCCTTGGCGATGTCGTCGGCCGGCGACGCACTCCCGGCCGCCTGACGGATGTAGGCGGCCTGAGCCTCCTGCAACGCACCGATCTGCTCCGCCCGACGTTCGGCCATTCCCTGGCCCCGGGCGATCAGATAGACGAGCGCGGTGAGGAAGGGCAGGAAGACCAGGAAGATGATCCACACCGCCTTCAGCCAGCCGTTCAGCGAGCTGTCACGGAAGATGTCGCCGATGATCGTGAAGACGACCATGAGATAGGAGATGAAGACGAAGGACCAGAAGAACCAGCCGACGAGATCCCAGATGTTCATGTGCAGCTCCTTTGCTCAGGACACGGGCGTGCCAGCACCGAAGCTAGTGAGCGGGTGATCCGGCGGCGTCACCCGCATCGGGTGACTTCTCCCCTGCGCTGTCGACCGGATTCACCGAGACCACCTCGATATGCAGATCGTCGAATGCTCCCAGCAGGCCCAGCAGTCGCGGCTGGTCGACGACCGGACCGATGATGCTCGTCACCCCGCCCGGCCTGGCCGTGACGGTGAACCCGTCGAGAGCATCGGCCAGATCCGCACCCATGTGCCCGCGGACGATCACCTCGAAGATCTGGACCATGGGGAACCTCTCTGACTCGCTCGATCGCCGACGCGGCACGGACGGACTCCCCCATGATGCGACGCGCGGCGCGGCTCGTCCTCACCCCCTCTGGATGATCTGCGTCGGCACTGCGATACTGACCCTGATCGCGATGACCGTCCTCCCCCATACGCCGGTGCACGCCGTCGATCGGCCGCGTCTGCGCCGCCGGCTCGACGATGCACTGGGCGCGCCCGTGAGCACGCTCATCGCCCCTGTGGGGTCGGGGAAGACCGTGCTGCTGTCGCAATGGGTCACCTCCCGCAGCGATCTCGGATTCGTCTGGTTGGACCTCGACGCAGCAGACAACGATCCGCAGCGGTTCATCCGCAGACTCGTGTCCGGCCTGAGCGCCCTGACAGGTGCAAGACAAGACCTGGGCACTCCGCATGCGCTCAGCGACGGAGCACTCGGCACGTCCGCGCTCGAAGGACTGCTGGCAGTCTTCCGGGAGCACCCGGGCATGACGTTGATCATCGACGACCTGCACACGGTGTCGAACGCGGCCATCCTCTCCGACCTCTGGTGGCTGGCCGATCACCTCCCGGCACACACCCACATGGTGTTCTCCTCGCGCGTCGACCTCGACTTCGGTCGCAGCCGACATCGGCTCCGTCATTCGCTGCTGGAGCTTCGGCAGTCCGACCTGGCGCTCGACGAGGAGAGCGCGGCCACGCTGCTCGAGCGGATCGTGGGCGCTCCCGTGAGCAGCACCACGTTGTCGGCCGTGATGGAGCGCACCGAGGGGTGGCCTGCCGGCGTGCAGCTCACGGGCCTGGGGCTGCGCGACCGCTCCGACCCCGAGCGCTTCGCCCGGCATCTGCGCGGCACGGATCACATGATCGCCGAGTACCTCAGCGAACAGGCGCTGGCTCAGCAGATGCCCGAGCGCCGTGAACTGCTGCTTCGCCTCTCGGCATTCGATCGGATGTCGGCCGACCTCATCGAATCCGTGCTGGGCGTGGACGACGCCGCGGCGCTCCTCGACGAGCTGCAGCATGACTCGATGTTCGTCATCGCCCTGGATGACCGCCAGGAGTGGTTCCGGTTCCACCACCTGTTCCGCGACCTGCTGCACTATCGGCTGCGCGCTCGGAAGGGCGACGAGGAGCATCGCATCCTGGTGGCGGCTGCGGAGTGGCACCACAGCGAGGGCGAGTTCTCCACCGCGATCGAGTATCTGCTGCGGGCCCACGAATGGACCAGGGTGCTCGATCTACTCCTGGCCAGCGGACGTGACGTGTTCGAGCAGAGCAGGACGCTGTCAGTGAGCCGATGGCTGGATGCCGTGCCGGCCGAGATTCGGGCCGCGCGGCCCGATGCGGAGATACTCCGCGGGATCGTGCTGGGGATGAGCGGCGACGCCACCCGAGGTGAGGATGTGCTGCGCGGGCAGGCCTCGCGCCCCGGACTCACCGCACCGCAATCGGCCGTCGTGCACGCGTACCTCGCCGCCACCGTGCAGTTCCACTCCGGCCCCGAGGTGGCGTTGCGGGCGGCGAAGACGGCGATGCACCTGCTGCGACAGGACGAGCCGTGGGAACCGCCGGACCTGCTCGGCCTCACCCAGCCCGCGTTCCTGCACACACTGACCCGCACGTCCGGCGGCCGCGCCCACTTCCTTGCCGGAGACTTCACACGCGCGCGGCGCTGGTTCGTCGACGCGCTCGCGGGACCCGGTGCCCAGTACTCGCCGTACCGGGTGCACCTGCTGGGCTCGATGGCTCTTCTCGATGCCTGGACCGGAAGCCTGGTCACCGCCGGCGCTCTCGCGAACGAAGCACTGGAGCTCGCGAGCGATGCGCAGCTGCTCGCCCACCCCGCACCGGCTGACGCCTATCTGGCTGCGGCCCTGGTCGCCGTCGAACGCGGAGAGCCGCAGGGCGCCGCTCTGTATCTTCACGAGGGAACGGTTCGCGCCGAGTCCAACCGGCGCACACAACTGCTCTGGATCGCGCACCTCATCCGTGTGCTCGCCGACCCCGGCGATGACCGACCTCCGCAACCGCCGAGCACCGGCCGACCGCCTCCGATCGTCGATGTCGCCTTGCGCGCGGAGGCGTCGAGGACGCGACGCGCTCAAGGCACGGCCCCGGCCACGCAGCTGCCCGGCGAGAACGTGATCCGTACGGACGGATGGACACCGCTCGCCGTGGAAACCGTGGCCACTATGCTCGCCACGTGCCGTCCCGGCGCCGCCAGGGAGCACCTCGCCGCGGTCACCGCGTCGACCCCTGCGATGCCGCGGGAGTCGGTCGAGCGGCTCGTCCTCCTCGCCTGGATCGCCCATGCAGAGCACGACACGACCACGGCTCACCGTCTGCTGTCCGAGGCACTCGCCAGGGCCGAAGCCCACGACCTCGTCGCGCTGTTCGCCCGCATCGACCCGGCGATCATCCGCATGGTCGCCGAGCTTCCCGGCGTGCCATCGGGATTCCGCGCCACCGTCCTGCGGCGGTCTCAGCAGAACCGTCAGCTCCGCAGGGTGTCGCCGCAACTGGCCGAGCAGCTCACCGACCGCGAACTCGAGATTCTCGCCTACCTTCCCTCGCGCATGACGAACACCGAACTCGCCGCGCGCTGCTTCGTCTCGGTCAACACGATCAAGACGCACACGGCGCACATCTACCGAAAGCTCGAGGTCGCGAACCGGAACGGGGCGGTCGCGAGGGCCCAGGAGCTCGGATTCCTCTGACTCGCGGACGAACGCTCTGACCCCGCACCGGCCCTGCCGACACAAATCGCCCGGAAAGGGTGACGCGCTCGATGATGCGCCCACCGGAGAGTGTCACGATGAGCGACGCGACCATGCCCGCATCCGATGCACCGGCGCCCGCCCCCGCGCTCCGCATCCGCCGGCGCCGCCCCGTACTCGCGGCGCTCGACCGCCCCTTCGGTCTCGGGTTCGCGCTCACGCTCGGTGGGCTCGCGGCTTTCGCCCTCGGTGTCGCCCTGACCTCGCTCTCCACGATCCTGATCTACATCACCCTCGCGATCTTCATCGCGCTCGGTCTCGATCCGGTCGTCAAGCGACTCGAACGCCACGGGATGTCGCGGGCTCGCGCCATCGCCGTCGTCTTCGGTGTCTTCCTCGTCATCCTCGTCGTCGTGATCGTCTTCGTCCTGCCGCCGGCGCTGCGACAGATCGGCGAGTTCGCGCGGTCGATACCTGACGCGATCCTGGAGTTCCAGGCTTCGGCCTGGTATCGCGGTTTCGAGGCGCAGATCGGCGATGTGGTGGGCACCGCTCTCGATCAGCTCGCCGCCTTCTTCGCCGATCCGCGCAACCTCCTCACGGTCGGAGGGGGCGTGCTGGCCGTGGGCTTCGGTATCGGCAACGCGATCTCCGGCGTGCTGATCGTCGTCGTGCTGACCCTCTACTTCCTGGCGTCGCTGACCGCTTTCCAAGCGGCCTTCTACCGGCTCGCGCCCGCGCGTGACCGGAGCACGGTCGCTGAGCTCACCGAGACGATCACCGACTCCGTCGGCGCCTATCTGATCGGCATGGTCGTCCTCGCGGCCTGCAACGCCGCCTTCTCGACGATCCTCCATGTCGCGCTGGGCCTCCCCTTCCCTGCCTTCATGGGGCTGGCCGCGTTCCTGATCACGCTGATCCCCCTCATCGGACCAGCGACGTACTGGGTCATCGCCTCGATCGTCGCGCTGTTCACCAGCCCCGTGGTGGCCCTGATCTTCGCTGTTCTGTACTTGATCTACATGCAGTTCGAGGCATATCTGCTCACTCCCCGGGTCATGAACAAGGCCATCGCGGTGCCCGGCGCGCTCGTCATCATCGGCGCGCTGGTGGGCGGCACCCTCCTCGGTCTTCTCGGGGCGCTCGTGTCGATTCCCGTGGCTGCTGCCATACTGCTGGTGATCAAGCAGGTCCTCATACCGCGCCAGGACGCGAAGACGTGAGATCGGAGCATCGGATGACCCCGACGATGGAGGAGCTGCAGCGCCGCCTGCAGGCCCTGGAGGCAGAGAACGCTGCACTGAAGGGCGGGCTCGCGTCCGACGACGCTCCCCCCGCATCCGCTCCCCGTGTGCGGCGGCCTCGCACCTGGGGACGCACGCTGCTGGCCACGGTGCTGATCACGATCGGCGCACTGCTCGCGCCGATCGCCGTCGTCGCCACCTGGGCGAACGTGCAGCTGACCGATACCGAAAGGTTCGTCACGAGCTACGCGCCGTTGGCCGATGACCCCGCCATCCAGTCGCTCATCACGACCCAGGTGATCGCGGTGATCGACGAGCAGGTCGACATCCCGACCCTGACCTCCGATGTGATCGACGGCATCATCGACCTCGGGACCGGCGACAGGGCGACGCGCGCACTAGAACTCCTGAAGGGGCCGGCGAGTCAGGGCATCCAGTCCCTCATCGGCACCGTGGTCGCGAGATTCGTGGAATCGGAGGCGTTCGCGAACGTGTGGGCATCCGCTCTCCGGGTGAGCCATGCCCAGCTCACCGGTGCTCTGCAGAACGACACGACCGTGGCGCTCGACCTGGGAGCCGACGGCACGATCGGCATCCAACTCGCTCCGATCATCGATGCCGTCAAAGAAGCACTCGCCGACCGCGGCGTGGGCTTCGCCGCAGCGATCCCGACGGTCGATCGCACGATCGTCGTCGCGACCTCCGATGCCTTGCCGAGCGTGCAGCTCGCCTACGGACTCGCGGTCGCGGCGGGTGTGTGGCTGCCCTGGATCTCGCTCCTGCTGCTCGCCGCCGGGGTCATCGCCGCGCATCGCCGCTGGGCAGCCGCGATCGCCGCCGCACTCGCTCTGACGGCGTCCATGGTGATCCTCCTCGCCGGATTCGCGATCGGTCGCATCTTCTTCGACGCCGCGATGCGCTCAGGGCCGGTACCGCCCGACGCGGGGGGCGTGATGTTCGAGACGTTCACCGGAGCGATGCGCGACACGGCCGTCGCGGTACTCGTGCTCTCCCTCGTGGTGGCGATCGTCGTCTGGTTCAGCGGCCCGTTCGCCGTTCCCGCTCAGCTGCGGGCTGCGACCAACGCCGGTGCCGCACGTCTGCGTGCCGGGCTGGCGCGTCACGGCGTGACCACGGGGCGCACCGGGCGGTGGATGTACACCCAACGCACTCTGCTGCGCGTCGTGGTCGCCGCCATCGGCGGAGCCGTGGTGCTGCTGGTGCGCCCGCTGACGCCGAGCCTCGTGATCTGGACACTGGTACTCGCCGCCCTGGTCGTGCTGCTGTTGGAGATCGTGGAACGCCCCCCTGCAGAGGACGATGCTGCGGCCGAGGACACGGCCGAAGACGCGGGCGAGCTGCCGGTGAGTGCCACCGCCGCGGGCCAGGAGAGCTGACATGGACGCCGGGGCGAACACGGACGCGCGCGACCTCGACGCGCCCGATCCCATCGCCCCGGACTTCGTCGCGCGCAGGAACAGAGGGCGCCAGGGCCGAGCACGGGTCCCTCGATCAGCGCAGGGTCCCTGGGTAGCGCCGTCGGATCGCGCCGACCCGGTCGCGCTGCTGGAGGAGCAGGCCGTGACCCGCATCGCCGAGATCGTCCCCCTGCGCTATGCCCGTATGTCCGAGTCGCCGTTCACGTTCTATCGCGGCGGTGCGCTTCTGATGGCCTCCGATCTCGCGACCATGCCCCACAGCGGCATCACGGTGCAGCTCTGCGGAGACGCGCACCTGTCGAACTTCGGCCTGTTCGGCACGCCGGAGCGGCAGCTGGTCTTCGACATGAACGACTTCGACGAGACCTTTCCCGGTCCCTTCGAATGGGACCTCAAGCGTCTCGCCGCAAGCTTCGCGGTGGCCGGACGCCTGCGTGGCTTCACCGCGCAGGAGATCAGCGAGTGCGTCACCTCCGCCGTCCGCGGGTACGAGGTCACGATTCGCAGCGCAGCGGACGCTCCGGTCCTCGACGCCTGGTACGACCGCTTCGATGCGGACCGCGCGCGCCAGCGCATCCGTACGGAGCGCTCCCGTCGCCGTGCCGATGACGAGGCCGTGGAACGGCTCGATATCGCCCTGAAGAAGGCACGCAAGCGCGACCGCATGCGCGCCTTCGCGAAGCTGGTCGGCGTGGTGGATGGGCGGCTGCGAATCCTCGCCGATCCTCCGCTCATCGTGCCGGTCGAAGACCTCATCGCGCAGGCCGAGGGCTCCGTCGACGATGCCGCGGCCATGCGCGAGATGCTCGACTCGTACCGGCAGACCCTCCCTGGTCGACGGCATCCGCTCTCCGAGTACCGGTATCGCCATATGGCGCGCAAGGTCGTGGGAGTCGGAAGCGTCGGCACGCGCGCCTGGGTCATCCTCCTGAGCGGACGCGACGACGGCGATCCGCTGCTGCTCCAGGCCAAGGAGGCGCAGCCCTCGGTGCTCGAGCGCTTCCTGGGTTCCGGCACGCAGACGAACGAGGGCGAGCGGGTCGTGGAGGGCCAGCGCGCGATGCAGGCGTCCAGTGACATCTTCCTCGGGTGGCAGCAGGTCACGGGGATCGACGGGCGCACCCGGGATTTCTACATCCGTCAGCTCCATGACTGGAAAGGCGGGATCGATCCTCTGACGATGACTCCGCGCGGCGCCGCCCTGTACGCGCGCGTGTGCGGCGAGACGCTCGCCCGTGCCCACGCCCGCAGCGGCGATCGCCTCGAGATCGCCGGCTACCTGGGGCGCGGCCGTGCGTTCGAGCGGGCGATCAGCGCGTTCGCGCATTCCTATGCCGATCAGAACGAACGTGACTTCGACGACTTCCAGCGCGCGCTGGCATCGGGGCGCCTGCCCTCCCTCCCCGCCGCGGAGGTGTCGCCGTGAGCGCACCCGCGCTCCGCGACCGGGCACGACGACGGCTCGTCGCGCGTCTCAGCGCCGACGGGGCCCGCACGATCGGCTACACGGTGCTCCTCGCACTCCTCGTGGCCTGTTACGGGCTGTGCGCGAGGCAGCGCAGCACGGATCCGAATCCGATCGCCTTCCTCCTGATCCTCGCAACGGTCGCCGTCGTGTTCCGCGTCACCGATGCGCGCCCGTCCGTACAGCACATCGCGTGGGCCGTGCTGTCGCTCGCGGGGATCGCCACGATCGTGGCGACGCTGCTCGGCGCCGAGGGGCAGGCACTCGATGTCGTGCTGTCCGCCGCATCATTGCTCGCTCTCCTCGTCGCGCCCGCGGTGATCATCGGCCATCAGGCGACGCGGCGCGGGCTCAACCTCGAGGCTCTGCTCGCCGCGATCACTGCCTACGTGTTCGTCGGACTGTTCTTCGCCTTCGCGCTGAATCTGCTGTCCCTGCTGTCGTCCACACCGACCTTCGAGGGCGCCGACGGCGATTCACTCGCGAACCAGGTGTTCTTCTCGTTCACCACTCTCACGACCACCGGGTACGGCAACCTCGTGCCCGTCAGCACCGGCGCCCAGACCGTGGCGGTCGCCGAGGCGATCACGGGGCAGTTCTTCCTCATCACGGCCGTCGCCCGCATCATGCGCGGCGCGAGCGGCCCGGCCACGGCACACGATGAGCTGCGCAGACAGAAGGAGACGCCGTGAAGAGATGGGCCGTCGTCGGCGTGTTGGGGTGCGCGCAGTTCGTGATGGTGCTGGATGGCACGGTGATGAACGTGTCGATCTCGACCGTCGTCACCGATCTCGACACGAGCGTCTCCGCCATGCAGGCAGCGATCACGTTCTACACGCTGACCATGGCCGCCTTCATGCTGCTCGGAGCCAAGCTCGGTGACGTGTGGGGGCGGCGGCGGGCGTTCGTGGTGGGCTCGTGCATCTATGCGGTCGGCTCGTTGATCACCGCTCTGAGCCCGAACGTGCAGTTCCTCTTCCTCGGCTGGTCCGTCATCGAGGGACTCGGCGCCGTTCTCGTCATTCCCGCGATCGCCGCACTCGTCGCCGACAACTATCAGGGGGCGGATCGCGTCACCGCGTTCGCGATCATCGGTGCGGTGTCGGGAGCGGCGGTCGCAGCCGGTCCACTGATCGGCGGAGCCGTGACCACGTACTTCGACTGGCGCTACGTGTTCGTGGCGGAGGTCGTGATCATGCTGGCGGTCGTCGCCTGTGCCCGGATCATCACCGACGCGAGCACACGGCAGACGGCACGCATCGACATCCTGAGCGTGATCCTCTCCTCGGTCGGGCTGGTGTTCGTGGTCTACGGCATGCTCCAGAGCAAGACCTGGGGATGGATCGTGCCGCTCGCCACGCCGGAGATCGGCGGCATCCCCGTCGCCCCGCTGGGCATCTCGATGAGCGCCTGGTTCATGACGCTCGGCGGGGTGCTCATCGCGGTCTTCATCACGCGCCAACGCCGCCTCGCGGCGCAGGATCGCGCACCTCTCGTCGACGTGCGGATGTTCTCGATCACGTCTCTCCGCAGCGGCCTCTCGGTGCTCGGCGCGCAGTACGCGGTGACCGCAGGCCTGTTCTTCATGGTGCCGGTGTACCTGCAGATGACGCTCGGGCTCGACGCCTTGGAGACCGGCATCCGCATCTTCCCCCTGTCGGTGTCGCTCGTGCTGTTCTCGATCGCGGGTACGCGACTGTCCCGGCGGATGACACCGCGCGCGATCGTCCGCACCGGCCAGGTGCTGCTCGTCGTCAGTGCGGTCGTGCTGCTCGGCTCCGCGACGAGCGACCTGCGCAGCGGCCTCTTCGCCGTCGGGATGTTCCTCGCCGGCAGCGCGCTCGGCCTCCTGGCCTCGCAGCTGGGGAACGTGAACATGTCGAGCGTCTCGGAGTCGCAGACCAGCGAGGTGGGTGGACTCCAGGGAGTGTTCCAGAATCTCGGCTCGTCACTGGGCACGGCCCTCATCGGCTCGATCCTGATCGGAGCTCTGTCGACGTCGTTCGCTTCCGGCGTCGCCGACAGCGCGCTGCCGCCCGAGACCCGGGCCGCCGTCAGTGCGGCCACCGAGCAGGGCGTCACGATCGTGCCGGCGAGCACTGTCACGGCGATCGCGGAAGATGCGGGGCTGAGCGACGAGGATGCGAGCACTCTCTCGCACATCTACCGCGAGTCACAGCTGTCGTCGCTGCGGGTCTCGTTCTTCGGGCTCATCCTGATCAGCCTGCTGTCGCTGCTGTTCTCCCGCGGCATCCCGACCGAGGTCGCCGTCAGACGCCGGGCGGGCGCACGTCCCTGACGCGCGGTGCCGCCGGCATGGCGCCCGCTCAGGAGCCGAGCGTCGAGGCCCGCGCGACGAGCTCGGGCCGGAACAGCACGTGCTCGCGCACCGGTGCCTGCTCTCCCTGGCTCCGCAGCAGCAGGTCAACGGCGGTCGATCCGATCAGGGCAGCGGGTTGGCGCACGGAGCTCAGCGGGATGACGGCGGCGGAGGCGAAGTCGATGTCGTCGTACCCGATCAGCGCGATGTCCTGTGGCACGCGGGCGTCTCCCGTCATCACCAGGCTCTGCAGGATGCCGAGGGCGAGCAGATCGTTGGCGGCGAAGATCGCGTCGGGGCGGGTCGCGGGTTCCCGTTCGAGGATGTGCCGTCCGATGCGGCGCCCCTCCTCGACGCTGAGCACCGCGGTCGCGATGAATTCGAGCGCCGCGCCCGCCGCGCTCACTGCGGCCTGCGCCCCCGCGTGACGATCGGATACCTGGCGCAGAGACGCCGGCCCTCCGACGAAGGCGATGCGCCGCCGTCCGAGCGCGAGCAGGTGCTCTGTTGCGAGCCGACCACCCTCCGTGTCGTCCACGGACACGGCGGCGAACGCCCCGTCGACGGACTCCCGGTCGACGAGGACGACCGGAGTGCCTCTGTCACGGATCTGCGCCAACTGGGGGGATGCCTCGCTCAGCGGGGTCACGAGCACACCGGCGACCCGCTGCTCCTCGAAGAGGTCGAGGTGCATCAGCTCCCGCTGCTGCTGCTCGTCGCTGTTGGCGATCAGCACGGAGAGGCCGTGTTCATCTGCTCGCTCCTCGGCCCCGCGCGCGATCTCGGCGAAGAACGGGTTGCGGATGTCGAGCACGACGAGCCCGATGGTCCGGCTGCGCCCCGCCCGCAGCTGCCGGGCCGCGTCGTTGCGCACGAACCCGAGTCGTGCGATCGATGCCTGCACGCGGGCGACGGTGGCCGGGGCCACCTTGTCCGGTCGATTCAGCACGTTCGAGACGGTGCCGACCGACACTCCTGCATCTTCGGCGACCTCGCGCACGTTGACCGCCATGGAACTCCTTGCCGCCCTCTCGAGATGCGCGGTGAAACGGATCATCTCGGCACGCCTACCCAGCGTCTCACGCCACCTTGACAGCCGTCAACGTATCGCTTATCGTCGATCACGAACCACTTTTGAAACGATTCATTCCTTCAACGGAGATGTGACATGACCCGCGTCGCCTTCCAGCTCCAGGTGCGCCCCGAGCTGCTCGACGAGTACCTCGCCCGGCACTCACCGGTGTGGCCGGAGATGCTGGCGGAGATCGCCACCGCCGGCCGCCGCAACTACTCGCTCTTCCTCGGCGCCCACGGCACGCTCATCGGCTACTACGAGACCGATGACGACGCCGCTGCCCAGGCCTATCTCGCGGCATCCCCCGTCGCCGCTCGTTGGGAAGCCGAGATGAGCCGCTTCTTCGACGGGCTCGATGGCCGCCCCGACCAGGCCGCCACTCCGCTCTCCGAGGTGTTCCACCTCGAAGACCAGCTCGCAGCCAGCGGCGAGCACGCAGCATCCGACAACGACTCCGCACCCCGCAACGACTCAGAAGGCAGCGCATCGTGAGCATCCTCTCCCCCGAACACCTCTCCGCTCTCGAGCAGCAGGGCATCGAACTCCCCAGCTGGGCGTTCGGCAACTCCGGCACCCGCTTCAAGGTCTTCGGCACGCCGGGCACGCCGCGCGACCCGTGGGAGAAGATCGCCGACGCCGCCCAGGTGCACAAGTACACGGCGCTCGCCCCGTCTGTCGCCCTGCACATCCCGTGGGATGTGGTCGACTCCTACTCCGACCTGCGCACGCACGCCGAGGACCTGGGCGTCGCGCTCGGCACGGTGAACTCCAACACCTTCCAGGACGACGACTACAAGTTCGGCGCACTGACGCACGAAGACGCGGCCATCCGCCAGAAGGCGATCGACCACCACCTCGCCTGCATCGACGTGATGGACGCGACCGGCAGTCGCGACCTCAAGATCTGGTTGGCCGAGGGGTCGAACTACCCCGGCCAGGCCGACCTCCGCGGCCGTCAGGACCGCCTGCAGGAGTCGCTGCAGCAGATCTACGCTCGCCTCGGCGACGACCAGCGCCTGGTGCTCGAGTACAAGTTCTTCGAGCCCGCGTTCTACCACACCGACGTTCCGGACTGGGGAACCTCGTACGCGCAGGTGAGCTCGCTCGGCGACAAGGCCATGGTCTGCCTCGACACCGGCCACCACGCCCCCGGCACCAACATCGAGTTCATCGTCATGCAGCTGCTGCGCCTCGGCAAGCTCGGCTCCTTCGACTTCAACTCGCGCTTCTACGCCGACGACGACCTGATCGTCGGCGCGGCAGACCCGTTCCAGCTGTTCCGCATCCTGTTCGAGGTCGTGCGCGGCGGCGGGCTGAACAACCCCGACGTCGCCTTCATGCTCGACCAGTGCCACAACGTCGAGGACAAGATCCCCGGCCAGATCCGCTCCGTGCTGAATGTGCAGGAGATGACGGCCCGCGCGTTGATCGTCGATCGCGACGCTCTGGCCGCCGCACAGAAGTCGGGGGATGTACTGGCCGCCAACGCCGTCTTCATGGACGCGTTCTACACCGATGTGCGCCCGGCACTCGCCGAATGGCGCGAGTCGCGCGGGCTCGCGGGCGATCCGATGGCGGCGTACGCGGCATCCGGATACCAGCAGCAGATCGCCGCCGACCGCGTGGGCGGCGTGCAGGCCGGCTGGGGCGCCTGAGCGCTCCTCCTCTCGACACCTCTCGCGACTTCGAACCAAGGACACGACTCTGATGACGAACCCGACCGCCGCCGCGCTGATCGCGCGCAGCAACCGCCTGGGCGCTGACCCGAAGAACACCAACTACGCGGGCGGCAACACCTCCGCGAAAGGCACCGAGACCGACCCGGTGACCGGACAGCCGGTCGAGCTGCTGTGGGTCAAGGGCTCGGGCGGCGACCTGGGCACGCTCACCGAACAGGGCCTCGCGGCGCTGCGCCTGGACCGCATGCGCGCACTCGTCGACGTGTACCCGGGCCTCGACCGCGAGGACGAGATGGTCGCGGCGTTCGACTACTGCCTGCACGGCAAGGGCGGGGCCGCTCCGTCGATCGACACCGCGATGCACGGCCTCGTGGATGCTGCGCACGTCGACCACCTGCACCCGGACTCCGGCATCGCGATCGCGACCGCGGCAGACGGCGAGGCGCTGACCTCGAAGATCTTCGGCGACGGCGCTGGTGGGCAGCGTGTCGTGTGGGTGCCGTGGCGCCGCCCCGGCTTCCAGCTCGGACTGGACATCGCCGCCATCAAGGAGAAGAACCCCCAGGCGATCGGCTGCATCCTGGGCGGCCACGGCATCACAGCCTGGGGCGACACGTCGGAGGAGGCCGAGTCCCACTCGCTGTGGATCATCGACACCGCGGCCGCGTACATCGAGGCGAACGGCAAGCCCGCTCCCTTCGGCGGCGTGCGCACCGGTTTTGAGGCTCTTCCGGCGGCCGAGCGCCGTGAGCGCGCGGCCGCCCTGGCCGGCACCATCCGCGGCATCGCTTCGACCGACAAGCCGCAGGTCGGACACTTCACCGACGCCGAGGTCGTGCTCGACTTCCTCGCCTCGGAGCGCGCCCCCGAGCTCGCTGCCCTCGGCACCAGCTGCCCCGACCACTTCCTGCGCACCAAGGTCAAGCCGCTGATCCTCGACCTCCCGGCCACCGCGACCGCCGAGGAGCAGATCGCCCGCCTGCACGAGCTGCACGCCGAGTACCGCGCCGACTACCAGGCGTACTACGACGCGCATGCGACCGCCGAGTCCCCCGCCATCCGCGGCGCCGACCCGCTGATCGTGCTGGTGCCTGGCGTCGGCATGTTCTCGTACGGGGCGAACAAGCAGACCGCCCGCGTGGCCGGCGAGTTCTACGTCAACGCGATCAACGTGATGCGCGGCGCCGAGTCGCTCTCGACGTACTCCCCCATCTCCGACGCCGAGAAGTTCCGCATCGAGTACTGGGCGCTGGAAGAGGCCAAGCTGCAGCGCATGCCGAAGCCGAAGTCGCACCAGGGACGCATCGCGTTCGTGACCGGTGCCGCCTCCGGCATCGGCAAGGCCATCGCCACGCGTCTCGCGGCCGAAGGCGCCTGCGTCGTGATCGCCGACCTCGATCTCGAGAAGGCCCAGGCTGCGGCGGCCGAGCTCGGCAACACCGACGTCGCGATCGGCGTCGCGGCGAACGTGGCAGATGCCGACGCGATCCAGGCAGCACTGAACGACGCGGTGCTGGCGTTCGGCGGCGTGGACCTCGTCGTCAACAACGCCGGACTGTCACTGTCGAAGCCGCTGCTGGAGACCACCGAGAAGGACTGGGACCTGCAGCACGACGTCATGGCGAAGGGCTCGTTCCTGGTGTCGAAGGCCGCCGCCCGCGTGCTGATCGACCAGAAGCTCGGCGGAGACATCATCTACATCTCGTCGAAGAACTCGGTCTTCGCCGGTCCGAACAACATCGCGTACTCCGCGACCAAGGCCGACCAGGCGCACCAGGTGCGTCTGCTCGCGGTCGAGCTCGGCGAGTTCGGCATCCGCGTCAACGGCATCAACCCCGACGGCGTCGTGCGCGGCTCCGGCATCTTCGCCTCTGGCTGGGGTGCGAACCGCGCCGCGACCTACGGCGTCGCCGAAGAAGACCTTGGCCAGTTCTACGCCAACCGCACGATCCTCAAGCGCGAGGTCGTGCCCGAGAACGTCGCGGATGCCGTGTACGTGCTCACCGGCCCCGAGCTCAGCCGCACGACGGGCCTGCACATCCCGGTCGACTCCGGCGTGGCCGCCGCGTTCCTGCGATGAGCATCTCCTCCCGCCGGCGCGTGGAGCGCCGTCGAGTGCACGGGATGCTGTCGACTGCACGCCCTGCCGACGTCGCGAACCCGTGCACTCGCGCGGATGCCGTGCACTCGACGACCGACGCGGCGCGCGCATGACCCGGCACGCTGTCGCCGCGGTCGACCTCGGTGCGACCAGCGGACGGGTCATGATCGGGCGCATCGGCGATGGGGGGCTCGACCTGGAGCTCGTCTCGCGCTTCCCGAACGGTCCAGTCGAGCGCGCGGACGGCCTGCACTGGGACTTCGGCGCGCTGTACGAGCACGTGCTCGACGGCCTCGCCGAGGCGGTGCGCCGTGAACCCGACATCCAGAGCATCGGCATCGACTCGTGGGCCGTCGACTACGGCCTGGTGAGGGGCGGCGAACTCCTCGCCGAGCCGTTCCACTACCGCGACGAGCGCACGGTCCGCGGTGTCGCAGAGGTACATGAGATCGCGCCCTCCGCCGAGCTCTACGCCCGCAACGGACTGCAGTTCCTGCCGTTCAACACGCTGTACCAGTACCGGGTCGACGTGCACCTCGCCGCGGCAGACAGCGCGCTGCTGATCCCCGACCTCATCGCTTTCCTGCTCACGGGCACCGCCGTCGCAGAACGCACGAACGCCTCGACCACCGGCCTGCTCGGTGTCACGGACGGCGACTGGGACACGGCGCTGGCGGACCGCCTCGGCATCCCGTCGCGCATCCTGCCCACGCTCATCGACCCCGGCGAGACCATCGGCCGCCTGCGCCCCGAGCTCGCCGCACGCATCGGCAAGGATCTGCCGGTGATCGCGGTCGGCTCGCACGACACGGCGTCCGCGGTGGTCGCCGCTCCCCTGTCGACACCGCACTCGGCGTACATCTCCTGCGGCACCTGGGGGCTGGTCGGCATCGAGCTCACCGAGCCGGTGCTCACGGATGCTGCGCGCGAGGCCAACTTCACACATGAGCTCGGCGTCGACCGGCGCTACCGTTTCCTGCACAACGTCACCGGGCTCTGGCTGCTCAGCGAGACCGTGCGGACGTGGGAAGCAGAGGACGGCACGGCGATCGACCTGCCTGCGCTCCTCGCCGCGGCATCCGCCGTCACCGACGACGTGCCACTGTTCGATGCGAACGACCCCAGCCTCAGCGCGCCCGGCGACATGCCCGCGCGCATCGCGGCTTTGCTCGGTCCGGACGCGCCCGCATCGCGCCCGGCGTTCGCCCGGTCGATCGTGGAGTCGATCGCGACCGCGTTCGCTCAGGCCGTGCAGACCGCCTCCGCTCTGTCCGGTCGTGAGCTCGACAGCATCCACCTCGTCGGCGGAGGCTCGCTCAACCGCCTGCTCTGCCAGGCCACGGCGGACCGCACCGATCTGCCCGTGCTGGCCGGTCCGGTCGAGGCCACCGCGTTGGGCAACGTGCTCGTGCAGGCCCGGGCCCTGGGCGCCGCACCCTCGTCGCTCGAGGAGCTGCGCGCCCTCGTCGCCGCGACGCACGAGCCGGAGCGCTTCGCCCCTCGCGCCTGACCCGGCCCCGACACCGCACGGGTACCGCTGCTGACCCGGCGCCCGGTTCCTCGAGACCCACCGCGCCTGCCGAGACCCACCGCCCCCGACGCTCGGCGTGGTGGGTCTCGGCGCGCGCGGTGGGTCTCGGCGCGCGTGGCACGGTGCGGGTCTCGACGCGGCATGACGGGCTACTGCGCCGGCACGACTCCTGCGTTCGCGGCGGCGATCAGCTGCTCGACCTGCTCGTAGGTCACCGCGACACCCGGGAAGCCGACGAGGCGCCCGATCGGGAACGACGCCATCATCTTCTGCATCGCGTCGTCGTTCGGCACCATGGATGCCGCCGCCGAATCTGCTCCACTGAGCTCGCTCATGAAGCCGCCGAGTGCGCCCATCACGATGGGGCCGGCGACCGGGTGGGCGAGCACGTCACCGACCGAGGAGTTCATCGTCAGGTCCTGCTGCACGTCGTCACCCGCGACCTCGACAGTGACGGATGAGCGGATGTCGCGGCTCGACGCCGCCACCTCGACCGCGTACTCGCCGCCCTCGACGACCCAGCGGTCGACGCGCACATCCCAGTACGCCAGGTCTTCGCGGCGCACGACCAGCTCGATCGTGCGGGTCTCCCCTGCGGCGAGCGCGACAGACGAGAACGCCTTGAGCTCACGCGGGGCGCGCTGCACGATCGACTGCGCCGGGGCGACGTAGACCTGCACGACCTCGCGACCGTCACGGTCGCCGGTGTTGGTCAGGTCGACCCTCACGACGATATCGCCATCCGCCGCGACCGATGCCGAGGCTGCACCGTACTCGAACGTCGTGTACGAGAGTCCGTGCCCGAACGGGTATGTCACCTCGAGGCCCTTGGCGTCGTACCAGCGGTAACCGACCAGCAGTCCCTCGCCGTAGCGGACGTGCCCGAACTCGCCGGGGAAGTTTCCGAAGGACGGGTTGTCCTCCAGGCGCACCGGAACAGTCTCGGCCAGCTTGCCCGAGGGGTTCACGGCACCGTAGAGCACATCGGCGACCGCGCCACCTCCGGCCTGACCGAGCAGCCAGGTCTCCACGATCGCCGGCACCCGATCGGCGAACGGCAGGGCGACCACGCCACCGTTGGACAGCACGACCACCGTGCGCGGGTTGGCCGCGATCACGGCATCCAGCAGTGCGAGCTGTTCGGCGGGCAGATCGATGTGCTCACGGTCGAAGCCCTCGGATTCCTCGGCGGCGGGCAGGCCCAGCAGCACGACCGCGACCTCGGCGGCGGCAGCCACGGCCACGGCCTCGTCACGCAGTTCATCGGCGCTGCGTCCCGATGCGGCGACGGCACCCCCTGCGACTGCGAAGCCCGCCGCGTACGTGACATTGTCGCCGCCGACCGCACGCAGTTCGTCGAGCGCGGCATCCACCCTGGTCGGGTTGATGAGCGAGGAACCGGCGCCCTGGAACCGCGGCTCGGTCGCGAAGGCCCCGATCACGGCGACCTTCTGCGTCGCGGCCAAGGGCAGCACTCCCCCGTCGTTCTTCAGCAGCACGATCGAGCGGCCGGCTGCCTCACGGGCGAGGGCATGGTGCGCGTCCACGTCGAGCGGGCCGGTCACGGCCGGGCGCTCCCCCGCCTTGCGCACCAGGTCGATCGCCCGGGCGGCGGCGGTGTCGAGCACGCTCTCGGCGAGAGTCCCGGCGCGCACGGCATCCACCAGCTGGGCGTCGGTCCGGCCGCCCGATGCGGGCATCTCCAGGTCGAGGCCGGCTGCGACGCCGGTGACACGGTCGTTCACGGCGCCCCAGTCCGAGACCACGAGACCGTCGAAGCCCCAGTCGTCGCGCAGCACGCTGGTGAGCAGCCACGGGTCCTCCGAGGTCCACACCCCGTTGAGCTTGTTGTACGAGCACATGACCGTCCACGGCGATGCATCCTTCACGACGCGTTCGAAACCGCGCAGGTAGATCTCGCGCAGCGGGCGAGGATCGACGTCGGAGCTCGCGCGCATGCGGTCGAACTCCTGGTTGTTCGCGGCGAAGTGCTTGAGCGAGGTACCCACGCCCTGCGACTGCACCCCGCGCACGGATGCGGCGCCGAGGATACCGGAGACGAGGGGATCTTCCGAGAAGTACTCGAAGTTGCGTCCGCACAGCGGCGAGCGCTTGATGTTGATGCCGGGGCCGAGCACCACGGCGACGTCTTCGATCGCGGCCTCCACACCGATCGCGGCGCCGACGCGCGCGATGAGCTCGGGGTCGAACGACGAGCCGATGCCGACGGCCGGCGGGAAACACGTGGCCGGGACGCTGCTGGCGAGCCCCAGGTGGTCGGTGCCGCCGGCCTGCTTGCGCAGTCCGTGCGGACCGTCGGTCATCATCACCGACGGGATACCCGCCCGCTCCACGGCCTTGGTGGTCCAGAAGTCCGCGCCGCTGGTGAGCGACGCCTTCTCCTCGAGGGTCAGATCGGATGCCGAGATGTCGGTCATGGTCTTCCTTTCGCGGGCGACGGCGGTGTCTCTGCGAAAACTATATGCGCTTCAGTATTAGATTTCAAACGGTGTTCAGGATTAGTCTCGAGACATGGCACGACGTGGCTCATACGCGAAAGGCGTCGCTCGACGCGAGGAGATCCTCGAGAGCGCCCTCGACGTGATCGGGCGCAAGGGATACCAGAACGCCTCCCTCAAGGAGATCGCCGAGGTCGTCGGGGTGACCCCCGCCGCACTGCTGCACTACTTCGGTTCGAAGGAGGAGCTGTTCACCGAGGTGCTGCGCAAGCGAGATGAGCACGACGGGCTGAACCCCGCGTTCCTCGACCCCGACGACGCCAGAGCCGGCTTCATCGACGTCATCCGCCACAACACCCAGGTCCCCGGCCTCGTGGCCCTCTTCTCCCGACTGTCGGTCGACGCCGCCGACCCCGAGCATCCCGCCCACCAGTATTTCCTCGACCGCAGCGAGCGCCTGCGTGAGACCTTCGCGGGGAGTTTCGGCCCCGGCGGCCACGGGCGGCCCGCGCTCGACCCCGATACTCTCGCGCGCGTGATCCAGGCGGCATCCGACGGCCTGCAGTTGCAGTGGATGATCGACCCGACCGTCGACATGCCGGCGATCATGGAGGCCCTGATCGGCGCGCTCTATCCGCCCGCGCCCCCGAGCTGACCGCCGAGCGGCTTAGCGGACGTTGCCGTTCGAGCAGGTCTGCTGCGCAGCCGAGTTGCCCTTGATCGTGTTGGGAAGTGCCACGACGTTGTCGGGAGTCGCCGTGGGATCCGGCGTCACCTCTTCCGTCGGCTCCTCCGCGGGAGCCGTCGGCTCCTCGACGACCACACCGTCGTTGCTGGTGTTCTCGTGGGTGATCTGCAGTTGCGCGTTGGCCTCGATCGCATCCCAGAGCGCAGCAGCCGCTTCGGTGTTCGGAACGACCTTGTTCGGGTCGGCGTAGTCCGCACCGGTCGGGTACTGGACGAAGACGATGTCCTCGAACGGGATCTCCTTGACCGCGAGAGCGATCTGAACGATGGTCATCGGGTTGTTGGCGAGCGACGTGCTCGTCTCGAGGTTGCTGAGCGCCGTGTTGGCCAGCTTGAGCATGACGGGCACGTTGCCCAGCACCTCGCCGCTGATCAGCTTGCGCGCCAGGCTCGACATGTACTGCTGCTGGTTGCCGATGCGACCCAGGTCGCTGCCGTCGCCGACGCCGTGACGCGTGCGCAGGAACTGGAGCGCCTGCAGGCCCTCGACCGTGTGGTTTCCCGCGGCCAGGTCGAGACCCGTGTACCGGTCCCTGATCGGGTTCGCCAGGCAGACGTCGACACCGCCGATCGCGTTGGTGATCTCGATCACGCCGCCGAATGTGACGGATGCCGCGAACTGCACCTCTTGGCCGCTGAGCTGCGAGATGGTCTGCACGACACAGTTGAGACCACCGTCGGTGTACGCCACGTTGAGCGGCTGCTTGCTCATCGCGGAGTGGACGTTGCCCTCATCGTCGGTGCACTCCGGGATCGGGATCATGAGGTCGCGGGGGAAGCTGACGACGGTGATCCGGCGCGGTTCCTCGGAGACATGCACCAGCAGATTCACATCGTTGAGCGAGCCCTCGGAATCACTGCCGCTGCACCGCTCGCCGAAGAGGGCGGCGTAGTCCTCCTCGCAGGTGTCGACACCCGCGAGGACCAGGTTGAATCCGCCCTCGTACTCGCCGATGTTCGGCGGAACGGCTTCCTGCCCATCGAGGTCGACGGCGTTCGCCGCGACGGTGCTCGAGAAGTCGTAAGCGATGTACGCCGCCACGCTGACACCGCTGACGAGGACGACCGCGAGGCCGATCGCGATGAACTGGAGCAGCTGGCTGACCGGTCCGGGCGTGCGGAGCTGGCCGTGCCGCGCGATGGTGCGACGGCGTCGGGTGGATTCGCTCACTCGGGGCCTTTCGGATCAGCGTGCGGTGCGGGGTCACCGTGCTCAGAATGCGGAGGGTGTGGGATTCGAACCCACGAGACATCTCTGCCCACTGGTTTTCAAGACCAGCTCCATCGGCCGCTCGGACAACCCTCCTCGACAGACGCATCTGTCGACAAGGCGTGAGTCTAGCCGAGTTCTATTGTCCCGCGCTCACCTGAGCGGGTGCTGGAAGCGTGTCCAGCGCCACGGCGAGGCCTCCATCGGCGACATCGCCGGTGACCTCGGTGGCGGCATCCTTCACCACGTCGGGCGCCTGTCCCATCGCCACCGCGCGTCCGCCGAGCGCCCGCGCCCAGCCGAACATCCCGATGTCGTTGCGCCCGTCACCGGCGACGAGGACCCGGTCCTCCGCCAGGCCGAGTTCGGCCCGCACCTGCTCCAGCGCCGTCCCCTTGTCGACCCCCTGCGGGGCGATGTCGAGCCATGCGGTCCAGCCGATCGCGTAGGAGACCTCGTTGAGGCCGGCATCGGCGACCAAGCGGTGGAAGTCCTCCTCGTCGTGCCCCGGTGAGACGACCACGACGCGCGAGACCGGCTCCGCGGCGAGTTCGTCGAAGCTCACGCGGCGACCACCGTCGAGCGTCCAGTCATCGAGCTGCTCGGTGTACAGACGCTGCCCCGAAGCGAGCTCCACCATGTAGCGGGCCTCGGGAAGACGGTCGCGCAGCAGCGCGAGCACCGGGGACGGGTCGAAGGTCTCGACGTTCCAGCGCTCCCACTCATCGCCCACCCGCCGCATGGTGACGGCACCGTTGGAGCACACGACGTACTCCGCCGTCAGACCGAGCTCCTCGACGTAGCGCCGGGTGGCCATCCAACTGCGTCCGGTCGCGATCGTCACTTCATGACCGGCATCGCGCACGCGGGCGACGGCCTCGGGCACACCGGGGCTCATCGTCTCGTCCTGCAGCAGGATCGTGCCGTCGACGTCGAGCCCGACCAACCACGGAGCGGTCATCTGGACCCCTGTGCCGGTCGATTCGCCGGTTCGATCACTTCGAGTCCGCCGAGGTACGGGCGCAGCACTTCGGGAACACGCACCGAGCCGTCCGCCTGCTGATGCGTCTCGAGCAGGGCGACGATCCAACGCGTGGTCGCGAGCGTGCCGTTCAGCGTGGCGACCGGCTGGGTCTTCGCCTCACGCGGGGTCGCCGAGCCTGTCGACGCGTCAGCGGCCGGGCGGTGACGCACATCGAGACGACGAGCCTGGTAGGTCGTGCAGTTGGAGGTCGAGGTGAGCTCACGGAACGCCCCCTGGGTCGGAACCCAGGCCTCGATGTCGTACTTGCGTGCGGCGCTCGACCCCAGGTCTCCGGCGGCCACGTCGATCACACGGTAGGCGAGCCCGAGCGAAGTCAGCATCTCCTCCTGCAGCGCGACGAGGCGCAGGTGCTCGGCCTCCGCGTCGGCGGGGTCGATGTAGACGAACATCTCCAGCTTGTTGAACTGGTGCACGCGGATGATGCCGCGGGTGTCCTTGCCGTGCGAACCCGCCTCACGGCGGTAGCAGGTCGACCAGCCGGCGTAGCGCAGGGCGCCCTCCGACAGATCGACGATCTCGTCCTTGTGATAGCCGGCGAGCGCGACCTCGCTGGTGCCGACCAGGTACAGGTCGTCATCCTTGTCGAGGTGGTAGACCTCGTCGGCGTGCTCACCGAGGAACCCGGTCCCCTGCATGATCTCGGGGCGCACCAGCGTCGGCGTGATCATCGGGATGAAACCGTTCTGCAGCGCCTTGTCGAGCGCGAGGTTCATCAGAGCGATCTCGAGGCGCGCTCCGATGCCGCGGAGGAAGTAGAACCGGGCGCCGGAGACCTTGGCCCCGCGCTCCATGTCGATCGCGCCGAGGATCTCTCCCAGCTCGAGGTGATCGCGGGGCGTGAAGTCGAAAGCCGGCACGTCGCCGACGCGCCGCAGCTCGACGAAGTCCGCCTCGCCCCCTGCGGGAACACCGTCGATCACGACGTTCTCGATGCGTCCGAGCGCCGCCGCGGCCGCATCCGCCGCCGCTCCGGCAGCCTGTTGGGCGAGCTTGACGCGCTCAGCGAGGTCCTTCACCTGCGCGACGAGCGCCGCCTTCTCCTCTTTCGGAGCCTTGGCGACCTGCTTGCCGAAGGCGTTCTGCTCTGCCCGCAGTTCCTCGAACGCGGCGAGCGCCGCGCGACGCGATCGATCGGCCTCGAGTGCGACGTCGACGGAGCCCTGGTCGTTGCCACGGGCTGCCTGTGAACGGCGGACGATCTCCGGGTTTTCGCGGAGGAGTGCGAGGTCGATCATCCATCGATTCTACGGTGCCGCCTGAGGCGAATCCCCGGCGGAGGGAGCCGGATCGACCCTCGATGTCACACCTTCGTCGCGACGACGTCTTTCTCCACAGAGGTCGTCATCCCGCCGACCCTTCTGAAAGGAAACCCATGAGCACTCCCGTCACCTCCCTCGACCAGCTGAACCTGGCATTCGCGGACCGGTTCAACGCCCGTGACCTCGACGGGCTGATGGCGCTGAACACCCCCGATGTCGTCTTCGTCCCCGCCCCCGGCCAGCCCGTCACCGGCGAGGACGCGGTGCGCGGCGCCCTGGAGCAGTTCCTCGGTCTGAACCTGCCGATCGTCATGACCGTCCGCCACGTGTTCGAGAGCGACGGGGTCGGCCTCGCCGTCGCCGACTGGACGATCGACGGCACCGCTCCCGACGGTTCGCCGATCGCTCTCGCCGGCACGACCGCCGATGTCGCCGTGCACGACGAGACCCACGGATGGCGCTACGCGATCGACAACCCCTTCGGCACCGCGTGATGTGCAGGGAGACCGGCCGGCCGGTCGGTCTCCCTCAGTCCTCGCCCATTCCCGACTTCCGGCATGCCGACATCGCCTTGCGAGCGCGGGAGATCCGCTGCCGCGCGGCTGCGGGCTCGATGCCGAGCCGGTCCGCCACCTCGGCCGTCGTCAATCCGTCCACCACTGTCAGCAGCAGCGGAGTCCGCAGCGAGTCCGGCAGGGCACGCAACGCCGAGAGCGCTCCGTCGAGCAGCACCCTGATCTCGACGACGCCCGCCACGTTGCGCGGGTCGGGCGCAGCGTCATCGAGCACGGCCTCCGGGTGTCGCGCCCGGTGCCGTGCGAGGTCGATGGCGACGTTGCGGGCGATCGCGTCGAGCCACGAGCACAGGCGCCCCGGTTCGGGCATCTCGAGGTGCTCGATCGAGCGCCAGGCCCGCATCAGCGCTGTCTGCGCCGCATCATCGGCGTCATCCACCGGCACCCCGAGCGAGATGCTGCGGCGTCGAAGCCGCTGCGGCTCGTCGGCGATCATCGCCGAGAGCAGCGTGCGCCCCTGATCGGCGGCCGCGTGCGGTGTCTCCTCGTGCATCTGCCTCTCCTCGTGCGGCGTCCGGCCGACCGTGAACGGTGGGGGTCGGGTGCGGGTTTAGAGTAGCGCCATGACGAAGCGCACTTCCGCTCGACGCCAGGCGGCGCTCGTCTACAACCCCATCAAGGTCGACGAGAAGCACCTGCGCGCTGCCGTGCGGGATCTGAGCCGTGAGGCCGGGTGGGAGCATCCCGCCTTCTACACCACGACGATCGAGGATGCGGGGCAGGCTGCCACCGCCGAGGCGCTCGCCCGCGGGGTGGATGTCGTGCTCGTCGCCGGCGGAGACGGCACAGTGCGCGCGGTCTCCGAGGCCATCGCGAACACCGGGGTCCCCCTGGCGATCCTGCCCAGCGGCACGGGCAACCTCCTCGCCCGCAACCTCGGCCTGCCCCTCGCCGACCCCGCGGAGATGATCCGCGCGGCGCTCGGGGACTATCGGCTCCCCATCGACATCGGCTGGGCGCAGATCACCCGTGAAGACGGCAGCGAGTCCGAGCACGCCTTCGTGGTGCTCGCCGGCATGGGCTTGGATGCCGACATGATCGCGAACACCCGGTCTGATCTGAAGAAGTCGGTCGGCTGGATCGCGTACGTCGACGGCGCTGCACGGTCGCTCGCCGGCGCGAAGCCCTTCCGCGCGGTCTACCAGATCGATGAGGGACGCCTGCACAGCACGAAGGTGCACAGCATCCTGTTCGCGAACTGCGGCACGCTCCCGGCGGGTATCGCGCTGATCCCGGACGGGTCGATCACGGACGGCACGCTCGACGTCGCCGTGATCCAGCCGACCGGGATGCTCGGCTGGCTCGGGGTGTGGCGCAAGATCTGGTGGGACAACTCGGTGCTGCGCCGGTTCAGGGCCGGGCGCCGCGTGCTGGAGCGCCGGGGGAAGGACGCATCGGTGCACTACTTCCAGGGCATCGCCGCCGAAGCCGCGGCGTCGACTCCGATCCCCATCGAACTCGACGGAGACGAGTTCGGCGAGGCCGGCCGCATCACCTGCCGGGTCGATCCCGGTGCCCTGCTGCTGGCCTTGCCGGCCGGGCACCGGATCATCTCATTCTGAAAGCGCGCAGCGAGGTCAGCTGACCTTGACGTCGCCTTCGAGTCCACCGCCGACGAGGGTGAGGGTGAAGCCGTCGTCATCGATCTCGTCATCGCCAAAGCTGATCAGTGTGGCGCGCGGAGCCATGTCCATGGTGCATACCTGGTCCTCGTCAGTGACGAAGGTCGCCGTTCCCGCGCTGCCTGAACCCTCCAGCGACTCCACCACCGGGGGGCACGACGACGAGCCCCAGGTCAGCAGCACGAGGCTGCTGTCGTCGAACCACCCGGCCGACGGCGCGTACTCGGTCGACGAGCCGGGCGTGCCGGCGAAGGCCGCGTTGCCGTCGAGGTCGACGTCCTCGGAGATGTCGCCGTAGGTGACCTGCAGCGTCACGTCGGCCGTCGGGTCGACACCCTCGGGCAGTGCGCCCACACTCGCCCGCGGGGCCATGTCAGCGGTGCATGCCTTCTCGGCGCCGTCGTCGCCCTCCGGCTCGACCAGCGTCACCGTCACGTTCTGACCGGATGCGGAGACGGCGTCGACCTGCGGCACGCAGGTCGACGATCCCCACGTGACGACGGCGAACATGCGGCCGTCGTCGAGCAGCGTGCCCTCGATGTCATTCGCGTCGTCGTTGCTGTCCGCGCTCGGCGCCGGCGAGCTGGTCGGGGTCTGTGAGCCGGGGCCGGCCGTGCAACCGGCGACGAGCAGCGCCGCCGCGAAGACACCGGCGACAGATGTGAGGACACGCAGCGGGGAAGTCATGCCCCCAGGGTACTGGCGGGGTGTCGTCTGCGCATCCCTCAGGCGGACTCGCGCCACACCACGGCGCACTCGAGGATCCGACTCTCGGTCGATGGCTGCTCTCCGCGCAGCTGCGCCAGCACCGATTCGGCGGCAGCACGGCCCAGCTCGTTCGCCGGCTGCCTCACGGTGGAGAGCGGAGGGTCGCAGCGCAGAGCCCAGGAGCTGTCGTCGAACCCGACCACGCCGACGTCCTCGGGGATGCGCTTCCCCGCCGATTGCAGCACGTCCATCGCTCCCGCCGCCACGGCGTCGCTCGCGGCGAACACACCGTCGATGTCGGGACACGCTTCCAGGAGCGCACGCATGCCTGCCTGCCCGTCGGCGTAGGAGTACAACGGCACGCGCTGCACGAGGCGAGGGTCGAAGTCGTTGCCTCTGGCATCGACGAACCCTGCCAGGCGGTCGGCACCCGAGTCGCGATCCAGCGCGGCGGCGATCATTCCGATGCGCTGGCGACCGGTCGCGGCGAGCCGTCGTGTGATCTCGCGCGCCGCTCCCCGGTTGTCGATGGCGACGTAGGCCGCATCGCCGATGTCGTGCGGATGTCCGACGAAGGTCGCGGGAAGGTCGAGCTGTGCGATCGCCTTGGTGATCGGGTCGCCCTCCCGCGCGGACACGACGATGACTCCGTCGATCAGGCCGCCGGTGAGATAGCGGGCGAGGCGCTCGATGTCTCGTGCCGAATCGGCGATCAGGAAGGAGAGCTGGTAGTCCGCCTCGGAAAGCGCGGCATTGGCGCCCAGCAGGATCGCACCGATGTTGGGGTCTTCGATGAAGAGGGAATGCGGCTCGTGCACGATCAGACCGATGGCCTGCGTGCGCTGCATCACCAGGCTCCTGGCCGCCCGGTTCGGCACGAAACCGACCTTCGCGATGGCGGCCTCGATCGCGGCCCGGGCCTCGCTCGACACGTACGGCTGGCCGTTGAGGACCCTGCTCACCGTGCCCCGGGACACTCCAGCCTCGGTCGCGACATCCTTGACCGTCGCCCGGTGTCTGCGTTCGCTGCTCATCAGCACCCATCGTATGTGCACGCACACAGCGGCACGGCTTTTGTTGACAGCGGGAAGGCGGGATGTCTACTCTGTACACGTTCACAGAATCTCAGTGCGGAGAATTGGCGCTCAGGACTGTGCACGTTCACAGATCCGAGGAGCGCATGACCACCCCCGCACGGCCCTTCACCCACGACGGCATCGCCTTCGGCTGCGACTACAACCCGGAGCAGTGGACTCCCGAGGTGTGGGACGAGGACATCGCGCTGATGCGGGAGATCGGCGTCGACCTGGTGGCGATCAACATCTTCGGCTGGGCGCACATCGAACCCCGCGCGGGCGAGTACGACTTCTCCCGTCTCGACGACATCGTCGCGCGACTACACGCCGGCGGCATCCGCATCAATCTCGGCACCGGCACCGCATCTCCCCCGGCCTGGCTCACCACTGCGCACCCCGAGATCCTGCCCATGATCGAAGACGGCACGCGGCGCTACCCCGGCGGGCGTCAGGCGTTCTGCCCCAGCTCGGCGATCTTCCGCACCGCAGCGCTCGCGCTGGTCGAGCAGGTGGCCCGCCGCTACGGCGATCACCCCGCCGTGGAGCTGTGGCACGTGTCGAACGAGCTCGGATGCCATAACGCCCTCTGCTACTGCGACGAGAGCGCCGCGGCCTTCCGCCTCTGGCTGCGCGAGCGGTATCAGGACATCGACGCCCTCAACGCAGCGTGGGGCACGTCGTTCTGGAGCCAGACGTACCGCGAATGGGCCGAGATCCTCCCGCCGCGCGCCACGCTGTCACTGCGCAACCCCGGGCAGACGCTCGATTTCCACCGCTTCAGCTCGGACCAGTTGATCGGCTACTACCGGGCAGAGGCCGAGGTCATCCGCCCGCTCAGCCCGCGACCGATCACGACCAACTTCATGGTCACCACTCACATCGAGAACCTCGACTACTGGTCGTGGGCCGATGACATGGACATCGTCGCGAACGACCACTATCTCGACCACCGCCTCGCCGACCCCACTTCCGAGCTCGCCTTCAACGCCGACCTCACGCGCGGGCTCGCCCAGGGCGCCCCGTGGCTGCTGATGGAGCACTCGACCGGTGCCGTGAACTGGCAGCCGCTCAACCTCGCCAAGGGGGACGGCGAGCTGCTGCGCAACTCCCTCACCCACGTCGCGCGCGGCGCGGACGGCATCTGCTTCTTCCAGTGGCGCGCTTCGGTGCAGGGCAGCGAGAAGTTCCACTCCGCGATGCTCCCGCATGCCGGCACCGACACCGCCGTCTGGCGCGAGGTCTCGGAGCTCGGCGCCGCCCTCGGGCGCGTGTCGGAGGTGGCAGGCTCCCGGGTCGAGGCACACGCGGCCATCGTCTTCTCGTGGGAGTCCTGGTGGGCGACCGATGCGGATGCCCGCCCCAGCCATTCCATCGGCTACCTGGACCAGATGCACGCCGCCTACAAGGCACTGCACGACCTCGGCATCACGGTCGACGTCGTGCGCCCCGGCAGCGATCTCGACGGCTACCGCCTGGTGGTCGTGCCCGGTCTGCACCTCGTGCGCACCGAGGACGCCGCGGTGATCACCGACTGGATCGCCTCGGGAGGAACGGCTCTGGTCACCTTCTACAGCGGCACGGTCGACGAGCAGGATCGCATCTTCACCGGCGGCTACACCGGTCCGTTCCGCGACGCCCTCGGCGTGCGCATCGAGGAGTTCGCCCCGGTCCCGGCAGAAACCATCGTGCACCTGAGCGACGGCTCGGACGCGCGTCTGTGGGCGGAGCGCGGGCGGGCGACCACCGCCGACGTCGTGGCCTCGTTCACGGGAAGCGCCGCCGACGGCTCCCCCGCGATCACGCGCAACAGCTGGGGCGAGGGCACGGCCTGGTACCTCGCCACGCTCCCGAACGCGGACGCCTACCGCGACCTGATGGCGCGCCTCGTGGCCGAGGTGGATCTCACGCCTCCGGCATCCGTCGTCGGCGATCTCAGCGCGCTCGAGCTCGTGCGCCGCCGCAGCACCGATCAGTCCTATCTGTTCATCGTCAACCACGGCGCCGCGGAGGTGACCGTCGAAGCCACCGGCGTCGACCTGGTCACCTCGACCGCGGTGAGCGGGCACGTCGTCGTGCCCGCCGGAGCCGTGCGCATCATTCGAGAGGAGTCGATCGCATGACCGCCACAGAGTTGCTCGTCACCGAGTCGGGAAGGGGGCGAAAGCAGCCGGGTCGTCGATTCACCCCGCACAAGGGGGCGATCACGTTCTTCGCCGGCCCGTTCGGCGTGCTGTTCCTGCTCTTCTACCTGATCCCGATCGGCTACGCGATCTACCAGTCGCTGCTCGTCGTCGAGCGCGAGGGCACGTACGGTCAGCCGCAGCAGGTGTTCGGCGGATTCACGCAGTACGCCAACGTGTTCGCCAACGCCCCGTTCTGGGAGTCCGTGGGCCGTGTGCTGCTGTTCGGCGTCGTCCAGGTGCCGGTGATGCTCGGCCTCGCACTGCTGTTCGCCCTGCTGCTGGATTCCCCCGTGCTCAAGGGCAAGAAGTTCTTCCGCCTCGCGTTCTTCGCACCGTATGCGGTTCCCGGTGTGATCGCCGCGATCATGTGGGGCTTCCTGTACTCCCCCAACCTGTCGCCGTTCACCGACGTCACCCGCTCGATCGATTTCCTGTCGCCGGAGATGGTGCTGTGGTCGATCGCGAACGTCGTGACCTGGGTCTTCGTCGGCTACAACATGCTGATCATCTACTCCGCGCTGCTGGCGATCCCCGCCGAGGTCTACGAGGCTGCTCGGCTCGACGGCGCCGGACAGATCCGCATCGCCTGGTCCATCAAGATCCCGATGGTCGCACCGGCCCTCGTCCTCACGACGGTGTTCTCCATCATCGGCACCTTCCAGCTCCTCGCCGAGCCCCAGGTGTTCCGTTCCTTCAGCGCCGCGGTATCGAGCACCTTCACGCCGAACATGACCATCTACGCCACCAACTCGATCCCGAACACGAACCTCGCGGCCGCATTCTCCGTCGTGCTGGCTCTGGCGACGTTCATCCTGTCGTTCACATTCCTGAAGATCTCCCAGCGGAAGGCTGAGCAATGAGCATGCTGACTCTGAAGCGCGGCGCGACCGCCGACGATCTGACCCCGCGCGGGCCTCGCGAGAGCCTCATCTCCCGCGGCGCGGCGATGCTGATCATGGGTGTCTTCACCCTGTACTTCCTCACCCCGATCTGGTGGCTCTTCATCGCCTCCACGAAGGACCGCGGCGACCTGCTGACTACGGCGCCGCTCTGGTTCGCGGACTGGAACCTGTTCGAGAACATCGGCGACCTCATCAGCTACGACGGCGGTATCTACCTGCGCTGGATCCTCAACAGCCTCGGCTATGCCGGACTCGGCGCCCTGCTCGCGACGGTGTTCGCCGGCATGTGCGGCTACGCGCTGGCGAAGTACCGGTTCCCGGGTCGCGAGCTGTTCTTCAACGTCGTGCTGGGCGGCGTCCTGGTCCCGGCCACCGCACTCGCACTGCCGTTGTTCCTGCTGTTCAGCCAGGTGAATCTCACCAACACCTTCTGGGCCGTGCTGCTGCCGAGCATCGTGAGTCCGTTCGGCGTGTACCTGACGCGCATCTTCGCCTCGGCGTCGGTGCCGGACGAGCTGATCGAGGCGGGTCGACTGGACGGCGCCGGCGAAGTGCGCACCTTCTTCACGATCTCGGTCCGACTGATGACCCCGGCGCTGATCACCGTGTTCCTGTTCCAGTTCGTCACCATCTGGAACAACTTCTTCCTGCCGCTGATCATGCTGCGCAGCCAGGAGCTGTTCCCCATCACCTACGGACTGTTCGCGTGGAACACGCAGCTCAACCAGATCCCCGAGCTGCGCACCTACGTGCTCGTCGGATCGTTCCTGTCGATCATCCCGCTCATCATCGCCTTCCTGATGCTGCAGCGGTTCTGGCAGAGCGGCCTCGGCAACGGCTCTGTGAAATGACCTACGCCGCCGGGCCCCGGCGGTCTCCCTGTACACCCGAAACACCCCACCGAAAGAGGAAGATCATGCAGCACACCAAGAGGGCAGTCGCCACCGGCGTCGCACTGCTCAGCGCCATCGCGCTGGCGGGATGCGCGGCAGGCAGCGGCACGGACGGCAGCGCGGATGCTGCCACGTGCACCCCCGCCGACGGCAAGGTCACGCTCGAGTTCACGTCGTGGATCCCCGGCATCGAAGATGTCGCCGCGATGTGGAACGAGGAGAACCCCGACATCCAGGTGAAGGTCCAGACCGGACCGAACGGCAACTCCGGCACCTACCAGAGCTTCTTCAGCCAGCTCAAGGCAGGCAACGCCCCCGACCTCGGCCAGATCGAGTACGACGCGCTGTCGAGCTTCCGCGTGCAGGACGGCCTCGCCGACCTCTCCGCGTGCGAAGACGTCGTCGCCGCTGAGGACGAGTTCATCCCGTGGACCTGGGGTCAGGTCACGCTCGGCAGCGAGGACGGCGTGTACGGCATCCCGCAGGACTCCGGTCCCATGGCGCTGTTCTACCGCTCCGACCTGTTCGAGGCGAACGGCATCGACGTCCCCACGACCTGGGAGGAGTACAAGGCCGCTGCGGTGAAGGTCCGCGCAGCCGGTGGCTACATCACCAACTTCTCCACCGCGGACATCAACCAGTTCGCCGGTTTCGTGTGGCAGAACAACGGCGGATGGTTCGCGAACGACGGCGAGAAGTGGACCGTCGACCTGACCGATGACGCGACCACCCAGGTCGCCGACTACTGGCAGGAGCTCCTCGACGAGGACCTCGTGTCCACCTACCCTGCCTGGACCGAGGAGTGGAACAACGCCTACAACTCCGGCGAGGTGTGGTCGTGGAACTCTGCCGTGTGGGGTGCGAACTCCATCGCGAGCGGCGCTCCCGACACCGCAGGCAAGTGGTCCGTCGCGGCATCCCCGCAGTGGGAAGCGGGCGGCACGAGCTCGGGCAACTGGGGCGGTTCCTCGGTCGCGGTCTTCAAGGGCACAGAGCACCTCTACGAGGCGACGAAGTTCGCGCTGTGGCTGAACACTTCGGATGAGGCGCTGACCGCGCTGAACAAGTCGGCCAACATCTACCCGGCCACCACCGACGGGCTGAACCTCGCGTCGCTCAAGGAGGGCGTCGAGTTCTACGGCGGCCAGCCCATCTACGACGTGTTCGCCGAGGCGGCGTCGCAGGTCAACCCCGACTTCGTGTGGGGCCCGACCATGACGCAGACCTACGCCGACGTGTCGGACGGCTTCCAGAAGGCCGTCACGGGTCAGGGCACGCTGCTCGAGTCGCTGCAGTCCGCACAGGAGTCGACGATCTCGACGCTGAAGGCACAGGCGATCCCCGTCGCCGAGTGATCTGATCCGCCAGCCCGATGCCGCGGGAGTCAGCCCAGCGCTGGTTCCCGCGGCATCGTCGTATCCGGTGTGCGGCGGCGTCCCGGGTGCAGCCCTACTGCAGGGCGGAGGTGAGCCGCGCGAGGTTGTCGAGCACGGTCGAGCGCAGCGGCTGCTGCATCCACTCTTCCAGGGTCAGCTCACGGCTCAGAGAGCGGTACTTGTCCTCGACCTCGCGCATCTCCGTGACGAACTCCTCACCGCGGACCAGCATCGAGACCTCGAGGTTCAGACCGAACGAGCGCATGTCCATGTTGCTGGACCCGATCACGGCGACCTCGTCGTCGATCGTCAGGCTCTTGGTATGCAGGATGTAGGGCTTCCGATACATCCAGATGCGCACGCCCGCCTTGAGCAGCACCTCGTAGTAGCTCCGCTGGGCGTGGTAGACCATCGCCTGGTCACCCTCCTCCGACACGAAGAGCTCGACGCTGACGCCGCGATCGACCGCCGCGGTGACCGCCAGCAGCAGGGCCTCATCGGGCACGAAGTACGGGCTGACGATCATGATGCGCTGCTTCGCCGCGTACAGCAGTCCGAGGAAAAGGCGGAGGTTGTTCTCGACCTCGAACCCCGGGCCTGAGGGCACGACCTGGCAGTCGAGGTCGCCGGAGCCGATGTCCGCGTGCGTGATGTCGATGCCTTCCAGCACCGTATCGGTCTCGCTGTACCAGTCGGCGACGAAGATGGCGTTGACGCTCAGCACCACGGGGCCGTCGAGGCGGACCATCAGGTCGACCCAGTGCAGACCGCGTTTGATGTTCTTGGGCAGGTTGTAGGTCGAGTCCGTCACGTTCTGCGAACCGAGGAATGCGATGGTCCCGTCGACGACGAGGAGCTTGCGGTGGTTGCGCAGATCGGGACGCTGCATGCGCCCCTTCAGCGGCTGCACCGGCAGCATCAGGTGCCAGTCGGCCCCCATCGCGTCGAGTCGGCGTACCGTCTCGCGGTAGCGCGGCTTCCACCGGTTCGCCCAGTGGTCGAGGAGCACGCGCACTTCGACGCCGCGCGCGCAGACCTCCTCGAGAGCCCGGAAGAAGTTGTCTGTCGCCTCGTCGGCCTGCAGGATGTAGAACTCGACATGCACGTACTCCTGCGCAGTGCGGATGGCCTCGGCCATCTCGTCGAGCGACTCCTGGTAGTCGGAGATCAGGTGCGCACCGTTGTCTCCGGAGAGCGGCAGCGCCCCGAGCTTCTGATTCATCTGCACGATCGGTCCGAACCAGGCGGGGGCGTTCGGACGCAGGGTGCCGAAGTGGAGGTTCTCACTGGTCTCGGCGATGTACTCGTTGATCTGATCCTGCTTGCGCCGTCTCGCGCGCGGGAGGCGAGGATTTCCGATCAGGAGGAACAGGAAGACGCCGACGAACGGGATGAAGAACACCGCGAGTAGCCAGGCCATCGCTGCGGTGGGTCGACGGTTTCGTGGGATGACGATGATCGCCGTCGCACGGATGACGAGGTCGAGCAACAGGAGGAATGCGGCGATCCACCAGCCCCAGGTCTCCGCGGTCATCGTGTCCCCTCACCCCTGCGTCGACGATCGCGGCAGGCCGGCACGGTCTCCCGTGCGCTGGCTACACAGTAGCCGATGGGTGCGACCCCGCTCAGGAGCGCGGAGGGAGGCCTCGCGCTGCGCGCTCTTCTGCCTCGATCTGCGCGTGCACTTTGCGCTCGGTGCGGTCGAAACGGAGGATTCCGCGGACGACCATGAAGAAGACGATGCTGACACCGATGGTCGGCAAGAGCGACCATGCCACTGCGAGCCAGAAGTTCTCCATACCCCCATGGTACGCGGCGATCGCTCTCCCCGACTCTTCGTCCCCACCCGCGGCCATCGACGGATTCCATCCACATCGCTCGATTTCGCCCCGGCGGCAGCGCCACCGCCCCGACACTCGGGTCATGACCACAGTTCTCCGCGCCTCAGATTCCGCCGATTTCCTCGGCATCGTTCCGGCCCTCGCCGGGTTCACGCCTCGCCGCAGCGTCGTGCTCCTGCCTTTCCAGGGCTCCCGCACACACGGAGCGATGCGTCTCGACCTCCCATCGGGCGACACCGACCTCGAGGCCTACGCCGACGCGGCGGTCGGCCTCATAGCCCGCGTGACCGGAACGGATGCCGTCGCCGTCGTGGTCTATTCCGATGAGGGTCCGGAGAGCACGGCCGACGGGCTCGTGCTGCCGGTCGCGGTCGCGGTCGACGAGCTCTTGTGGTGTGCCGAGGACGCAGGCCTGCGTATCGTCGACGCCCTGTGCGTGACACCGCGCGGCTGGTCGAGCTATCTGGCCGATGAACCTCGCCTCGGCGGTCTCGACGAGCTCGCGGTTCCGGAAGTACCGGGACTCGGCGACGTGGCAGGTGACCAGCTGGCGGGAACGGCCCTTCCGGCGGCGGACCTCGCCAGGAAGGAGCGCGTCGCCCGCGCTCTGCGCGATATCGGCGAGGTACTCGACCAGGATGCGATCGGCCCGCTGACCGGCGACGAGAGTCCGGCCGTGCTCGCCGCGATCGCTGCACTCGCCGACATCCCGGCGTTCTTCGAGTCGGTGCTCGAGAACCCGCAGGACGCGCCGACCTACGTGACGGCGGCTCTGCTCTGGTGCCTGGATCGCCCGGTCTTCCGTGACGTCGCCCTCGCACAGTGGGCCACGGGCGTCGACGCGGGAATCCGCACGCTCCAGGCGCAGCTGTCGTTCGCGCGGGACGGCCGCATGATCTCGGACGAGCTGGGAGCGGTGTTCCTGGGCATGGGGCCGGCACCCGATGCCGATCGTCTACGGCTGGCACTCGGGGTCGTGCGGCATGCGGCCGCCGCCGCGCCTCGTGCCTCGCGACCGGGACCGCTCACGGCCGCGGCATGGCTGTCGTGGGCGCTGGGGCGCTCCAGCCATGCCGGACACTATCTCGACCTCGTGCACGACATCGATCCGCAGTACGGTCTCGCCGCGCTTCTGCGCACGATCGTCGAAGCCACCATGCTCCCGGAATGGACGTTCCGGCGCGATGCGACTCCCCCCGAAGGGACGACTACTTGACGAGCGGGAAGAGGATCGTCTCGCGGATGCCGAGTCCCGTGATCGCCATGAGCAGTCGGTCGATGCCCATTCCCATTCCGCCGGACGGCGGCATGCCGTGCTCGAGCGCCCGCAGGAACTCCTCATCGATGGGCATGGCCTCGACGTCACCACGGGCGGCGAGCTTCGCCTGCTCCAGGAAGCGCTCACGCTGGATCACGGGGTCGACGAGCTCCGAGTATCCGGTGGCGAGTTCGAATCCGCGGATGTACAGGTCCCACTTCTCCACGACACCGTCGATCGAGCGGTGCTCACGCACCAGCGGCGAGGTGTCGACGGGGAAGTCCATCACGAAGGTCGGCCGGACGAGGTCGCCCTTCACGAAGTGCTCCCACAGCTCTTCCACGAGCTTTCCGTGCGTGGCCTGCGGCGGCACGTCCACGCCGTTCGCCTCGGCGAAGGCGATCAGGTCCTCGACCGCGTCCTGCGGCGTCACGGTGCGACCCGATACGGCCGAGAGCGACTCGTACATCGAGATACGGTCCCACTCGCCGCCCAGGTCGTACTCGGTGCCGTCGGCCCAGGTCACGGTGGTCGAGCCGGAGACCGCGATCGCGGCCTTCTGCACGAGCTCCTGCGTGAGCGCAGCCATCTGGTTGTAGTCGCCGTAGGCCTGGTATGCCTCGAGCATCGCGAACTCGGGGCTGTGCGTCGAGTCGGCGCCCTCGTTGCGGAAGTTGCGGTTGATCTCGTAGACCCGTTCGATGCCGCCGACGACGGCGCGCTTCAGGTACAGCTCCGGAGCGATACGCAGGTACAGCTCCGTGTCGAAGGCGTTCGAGTGGGTGACGAACGGGCGCGCCGAGGCGCCGCCGTGCTGCACCTGCAGCATGGGGGTCTCGACCTCGAGGTAGTCGTGCGACGTGAACGTCTCCCGCAGGCTCGCGTTCACGGCAGCGCGGGCACGCACGGTGGTGCGGGCCTGCTCACGCACGATCAGGTCGAGGTAACGGCTGCGGACGCGACCTTCCTCGCTGAGCTCGGAGTACGCGTTCGGCAACGGGAGGATCGCCTTGGAGGCGATCGCCCAGGCGTCCGCCATGATCGAGAGCTCGCCACGGCGGCTGGAGATGACCTCTCCGTGCACGAAGACGTGATCTCCGAGGTCGACGTACTCCTTCCAGTCCGCCAGCGACTCGTCGCCGACGTTCGCGAGCGAGATCATGGCCTGGATACGCGAGCCGTCGCCGGCCTGCAGCGTCGCAAAGCAGAGCTTGCCGGTGTTCCGGCTGAAGACCACGCGGCCGGCGATGCCCACCACGACGCCGGTCTCGGCACCGGCCTCGAGCTCGCCGTACTCGGCGCGGAGCGCCGGGATCGCGTGCGTGACCGGGACGGCCACAGGGAACGCCCCGCCCGCCGCATCCGCACGCTTCTCGATCAGGCGCTCGCGCTTGGCGAGCCGCACGGCCTTCTGCTCGTGGATGTCGTCGTCACCCGAGCCCGTGGAAGGGTCGTTCGGGTTCTGCTCGGGCGCGGCGGACGCGTCAGTCATTGCGGGGCTCCTTGAAAAGTCGTGTCCAGTTTACCGAGGTCGGGTGCCGACTCATGGGCGTCGCCTGGGTAGCCTCGAAGTATGGTCGCCACACGGATCGCCCGCTCGCTCGCCGCGCTCGCTCTCGCCGTCTCCGGCCTCGCGCTGATGCCGTCCGCGGCAGCGGCCTCCACGCCGGGCACTGCGCCTGCCCTCGCCTCCGCCGCCGTCGCCGTCGCCGTCGCCGAAGAGGACGTCGACGCGTTCTCCTACGCCTCGTGGGATGCGCGATACGAGATCGGACTGGACGACGACGGCCGCTCCCGGATGCACGTCACCGAGACCCTCGTCGCGCGATTCCCCGACTTCGACCAGAACCGCGGGATCGTCCGCGGCCTTCCCACCAGCTACGAAGGCGCGTGGACCGACACCGCGGTGCTGTCTGTGACCGACGAGACCGGCGCCGATGTGCCGTTCGAGACCGAGAACGACGACGGCGTGCTCTACATCCTCACCGGCACGGACGACTACGTGCAGGGCCTGAACACCTACGTGATCGAATACTCGATGCGCGACGTCATCCTGGCCGCCGAGAACGGCGTCGATGAGTTCTACTGGGATCTCCTCCCCCTCGACAGCACGCAGGCCATCGAATCGTTCAGCGCCGACATCGTCGTCGACCCCACCTTGAGCGCCCACCTGACCGGATCGGCCCGCTGCTACTCCGGGTTCTCCGGCTCGTCCACGGAGTGCCCGATCGAGGAGCCGGAGTTCGACGGCGACACCGCGGTGTTCCACGTCGAATCCGGCGAACGCGCGGCCGGCGACGGCGTGACCGTCGCGATCGGGTTCGAGCAGGGCACGGCGACCCAGGCCCCTGCACGGCAGCCGAACGCGGGGACTGACATCGGCCCTGCGGTCGCTGCCGTCGGAGCGGTGGGACTTTCGGTCGCCGGATGGGTCGCGGTGACGGCCACGACACGACGACGCCGCACGGCGGACGGGATCATCGTCGCGCAGTACGACGTGCCCGATTCGATGCCCCCGCTGCTCGCGGCCGCGATCGTCCCGGGCGCGAAGGACCCGATCCCCGCCGAGATCGTGCATCTCGCCGTGCGCGGCACGCTCCGGATCGAGGAGGGATCGGATGTCGAGCAGCCGCGTCTGCGGAGACTGCCCGGCACGCGGATCCCCGACCAGCTCGACGTCGAAGCTCTCGACGCGCTGTTCGTCGGCGCGGACAGCGAGGGCGTCGCGGTGCTCCCTTCGTCGAGCGAGAGCTTTGCCGGACGGATGGCGGCCCTGCAGCAGAGCGGAAAGGCGGCCGCGGAAACCCGCGGGTACACCACCAGGGCGCGCAGCCGCGGCGCGATGATCCTGCAGTGGTGCGCGATCGCCATCGGCGCGGTCGGCCTCGCCCTCGGACTGTCCGGCGTGATCAGCGGGCGGATCTCCGCGATTCCCGCGATGGTCGCGATCGGCTTCGGCGTGGTTGTCGTGCTGATCTCGAGCTTCTACACGTTCTCGAAGCACACCGTGCTGACGGTCGAGGGCGCGAGGCAGCTCGAGTATCTGAAGGGCGTAGAGGAGTTCATCCGCGTCGCCGAAGAAGACCGACTCCGTATGCTCCAGTCCTACAGTGGTGCCGAGCGGCGTCAGGACGGCTCAGCGAACGTGATCCTGGTCTACGAGCGGCTGCTCCCCTACGCGATGCTGTTCGGGATGGAAGACGAGTGGGGACGCGTGCTCGAGCACGCATACTCCGTGGAGCGGCGCGGTCCCGGCTGGATCGGCGACCCGACCTCTCCCTACCTGCGCATGCAGCTCGCCGCGTTCGCGATGACGTCGCACCAGGCGGCCACCTACACGGCTCCCTCGGCGAGCAGTTCGTCGAGTTCGGGAGGATCCTTCGGCGGAGGATTCTCCGGCGGCGGCGGTGGAGGCGGCTTCTCCGGAGGCCGCTGACGTGCCAGCCGGCTGCGGACCTCTGGCGCGGCCAGCAGCCGCGGATCAGAGGAGCGGCGGCGGTTCCGAGGCTTCGCGCAGCGCCCGCTCGACCGTCGACTGCACCAGCGCGGAGAGGTAACCGCCCGGATTCTCCACGCCGATCTCCCGCAGTCGCGCCGTGGACTGCCCGATGATCGAGCGCGAGAAGTCCGCCGCGGTCTGGATGGCGTCGGCGTAGACGGCACGATCCTCTTCGGCGATGACGACCGGCTCGCATCCCATCTCCACGGCGAGAGCCTGCGCGATCGGCAGCACGGCTGCCGGCGCAGTCACGGCCGCGAAACTCGCGGGAAGCTGCCGGAGATCGATCGACGTTCCCGTGAAGGTGATCGCCGGGTGGACCGCCAAAGGGATCGCCCCGCGCTCGGCCGCGGGACGCAGGACCTCGATGCCATAAGCCGGATCGGTGTGCAGCACGAGCTGGCCGATCTGCCATCCGCCGACCTCGGCGATGCCCGCGACGAGCGAGGGCAGCTGGTCATGCGGCACGGCGAGGATGACGAGCTCGGCACGACGGACGACCTCGAGCGCGTCCAGCACCGGCACATCCGGCAGCACGGCCGACGCACGTTCGTCGTCCGAGCCGGTCGTGATGCCGACGACGGCATGACCGGCACCTCCGAGTGCCGCACCGATCACCGGCCCGACCCGACCTGCACCGATGATGCCGACGCCGAGGCGTCCGTCCCTCACCATGCGGTCAGTCCCCCGTCGGAGGCACGACCGGTGGCGCAGGCGGCGCTGCCGGCGGAGCAGGCGGCAGCACCGGCGGAGCAGGAGCTGCCGCCGGCGGGGCGACCGGAGGCGCGGGCGGCATCGGCGTTCCCCCATACGGCGCCGCAGGTGGCGCAGGCGGCAGAACCTGCCCGCCGGGAAGCGGAGGCGCGGGAGGCGCAGGAGGCGCGACCGGAGCCGCGGTCGCGGTCGCCGCCGCACTCCAGCGATGCGTGGTGTCGCGCGCGGCAGCGGCAGCGGCGGCACGGCTCACCTCATCCAGCAGCGAGAGCGCGTCGTCACGCTCGAGGCCGGAGAGCAATCCCGTGATGGGTCCGGGCGCCGTGTGCACCTGAGCTCCCGATACGCGCTGCGCGCGATCGATCGGGCCCTGCGCGAGCGAGACGCCCTGCAGACGCGCGAGCGGGAACACCGCGAGCTTGCGCCACACGATGCCGCGGCGCAGCAGCAGACCGAAGTCCGTGACCGCGAAGCCGTGGCGCTTCCACGACACCGGACGACGCCACCACGCGCGCTTCGGGATGGTGCGATAGGGATCTCCGTCGACCGGTCCGAGCACGCCGTGCTCCCAGATGAGAGGGATGTCGCTCGCAGGCACGTCGGGGAGGATCAGCCCGAGCACACGTTCGACATCGGGGCGCTTGCCGACGGGGAGCACCACGTTGAACTGCTGGGCGCTGCCCGACTGCTGCTGCGACGCGCTCTTGCCGCTCATCCTGTTGATCTTGATCGTCCACCAGCCGAACGGCCGCCACAGCAGCGACTGCGAGACCTCGACCGCGAAGATGCGTCCGGGCGGGAGCGTCTCGGTCACCGTGGTCAGCAGACCGTAGGTGATGCGCACGCCGTCGGGCGTCGGTGCGATCGAGTAGCGCAGCGACTTCGAGATCTGCGCCCAGGTGATACCCACGACAGCGATCACGAACGGGATGCCCATGCCGAGCAGGAGTCCCAGTCCGATGAATCCGCTCGCGGCCTGGCCGTCGATCAGCGCGCCGATCGAGATGCCTCCGATCGCGACGGCGAAGATGACTCCGAAGAACACGATCCAGAGCACGCCGGAGATCAGCTGCGAGCCGACCAGGCGACCGGTGGGGATCTTGACGACACTCTCCGGAGCGACATCGGCCAGGTCGACGCCCGCGATCATCCCGGTGACGCCGTCGTTCATCGACCCGACGAGCTGGGCGCGGGCCGTCGCCGGGGCGCCGGGTGCGGCCGGAACGCCGGAGGCGGCAGCCACCGCGGTCTGCCGCGCGGCGCGCGCACCAGAGGCGAGGCGGAGGATGTCGGAGCGGACCGACTCCGCCCGTCCGGTCGCCAGGTACTCGAGCTCGACGTTCGCGTCATTGCCGGCTCCCACGACCTCGAGCTTGGCGAGCCCGATGATGCGGGCGGGGAACGGCCGGGTCAGGTTGACCCCCTGCACACGGTCGAGCGGGGCCCGTCGGTGCGACCGGAAGACGATGCCCTTGCGCACCTCGACGTGATCGCCGGTGATGCGGAACTGGTGGAAGCGCCAGATGAACCAGAAGACCAGGATCAGGACGATGAGCAGCCCGAGCACGCTGAGCAGCGCGATCAGGATCAGGTTGTTCTCGAGGACCCAGTCGACGGGGTCGCCGCCGGTGTAGTCGCCGTAATGCGCGTCGGGCTCGAAGATGTCGACGACCCAGGCGATGACCCGGTCGCGCATGTTCGCGATCACGATACCCGCGACGACGATCAGCACCAGCCCGCCCTTGAAGAGCGGGGTGAGCGGGTGCATGCGGTGCCACTCGCCGTCGGCGAGCGTCAGAGATTCTGCGGCCGGCGCACCCTGCGCGGCGGAGGGCGTCGGCGGCGCCGGGAACTGCTCGCTCACAGGCCGGTCCGGCGGGTCTCGGCCACTTCGATCAGGGTGTCGCGCAGCGCCTCGGACGCACGCTGGGTGAGGCCCGGGATCTGCACGCCGGTGGTGGCGGCCGCTGTCACCATCTTGAGCTGGGTGATGCCGAAGGCTCGGTCGAGCGGTCCCTGCGTGATGTCGACGAGCTGCATGCGCCCGTACGGCACGGCGATCATCCGCTGCCACAGGATTCCCTTGCGGAAGACGATGTCGTCGGCGCGGAGCATGTATCCGATCGCCTTCGCCTGCCGCGGCAGGATGATCAACGTGACGAGGGTGATCAGGATGATGACCCCGGCCGGGATCCAGACCCAGTCCTGTGAGAGGACGACGTTGAGCACGACCGCGGCGACCACCACGAAGACCAGGAAGATCGCGTTCTGCACGAACTGCGACACGACGTAGCGCGGCGAGATCTGGTGCCAGGTACCGTCGAGCTCGAGTCGGGCCTCATTGCGAGCCGTCCGCAACTGCGTGTACGTGCCTTCGTCGAGCGCGGCGAGGTCAGTGCCCTCCGCCGGGTTCAGGGGCGAGGTCTCTGGGTTCTGAGTCATCAGGATCCTTCGGCAGGGTGCAGAACTGTTCGGCGATGAGCGCGGCGATCACGAGCACGATCGCACTCCCGATCAGGGCCAGCATGGCCACTGTCGACCCTACCGGGGGATCGATGGGGCGGGAGAGCAGGAACACCAGGAGCCCGGCGCCGAAGCCGGCCATGAGCGCGCCGACCAGGCTCGATGCCCGAGCGAGTGTCGCCGCCCGCAGCGCGCGGAACGGATCGATGCGGATGCCGGAGCGCACGCTGTGCCGCACCGGCCACGAGACGCCGAGCGCTGCGGCCGCGATCAGCAGGAGCAGCACCGGGAGCAGGAGGGAGGGAGTGAACGTTGCGCGTCCGCCCGCGGTGAGCAGCTGATCGAGCAGATACCCGCCCCCGGCTGCGAACATCGCCAGCACCACGAGCAGCCCCGCCGACGTGCGTTTCATCCGTCGCCCCGAGCCCGCAGCTCCTCGACGAGGTCGGCCACCCGGCCGTGGCCCTGCAGCTCGGCGTCGGGGTCGAGGTCCAACCAGGGTTCCAGCACGAAGAGGCGCTCGGCCGCACGAGGGTGCGGGAGCTGCACACGGGGATCGTCTGAGACGACATCGCCGTACGTGATGAGGTCGAGGTCGAGCGTGCGGTCACCCCAGCGCTGGTGGCGCTCCCGACCGTTCTCGTCTTCGATGGCGTGCAGCATCCCGAGCAGGATCTCGGGGGCGAGCCTTGTGGTGACGAGGGCGACCGCGTTCACGTAGCCGGGGGCATCCGGGTCGGGACCGTCGAGACGCACGGCGACGGTCTCGAAGAGGCTCGAGAGGCGCACGTCCGCGACCAACGGGAGGCGGGCGATGCGCTCCGCCGCTGCACGGATGGTCGCCTTCCGATCGCCGAGGTTGGCCCCGAGTGCGACGACGGCCACCGTCTCCGTGCGGCCCCCGCGGGACGGCGGGATGTTCGGCGGGATCGTCAGGTTGCGGCTCATGCGGTGATGTCCTCCAGTGCGGCGGGCTTGCGCCCTCGATGGACCGAGACCGCGACGTCGGTGAATGTGAGCGGGATCGGGGCATGCGGTTTGTGCACCGTGACCGTCACGAACTGCACACGCTGGTCCTCCAGCGTGACGTCGGCGATCCGCGAGGCGAGGGTCTCGATGAGGTCCACCGGCTCCCCCGCGACGACGGCTGCGACCTTCTCGGCCAGCTCTCCGTAGTGCACGGTGTCGCTCACATCATCGGTCGCTGCGGCCTGCTCCAGCGACAGCGACAACCGCAGGTCGACCGTGAACTCCTGCCCGTTCTCGCGCTCGTGGTCGTAGACACCGTGTCGGCCGAACACGGTGAGGCCGGTCAGTTCGATCTGGTCGAGGGAGTCCATGCCCCTAGCGTACGGCGGCCCCCCGGCCACCGCTCCCGTTCGCAACTCAGGAAGAGCCGCAGCCGCGCTGGGCCCCTCCGCAGAAGCACGCGCGCCGCCCCGCCGCCCCGCCCGAATCGTCCTGAGTTGTGGACGCGCGACCCGCCGACCGCACCGAGAGGACGACTCAGCGGCCGTCCCAGGCGTGGGTGATCGCGAGGGCATCGCGGGTGGAGGCGACGTCGTGCACGCGCACCGCCCATACCCCTGCACGCGCCGCGAGCGCACTGGTGACAGCGGTGGCGAGATCGCGCCGTCGCTCCGACACATCGGCATCGACCGGCGTATCGCCGGCCGACTGCCGCAGGGTCTCGGCGAGGAAGCGCTTGCGCGAGGTGCCGATCAGCACCCGAGGTCCGAGCGCGACGATCTCGTCGAGCCCGCGCAGCACATCCCAGTTCTGGTCCCCCGCCTTCGCGAAGCCGATACCCGGATCGATGATCAGCCGGGAGGGGGCGATACCGGATGCCGCGGCTTCGCCGATGCGCTCCTGCAGCTCACCCGCGACCTCTCTGGCGGCACGGCGATATTCCGCGTGCGCGTACATGTCGTCCGAGAAGCCGCGCCAGTGCCCGATCGCGAAATCGGCGCCGGACTCGGCGACGGCAGCGCGCATGTCCGGATCGGCGAGACCACCCGATACGTCGTTCACGATCCTCGCCCCTGCCCGCACGGCGGCGGCAGCAGTGGAGGCGTTGATCGTGTCGATGCTCACCGGCACCCCTGCCGCGACCAGCTGCTCGATCACGGGGAGCACCCGCTGCTGCTCGACGTCCGCGCTGACACGTTCCGCTCCGGGACGGGTCGACTCTCCGCCGATATCGAGCACGGCGGCACCGTCGGCGCGAAGCTGCAGGCCCTGTGCGACCGCGCGGTCGACGTCGAAGTAGCGCCCGCCATCGCTGAACGAGTCAGGGGTGACGTTGACGATCCCCCAGATCCCGGTCATCCCTGGAACCCGGAACCCTGAGTCCCCGCCACTGCCGAAGCGCCGATGAGCGCGATGAGCTCGGCCCTCGCGATCGGGTCGGTGTACTCCCCCCGCGCTGCGATCGTGAGGGTGGAGGCTTCGGGCTGGCGTCCGCCGCGCATCGTGACGCAGCCGTGGCTGGCGTCGAGCACGACGAGCACGCCTCGGGTGTCGAGGTGCTCCGCGATCGTGTCGGCGATCTGCTCGCCGAGCCGCTCCTGCACCTGCGGTCGCGAGGCGAGGATCTCGACGACACGCACGAGCGCCCCCAGCCCGACGACCTGCTCACCGGGGAGGTAGGCGAGGTGTGCGCGACCGGCGAACGGCAGCAGATGGTGCTCGCACACCGAGCGGAAACGGATGTCGCGCAGCAGCACCGCTCCGGAGGGGAGCGTGTCGGGGGCGGGACCACGAGTGACGCTGATGGTGCGCGCGAGCGGCTCCGCGGCATCCTCACCGACCCCGGAGAAGAACTCCGAGTAGAGCTCGCCCATGCGTGCGGGCGTCTGCTTCAGCCCTGGGCGGTCGGGGTCCTCCCCTATCGCTTCGAGCAGTTCTCTGGTGAGCCGTTCGACGCGACCTCTGTCGACGGCCACGCTCAGGCCGTCGCTGGACGTGCCTGACCGGCGCCGGCCGATCCCGTCTGCGTGCGGGCGGCCGCGGCAGGCGCCTCGACGGAGGCGGCGAGCGAGACGTCCTTCTTGGGCACCTCGATCGGAGGACGCTCGGACACCGGACGATCCTCGCTCGACAGCCACAGCGGACGTTCGGGGAGCTTCTTGATCTCGGTGAAGATCTCCGCGATCTGGTTGTGGTCGAGGGTCTCCTCCTCGAGCAGGGCCAGCGCGAGACGATCGAGGATGTCGCGGTTCTCGCTGATCACCGTGTACGCCTCGTTGTGCGCCTGCTCGATGAGCGCCCGCACTTCGGCGTCGACGCGCTCGGCGACCTTCTCGGAGTACTCGCGGCCACGCCCCATGTCGCGGGCGACGAACATGTCGCCGCCTTCGGTACCGAGCTTGACCGGGCCGACCTGTGTGGTCATGCCGTACTCGATGACCATCTTGCGGGCGATCGACGTCGCCTTCTCGATGTCGTTCGAGGCGCCGGTGGTGGGGTCGTGGAAGATGATCTCCTCCGCGACACGGCCACCCATGGCGTAGGTCAGCTGGTCCTGCAGCTCGTTGCGGGTGATCGAGTACTTGTCGTCCAGCGGCAGCACCATCGTGTAGCCGAGGGCCTTGCCACGCGGCAGGATCGTGATCTTGGTCACAGGGTCGGTGTAGTTCATCGCCGCCGCCGCCAGAGCGTGTCCGCCCTCGTGGTAGGCCGTGATGAGCTTCTCCTTGTCCTTCATCACGCGGGTGCGCCGCTGCGGGCCGGCGATCACGCGGTCGATGGCCTCGTCGAGGGCGCGGTTGTCGACCAGCTGTGCGTTCGAGCGCGCGGTCAGCAGCGCGGCCTCGTTCAGCACGTTCGCGAGGTCGGCACCCGTGAATCCGGGGGTCTTGCGGGCGACGACCTCGAGGTCGACGCTCTTCGCGAGCGGCTTGCCCTTGCTGTGCACCTCGAGGATCTTCTGGCGGCCCTTGAGGTCGGGGGCGTCGACGCCGATCTGACGGTCGAAACGACCGGGACGCAGCAACGCGGGGTCGAGGATGTCGGGACGGTTCGTCGCCGCGATCACGATGACGTTTGCGTTGGGGTCGAAGCCGTCCATCTCGACGAGCATCTGGTTCAGGGTCTGCTCACGCTCGTCGTTGCCGCCGCCCATGCCGGCGCCGCGGTGACGACCGACGGCGTCGATCTCGTCGATGAAGATGATCGCGGGCGCGTTCTCCTTGGCGACGTTGAACAGGTCGCGCACACGCGAGGCGCCGACACCGACGAACATCTCGACAAAGTCCGATCCGGAGATCGAGTAGAAGGGGGCTCCGGCCTCACCGGCGACGGCGCGGGCGAGGAGGGTCTTGCCGGTTCCGGGAGGGCCGTACAGCAGCACGCCCTTCGGGATGCGGGCGCCGATCGCCTGGAACTTCGCGGGGTCCTGCAGGAACTCCTTGATCTCGTGGAGCTCTTCGATCGCCTCGTCGGCGCCGGCCACGTCGGCGAAGGTGACGGTGGGCGTCTCCTTGTTGACGAGCTTCGCCTTCGACTTGCCGAACTGCATGACCTTGCCGCCACCACCCTGCATCGACGACAGCAGCCACCAGAACAGGAGGCCGAGCAGCACGAGCGGGAGGAGCAGAGAGATGAAGCCGTCGAACCAGGTGGCACGCGGCACCGCGTCGTTGAAGCCATCCTTGGGGTCGGCGTCGTTGATCGCCGCGACGACCTCGTCGGCCCGGGCGTCGACGTAGTAGAACTGCACGTTCTCGGAGCCCTCGAACGCCTTCGACAGCGTCATGTCGACGCGCTGATCACCGTCGGTGGTGACGACCTCGGTGACCGTGGTGCCGGCGAGCAGTTTCAGACCCTCTTGGGTGGTGATCTGCTTGGGCGCACCGAGGTTCGAGATCAGCAGGAAGCCGCCGAACAGCAGCAGACCGATCAGCGCCACGTAGATCAGGGGGTTCCTGGTGATCTTCTTCACATCCATGATCGGATCAGCGTATCGCGCCCTTCTTTGCCGCTTGCTGTGATTCGCCCACGGCGTACCCTTCGACACGCTCAGGGGCCCATCGTGCAGGGGCTCGGTTCTCGCTCCGGGGCGCCTATGCCGACCCCTGGGTCGCTATGCCGACCCCTGGGTCGCTGGGCAGACCTCTGGGTCGCTGAGCCTGTCGAAGCGTCAGCTGTAGACGTGCGGGGCGAGCACGGCGACGTCGCGCAGGTTGCGGTAGCGCTCGTCGTAGTCGAGGCCATAGCCGACGACGAAGTCCGTGGGGATGTCGAAGCCGACGTAGCGGCAGTCGATCACGACCTTCGCTGCCTCGGGCTTGCGCAGCAGGGCGAGCACTTCGATCGACTCGGCGCCGCGGGACTCGAAGTTCTCCAGCAGCCAGCTGAGGGTCAGGCCGGAGTCGATGATGTCTTCGACGATCAGCACGTGCTTGCCGTTGAGATCGGTGTCGAGGTCCTTGCGGATCTGCACCACGCCGCTCGACTTCGTGCTGGCACCGTAGCTCGACACGGCCATCCAGTCCATCGGCGCGTGGAACGGGAGCGCCCGGGCGAAGTCGGCCATCACCATGACCGCGCCTTTGAGCACGCCGACGAGGATCAGGTCCTTCCCGGCGTAGTCCGCGGCGACCTGCGTCGCCAGCTCGTCGAGCTTGGCGAGGATCTCCTCCTCTGTGACGAGGATCTGTGCAAGGTCATCCTGGATCTCCGCGGCGCGCATGGATCGATTTTAGGCGACAGGATCGGATGCTCCGTCCTCGGTGTGGGGGATCCCCCTGATCTGCTCCCCCGCACCCCAAGCATCCGCACTACTGTGAGCGGTGAGACGGGCTCGCGCCCACCGACGGAAGGATTCACCATGGCCCTTGACGACATCCTCAAGCAGGTGCCGATCGACGACATCGCCGCGAAGCTCGGCGTCTCCCCCGACGTCGCCAAGGCCGCGGTCGAGCAGGGCGGCGCCGTGCTTCTGGGCGGTCTGGCCAAGAACGCAGAGACCGACGAAGGTTCCTCCGCGATCCAGGCGGCTCTGAAGAAGCACGAGGGCGCCAAGAGCGTCTCCACGGTCGACGACATCGATGAGGCCGACGGCGGCAAGATCGTCAGCCACATCCTCGGAGCGAACGAGAAGCAGGTCACTCAGCAGCTCACCGAGTCGAAGGCGACCGCCGGTATCGACTTCGGCAAGCTGCTCCCGATCCTCGCGCCCATCGTCATGGGTCTGATCGCGAACGCCAACAAGGGCAAGGCGGAGAAGGCGGATGCCGGCTCCGAGAGCTCGGGCGGCATCGGCGACCTCATCGGTGGTCTGCTGGGCGGCGGCGGCAACAGCGGCTCCGGCGGCGGCATCGGCGACGTGCTCGGCGGTCTGCTCGGAGGGGGCAACAGCAGCTCCGGCGGCGGCATCGACCTGGGCGGGCTGCTCGGCGGCCTCCTCGGCGGCAAGAAGTAACCACCACTCATCCGGGGTCGCCACGACGACGGCCATCCTCAACTTCTGCGGCCTCCTCACACACGAGGGGCCGCAGAAGTCGTCTTGGGCCGCAAAAGTGTGAGCGAGGGAGTCAGCTGCGCGCGGCGAACACGACCTGTCCGCCGCTGCGTGCGGCGGAGCATCCTGGCAGGTCGATCGGCCCCTGGCCCGACCAGTCCGTCACGAGACGCGCCACCTCGAGCGTCTGCGCGCGGGTGAGACTCACGCCGAACTCGCTGTCGACCACGAGACGGATGATGCGGTTCCGCAGCGCCGCAGGGTTCGCGGCGAGCGCGGCCACGCTGACCGAGATGCCGGCTTCCGCGTGTTCGACGATGTCCTCGATCGTCTCGTGGATCATCTCGTCGAACGCCTCGGCGTCCTCCCGCAACTGCTCGGCCGTGCGGGCGAGCGCCTCGGCGATGCCAGGGCCGAGCTCGGCCTCCAGCACCGGCAGCACGGTCTCACGTGCGCGCACGCGGGCGAAGCGGTCGTCGAGGTTGTGGGGGTCATCCCAGAATTCGAGGACGGATGCGGCGCAGAACGCTCGGGTCGTCTCCCGGCGCACGCCGAGCAGCGGGCGGATCCACCGGAGTCCGTCCTCGTCCTCGCGCATCGGAGCCATCCCCTGCAGGCTGGTCGCGCCCGAGCCGCGGGCGAGGCCCAGCAGCACGGTCTCCGCCTGGTCGTCGAGTGTGTGGCCGAGCAGCACAGCCGTTGCCTTCTCCGCGCGTGCGATGCCGGCGAGTGCGGCGTACCGGGCGTCGCGCGCGGCCGCTTCGATGCCTGCACCGGATGACCGGTCGACCTCGACACGGGTCTGCAGCGCGTCCTCGACACCGACTCCCTCTGCCGCGACCGCCGCCGTGCTCGCGATGAGGGAAGAGCCTTCCTGCAGTCCGTGATCGACTGTCGCACTCAGCACGTGGATGCCGCGACTCCGCGCTTCGAAGACGGTGGCGGCGGTCAGCGCGAGCGAGTCCGCCCCGCCGGAGAGTCCGACCAGGACGGTCGATCCTTCGGGCAGTCCGGCGAGCGCAGTGCGCACGGCCAGGCGGATCTCGGCGATGACGGGTGAGAGCGACGGCACCCCTCCACGGTAGGACACGCACCGTGTTCGGCGTGCACGATCGACCACAGATGGCGGGCGGTCTATCCTGGCGCCGTGGCAGAACACTCGGACGCACGACCGTTCCGGACCGAACGTTTCAAGGCGTTCGTCGATGCCGTGGTGGCGATCGCCATGACGCTGCTGATCCTGCCGCTCATGGAATCCGTGTCGGATGCCGCCTCGGGGAACATCGGAACCGCCGACTTCCTCGCCGAGCACGCCGGCCAGCTGCTGAGTTTCGGGCTGAGCTTCCTGCTCATCGCGACGTTCTGGATGGGACACCACCGCCAGTACCGGGACGTGGAGTGGATCACTGGTCCGCTGCTGTGGATCAACGTCGCGTGGATGGCGACCATCGTGTGGCTGCCGGTCCCCACCGCCATGATCGGTCAGATGGACTCCGACTCGCTGCAGGCGGTGGTCTACATCGGGACGCTCATCATGACGCAGGTCACGACCCTGGCCGGATGGCTGTATCTGGGGCGCCACCCCGAACTCACCACCGCGCTGCCTCAGACCATCCGCGCGGGGGTGATCGGCGACCTCGCCGCGATCGTGCTGTTCGCCGCAGCGCTCGCGATCGCCGTCGCGGCATCCCCGAACGGCTACTGGGGCTTGTTGCTCCTGCTGCTGAGCGACCCGATGAGCCGCCTGCTGAATCGCCTGTTCCGGCAGCGCACCCCGGATGACCCTCCAGCGACCGCGCCCAGCGGTGCCTGATCAGACCTCGCCCGCTGGCGTGCAGCAGCCGCGACTAGGCTAGTCCGCGGCATCCAACCGAACTTTTCCTGAGGAGCACACGCATGGGCGCACACGACGCCGTCATCGAGATTCCGCGCGGCAGCCGCGTGAAGTACGAGGTCGACCACGAGACCGGACGAGTGCACCTCGACCGCGTGCTCTACACGACCTTCGGATACCCGGCCGACTACGGCTACTTCGACAACACGCTCGGCGAGGACGGCGACCCGCTCGACGTGCTCGTGCTGCTCGACCACGCCATCTACCCTGGCGTCGTCGTCGAGGTGCGCCCCGTCGCGGTCCTCAAGATGAGCGACGAGGCCGGCGGAGACGACAAGCTCGTCGCCGTGCTCTCGAAGGACCCGCGCTGGGCGCACATCCAGGACATCGACGACATCGCCGAGTACACGAAGAAGGAGATCTCGCACTTCTTCGAGCACTACAAGGACCTCGAGCCCAACAAGTGGGTCAAGGTCGACGAGTGGGGGAACGCCGCTGAGGCGCAGCGCATCCTCGACGAGGCCATCGTCCGCTTCGGCGAACAGGGTCACTGAGCCGTCCCTGATGGGCAGCTGATCCGTCCCCGATAGGTCGCTGATCCGTCCCCGATGGGTCGCTGATCCGTCCCCGATGGGTCGCTGAGCCTGTCGAAGCGAAGACCCCCGGTTCCGCAGAGCGGCCGGGGGTCTTTTCGTGCGTGTGAGGCGGATGCTCAGGCGGAGACACCGCGCTGCGCGAGGAACTGCACCGGGTTGACGGCGTTCCCGTTGACATAGACCTCGAAGTGCAGGTGGCAGCCGAAGGAACGGCCGGTGTTGCCGGCGTAGGCGATGACCTGCCCCGAGTTCACCCACTGGCCGGAGCGCACCAGAATGCCTCCGTTGCGGATGTGCGCGTAGCCGGTTCCGATGCCGCCGCCGTGCTGGATGCGGATGTAGTTGCCGTAGCCGCCGTTGCCGCCCGCGTAGTCCACCGTTCCGGACTGCGCGGCGTAGATCGCGGACCCGCAGCCGTTCGCGAAGTCAGTGCCGTAGTGGAAGCTCGACGAGCATCCCTGCGACCCGCACTGCACGGAACGCGGGCCGTAACCCGAGCTCTTGCCGCCGCCGTGCGGTCGGCGCCAGCCGCCGCTGCCCTGGCTGCCTCCACCGCCGCCTCCGCCGCCACCGCCGGCTGCGGCCGCGGCTGCTTCTGCGGCCTCGCGTTCGCGCCTGGCCTTCGCCTCGGCCTCCACGCCTGCCTGGTAGCCGGCGACTGTCTTCGTCGTCGTGTCCTTGAGAGCTGCCAGCTGTGCCTGCATCGTGGCGAGGTTCGCGGACTGCTCGTCGAGCGCGGCCTGAGCAGCGTCGGCGGCGTTCTGCGCCGCGACCATCTTCTCCTCGGCGATCTTCTGCAGCCGGTCGCGCTCGTCGCGGGCGACGAGCGCCTGGTCGCTGAGGGACTGGGCAGAATTGCGTGCGGCGACCGCGTTGTCGTAGACGGAGCGGTTGTACTCGAAGAGCTTGTCCATCGTGCCGAGGCGCGCGAGCAGCTCGTCGGCGTTCTGGGCGGAGCCGGTGAACAGCAGCTCCAGAGAGGTGTCGTCGCCTCCGTTGCGGTAGAGCTGGGCAGCCACCTGGCCGGCCTTGCGGGCGGATTCATCTGCAGCTGCGGCCTGCTCGTCAGCCTTGGCCTGCAGGGTGTCGGCCTCTGTGGCCGCGGCGAAGTACTTCTGCTGCGCGTCGTAGAACTCGTCGGATGCGACCTTCGCGGCCGCCTCCGTCTCGGCGACCTTCTGGGTCAGCGACTGGATGAGGCCTTCGATGCGCGAGACCTCGCCGGCCTTGGCCGCCTCGTTGTTCTTCGCCCTCTGCACGTCGTCCCAGCTCGGGTACGACGCGGCATACGCGGCGGTGACGCCCGAGCCGACGCCGAATGCGCTGAGGGCGACGACGCCGAGCACTCCGAGCCCGAGGGCACCACGACGGGACACTCCCTCGTTCTTCCAGAAGCTTCGGCTCTCGGCTGGAGTCGGTGCGCAGCCGCAATCGTCGGATGCCGCCATCGCAGCATCCAGCGCAGTCCTATCGTTCACGCGGCCCCTTCCGCCGGTTTCACACATGTCACACTAACAACAACTTTCACATCCGCAACAGGTCAGATCGAGTGTGTGCGCGCATGGGTGACGTCTCCATCGTCCTCCCGAACACGCCCGGGCGGAAGGCGCCGCGCCCTCGATTCGCGATTTGCCTCAGACATCCCTTATGCTTGAGCGTCGGCAAGGAAGTCCCCCGGGACTGACTCGGCCCCATCGTTTAGCGGCCTAGGACGCCGCCCTTTCACGGCGGTAGCACGGGTTCGAATCCCGTTGGGGTCACTCGTCCGATACAATTGAAAACAACTATGGCCCTGTAGCGCAGTTGGTTAGCGTGCCGCCCTGTCACGGCGGAGGTCGCGGGTTCAAGTCCCGTCAGGGTCGCTCCGTGCGACGGGCTCTTTCTTCGGAGAGGGCCCTTCGTCTAGGACGCGACAGGTTCGCCGGTCGCGCGGCTCTGTAGCTCAGTTGGTAGAGCGCACGACTGAAAATCGTGAGGTCACGGGATCGACGCCCGTCGGAGCCACAGGGTGATCATTACAATCACCTTAGAAACCCTCGCCTAGCTTCTACATGGCGGGGGTTTTGCTTTGCCCTGGTGGGAGGCGGTTGCCGCTGCCGCCGGTTCGTATCTGCGAGGATCGTCGGCATGATCACCGTTCACCTGCGCTACGAGATCGACCCGGACAAGCTGGACGAGTTCACCGACTACGGACGGGCATGGATCCGCCTGGTCGAGAAGCACGGCGGAACGCACCACGGCTACTTCATGCCGAGCGAAGGCGACAGCGACGAAGCGTTCGCGCTGTTCACATTCCCCTCCCTCGCCGCCTACGAGATCTATCGGACGGCTTCGCGCACCGACCCCGAATGCGTCGAGGCGTTCGAGTTCGCACGAAGAACTCAGTGCATCCGCCGCTACGAGCGCCGGTTCCTCACGCCGGTCTTCGAGTAGGACGCGTCCGCGGCATCACCGCGCTTCGGCGATCCTCGCAGCTGCCGTCACTCAGCTAACTTGCACGCGAGTGTGCACGTACTGTGTAAACTCGTCCTGTGAAACAGAGCTGGCGGATCTACAAGCGCGACGTCAAGAGACTCTCCCGCGTCCCCAAAGCCTGGATCATCATCATCGGGGTGCTCATCACCCCTGCCCTGTACGCGTGGTTCAACATCAACGCGTTCTGGGACCCCTACGCCAACACCGCGAACATCCGCGTGGCGGTCGTCGATCTCGACGAGGGTGCCACCTCCGATCTCACCGGTCACATCGACATCGGCCAGCAGGTGACCGAACAGCTCCAGGACAACGATCAGCTCGGCTGGACCTTCATGGGCGAGGGCGAGGCTCAGGAGGCGGTGAAGAACGGCGACGTCTACGCCGCCATCGTCATCCCCGCACAGTTCAGCGAAGATCTGCTCAGCATCACGAGCGGCGACTTCACCCAGCCGGCACTGCAGTACTACGTCAATGAGAAGGCCGGGGCGATCGCGCCGAAGATCACCGACGTCGGCGCCTCCGAGCTCGACAAGCAGGTCACGACCGCCTTCAAGGAGCAGGTGGCGCTCGCGGCGACGAACGCGCTCAAGGACGTCGGCGACTCCACAGAGCTGCGGCTGCTGAACGCCAGGGACAACACCCTCGACGCCTTCGACCAGGCGACGCAGACACTGGCCTCGGCGCGCGCGAACCTCGCCGAGACGCAGGACGGGCTCACCTCCTCACGCGGCACGCTCTCCTCCGCACGGAACACGCTCGGCGACGTCGACAAGACGCTCGGCGACGTGCAGAGGTCACTTTCCCAGACGCAGTCGATCATCGCCGAGACGCAGAAGGAGGTGATCGCGTTCACCGACAGCGCCACCACCGCGTTCCTGAAGGGCACGACCCTGCTCGCGGATGCCTCCGCCAAGGCGAACGTCTCGATCACCCGTCTCACCCAGAGCCTCGAGCAGGCGGGCGTGCGCATCGATGCCGGGATCGACGACGTCGCGAACGTGCTGAAGGCGAACGAGGCGGCGGTCGCCCGGCTGCAGACGCTCCTCGACAACACCGACCTCAGCGACGACACGAAGCAGCGTCTGACCGAGGTCATCGCCTCGCTCGAACAGCGCAATGCCACCGACCAGCAGCTGCTCACGGACCTGAAGGGCCTCAAGGCCGGGGCCTCCGACACCGTGGCTTCCGTTCGGGCGACCGCCGACGCTGTGAACCAGGCGATGCAGGACACCCGGGATGCCTCGTCGGCGATGCGCGACATCCTCACCCGCACCGTCCCCTCGCTGAACAGCGCGATGTCGCAGCTGTCGGCGAGCGTCGGATCGTTGTCGGCGGCGCTGGACTCGCAGAAGGGCGTCCTTGCGCAGGCCGATCAGCTTCTGGCCGGGTTGGACTCGCAGCTCGTCGCCACTTCGTCCGCCCTGGAGAGCTTCGACAACGACCTCGCCGGCATCGAGCAGGGCCTGCAGACGTCGCGCACTGACGTCGTCGCCCTCAAGGCCGCATCCGAATGGGGCCTGCTCGGCACCCTGACCGATCTCGAGCCCGAGCAGATCGCCCAGTTCATCTCCTCCCCCGTCGAGGTCGACGAGCACCTCGTGTTCCCTGTCGACACCTACGGGTCGGCGATGGCCGCGCTCTTCACGAATCTGTCGCTGTGGATCGGCGCCTTCGTGCTCATGGTGATCTTCCGCGTCGAGGTCGACACGGAGGGCGTCGAGGACGTCACCGTGCGCCAGGCCTATTTCGGCCGCTTCTTCCTCTTCGCGACGCTCGCCATCGGGCAGGCGCTGATCGTGTGCATCGGGAATCTCATCATCGGCGTGCAGACCGTCAGCGCCGCAGCCTTCGTCGGCACCGGCGTGCTCATCGCCCTCGCCTACGTGAGCATCATCTACGCCCTCTGCGTCGCATTCGGCCACGTCGGCCGCGGCCTGTGCATCCTGCTGGTGATCATGCAGATCCCCGGCGCATCCGGCCTGTACCCGATCGAGCTGATGCCCGGGTTCTTCCGCGCGATCTATCCGCTCCTGCCGTTCTCCTACGGCATCGACGCGATGCGGGAGACGATCGGGGGCTTCTACGGCGGCCACTACTGGCGCTTCCTGGGCGCCCTCGCGGCGTTCGTCGCTCTCGCGTTCCTCCTCGGGCTCGTCCTGCGCCGCCGTCTCGCGAACTTCAGCCAGCTCTTCAACCGCCAGGTACTCTCGACCGACCTCCTGGTCGGCGAGAAGGTGCAGGTCGTCGGCAGCGGATACCGCCTCACCGACATGATCAGGGCCCTGTCGACCCGTGCCGAGTACCGCGAGGACCTCGCTCGGCGGGCAGAGCCGTTCACGCACCGCTACCCGACACTGCTGAAGGCGACGGTGCTCACGGGGGTCGCGGGCCTCGTCGTGCTCGGGGTCCTCACTTGGGCGCTCCCCGGCTCGAAAGCACTCCTGCTCGGCCTGTGGACGCTCTGGATCCTGCTGGTCATCGGATTCCTCGTGACGATCGAGTACATCAAGCACAGCTTCGAGAACGGCGCGGAGGTCGCTGCTCTCGACGACGCCGAACTGCGCCAGCTCGCCCTCGCCGGGCCCGCCGGTCGTGCCGCGGTCGTGTCCGCCACGGCGGAGGACTCCTTCGACACGGCCCCGCACCCTCCGGTCTCCGTGATCACGGCAGACGTACCGGATGCACCGGCCTCCGGTGCTGATGCCGACGCCCTGCTCATGGACTGGTTCGGCCCGGAACCGTATCCCGACACCGACCCGGAATCGGGAGCCGCAATGGACGCGGAGCCGGCGGAATCCGCGGTGACCGAGGAGGCGGGCATCGCTACGACTCCGGATGAGCCGGCAGCCCCGGAAGACGACGACGGGACAGCGCAAGACCAGCGGACGGAAGAAGACCGGACAGACGAAGAGCGAACCGCAGAAGGAGAGGACCGCGCGTGAAGGACATCCTGCACCTGACGCTCCGCGACGTGCGTCACGCCACCCAGAACGTGATGGCGTGCATCGTGCTCTTCGGACTCGTCGTCATCCCGTCGCTGTTCACCTGGTTCAACGTGATCGCCAGCTGGGATCCGTTCGCGAACACGAAGGACCTGAAGATCGCGGTCGCGAGCACCGATGCCGGGTACGAGAGCGACCTCGTCCCGATCCGCATCAACGTGGGAGAACAGGTGCTCTCCCAGCTCCGCGGGAACGACCAGCTCGACTGGGTCATCACCGATGAGCACGACGCGATCGACGGGACCAGCTCGGGCGAGTACTACGCCGCGATCGTGCTGCCCGAGACCTTCAGCGCGGACATGCTGACGTTCTACGCCGATGGCGGCGACCGCACGCACATCGCGCTCTACACGAACGAGAAGAAGAACGCCCTGGCACCGAAGATCACAGGCCAGGGCGCCGAAGGGGTGTCCTCCGAGATCAGCGACACGTTCGCCCAGACGCTCGGCGACGTCGCGCTCGGCCTCGTCTCGTCGATGTCGGACTACCTCACCGATGAAGACACGCAGGCGGCCCTGACGCGCGTCGAGGCGCGCCTGGGAAGCGTGGGTGACCAGCTGCGCTCCGGAGCACACACGGCCGACACGTTCACGGCTCTGCTCGAGGCGAGCCGCCCCCTGCTCGACAGCGCCTCGGCTCTGGTCGGCACAGCCGGTGACGCGTTCACGGACACCTCCGGTGCCCTCGGCAGCGGCGTGGATGCGGCGAGCACGCTGAGGTCGACCCTGCAGACGGCAGCGCAATCACTGGCGGATGCCCTCGCGGCGACCTCGAGCAGCTACGACGCCGTGGGCGAGAGCATCGACGAGCTGTACGCCGCGGGCGATACGCTCAGCGGCACCCAGGTGCAGGCGATCACCACTCTCGCGGAGCGCGTGCAGCAGCAGGTCGATCAGTACACCGCGGTCAAGAACACGCTGGAGACCGAGGTCCGACCCAACCTCCCGGAATCTGCGCAGCCCGACTTCGACGCCGTGATCAGCCGGATCGACGAAGCGATCGCCCGGCAACAGGCGCTGCAGGATCGCCTCCAGAAAGCGGCGACCGACATCACGGCCGGCAACGACGCGGCACAGAGCACCCACCAGGAGATCTCCGCGGCGATCGCTGAAGCCAAGAAGGCGCTCGCCGACGCCCGGAGCACCTACGACAACGGCTTGAAAGCGCAGCTGAACTCCCTCTCTTCGACGCTCACGCAGATCGGATCCGATGTCTCGGCGATCCGATCCGACCTGTCCGGCATCACATCAGGTCTGTCCGGAGCATCCGATTCCGTCCTCTCGACGCTGTCCCGCGCGCAGGAGGCCACGACGCAGCTGTCAGCATCGTTGAACACGATGGCCGATCGATTCGACGCCGTCCAGCAGTCGATGGCGAAGGCCGCGGACACCGGTGATCTCAGCGAGCTGATCGGCGCCGACCCCGGCGTGCTCGCCACCTCCCTCGCTGAGCCCGTGCGCCTCGACCGCACCGCGGTCTTCCCCGTGGCAGGATTCGGTGCGGCCATGGCGCCGCTGTACATGATCCTCGCCCTCTGGGTGGGCGCGCTTCTGATGACCGTGACGATCCGTGTCGATGTGAACGCCGAGACGCTCCCCGATCGTCCGGAGCTCAGTCCGACGCAGAAGTACCTCGGCCGCTACGGCATCTTCGGTCTGGCCGGTCTCGCGCAGAGCACGCTGCTGACCCTCGGACTGATCCTCTTCGTCCAGATCGAGCCCGCGCATCCGCTCCTGCTGGTCCTTGCCGGATGGGCGATCTCGACCGTCTTCACGCTCATCGTCTACACCGCGGTGGTCGCGTTCGGGAACGCGGGCAAAGCGCTCTCTGTGCTGCTCCTCGTGATCCAGATCTCGGGTTCGGGCGGCGCGTACCCGTTGCAGCTGCTTCCCGACTGGTTCCAGAGCATCAGCCCCTTCCTTCCCGCGACCTATGCGGTGAACATGGTGAGATCCGCGATCGCCGGCGTGTACCAGGCCGACTTCTGGTGGGCGCTCGGCGCACTCGCGCTGTTCATCATTCCCACGCTGCTCCTCGGCCTCGTGCTGCGGCGCCCCCTGATGACCTACAACCGCAAACTGGTCGAGGCGCTCGCATCGACCAAGCTGATGTCCTGACCACAGCGCCCTGCGAAAGGACCCGAAGTGACCGCACCGAGCCCGCGACGTCGACGCGATGCCCTGGCCAACCGGGAAGCGCTGCTGAGCGCCGCGCAGTCGATGCTCGCCACGAACCCGTACGCGTCACTCGACGCGATCGCGCAGGCCGCCGGTCTCACCCGGCGAGCCGTCTACGGTCACTTCGCCGACCGCGACAGCCTGCTGCGCGAGGTGATCGCGGTCGGTGCTCAGCGGTTCAACGCGATCGCCGAGACGACCGATGAGTCCGACCCCCGGGTGACCCTGGCGCGGATGGCGACGCGTCTGTGGCGGGAGGCCTCCGCCGTGCGCGCCTCGGCCAACATCGCCCTCGACGACGCACATCTGGCCGACACCGTGCTCGCTCTGGCTCCGCTGCGTCAACGCATCCGCGACCTGACGAGGGCGGGGGTGGACTCGGGGGCGTTCCGGGGAGACATGCCGGCCGAACTCCTCGCCTTCCTCATCGAGGAGACGGCCAGGGCCACGCTGCGCGAGCTGCGGCTCACCACGACCGACGCAGACTCGACCGTCGTCCGCGTCGTGCTCAGCATCGTGGGGCTCTCGTGGACGGAACAGGCCGATCTCATCGGCGCGCACCCGGAGATCTTCGCCCAGGACTGAGCACGCCGCCGGAGCTCCCCCTACCCGGTGCCCTCGTTCTCTCCGCGGATGAGCCGCTGGATCTGCTCCTCCGGGAGACGCTCGATCGAGGCGGCCGCCATGTCGACCTCCGGATCCGTCGGCGAGCCGCCGATCGTGCACTGCGCCTCGCCGCTGTAGCCCAGAGTGAGGGCAGGCACCAGGACCAGCCACTCGGGGGTGACCGTCCGCTGCTCCACACGGACGCCGGATGCGTCGAACTCGACATCGGGATCGAACGCCGACGTGGTGGCGTCGATGCAGATCTGCGCGAGCTCGCTCTCGGTGAACGCGGCCGGACTCTCCGTCGGCTCGACGGGCGCCGTGGTCTGCGCGGGAGTCGGCGTCGAGGTCTGCTCCGGAGCCGGCGTCTGGCCTGCCCCCTCCCCCGTGCTCTCCGGCGATGCGGCGCATCCGGCAAGCGTCACCCCGGCGAGCAGGGCGAGGGCGGCGGCGAGGGAGCGGGCCTTCCGAGCTGAGGTCATGACCTCATCGTAGAGAAGTACGAACGAGTGCGGCTGTCCCCTCTTCGGGCATCGGCCGCCATCCGCCCCGTCAGGCTCGCCCCGCGCGCACCGATCGCTCGATACGCTCAGGGGATGCTCGACACGCTCACCGGATTCGCCGTGGTGGCTGTCGCGATCGTCATCGGCTACGTCATCGCCCGCGTCGACCTGCTCGGGCCGCACGCCCGGCATGTGCTGGGACGACTCATCTTCTTCGTGCTCTCGCCGTTCCTGCTGTTCTCGGTGCTCGCGCACGCGGATGCGAAGATGCTCTTCTCCTCGCTCCTCCCGGTGTCAGCGATCGCGGCCGTCGCCGTGATCGCCGTCTACGTCCTCGTCGCCCGGTTCGTCTGGCACCGCTCGATCGCCGAAACCGTGATCGGAGCGCTGTCCGCCGGACAGGTCAACTCCAACAACATCGGTCTCCCTCTCTCGCTGTATCTGCTCGGTAGCGCCGCCTTTCCCGCGCCCGTCATCCTCCTGCAGCTGCTGATCTTCACCCCGATCTCGCTGACGATCCTGGATGCTGTCACGAGCGAACACGTCTCCCTCATGCGCACACTGCGTCGCACGGCGACCAATCCGATCATCCTGGGCGCTCTGCTCGGCACGATCGTCTCGCTCAGCGGAATCGCCCTTCCGGCGATCGTGATGGATCCGGCGCAGTTGATCGCGGACGCCGCCGTGCCGGTGTTGCTGATCAGCTACGGCATGTCGTTGCATGGACAGCGCGTCCTCGGCGCACGCGGGCACCGCAGAGACGTGATCCTCGCGAGCGGACTGAAGCTCGCGTTCATGCCCGCGATCGCCTGGTTCGTCGCCGAGGTGGTGTTCGGCCTGTCATCGTCTGAGGTGCTGATCGTGACCGTCCTGGCGGCGCTCCCCACCGCGCAGAACGTCTTCAACTATTCCCAACGCTACGGTGTGGGCGAACCGATCTCCCGCGACACCGTCTTCGTCACCACGCTCGGCTGCCTTCCGGTGCTCGTACTGATCATGTCGCTGCTGGGCTGAAGATTCCCCGCTACTCGATCAGGGCGTATCCGCCCCACCCCGCACCGACCAAGATCGAACCGCTGAAGCCGATCGCACCGGTACCGACGTAGACGATCATCTCACCGGATGCGTTGACGCCCACGAGGTCGGCCTTGCCGTCGCCTGTGTAGTCGCTGCCGCCCGTGAGCGCACGTAGCGCTCCCCAGCCACCGCTGATCGCCTGGGGGGCTCCGAACCCGTTGTACTGGCCAGGGTAGAGCCGGAGGATCCCGTTGCTGTCGACGGTCATGAGGTCGCCCGCGCCGTCACCGTTAAAGTCGCCGCCGATGACGAACCGGAAGCCGTGCCACCCACTGCCGGCGGTGATCTCGGCTCCAGCGAATCCAGCCGCCCCGTTACCGGGATAGATAAGCAGCGCACCCGTCGGAGTCACCGCGACGATGTCATGCTTCCCGTCTCCCGTATAGTCCGCCCCAGACGTCACCTGAAGCATCCCGTACCACCCGGAGCCGATGACGCGGAAATCGTCGAAGCCGCCGGTGGCGCTTCCGCCGTAGAACTCGAGCGCGCCGTCCGACCGCACCACGAGCATGTCGGCCCTTCCGTCGCGGTTGAAGTCGGCGGAGGAGAGATGCTTGTGGATTCCCCACGCTGTGGTGACGACGGCTCCCGGCTGGAAGCGTCCGTTGCCGTCCCCCTTGATGAAGTGAAGGTCACCGTCTGCGGCGACGCCGAGCAGATCTGCGCGGCCGTCGGCATCGAAATCGGTGAGGAGAACCGGAACGGGCTGGGTCGCGAGCCCTGGGAAAACCAACGGGAGTGTGTTCCCACGGGTGATATTCGAGAGGCAGGTGAAGCCCTGATTGATCTGACTGTAGATCGAGCCGTTCCGCCAGACCTCGAAATGCAGGTGGTACGCGCCGGGGCTGCCGGTGTCGCCGACCACACCGATCTGCTGCCCCCGTACGACCCTGGTACCAGGGGCATACATCCCCTGTGCGGCCATGTGCCCGTAGCGGGTCACGTATCCGCCCGGGTGCTCGACATCGGTGTAGAAGCCGTAGCCGCCGTTCGACGCTCGCAGTTTGATCACACCGTCATACGCGGCCAGGATCGGCGTTCCGCCCTGGCCGGAGATGTCGATGCCGTCGTGCGCCCGGTAGTTTCCGCGGCACCCGTCCCCGACCTTGGACTGGATGTTCCCCGACGCGGGGTAGACCATCTGTCCGTCGGTTGCCGCTGATGCGGGAACCGCGGAGACCAGCGAAGGGGCGATCGTGCCGAGCACCACCGCCAACACGGTCGCCATCGCGACGCGGACGAGCCGCGACCGTGACGTTCGCTTCATGTCGAGTTCTCTCTTGCTCGGCTGGCCCCAGGGACGCAATGTCCTCCGCCGTCACCGTACCAGCGCGTCTGCGCCAGCGCCGAGAAGGCACTCCTCCTCCATCGATATGGGAGTGCTCCGGAGGCTTCCTCGTCACAGCATGTCGAACGCGCCGCTGAATGGGACGGTGTCGTCTCCGTTGTCGCGCGCGTCGAACTCCACGGTCTCCACGGAGATCACGATCTGACTCGACGAGGAGATCAGCACGCTCACCGACCGGTTGCCCACCACGACGAAGTCCACGAACCGACCTCCCGCCTGCGCTGCGAACTCGATGCGTCTTTTCAGGTCGGGGACGTCCTGGCCTTGCGCCAGGAAGAATCCGACATCGTTGACCGCGAGCTGGGTGCGAACCATCGTCAGCGTCTCCTTCGTCTCATTCTTCTCGTCCGTGTCGTCCATGTGGTGACGCTAGGCCGCCGCGCCCCGATTCAGAAGGGGATTGCGTCGCGAGCGATTCCAATGCATGGGACACGTGCGAATGGGCGGGCGGTTCTCGTTGTACGGTTCTGGGTATGGGAAGACTCCGGTATGACGGCACCTCGGATCCGATCCTCATCGAGGACGCGACCCTGGCACACCTCAAGATCGTCATCTCGACCAAGCTGCGCCGGCAGGAGAGCTTCATGATGACGTGGCGGCCGTTGGGCGACGGTCCAGACCTGAGAGCCACCGTGTGGATCCACCCGGCGATCCCCCTGCAGTTCGGATTCGATGAGCCCGAGCAGCCGCCGATCGACGCGAAGCTGATCGCCGAGATGATGCGCGTGCTCAACGCCACCGGCGAACTGGTGCTCGATCACCTGATCAACGCTCCCTGACGGCGGGCAGCTCCTCACCGCACGTACTCGGACTCCCACCCCGCACGTCCCTCGCAGACCGCCAAAACTGAGGGCGCATCTCTCAGCCGACGCAACTATGCTGTTAGCGCGCCACCGCTCGGCCCGGCTTCCGGCAGGTCGCTGTCGTGGCATCAGTCCCTTCACGACATTCTTTCGGCCCGCGTGTTCCCCGCCGTTCCGCTCTGCGGATCGGCGCCTCCTCCTCACGACGTGGCCCCGCCAGAAAGGCATGAACCGCCATGAGCGAATCCTCCGGAACCGCCGACCGCGACGGTCAGCGCTCGCCTGACTTCTTCGATCAGCTGATCGAGACGAACCCGCAGGACGCCTCGGCCTTCACCGTGGGCTTCCGCGGATACGACAAGGCCGAGGTCGACGCCGCACTCGCGTCGCTGCGCACCAAGCTCCAGCAGGTCACCGCAGACCTCGCCGACGCCGATGAGCGCCACACCACGGCCCTCGAATCCGTCCGCGAAGAGGAGCGCGCCTCCCGCGAAGCCGTCGAGAGCGAGCTCATCGCCGCCAAGGCGCAGGCCAGCGAAGCCGAGCAGCAGATCGCGACTCTCACGTCCGAGCTGGTCGACGCCCCCAAGGCCGAAGGTCAGGAGGCGCCGTCACGTCAGCAGTTCGAGGCGATCCTCCGTGTCGCCGAGGAGCAGGCGAACGTCCTGATCCAGAACGCCGCAGTGCAGGCCGACCGGCTGATGGCCGCCGCCCGCGAGGAGGTCGCCGCGCAGCGCGCCGAAGCCGACGCCGACGCCGAGCGGATCACCTCGCAGGCGCAGCGCGACGCCGACCAGGTGCGCTTGAAGATGGACACCGAGTACACGGCGCACGAGGCGCGTCTCGACCGCGAGGCGAGCCACGCTGCCGAGAAGGTGAACCAGGCCTCCCAGGAGGCGACGGCCATCCGCACCGAGGCCGAGAAGGGCGCGGCCGCACTGCGGTCGCTCGTCACCCGTGAGACCACGCAGCTGCGCGCCGACGCCGAGCGCGAGGTGCGCGAGATGAACGCGCGCGTGCTGGAGTTCGAGGAGACGCTCACACGTCGCCAGGACGACGCCCAGCAGGAGTTCCTGGTGCTGCACAATCAGGCTGTGGCGCACGCCGAGCGCATCACGAACGACGCGAACGAGCAGGTCGCCTCCTCCCTCGAGCATGCGCAGCGCATCTCGGCCAAGGCCGAGGACTACGAGCGTCTGATGCGCTCGCAGTCCCAGTCCATCGAGGCGGACGCCCAGGTGCGCGCCCGCGAGATCCTGGACCGCGCCCGCGTGAAGTCGCAGAAGATCGTCGACTCCGTCACGAATCACACCTCGGCCGTCCTGCGCGACGCAGAGGATCGCACTCGTCAGCTGCGCTGGCAGCAGCAGCAGCTCACGAGCTTCATGGCGGAGGTGCGGGAGCTGATCCGCCCTGACGGCGTGTTCTCGGACGAGCAGTCCACTGCGTCGACGCCCGCCCTCATCGCAGATCCCGTCGACGAGGAAGACGGCACCCCCGTCGAGGAGTTCCTCGGCGACGAGGTGCTGGACGACGAGATCATCGATGACGACGGCCCGCTCGAGAAGATCACGATCGACGTGGTCGAGACGGAGAAGAGCAGCAAGCGCTGAGCCAGCGGCTCCCACGAAGGGGGCGGGTCACGGATCATCCGTGCCCCGCCCCCTTTCGCTTCCCCTCCACCGACCGGTGGAGGGGAAGATCCGCCGGGCGGCCACTACCGGCGAGCGCGCGGTCGGGCCAGGCTGGATGCATGACAGACAGCGTGATCACTGTGCGCGACCTCCGCAAGGAGTACGGCGGCTTCGCCGCGGTCGACGGCATCAGCTTCGACATCCACGCGGGCGAGACCTTCGCGCTGCTCGGACCGAACGGCGCGGGCAAGTCGACCACGATCGAGATCCTCGAGGGATATCGGCACCGGTCCTCCGGCGACGTGCGCGTGCTCGGGGTAGATCCGCAGCACGGCGACCTGGAGTGGAAGGCGCGTCTGGGGATCGTGTTGCAGTCCACCGGCGAGGCGGGCTCCTTCACGGTGCGCGAGCTGCTGCGCGAGTTCGCCGGATACTACCCGCGCCCTCGCGATGTCGACGAGGTCATCGCGGCCGTGGGTCTCGAACAGAAGCAGCGCACGCGCGCCTCGCGACTCTCCGGCGGTCAGCAACGGCGTCTCGACGTCGCACTCGGCATCATCGGTCGACCGGAGCTGCTGTTCCTCGATGAACCGACGACAGGATTCGACCCGGAGGCGCGGCGGCAGTTCTGGGACCTGATCCGCTCCCTCAAGGCCGAGGGCACCAGCATCCTGCTCACCACGCACTACCTCGACGAGGCCGCACAGCTGGGCGATCGCGCGGCCGTGATCGCCGGAGGGACCATCGCGGCCATCGGCGCGATCGATGAACTCGGCGGCGCAGAGTCCCGTACTCCGCTCGTGCGATGGACCGATCCCGACGGCACGCCTCGCGAGGAGCGCACGACCACTCCCGGCGCCGTCGTCTCCGCGCTGCATCGTGACGGCGGCGAGCCGCGGGATCTGAAGATCGTCCGGCCGACGCTCGAAGACGTGTACCTCGACCTGATCCGTGAGTTCGACGTGCACAACTCCTCAGAATCGGGACGCATCACCGCGGCCGCGCCCGCATCCGCCGCCTCCACATCCGCTACCGCGTCCGTTTCTGAGGAGTTGTGAACATGTCCGCCACGATCGCCCCTGCTCCCCCACGCTTCGGAGTCACCCGTACCCTGCGTCTCGGCGTGCGTCGGATCCGCTTCGAGCTGCGCCAGTACTTCCGCGCCGGCGACCAGGTCTTCTTCACGTTCCTGTTCCCCACGTTGATGTACGTCGTGTTCGCGACGATCTTCACGGGTGACGTCGGTGAAGGGCCGGACAAGATCAGCATGGCGACGTACTACCTTCCCGGACTGATCGCGGGTGGCATCCTGCTCTCCGGCGTGCAGGGCCCCGCCCTCGAGATCGCGATGGAGAAGAGCGACGGCACCCTGAAGCGGCTCGGGGGAACACCGATCTCCCCCGTCACCTACTTCATCGGGAAGATCGGCGAGGTCTTCGTCACTGCCATCCTGCAGATCGCACTGCTGATCGCCGTCGCCGTCGTCGTGTACGGGGTGGAGCTCCCCACGGACCCCGCCGCATGGGCGCGATTCGCGTGGATCTTCGCACTCGGCCTGATCGCCTGCACGCTCCTCGGGATCGCGCTGTCCGCGGTGCCGCGGTCCGGGAAGTCCTCTGCGGCGGTCGTCATCCCGATCGTGTTGCTGATCCAGTTCGTCTCCGGTGTCTACATCGCGTTCTCGATGCTGCCGGAATGGCTGCAGAACGCGGCCGGCGTCCTCCCGGTGAAGTGGATCGCCCAGGGCATGCGCTCCGTCTTCCTGCCCGACTCGTTCCGCACGGCCGAGACGAGCGGATCGTGGGACATCGGGCTCATCGCCGTGATGCTGCTGGTGTGGCTCGTGGCGGGGCTGATACTGAGTCGGATCACGTTCCGCTGGATCCGCCGCGACGGGTGAGCACGACTCCGTCACGAGCAGCACCGCCACGATGATGCGAGAGTGGTCGTCATGAGCACCGTCCGCAAGGAACATCTGGGCTGGGACCTCGCGACCACCGCGCTCTTCGTCGTGATCCTGGTACTCGCGTTCACCCTGCCCTCGCGCAGCGCCGCCTCGCCCTGGATGCTGGTCGCCACCGCCTGCGGCCTCGTCGCGGTCTACGCGTTCGGCGCCCGCCGCTACGTGAGCTTCCGCGAGGCGCCGGACCCCTCCCCACTCGCCTCGGCGGTGATCCAGGTCGCCCTGATCGCGCTGATGGCGTTCGGCACGTCGATCGAGCCGAACATGCTCCTGCTGCAGACGCTGGTGCTGCCCCTCATCTGGATGACGTCCCGATCGACCGCCCAGTCGATCATCGTCACGCTCGTGAACGCGACGGTCATCGCCTTCGCCTACTCGTTCTGGGGTGGTTTCGCGCCGGAACTCGTGCTCGCCGGTATCACCACCGCCGGGCTGTCCGCGGCGTTCAGCCTCGCCCTGGGGCTGTGGATCACACGGATCGCCGAATGGGGCACGGAGCGCCAGCGCCTGCTCGCCGATCTCACCGCAGCGCAGGCGGGGCTCGAGGCGGCGAGTCGCGAAGCCGGTGCAACGGCCGAACGAGCGCGCCTCGCGAGGGACGTGCACGACACGATCGCCCAGAGCCTCACCAGCATCGTGATGCTCGCGGAGCGCGGGCGGCTCGACGGCTCCGCAGACACCGTCGCCCTGATCGAGGAAGCGGCGCGCGACGCCCTGCGAGAGGCCAGAGCCCTGGTCGTCGTGGAGTCACCGGCCGCCGACCCGTCCGGCTCGCTCTCCGAAGCGTTGCGCAGGCTCGGCGAGCGATTCAGCAGGGAGACCGGGCTGCCGGTCGCGGTGACGACGTCCGTGCAGCCAGTACCGCGCGACATCCAGGTCGTGCTGCTGCGCTGCGCCCAGGAGGGACTGGCGAACGTCCGCAAGCATGCCGCCGCCGTCTCCGCCTCCGTCACCCTGCTGGTGGGCGAAGATGCGGTGCTCGTCGTGAGCGACGACGGGCGGGGCCTCGGCGGTGTGCGTCTGGGCCACGGCGATGGCTTCGGACTCGCGGGCATGCGTGACCGTGTCGGGCTCGTCGGCGGCACCCTGGATGTGACCGACGGCGAGGTCTGCGGCACCACACTCACGGTCCGCGTGCCTCTCCCCATGCTGCAGGAGGTGTCATGATCCGTGTCCTCGTCGCGGACGACCACCCGATCGTGCGCTCCGGGATCGTCGGTCTGCTGTCGCTCGACGAGGAGCTGCAGGTCGTCGGCGAAGCATCCGACGGACTCGAAGCGGTCGAACTCGCCACGGCGCTGCGCCCCGACGTCGTGCTGATGGACCTGCGGATGCCGACGTTGACCGGCGCGGAGGCCACATCGCGGATCACCCAGGAGCTTCCCGGCGTGCGCGTGCTCGTGCTCACCACCTATGAGAGCGACGACGACATCCTCGGCGCGATCGAGGCGGGAGCCAGCGGGTACCTGCTGAAGGCGGCGCCCCAGGAGGAGATCGTCGCCGGGATCCGCTCGGTCGCGGAAGGGCACACGGTGCTCGCGCCCTCGATCGCAGCCACGTTGGTCACGCGGATGCGGAGGGAACGGCCCGCCCGACCGCAGCTGAGCCCCCGTGAACTCGACGTGCTCCGACTCGTCGCCGCGGGCCGCAGCAACCCGCAGATCGCCAAGGAGCTCTTCATCGGGGAGGCGACCGTGAAGACGCACCTTCTGCATGCGTTCGAGAAGCTCGAAGTGTCGGACCGCACCCGCGCCGTCACCCTCGCGATGGAGTGGGGGCTGCTCTAGGACGCGGCGTCGCGTCGCCGGGAGAACCGCCCCGGAACAGCGAATCGCCCGGTTCCTCGCGAAGAGGATCCGGGCGATTCGGGTAAGAGCGTGATGACTACGCGCGACCGAACTGCGAGACGGCCGGGCAGTCGAACGGGTCCGCACCGGCGGAGAGGCCGACCCGGTTGAGGTACTGGATCACGATCGCGTACGACCGGATGAGGTTGGTCTCGGTGTAGGGCACATCGTTCGCGATGCAGTAGTCGCGCACGACCTCGCGCGCCTTCGACAGGTTCGGGCGCGGCATGTTCGGGAACAGGTGGTGCTCGACCTGGTAGTTGAGACCGCCCATGAACGAGGTCACCCACCAGCCGCCGCTGACGTTGCGCGAGGTGCGGACCTGCTTCGAGAAGAAGTCCAGGCGGGCGTTCGGATCGATGATCGGCATGCCCTTGTGGTTCGGAGCGAAGGACGCACCCATGTACACGCCGAAGACCGCCATCTGCACGCCCATGAAGGCGAAAGCCATTCCGAGCGGAAGGATCATGAACACCGGCACGAGGATGATGATGAAACGTGCGGCGATGATGCTCAGCTCGATCCAGCGTCCCTTGACGTTCTTCTTGGTCGTCAGGTGCTTGAGGCCGAGGTAGTGGAGGTTCAGTCCCTCGAGCGTGAGGAGCGGGAAGAACAGCCACCCCTGCTTGCGGGTGATGAGACGGATGATGCCGCGGGACTTCGCCGCATCCTCCTCGAGGAACGAGATCGTGTCGACCTCGATGTCGGGGTCCTTGCCCACCTGGTTCGGGTTGCCGTGGTGTTTGGTGTGCTTGGAGTCCCACCAGGAGTAGCTCATGCCGATGCTGGCGGCGAGGATGCGCGCGAGGCGGAAGTTGGCTGGCCCTGAGCTGAGGATCTGGCGGTGCGCCGCCTCGTGCGTCAGGAAGGCGATCTGCGTGAAGACGATGCCGAGGGCTGCGGCGATGAGCAGCTGGAACCAGCTGTCGCCGAGCAGGATGAAGCCGGCGATGCAGCCGGCGAGAGCCACCGCGATGGCGATGGAGACCCAGATGTAGAACCCGCTCGCGCGCTGGAGCAGTCCCATCTCTCGGACGACCTGAGAGACCTGCTTGTAGGCCTGCGCCATCGGGGGGAAGTCTGCGTTGCCGGCGTACGTCTGGCGTACCGGTCCCAGCGTTGCTGCGGTCTTTTCGACCTGTGAAGTGGAGATGATGTTCTCCCGTCGATCGGAGCCCTGCGGCTGTGAAAGCCCAAGGCGGACGCCCAACGCTTAACTCAGAGTAGCCCCGGCCACATGCGCCGAACGGAATACGACGGAGGTGTTTTCGGGGTCCTGCACCATGGCCGCGTCAGGACCGCCTCATGCCTCGACACGCCCGGGCGGCAGCATCCCCTCCGCCTGCCCGCACGAAACAGCGGACAGACTCGTCCGGCGGAACGACGGGCGTCGGAGCGGGGTCAGGCGCGAGCGCGCCGCAGCCCGCGGCGGAATGCCAGGGGCAGGCTCAGCGGCATCCCTCGACGCCACGCGGCGCGGGACTGCTGGGTGTTCTCGAGGGCGTCCTGGGCGTCGTCGAGAGTCTCGAACGAGCCGAGGTCGGTGCCGCGCTCGTCGCGCACGAGGTGGGCGGAGCCGTCGAACTCCACGAAGCCGGCGAATTCGCCGTTGCGGGTCGCGACGTGCACATCGGTGTCGGCCTGCTTCCAGGTCAACGGGTCGGTAGGAGGGAAGGTCGTAATACTCATGGTCATGCTCATTGCTGTGGGGCGGGCGCACGTCGGCGCCTCGCTGATGTGAGATCGAGGGCGGATCCCGCGCGCATCGACGTGCGCGGTCCGTAATGGCCCTGATCAGTGGCGACGTGACGGCCGAGAGGGGCGAATCACTCACGTTGCATCAGAGAGTCTAACAGATCGCGCGGGCGGCGGGCAGGTCCCGGCCCTCGCCTCAGTTCGCGGGCCCCTTCCCGCCACCGCCGGGCGCCGCTCCTGCGGTCGGTGTCGTGGACGTGTCCACGCCCACGACGAGCACGGCCGCATATCCGCTCGCGGCATCGCCTGTCACGGCCGCCAGCTGGAGCGCGGCGGAGTCGTCTCCGAACACGTTGTCGCTCGCGAGTGTGATGGCATCGAGGTTGCGCGTCGATCCGTCGTAGCCGGACTGCGCGTACACCTCGCTGCACGCCGCTTCGGGGAGCGCGAGTTGCGAGGTGGCGATGGCGGTCGACGAGTCGGTGATCGAGGCCAGGTCGGGGTACACCTCGAAGTGGATGTGCGGCCAGCGTCCCGAGTAGCAACCGGGGAATATCGACGTGAACGCCACTCTGCCGTCCGCATCAGCCACCTGCACGCCACGAAGGTAGGTGACGTTCTCGAGTCCTTCGGAGTACATCGAGTACTCTCCCTGAGCCGTGCAGTGCCAGGCGTAGACCGCGACGCCCTCGAACGGGACGCCTCCGCCCTCCAGGTCCAGGATCTGGAGCTCGAAGGTCAGCGGCACGCCATCCGCGCTGGCGGCTCCGTCGATCGAGGAGCGAATGTCGGCGCGCACGATGCCGGAGTCCTCGAGCACGTCGGGACCGTTGGAGCCGTCCCCGGGATACGGGCCGGCGGTCTCGTCGGGGATCTCCCCGTCGACGGTCGCGGTCGACGGGGTCGTCGAAGCCTTCGCAGTGGGGGTCGCCGTCGCCCCCGTATCGGTCGAAGACGCCGGCGCGCATGCGGCGAGGACGACCGCACCGAGTCCGATGCCCGCGAGACTCAGCATCCCGCGCCTGGTGATCAGCGTGCGGATGTCGAATGCCGCGCCCTGGTCGACGACTTCTTCTCCGGCCCTGTCGAGGAGACGACCTTCATAGGTCGGCCCGTCGGGAGTCTGGACCGGTTCGGGGATGTGGCTCATGATGTGGCTCCTTTCGCGAACCGTCGAGGTGTTCCCCATGGTGACCGCGCGGCCGATCAAGAGTCTTTGCGAGCTCTGTGCGTCGCCTATGAGTCGAAGGCCTGCTTCTCCTTCACGACGGGCGGGCGGATGACGAGCACCACCACGATCCCGACGAGGATGACGGCGGTGAGAGCCACGGGAAGAGGGAGCACGGGATCGAGCAGCACGATGAGCGCCCCGATCGGGACGACCGTGTTCACCAGACGATCCGCGTTCTCGCGGATGGCGATCCACCAGACGCCGAGAAGGAAGATCGCGATCGGGATCGTGACCGAGAAGGACGCCGCCGCGCTCGACAGCTCGCTCTCACCGGTGAGCACGTCGATCTCGACCTCGATACCTGCGGAGAACGCCGCCGCCGCCGCGAACACGAAGTAGTGGGTGTATCCATAGCGCAGCGATCGACGGAACGTGGTGATCGCACGGTGGTGCGGCGGCCAGAAGTAGATCCACCACAGACACGCGGTGACGACCAGGGTGAGCACGGAGATCGCGATGAGCGGCCCGAGGGACTCGACGTCCTTCAACGCATCGACGATCGCGTTCGCCGATGCGAGCAGACTCTCGCCGAGGACGATCAAGGTGAACAGGCCGTAGCGCTCGGTGATGTGATGAGGATGCCACGGCGTCTGCTGCCGGCGCTCCGCGAAGACCGGGACGCTGATCTCGATCAGTGCGAACGCGACGAACGCGGCGATCTGCAGCGGCCCGCCGGGAACAAGGAGGAACAGAACCCAGAGCACCTGCACCGCCGCGATCCCGAATGCATAGCGGCGCGTGGCGGCGCGCAGCGCGCCCGCCGAGCGCGAAGCCCGCAGCCACTGCGCGATCATGGCCACCCTCATCACGATGTACCCGAGGACCGGGATCGTGAAGTTGCCGTGCTCGAACGCATCCGGGATGCCGGCGGCCATCACCAGCACGCCGCCCATCTGCACGATCGTCGTCACCCGGTACAACCAGTCGTCGGTGTCGAAGGACGTCGCGAACCAGGTGAAGTTCATCCACGCCCACCAGATCGCGAAGAAGATCATCGCGTACGAGGCGATGCCATGCACGAAGTCCCCATGGCTGAGGGCGTGATGCAGTTGCGCCGAGGCGATGCTCACCGCCACGACGAACACGAGGTCGAAGAACAGCTCGAGCATGCTGGCGGGCCGATGCGGCTGTGCAGGATCGCGCGGCAGCATGCGTCGGAGCCGGAAACGCGCGGGTGCGGTGTTGTCGATCACGGGGGCCAGAATAGACCCGCGGTCGACAGCGACAAGTCCTCTGACCCCCGATTGATCCACACGCACGAAATATCTTCCCTCCGCGCGAACGTTCCGCTATGCTGTCGAGAGTCTGCAGTGCCCGCTGCAAGCACCGCCGTGTGGGACGGCGATCGCAATCCGTGGTGTGGGATCACGGAGATGGCAGCGGGAACCCGAGGGGTCGGGAATGCGGACGAACGCCGCAAGCGTTTTGCTCGCGGTCTGGGGAAACACTGGGGAAACCATGTCGCACTGGGGAATTCTGCGTACATCAACGGCTTTCGGGGCCGGGGCATGACCTCCGTCGAGGATGCCCTGAGCATCACTCGCACGGGATCCGGCTTTGTGCCGGTCGCCGCACCGAGAGCCACCAAGTCGGTGACGCGCACCGTGGTCACGCCGCGCGCCTCCGCAACGTTGGAACGACGCCGTCAGTGGGAGCGTCGCTATCGGATCAGACTGCGAGTCACGGATGCAGCTGTCATCCTGTTCGCCGTCGGCCTGACCGCGACCGTCCAGCTGATCAGCGGCGTCGCCGTGCCTGAGGTCCTGCGTGCCGGCGTCCCCCTCGCCGCGCTCTGGTACCTCATGCTCAGCGCACTCCACACGCGGGACGCCGCGCTCTTCCGTGCGAGTGCCACCGAGTACCGGGGCGTCGTGCACGCCAGCGGTCTCGCATTCGGGATCATCGCCATCGTCGCGGTGCTCCTGAGCTGGGAGTCGATGCAACTGACGCTGCTGCTGGGGCTGCCGGTCGGTGTGCTGACTCTCCTCGTGACCCGCTGGATCTGGCGCCACTGGCTCCAGATCCAGCGGAGCCACGGACGCTTCGCATCGCGCACGCTCGTCGTCGGAAACAAGGACGACGTCGAGTACGTCGTGCGCACGCTCCACCCGATCGGCGCCTCGGGCTACCAGGTCGTCGGTGCGACTCTGCTCGACGGGAACGCCCGCGACATCGAGATCCGCGATGCACTGTTCCCGGTGCTGGGCAACGTCAACACCGTGTCGACGGTCGCGGCCGAGCTCGGCGCCGACACCATCATCGTCGCGAGCCGCCCCGAGGGCGATCCGGAGTTCGTCAAGAGGCTCAGCTGGCAGCTCGAGGGCACGGCTGCCGAGCTGGTGCTGTCGAGCCGACTCACCGACGTCGCCGGTCCCCGCATCTCGTTCGCACCGGTCGAAGGGCTTCCCCTCATCCAGGTCCAGATCCCTCGCTACGAGGGGGGCCAGCACCTGCTCAAGCGCGCTCTCGACATCGCCGTCGCGACGCTCGCCCTGATCCCGATCGGTCTGATCACCCCGGCGCTCGCGCTGCTAGTCAAGATCGACTCCCCGGGCCCTGTCTTCTTCTTCCAGGAGCGCGTCGGCCGCGACGGCCGCCGCTTCAAGATGGTGAAGTTCCGTTCCATGAAGACCGACGCAGAGCAGCAGCTCGCGGCGCTCAAGGAGCAGAACGAAGGCGCCGGTCTGCTGTTCAAGATGAAGGATGACCCTCGTGTCACCCGCGTGGGCCGGATCCTGCGCAAGCTGTCGCTCGACGAGCTGCCGCAGTTCTGGAACGTGCTGATCGGCGACATGAGCGTCGTCGGGCCGCGTCCGCCACTCCCCAGCGAGGTCACGGCGTACGACGGAACCGTCTTCCGCCGCCTGTACATCAAGCCAGGGATCACGGGTCTGTGGCAGGTCTCCGGCCGCAGCGACCTCACCTGGGACGAGAGCGTGCGTCTCGACCTTCGCTACGTCGAGAACTGGTCCGTGATGAACGACCTGCAGATCATGTGGCGCACCGCCAAGGTCATGGTGCAGCCCAGCGGGGCATACTGAACGGATGAGTGCTCCGTCACAACTCGATGAGAACCCGTCAGTCCTCGTCGCCGTCACGACTTTTCGCCGCACTGAACTCCTCGCTCCGCTGATAGCCGCGATCCGAACGAACCTGGGCCCTGAGGCAACGGACGTCCGTATCGCACTGGTGGACAACGACCCCGAACGATCTGCCGCTTCGGCGGCGAACGAGCTCGGCGTCGAGTACATCCACGAGCCCACGCCGGGAATTGCCGCGGCGAGACAAGCCGCGCTCGATGGCGCTCGCGACGGTGAGCTGGTCGCCATGGTGGATGACGATGTCGTACCGCAACCAGGATGGCTGGACGCCCTCGTGCGCGTCTGGACAACCTCTCACCCTGCGGTCGTCATGGGTTACGTCGACTATGTCTGGCCCGAGGGGACCGATCCGTGGATCATCGCCGGAGGCTTCATGCGCCGGCGCCGCCGTGTGAACGGTCAGCGTCTGGAAGCGATGGCCACCGGGAACGTCCTCATCGACTCGGCCCAGGTGCGGGAACTCGGAGTCCGGTTCGATGCTTCCCTCGGCCTCGCGGGTGGCGAGGACATGCTGTTCGGGCGTGCGCTTCTCGCCGCCGGCGGCGAGATCATGGCTTCTGCGGACTCTGTCGTCCGCGACGAGGTGCCTGTCGAGCGCACCACGAAGGAATTTGTCCGGCGACGCACCATCTCGCAGGGCCAGATGCGCACCAAGTTGCTCAGCCGCAGCCCCTCTGCCGCCCGCACGCTGGCGCTGCGCGCGATGCATCTGGTCGGTGGCACGGTGCGCCTCGTCGTCTTCTCCGCCCGCGGTGTCGTCGCGCGTCTGCGCGGCGACGTTCCTGCCCACGCCGTACTCCGTCGCCGGACGTGGTTCGCTCAAGGTCGGATACTCGGAGCAGTCGGACGGATCACCCCCGAGTACGCGCGCACCTCGGATGTCGCGCTCGGTGCGGCATCCGGCGCACGAGGCTGAGACCTCACCGCCGTCATCACACCTTGCCGCGGAAGCTTCGGACCGTTCTCCACTCCGCAAAGGCTTACAGAGGGCTTTCTGCGGTAGGCGCTGGGGGTGCTCTCTGGCCGGCACAGACGCGCGGCTCGTGTACGGGCGCTTGACCCCCCACACACGAAAGCGGATGGGGTACGAGGCCGAAGCCACGTACCCCATCCGCTTGTGTGAGTTGGCTACTGCGGGACGACCACCGCGAACCGGTCGAAGGAGATCTTCGTCGCCGCGTTCGTGGACGCCGAGCTGACCGACGTCTTGATTCCGACCCCACCGGCGGCCTGAAGGGCTGCCGTGGCATCCGTGCCCTGCAGCTGCCACGTGGCGGGCTCGGTCTGCCCCTCGACCCACACCTTTGCGGCGATCGTCGTCGGGCTGGTGCCGGTTACCGACAGCCGGGCATGCAGCACCTGGCCAGCCGCGTAGCTGGTCGGCAGCACGAAGCTGTTGCCGATGGCCGTCTCATCCCGAAGGATGTACAACCGGACAACACCTGCGGGCTCGAGGCGGATCCTGGCCGAGTAGACCGACGTGCCGACCGTGCGCCCGTGCAGCGTGATGCTGGTGGTGCCGCCGACCGAGGCGACATCCGCCGCGAAGGTCGTATCGAGGACCGTGCTGGTCGCAGACACTGCCAGACGGGCTTCACGGGTCTGGGAGGGAGCCAGGGTGATGAGACCCTGTCCTCCTGCGGTCGAGAATGCGGGATTGCCCCCGGTTGTCGCCCAGGCTCCACCCAGGTCGGACGTTCCCCAACCTCCCGTCACGGCCCGATCGAACTCGTCAGTCGCCAGCGGCACGGGACCCGTGGGATCCGGCGGATCGACGACCGGAGCCGTCACCGTCACAGGATTCGTGACCGAGGTGGTCGTGCCCTTGTCATCCGTCACCGTGAGCGTCACGTTGTACGTGCCCGCTGCCGCGTAGGCGTGCGAAGCCGTTGCTCCTGTCGCGGTGCCGCCATCTCCGAAGGTCCAGGCGTAGGACGCGATGGTTCCGTCGGAATCCGTCGAACCGCTGCCGTCGACGTTGGCGGTGAGGCCGTTGGCCGACGAGGTGAACGATGCGGTCGGGGCCTGATTCACCGGAACCACGACAGCCCCGGTGACGACCTTGTAGTCGTCGATCGAGATGACGGTCGAGACCGTCGAGACCGAGCTGACCGCCATCTTCAGACCCACCGAACCCGCGACCTGCAGCGCAGCCGTGGTGTCGGTTGCCTGCAGCTGCGGGTTCACCGGCTCAGTGGTGCCCGTGCGCCACACCTTCAGCGAGAGGGTGGTCGGCGAGGTGCCACGGACCGACAACGCGGCCGACAGCTTCTCGCCGGCGGTGTAGTTGCCGGAGAGCACGACGCTGTTTCCGATCGCGGTCTCGTTGCGGAGCAGGTAGAGCCTGATCGCGCCGTTGGCTTCGATCTTGATGCGTCCCGAGTAGGTATCGCTGCCGACCTGGCGGCCGTTGACCGTCAGGTTGAAGGCTCCGCCGTTAGTCACGTTGCTCGAGGCGATCGTCAGCGAGGTGACCGTCTGCGTGCCGGAGACTCCGGCCAGGCGCGCCTCGCGAGTGGCGGCCGGCGCCAGGGAGAACTTGCCCACCCCGTCACCCACCGAGAAGGCTGCAGCCCCGCCGGTGGTCGTCCAGCTGCCACCGACGTCCGCGGTCCCCCACGACGAGGCGGCGGTGCGCTCGAACGCATCCCTTGCGATCACTTCCTCGGTGGCGGCCGGCGCCACTGTGACAGATGCGGTGACCTGGTGGGTCGCCCCATCGTCATCCGTCACCGTGAGCGTCACGGTGTACGTGCCGGCTGACGTGTAGGTGTGCGTCGCGGTAGCGCCCGTGGCCGTCGCTCCGTCGCCGAAGCTCCACGCGTAGGCAGCAACGGTGCCGTCGCTGTCGCTGGACCCGGTTCCGTCTGCGGTGATGGACATGCCATCAGCGCCGCGGACCACATTCGCGATCGCAACGGGTGCGACGTTGGCCGCTTCCACGACGATCGACTTGGTGGTCGTCGCAGAGCCGCCACGGTCATCCGTCACTGTCAGCGACACCTCGTAGGTGCCGGAGGCGGTGTAGGTGTGCGCCGCCGTGACACCGGTGGCGGCGCCGCCGTCACCGAAGTTCCAGGCGTACGCGGCGATCGAGCCGTCCGTGTCTGCACTGGTGGAGGCGTCAACAGCGAGATCAAGGAAGTCCGTGGTCTCGGTGAACGCCGCCGTCGGCAGCACATTCGGGTTGCGGGCGATGACCTCGTGGCTGACCGAGGAGGTCAGAGATCCGCCGTCGCGAACCGTCAGAGTCACCGTGTAGGTGCCTGCCGCGTCGTAGACGTGGGTCGGGGCCACTCCGGTACCGGTCTGCCCATCCCCGAAGTTCCAGGTGTAGGCCGCGATCGGCCCTTCCTGGTCGCTCGAGGCCGCGGCATCGAAAGCCACGGAGAGGTCGGTCGTTGCCGAAGTGAACTGCGCCACCGGGAGCTCGTTGGGCGTACCCGTCGTACCGAGCTGGTAGTGCTGCAGGATCTGGCTCGCCGTCAGCGGAGCCGAGTACACCGCGGGCTCGTCCAGGGTGCCGACCCAGAACGGGTCGCCTTCCCAGGTCGTGTCGCCGCCGAGGCGCCAGTAGCCGCTGTACTGGTCGGCCGTCGAGACGCCGTTGGAGGCGACCTCTACGCCGTCCACGAACAGCTGCATGCCACTCGCCGACTGCTGCGCCACCACGTGGTGCCACTGACCGTCACGGTACGTGCTCGGGGCCGTCAGGATCTGCGTTCCCCCGCTGTAGACACCGAACTTGAGTCGACCCACCGAGTCCATATAGATGTGCCGGTCGTAGTTCGAGCTCGCGTTGGTGTTGTTGGAGTTGCTGTTGCCGAAGCCGATCAGCTTTCCGCCGCCTGTGGACGTCGTCTTGAACCAGGTCTCGATGGAGTACGTGCTCGGAGAGACGTACTGACGATCGCTGATCACGCTCTGACGGTTGTTCCACGTCGAGCCGAGCTTGGACGAGGTGAATCGGATCGCCTTGTTCGTCGTGCCAGCGATCGCTCCCGTCTGCCCGCGCTGGATCGAGGCGGTGCCGTTGGTCTTGTACCCACCGGTGCTCCCGTCGCGTCCGGCGTCCGCCGCAACCGTCGTACCGGTGCTCTCGTTCAGGCGCCAGTAGAACGCCGGATCGAGGTCGTACACAGCCTTGCCGTATGCGTCTGCGGGAGCCGCCGGCAGCGCCGAAGTACGCCCGGAGGCAACCCAGTGCGCGTCGACATCGTTGCGCGAGAGCGCGGTGGAGTAAACGGCGACGTCCGCGATGCGTCCGTTCAGGAAGTTCGACGAACCCGCAGAGGGCCAGCCGCCCTGGCTGTCACCACCGACTCGCCAGTAGCCGGTGTAGTCCTGACCGGTCGTGGTGTCGGTGCGCGTCCCCACGCGGACGCCGTCGACGTACAGCACCATTCCGGCGGAGCTCATCGTGCCCACCACCTGATGCCACTTGCCGTCGTTGTAGCCACTGCCGCTGGTGAGCGTCCGTGCTGTGCCCGGGTACACGCCGAAGGTGATCTGACCGGAGTTGCTCAGGTAGATGTGGCGGTCATAGCTGCCGGAGACACCGGTCGACTTGTTGCCGAAGCCCACGATCTTGCCGCCGCTGGTGCTGGTGGTCTGGAACCACGCTTCGACGGAGAACACGTTCGGTGCGACCTCGGAGGAGGTCGACGCGGCGGTTCCGTTCGAGCCGTTGAACCCGGTGGATGCCGAGGTCTCACCCTGCACTTGACCGGGCAGACCGCGCGTCGTGCCGCCGGCCAGGTTCAGGTCGTTGCCCGTCACCCAGTCGATTCCCGAAGTGCCTGTCGCCTCGTTGAGCGGCCAGTAGTACTTCGGCGCGGAATCGAGGATCGCGGAGTTGTAGGTGTTGGCGGTCCCGGTCGCGGCTGCCGTGACGCTCGTCCAGTCGGAGGTCGTCGAGTTGCCATTCGCATCCGACACCTTGACGCGGTACTCGTACACCTGTCCGGCTGTGACCGCGGTGTCGGAGTACATCATGCGCGGGCGCACCCAGAACGTCGAGTCAGCGGTCGTCGTGTAGACGGGCTGCGCGATGTCGCGGCGGTACACCTCGTACGTGAGGTTCGCGTTGTCCGCGTCATAGTTCGCGGGCCACGCCACACGCACCTGACCGGCGCGGAAGGACTGCGCGCTGATCTGGTAGGCGCCACCCTGGATCGTGGGACCGATCTTGTTCGGCGCTGTGCCCGGCTTCGCGAAGCGCACCAGACCCTGCTGAGCAGTGCCGCTCACGGCAGTGAACTCGCCGCCATAGACAAGGTAGTCGCCACCGCCGGTCACCGACCATGCGGCCTGGCTCATACCGGACACGGTTCCCGGCTGCCAGGTCGGGTACCAGTGCAGCAGACGCGCTGCAGGGTTCCCGGTGAAGCTGCGGTATCCGTAGATGTCGGGGGTGATCGTACGGTTCGACGGGTTCTTGTCGAACGCGAGCGAGAAGTTGAAGTTCCACGGGTCGAGCTGCGGGAACTCGCCGATGTTGCCGCAGTAGTGCGAGTGCGCTGCGGTGTAGAGGACGCCGCCGGTCGGATACACCGAATAGGTGTCACCGTGGCAGTCCTCCATCCAGACCATCGATCCGTCACTCCAGTTGGCCCGGAACGCGCCTTCGAAGTCGTCCTCGGTCTTGGAACCACCGAAGTCGTAGCCGCTGCCGTACACGCTGTCGCCGTCGGAGGCCAGCGAGTAGATCGAGGACCCCGTGCCCGCATTGCGGATCACGCTGTTCACAGCCCAGGGCAGGCTGGTGCCCGTGGTCGCGTCGAGAGCGGCCATGCCGCGCCCGGGGTTCGTCGAACCGTTGGTCGAGGTGAAGGAGCCTGCGATGACGACCTTCGACTTGTCAGGCGAGACGACCACGGCACGGACGCCGTATCCGCCGGCGAGAACCGGATTGAAGGCCTGGACCGCTCCGGTCGAGGCGCTCAGCGCGGCGACACCGGTGCGGGTGGTGTTGTTGATGTTCGAGAACTCACCCGTCACATACACCGTCGTGTCCGTGGCGACGATGCCCTGGACGACGGTGTTGGTGCCGGGTGTCCAGTTCGCGATGAGCTGGCCCGTGGCGGTGTTGAACGCCGCGAGACGGTAACGGTTCTGTCCGTCGACGGCCGTGAATCCACCGCCGATGTAGAGGCGCGATCCATCCGGCGAGACAGCAGCCGCGAGGATGCGGCCGTTGACCTGCGGGTTGAACGATGCGTCGAGCACACCGGTCGCCAGGTCGTACGCGAGCAGGTTCGAACGCGGCGTCTCGTTCGTACCGGCGGCGGCCCCGGCGGGGCGCGCGCTGGTGAACTGTCCGCCGGCGTACACCTTGTTGCCCGCAACCGCCTGCGCCCAGACGATCCCGTTGATCTGCGTCGTCGGGAGCGGATCAGCGCTCACCGTCGCAGGCAAGGCCGGATCTGTCGGTGCGGTGTCAGCGTTCGCTGTCGGTGCGGTGAGCACAGAACCCAGAAGCGTGATCACCAGAACGGCGACAACTCCCAGAGCGATACGACGGAACATACCTGATCGTGAATCGAAGTCACGGTCGATTGAATCGAGTCGTTGGACTCGCATAGCGCCTCCCCATAGGCACTGCCGAAGAAACGGCAAGCAGAATTGGATTCCCCCGCGTCCCCCATAGACGCATCCGCGCCAACAATAGCGCACTCGGTCGAAGCGCGCCACTCCTATCTGAGGGTGATCTCGCCTGTGATGCGTGTCACTCCACGGCAGGGAGCAGGAGGGTGGCAAGGTGCGCGCACATCTCCTGCGTGGTGAAGCTCGTTTCGACGGTACGACGCCCCTGCTCCCCCATCGTGGCGGCACCTGCGGGGTCGTCCAGCAGAGCGATCAGCCGGTCGGCCATGGCGTCGGCATCCCCGACGGGCACCAGATGACCGGTGAGACCCTCATCGACGTATTGCGACATCCCCGGCGTCCCGGTGTTCACGACGGGCCTTCCGGTGGCGAGCGCCTCCAGAGTGACCGTCATCCCCGACACATGCAGGTTGGGCCTGGTCGCGGTCGCCACGACACTTGCGGTCGCATAGAGCTCGTGCAGCTCCCCGTGCGACATCCGCTGCGCGACCTGCACACCATCCGGCGCGCCCTCCGCCGAGGTCTGCACGACGATCTCTGTATCGGGTCGCGCGGCGAGCACACGCGAGAACGCCCGGAACAGCGTCTGCGGGTCGCGATCACGGTCGTTGCCGATGCTCACGATGCGAGGCCGAGACGGATACGGGCGGGGGGAGAAGAACTCGGCATCGACTCCGAAGGGAACCGCCACGACGCGGGGACCGTCGGCGCCGAGCAGCGTCCGCAACGGATCGACCTGCGCCTCGCTGAGCACCCACAGGGCTTCCGCCTCGCGCAGAACGTCGATCAGTCGGGCGGGGACCGTGCCGCGCTCGACCATGTCCGTCAGCCAGATCACCCCCGAGATGAATCGCTCATGCGGCCTGGCGACCTGCAGTCGGAAGGCCGCGTTCTCGTCCCATGTGAACGCGGTCCCCGTGTGCTTCCGAGGTCCGACGCCGGCACGGGCGCGCAGCCGGGCCAGACGCCCGGGCACCGGGAGATCGACGACGGACACCGGCGCGAACGCGCGCAGTCCGTCGAGTCCGTATGGCCAGATGCTGGGGACCTCACCGCGATCGTGCCGCTCCTCCCATCCGCTCACGGACTGCTCAGCAGGGAACCCCCATGTCAGGGGACGATCGGCAGCGTGGCGTGTGGACACCGCCCCAGGATAGCGGGAGCCCTCCGTGTCCCCGACGCGTCGCTCGGGCATACTGATGCGATGCGCTCCGATTCGACAACCTCGACGCCACCGCTGCGAATCGCCCTCATCGGAACGCGGGGGATCCCCGCGTCCTACGGCGGGTTCGAGACCGCCGTGGAAGAAGTCGGCCGTCGTCTCGTCGAGCGCGGTCACCGTGTTCTCGTCTACGGGCGCGACGCGGGAACGGTGGGTGACAGCTACCTGGGCATGCGCCGTGTCACGCTTCCCGCGGTGCGGCAGAAGGCGCTCGAGACGTTGAGCCACACGGCGCTGTCGACCTTGCACTCCGTCACGAAGGGGCGCCCGGATGCCGCCTTCGTGTTCAACGCGGCGAACTCGCCCTTCCTGCCGCTGCTGCGCGCTCGCCGTATTCCGGTGGCACTGCACATGGACGGCCTGGAGTGGCGCCGCTCGAAGTGGGGATCACGCGGGAAGGCCTACTACCGTTGGGCAGAGACCTTCGGGGTGCGCACAGCGGATGCGATCATCGCCGACGCGCCGGGCATCGCCGACTACTACGACCATCAGTACGGCGTCGACAGCGAGCTCATCCGCTACGGCGCTCCGCTGCTCGACGAGGCGCCGACGGACGGCATCACCGCTTTGGGCCTCGAGCCGGGCGGCTATCACCTGGTCGTCGCACGCTTCGAACCCGAGAATCATGTGCGCGAGATCGTCGAGGGGTATGCGGCTTCCGGGGCGACGAAGCCCCTCGTGGTCGTCGGCTCCGCCCCCTATGCCGCCGAGTACACCGCGGAGATCGACCGGATCGCCGCGGCCGACCCGCGCATCCGCCTGCTCGGCGGTGTCTACGACCAGGGCCTGCTCGACGCGCTCTACCACCACGCCTACACGTACCTGCACGGGCATTCGGTGGGCGGGACGAACCCCTCGCTGCTGCGCGCGATGGGAGCGGGCACCGCCGTCATCGCCTTCGACGTCGTCTTCAACCGCGAAGTCCTCGACGGGCAGGGATGGTTCTTCACAGGCCCAGCCGACGTCGCCAGGGCACTCGACGTGACGGAATCCGACGGTGGCGCCGTGGCGGACGCCGCGGCATCCGTGCGTCAGCGTGCGGCCGAGGCGTTCTCCTGGGACGACGTGACCACGGCCTATGAGGATCTGGCGATCCGCATCGCCGCCGGCGGATCGATCCACTCCACCGCGCGCCGTGCTCGACGCGCGGAAACCGACTGGCCCGGCTAGCTGTGATGTCCAGGGACGTTGTTGCGTGAATCGCGGTTGATCTGTTGATGAGTGAAGGCCTCCCGTTGTGGAGTGGAGCTGTCTAGGAACCGCTTCTCACAACAGGAGGCCTTCGTGTCCCACGCTAACGCTGCTCTCACTCCTCGTGCTCGCCTTCGGTTGGCTCGGCTGATTGTCGATGACCGGTGGACGGCGGTGGTCGCGGCGAAGATGTTCATGGTCTCGCCCGTCACGGCCCGCAAATGGGCTGCCCGGTATCGTGCTGAAGGCGTCGCCGGGATGAGTGATCGGTCCAGCCGTCCACGCGCAATGCCCACGAAGACGGCGCCGGAAACGGTCAAACGAATCGTGCAGTTGCGGTGGCGGCGCCGGCTCGGACCCGCGCAGATCGCCGGCGAGCTCGGTCTCCCGGCTTCGACTGTTCATGCCGTGTTGGTGCGGTGTCGCATCAACAGGCTCAGCCGCATCGACCGGGTCACCGGGGAGCCGATCCGCCGCTACGAACACGATTACCCCGGGTCGATGATCCACGTCGACGTGACCAAGTTCGGCAACATCCCCGATGGCGGCGGGCACAAGTTTCTCACCCGCAAGCAGAGCAAGATCAACGCGCGCACGCAGGCGCAGAAGACCGGCCAGCGAGGCCGTGAATACCGCCCACTCATCGGCACCGCGTTTCTGAACACCGTGATCGATGATCACTCCCGCGTCGCCTACGCAGAGATCTGCTCTGACGAGAAGGCAGCCACCGCGATCGACGTCCTACGCCGCGCTATCGCTTGGTTCGACGAGCGCGGCGTCACCGTCGAGCGCGTGCTCTCTGACAACGGCTCCGCCTACCGCTCACACGCCTGGGCCGACGCCTGCGCAGAGCTCAGCATCCGCCACAAACGAACCCGCCCCTACCGTCCGCAAACGAACGGGAAGATCGAGCGGTTCCACCGCACCCTCGCCGACGGCTGGGCATACGCACGCTTCTACGAATCAGAGACCGAACGGCGAGCAGCATTACCCGCCTGGATGCACTTCTACAATCATCACAGGCGCCACTCCGCCATCGGAGCCGCACCCATCAGCAGGCTCAACAACCTGCCTGGACATCACAGCTAGCCGACCTCCGCCGGCTCGTCGGTCTTCGGCTCGCCCTGGGCGCCGAGCAGACGCTCTCGATGCCGGTGGATGTAGATCGAGTAAGGGATGATCTGGCACACGATCAAAGCGAACGACACGCCGATCAGCGGCCCGACGATGCCGATCAGCGGTGTCAGCACGACGGACAGGATGATGCTGACCGCTGCCATCGCGAGCGTCGGGATGACCTGGAAGCGGATGCCCGGCTTGTCCATGATGAACATGCCCAACGGGTACACGGCCGCCGTGAGCATGATCATGCAGCCGAAGGCGAGGATCGTGAGGGTGCGCACCTCGAGCTCACCCTGTGTGATGAACTCGAACAGCCACGGCGCCACGAACCACACCATGAAGGTGGCTGCGGCGATGGCACCGGCGAAGATCATCGACAGCAGGTACGGACCGCGTCGCAGCTCACCTTTGTGCCGCAGACGCGCGAACTGCGGCCACAGCGCGACGCCGGCCGCCATCACGAGGCCGTTCAGCGCGAAGAACACCTGACCGGCCACCCCGTACTCGGCGACATCGACCGGGGTGCCGAACTGCGCGAGCACGTAGCGCTGCGAGCCGACCGCGATCGGGTACGTCACCATCTGGGCGAGCATGGGCCACCCGACATCCATCACGCGGACCCCGCGCACGCTGCGCCAGCGCAGCACCATCTTCATCGAGTCCGGGATCAGCGGCGCGGTGGAACGCGCGACCAGGAGGAAGCCGACGATCGCGGAGAAGAGCGATGCACCGTAGGAGGCGATGGCCAGATACGAATCGAAGCTCCGTCCACCGAACGTGAGCATGAGCCAGACGCCACCCAGTGTCACCGGAGAGATCATGCCCTGCACGAGGATCACGAGATGGTTGCGTCGCTGGCCGAGGAGAATACGGAACCAGACGCCCAGCGTGATCGACAAGCTGAACAGGGTGATGCACAGGAACGCGGCGAGCGCGGCCCCGGGGATCGCCCCCGCATCGCCGAAGAGTGCGCGCCACCCGCCCGTCACGAGCAGCACCGTGTTGATGACCATGAGCCCTGTGGCGAACATCAGCAGGACCCGACCCACCGAAGTGATCTGCAGACGCAGCTTGCGATCTGTTCGGATGTCGTCGCTGGTCGCGACGGCGTTCACGAGGACCGCACCGCTGCCCAGGTCCGTGAACGTCAGCAGGGACGGGATCGTGATCAGCAACGAGTAGAGCGCATAGTGCTGGATGTCCGTCTCTCCGAGGATCATCCGCGTCGTGATCACGCCGCATACCAGCGAGATCACCATCGTCAGCGCACGCGCACCGAGGGCGAGGAGGGAGTTCATGACACCTATCCGCGCGAGCCGCGCAGGCGGAACCGCGGGCGAAGGCCCTTGGCGCGCTCGTCGCTGTAATACGGGCTCTTCGCGGCGCCCTTGACCCCGTTGAACACGATGCCGAGCACCGGGGTTCTGGTGGACTCCAACGAGCTGAGCGCACGGCTGAGGTCGGCACCCTTGGTGCGGTTCGCCCGTACGACGAACAGCGTGCCGTCCGCCATCGTCGACAACCACAGGGCGTCGCTCACCGAGAGCACCGGAGCGGTGTCGATGATGACGTAGTCGTAGGACTCACGCGCAGCTTCGACGACGCGCTGAAGCCCGCCGCTCGAGAGCAACTGACCGGGGTTGGGCGGCTGCGCACCGGCCGTCAGGATGTCGAGACCCGGGCGCCCCCACTCCTGAACTGCTTCGGCGAGTTCGACATCGCCGATGAGCACCGTGGTCAGGCCGACAGCGCCTTCGAGCTGGGTATACCTGGCGGTGCTCGGCCGACGGAGATCGGCTTCGATGAAGAGTACGGACCGGCCGCCTTCGGCGAGCGTGAGCGCGAGCCCGAGACTGACCGAGGACTTGCCTTCCTGAGCGGAGCACGAGGTGACGAGGATGACGCGCCGACTCTTGTCGACGTCGACGAACTTGAGGCTCGCGGCCACCTGCCGCATCGCCTCAGCGACTCGGCCATCCGGCTGCGATCGGATCACTCGGGCGATCGTCTGATTGTCCGATGCCTCCGGGATCTCGCCCAGGAGTGCGACCTCGGTGACTTCGCTGAGCGACCGAGCGCTGGTGAGACGGGTGGCGAGGCGCCTGCGGAGCACGGCGAAGACGACGCCGGCGAAGAGACCCGCTGCCGCTCCGACGATGACGTTGTTGCGTGTGTTCGGCGACACCGGCACTGTCGGAACACGAGCGGGAGAGATCGTCTCGATGCGCACGGCGGGCTCGCCCTCGGCGCTCACCGGCGAGACGTTGCGCACCGCGTTGGCGAGTTCCTTGGCTATCGCATTGGCCGTGTTGTGCGCGCTCTCGCCATCGGCGTCGGTGACGCCGATCTCGATCACGACGGTGTTCAAGGGAACGTTCACATCGACCCGTCGCGCGAGGCGGTTGGGCGTCTCGTCGAGCCCCAGGTCGTCGATGACCGGGTCCAGGACGGTGGGCGACGTCACCAGGATCGTGTAGGTCTGCACCAGGCTCTGCACGTAGTTCGACCCCTGCAGGAGCTCGCTCGTGTTGTCACCCCGGGTCGCGATGACCATGACCTGCGCGGCGGCCCTGTACTCGGGATCGACGAACTGCGAGTACGCGTACGCAGAGCCTCCTCCGACCATGGCAAGGAGGACGATCACGATCCAGTGGCTCTTCAGCGACTGGATGTAGTCATGCAAAGTCATGTGTCCCCGTATCCCCTCGACACAATGTGCGACGCGTCGTCTCGCGATTCGCCATCGGCTCATTATCGCCTATCTTGGTAGATCGGGCCGGAGTCGACGGTTCCATGATGGGGGACGCACGTGACGCACAGACTGATCTTCGTCTGCGAAGCCAATGTCTGCCGCTCCCCTCTGATGGAAGGAGTGATGCGCGCCTTGAGCGGCTCGGACGGCTGGGAGATCTCCAGCGCGGGCACCAAAGTGGGTGCCGGCGCGCTCGAGATGTGCCCGGTATCCGCGTCGCTCATTGCGGCGGCGGGCGGCTCCGACGTGACGGCGCTCACCAGCATGCACCGCCCTCGGAGCATCACTGCCGATGACCTGCGAGGCGCCGATCTGATCCTCACCGCGAGTCGAGCCGAGCGTTCCGCGGTCGCAGCGTTGGCCCCCGAAGTGCGATCGCGCACCTTCACGCTTCGCGAGGCGGTCTACCTCGGCAAGGAGCCGGTGCAGCCGCAGGAGTTCGAGCTGATGGCGGAGTTCGCCTCGTCGGCCGTCGAAGCGCGCGGCCTCGAGCTCTATGCGGAAGTGCTGCATGCGCGACGCGGTTTCATCGCCCCTCCGGTGGCACGGCGGACACTGTGGGGAAAGCGCCGGCGCAATCCGTACGACATCCCGGATGCGCACCACGGATCCGCACGCCGACACCACGCCATGCTGGCGTCGACCGTCGCCGACGTCGAGCAGCTCCACCGTCGGGCCATCGAGTTCCTGACGGCTCCGACCACACCGTCGCCGCGGCCCGCGACGAAGGACAAGACGCCGAAGGACAAGACGGCGAAGAAGACCAAGAAGACGAAGGCGATCTGAGAGCCGCTCCGCTGTCAGTCCCGCGCGAGCCCCTGCATCAGCGCAGCGACTGCGCCCCGATACGCCGCCGGGGCGAAGCGAGCGAGCGCGTCGGATCGATCCGTCTGCGCGCTCGCGACGAACGACGGCCAGTCCGAGATGATGCGTGCGAGGGCCGCGGCCAGCTCCTCCGGATCGCCCGGGGCGACGAAGACGGCCGAGTCGTATTCACCGACTGCCTCGCGCAGGCCGGCGATGTCGCTCGCGACCACAGGGCGCGCCGCAAGGATCCCCTCGACCGCGGTGTTGCCGAAGGACTCATCCTGGCGTGAGGGCACGACGACCACGTCCGCGGCGGACAGCACCGGCCAGATGTCGGATCGAAAACCATGATGCGTCACCCGATCGGTCAGCGACAGCTCGTCGATGCGCTGGGTCAGCTTCTCCTCGAAGGCCTCGTTCCCTGCGAAGACGGCACCGATCAGATGAAGATCCGCATCGATCCCGCGGGCGTTGAGCAGCCCGACGGCCTCGACAGCGACGTCGGGGCCCTTGCGGTGCGACATGCGCCCGACGTAGACCACCCGGAGCCCGTCGAGCTGCGCACGTGGCGCCGGCGTCTCGTCGGGCGAGGCGACGCCGTTCGGGATCACAGTGGCGCGGCCGGCGAGCGCGGGAATGCTCTCCCCGACCGTGCGCAGCGTGAACGCGCTGTTCACGATCAGTCGATGTGAGGCGAGGTGCGGCGCGTACAGGAGGATGTTGACCAGGCGTGGTGCGCCGCCCTCGGCTTCATGGACGTGGGTCACCGTCGGCACCCTCAGGAGCCTGCCGATCAGCGGCCACACGGGCAGCACGATCGTGCTGACGTAGATGGCTCGAGGACGGAGCCGGCGGACGATGGTGACGGCAGCGACAGTGCCCCGGATGGCGTCACGTGCGGTTCGCAGCCAGTTCCGAGGGCGCAGCGCAGACTTCCGCAACGCGAACGTCGGTGGCAGCAGCACCTCGGCGCCGGCACGGTGGAGAGCCGAGACCAGGGGGCCGTTCTCCGGCAGAGCCACGACCACGCGCTCGCCCGCTTCCTTCAGCCCGATCGCGCTCTCCAAGAGCATCCGGTCGGAGCCGAACAGCTCCCACCCCGCATGGACGAGCAGGTATGGCGCACGCGTGTCATCTGTCACGACTCCATTGTGCCGGGTGGATGGCGGCATCGCCCCTACGCACTCCGGCCCCGCCCATGCCGCGAGCGGCAGTGGCGGGGCCGGAGTGCGAACGTCAGCGACCGCTGCCGAGCTGCACCACACCGTTCGCGACTCCGAGCAGCGTCGCGACGGTCGAGGTGAGCGGTCGGGCGATCGAGGCGTTCGCCGCGATGTCGTCCGCCATCGCGGCGAATGCCTCAGGCTTCGACGTCATGGCGTTGCGCCACGACGTGTTCTTCGCCGCCGCCAGCGCCTGCGGAGTCTGGAAGGACTCGTACACGTTGCCGGAACCGCCCCACGTCACCATGGACGGACCGCCGGCAGCGCTGCTGCTGAACAGGTTCCCGTCGATGACCAGGTTCCAGGTGTCCACTGCGCGCCCGGTCGCCGTGTCGTGGGCGAAGATGGCGCGCGGGCCACCCGCTCCGAACACGTTGTTGCGGATCGTGATGTTGCGCGTGATCCAGGTGACCGTCGAGTCGACGCCGCTCACACGGGGATCCCGTCCCACTCGATGCGTGGCCTGGCGCCGCTCATCCTGCATGAGGTTGATGTCATGACGGGAGTTGTTGCCGAGATCGTTGTTGGTGACGAGCACGTTCTCGGTGTCGAAGATGCGGATGCCCTCCTTGTTGTTGAACGTCTGGCTGCCGGCGATCGTCACTTGAGACGACAACTCCGCGTGGATACCGATCTCGGTGTTGTCGTTCGACGTGACGTCGACGATCTTCACGTCGAAGCAGGATTCGTCGAACCAGGTGCCGCTGCCGATGTTCCGGCTCGTGTCGACGTTGCTCATCACGACACCGCGCGAACGCGTCACCTTGATTCCGCCGGCGACCGGGGAACCGTTGAAGTGCTCCACGTTGTTGTCGGTGAAGAGCGAGTCGGTAACGGTCGAGTTGTACGCCGTCGTGAGCGAGAACCCGAGCAGTCCGTTGCGACGGATCGTGAGGTTGTCCACCGTCGCCTTGTCGTTGCCGACGAAGAGTCCGATCGTCGCGTTGTCCTCGATCACGAGGTCGCGGAGCGTCGTGCCGACATTGTGCATGCGCACGGTACCGAGCACGTCGTAGGACGTCGCATACCGACGCACGCCGAAGCCCTGGAGCACGGAGTTCGCCGAGCGAACGTTGAGCGCCTGGCCGAGGTCGCTGACCCGCACCTGGCGGCCTTCGGGGTTCGTGCCCAGGATCACGCGGTCAGCGGCGTAGTCCACAGCGAACGTGCCCGCGACGACCTGACCGGCCGAGGCGACCTGTTTCTGCGCGACGCCGTCGATGAACAGCATGTCGGGGTGGTTCGCCATCGGGTAGTTCGGGTCGACGAACCAGCTGGCGTTGCCGTTGAGCATGTCGTCGGAGAACTCGGCGGTCCACCCGCCGCTCACCCAGGTCGAACCCGACTTGCTCCACGAAGACACCCGTGTCGACCCGTCGAACCAGACGGCTTCGCCCGGGTACGCCTGGATCGTGAGCGTCTTGTTGAAGGGCACCTCGACGGACTCGTGGTACTCGCCGGCACGGATGACGATCGTGGAGCCAGCAGGCGAGGCGTTCACAGCGGCCTGCACCGTGCGGAACGGCGTCGCCGCCTTGCCGTCCTGCGTCGTCGCGCTCGAGGCCCGGTTCACATACACGGCGCCCTGAGGGACGGCGTACGACGCGGTACCCACGGTCGCAGCGCCGCGAGACGAGTCGTTCGGCGCAGGTTCCGGCTGCGGCTCCGGCTCGGGCTGCGGCTCGGGCTGCGGCTCCGGCTCGGGCTGCGGCTCGGGCTGCGGCTCAGGTTCCGGCTGCGGCTCAGGTTCGGGCTGCGGCTCGGGAACCGGTGTGGCCTCGCCACTCAACGGTGTCGTCGCGACGATCGCGGAGAGGGAATCGAGCTCGAGGACGGTCTCGCCCTTGGCACTGCTGGACGCGTATCCCCAGACCGCCAGGCCGCCGGCGGCGGACAGTCGTGCGGCCGAGCGATCCGTCACGGCGAGCTGGGGCGCTCCAGGCGCCTCGCCCTTCGGAGTGATCCGCGCCTCGAAGGCGACCGCGTCGGCCCCGGTGACCGTGGCGTCGAACGTGTACCATTCCTCGCCGAGCAGCGTGATCGGAACGGCGACCGACTTCAGCTCGGTATCAACGCCCTTCGCGCTCCGCACGATGGACAGCTGCACCTGGCCCTTGACGTCGGTGAAGACGCGCAGGCGGTAGGCGGATCCGTCTCGCTGCACACGCGTGGTGTACGCGTAGTAGCTGCGCCCGCCGGACGCCTCCAGCCGGATGTCGGATGAGATGCGGATGTCCGCTGCCTGGACGTCACGCGGGGTCAGGTACGCGGATTCACCCGGATTGAGGGTGATCGACGCGGCTTCGCCGTCGATGCTGGCGACCGTGGTGCGCGAAGACCACGATGAGTAGGCGAGGCCGTTGTCGGATTTGCCCCAACCAGCGGACGCGGTACGACTGAAGTCGTCGGCGAGGAGCACTGTCGGCGCTGCTGCCGCGAGGGGTGCGATCGCGGCGGACGGAGCGGCAGGCTCCTCCGCCGGCGCAGGATCCGGCTGCCCGGCCGCGTCATCGGACGACGGCGCCGAGGTCTGCGCGGGTTCCGACGAGGGCGTGGGTTCAACGGTCGAGGATGGATCGGGCGATGGTGTCTCCGCCGCATAGGCGGGAGCGCCGACGAGGCCGACCAGCAGCGTCGCGGCGACGAGAGCCGCGGTGGTGCCCGCGGCGACGGTATGGGAGGGATGGGAACGGGTGGATCGACGTCGCGAAAGCAACAGTTTTTCTCCTTGGGGTTTCAGCCCGCGTACACCGCGCCCCTCCAGCTAGCCCCCTCCGGGCGAGATGGTGTGCAGATTCGGTACGCACCACCTACCCGGAGGGCGGTGGCCAGGGGTCAGTCTATACAGATGATCCTGAAGATTGTTGCCGAACCGAGATATTACGCGGGGCCCTCTCCCGAGGTCTCCGTTCCGGGCGACGCAGGGACAGCACTGCGGATGAACCGCATCTTGCCGCCGACCTGTGGAATGCTGTCGACCCTCTCGACCGTGACCGGCACGATGCCTCTGGTTGCGAAACGCAGTTTCTCGACGGCGGCATCGATGCCCGCCTGCGCGTCAGACCGCTCGCTCGGAATGCACCGGAGCGTCACCGAGTAGTCCGAGTCCTGCACGATCTCGAACTGGCGGATGGACAGCGGGAAGTCGTCGAAGATGTGCCCCAGCGCCCCTGCGATCGTGGTGCCGTCCGGCAGCCGAACGGCATCCGAGGAACGCCCGGAGATCGCGCCCAGTCGAGGAAGGCCGCGCCCGCACGGGCAGGCGCCCGGCAGAAAGCGGCTGATATCGCCGAGTCGGTACCGGATCACGGGGAACACGCGATTGGTGAGGTCGCTCACCACGACCTCCCCTTCGACACCCTCTGCGACGACCGCGTCGGCCTCATCGACGATCTCGATCCTGCGCGCATCCGCGAACACGTGCAGGCCGCTCTGGTGGGCGCACTCCCCTGCCATCCAGGGGATCTCAGCCGATCGGTAGTGGTCGAAGCAGGGGGCGCCGAACGCCGCCTCGATCTCGGCGCGCGTCCCTGCTGTCAGCGGCGCTGCGGTCACCGCGACCGCACGCGGCGGCGTCAGCGTGAGCCCGAGCCGCTGCAGGCGACGCACCGTGTCGAGGACGCCGCCGCCGTAGCCGATCAGGAACCGTGGACGCACCCGGTTCCAGGATCGCGCGAACTCGGCCACAGCCTCGTCGGTGATCTGGAAGGCGTCCAACTGCACCCGCCGCGACGGCAGCCAGCCGAGGTCATGACGGATCCGTGCGGCGCCGGTGAGCACGTGCCGGGTGACGATGCCGCGGTCGTCCCACGGTCGCACGCCCCACCACTCGAACAGACGCCACTCCAAGGCCCGCGCAGGGAAGCGCAGGTCGCGCAGCAGGTGCAACGGCAGTCCGGTGCTCCCACCGGTCTTCGACACCACGCTCGTGCGGTCGTCCGCCTCATCGGTGCGGATGCTGTCGAAGTTCTCGCGCAGCATGGCCTTGTCCACGATCGGCAGCGCCGAGAACGCGGCGGGATCGCGCAGATCATCGGCCGAGAAGCCGTGCGACGAGTAGAGCTCGCGGTAGAACGGACTGTGACCGAACGCGAACTGCGCGTGCTCTGCCGAGCGTCGGGCCGAGACCTCGGCGATCGCGGCGGGGTCGAGTGCGTCCATCGCCAAGAACTCGCGATAGGCATCGGTGCTGCTGCGGCCCCCCAGGGCTGTCTTGATCCGGAACGCCGCTTCACGCATCATGATGCGGCTCCCGTCCGTCCTCGCGGCCGTCCACCGGCACGTCGTCCGCGCAGCGCCGCACGATACGCGGCGGCGTGAGCTGCGCCTGCTTCCGCCCATTCCCGTCTGGACAGGTCGGGGCGCTCCGCTGCGATGTCTCGTACCTGCTGCAGCGCGCTCAGCAGCCCGAGTCCATCGAGCTCGCCGTCGTACATCTGCACCCATTCTGCGCCGACCTCGCGCGCGAGCGCTTCGTTCGGGTCGTTTCGGGGCACCAGCACCGGCCGATCGAGCGAGAGCGCGGCCAGCACGCTCCCCGAATTGTGCATGAAGCGGTACGCGAGCACGACGAGCTCCGACGAGGTGACCAGCTCCACGAGCTCCTCGTCGCTGAGGAACTCCAGCTGCAGGGTCACTCCCGGAAGCTCCGCGACACGGGCCCGCAGATCGTCTGCGAGCTCCTGACTCGATGCCTTGCCACCGATCACCATGCTGATGGTGTCATCGATCGTGACGGCCTCTGCGTAGGCATCGACGAAGCCGGAGACCCCTTTGTATCGACGCACTCCGCCGAACGTGCCGAGCCTTCCCGGCACGGCCACGGCATCCGGATCCGGCCGATACCAGTCGCGGTAGTGGCCATGCAGGATGAGTGACTGCGCGGTTCCGGCCGGGAGCGGCGTCGTCTCATTGAGCACGATACGGTGGTCGGCCTGGCGATCGATCCTGCGCAGCAGCCACAGCCTCGCCGCGTTGTCGTCGGGGAGCTCGAGATTGTGCACGGTGCGTACGACCGCGATGTTGCGTGCGAGCGCGTGACGCAGCGTCAGCAGGGATGCCAGCGCGTACTTTCCGACCGACGACACCCAGCTGCCCCCGTGCAGCTTCACCTCGGGCCAGTGCCAGTGGAAGACGTCGTAACGGCCGAGCAGCGCCCCTCGCCAGGAGAAACGCAGGTGCTGCACCTCGTCAGATGCGGAGAGCGCCTGGTCGAGCATCGTGATGTACGGGTTCGTCGTCACCCGTGGCGTCCCGAAAGACTGCATCACGCGCAGCGGACGGGTGGGCTCAGGCATGGGAATCCAATCCACGGATGGAGCGATACCAGCGCATCGCCGCGAGGAGCAGCATGAGCGCGTTGATGGCCGCGAGACCCGTGTAGACCACCATGAATCCAGGCTGCCACCAGAGCAGGACGAACGAGAGACTGAGGAATCCGTAGTCCGTCGGGATCACGGCGAGGGAGTACAGCGAGCCCGATCGCCAGGCCTCACGCGGCGCCTCCGCGGTCGCGACAGGCGCCTGCAGGCGGTGGATGCGACGCAGGAAGTCGGCGGCCATGATGCCGAAGAAGAAAGTGTTCGCGATCGCCGCGAAAGCGAGCGGCACGAGCAGCCAGACCTCGTCGATCTCGTAGAACCGGAACCAGCAGACGAGGACCGCGAGATGGATCGTGGCGAGCTTGAGCGAGTCGAAGAAATGGTCGAGCCACTCTCCGGCGAGCGAGCCGGTGCCGGTGAGTCTGGCGAGTTGCCCGTCGGCCGAGTCGAGCGCATACCCCAGGACGAGGAGCACCGTCACGAGCACCGACGACCACACGGTCGGCGTGAGCAGCGCGATCAACGCGACACCACTGAGCGTGCAGAGCGCGCTGACCATCGTGACCTGCGTCGGGGTCATCCCCATCACGTAGGCGGTCGCCGCGAGCGGTCGGCCGAGCGGGCGATTGACGTATCGCGAGTACGCCGCCGCACCCTTCGATGACTTCTGCGCCTGCTTCAGCCGCGACATGGCGGCTCGGATCTCTGACACGACAACTCCCCCAGGCGGCGCCGAAATGTAGCCTTCACTATATCGACAGGGTCCATTCCACGGAGATCGGATCCGCTACGCCAGGGGAGCACCACCGATGAGCACGTCACGAGTGCTGGGGATCATCGTCGTCAACTACGCGTCATCGCACCTCCTTGAGGTCAATCTGGCAGCGTCGGCCGCGGCGGTGCCGGACGCCAGGATCATCGTCGTCGACAACATGTCCAGCCCCACCGAACGGGAGAGGGTCGCCGTCCTCTGCGCGGAGCACGGCTGGCATCTGGTGGCGATGCCCGACAACGCCGGCTTCGGAGGAGGCGTGAATGCGGGTGCCGCCGTCGCGTTCGACGAGCTCGGCGCCACCGACATCCTGTTGCTCAATCCCGACGCCCATATCGACTCGCGGTCGACGGCTGCGCTGGCAGCGGCCACGGCGGACGGCATGACCCTCGCATCTCCGCGCGTCGAAGACGCCGACGGGCGCACCTGGTTCGCCGGCATGGACGTCTATCTCGACGACGGTTCGATGGGAGGGCCTCGGCGGCGGCGGGAGCAGCCGGACGCCCGACGGATGCCCTGGCTCAGCGGCGCTTGCCTGTGGGTGCCCCGCGCACTCTGGGAGCGCCTGGGCGGCTTCTACGACGACTACTTCCTCTACTGGGAGGACGTCGACATCTCGGTGCGGGCGAGCAGAGCCGGAGCGCGACTTCTGGTCGTCGACGAGGCGATCGCCGTGCATGACGAGGGCGCGACCCACCGATCGACGTCGCAGCGGCCGGAGGCCAAGTCCGAGCTGTACTACTACTACAACATCCGTAACCGGCTCCTTTTCGCCGCACTGCTGCTGGACAGCGCAGATGCTGACGCCTGGTCGCGCACCGCGCTCCGCAACGCCTGGCAGGTGCTTCTGCGGGGAGGGCGCCGCCAGTTCCTGCATCCGATCGCGCCGTTCCGCGCCGCCTGGCGGGGAGTCCGCGACGGGCGCCGCTTGATGGCCACAACTCTCTCGCAGCGGAGCGCATCGGTCTAAACTCTGATCACGCCGTCCGTTCTCGCGGGAGGCGCCACGGGGAATCAGCATGGGGGTCAAACGGTGGCATCAACCGAGGAGTCGACGCCGAACCGTCGGCGCGCCTGGATCACGCTCTCGATCCTGTTCGCGGTGATCGCCCTGGCCATCGCAGCGGCCTTCGTCATCCCGCCGCTGCTGTCAGGAACGACATCGGCATCGCCGTCGCCCTCCTCCACGCCCACCGTGCCCCCGCGCGACATCCTCAACCCCGATGCCCCGCGTCCCACTCAGACGCCGACCCCGGCACCAGTGGAGAGCGACGCCCCGTTCGCCGAGCTGTCACCGGTCGCACCCGATGAGACGATCGTCGCCGACGGAGGCATCGAGATCTCGTTGTCGAGCGTGCAGGCAGTACAGGGAGAGGCGACCACCGCAGGAGAGACCTCTGGCCCTGCGATCCGCGCCACGGTGCGGGTCGTGAACACCGGCACCGAGCCGCTCGACCTGGAGTACATCGCCGTGAATGCCTACTCCGGCAAGGACCGGGCACCCGCGGGCATCCTGACCCAGCCGGGCGGCGCTCCGTTCGAAGGATCGCTCGCTCCCGGCGAGTCCGCCGACGGCACCTATCTGTTCTCGATCGCCGAAGCCGACCGCGAGGACGTCACCCTCACCGTGGACTATCTCTTCGGCGCGAAGGTCGCCGTGTTCCGCGGAGACCTTCGCTGACCGGCACCGAGAGCATGCTCCGCGCGGAGAAATACACGACGACGTCGATCATCGCCGCCGCCGCTGCGGCCGCATCGGCGATCCGTTACCAGTTCGGTCCTGGGATCAGCCTGTCGCTGCTGACCGCCGTCGTGCTGATGCCGGTCTGGTGGCCGGCGCTGAAGGAGTACCGGTTCGCCCGCCTGCTGCTGGGCCTCGCCGGGGCGGCAGCGGTATGGGGCGTGGTGCTGACGACCTTCGAGACGGTACGACCGACCTCGTCCTCGCTGATGATGGAGCAAACCTTCACGCTTCTCTCACTGGCCGGAGGAATAGGGGTGCTGCTGTGGGTCCGCACCCAGCTCGGCATCGCCGGCACGGCGGTCGCGTTCGGCGTGGGGGCTCTGGCGAACGTTGCTCTCACGGGCGGCAACTCCGCGAACCTCTGGAAGTACTCGCTCGCAGTGCCGGTGATCATCATCGTCCTGGGGCTCACGTCCACGAGCGGACGACGCTGGCTCGACCTCCTCGCGCTCGGGGCTCTCGCCGCAGTCTGCCTGGTGTCCGACTCCCGATCGATGACCTCTTTCCTTCTGCTCTCCGGCGTGATCGTGCTGTGGCAGTCGTTCATGCCCCCGGGACGTCGCCGCCCACGCCCGGCGCAGACGCTGATCCTGCTGGGGCTGCTGAGCGTCGCCGCGTTCAGCCTCTTGCAGGCGCTCATCCTCGACGGTGCGCTCGGAGACGCGGCGCAGCAGCGCACACAAGCGCAGATCGACACATCGGGTTCATTGATCGCCGGTGGGCGACCAGAGCTGGGAGCGGCGACGGCGCTCATCTCGCACCGCCCGCAGGGGTTCGGCAGCGGTGTGCTCCCGACCTCGCAAGATGTGTGGATCGCGAAGACCGGCATGAGCGGACTGAACTACGACCCCAACAACGGGTATGTCGAGGGGTACATGTTCGGAGGGCAGTACGAGGTCCACTCCGTCCTCGGCGACATGTGGCTGCGCTTCGGACCGCTCGGCGCGGCCTTCGCCCTGATGCTGGTCGGGTGCGCGGTCTACGCAGTCGCTCGCAGCGTATCGATCAAGGCGGCGTCCGGGCTTGCGGTCCTGCTCACCTTGCTCGGCGCCTGGGACACGTTCTTCAGCCCGCTTCTGACCTCCTCACGCACCCTCGCGCTGTTGTTCGCTCTGACGGCGATCCCGCTGGCTGATCTTGCGCAGCGGCGCCTTCGAGGGACGGAATCGCTCCCCCTCGGTGCGGACTCCCCCCGTCCGACCCGCTAGAGTCGAGCGGAACGACTGTGGGGGTCGTGGACGGTTGGGGAACCGTCGATCACGCGACGCCACCATGGACATCGACGTTTTCACAAGGGGGATCATGAAGGGCATCATTCTCGCGGGCGGATCCGGAACGCGACTGCATCCGATCACCCTGGGAGTCTCCAAGCAGCTCATCCCGGTGTACGACAAGCCGATGGTCTACTACCCCCTGTCGACGCTCATGCTCGCCGGCATCCGCGACATCCTGGTCATCACGACCCCGCATGACGCGGCGCACTTCGAACGGCTGCTCGGCGACGGCTCGCAGTTCGGCATCTCGCTCACCTTCGCCCAGCAGGAGTCGCCGGACGGCCTCGCGCAGGCCTTCACGATCGGCGCCGATTTCATCGGTGACGACAGTGTCGCCCTCGTCCTCGGCGACAACCTGCTCTACGGTCCGGGCCTCGGCACGCAGCTCAAGCGCTTCGCCGACATCGACGGCGGTGCGGTGTTCGCGTACTGGGTGGCCGAGCCGCAGGCGTACGGTGTCGTCTCGTTCGATGAGAACGGGCAGGCGGTCTCCCTCGAGGAGAAGCCGAAGGATCCGCAGAGCAACTACGCCGTCCCCGGACTCTACTTCTACGACAACGACGTCGTCGAGATCGCGCGAAACCTCGCCCCGAGCGCCCGCGGCGAATACGAGATCACCGATGTGAACCGCGAGTACCTGGAGCGCAGGAAGCTCCAGGTCGAGGTGCTCCCGCGCGGAACCGCGTGGCTCGACACCGGCACGTTCGATCAGATGACGGATGCCGCCGACTACGTGCGCACCATGGAACGACGTACCGGCATGAAGATCGGCGTTCCGGAAGAGGTCGCCTGGCGCCAGGGTTTCCTCGACGACGAGCAGCTGCGCGCTCGCGCCGAGGCACTCGTGAAGTCCGGCTACGGCTCCTATCTGCTCGACCTGCTGGAACGAGGACACCGATGACCCGCCTGCTCGTGACCGGTGGTGCCGGCTTCATCGGCTCCAACTTCGTGCACCACGTCGTCGCGCACACCGATGCGCACGTGACGGTTCTCGACAAGCTCACCTACGCCGGGAACCGGGCTTCGCTGGCCGGGCTGCCCGAGGATCGGGTCGAGCTCGTCGAGGGCGACATCATGGATGCCGCGCTCGTCGATTCGCTGTTCGCCGAGACCGACGCCGTGGTGCACTACGCCGCGGAGTCGCACAACGACAACTCTCTGCACGACCCGCGTCCGTTCCTCGACACGAACATCATCGGCACCTACACGCTGCTCGAGGCCGCCCGCCGGCACGAGCGCCGCTTCCATCACATCTCCACGGATGAGGTCTACGGTGACCTCGAGCTCGACGACCCGCAGCGGTTCACCGAGCAGACCCCGTACAACCCCTCGTCGCCGTACTCCTCCACCAAGGCGGGCAGCGATCTGCTCGTGCGGGCGTGGGTACGCTCGTTCGGCGTGCAGGCGACCATCTCGAACTGCTCGAACAACTACGGCCCGTACCAGCACGTCGAGAAGTTCATCCCGCGACAGATCACGAACGTGCTGCGCGGCATCCGTCCGAAGCTCTACGGCGCCGGCCACAACGTGCGCGACTGGATCCACGCCGATGATCATTCGTCGGCGGTGCTGACGATCCTCGACAAGGGTGTGATCGGGGAGACGTACCTGATCGGCGCCGACGGCGAGAAGGACAACCGCTCGGTGATCGAGCTCATCCTCACGCAGATGGGTCAGCCGGCGGACGCCTACGACCACGTGACCGACCGTGCAGGGCATGATCTGCGGTACGCGATCGATTCGACGAGGCTCCGCACCGAGCTGGGCTGGCAGCCGCGCTACTCCGACTTCGAATCAGGACTCGCATCGACGATCGACTGGTACCGCGACAACGAGGACTGGTGGGCCCCGTCGAAGGACGCCACCGAGTCCTTCTACGCCTCCAAGGGGCAGTGATGACCGAGTTCGGCAAGGCCCTCACCGTCACCGAGACCTCGATTCCCGGTCTGCTGCTGGTGGACCTGCCTGTGCACGGGGACTCGCGCGGGTGGTTCAAGGAGAACTGGCAGCGAGAGAAGATGGTCGCCGCCGGCCTCCCCGACTTCGGACCGGTGCAGAACAACATCTCGTTCAACGACGCCGTCGGCACGACCCGGGGCATCCACGCGGAACCGTGGGACAAGTGGGTCTCGGTCGCCACCGGCAAGATCTTCGGCGCCTGGGTCGACCTGCGCGAGGGAGCCACATTCGGCACCGTCTTCACCGCCGAGATCGACCCGTCGCGAGCGATCCTCGTGCCGCGCGGGGTGGGCAACTCGTATCAGACGCTCGAGCCCGACACGGCCTATGCCTACCTCGTCAACGACCACTGGTCGCCGGACGCGGAGTACTCGTTCCTGAACCTCGCTGATGAGACCGCGGCGATCGCGTGGCCGATCCCGCTCGCCGATGTCGAGATCTCAGCGAAAGACCTCGCGCATCCCCGCCTGTCGGGGGTGACCCCGATCGGCCAGCGCAAGACGCTGGTGATCGGCGCGTCCGGACAGCTGGGCCTGGCGCTGCGCGCGGAGCTCGGCGATGCGGCGCACATCGAGTACGCGACGCGCGAGACCTTCGACCTGGGGGCCGCCGACCTCGAGAACGCGCGTCGCTGGCGCGACTACGGCACGATCATCAACGCCGGCGCGTACACCGCGGTCGACCTGGCCGAGACACCCGCCGGACGACGCGATGCCTGGGCCGCGAACGTGACCGGCGTCGCCGCGCTCGCCCGCATCGCGACCGAGAACGGCCTGACGCTCGTGCACGTCTCCAGCGACTACGTGTTCGACGGCACGCAGGCCGAGGCCTACACCGAGTCCGCCGCCGTGCAGCCGCTCGGCGTCTACGGGCAGACCAAGGCCGCCGGCGACGCCGTGGTCGCCACGGTGCCCCGGCACTACATCGTGCGCACCTCGTGGGTGATCGGCGAGGGCAAGAACTTCGTGCGCACCATGGCCTCTCTCGCCGATCGCGGCATCGCGCCCCGCGTGGTCGGCGATCAGATCGGACGGCTCACCTTCACGACCGACCTCGCATCCGCGATCGTGCACCTGCTCGCGCAGCGCCCGACGTACGGCGTGTACAACGTCACCGGTGCCGGTGAGCCGCAATCCTGGGCCGACGTGGCGCGGGCCGTCTACGGTCTCACGGGCCACGACCCCGCCGCGGTGAGCGACGTGACGACAGTCGAGTACTTCGCCGGTCAGACGGGGCCGGTCGCCCCGCGACCGCTCAACAGCGTGCTCGACCTCGGTCGCATCACCGACGCGGGCTGGACGCCGCGAGATGCGGCGGCCTCACTCGAGGCGTACCTGGCGGCGGACGCCCAGGGCGCGTGACACGACCGGCCGGGCCGGTGCGTCATGTGACAGGGGTTAGACGTGTCGGATGCCCTTCGGGGTGAAATACGTCACTTCACCGTCGGTGTTCTCGACCCCGAAGATGAACTGCCCTGATGGTGTCGCAGAGATATCGATGATCACACCGCGGGAGCGAGTGGTGAAGACCTCATCGCCGACTGCGAACTTTTCCTTCGTCATGGCGACACCGTATCTCCGTTGCAGGGCACGAAGGAAGGTGTCGCGTTTCGAGGGTTCGAGGACCGCACACGCTAGAGCTCGCCGGGCTTCATGGCCTCGGCATCGATGGCACGCATGACGCGGAGCGTCGCGGTGTCGGCTTTCGGCTCTCGCCCCTCTGTCGCGCGACGACGCGGCGCGTAGACGACGAGCGAATGGAAGAGGAATCGAGCGAAGAACGCCACGATGAGCGTGAGCCCCGTGGCCAGCACGCTGGAGATGTGCCAGCTCTCCACCATCAGCGCCATCACCGGGATGCGCACCGCCGCTTCGACGTTGTTGAACGTGAACGAGGTCGCGAAGCGCAGACCGAGTCCGCGGGCATCCGTGCGCATGTCGGCGAAGACGAACCGTTCCTGCAGGAGGAAGTTGCCGATGATCGTGACCTCGGCCCCGATGATCGCGGCCCAGATGTAGGGCACGCCGAGCGTGACCAGGAGCCACATGATGCCGATGTTGGCCACGGCTCCGATCACGCCGATGAGCGCGAACAGCGACATCTTGCCGAAGCGGAGGCGCGCGAGGTGGGCGACGAACGTGACGCCCTGGCGCAGACTCGCCTTGGAGGTGCCGTGTCGACGTTCCGCGAACTCCATCGGGATCTCGGCGATGCGCAGGTCGGTCCGCGCGAGGATCTCGAGCAGGATCTTGAATCCCTGCGGCCGCAGGGCTGGGACGTCGAGCCGTCGGCGGTCGACCAGGAAGAATCCGGTCATCGGGTCGGTGCTGCGCGCCAGTCGGATGGGGAACATCGCCCTCGTCAGCCAGGTCGCCGCACGAGACACACCGAAGCGCACCGCGGTGCCCAGCCCGCTCGTGTCACCGCCGCCCACGTAGCGGGAGGCCGCGACGACGTCGGCGTCGCCCTCGGAGAACCGGTCCAGCAGCGCCGGCAGCAGCTCGGGCGGATGCTGCAGATCGCCGTCCATCACGATGCAGATGTCGGAGTCAGCGGCGGCGAGTCCGACCACAACGGCACCGCCCAGCCCACCGGTGTTCTCCGTGCGGTGGATGACCCGCACCGGCACCGGCGCATCGGCGGCCACACGGGCGACCTCGACTGCCGTGTCATCGGTGCTGTCATCGATGAACAGGATCTCGGCATCACGACCGCGGAGAGCCTGCGCCGTGCGCTCCACGAGTTCAGCGACGTTGTCTCGCTCGTTGAAGGTCGGCACGATGACCGTCACCGCTGTCCCCACGTGCCGTCCTCCCCCTGCTGTCTGGCCTGCGGCACCCATCGTCGCACGGGTTCCTGTGGGGTGAGAAACCCGCGGATGCCGGTGGACACCCGCGCTGACGGGGCATCGACCGTCGCGAGATCGGGGGTCGCATCCCCGACAGCGCGTCCGCTAGACTGATCCGATGCGGCTGTGGGAGTCGCTGGCGGATGGGGATCCGCCCTGGGGATTTATTGATCTGGGGAGATCATGGGGACGCGTATCGGCTATGCCGCGGGAGCTTTCGACCTTTTTCACGTCGGGCACCTCAACCTTCTTCGTCACGCCAAGCAGCAGTGCGACATTCTGATCGCCGGCGTCGTGAGTGACGAGATGCTGCGCCAGGTGAAGGGTATCGAGCCCGTCATCCCGACGGCGGAGCGCGCAGAGATCGTCAGCCACATCTCGTTCGTCGACGACGTCTACGTCGAGACGAGCCCGTCGAAGCTGGACGCGTGGGAAGACGTGCGCTTCACGCACTTCTTCAAGGGCGACGACTGGCGTGGCACCGAGAAGGGGCTGCGCCTCGAGCGTGAGTTCGCCGAGGTGGGCGTAGAAGTCGTGTACTTCCCCTACACCGCGCACACGTCCAGCTCGTCGCTGCGCCGCGCACTCGACGCGATCACCGCGGGCGCGAACATGCAGACGGCCACCGCCTCGCGCTGATCCGCGCGGGCGAACGGTCAGTTCGCGACGCCCAACAGACTTCGGGCCATGCGCGCCACGTGGGGTGGCGTGTGTGGCCCGAGCCATACCGTCCAATGTGCGGGCGGCTCGGTGCAGGTCCACTCGACGCACCAGGCATGCACGGCGTTCGCGAGACGCTCCCCTTTGGCATGTGCACGGATGCCGTCGCCGCGCAGCAGCCACCGTACCGAGACGCCCTCGGGAACGTCGATGTGGCGGAACTGGATGCGCGCGGCCGCCTCGAGAACGATCGCGCCCTGCGCATCCCACGGCAGACGCGCCGCGATGCCGGCGATGACGGCCGCGTCCGCGGCATCGCCGGCGATCAGGACCGGACCCTCGAGGTTGTCCCAGTCCGGATCGCTCAGATGTTCGCACGCACCATTCATGCCACCAGTATAGGTAAGGCTACCCTTAGCGACAATGCCGGAGCGGCGAAGCCATCCGCTTCCCGCGGGCATACGCTTGATGCATGACTTCTCTGAACGAATCCACGATCACCCTGTTCGGCGCCGACTGGTGCCGCGACTGCATCCGCACCAAGAAGCAGCTCGATGAGCTCGGCGTCGAGTACACGTACGTCGATCTGGTCGCCGACCCGTCTGCGGCGGATGTGGCCAAGGAGATCTCGGGCCGCACCAACATCCCCGTGGTCGTGTACCCCGACTCCACGCACCACGTCGAGCCCGCGAACTCCGATGTCGAGTCCAAGCTCCGTGAGCTGTCGCTGATCTGACGCGCTCCGTCGCACCGCGCCCGCGCGCCGATACACTGGCGCGATGAGCACCGAGGCTCCTCCGGAACACGCATCCGTCCGCCTGTCCCCCCGCACGATCGTGCTGTACGCGATCGGTTCGCTGGGCACCGGCGGATACGCCACCCTCCCCGGGCTGGTGCTGACGTACTTCCTCACCGACAACCTCGGCGTCGCCGCACTCGCCGCCGGCCTCATCGTGACGGCAGCGAAGATCTGGGACGTCGTGATCGACCCGCTGATCGGCGCGGCCTCTGACCGGCAGCTCGCGCGCACGGGCTCTCGGCGCGGTTTCATGGTCACCGGCGCGCTCGCGCTGCCCGTGTTCTTCGCGCTCACCTTCGCGGTGCCGCCGTCGTGGGGACCCGTGACCGGCGCGATCTTCGTGCTCCTGGCCTTCCTCGCCACCGCCACGGCGTTCAGCCTCTTCCAGGTGCCCTACGTCGCGCTCCCCGCCGAACTCACCGGCAGCTACGACGAGCGCACCCGCCTGCTCGGCTGGCGCGTGGTCGTGCTGACCGCGTCGATCCTGCTGTTCGGCGCCGGTGGACCGGCGCTGCGCAAAGCCGGCTCGGACCAGGTCATCGGATACCTGCTGATGGGCATCGTCGCCGGACTCGTGATCGGCATCGGCATGTTCATCGCCGCGCGCACGGCCGACGTCGCCGCAGCCCGCACCTCCCCCGTCGGGCAGGCGGCCGCGGCGCCGAACGGCATCCGTGAGCAGTATCTCTCCGGCTTCCGTGCGCTGCGACGCAGCCAGCCGTTCCGCGCACTGCTGGGCACCTTCCTGCTGCAGGCGCTCGCCACCGGCACGATGCTCGCCGGCGCGCAGTACGTGGCGACCTGGGTGCTCCGCTCCGAAGACGCCGTGACCTTCGTCTTCATCGCGCTCGTCGGGCCTGCGCTCCTGGCCACCCCCGGCTGGACCGTGATCGCACGCCGGGTCGGCAAGGAACGCGCATTCACGATGGCGAGCGTGCTGTTCACGCTGGCGGCAGCAACCATCACGGTCGCGGTCTGGGCGCCGGGCGACTGGATCTACGGCTCGGTCGCGGTCGCCGGCGTCGCCTACGCCGGCCTCCAATCACTGCCGATGGCGATGCTCCCCGACGTCATCTCGCACGACGAGCGCACGAACGGTCACGGGCAGGCCGGTACCTTCACCGGCATCTGGACCGCAGGAGAGACCGTCGGCTTCGCGCTCGGCGCCACCGCGGTCTCACTGACCCTCGCCGCCACCGGGTACGTCTCCACGGTCGCCGGCGCCGCCGTCTGGCAACCCGCCGAGGCCATCACGGGCATCGTGCTGAGCTTCAGCATCCTCCCCGCCCTGCTGATGCTCGCGAGCCTGCTTCCGCTGCGGCGCTACCGGCTGCGCCGTGCCGACATCGAGGGCGCGTGAATCACTCACCCGCGGGGACTCCGGGCGCCGTCGCCGTCGCCGTCGCGTGTGGGTGCCGAAAGAGCGCCACCCGCGGCCGGGAGGCTCGCGACATGCAGGAGGATTCGCGACGTGCAGGAGGAGACCGGGGCGGACGCTCCCACAACTCGCACTTCTTCCTGCACGTCGCGCGTTCTCGGCGGCGTCCGCCCCGCGGATTCGCCCAGGCCCGCGGCCTAAGCTGGGATCCCGTCCGAAGGAGACTGCGATGACTTCTGCGACCACAACGGCCACTCCGGCAGCGAAGAGCGCGCCGACGAGCGAGCTCAGCGCCGACGAGCGCGCGCGACTCGACTCCGCGATCGCCGACCTGCAGACCGGGTCGCGGACCTGGACAGCGCTCACGCTCTCGCAGCGCGTGACCCTGCTGCGCGCCGTGCGCACGAGCGTCGCGGCGACGGCCGAGGACTGGGCGAGCACCGCCGCCGCTTCGAAGGGCCTCGACGGACGTCACCCTCTCCGCGGCGAGGAGTGGCTCAGCGGTCCGTACAGCGTGCTCGGGGCGCTCGACGCCTACATCGAGACGCTCTCGCGCCTGGCCGCCGGTACCAACCCGCTCGAGGGGATCACGATCGATCGGGCGCCGGGTGGACGCACGCGCGTGCACGCCTTCCCCCTCACCGGCATCGACAAGTTGCTGCTGTCGGGCTACACCGGCGAAGTGTGGCTGGAGCCGGGGGTCACCCCGAACGCCGCCCGTGCCGCCGCGGGGCTCGCCCAGCGCACGCCGACCGTCTCGGGAGGCGTCGGCCTGGTGCTCGGGGCGGGCAACATCACCTCGATCCCCGTGCTCGATGTGCTCTACGAACTCCTCGCTCACAATCGCACCGCGCTGCTCAAGGTCAACCCGACGCAGGATGCACTGGTGCCGGTGTACAAGCGCGCCTTCGCGCCGCTGATCGAGCCGGGGCTGGTGCGCATCGTGCGCGGCGGACCCGAGGTCGGCGCCTATCTCACCGGGCACACGGAGCTGGCCCACGTGCACATCACCGGCTCCGCTGCCACCCTCGACGCGATCGTGTGGGGCACCGGAGCGGCGGCGAAGCGCCGACGGCGCGAGAACCGTCCGCAGCTCAAGAAGCCGATCACGGCAGAACTCGGTGGCGTCTCGCCGATCATCGTCGTGCCGGGCGACTGGAGCGACGCCGACCTCACCTATCATGCCGAGCACGTCGCCACGATGCGCCTGCAGAACAGCGGACACAACTGCATCGCCGGACAGGTCGTGATCCTCTCGTCCGACTGGGCGCAGGCCGACGCCTTCCGTGCCGCGCTCCGCCGCGCCTACGCGAACGCGCCGGAGCGACCGATCTGGTACCCCGGCTCCCCCACGCGCATGCACCGCGCCGCGGACGACTACCCCGACGCTCTCGTGCTGGGCGACCGAGTGCTCGTGGAGATCGACGGTGACGACGACCCCACGGCACTGCAGAACACGGAGTACTTCGCGCCGGTGCTCGGCGTCGTCACGGTGGCAGGCACGGGACAGGAGTTCCTCGACGCCGCCGTCTCGTACGCGAACGATCAGCTCCAGGGCACGCTCGGCGCGAACCTGCTCATCGCCCCCTCCACCGAGCGCGCGCTCGGCAGCGGCTTCGAACGGGCGATCGCGAACCTCCGCTACGGATCCATCGCGATCAACGGCTGGACGGCATTCGGGTTCATCACCCCGACCATGACCTGGGGAGCTTTCCCCGGCAACACGATCGAGGATGTTGGCAGCGGGATCGGAGTGGTGCACAACGCACTCCTGCTCGACCATGTCGAGCGCTCCGTCATCCGCGGACCGTTCCGTCCGCTGCCGCGGTCGTTGCCGATCCTGAACGGCGGCGGCCGCCTGACGATCCTGCCGAAGCCGCCGTGGTTCGTGTCATCCCGCACTGGGGCAGCCGTCAGCGAGGGCCTCACCCGCTTCCGTGCGCACGGCGGCGTGCTCGGGCTCGTGAAGACGCTGACGAAGGCACTGCGGGCCTGAGCTTCGGCCCCACCAGACCGGGGTCAGAACGAGAAGAGGTCGGTCGCGTCGCGCAGCGCCTGCTGGATGCCGGGCTCTGCCGCAGAATGACCGGCGTCGTCGACCACCACGAACTCGGCCTCCGGCCACGCGCGGTGCAGATCCCACGCTGTCATCATCGGGGTGCAGACGTCGTGCCTGCCCTGCACGATGACGGCGGGGATGTGCCGGATCGCATCGATGCCATCGAGCAGCTGCCCCTCGGACCACCACCCGCGGTTCACGAAGAAGTGGTTCTCGATCCGGGCGAACGCGGTGGCGGTGCGCGGGTCGGACATCGCGGCGATCTGCTCGGCGTCGGGCCGCAGCGTCACGGTCGAGGCCTCCCACGTCGACCACGCGATCGCCGCCGGTACATGCACCGCGGGGTCGGGGTCGAAGAGCTGCCGGTGATACGCGTCGATCATGTGCGAGCGCTCCAGCACCGGGATGGGCGCGATGAAACTCTCCCACAGGTCGGGGAACAGCGCGGCCGCTCCGCCCTCGTAGAACCACTCCAGCTCCATGCGCCGCAGGGTGAAGATGCCCCGCAGCACGAGCGCTGAGACGGCATCCGGATGCGCCTGCGCGTAGGCGAGCGCGAGGGCGCTTCCCCAGGAGCCGCCGAAGACCTGCCACTGCTCGACGCCGAGGTTCTTGCGCAGCAGCTCGATGTCGGCGATCAGATGTGCCGTGGTGATGTGACGCAGATCCGCGCCGGGCTCGCCCGCGTGCGGGGTGCTCTTTCCGCATCCGCGCTGGTCGAAGAGCACGATGCGATATTTCTCCGGGTCGAAGAAGCGACGCTGCCACGGCGATGTGCCGCTGCCCGGGCCCCCGTGCAGGAAGACCACCGGCCGCCCCTCGGGGTTTCCGCTGACCTCCCAGTACAGGCGGTGACCGTCACCGACGAGGAGCTCACCCGACTCGTACGGCTCGATCGGCGGATACAGCGCATCCAGGTTCTTCGTCATTTTGCCCCCAGCCCGGAAAGAAGACTACGTATGCCACGCTACCGGAGAGGGCCCAGCCAGCTGGTATTACAGGTCACCCTCGCTGCGTGTGAACGCCTCGGCGCAGACGTTCAACCCGTTCTCGTAGCCGTTCGCGAACCAGTACTGACGCTGGTCGCTGGAGCCGTGCGTCCAGCTCTCGGGGTTCACCGCCCCGGACTGCTCCTGGATGTTGTCGTCGCCGACCGTGGAGGCCGCGTTGAGGGCGTCTGTCAGCTCCGCCTCGGTGGGCGCGAGCAGATAAGGGTCACCGTCGGCATCGGTCTGCTCCGTCATGCGTCCGATCCACGCGCCGGCGTAGCAGTCGGCCTGCAGCTCCATGCGCACGCCGTTGCTGCCGGGGCCCGTCCCGTTGTTCGGGTACTTCTGCATGTCGCCCGTGATGTTCTGGATGTGGTGGCCCCACTCATGGCCCACGATGTAGAGCTGAGCGAGATCGCCTGCGGATGCTCCGAACTGCTCTTGCATGAGCTGGAAGAACGTCGGGTCGACGTAAACGCCCTCTTCTGGCGGGCAGTAGAACGGACCCACGGCATTCGAGGCCGTGCCGCACTGCGTCGAGGTCGCTCCGTCCACCACGGTCATGGTGGGCTTGCGGTAGCCGTCGACGTTGTCGGCCCAGAACGCGTCGAGTGCGACCTGAGCACCGACCATCCGGCAGTCGACGCGCTCGTTCGCATCCTGGCCCGTGTCGCAGTTCTCGATCACGGAGCCGCCTGAACCCGAGTCGCCGCTCGGCTCGGAGACGCCCCCGAGCAACCCCGTGAGGTCGATGCCGAGCAGCGGACCGGCGATGAGCGCGATGAGGCCGAGCACGCCCACGCTCGCACCACCGGCGATGGCAGCGGTGCGTCCACGGCGACGCGTCGTGTTGCCGGAGAGGTCGGCGTCGGGGTTGAAAGTCATGAGACAGAGGGTACTCCGACAGCCGACCCGGAACGGACGTAGGCTCGGGGCATGACGACCACGATCACCCTCACCGGCGCCGGCGGACAGATCGGCTACGCACTCCTGTTCCGGATCGCGGCGGGCGACCTGCTCGGCCCCGACGAGAAGGTGCGGCTGCGGCTGCTCGAGATCCCGCAGGGACTCGGTGCGGCGGAAGGCGCAGCGCTCGAACTGCAGGACGGCGCGTTCGAGCTGCTTGAGCACGTGGAGGTGACCGATGACGTCGCCGTCGGTTTCGACGGCTGCGACCTCGCGCTGCTCGTCGGCGCGCGTCCCCGTGGTCCCGGCATGGAGCGTGGCGACCTGCTCGCCGCCAACGCCGGCATCTTCGGCCCTCAGGGGGCGGCGATCGCCGCGAACGCAGCCCCTGGCGTGCGCGTCACCGTGGTCGGCAACCCGGCGAACACGAACGCGCTGATCGCCGCGGCATCCGCTGACGGAGTGCCCGCCGAACGGTTCACCGCCCTCACCCGCCTCGACGAGAACCGTGCACGCGCCCAGCTGTCGCAGACGCTCGGCGTTCCCGTCTCGACGATCCGTCGTCTGCCCATCTGGGGCAACCACTCGGCCACCCAGTTCCCCGACGTCTCGCACGCCACCGTCGGCGGACAGTCCGTCACCGATGCACTCGAGGCCATCGTCGACGACGTCCCGACCTGGCTGGACGAGACGTTCATCCCCCGCGTCGCGAAGCGCGGCGCCGAGATCATCCAGGTGCGCGGTTCGTCGTCCGTCGCCTCCGCCGCGAACGCGACCATCGAGCACGTGCGGGACTGGGTGCACGGCACCGAGGACTGGACGTCGGCCGGGGTCGTCTCGCACGGCGAGTACGGCGTACCCGAGGGCCTGGTCTCGTCGTTCCCTGTCCGCTCCGTCGACGGCGAGTGGCAGATCGTCGAGGGCCTCGAGGTCAGCGAATGGGCCCGTGCCCGCATCAATGCCTCCGTCGCCGAACTGGTCGAGGAGCGCGACGCGGTGAAGGCGCTCGGACTGCTCTGAGACGGGTCGCCCATCCGCACCGGAACAGGGCAGAATGGGTGCGGAGGTGCGCGATGAGCGAGACGATCGATCCCACGAAGGTGGCGGCATCCGTCGATGACGCCCTGACGAGCCCGCTGCACCTGCCGCACGACGCGGCGCAGTGCCCCAAGTGCTTCACCGAGCTGCAGCAGAACCGGAACTTCTGGATCGCGCGGCCCGACGGCTCACGCCTGGTCGGCCTCGTCGTCGCCCGCGAGGGGATGCCGTCGGTCGTCGAGCAGCGCGACGACCTCACCCGGTTCGGGGTGCCGATCGAGGGCTTCCGTCACCCGGCACCCGACATCCTGGAGAGCTGGAACGACCGCCTCTCCCGCCTCATCTCGACACTGCGCACCGGTGACGTCGTGGTCGTGGCGAACATCAAGGCACTCGGCCTCGACGCCGATGAGGGTGCTCGCACGGCCGCCGAGCTGCGCCGCCACGGCATCATCGTGAAGGTGCTCAGCCACGACGCGCGGCACCTGGCCGACGCCACCGCGACGCACTAGACCCGGCAGGCCCGTCAGCCGCCGTAGGGCGCCACGGGGAACTCGGTCGTCGTCGGCTGCGGCTCGATCGGCGTGCCGTCTTCGTTGTAGTAGACGGGGCTCCCCTCCTCAGGGAAGTAGAACCGCGGCTGCCAGTCCGGCCCCTCGAACGCAGGGAACCGCAACGACGCGCCGTCATAGGCGAGCTCTCCGCCGAAGACCATGTCGGAGAGGTCAGCCGCATCGCCGGGGATGCAACCAGGCGTCGCGGAAGCCCGAATCTGGTTCCGACCAGGACGGATGGTCACGACACCGCGACCGACATCGCCGCCCGTGCCGATGACGTTCACCTCCTGCCGATCGCCCTCGCCGAACCGGGCAGTGCTGGCCTCCACCCCTGCATCCTCGAAAGCTTTGGTCGCGGCAGCGACCACCGCGTCCACATCGATCTCGTCCGCAGGCTCGAGCACCCGCGCCCAGGAGAACGTGTACCCCGTCAGCTCGCCGTTGATGCGGCAAGGAATCGGCGACGCCCCGAAAGACCCCTGATCCACAGCCCAATCGCCCTCGTGGACCGCCATGATCACGGAGTGCATCACCGTGGCATAGGCGACGTAGTTCTTCTCGCCGTCGCGATACAGCGCATCGCCCTCGGGCGCCGGGGCACAGCTCGTCATCGTCATCACCAATCCGACGGCCACTGCCGCCATCACTCCGCGCTGCCATCTCGCGCGCATCCGCAGTCCCATCCGCTTAGAAGTCGATGAGCGCATACTCATCGCTGATCCACCAGTTGTTCGCATCCCAGAATCCCTGCGTGCTTCCTTCGCCCCCGCGCTCAGTACCGGGCTGCCCGGTCTGGATGATCTCCGAGACGTTGTAGAACGATTCGGACCCCGGCTCGAGGTACGCGCCGGGACCGAGAGCGTCATGCCCGGTCGCAGAGGGAAGACTCTCCCCGGATGCGCTCACACCACCATCGCTGTCGAACACCGTAGTCCCCGGTAGGCGCTCGGGGCTGACAGGATGCCCGGGAGCAGTGGCGCGACCGACCCTGGCGACGGCGTCGTCTTCCGAGATCGTCGCGTAGATCTGCGGCGGCTTGCCGTTGGTGAGGTTCTCGACCACGGTCGGATCGTTCGGGAAGCCGGCCGAGCCGACCGCGATGAACGAGGTGACACCGAGCCCGTCGGGCTGCGAACCGATCGCGAGGGCGGCCGTCGTGGAGCCATACGAATGCGCTATCACGTTGACGTCGGCGTCGGGCGAAAGCGCGCGCACCGCGAGCAGATAGGAACGCAGCGATGCCGCACCATCCTGCGCGCGGTCCATCGCAGGCTCTTCCAGCAGCTCCGGCGTGTCGTATCCGAACCACACGACGGTGGCAGACCCCGGACCGACCGAGTCGTTGAGCGCCCTCGCCGACTCCCCCCAGGAGAGGAGATCGCCGACGTTCCCCTTCATGCCGGGGATGAGCGTGTTGATCTCGGATGCCGTCGACAGATCGCCGTACGCGATCGCGGCGGTCACCTGCTCCGAGCCGTCCGGATCGAAGCTGATGAGATTCGGCGGCGGGGTCCCACCCGCGTTCAGCGCTCGCACGATCGCTTCGAGTTCGTCGCGATGCGGCCCCTCGGGCTCCGTCTCGAGCAGTTCATCCAGCCGTGCCTTGTTGACCGTCGCCCGCACATCCCAGGGGATGCCGTCGAGGTTGCCGATGATCTCAGGATGACTCTTGATGATCTCGTCCTGCAGCTCGGGGTTCTCCAGCCAGAGCCGGTAGATGTCTTCCGGACTCGTGGCCGCGAGCAGCGCGTCGAGGAGATCGCGCGCCTCATTCGTCAGCACGGCCCCGCTGCCGCCGGCGAGTTCCGAGAGCGCGGCAGCATACGCGGTGTCCCAGTCGCCGTAATAGCCCTCGTACTGTGTCCAGAGCTCGTCCAGCGCGTCTTTGGCGGCATCCCGGTCGCCGATCGCCTCGGTCACCGCGTCGTTCGTGTCGTCGATCTTGTCCTGGTCATCGCCGTAGGCGGCCGACATCGCCGCACGACCGGCGTGATCGGCGGCGAGGTTCAGGCGTGACCACTCCGCATGCGCGGTCTCGATGTCATCGATCAGATCGTTCGCCGGCTTCGCGTGGGCATCGAAGGCATCGGCGTATCGCTGCATGACTCCGGCGAGCAGCTGCGCCTCGGCGATGTCCGCAGGAAGCAGCGCGGAGAGATCGCTCGCGTCGGTGCGCACGGCGGTGACGGCCCTGCCGAGGCCGGGCAGGTCGTGGGCGGACTGCACGGCGGTGCGCAGATCACCGAGACGATCCGCGACCCGGGTGAACAGGCTGCTCCAGTACGCCATCGATCCGCTGTTGCCCTCGAGGCGTTCGAGCGGATAGCCGCGGTTCGGCGAGGTGAGTGTCATGAGTGGTCCCCGCCGGTGAGCTCGGTGTCGAGCTCGGTGTACTTGTTCGCGATGGCGGAGATCGCGGCCGCCAGAGCATCGCCCGCTTCATTGCGGTCGTACGCCGCATCGTGCAGCGCGGTGAGGCGTCGGTGCATCTCGAGACGGAGCGCAGCACGCTGCGCGGGATTCTCGACCCCGGTGTCCTCGCCGATGAGGTTCGCCGCCTCCATCAGGACCTCGTAGGTCGCTGTGGTGAGCGCGCTGGACGCGTCATTCAGCTCAGCGTAGAAGATCTCGACATCGCTCATTGCTCGCCCCCCGACGAATGCTGGACTTGTGGATGGAAAGGGGCCGACAGTCTCCTGTCAGCCCCTTGCCTGCAGTGCCGTGACTCAGCTGCCGGCGAGCTGCTGGTCCAGGTCCTGGATCGCGCGCATCATGCCCAGCAGCGACTCGGACATGTCGTTGATACCGTCGACCGCGGTCTTCAGACCCGTGGTCAGCTCCGTGTATCCCTCACCGAACTTGCCCGACGCGTGCTGCGTCTTGAAGTCATCACCCAGAAGGGTGTCGACCTGACCCTTCAGCGTGTCCAGCTGACCCTGAATGTCATCACGAGCCTGCGACAGCGACGACGCCACCTGCTCCATCTCTGCATAAGACGCACCGAAATCGGCCATCGTCCACACCCCCGGAAATCGTTTGAACCAGACCACTCCGGCCCGGATAACTCCACCCTACGGACAAAAGACCGCGCTCGTCGATGGGGACAAGTCCCCATCCCGGCCGCGGTCAGTCCACCACTTCGATCGCAGCGAAGAGCGCTGAGATGTCGTGCTGCGCCTCATGGAGCGCGCCGCCGTCATCGACGAACACATCGAGCATGAGCAGCATCCGCGCACTCCGTCCGAGCAGCCGCCTCAGCGCGATGGTCGAATCGTCGACTGCGACGAGCAGCACGCTGTCGACAGCCGTGTCGAACGAGGTTCCCTCGACCTCGGTGATGTTCTGGACCATCCCTCCCGCACCGAGGAAGACGAAGGATTCGAGGGGCTGCTCGTACAACGACTCGTCGAGTTCGACAGCCGTCAGATGAGCGACGACGACCGCTCCACCGATCGAAGGCAGCCACCAGAATCGCTCCCGCACTCCGGGGAGTGGCGGCTCGGCGCGCACGAGAGCGAGCGCACTCTCCGCGATCGCCGTGCGGACGGCCGCGGGAGCGTCCGCACTGGCGCGGTCGTCGGCCACCTCGGCGGCCCAGGACACGTCATCGACGAAATCGTTCCACGGGAACGCGAGCGGAAGCGTCAGCCAGGCTGTCTGGTCAGGCCGCACCCGGTAGCCGCTCACGCACGCCACCGGAACGTCTCGACGATCGTGTCGCTGAGCTCGATCAGGCCTTTCACCAGATCGGGCCCTGTGTCTTCGAGGGTGGTGATGGAGGTCGAGATGATCATGCCGCGACGGTCTCGCGGGTTCGGAAGCGCGATGCCGTAGTCGATCTGCCGCCCGATCACCTCCGCGAGCTCGTCTGTGCCGCGGCGCTCGCTCTCGGCCCGCAAGATCCGACCGATCGTCGTGTCGAACGCTTCGACGCTCCCACTCGCCATGTCACGGAACGCCGACTCGAAATCGGCCCCAGGACGAGCGACATGTTGAATCAACGCGAACGACATCGGCAGGGGTGTCGAGTCGATCCCCGCCGCATCGGGAAGGTAGACCGCTCCGACGTTCCGCGCCCGCATCTGCTTCCATTGCCGGCTGATCAGCATCCGTGCCTCGACGTCGATATCGGGGCGACCGAGAGCACGGATCTGCGACGACATCCGCGTGGCCAGGGCTTTTCGCCCCTCATCATCGATGAAGTACCGTGTCCATCCCGGAGGGAAGAGGATGCTGAATCCGCCGGGCTCGTCGTCGGTCATCAGCTGTCCTGACCAGGGGTCCACACCGGGACGCCGGTCCGAGACCGCTCGCGATCCGCGAGCGCGGCGACGGTTCCAGCGATCACAAGGAGGATCAGAAGGACCGCGCCGTCGGTGATGGCGGCCGCCCAGCGCAACGTGGAGTCATCTGGTGTGGTCTGCGGCTGAGACCATGCGAAGAAGAACGATGCCGCCGTCGCCGCCGCCGTCGCCGAGAAGGCCCCGACCACGCGTCCGGCGTCCGCCAGTCTCGCCAGAGCCACGACCGGGATCACGAGAAGAACACCGACCACGGACACGGCCAGCAAGAGCCAACCGGGCAACCGGAACAACGGGAAGTCCACGACAGCACCCCACATCGGCGCACCGCTCGCGGCGACCTGACCCCCGGAGAGCGCCAAGGACCCGAGCAGGAACACGATCAGCACGGCGGCCTGCAGCATCCTCAGCAGCAGATAGATCGTCGTGAAGCGCTTCTGCAACCGGGAACGACGGGATGACATGAATGACAGCCTATGCCGGTCACCACGGCGCCGTGGCGGCACCGTAGCCGGTCAGCCCCGCGGAACCGGTCCAGGTGACCGCGTTGAGGAACTGTCGGAAGGTCCCGGGGAGGCTCGTCGCGGTCTGCGCGATGAACTGCTGCACGGCCGGATTCGTCCCCCACGGCGAGTTGTGCATCGTCGTGAGGAATCGCTGCATCTGCTGCACCTCGGGACCGCCGTTGACGATCGTCCTCAGCGGGTTGACGAACAGACCCGGCCTGGGCAGGTTGGACATCGAACGGATCGGTGCTGTGAGCCACTGGAACGGTGTCGCCCAGGTGGACGGATGAAAGAGCCGCACGCGCGGAAGACCCGCGCGGATCACCGAGGTGACGACGCCCCTTCCGCCGCTGAGGACGGCGCCGAGCGCGGGGACGCCCTTCGAGAGCACCCGCCCGATCCCGAACGGCAGCAGACCGAGAGCGGCGAGCCCGACATCCCCCAGCGTCGCACGACCATCGACATACTTGAGCGCCGTGAGACCGAGGCTGAGGAGGGTGAGTCCGAGGAGCACCCCCGCCAAGAGACCCGTGAACGGGGCCCCGATGATCAGCGCGACGATCGTGAGAACGATCAGAACGACGGCGATGACCGTGAGGAGGTCGTCGACGAATCCCCAGAATCCATCGCCGTTGTCGGCCGTGTCCATGGCCTTCTGCACGCCCTCCACGGCATCGTCATACGCATCGGACCATGCGTCGAAGACGTGATCGAAGCTGTGCCATTGGGCGTCGCGATCGGTCTTCGCTCCGGTGAGCGAGGTGTTCGCCGCATCGACGGCACCGGATGCCGCTTCCTTGTCCGCCTGCGTAGGCTCGTCTTCCCACGGCCACTGATGATCGACCGAGGCCTGATTCCGGTCAGCCGTCTCCTTCTCCTCGAGCGCGGTCTGATAGTCCCTCTCCGCGCGCTCGACCTCGTGGAGGTGAAGGTCGAGCCAGTTCTGCGCGGTCTGCAACGCCTCCGCATAGGTACGCAGCGCCTTGCCCGTGCCCTCGTAGCGCACCGCCGCATCGGACAGGTCGCTCGACGACTCCCGCGCCATGTCACCGAGCTTGTCCGTACCTTTGCTCTTGTGGACGCCGGAGTCGCCGATCTCGGTGAGCAGCACCGCCGTCTCGGACATCGTGACGGCGAGCTTCACGAACCCGTCGCCGTCAGCCCAGATCACGGACGGGTTTCCTTCGAGCGGTCGCAGTTCGTGCTGGGTGAACGGAGACCTCATCGTCGCGTGGCCTTTCCAACGGAGACGTCTGCCGTACTCGTCGGGTTCTCGAAGCCGTTCGCGGTCTCGGTGTCCCACTGCTCCCAGCCATCGATGATCCCGGTGAGCTGGGTGAGGATCTCGTCGAGATTCTTCTGCAGCTTGCCGCGGTTCGACTTCCAGTCGTCCTCGAAGTCGGAGACCTTCTGCCGCAGTTCGGAACGTCCGTCCGGCTTGCCGACTGCGCTCTCCAGCGCATCGTTGGTCTGAGCCGCCGATTCGAAGGCGTCAACCGAGGATGTCAGGCCGGTCTTCGTCAGGCGAAGTCGGTCCAGATCGAGCATGATGTCCATCGCGAGTATCTTCTCCAGCGGGGATGATGAGAGAAAAGGGGCCGACGGATCCCGCCGACCCCTTTCGAGTCAGAATGCCGCGTGTGTCAGCTGCCGGCGAGCTGCTGGTCCAGGTCCTGGATCGCACGCATCATGCCCAGCAGCGACTCGGACATGTCGTTGATACCGTCGACCGCGGTCTTCAGACCCGTCGTCAGCTCCGTGTACCCCTCACCGAACTTGCCCGACGCGTGCTGCGTCTTGAAGTCATCACCCAGAAGAGTGTCGACCTGACCCTTCAGTGTGTCCAACTGCCCCTGAATGTCATCACGAGCCTGCGACAGCGACGACGCCACCTGCTCCATCTCTGCATAAGACGCACCGAAATCGGCCATCGTCCACACCTCCGGAAATCGTTTGGATCGGACCACTCCGGCCCTGATAACTCCACCCTAAGGACAAACCATCAGGGCCGTCGATGGGGACAACTCCCCATCCCCACTGCAGCGCCCGACGAGCGTCAGGGGCGCGGGATGACGCCGGCGATGTCGATCTCGCCGTCATAGGCGAGCCACGTGAGCCATGCGGCCGGTGTCATCGTCCGCGCCTGGGCGACACTGCCGGCATCGACACCGCGCTCCGCCAGCTGATCGAGCCGCGCCAGCCAGTCGGCCTTCGTCGACGCGTCCTGTCGGGTGGACGATGCCGCCCATTCCGCCTCCCGACGCATCTCCCGAACGGAGTCCGTCTGCGGTCGCGACGGCCCGACAGATGCAGGAACCGCGGAGCGCCGGCGCACCAGGTCGCTGCGCACGGCGATGCCGATGATCAACAGCACGCTCACCGCGGTCATCGGCAGCCAGACCGCGAGGTCCTGCGGGGCGAAGCCACGCCCGTCACCGCCGCCGACCGCCAGGCGGAAGATCAGGATGCCCGCGCAGATCACTCCGACCAGCACCGCGAGGGTCTCGCCCGTCCGCGCGCTCTTCGGATCGGGCACGCGTAGCATCAGCACGATCAGCAGTACAGGGAGCGCGATCACGCCGGCGACGAGAGCAACCGAGAGCGCGGTGCTCGGGTCTGTGAACGAGTTCCTTCGATCAGCAGGTCCGAGCATCACGGCCTGCACCAGAGCGGCGACGAGTCCGATACCGAGCAGCACTCCCCAGATCACGCGATAGGCCGTGCCGAACTCGCGCTCCGGTGATGCCCCCGCCGCTGACACCGGAGGCGCACCCGCACTGGTCACGAACCGCGCGCGACGCAGATGCAGCTTCCAGAGCCGACTGAACAGCGCGGACGCGGTCTGCGGATCCGCACGAAGCGCCTTCACGGCTTCCGTTCCGACCACCCGAACCGCGGCGTCGTCTCCGGAGAGACGGATCACAGGCTTCACTCGTCGGTATCCACGTCGTCGGCCACCCAGGTCACGGTTGATGCCATCGCATCGAAGATCATTCGCACGGCGACAGCGTACTCGTCGTCGTCCGCCGTCTCGGCACCGACGATCGTGCTGCCCGTGAGCATGAGCGCCTTCCGGCGGTTCGTGCCCGGCACCGAGATCACGTAGATGCTCTGCGCGCGATGCGTCTCATCGTCGAGTCCGGCCCTGCGGTCCCGCCAGTAGACGATCCGCCCCTCCGTGTCGAGCAGCTCGGCACCGTCGCGGATCCGCGACGTGACCCATGCGTCGAGAGGGCCGTCGGGCGAATCGATGAACGTCGCGATCATCGACAGCGCGAGTGGATCCTTTCCTGGAGTCCTTTCCGAAGGGAGGAACACGTACTTCGCACCCGCTTCGGCCAGCCCCTTCATCGCACTGTTGAGCTGCGAGGTGAACATGCCGTCGAGGTCAGGCCGACCTGCTCGGGCGAAGGCCGGCCGGGTGCGCTGCTCGAGCTGTGCTCCCAGCTCCGGGGTCACCGGCCAACTCGCCCACTCCGCAGGGAGCAGGATCCGGAAGCGCGGCGTTCCCGAGGAGAGACCGAGCAGTTCCTCACGCAGCGACATGCTGACCCGATCCGATCGGTGCGACGACGATCCGCTCGATGAGCTCTTCGAACACCGGCATCCCCACACCGAGGTGGGGCAGACTCGGACTGGTCACGACGACCTCCAGCAGTGCGCCGTCGCGCAGCAGTTCGTAGTGCAGCGTTCCCAGGATGCCGACGTCCGGCACCTGGGTGATCGTGGAGATGACCCGACCCACTGCGGGATCGTGCTCGCGCAACGGCAGGACCTGCCGCGGAAGCGCGGCGGGTGCGAGCTCCGGCAGGTCGTCGAGGGAGGCGAGATCGCTCTCCGTGGCGTAGATCGCCACGAGTGCGCGTCCTGGCAGGCCGTCAGGGCAGAACAGCAGCGTGGCGAACGCTGTCGGATCCGCGCTCGCGGTGAGGGAGATGAGTGCCTCGACGGTCTCCTCGGGGTCGCGCTCCGGCTCGGACTGCAGCGTCGCGACCTTCTCGCGCGCCCAGACTCCCGGATCCACGTCGGAGGGAACCGGCAGCAACCAGCGATCGTCGATGTCGACCTCGATGCTCCGCATCAGAATCCCCACCCGCTCGTCGTCCTGTCATAGGCGAAGCCCGCTCCGGCCTTACCCAGGTTGTCGAGGAAGTCGAGCGCGGCATTGCCGCCGGACAGCATGTCATCCATGACGCTGCCGTTCGGCGTGTTGCCGAGGAACGACCGAAGGTTGTTGAAGGCCGCGTTCGAGAGACCGGAGGCGCCGTCGCCGATCGCACCGGCCCACGAACCTTCGCTGCCGCGGAGCAGCCGGCTGAGCATCGACGGCGACTCGAGTCCGTTGAAGAAGTTCCGCATGACTGCGGTGCCGTTGCGGTTGACGGCACCACCGGCATGGAAGACCTGACCGAGGTTGCCTTCGGCGAGCACACCCGTCAATCTCGACCCGCCACGCCATCCGGCACCGACCATATCGCCACCCATGCCGAGCAGCCCCCGACCGAGCGACGCCAGTCCCGGAGCAGCCTTGAAGCCCTTGACGAGCGCGAACGCCTTGCCGAACGGGAACACGCCGACGGCCGCCATCGCGATGTCCCATCCGTTGCCGCGGCCGCAGCTGACCTTCCACACCGTGACGGCGAGTGCGGCCAGGCCGATGATCGCCGCCGCGAGGATGAAAGGACCGCCGATGATGCACGCCGCCACCGCGAGCACGATGCCCGCGTAGGAGAGGATCGTGCCGAGAGTCTCCAGCCAGGGCAGCTGGTCATCCCACCACGAGTCCTTGACGCCCTCGTCGTTCGCGGTCTGAATGCCCGCCCTGGCCCGCTCGTAGGCCTCCCACCACGTGTCGTACACGCCCTCGTATTCGACGGCCTTGGCCTTCCAGGCATCGTGGTCGCCGTCGACGTCGGCGAGCGACGTGCGGTCATCCGTGGATTCGCCCTCTGCGGGCTCCGGGAGCTTCGAGTCGTCCTCGTAGCTGCCGGCGGTGGTCTGATAGGCGTTCCAGAGATCCTCGAGGTCGGGGATCAGCGTGCTCAGAGTCGACTTCACGCCTTCGAGTGTCCGTGCGTACTCGATGATGTGCGTGCCGCTCGGCTGGTATCGCTCGCCCGCCTTGCGCAGATCATCCTTGACGTCGGTGACGTCGCCCTTCAAGGCATCGAGGCTCTTCCCCCGGCACTCGGCGCCCAGGTCGATCGTGGCGAGCAGATCTGCGGCGGCCAGCATCTGGTCGCCGAGACTCTCGATCTCGATCCCACGGAGCTCGATCGCGGGGGCCTCCCCCTCGATCGGGATGATCTCGTACTGCTTGCCTGCGGTGGGTGTCCTGTCCATGTCAGCGTGCCCCGTTCGGTTCGACCTGCGGCGGGTTCTCGGTGGTGTCGAGGTTCTTCGCCGCCTCGAGGTCGAAGTCCGTCCACGCCGTGGCGAAGTCGACGACCCGCTCCTTCGCGCTCTCGAGCTTCGACTTCAGGGTGTCGCGCTTGTCGTTCCAGTCGCTTTCGAAGCGGCTGATCTCGCTGCGCAGGGCCGTCTCGCCGTGCGGGGCGCCGATCGCGGATTCCAGGGCGTCGCTGCGTGTACCGGCGCTCTCGAACTCCTTGATGATGTTGCCCAACGACGTGTTCAACTGCTCCAGCTGCGACATGGGGATGTTGATGTCAGTTCCCACGACGATACCTCCTCGATTCCACCGATCGACTTCTGACCACTGCGTGCGCGTCGGCTCTCATCACGACCCTCCCCACCCTAAGGAGAACCGGCGGGTTCCACGATGGGCACAACTCCCCATCGGGTCATGCCTTCCTCTCCGCCTCCACCAACGGCAGCTGGACCGTGACCTGACGGCCCGCCTGCACGAAGATCCCTCGCCCCTCCGGGAAGTCCGTGCGCTTGACCTTCGGGAACGGCACTTTGAACACGGCATCGCCGTCGAAGGCATCCGGTTTGAGGATGATGCCCTTGCGGCCGGCCTTGAAGTCCGCGATGAAACCGAACCCGCTGGTCACCTGAGTCACGTCGGCGTCGCCGATGAGAAGGTGGTCGCTGCGGTTGATCGCCTGGAACAGAGCCTTCATCTCGCGCTCCGCCGGGCTGTCCGCGAACTGCGGGACATCCTCGACGACGACGAGCAGACGCACGCCCAACGTCTCGTCGGTGGCGATCTCGGTGATCTCCTTGGCCAGTTCCTTGGCGTCCTCCGGGGTCACCGCACTGCGGGTCCACTCGACGTAGTCCTTGAGCTGCGCCCGCCGCCCGCCGAAGTGGAAGAGCTTGATCTGCGGGTCGAGCCGACGCATCGAGGTGATGATGGCCTTGAGGGCGTTGGTCTTGCCCGACGAGGGCGGCCCCGCCACGACGAACGTGCCGACCGGATCGAAGTCGCGGGCGGCCAGAGTGTCCTCCGCGACGCCGAGCACCGGGAACTCGCCCAGTCGATCGGGCAGGTCGCGCACCGACAGGCGAGTGGGGAGTGCGCCGATCTCCGGCACCTCACGAGCCCCGGCTTCGCGCAGCGACTCGGCGAGCTTCTCGAGGAGCTTGGTCTGCTCCGCGACGTTCGGAGTGCCGCCGAGCGTCGCGATCTGGGTCTCCCGCCCATCGACGATCGCGCGGCCCGGAGCCGAGCGCTCGTCCAGCACGTCCTTGGGAGCGTTGAGCATCGCATAACCGGACTCGTCGGAGAGGCGCAGCACCACACGCCGCGAGACGTTCGCGCTGACCGCAGTGGGCACTGAGCCCGAGCGGTCGGCGCTCGCGATCACGTGTACGCCGAGCGGACGCCCCTCGCCGAGGATGCGCATGAAGGTCTGGTAGAACGGCATGCGCGCCGTGGTCGACTCCCACTCCGCCCGGAACTGCGGGAACCCGTCGATCAGGAACAGGATGCGCGCCTCGTCCCGTCCGGTGATCTCACGGTACTCGGTGAGACTGGAGGCGTTCGCCGCACTGAAGCGCTTGCCGCGGTCGTCGAGCACCTTGGCGAGCGAGCGGAGAACGCGCTGCACGCGCTCGGAGTCGTCGCCGGAGATGACCGAACCGACGTGCGGAAGCACCTCGAGGCTCTTGAGCGATCCGGATCCGAAATCGAGTCCGTACACCTCGACGTTCGAGTGCGCCGGATCGAAGCCCCCGGCGATCGCGATCGTTCGCAGCACGGTCGACTTGCCCGATCCACTGGTGCCGTAGACCAGCAGCGAGCCGTCCTTGTCCGGATGGAAGTACGCGGGTTCCTGGAGCTGTCGCTCCGGGACGTCCATCTTGCCGAGCAGCACCTGTCCGTCACCGAGGACGGGCAGATCGCGGATGTCGACGGCGCCCTCGAGGTCGTCGAGCCAGGGACGACGAGGAGCGGGGATGCGCGCCTGACGTGCCGCGGTCACCAGGGTCGCGACGATGCGCTTCTGGTCGTTGGGGCCGAGGTCCTCGTCATGCGAGTCGGACTCCGGCGCCTGCTCGGCCTCCCACGTCTGGATCGAGCCGAAGCGGAGTTCGGCGACCTTGACCTCGGCGACCTGCGCCTCTTCGGTCGTCCAGCCACCCGCGTAGGCGGACTGGAACGGCACGAGCCGCCCTGGTCCGGTCTTCGCGATGCCGCGACCGGGCAGCGAGGGCGAGAAGGTCGCCGCCACCGGATCGTCCACGACGTCTTTGGAGTCCGATTCGTCGGCCATGCGCAGCGCCACGCGCAGGTTGGTGTTCGCGCGGAGGTTGTCCTTGATGACACCGGCCGGACGCTGTGTCGCCATGATCAGATGGATGCCGAGGGAGCGACCGCGCTGGGCGATGTCGACCACGCCGTCCACGAACTCCGGCACCTCTCCGGCGAGCGCGGCGAACTCGTCGATCACGAGCACGAGCGCGGGCGGTGTCTCGGGGTCGCGGCGCTTCTCGAGCTCGAGCAGGTCCTTCGCCTTCTTGCGGTTGAAGAGGTGCTCGCGGTGATGCAGCTCGGCGCGCAGGCTCGTGAGCGCACGCCGCACGAGGTGGGGGCTGAGGTCGGTGACCAGTCCCACGGTGTGCGGCAGGTCGACACAGTCCGCGAACGCGGATCCGCCCTTGTAGTCGACGAACAGGAACGTGACGCGGTCGGGGCTGTGCGCCGCGGCCATGCCGAGCACCCAGGCCTGCAGGAACTCGCTCTTGCCCGCACCGGTCGTTCCTCCGACCAGGGCGTGCGGGCCCTGCAGACGCAGGTCGAGGGTCATGGCATCCGTCTGCGACTGCCCGATGATCGCTCGCAGGTTGCCGGCCTTCTTGAGCCGCGACTGGGGTGCTCCGGAGCGGTCGATGATCGTGTTGTTCTGACGCCAGCGGTCGATCACCGCGTTCGCGTCGTCCGCGATCTCGGTGCCGACGAGGGAGAGGAAGCTGACCGAGTTCGGGATGTCGGAGGCATCCTCGATCACGGTGCTCGAGTCGACGACCGGCGCCAAGCGCTTCGCGAACATCATCATGTAGGCGTGCGAGACGCCCTCGACCTGGACGCCGCGGTAATCGACACCGCTGCGGACCGTGCCGACGACGGCGTCGTCGAGGCCCTTGCCGACATCGACGAACGTGCGGCAGGCAGCGGGCAGAGCCTCGACAACGGGGGCCACGAAGAGCGCGTACACGCCGACGTCGGCGCCGCGCTCCAGGATCTGGGTCAGCCGTGCGCGGTCGACGGGGGCGTCGTTGGTGACGATGACCACGATCGCGGTCTGACCGGGGAAGGTGGCGTCCTCGGCCGCGCGCTTGACGTCGGTGCCGTAGCGCATCGGATCCCAGTCGGCACCGTACGGCGGACGCGCGGACTTCGACTCGCGCGAACGTCGCAGCACGATCTCCTCGAGACCGCTCAGCAGCGCCGTGCCGGTGGACGCGGAATCCGCCAGCGGCATGTCCTTGAACGGGTTCCGCTCGCTGGAGGTGTGCGGCAGCCACTTGAGCCAGTCCAACTCGTTGGCCCAGCCCGGCTCGGTGAGCGCGACCGTGACGAGCTCGTTCGGGGAGTGCGTGCCGAACAGCTGCACCGCGATCCCCCGCAGTGCGTCGCTCGCGAGCGAGGTGGGGCCGGCGACGCCGATCGAGCCGACGCTCTGGAGCGACTCCAGGATCGGTACATCGGCGATCATCCGGTAGCGCTCTTCCAGGCGGTCGACGCGCTCGACGTATTCGACGAGCGCTTCGGGCGTCTCGGTGCGCTTGATGCGCGTGCGCGCCTCGCTCTCGCACACGCCCAGCCGCATCGCGAGGAAGTTCCAGTGCTCGGGCCGGCGCGTCCACAGCAGCGGGCCCAGGCGCATGGCCTCATCGAAGACCACAGCGACCGCGGGCACCTCGTTCTGCCGCACCTCACGTTCCTTGGGGTGCGAGTGGTAGAGCTTCTCCTCGAGCCGCTCGAACTGCTCCTCGAAGGACTCGACCTCCTTGCGCAGACGCTGGCCGATGTTCGTCTTCTGCGAGATGAAGTTGCCGAACATCATCATGGGCGAAGCGGCGGCGATCAGGAGCGAGGCCGGACGCTGCGTGATGCTGAACATCGTCACGGCGAGCAGGATCGGGGCGACCAGCATGGGCCAGGGGAACAGGCGCGACGGCTGGTCGCGGGGGTAGCGCGGCTCGTCGAGCTCCTCACCCGTGAACCGTTCTTCGACCCGCGGGCTGCGGTTGAACATGAGCGCCCCGCCGCGTTCGAGCACGGGGTCGCCGTCGGCCGAACCGTCGAAATCGCTGACCAGGTGCACGACGAATTCGCAGTCACCCAGCGTGAATCGCTGGCCGGGGATCACGCGCAGACGCTGCACGAGCCCGCCGTCGACCAGGATGCCGTTGGCGGAGTTGAGGTCGACCAGCTCGACGAAGGTCGATGCGACCTCGATGCGGGCGTGCCGCTTCGACACCAGCGGATCAGCCACGGTGACGTCGTTCGCCGCATCGCGCCCGATCAGGAAGTGACCGATGGGCAGGGGGAACTCCTGCCCGGATGCGGGGCCGGACACGACGCTGAGCAGTGCGGCGGGGCGGGCGCCGATGGTGCCGACGGAAGCGCGGTGGGGGCCGACGTTGACGACCTCGGCGAGGAAGCCGGAGCCGATCGGCGCATCGCCCACGAGCAGGTCGGGGTTGAGCATGGTCGTCTGGTCGCTCGTCGGCGGCGCCACCGACAGCGTGAGCACGTCGGCGGGGGCTGCCGCGATGCTGCGCAGTGGATCGGTCGTCGCGATCTGGCGTGCGACATCGGCGATCGTCGCCGTCGAGTCCGCCATCACCACCACATCGGTCAGGGGAGCTGCGGGGCGACGCAGGGTCAGCTTGACTCTCATCGTCCATCCTCACCGCGCCGGAGGCGCGTCTCGTCGTGTGCGGTCATACCCATTCCACCGTCAGGGTCCGGTCGCCGAAGCGCACGGTGTCGCCGATCTGCAGCTCGGCCGGGTGCCCGGCGACCAGGGCGGTCTCCGACCCGTTCCTGATGATCGCGCTGCCGTTGGTCGACGCACGGTCCACCGCGAAGACACCGCGTCTGGCCGGCATCACGGCCAGGTGCGTCTTCGACACGGATCGGGTGTCGTCGGCCACGCGCACCAGCTGCGCCTCGCCCTCGCCAGCGGCGGCACCGGGCGAGCGTCCGAACAACGTCGTGCCGCGTACCTCGACGCGCTCCCCGCTGTCGAGGATCAGCACTGCACGTGTGCCGGCCGACGCGGCGGGAGCTGCGCTCTGCGCCGGCGTCGAGGCGGGAGCCGGTGCGGGAGTGGATGCCGGGGCCGGAGCGGGTGCCGGTGCGGGAGCTGGAGTGGATGTCGGGGCCGGAGCGGGTGCCGCAGCAGGCCGCAGCACGGCCGGAGCTGCGGGAGCAGGGGCGGCCGGGGCTGGGGCCACAGGCGGAGCGAATGCCGGAGCGGGAGCCCCGGTCGCGAGAGAGGGCGGAACAGCCGAGACGACCGCGCCCGCTGCGGACTCCGGCTGCGGGGCAGGCGGAGTCGCCGTACCGCCGCGGTGGGCGCCGATGACGCCGCCGGAGAGTCGCGCGCTGGGCACGTACGCGGCGGGAGCGTCGCGGTCGACCGGGGTCGCGAGTGAGGGCAGCGGCGCCTTCTCCTCATGCTCCGGGGTCTTGACGCGCTTGCGCGCGATGCGCATCCGCTTCTGGTCGTAGGGGTTGAGACCGTGGCGCGCATCGACGAACCAGGTGGCGGCCGCGAGATCGAGCCACCCGCGACCGCGGCGTTCGATGTCGAACAGCGGCGAGAGCGCGATCACCAGAACGGGCCCGATCAGCGGGATCAGGAACGACGCGCCCGCGAGGAGGTAGCGCACCACCGCCCCGCGCCAGAAGCCCGGACGCTCGAGCGTGCGGACGTTGACCGAGCGGATGCCGCACACCGCCTTTCCGAGTGTGACGCCCTTGCGTCCGTGCAGGACGAGCTGCACGATGACGTAGGCGATCATGAGGCCCTGCGACACGGCGACGGCGACGATGATCCACACCAGGTCGGGACGCGCGAAGAACGCCTCCGGCTCGAAGCCTCCCGCGACGGCCTCCGCCAGGATCGGAGTGAGCGCGATGATCGCGGGCACCGCGATGACCACGGCCACGGCCCATTCCATCAGCGCCGCCCCGATGCGCGCACCGCGTCCTGCGGGGATCAGGCCGAGGGATTCGGCGTAGGCCGGATCGGGCCGTCCGTTCTTGTCGAGTCCCTCGATCTCAGGAGCGTGATCGTCGATCTCCCAGATCACTCCTGCTCTCCTTCTGCGTCGTCGTGGGAGGCGTCCAGTAGCGGAAGATCCGCCCGAGACACCAGGCGTGAGGCGATCACATGTTCGACGAGCCGTGCCCGCCGGTTCGTGGCGAAGCTGCGCTGGCCGCCGCGCATGCCCGGAACGCCGATGCGATCGAACTTGTCGCAGACGTTGTCGAGCTTGCGGTTGAAGCGCGTGACCGTCCAGCCCAGACGTTCGGCCGCCTTCGCAGAGGTCGGGATCTCACTCATCCCGGTCCCGTCGCGGCGCAGTTGAGGCTCGGCGAGGGCCAGGATCAGCAGGCGCTGGCTGAGCGTGAGCGGCATGTCGCCGATCGTGGACGCCCCGCCGTCGTCGTGCTCGCGTTGGGTGGCGCGGAATGTCGGCTCTGCCGCGTGCAGCGTCAGCTCGTAGGTGGTGGGTCCCGCACTGAAGACCACCGTCGTCTTCTCGAACACCAGGGGCAATCGAGCGCCCGGCGCCAGCCAGGCCTGCACCCCTCCGGCCGAATCGGTCACTGTCGCCGTCAACCGGGTGCCGATGTTGGACAGCCACCACAGGCCGTCCGCGTCGGTGATCTCGAGGAAGTGCCGATGCAGGAACAGATTGTCGTCGAGTTCGAGGTCGCCCTCGCGCCCCACGATGAATCGCCCTCCGACGCTCACGGGGAAGTACTCGCCCGCGAATTCGACAGTGACACCCGCCCCAGCGCTCATCCGCAGGCCTTCACCACGTCGGAGGCCGTGCCATTCTCACGACGCAGCATCACCTCGATGCACACCTGTCCGGCTCCGGTGACCGTTGCCATCTCGTCCGCCACCTGGTTCACGGCGCCGTCACCCGCGGGATCCAGGTTGGTCCAGAGGTAGCTGTCACCTTCGAGCGGATTCGGGTTGGTCCAGGTGAACGTGACCTGATCTCCGGTGCGGGTGGCCACGACGTCGGCGACCTTGGGCACCGCTTCGGAGACCGGATCCTGCGGATCGACCGTCTCTTCCGAGGCCTGCGGGTTCGGCTCCGGCGCGATGCCGGCCACAAGAGCGTTGAGCCCGAAGATCCCGCCGACGATCAGCACGACTCCGGCGGCGATCAGCGTGATCCACAGCCCCTTGCGGCTACGCGGCGCCGCCGGGGGCGCACTCGCACTCGCGCTCGCGGGCGGCGGAGTGGTCGCTGCTCCCGGCACGGGGGGCGCGGCCTGGGGGGACGCCGCCACGTCAGGAGCGACCACCATCGGGGCGCGCAGGATCGTGCGCTCATCGACATCGGGAGCCGGAGGCGCCGTGCGTGGCGGACGGATCTGCGTCGCCTCGACCTCGGGCTCCGCCGCCGGGGACGCCGGTGCGTCGAAGCGAGGGATGTCGGTGGGCGCCCATTGCGGGCCGCGCGGCTGCGTGGCCGCGGACGGACGCGTGAACGAGGAGGCATCGGGATCGATGCTCACGATCTCCCGCACGCGGGTCAGGCCGTCGCCGTCATCCTCGATCTCGTCCTGCGAGGGGTGCTCGTCGACGATGTCGATCGGCGTCACCGAGTGCGACAGCTCGATCTGCACCTTCTGCAGGGCACGGGCGAACGCGACGGCGCTCGGGAACCGGTCGTTCGGGTTCTTGGCCATGGCGCGATCGAGCACGCGCTGCAGGCTCTCGGGAGAATCCGGACGGTTGAGGGACTGCAGCGCCGCCCGCTCGATGCGCTCGATCAGGTCGGCACTCGAGTTGCGCTCCCCCGGCCGCTCGAACGGAGAGCGTCCGGCCAGCAGCGTGTACAGCGTCGCTCCCAGCGCCCACACGTCGGTGCGAGGGCCGCTCTGCGGAGGCTCGGCGAACGACTCCGGCGGCGACCACGGGATCGACATGCCGGATGCCTCGCCCGTCGCACCGGTCGTCGAGGCGATGCCGAAGTCGGTGAGCGCCGGCCGGTTGTATTCCGTGACGAGGATGTTGGCCGGCTTGATGTCGCGGTGCAGGACTCCAGCGCGATGCGCGGTCTCCACGGCTCCGGCGACCTGCACGCCGACCCGCAACGCCTCGGCCACCGAGAACGGCTCCTTGCGAGCGCGCAGCTGGAGGTTCGGCCGCGGGCAGTACTCCATCACCAGGTACGGTCGGCCGTCGCCGGCCACTCCCGCCTGATAGATCGTGACGATGGCGGGGTGCGTCGACAGCATCGCCATCACGTTCGCCTCGTCGGTGAACTCCTGCGCAGCTCCACTGGAGATGCGGTCTGCGAGCAGCACCTTCACCGCGACGCGACGACGCGGCATCTCCTGCTCATAGAGGAAGACATCGGCGAAGCCACCCGTGCCCAACGGCTCCACATACGTGAAACCGGGCAGCTCGGGTGGCGGGGAGGGACGACGACTCACGGCAGATCCTCGAAGGCGACCGTCACGCCGTCACCGAGGTCGACCACGTCGCCCGAGAGCACGAGCGTCTGCTCGCCGGGGTGCAGCCGCATCGGGTCGGCACCGGGGCGCAGCAGCGTCGATCCGTTCGTCGTGTGCAGGTCGATCACCACGACCGTGTCGCCCTCGGGGCGGACCTCGAGGTGGCTGCGCGAGATGTCCTGCTGCGGGCTCTCGACCGCGACGAGGTGCGGGAGGTTCGCGCCGCTCGCTCTGGTCGACCGCGGGCGACGACCGATGATCACCGTGCGGTCGAGCGCGACGACCTGCCCGGTGGAGACCCGGATGCGACCGGCCAGCGGGGCGTCCGACACCGGAAGCACGGCGGTCGGTGCGTCATCGGCGACCGGCGCCTGCTGGCGCAATGCACGCAGCTCGGCCGCGGAGATCGTCGCGCCGTCGTGGTCTCCCTCGGCCGCTGGTGCGGCCAGAGCGCCGGGCGCCGCGGGTACAGAGTGCACCGTGGCACCCCACAGTTGGTCGAAGTCCTCATCGGCGGGTGGTGCGAGGGTGACCTCGGCCGCGCTCAGCAGGGACTCGATCACGGCGACCGCGTCGGTCTCGGCGTCGGGCGCGGGGACAGGTTCGGGCACGGGCTCGAGCACCGGCTCAGGCTCGGGAACCGGCTCAGGCTCGGCGACCGGAAGGGACTCCTCAGGCGCTCCCTCGGAGGTGGCGGGCTCGGGCGCGGGCGGAGAAACAGGTTCTTCCTCGGGCACGGGCGTCTCTGCAGGCACGGACGGCACCGATTCGACCACCGGCACGGATCCGACGATCGGTCCCGCGGTGGGGACGACGGGAGCCGCGACCGCGCCGAGCGCCGGAGCGGGCGCGGAAACGGAGGCCGCAGGAGCACCGAACTGCACGAGCGCCGGCACCGTGCCGCCTGCGAGCACTGCCGCGGAGACCCCGGAGTCGGATGGAGCGATCTGCGGAGCCGGGCCGAGAGCCGCAGTGAGAGCAGCACTGTCACCGGACTCGAGCTCGGCGCTCACGGCGGCCGCGCAGACGATCCCGCCCTGTGCGGGCAATGCGGCGCCGGATGCGGTCTCCTCGACCGTGATCTCGATGCGGGTCGCGCGACCCACGAAGCGCTCGCTCCAGGTCGTCACGTCCGCACCTGACAGATCGTGGGACTCCCCTGATGCCGTGCTCACACGCGCGACCACGCCACCGCGCAGGGCGATGCGGACGTCGTCGCCTTCGGCCACGGCTGCCGCGAACGGCGGGAGGGAGGCGAAGGAACCGCCGGCTTGTGCGGTGAGCGCGTCGACCACGGTCGCGAGCGTCTTCTGCGCGGGCAGCTGCGCCCACAGCCGCTCGACGACATCTGCGGGCACGTCCGGCGGCAGGGCGACGAGCGCGCCCGGAATCACGATCAGGTACCAGGTCCCCGGTCGGTAGATGGTCTGCATCAGTGAACCCCTCCTGCAGCTTCTCGCGGACGCGTGTCCATGTCGATGTCTGTGTCGGTCTCGAGCAGCGTTCCCGGTCGCGAGGCGACCGAGACGGCGTCGACGACGATCACGGTGATGTTGTCGCGTCCTCCGGCACTCACGGCGTCGGCGACGAGCACGTCCGCCGCCACCTGCGGATCAGACGTGGTGTGCAGGACCTCGCGGATGCGGTCGTCGGAGACTTCCGAGGTCAGCCCGTCCGAGCACACCAGGATCCGGTCCCCCAGCTCGGCCGGGAACATCCAGTAGTCCGCGTCGCCCGTGCTGCTCGCCCCGATCGCCCGGGTGATGATGTTCCGGCGGCGATCGGTGAGGGCGTCCTCCGCGGTGAGCTCGCCCGATTCGATCAGTTCCTGCACCACAGAGTGGTCGACGCTGATCTGCTCGAGCTCGCCGTCGGCGAGGCGGTATGTGCGCGAGTCGCCGATGTTGAGAGCCAACCAGTAGCCCATGCCGTCGACGGAGGCGATCACGACGCCGCTCAGAGTGGTCCCTGCTCGACCGTTGCCCGACGTCGAGAGATCCTCGACCCCTTCCCTCGCGCGGGACAGCGCGAAGCGCACGTCGTCGAGCTCGAGGGCGGAGCGGCCGATGAAGCGTGCGAACTCGGCGATGACCGTCGCGCTCGCCCTCTCCCCCGCCTCATGCCCGCCCATGCCGTCGGCGACGATGAACACCGGAGCGCCGGCGAGATGCCCGTCTTCGTTCAGCGCGCGCCGGAGTCCCGGATGCGTCGCCGAACCGGTCGAGACGACGAGTCCCGGCCTCACGCGTAGCCGCCGATCGTGACGATGCGGTCGCCGATCTCGATGGCATCGCCCAGTCGCACCGGCACACGCTGACCGGCCGGACACGCGATGCGCTGCCCCTCACGGACGATCGTCATACCGTTGGTCGAGTGCCGGTCGAGCACCCAGCCTCCGGAGACCTCGGCTGCCGCTTCGAAGTGCGTCTTCGACAGCGACAGGGTCTCATCACGCACCGAGACGATGATCGCCCCGTCCTCCGGGCCCGGATTGCGGCCGAAGATCGTGCGGCGCGAGACCGAGACGCGCGTGCCGTCGTCCCACGTGAACACCAGACGGTGACCAGGGATGCTGATGCGGGTGTCCTCGATGTCGGGCTCTTCCGCATCGAACGCCGTGGCCGCGGGAGCCGGAGGCGAAGCCGGCGCGGGAACAGCGGGCGCAGCGGGCGCAGCGGGCGCCGCAGCGGGAGCAGCCGGGGCAGGAGGCACCGGGGCGGGCGCAGCGGGAGCCGGCGGCGTCTGCTCGGGAGCCGGTGCGACGCGTGCGGGTGCGGAGTCCTGTGTGATCCCGGGGACGAAGGCGATCAGGTCGCCGGCATCGGGGATCGGAGCCGCCGGCGCAGCGGGTGCCGGAGCAGCGGGTGCCGACGCGACCGGCGCGGATCCCGAGGACGCGACGGGCGCGGGAGGGGTGGGCTGCCCGAACCCGGTCGCCGGAGCGGCGGCGGGCGGCGCGAACGGCCCGCCGGTGCGGGGCGCGGGGTGCGGGAGACCCGGGACGACAGGAGCTGCCGAGGTCGCGAACGCGGCGGCGGGGGCTGCGGAGGCGAGCGACGTCGGCACACCGGAGGGCGTTGCCGGCGTCACGGAGTCCGTGGGCGCTTCGACACGCGCATCCAGCATCAGCGCGTTTCCGACCTTGTCGTGCCAGCCCTGGAAACGTCCGGAGCCGTCGAACAACGGGCTGAAATAGCCGACCACGATCGCGCCGGCCAGCCCGAAGATCACGTTGCGCAGGAGCGCACGTCCGAAGCCCAACGGCGTGCCGTCGACCGCCGAAGCCAGGCGCAGGCCCTGGGCGCGCATGCCGATCGAGCCGTTGCCCGCCTGCATCAGGGTGTAGACGACGAACCAGGCCAGCAGCACCAGGCTGACGATCGGACCGCCGATCATGAGCGTGGTCAGAGTGCCCTCGAGCCCGCCGGCGAGCGACGCGGCGACCAGCAGGCCGCCTCCGAGAACGACCCCGAGGCCTCCGGCGATCAGCGCGTCGATGACATAGGCCACGGCACGCCGGGAGATCGGCGCGACCTGGCCGAACGGTAGCAGTGTCATGGGGTCTCGCTCTCGGGTGAGGTGGACGTCGTGCCGGTGTCGGTGTTGTTCTTGATCGTGCCAGGTTCGCGGCGCACGCGGGCGGCTGCGGCATCCTTCAGATTCTGCAGGCCGTTCGAGACGGCCGTCCCGCCGAGCAGCGAGCGCATGCTGAGCCGCGCCCTCGTGCGCTTCCAGAAGCCGGCTTCCCTGCCGAGACCGCCGACGATGCCGTCGACCTCCTGCCAGAAGGCGTCGACCTCTTCGGGAGTCGGGTCGGCGGGTCCGAAGACCTCTCTGTCGGCGCGCTCCGCCAACGCGGTGACCTGCGGCACCGCGAGACTGCTCGCGACGACCGTGGCCTCCTCGACGCGGGTGCCTCCCGTGCCGACCTGCGCACCGTAGTCGACCGCGCGGTCGGTCAGCTCGTCCCAGCCTCCGCTGATCCGATCCGACGTCCGAGGCGCCGAGCGACGCGCACGGCGCTTGGCCGCCTTCCAGGCACCGATCACGATGAACGGCGATGCGAGGATCGCGAGGATCGCGAGGGTGATCCCCCCGATGAGGAGGATCGCGCCGATGATCCCGGCGAGGTTCAGGTTCTCATCCTCCGACTCGCGGTCGTCCGGCAGCGTCGGCGGCAGATCGACCGGCTCCTGCGGCGGGGGCGGCGGCTGCAGCACCTGCGGTTTCGGGTCGACCCGCGGCTTGGTGTTGGTGTCGTTGGGAACCTGGTCCTCCGGCGGGGTGGGGCTGAAGGGCACCCATCCGACGCCGTCGAAGTTGATCTCGACCCAGGCATGCACGTTGTCGCCGGTGGCCTCGAACACGGCCTCGCCGGCCCGCTCCTCTTCGGGGAAGTACCCCATGACGACGCGGGCGGGGATGTTGATCTCTCCCGCGAGCAGCGCCATCGCGACGGCGTACTGCTCGTCGTCTCCGATCATCTGGTCGCCTCCGACCAGCGTCGAGATGCGCTCGGCGGTGTGCCCCGCACGCGAGAGCACCTCGCCCTCCAGACCGTGACTGAAGAACCCACCCTCGGAGAGGAAGGACTCCAGCGCCCTGGCCTGTTCGATCGCGGTCTCGGCACCGGAGACGGTCTCGGCGGCGAGCGTGGTGAGCTCCTCCGGGACGTTGCTCTGCTTGGGCATGGGGACGGTCCCGAACGACAACTCGGCGAGCTGCTCGTCGGTGTACTCGTCGGGCATCACCGCATCGACCGTGTACTGGTCGCCCTTCTTGAGCACGGGTGTCGCCACCGCGGTCTCGGTCGCCGTGTTCACGTAGGTGCTCCGACGCAGTTCCTCGGCGCGGTCGCCGTCGAACTCGATGTCGGTGAGAGCGCCGGCCGTGGGCATCCACACGCCGCGATAGTCCTCGATCGCGATCTTGAGGGTCACCGGAACACCCTCGGCATCCGGTGACATGTCGGAACGCAGCGGGGTGAACGCACTCGATGAGGTCGGTCCGCCGTCGGTGACGTTGTAGACCATGCCGTCGTACTGGTCCATCACCGCGGTGCGGATCCGCGCACCCTTGGGCAGCCCCTGCACCGTGAAGAGCGTCTTGTCGACCTCATCCCGCACATTCTTGCGGAAGGCCTGCAGGGGGCTCGGGTAGTCACGGATGTTGAACGGCGGGATGATCACATCGCGGAAGACGTGTCTGCTCTCCGCCGGCGCGGCGATCGCGCTGGTCGCGACACCGGCGCCACCCGCGATCGCGAGCACCGCGACGCCGGCCAGGAGCCGCCGCATGCGCATGTGCGCGGCGCGCGAAGGATCGACATCGCTGACTGAGACGGCGGCGTTCTGCGGAGCCCAGATCTGGCGCAGCGCGAGCCAGGCGATACCGACGATCGCGAAGACCAGCCCCTGCACGATCGGGAAAGCCGGCTCGGGCGTGCCGAGGGCGATCACGAGCATGAGCAGCGCTGCTGCGGGGATCAACGCCCACGCCACCTGCGCGAGACGCAGCGCGAGCGACGCCGTGAGCGCCGTCACGACCAGTGCGAGCAGGAAGGGGACGAGCAGGTGACCGTCGCTGGCAGCGACGGGAGCCACGGTCGTGAGCAGCTGCTTCCACGCGGTGACAGGCCCGAGCGCCAAGCGCTGCAGGGTGTCGAGGGTGGGGATGACTCCGATGATCGTCGTCTGCGGCAGTGCCAGCGCACCACCGAAGACGAAGTACGCGCCGATCACGAGGCCTGTGGTGAGGAGGATGCCCCAGCGACGCCAGGCGGTGACGGCCGCGATCGCGAGACCGAGGAGAATGCCCCCGGCGACGGCCGGCAGGAACGACGGTCCGCCGAAGGTCGGCCAGAAACCGATCAGCGAGACCGCGACCAGGAGCGTCGTGGCTCCCAGGTCGAGGATCCAGCGCCGCAGAGGGAGCGCCGAGGACGCGGTGGCCGGAGCGGTCATGCGAGAACCTTCTGCAGAGCGAGGGGGACCTGCGCGAGCGCGCCGATGGTCACGACGTCGGCCTCTCCGATGCGCTGGAGGGCCGGTGATGACACGGAGCCGTCCGCGACCACGGCGAGGACGCGTGCACCGTAGGGCAGGCGGGAGCAGGCGAGGCGGAGATCGTCGGCGCGCACCTTCGAGCCGCACACCAGCACCACCACGCTCGCGAGCGGCATCGTGCGGGAGAGCACACCGGCCAGCTCCGCGATCCCTCCCTCACGGGGCTTGCTCTCCTCGATCGCCGCGAGCGAGTCGAGCAGCTGCTTCCCGGTGCCGGCGGCGAGTTCGCGACCCTGCACGCGCACATCGACACGCTGCGAATCGCGGATCGCGCGCAGTCCGATGGAGCCGGCGATGGAGATCGCGAGCTCGAAGTCCTGATCGGAGGCGTAGTCGCCCGTCGAGCGGGAGAGGCCGATCACGAAGTGGGACCGGCGGGTCTCCTCGTACTGACGCACCATCATGGTGCCGGTGCGCGCGGTGGACTTCCAATGCACATGACGCAGGTCGTCGCCGGGCTGGTACTCCAGCAGCGCATGGAACGACACGTCATCGCGCGAGAGGTCAGCCGCGGGGAGACCCTCGAGATCGCGCAGGTATCCGAGAGACTGGCCGTCGAACAGCACCGTGCGCGGATGCACGAACAGGTCCACGGGATCGTCGCGGCGGTGAGCGCGCTCGAACAGGCCGAGCGGGTCGCCTCGGACGACGCTGACCGGCCCGACCTTCACGACGCCGCGCTTCTGCGTCGGGATCGCGAAGAGCTCCTCCGCCTCCTCGCCGGCGGCGAGCCGCTGGATGCCGAACTCCCCGCGCCCCGCGCCGACCGGCAGCACCACGCGGGAGGGCAGGATCGCCCGTGTTCCGCGGTTCGCGAGGGTCAGCGCGCCGACCGCCCGCTCCCCCACCACGACCCGCGTGCGGGCGAGGTCGAGCGACACGTCGTAGGCGGTACGCCCGATCAGGAACAGGGAGCACAGGACGAGCGTGATCGCGATCACGACCGCGGCGACCGTGAACTCCGACCACCCGGCGACCTGTCCGAGGATCCAGAAGCCGACCACGAGGGCGAGCAGCACCCAGGCGAGAGGACGGACCGCTGCGGCGATGCGTCGGAGGCGCGCCAGGACGCGCGCGCCGATGACGGCCGCGATGTCACGCCATCCGGCGTCGCGTTCCGTCTGCGCCGGCGGCGCCTGAAGTGCCTCCGCGGTCATCAGGCCGCCGTTCGCGCCTGCGGTGCGGCGACGGCGTCGAGCACGCGGGCGATGACCGCGTCGCTGCTGGTGCCGGCGAACTCGGCTTCGGCGTCGAGCAGCAGACGGTGCTGCCAGACGGGGCGGGCCAGCGTCTTGATGTCATCCGGGAGCACGAAATGGCGCCCGTGGGCCGCGGCCCATACCTTCGCCATACGGATCATCGCGATCGCCCCACGCACCGAGACGCCCAGGCGGATCGCGGAGTCGGCACGGGTGGCCTCGGCCAGTTCGGCGACGTAGCGCAGCACGGCGGGCTCGACGTGCACTGATGCCGCGAGGTCGGCCATGTCTGCCACCGCGCTGGTCGTGATGATGGCCGAGAGTCCGGCGGAGGGGTTGCGGTCCGAGGCACCCGCGAGGATGCTCTCGGTGATCGCGAGGTCGGGGTAGCCGATCGACGTCTTGATCAGGAAGCGGTCGAGCTGCGCCTCGGGGAGCTTGTACGTTCCCGCCTGCTCGATCGGGTTCTGGGTCGCGATCACGAGGAACGGACGCCCGGTCTCGTGCGTGATGCCGTCGACCGTGACCCGCGACTCCTCCATGACCTCGAGCAGCGCGGACTGCGTCTTCGGAGACGCGCGGTTGATCTCATCCGCGAGCACGATCGACGCGAAGATCGGCCCCTTGTGGAACTCGAACTTGTGCGACTGCTGGTCGTAGATCGTGACACCGGTCACATCGGACGGCAGCAGGTCAGGCGTGAACTGGATGCGGGCGCTGGTGCCCTGCACGGTCGCCGCGAGCGCCTTCGCGAGGCTCGTCTTGCCCGTGCCGGGAGCATCCTCCAGCAGCACGTGCCCCTCGGCGAGCATCGACGAGAGCACGAGGCCGACGATCTCCTTCTTGCCCTGCACCGCCTTGTCTATGTTGTCGACCAGACGCTGGAAGGTGCCCTGGAACCAGGCGGCCTGTTCGGGGGTCATGCTCATGGGTTGTTCTGCTTTCTATGAAAAGAGAAAAGAGGAGAAGGGCGACGAATCGCTACCAGTTGGTGCGTTCGTAGTCCGTGCCGCCGATCGTGACCCAGACCTGGTAGCCGCGGCCGCCGTTTCCGTGGAAGCAGCTGAGCTCGACAGAGCCGTTGGCTGGGATGTTCCAGCTCCCACCGCCCGCGAAGCGCGGACCGGCGGTCGGCGCGTTGCTGTTGCACCAGACCTGATAGTTGCCCGCCGGGAAGTTCGAGGTGTTGACCACGAACTTCGCGCAGGTGCCGTCGGTGCACTGCCCTGGCCAGTTGCCGGGGGTGCCTCTCGACACCCAGGCACGCGGTTGCGGGCGCGGGCTGGACTGCGCGCTGTACGTCTGGCTGACATCCGACCAGGCACCGGTCGTGTCCTGCGCCCTGACCCGGATGTTGTGGGCCTGGTCGTAGTCGTTGCCGACGTCCCTCGAACCGCTGATGCCGACGCCTTCCCAGCCGCCGCCGTCGATGCTGATCTGCACCGTCGAGATGTCGCGGCCGTTCGGTGAACCCGTCGCGTTCCACTTCAGACGCACCTGGGTGGTCAGCTGTTCCGCGCCCCCGGTCGGCGTGTGCGGCTTGCCGTGCGGATTGCCCGCTGCGGTGTTCGACCCCGCACCGGCGTAGGTCGTGCCGTCGACCGTGGCCACACCGCGCACCTGCACGGTGTAGTTCGTGCCGTTGCTGAGACCGCCGATGATGTTGTTGCCGGGGATTCCGGCCCAGTTGCCGTTGTTCAACCGGTACTGGTACTGGACCTCGCCCGTCTTGGCGCCGTTGCGCGAGCCCGGGGTGTACGAGATCGTCAGCTGCCGGTCGCCCTCGTTCGTCACGCGGAGACTGGTCGGGGCACCGGGCGCGGTGACGCCACGACGCGGCGCCGACTGCGCGCTCCACTCTCCCCAGCCGGCCTTGTTCTGCGCCCGGATGCGGTAGGTGTACGCGGCCTCGGAGGTCGGCACGACCACAGCCTGGCTCGTCGCCTGCGCGCCCGGCGTGATGGTACGCACGACGTTGCCGCCCTCGAGCACCTCGAGCTGGTAGCTGCGGATCGCGTCGCCGTTCTTGTCGGGGGCACCCCAGTTCACCTGCATCTGCGCCTGGTTGCCGACCGGCTCGAGTTCCTGTGTGGTCGGGGCATTCGCCGCGAGCGGCGGACCAGCCGGGATCTCGGAGGCGGACCATCCGCTCCAGCTGGAGGGGTCGGGCGCGCGGTTGTGCGCCTGCACGCGCACCTGGTAGTCGGACCCGTTCTCCAGGCCCTCCCAGGTGAGGGAGTTGCCGGTGACTTCCTTCTGTGTGATGCCGGACGGCGGTGCCGGCGAGATCTCGAGCGTGTAGCGATCGACCGGGGACCCGGGGGTCGTCGGGGTCGTCCACGCCACCTTCAGCGACTTGTCGCCGAACACCAGGGTCGGCGGGTTGGGCGTGTCGGGGCGCGCATCCGGTCGAGCGATCTCCGAGGTGCCAGAGGGCTTGGATTCGCCGACGCGGTTCGTCGCCGTCACCTGGAACGCGTACTCGACGTTGTTCGTCAGACCATCGAGCGTGCAGGTGGTCGACTGGCACTCCTTCGTGTACGCACCCCCCGTGACCGACTTCACGGTGTACTTCGTGATCTCCGCGCCGTTGTTGGTGGGGGCGGAGTAGGAGATGACGACCGTGCGGTCCTGCACACTCGTGACGGTCGGGGTGCCCGGCGTACCTGGCACGTCCTGCACCGTGACGATGATCTGGCCGTTCACCTCGCGGTCGGCATCCTCGGTCGCATCCTGGATGCGATAGCGCACCACGAGCGTGCCGACGAAGCTCTTCGCCGGAGTGATGGTGACCTCGGAAGCGGTGTTCGACACATCTGCGGAGCCGGACTCGGCCACAGCCGAGACGATCTTCAACGGCGTATCGGGGAACGGATTGACGTCGTTCGCGAGAGCCGGGACGGTGATCGTCTTGCCCGCGTCGGCCTCGGTCACCGTGTCGGTGTTCGCCGCAGCCAGGTTCCGGGTGGACGCCGTCACCAGGGCGGTCACGGTTCCCTCGATCGGCTCGGTCTCGCCGTCGCTGATGCGGATCTTCAGCGTCGCGGTCGCGCCCTTCTTGGCGTTCGACGATGCCTCGACGTACAGACGATCGCCGTCGACACGCGCAGAGATGCCGTTGGTGTCCCCGCCGATGAAGGAGTACTTGTGCGTGCCCTTGTCCTCGGGGTCCGGGTCGTCCGTGAGCGCGGCCAGATCGAGCGGGGTCTCCGGCTCGCCGGGCGCGACGTTCACCTGCCCTTGCAGGAACGTGGGCTGCTGGTTCTCCGGCGGCAGCACGTTGATCGGGATGCTGAGCGTCGCCTTGCGGCCTTCGGGGTCATCGGGGCCCGTGCCGTCGGTGACCTCGAAGGTCAGCGAATCCGGCCCGAAGAACCCGTCAGCCGAGGTGTAGACGAGCGTGCTCGCGTCGAGCAGCAGATCGTCGCCGTTGGCGTGGTTCGCGGTGATCTTCGCCTTCTCGGTGATCGTCACCTCTCCCCCGCCGGCCACGGTCACGTACTTGTCGAGCGGCAGCTCCTTGGTCTCGCCGCTGACGACCTCGACCGGCTTGGTGGAATCCAACGTGGGGCGCAGGTCGTCGCGCGATGGCACGAAGATGAAGGCGGATGCCTGAAGACCGTCGGGGTCCGTGAGCGTGTAGCGGATCAGCTGCAGCTCCTCGGTGACCGTGACGCGCACCAGTCCACCCTCGAGGAGGGTCCCGCCCTCGCCGACCTCGACGTCGAGCCTGTCTTTCGTGCCGTCCGGATCTTCGTCGTTCTTGAGGATCTCGAGATCTGCCGACAGGCTGCCGTCCTTCAGGTCGGCGGGCTGGAGCCGATCATCGCGTGCGACGGGGGCCTTCAGCGGCACCTCCTCATCGACCGTGATCTGCAGCGTCGCGGTCGCGGTGGCCCCACGGGAGTCGACGACCGTGTACTGCAGCGAGGTCTCCATCTCCTCGTTCGGCGCCTGCACGAGCACGCGATCACCCGAGACTCGGGCGGTCAGAGCTTCAGGAACCTCGAGGCCGTCCTTGACGAGCTGGAGCTTGTCGCCCTCTGGATCCGAGTCGTTGTCCAACACCGGCACCGCGATCTCACGACCGGGGCGCACCACGACGGCATCCTTCACCGCGTACGGCGCCTGGTTGATCTGCTCCGCGGGGGCGACGCCGACGCGGATGGTCGCCGTGCCCTCCTTGCCGAGACGGTCGCGGACGCGGTAGGTGAAGGCGTCGACTCCGGCGGATCCGTCTGCCGCCTCGTAAGTGAAGTAGTTCGGACCGACCTTCGTGATGCGGCCCTTGGTCGGGCTCGAATCGAGGCCGATGAGCTCGACGGAGTCGCCGTCCGTATCGATGCCATCGAGCGGCACCGCGATGTTCACCTCGCTGCCCGCGAGGGCACGAGCCGTGAGGTCCTGAGGACGGGGAGCGGCGTTCTTCTCCTCGTCGATCGGCAGGATCTGGATCGTGACGAAGCCGGCTGCCTTCTGCTGGCGCGAATCCACGGCCTCGTAGGTGAGGTACACGGTCTTGGCCTCGGCGCCGGCTTTGAAGCGCACCTCGTCCTGCGAGACGAAGGCCTCGCCGTCTTCGGGGTCGACCAGCGGCTCGATGAGATCGGGCGAGAGGTGCAGCACGTCATCGCTCGGGTGGGTGTCGTTGTCGAGCACAGGGATGGTCACGACATCGCCTGCACGGACGGTGGCGGTGTCGGCGTTGGCGGTCGGCGGCAGGATCTCGTCGGGGGCGGGGATCGGGATCACCACGACCTCGCCGTCTGCGGACTTCGATCCGTTCGAGATCCGATACGCGATGCGCACCTCGTCCTGGAGAGCACCCTGGTCGGTGATGCGCAGCGTCTCGTGGTTGAGCACCGAGACCGAGATGCCGCTCCCCGGGTCCAGCGACACGGACTGCACGACGAGGATGCCGCCGGCAGGGTCTGTGTCGTTGTTGAGCACACCGAGCAGCACGTCGCCGCCCGTGGGCAGCAGGGCCACGTCGCGCACGGCCACCGGGGGCAGATCCGTCTCGCTCTCCGGCATCACATCGACGCGGACGAGGCCCTCACCGTTCTTGGGCCCGGTCGTGACCTGGTACTGCACGTAGTAGACACCGGGCTCCGGCGCCACGAAGGTGAATGTCTTGTTCGCCGTGTTCGGCTGGATCGTCGCACCGGGGGTGTCGAGCACCCGGCTCAGGCGCAGCAGTTCGCGGCCGGCGCTCGTGTCGTTGACCAGCGGCGCGACCGTGACCTGCTCACCCGCCCTCGTGACCACGTGGTCGGCGTTCGTCTTGGGATTCGTCGACCCCTGCGGACGCACGTCGAGCGTGAGCGTCGAGGTGGTCTGCAGCCCGGATGCATCGGAGACGACGACCTGGACCTCCTTGCGGCCCTGCAGGCTCGCGGTGGCCTTGTAGGTCATCTGGCCGTCTTTGCTGAAGTCGACCTCATCGCCCTCCGCCGGCGTGACGCTCTGCAGATAGATGTCATCGCCGTCAGGATCGATCCAGTCCGGAAGGATGTTGTACGAGATCGTGCCGCCGGTCTCCACCGCCAGCGCGGTCTTGCGCTTCGCCTGCGGGGCGTCGTTCTCGTCCCAGGGGTGCACAGTGAGGGTCACCACCGCGGTGTCCTTGCCCTTGCGTCCGTCGTCGGCCTCATAGGTGAACGTGGCGCTCCCCGACGCGTCCTTGTCGACCGCGATCTGCAGAGATCCCCCGTTGTTCACGGCCTGCACGGTGCCGATCGACGGCTGCTTCTCGGCGAGCGCCGCGACCAGCACATCGCCATCGGCGTCGTTGTCGTTGTCGAGCACGGGGAGCATGGTCGTGGCGCCGGGGCGCACGCCGTATGCATCGTCCGCCGCCACGGGCGGGGTGTTGATGTCGCTGCGCTCCGGCAGCGTGGTCTCGACCGTCTCCTCGGTGGAGTCGTCTTCGTTCTCGGTCTCTCCGTCGGGCGGCGTGAGGTCGTTCCAGTTGTCGACGCGCTGCAGGCTGTCGTCGGCCATCCAGGCCGCGCCGCCGACGGCGTCGTTCAGGATGATGACGTCACGGTTGACGCGGAACACCAGGCTCGTCGAGTCCTCGGCACCGTCGACGAGCGCGTTCACGTCATTGGCGTCGCCGGGGCATTCGCGAACGAACTTCGCCGACCCAGCCCATGCGCCGTACGTGCAGCCGCGCAGCCAGACCGGAGCGGCCGCGGTGCCGTTCGCGCCGACGGCGGTCTCGGTCACCTCGCTGCCGTCGATCGGCACCTCGAGCAGCGCGGATGCCGTGGCGACAGCCACGGCATCCGTCTCGGCGGACGCCTGCTGCAGCACGGCATCCGCGGCGCCGTCGATCTCGGTGCGGAAACCGCCGGGCGTCATCACGACGCCGGCCGCGGCATCGAGCACGATCGGCGTGCGCCCGACCGCGGTGATCGTGGGGCGCACGGCCGCGTCGATCTCGCCGACCGATGCCGCGGAGGGGTCACCCGCCTCGCCCTCGTTGTCGACAGGGATCGTGACGACCTCGCCGCGCTCCGCTGACAGCGCGAACACGGTGCCGTCGTTCGCGACCGTCACGTCGGCGTTCTCACCGAGCTCCACGATCGGCTCCGCCGCCTCGATCTCGAAGCCGGCGATTCCCCGCACTGGCACGACCCAGAGGTCGCCGGACTTCTCGTCGAGCACAGCGGCGGTGCGGTTGCCGAGCGCGACCTTCGCGGCCGTGGGAATCCCTGCGGAATCGCCGAGCGAGATACGGGCGGGGTCGACTGCGGTGACGGTGGAGGCACTGTCATCGACCACGAGGACGGTGGATGCCGCCTGGAGGATGTCGTAGTCCTCGCTCGTGGTGCGCAGCCCGCCGTCGAGCACGGTGGATTCGTGGTTGAAGTGGCCGACGAGCAGGCTCGAGGTCTTGGTGATCCAGACGCCGCCGTCGTTCAGGTCGACCTTGGTCGTGGGGAAGCCCTCGTAGGTGAACGCCATCGTCGTGATGGCGATCACGCCCACCGTGACGCCTGCGGCCGAAGCCAGCGTCTTGGGTCGCGCACGCATCCATGACAACGCCTTCATACCCGGTTCCCCCCAGGGTCGCACTTCCGACTCCCACCACCAGCCGAAAGCCCGCGGCGTACCGGTCCATCCTAACCGCGCTGTGGTAATGCTCTCGATGGGGAGAAGTGCCCATCGGAAACCCCGGCCACACCGACCTCAGCGGCCAGCGGTGTCAGACCCGCCAGCAGCCCTGCATATGGTCGTCGACCATCCCGGCCGACTGCATCAGGGCGTACATCGTGGTGGGTCCGACGAAACGGAAACCGCGGCGGCGCAGTTCCTTGCTCATCGCGGTCGATTCGGGGGTGACAGGGGGCACATCCCCCATCGCCGCCGGACGCGATGCGGATGCCGGAGGGGCGAACGACCACATCAAGGCGTCGAGCTCGCCCTCCGCCATGCTGCGGACGATCTGCGCGTTGCCGATCGTCGCCAGGATCTTCGCGCGATTGCGGATGATCCCGGGGTCGGCCATCAGGCGCTCCACGTCGCCGTCGTCGTACTCAGCGACCACCTCGGGCTCGAATCCGGCGAACACTTCGCGGAAGTGCGGGCGCTTGCGCAGGATCGTGATCCACGACAGCCCCGCCTGGAAACCCTCGAGCGCCATCTTCTCGAACAGCGCACGGTCGCCGTGCAGCGGGGTGCCCCACTCCTCGTCGTGATAGCGGCGGTACTCGGCGTCGTCGCCCACCCAGGCGCAGCGGGCGCGCTCGTCGGGGCCGATGATCAGGGAGGTCATCCGATCAGGCTAGCCGCCGGGACCGACATCGCGGCCGGGTCAGCGCGCGAGATACGTGTCGTACGACGAGAGCAGCGGCTGCGAGCGCGGGTCGGCGACCGCAGCGGCGCCCACGGCGCAGGCCGCGGCGAGCGCGGAGCCGGCAGGGACCCCGGAGGCGAGGCCGATCGTGAGAGCGGCGCAGAAGGCATCGCCCGCGCCGACGGTGTTCTCCACGGTCGTCTTGACCGCGGGTGCAGACGCGACCTCGACGCCGGACTCGAACAGTCGCGCGCCGTCAGCGCCGTAGGTGACCGCGACGCGCTTGGCCGTGCGCAGTGCCGGGATCAATGCGTACTCTGTCTCGTTGACGATGATCAGGTCGGCGCGCTCCAGCACGACATCCGGCAGGTCACGGGCAGGCGCGGCGTTGACGGCGAGGTAGCCCTGCACCTGCTCGGCCAGCGCGACCACAAGGTCCATCGAGATCTCCAGCTGCGCGAGCACCGCCTCGTCCGCTCCGAAGACCACGCCGTCGAGCTCGATCTCACCATTGGCCCCCTCGCACACCGCGATCTGGTTCTCCCCCTCGCGGTCGACCACGATCAGGGCGACGCCGGTGGGCTGCTCTCGCGTCTGGATGCTCGTGGTGTCGACGCCGGCCGCATCGAGCTCGGAGCGCATCCAGGCCCCGTCGGCATCCGTGCCGACCGCGCCGATCATGCGCACCCTGGCGCCGAGTCGCGCAGCCGCTGCGGCCTGATTCGCGCCCTTGCCCCCGGCCTCACGGACGAGCGTGCCTCCTCCCACGGTCTCGCCGGCCTCCGGAAGGCGGTCGGCGCGCGCGGTGAGGTCGACGTTGATGCTGCCGACGATGGTGAGCGGAAGGGATGTGGACACGGATGCTCGCAATCAGGAGGTGGTCTGGACGACGGAGAGATGACCGACGCGTGACGAGACGATGCACTTGGCGAGGTACACGGGCTTCCCCGCGGTCGTCACGGTCTGGGTGAGGATGAGTACGGGGTCGGCGGGCCCGAGGCCGAGGAGCGCTCCGCGCGAGGCGCCGACGACATTGACGGTGATCTCGCACACCGCCGAATCGAAGACGACGCCCTTCTGTTCACGCAGGGCGGCGAGCACGCTGGAGGACGAGGAGGCCGCCGCGTCGAGCCCCTCGGCGATCTCCTGGCTGATGTCGCTGAGGTAGCGCCCGGCCGGCAGGTGCTCCTGAAGGATCGCGACAGGTTCCCCGTGACGTTCGACGACGGCCTCGCGGAACCAGGTGTTCGCTGCGGGATCGAGCGCCAGTTTGCTCGAGGTGAAATCGGTGGTGGACTGCAGGTCGAAGCTGATGGTGCGCACGACCACCTCGTCGTCGCCGTCGGACAGGGCCTGCTCCAGGGGGCGCAGCTCCTCCAGCCCCACCCGGGGGAGGTCGTCGGCGACGAAGCGGCCGATGCCGCGGCGGGTGATGATCAGGCCATCCTCTTCGAGGAGCATCAGCGCCTCCCGCACGACAGTGCGACTGACGCCGAGCGCGACGCCGAGCTCGGTCTCGCGCGGAAGGGCCGACCCGAGTTCGAAGACTCCGGAGCGGATGCCGTCGGCGATGCGGGAGTACACCGCCACGCGCAGCGGTTGACCGACGGTGCTCGTCAGACTGCGGCCGAGGAACTTCTCGATCTCATTCGCCATGCCGTGCTCCTTCCCCGCGCTCGGGCCCGAGCGCCCTCCGTATTCAAGCATGAGTGGACACGTGTTGACCATGTTGGACCGGAGAGGTATAACATCATACAAGCCTCACCCGAGGGCATCCATGACGAAGGAGTCTCCGTGCACACCCACGCCCCCACCGCTTCCCCGGGCATCGTCGCCCGCGAACCCGTACGCGGGCCCCGCGCCGTCGCACTGGTCGCGACGCTGATCCTGGGCGTGCTGTCGTATCAGCTGAACGCCAGCATGATCACCCCGGCTCTCCCTGACATCGCGAAGCAACTCGGGGAGGACATCGGCCAGGTCTCGCAGGTCTCGTCGCTGTTCTTCGTCGCCGGCGCCGTCGGCGGGGTCGTGCTCGGCCGCTGGAGCGACTTCATCGGACGCAAGCGGGCGCTGTTCATCGTGCTCGGGCTCCTGTCCGTCGGCACCCTGCTCTGCATGTTCGCGCCGAACCTGACCGTGCTGCTCATCGGGCGGGTGCTGCAGGGGGCGTCCAGTGCCGCGTTCCAGCTCGCCTACGTCATCCTCAGCGAGTCGCTCAGCGCCAAGGTGTTCGGCACCACACTCGGCATCATCACTGCCGTCAACGGCGGAGTCGGCGGGGTCGACGGATACATCGGCGGCCTGCTGAGCGAGACCTTCGGATTCCGCTCGATCTTCGTCGTGATCTTCATCGTGGGCATCGCCGCCATCGTGTGCGTCGCCCTGGTCATCCCTGCATCCTCCGGCGGTCCCTCCACCGGGAAGATGGACTGGTGGGGCGCCGCAGTGCTCTCGATCGCCTTGATCAGCGTGACCTACTTCGTCTCCTCGGGCCCCAGCGCCGGGTGGCTGTCGCCGATCACGCTCTTCTACCTCGCGGGCACTATCGTTTCGCTGGTGGTGTTCTGGTTCGTCGAGAAGAACCGCACCACCCCCCTGATCGCCGTGCAGCACCTGCGGTCGCGCCAGGTGTGGCCCGTGCTCGCCACCACCGTCCTCACCCTGTCCAGCGTCTTCGCCGTGATCAACTTCACCGTGGTGCTGCTCAGCCAGGACACCACGCACGGCTTCGGACTCGACGCCGCCACCGCCGCACTCCTCTTCCTCGCACCGCCGGCGCTGATCGGTGTCTTCGCCGCACCGATGTCGGGCTGGCTCGCCGGGCGCAAGGGCTGGATCCCGATCCTGCGCATCGGCATGATCGCCTGCCTCGCGCTGCTCGTCGTGATCGCACTGATGCCGCAGAGCTTCTGGGTCGTGTTCGCGATGATCGCGCTCCTCGGCGTCACCTACAACGGCATCGTGCTGACCACGATCAACGGCCTCGGTGTCGTGCAGTCACCGGCGGAAGCGCCGGCGGCGCTCCCCGGTCTGAACGGCAGCGCGTTCGGCATCGGGGCCGGCCTCGGCATCGGCATCGTCGCCCCGTTCGCGGCGCAGGGCACCCCCGGCGGCTACGTGACGGCGCTGTGGATCTCCGTCGGGATCACTGCGCTCGCCCTCATCGCCAGCTTCCTGATCACCCCGCGCACCGCGGCAGAGAACTGAACCATCGGGCGGCCGCACCCGCGGCCGCCCTCCCGACCACCGGAGCACTCCATGTCCCACACCACCGCCCGCCCCGTCTACTTCGACTGCGACACCGGCATCGACGACTCGCTCGCCCTCGCGTATCTTCTGGGTTCGCCCGAGATCGAGCTCGTCGGCATCGGCACGGTCAGCGGCAACACCAGCGCCGCGCAGGCCGCCGTCAACACGCTCGGGCTGCTCGCGCTCGCCGGACGCACCGAGGTTCCCGTCGCCATCGGGCAGCACGACTTCCTCAGCCACCCGTTCGACGGCGGCGCCCCGCACGTGCACGGCGACAACGGCATCGGCGAGATCGACCTGCCCGTCGCCGAGCGTCAGCCGGAGGACGAGGATGCCGCGCACATGCTGATCCGTCTCTCGCACGAGTACCCCGGCACGCTCGAGGTCATCACGGTCGGCCCACTGACGAACATCGCGACCGCGCTCGCACTCGACCCGACGCTGCCCTCGCGGGTGGCGAACGTCACCGCCATGGGCGGCGCCGCCCTCGTGCCTGGCAACATCACCCCGGTGGCCGAGGCCAACATCGGCAACGACCCCGAGGCGGCAGCGGCCATGCTGTCGGCTGGGTGGCCGGTCGTGCTCGTGCCGCTCGACGTCACGATGGAGAACGTGTTCGACGAGGACGACCGCGCCGCACTGCTGGCCTCGGACGTCCCTCTCGCGCGAGCGGTCGGCGAGATGCTCGACTTCTACTTCGATTTCTACGTCTCCACCTACGGCGAGCGCAGCAGCGCCCTGCACGACCCCCTCGCCGCGGCGATCGCGGTCGGCGGCATCACGGCGACCAACGCCCCGGCCGTCGACGTGGTGGTCGACACCTCGCAGGGACCGGCGCGCGGCCAGGTCATCTGCGACCTGCGCGGACAGCGCCGCGGACCGGTCGATCAGCCCGGCGCCACGGTGCGCGTGGTGCTCTCGACCGACGCTCCGCTCGCTCCCCACCTTGTCGCCCGCATGACCGCGGCCGAGGTGCTGGTGGGCTGACGTCGGTGCGACGACGAAGGGCGGGGCGAGCCATCACGGCTCGCCCCGCCCTTCGTCTGTCTCCCGAAGAGACGTCAGTCGCGGATGGTCTCGGCATCGATCACGAAGCGGTACCGCACGTCGGACGCGAGCACCCGCTCGTACGCGGCGTTGATGTCAGAGGCGGTGATGACCTCGATCTCCGAGGCGATGCCGTGCTCGGCGCAGAAGTCGAGCATCTCCTGGGTCTCCGCGATGCCGCCGATGTTCGAGCCCGCCAGCGAACGGCGTCCGCCGATCAGCGAAGAAACCCCCACCGCGAGGGGTTCGGCCGGCGCACCGACGCAGACCATCGTGCCGTCCACGTCGAGCAGGCTCAGGTACGAGCGCATGTCGAGCACGGCGCTCACCGTGTTCAGGATCACGTCGAACGAGGAACGCAGTTCGCGGAACGTCGCACGGTCGCTCGTGGCGAAGTATCGATCGGCGCCGAGGCGCAGACCGTCGTCCTGCTTGCTCAGGGTCTGCGAGAGAACCGTCACCTCCGCGCCGAGCGCGTGGGCGATCTGCACGCCCATGTGCCCGAGCCCACCCAGGCCGACGACCGCGACGCGCGTGCCGGGTCCGACGTTCCAGTGCCGCAGCGGCGAGTACGTGGTGATGCCGGCGCACAGCAGCGGCGCGGCGGCGTCGAGCGGGAGGGCATCGGGGATCCGCAGCACGAAGGCCTCGGTCACGACGACCTGCTCCGAGTAGCCGCCCTGCGTGATGGTGCCGTCACGGTCGGTGCCGCCGTAGGTCATCACCGCGCCCTCGACGCAGAACTGCTCGAGTCCGCGCGTGCAGTTGCGGCACTCGCCGCAGGAGTTCACCATGCAGCCCACGCCGACGCGGTCGCCGATCGCGAACGACGACACCTCGGCGCCGACCGCCGCGACGGTGCCCGTGATCTCGTGTCCCGGCGCGAGCGGGTAGGTCTGCGGCCCCCAGTCGCCGCGCACGGTGTGGATGTCGGAGTGACAGATGCCGGCGAAGGCGATGTCGATCAGGACGTCGCGCGGGCCGAGTTCCCGGCGCTCGATCGTGGTGCGCTCCAGCGGTGCGGCCTCGCTCGGGGCGGCGTAGGCGTGGACAGTGCTCATCCGGTGCTCCTCTTTCTCTGACGTCGGCTCGACACTACCGACCGCGAACACAGTGTTCGCTGGGTGCCGCCGACATTCGGTTCACAACTCCTCAGGATTCGGCTGCCGAAGACAGATCCGGGGCGGAATCGACTGATTCCGCCCCGGATCTGAGGAGTTGTGAACCGCCGCGTTCAGCGCTTCTGCTTCTTCAGCGCCTTCTCCTGGATCGGGGCGTTACCCGATGCCGCGAGGTCGGCGTAGTACGCACGAGCCTCGTCCTGACGCTCGCGCTCGGCACCAGAGGCGATCGGTGCGCGCACGTGCTCCGGCTCATAGCCGAAAGCCTTGACGAGGTCGAGCGCGTGCGGGCGCAGGCGGGCGCACAGGCGGTCGATGTAGCTCGACACCGCAGCGGCGCGCTGCGTCGACAGGCGTCCGTTGATGAGGTGCCAGGCCAGATGCTTCTCGATCAGCTGCAGACCGAACAGGTCGCGCAGCCAGGTCAGCACCTGCTTGCTCTCGCCGTCCTCCATGCCGTGGATGGCGTCGGTGAACGCCTCCCACTGCAGCAGCTCGCCGTGCGCACGAGCAGCCTCGATGAGCTCGGCCTGGTTCTCGTTGAACAGACGGGCGCCGAGCGCCTTGTCCTTCGCGCCGGCGCGCAGGCGACCGGCGATATCGGCGACCATCTGCTGCACGCGGTCGGCGAGCAGTTCGTGCTGCTGCCCCTCACGCAGACCGTTCTCGACCGAGCGGGAGACCTGACCGAAGTCGGCCACAGCCTGTCCGAACTGGCGCAGTCCCGCACCATGGAAGACCTTGCCGGCGGTCTGGCCGACGGCGAACTTGGCCAGGGCGGCTGCATCCTTGCCGCGGAACTGGTTCGCGTAGTCGGTGAGCAGACGCTTGCCGACCAGCTGCAGCAGCACGTTGTTGTCGCCCTCGAAGGTGACGTAGATGTCGAGGTCGGCACGCAGCCCCACCAGACGGTTCTCGAACATGAAGCCGGCGCCGCCACAGGCCTCGCGCGCCTCCTGCAGCGTGTCGAGCGCGTGCCAGGTCGACAGCGGCTTGAGGGCGGCCGCGAGTGTCTCGAGATCCTCGCGGTCGGCCGGGGTGTCGGTGCGGCCCGAGAAGACGCCGTCGAACTTCTGCAGGAACTCGTCGTGCGCGAAGATCAGGGCGTACGTGGTCGCGAGCCGCGGGAGCAGACGGCGCTGGTGCTTGCCATAGTCGAGCAGTACGACCTCTTCACCATCGGCACCGTCGAACTGGCGGCGCTGGGTGGCGTAGGTGATCGCGATGTCGAGGCCCAGAGCGGATGCCCACGATGCGGCCCCGTCCAGCGAGACACGCCCCTGCACCAGCGTGCCCAGCATCGTGAAGAAGCGACGGCCGGGGCTGTCGATCGCGCTGGAGTAGGTGCCGTCGGGGGCGACGTCGCCGTAGCGGTTGAGCAGGTTGGTGCGCGGGATGCGCACGTGGTCGAACGACAGACGCCCGTTGTCGATGCCGTTGAGACCGCCCTTGAGGCCGTCGTCCTCGCGGCCGATGCCGGGCAGGTCCACGCCGTCCTCACCGCGCAGCGGCACGTAGAAGCAGTGCACGCCGTGGCTCACGCCGTTGGTGATCAGCTGCGCGAACACGGTCGCCGCGATGCCGTGCAGGGCCGCATTGCCGAGGTACTCCTTCGTCGCCCCGCGGAACGGGGTGTGGATGACGAACTCCTCGGTCTCAGGGTCGTAGGTCGCCGTGGTGCCGGCGGATGCCACGTCGGAGCCGTGCCCGATCTCGGTCATCGCGAAGGCACCGGGAATCGAGAGGTCCATCACGCCGGGCAGCCACTTCTCGTGGTGCTCCCTGGTGCCGAGCTGCAGGATCGCGGAGCCGAACAGACCCCACTGCACGCCGGACTTGATCTGCAGGCTCGGGTCGGCGACGACCAGTTCCTCGAAGCCGGCGATGTTGGCGCCGTTGTTCTCCTCGCCGCCGAGCCACTTCGGGAACGCACGGTGCACGGCCTTGTTCTCGACGAGCAGGTGGAGCTGGCTCAGCACGCGCTCGCGGTGCTCGTCCTTGCCGAGCTCGTCCTTGCGCCAGAACGCGGAGTCCTTGATCATCTCGCGGGCCTGGCGGCGGGTCTCGCCCCAGGTGCCCATCAGGAGCTCATTGACCTGAGCCACATCGATGTGCGGGGTGTGCAGAGCGTCGTTCGACGTGGTGGGTGTCGCGGAAGAGCGGACGGCGGCGTCGACCATGGCATTCCTCTCGAAGAGAAGTAGGGATGCTCTCATGGTAGGTCTGCGACAAATCAGGATGAAGTCACCTGTCGGCATCCTCCAACATCATCCCGCCGCGCCCCCGCCCCGCATTGTCGCCAGGCGACAGGATGCCCGTCGCCTGGCGAACAGCGGCCTCTTACAGCGACAGTCCGTGGCCGAAGCGGAACAGCGGATCCTCGGTGTCGAACGGCACATCGGGGGCGGATGCCTCGACCGCGGCCATCGACCGCGGCAGGTCGAACGGCAGCGCGCCCTGCGCCGCGAACGCACCACTGAGCACGTCGAGCAGTGCCGCACCTGACGCGCCCCAGTTCACGGTCACGGCCGCGGCGGCATCCACGAGCGGGGTCAGGATCGGCGGCCGATCCGCGAGCACGTCGACCACGGTCGGCACGGCTGCGGCGACCGCACGCACGTGCGCGACCACCTCGCCGTCGAAGTCGAGCGAGCCGGCGTGGAAGAAGTTCTCGAACATCGTCTCGCGCTCCTCGAAAGGAGCCTGCAGTCGGATGACCGCGAGGTCCGCCTCCGCGGGAGTCGAGACGACCTCGCCGTACGTCGACGCCACCGCAGCGTCGACACCCTCGACGTAGAGCTTCAGCCCGGGCGCGAACGGCAGCGCGCCCTGGTTCGTGAGCACGGTGATCGAGGCGCGCTGGGCCTGTTCGCCGGCGGCGCGGAACTCCGCACGGCCGACGACCTCGTCCGCGGCATCCTCATCGACGAACGGGTTCTCGAACAGACCGAGCTCGAACTTCTCGCGCAGCAGGCGCCGAGCCGACACGTCGAGACGCTCCTCTGTGACTTCACCGTCGGCGACGAGCGCGAGCAGCAGCTCGGGGCAGTCCTCGCCGCCGAACTGGTCGACACCCGCGTCCAGCACCTTCTTCATGCGCTCGCGCGGCGTGAGCTCCTCCACGCCCCAGGCACGCGCCGGGAAGGGCTGGCCGAAGATCTCGGAGTCGTTGATCAGACCCCAGTCCGTGCAGACGAGTCCGTCGAAGCCGTAGCGCTCACGCAGCAGCCCCGTGATCACGGACCGGTTGAAGCCGAACCCGACCTCTTCGTACTCGGTCCCGACCGGCATGCCGTAGTAGGGCATCATCTGGCGGGTGCCGGCGGCGAGCGCATCCTCGAACGGCTTGAGGTGCAGCTCGAACTCCCCGCCCGGGTAGACCTGCTCGCGGCCGTACGGGAAGTGCGGGTCCTCGCCGTCCTTCTGCGGACCGCCCCCGGGAAAGTGCTTGGTCATGGTCGAGACCGAGCCTGGACCGAAGGCCGCGCCCTGGAATCCACGGATGTACGCGGCGCCGAGCGCACCGGACAGCTCCGCATCCTCCCCGAACGTGGCCGTCTGGCGTGCCCAGCGCGGCTCGGTGGCGAGGTCGACCTGCGGATGCAGCGCGACGCGAAGCCCGACCGCCGTGTACTCCTGGCGGGCGATGTCGGCGAAGCGCTCCACCAGTCCAGCATCCCGTGTCGCTGCGAGGCCGAGGGTCTCCGGCCACTGTGAGAAGGGACCGGCGAGGATCGACGCACCGGGATTCTCGCTGAACGAGTGGCGCGGGTCGGTCGACAGCGTCACGGGGATGCCGAGGCGCGTCGAGGCCGCGAGCCGCTGCACCGCGTTCTGCCAGGCGGCGATCTCGCGTCCGGTCGGTGCGGCGCCGAGCAGGTTGAAGTGCGTCATCTGCTTCTTCTCGACGAAGTCGCGCGCGCTGGGGGTGCCGAAGATCGGGTTCGCCTCATCGAGGTCGCCGATCGCGATCATCGTGTGGAAGAAGAGCCCGGCCTTCTCCTCGATCGTCATCTCGTCGAGCAGCAGCTGCACGCGCTCGTCGACGGGCAGGCTCGCGTCGAGCCAGGGACGGGTCGCTGTCGCTGTGGTGGCGTCTGTCATGGTCACTTGACTCCCTTGATGCGGTAGACGAGAACGGCACCGGCCAGCGCGACCAGCGCGCCGAAGAGGTACCAGGTGGTGTAGCCGCCGAGGGGTGTCGCTGCGCCGAGGGCGATGATGCTGGGGGCGATCGCGGGGGCGATCGACTGCGGCAGGGCGTTGGCGATGTTGAGCACGCCGAGGTCCTTGGCGGTGTCGGCGGGGTTGGGCAGCACCTCGGTCGCGAGGGCGAGATCGACGGAGAGGAAGGAACCGGCGCCCAGGCCGATGATCGCCTGCGCGATGATCACGGTGGTGATGTCGGGGGCGATGGCGAGGATGACGAGACCCACGACCATGACCACACCGGCGATGGCGACGAACGGACGGCGCTTGCCGATCTTGTCGGAGAGGAACCCGCCGAGCGGTGCGGAGATCGCCATCGCCGCCATCGAAGCCAGGTTGGCGATGAGGATCGTTCCGACCGCGCCCTGCTCGTCGAGCGCGAACTTCGTGACGAGGTAGAGCGGGAGGAAGGTCGCGATGCCCGCGTATCCGAACATCACGAAGAACTTCGTCAGCCAGGTCCACCCGAAGTCGGGGTGCTTGCGGGGGTTGAACACGAACGAGCTGAAGAACATGCGCGCCGTGAAACGCTCAGCGGGCTTCTCGGTGAGCCGACGGTCCTTCAAGGTCAGGACGAACACGAACGCGAGGATCAAGGCGATCACGCCGGGAACCACGAAGCGCTCGAAGTCGCCGGGAAGGAAGTTCACGATGAAGCTGCCGGCGAGGATACCGATCGGGGTCGTGATGCCGACGACGCCCGAGACCTTGCCTCGACTGCTGACCGGCACCTGATCGGGAAGTGTGGCGTTGGCTGCGGCGAGAACCGCATTCATCGAGGTCTGCACCAGGCACCAGGCGAGGAGCACCATCCACACCGAGCTCGCGGCACCGATGATCGCGAAGCCGCCGAGACCGACGATCGCGCCGCCGAGGATCCACGGGCGACGCATACCCCAGCGCGAGGTTGTGCGGTCGGAGAGTCGTCCGACCAGCGGGTTCGCGATGAGCGCGAACGCGGCGCCGACTCCCATCACCAACCCGAGGCTGCCCTCGGTGTTCGTGGGATCGAGGTGCTGGATCTTGAAGGCCATCGACACCATGACCGGGGTGAGAAGGGCGAGATAGACGCCGAAGTTCACGGCGGCGAGGCCGGGCGTGTAGCCGCGCGGGGTGCGGGGCGGAGTGGTTCCCGGCGCTTTGAATCCGGTGGTACCGACCGCGGCCGCGTTGGCGGCGGATGACAGCTCTGTCATGAGGGTCCTTTCAGGGTGCCGCACGTCATCGGGCGACGCGGCTCTGGGAAGAAGATACACGAAACTCGACCGTTTGGTAAGTGAATCTAGACCGATTGGTAATGAGCGAGGATAGGATGCAGGAGGGGGCAAGCGATGACGACCACGACGGCCGGCTCACGGCACGCGCAGGCTTCCGCCACGCGACAGCGCATCCTGGCCGCGGCGCACGACCTGTTCGTCAGCCACGGATATCGCTCGACCTCTCTACGCGACATCGCCGCCGCCGCATCCGTCAGCCATCCCGGCCTCCTCGGGCACTTCGCCTCGAAGGACGAGCTGCTCGCCGAGGTCGTGGCCGAGCTGGAGGCCGACAACGAGGCGGTGTTCAGCGACATCGCCGCCGCCTCGGAGCCCGGTGATCTGATCTTCGCGGCCCTCGCCGAACGCAACGCCCACACCGAGGGATACCTCGAATTGTTCGCCGCCCTCACGGGCGAGGCATCCGCTCCTGCGCACCCCGCACACGCACGGATGCGGGAGCGCTACGCCCGGTTGCGCGCGCTCAGTGCCGACGTGCTGGAAGACGCGAAGTACCACGGCGTGATCGCCTCCGACCGCGACGTCGACGGGGAGACAGTGCGGCACACGGCCGGGTGGGACGGGCTGCAGCTGCTGTCGCAGTACCTGCCGGGGCAGGTCGACGTGGTCGAGATGCTCGAGGAGCGCGAGAGTCTCTGGGCGATGCCGCTCGGGTGGCGGGATCCGGATGACGACGTCGAATCCTCCGAGGAGCCCGCCGGCCCTCTTCCGGAGCTTCCGGCCACGGCCACAGTCGAAACGGATCCGGGGTACGCGGTCGGCCGCCGCCGGCGCACGCAGATCGTCGCGGACGCCATGCGCCTCTTCGCGCGCGACGGCTACGGCGACACCAGCCTGCGCGACATCGCCGAGGCTGTCGGGGTGTCGAAGTCGACCCTCCTGCACCACTACCCCTCGAAGGACGTGCTGCTCAGCGCCGTGCTCGCCGAGCGCGACGGGGCGATCAGCCTGCACCAGGAGGTCGCGGGCGTCTGCTCGGCCGGCGACCTGCTGCGGAGCCTCCCCGACGGGGCAGCGCGCAGCTCTCGGGATGAACCGGGTCTGATCGAGGTGTACGCCGTGCTGTCGTGCGAGGCCGTGCCGGCCGGGCATCCCGCCCACGACTACTTCGCCACCCGCTTCGCCGACGTCGTCGCCTACTTCACCGAGCTGTTCCGCCTTGCCCAGGTCGACGGCGATCTCCCCGCGCACCGCGACCCCGCCCACGAGGCGCTGTGGCTGATCGCGATGTGGGACGGCCTCCAGTACCAATGGCTCTACGACCGGGAAGCGGTCGACATCGCCGAGCAGCTGCGCGTCCATCTCGAGGACGTGCTGCCCGCACGCTGAACCCTCCCAGCCCCCTCAACTCCCCCCCTCGGAAGAAGTTGACACCTCACGCCGGAAGGGCGCACCACAGCGACAACAGGTGCCAACTTCGGGGCGGCCACACGGCATGGCTGCGCACACGTTCCCCCAGAGCTCGGGCGATGAGGCGGCTGCTCTCAGTTCGCGGCGACCACCGCGATCACACCGTCGCCGTAGGCCTCGCGCTTCTTCGCACCGATGCCGGTGATGCCGTCGAGGTCGGCGAGGGATGCCGGACGATGCTCGGCCAGCGCACGCAGCGTCGCATCGCCGAACACGATGTACGCGGGAACGCCCTGCTCGCGCGCGGTCTCGGCGCGCCACACCCGCAGCGCCTCGAACAGCGGCCGGTCACCCTCGGCGAGCGCATCGGCGGCCGACGCCTTGCGGGCACGAGTCGCCGTGGTCGGACGGCCGATCGTGTCTTTGCGCAGAGGAACGGGGGTCTCGCCGCGCAGCACTCCGGCCGCCTGCTCACCGGGCGCGAGGGTGCCGTAGTCTCCCTGGGCGACGAGGATGCCGCGGGCGAGCAGCTGCCGCACGACGCTGCGCCAGTCCTGGTCGGAGAGGTCGGCGCCGATGCCGTAGGTCGCGAGCTTGTCGTGACCCTGCTGACGGATGCGCTCGGTCGAGGCTCCGCGCAGGATGTCGATCAGGTGCCCGGCGCCGAACGACTGATTGCGCTCGCGCTTGAGCCGCACGATCGTCGAGAGCAGCTTCTGAGCGGGCACGAGCCCGTCGAAGGTCGCGGTGTCCTCCAGGCACGTGTCGCAGTTGCCGCAGGGCTGCGACTCCTGGCCGAAGTAGCCGAGCAGGTTCTGCCGACGGCACTCCACCGTCTCGCACAGCGCGAGCATCGCGTCGAGGTGCTGCCCCATCCGCATCTTGAACGTGCGGTCGCCGGGGCTCTGGTCGATGAGGCGGCGCTGCTGCACGACATCGCCGAGCCCGTACGCCATCCAGGCGATCGAGGGCTCACCGTCGCGACCGGCGCGACCGGTCTCCTGGTAGTAACCCTCGACCGACTTCGGGAGGTCGATGTGCGCCACGAACCGGACGTCGGGCTTGTCGATGCCCATGCCGAACGCGATGGTCGCGACCATGACGATGCCGTCTTCGCGGAGGAACCGCGCCTGGTTGGCGGCGCGCACCTCGGCCGGAAGACCCGCGTGATACGGCAGCGCGTCGAATCCCTGAGCGGCGAGATAGGTCGCCGTCTGCTCGACCGATTTGCGGCTGAGAGCGTAGACGATGCCGCACGGCTGCGTGCCTGAGCCGGAGTCCTGTGAGCGGATGAAGGCGACGAGCTGCTTGCGCGGGTCGACCTTGGGCACGATGCGGTACTGGATGTTCGGGCGGTCGAAACTCGCCACGAAGTGCTTCGCATCGCCGAGGCGCAGGCGCTCGGTCATCTCCTGATGCGTGGCGCGCGTCGCGGTCGCGGTGAGCGCCATGCGCGGGACACCGGGGAACCGCTCCCCCAGATCGCCGAGCATCAGGTAATCGGGGCGGAAGTCGTGGCCCCACTGCGATACGCAGTGCGCCTCGTCGATCGCGATCACGCTGAGGGTTCCCCGCTGCAGCAGCGCCGTGGTCGACGCGTTCGACAAACGCTCCGGGGCGACGTAGATCAGGTCGAGCTCACCGGCGACGTACGCGCGCTCGACCTCGCCGCGCTCCTGCGAGGACTGCGTCGAGTTCAGGTACGCGGCCTTCACGCCGTTGGCGCGCAGCGCGTCGACCTGGTCGTGCATCAGGGCGATCAGCGGGCTGATCACGAGTCCCGTGCCCTCGCGCACCAGCGCCGGAACCTGGAACGTGATGCTCTTGCCCGCGCCGGTGGGCATGAGCACGATGGCATCGCCGCCGCCGATCACCTGGTCGACGATCGCGGCCTGTTCGCCGCGGAACTCGTCGTAGCCGAAGACCGTGTGCAGGGCCTCGCGCGCCGTGGCGTACCGGCTCGGCGTCGCCCGACGGACGGCAGGAGTGGCGGGAGCGACAGGCGGTGCGACCAGGGTCGTCGGCCCTGGACCCCAGTCGAGGGGAGGTTGGTAGCCGGCCCCCTGGGGTTCCCAGTCCATCGGCTCCGGCGGCGCGGACGACTCCCAGCCGTCGTCGTAGGGCTCATCGGCGTACGGCAGATCCGCGTACGGGTCACGGGGAGTCTGCGGCATCCCTCCAGCGTAACGACCCTCACCGACCTCGCTCCCATCCGCCCGGTGAGGGGTCAAGACACGCCGCGCCGGAGCCACGCGCAACGGCGTGTCTTGACCCCTCACCGTCAGGGACGACCGGGTCGCTCCCGCCGGGCGTAGGTTGGACGGAGACGCCAGAAGGAGCCCCGATGACCAACATCACCGTCACCCGCAACGACGACGCATCGCGCTACGAGATCCGCTCCGACGGCACGCTCGCGGGCTTCGCCGAGTTCGACCTGCGCCCCGGATCGATCCGCTTCACCCACACCGAGGTCGATCCCGCGTTCCAGGGCCAGGGTCTCGCCGGAAAGCTCGCCGCCTACGCGCTGGCGGATGCCGCGGCATCCGGCGACGCGATCGTGCCGCTGTGCCCCTACATCGCCCGCTACCTCGAGACGCACGAGATCTCGGGCGCCGAGATCCGGTGGCCACGCACACCGGATGCCGCCGCACCGGACGACGGCGTCGAGGCTGCAGGCGCGTGATGATCGGCCCGCACCGGCTCGTGCTCGAGCCCCGCGAGGTGCCGCTCGGCGGAGTCCGCGGCATGACGGTGCTGCGCGCGCTGCCGCACCGCAACCTGCCGACGATCGGCGCCTGGTGCTTCCTCGACCGGTTCGGCCCCGCCGACACGCGCATGCGGGTGGAGCCGCATCCGCACATCGGGCTGCAGACCGTGACCTGGCCGCTGGTCGGCGAGATCCGGCACCGCGACTCGCTCGGCAGCGACGCCGACCTGCGCCGCGGGCAGTTGAACCTGATGACGGCCGGAAACGGCATCTCGCACTCGGAGTATTCGATCGGCGAGGATCCGATCCCCCTCGACGCGCTGCAGTTCTGGGTCGTGCTGCCGGAGTCCGCCCGCCACGGCGCGGCCGGGTTCGAGCGGCACGTCGACCTTCCCGGCCTCACGCTCACCGCCGACGCAGGCGCGGATGCCGACGCCACGGTCGTGCTCGGGGAGTTCGCCGGCGTCGCCTCACCCGCGACCGTGCACACGCCGATCGTCGGCGCCGAGATCGTGGTTCCCGCGGGGTCGCGCGTGCGGCTGCCGCTGCGTGCGCAGTGGGAGCACGCCGTGATGCTCGTCGAGGGCGACGTGGTGGTGGCGGAGCATCCGATGCCGCGCAACGAACTGCTCTATCTGGGCGACTCGCGCCACGAGGTGGAGGTGTCGTCGACCGACGGCGCCCTGCTGTTCCTCCTCGGCGGCGAGCCGTTCGAAGACGAGATCGTGATGTGGTGGAACTTCGCCGGACGCACGCACGACGAGATCGCCGCCGCCCGTGCGGACTGGGAGTCCGAGTCGTCGGCCGGCGCCGAGCCGACACGGTTCGGCGCGGTCGACGGTCACGAAGTGCGCATCCCCGCCCCGCCGCTGCCCGACGTACGGCTGATGCCCCGCGGACGCAAGCTCTAACGGCCGACCGCCTACGCTCACCCGCGGTCGGGCGTGTGCACCCGCGCGAGGAACCGGTCGGTGCGCGGCGACGCCCCTCGCGGATCGAACAGCGAGACGACGACCGTGACCGCGGTGGCCAGCGGGATGGTCCACGCCGCCGGCTGCGCGAGGTAGGGCGCGGCCACCCCGACGCCGTCGATCGCGGCGTGCACCAGCAGCGCGAGCCCCGCCGCGAGGCCGCCGGACACCATGCCGGCGACCGCCCCGCGAGCCGTGAGACCGCGCCACCACACACCGAGCAGCACGACGGGAGACAGGGTGGATGCCGCGATGACGAACACCACGCCGACGCTCGAGACCAGTCCGGCCGGAGCAGTGAGCAGCGCGACCGCGAGCGGCACCAGAGCGCACAGCAGCGCCGACAGTCGGAATGAGCGCACGGAGCCGGAGAACACGTCCTGGCTGATGACTCCGGCGAGCGACACCACGAGCCCGGCCGAGGTGGCCAGGAACGCCGCGAAGGCCCCGGCCACGATGAGCGCAGTGAGCAGCTCACCGACGACACCGGGGAAGACCCGCGAGGGCAGCAGCAGCACGACCGTGTCGGCGACGCCCGGCGCTGCGAGGTCGGGAGCGGCGATCCGCGCCAGCAGGCCCATCGTGCTCGAGACGGCGTAGAACGCACTCACCATCGCGATCGCGATCACGGTCGTGCGACGAGCGGATGCCCCGGTCGGGCTCGTGTAGAAGCGCACCAGCACGTGCGGCAGCCCCATGGTGCCCAGCAGCAGCGCCAACAGGAGCGATGCCGATTCATACGCGTCGAACCCGGACGGCCCTGCCTCTGCCGGGAACACCAGCGCGGGGTCGAAGTCGTGCGGGCCGTTGCTGAGCGCGAAGGCGATGAAGACGACCGGCACCAGGAGAGCCGTGAGCTTGAGCCAGTACTGGAAGGCCTGCACATACGTGATCGCGCGCATGCCGCCGGCCGCGACGGACGCCGCGACCAGCACAGCGACCGTCACCGCGCCCACCCACTCCGGCAGCCCGGCGACCACGACCAGGGTGATGCCGGCGCCGTGCAGCTGCGGCACGATGTACAACCAGCCGATGATCAGCACGGCCAGGCTCGTCACCCGCCGCGCCGCGGCCGATTCGAGCCGCGCCTCGATGAAGTCGGGGATCGTGTAGGCGCCGCTGCGGCGCAGGGGAGCCGCCACGAACACCAGCACCAGCAGGTAGCCGGCCGCGTAGCCGATCGGGAACCAGAAGCCGCGGGCGCCGTCGAGCAGCACGAGTCCGGAGAGGCCGAGGAACGTGCCGGCCGAGAGGTACTCGCCGCTGATCGCCGAGGCGTTCCACACCGGCCGCACGGTGCGCGAGGCGACGAAGAAGTCGCCGGTCGTGCGCGAGACCTTCAGCCCGTAGACGCCGATCAGCAGAGTCGCGATGATGACGAGACCGACGCCCACCAGGTCCATGACCGCGTTCATTCGCGGTCCCGGAGGGCGCGGTACCGACGCTCGTTCCGCGCCGCGGTGCGCGCGTACAGGATCGCGAAGACGAGGATGACCGGGTAGAACGCGTACGCCTGCAGCAGCCACGACAGCGGCACGTCCCAGACCACGATCCGATCCATCTCGGGGATCAGCGCGATCGCCAACGCCATGGCCACCACGACCAGCACGAAGCCCGCGATGGTGCCGAGCGCCAGCCGCAGCTGACTGCGCAGGAGAGCGCGCGCGTAGACGGCATCCGCCTCGTCCGCCGGGGCTCCGGGGAGGGCGATCCCCCGCGTGAGCGCGGCGGGTCGCCGGGGCGGGAGGTCAGCGGTCACCCGGACGCGCTTGGGGGTCTCGCGCGGAGGCACGTCGGTCATCCGGGGGTCTCCCCGCGCAGCAGGGCGTCGCGCACGCTCGGCACCAGACGACGACTGACGGGCAAGGCGATCGCGCCGACGGACACGGAGGGCTCCGCACCGGACAGCCGCACCTCGGTCACGGCCGAGCTGCGCACCATCCAGGAGCGGTGGATGCGGATGAACCCGGCATCCGTCCACCGCGTCTCGAGCTCGGAGATCGGGATGCGCACGAGATGCCCAGACCCGTCGTCGGTGTGCAGCCGGGAGTAGTCGCCCTGCGCCTGCACCCAGCGCACGTCGCGCCGATGCACGAAGCGCACGGCGGAGCCCACCGTGACGGGGATCGCCTCCTCGTCTCCGGAGGCGGCGGTCTCGCCGAGCTCGACCACACGGTCGATCGCCCGACGCAGGCGCTCGGACCGCACCGGTTTGAGCAGGTAGTCCGCCGCGCGCAGCTCGAAGGCCTCCACGGCACGGGCCTCGTCTGCGGTCACGAACACCACGGCGGGCGGCTCGGCGAGAGCGAGGAAGGCGCGCGCGAGCTCGGTGCCGAGGAGCCCTGGCATGTGGATGTCGAGGAAGGCGATCTGCACGACGCGCTCCGACAGCTGGCGCAGGGCATCCGCTCCGCTGCTCGCCGTGAGGATGTCACCGATGCGGTCATCGCTGCGCAGCAGGTGCACGAGCTCGTCGAGCGCGGGCTGCTCGTCGTCGGCGACGAGGACGTCGATCATGAGCGCACCCCACTCGTTGTCCGGAGCATCTCAGTCATTGTCCGGAGCATCTCAGTCGTTGTCCGGATCGTTCAGCGGCTGCGACTTCGGCACCCGCATGCGCACCAGGGTACCCGCGCCCGTGTTCGTCTCGACGACCAGTCCCCCGTCGGTGCCGTACAGCTGCCGCAGCCGCGTGTCGACGTTGCGCAGCCCCACATGCACGCCCTCGTCGCCCGCCGTGAGCACCGCCCGCAGTCCCTCCGGATCCATCCCGATGCCGTCGTCTTCGACCGTGATCTCGGTGTGGGTGCCGTCGTCGCGTGAGGAGATGCGGATCTCCCCTCCCCCTTCGCCCGGCTCCAGGCCGTGCCGCACCGCATTCTCGACGAGCGGCTGCACCGAGAGGAAGGGGATGACGGTGGCGAGGGTCTCCGGCGCGATCTGCAGCGTGACCCGCAGCCGCTCGCCGAACCGCGCGCGTTCGAGCTCCAGGTAGGAGTGGATGCTGCCGAGCTCCTCGGCGAGCGTCGTGAACTCGCCCTGACGACGGAAGGAGTAGCGCGTGAAGTCGGCGAACTCGAGCACGAGCTCCCGCGCGCGGGCGGGATCGGTGAGGATGAACGAGGCGATCGCGGTGAGGGCGTTGTAGATGAAGTGCGGAGAGATCTGCGCACGCAGTGAGCGCAGCTCGGCCTCGGCCAGCTGCGTGCGGGAGGCATCGAGACCACCGAGTTCGACCTGGGCCGCGCACCAGTCGGCGACCTCCTCCGCCGCCCGCACGAGGGCCGCGCGCACCGGTGCCGCGAATGCGACGACCACGCCGATCACCTGTCCGTCGACGAGGATCGGCGCCCCGACACCTTCCAGGTGATCGTGGTCCCCGGATGCAGGGAAGACCTGCCGACGACCGGACGCCCTGACCCGCTCGGCGATGCGCACCGCGCTGGGCTCCAAGCCGTCGGACGCACCGTCGAACGCGACCGCGTCATCGTCGCCGACGATCGCGACCGCCGTGCTGCCGAGCAGCACCCGCAGATGCCGCGCCGCCTTCACGACCTCGGGCGTCGAGAGTCCTCCGCGCAGGTGCGGGGCCGCCAGGCTCGCGTGGTGCAGAGCGCGTAGGGCCGCCTGCTCCGCGTCGCTGCCGAGGTCGGCCGCTCCGCGCGCGAGCCGGCGTGCGAGCAGCAGCAGCACCGTCAGGACGATGCCGCCGAGCACGCCCAGCACAGCGGCGAGAACGACGTCGGTCATGGGTTCAGCCTAGGTTCTGCGGCCAGACGGGCCCTGAAGTTCTGCGGCCCCGCGCAGGTTCTGCGGCCAGACAGCCAGAATCCGGCCGCAGAACCTGACACCGGCCGCCATATCGGCGAGGCCCCCGGCCGGGTCAGCAGCAGCGAGCACCGGGATTGCGGTCTTGGTCGTCCATCCGCTGCCGCCAGAACTGACGCTCGGTCATCGGCTCCTCGTCCGGATGCTGCCGGTGATGATGCGTGACGTAGGTCGCATAGGCGGTGTCGCCCATCAGGGTCGTCATGTACCAGCGGATGCCGCGGCCGACCCGCACCACGACGCTGAGCAGCGCGCGCAGTGGGGTGGTCGCGGCATCCGTCCGGTTCGTCATGATGACCATCTCAGTGCGTCGACGCCTTGCGCTCATCCGCGAGGATCGGCTCCCACTGCTTCTCGAGCTCGCGCTCGGTCGCGGTGGGAAGGAACCCGGCAGGGGCGAAGCGCCGCGACGCGACCGGGGTCTCCTCGGTGTTCTCGCCGCCGCCGTTGCGGATCGCCGTGATCGTCACGACCACAGCGGCGATCATCACGATGATCGCGAGCGTGACGAAGATGATCGACAGGGTGCCCTGCACCGCGGTGTTGCGGATGACCGCTTCGAGCACTTCGGGCGCTCCGAGCGAGGTGTCTCCGCTGTCACGGGCGGCCACGTACTTGAAGTGGTTCGCCCAGTAGCCGATCGCCGGAACCGGGGAGAGGATTTTGTACAGCGAGGCCGTGATCGTGACGACCGCGGTGAACGCGAGCGGCAGCCCGATGATCCACAGCCACTTGATGTAGCTCTTGCCGCGCTTGGCGACGATGGCCATCACCACGGCGAGCGCGATCGCGGCGAGCAGCTGGTTCGCGATGCCGAACAGCGGGAAGAAGGTGTTGATGCCACCGAGCGGGTCGGTGACGCCGAGGATGAGGATCGCTCCCCAGCCGGCCACCATGATCGCGGTGCAGATCCAGACGCCGGGGCGCCAGGAGACGTCACGGAACTTGGGGAACCAGGCGCCGATCGAGTCCTGCAGCATGAAGCGGGCCACGCGGGTTCCGGCATCCACGGCGGTGAGGATGAACAGCGCCTCGAACATGATCGCGAAGTGGTACCAGAACGCCATGAGCGCCTGGCCGCCGAGTGCCTGCTGCATGATGTGAGCGAGTCCGAGCGCCAGGGTCGGCGCGCCACCGGTGCGCGAGACGATCGACTCCTCGCCGACCGCCTGGGCCGTTCCCGTGAGCATCTCGGGTGTGAGGTTCACCCCCGTCAGGCCCAACGAGTTCACGAAGGCCACGGCCCCTTCGACCGTGCCCCCTGTCGCTGCCGTCGGCGCGTTCATCGCGAAGTAGATGCCCTGGTCGATCGAGATCGCGGCGACCAGCGCCATGATCGCGACGAACGACTCCATGAGCATGCCGCCGTAGCCGATGAAGCGCGTCTGGCGCTCCTTCTCGATGAGCTTGGGCGTCGTGCCCGAGGCGATCAGCGCATGGAAGCCCGACAGAGCGCCGCAGGCGATCGTCACGAACAGGAACGGGAAGAGCGGACCGGCGAACACCGGACCCATCCCGTTCTCACCGAAGATGCTGACAGCGGGGACTGTGATCTCGGGGCGCACCAGGATGATCGCCCCGGCGAGCATCACGATCACGCCGATCTTCATGAACGTGGAGAGGTAGTCGCGCGGAGCGAGCAGCAGCCAGACCGGGAGCACGGCGGCGATGAAGCCGTAGATGATGATGCCCCACGCGATCGTGGTGCGGTCGAGGTGGAAGATCGCCTGTCCCCAGTCGGTGCCGGCGACCCAGCCGCCGCCGATGATCGCGGCCATCAGCAGCACGAAGCCGATGATCGAGACCTCTGTCACCTTGCCGGGGCGCAGGAAGCGCAGGTAGATGCCCATGAAGATCGCGATCGGGATGGTCATCGCCACCGAGAAGACGCCCCAGGGGCTCTCGCCGAGGGCGTTCACGACCACGAGCGCGAGGATCGCGACGATGATCAGCATGATCAGCAGCGAGGCGATGATCGCGGCGGTTCCGCCGATGCGGCCGAGCTCCTGGCGCGCCATCTGCCCGATCGTGCGGCCGCCGCGGCGCATAGAGAAGAAGAGGACCGTGTAGTCCTGCACGGCACCGGCGAGCACGACGCCCACGATGATCCAGATCGTGCCGGGGAGGTATCCCATCTGCGCCGCGAGCACGGGTCCGACGAGCGGACCGGCACCGGCGATGGCGGCGAAGTGGTGGCCGTAGAGCACACGGCGGTCGGTGGGGACGTAGTCCTTGCCGTCCTGCTTGACCTCGGCAGGGGTAGCGCGGCGGTCGTCCGGGCGGGTGATGTACTTCTCGATCACCTTGGAGTAGAAGCGGTACCCGATCAGGTACGTGCAGACCGCGGCGAACACGAACCAGATCGCGTTGACGGTCTCACCGCGCACGATCGCGAGCATGGTCCAGGCGACAGCGCCCAGCAGGGCGATCGCCGACCAGATGAGGATCTTCGGCCACGTCCAGCGGTTCGCCTTCTCGTGGTGGTCGTCGGTCAGAGCGACCGGGGGGAGTTTCGGGTCGGTGACGATGACGGGATCGCCATCGACGAGGCCGGCGCCGTCGCGGCGGCGCGACGAAGGTGCAGTCATGGGGTTCTCCTCGGTGTGCGCATCATTGCGTTGTCCCACGCTAGGAAGCTCCCGCGCAGGGACGAGCGGTGGAGAGCGGATGCTGCGACGAGCGGCATGGTCGACGCGACGAACGGATGCGGCCCGCTGTGGCGAAACCCGGACGATCCGGCATCCGCGCGGCGCGGCACGCCCCGACGCGCCGCGCCGACGACGAATCGTCCGGGTTTTTGCACGGCCCCTCGCCGCCCGGGACGCTCCCTCGCGCAAGTAGGCTGGAGCCGTGGCCCGAACCGTCCTGTCGACCCGTGTGCTGCTCGTCTGCGCGGCGATCGGCGTGGCGACGGGCATCATCGGCGGCATCGCGGGGCTGTTGACCCCGGTCGTGCTGATCGCGGCCCCCTGGGCGTACGGCCTGCTGCTCGGATCGCACGTGCTACCCGGGATCATCGCGCAGGAGGTGCTGCGCCGCCCGCTCGTCGCCCTGGTCACCCACCTGATCGCTGCTCTCGTGGCGAGCGCCTTCAACCCGGCCTGGGCGCTGCGCTTCATCGGCACCGCGCTGCTGTTCGGCGCGATCCAGGAGGGCGTCGCAGCCCTCACCCGCTACCGGGCCTGGGGGCCGTGGCGCTTCTTCATCTCCGCCGCGGTGATCGGCGTCATCGTGGCCGTGGTCGTGTTCTTCGCCGCGCACCTGGGAACGCTGCCCCTCTGGGCGCAGATCGCGTACCTGGCGCTCTCGGTGCTGGGACCGATCGGGTGGACAGCGGTCGGCCTCGGCGTCGGCACCGCGCTGAGTCGCGCGGGCGTCGCACGCCGCTGACCCGTCACCGATCGCCCCGATCCGACGTGGCAACCCAGGTAAGGCTCAGCTAAGTTAGTACGGTACGTTCCACCGACCCGGGGTTCCGCCGTGCGCTCATCCGCGCCTCTTCTCCGCGTGCGTGATGTCACACTCACCCACGCCGATGCCGCGCACCCGTCGCCCCGCGATGTGACCTTCGACATCGAGCAGGGCGAGGTCGTACTGCTGCTCGGCCCCTCCGGTTCCGGCAAGTCCACGCTGACGCTCGCGTTGAACGGGCTCATCCCCCACGCGGTACCGGCGACCATGACGGGCACGGTCGAAGCGGGAGGGCTCGATACCGCGACCACCCACACGGCGACCCTGAGCACGCATGTCGCGATGGTGTTCCAGGACCCCGATGCGCAGATCGTCACGGGCACCGTGTACGACGAGGTCGCGTTCGGCCCCGAGAACCTGCGACTGCCGCTCGACGAGGTGCGCGCTCGCGCCGAGGACTCCCTGCGCCGCGTCGGCCTGTGGGAGCGACGGGACGAGAACCCCGACCGGCTCTCCGGCGGCGGGCGTCAACGCCTCGCGATCGCCTGCGCACTCGCGATGGGCTCCCCGCTGATCGTGCTCGACGAGCCGACGGCCAACCTCGACCCTCAGGGCATCGACGACGTCTACGCCGCGCTGACGGATGTCGTCGCAGCCGGGGATCGCGCGATCCTGCTGGTCGAGCACAATCTCGACGCGGCCATGGGCTTCGTCACGCGGGCGATCGTGCTCGACCGCGAGGGCGCTGTGGCGTTCGACGGTCCAGCGGACGAGATCATCCGCACGCACGCCGACGAGCTGCTCGCGATGGGCGTCTGGCTACCAGCCGCGACCCTCGCCGCCCTGCGGATGCGGGGAGACGGCATCCGCGTCGACCCCCTTCCGCTCACCCCCGTCGAGCTGGCGACGGCCCTCAGCACGCAGGAGGTCAGCACGCAGGAGGTCAGCGCGCAGGGGTTCAGCGCTGCCGCAGTGCCGGCCGCCGCCCCTGCACCCGACGCCGCTCCGATCATCCGCGCGCACGGGCTGACCGTGAAACGCCATCGCACCGAGATCCTGCACGGCATCGACCTCGACATCGCGCCGGGAACGCTCACCGCGATCGTCGGGGCGAATGGCGCGGGCAAGACCACGCTCATCCAGGCACTCGCCGGGGTCGTGCCACCGCCTAGACGACAGGTCGACGTCGTCGGCCTCGACCCGGCGACCGCCGCTCCGCGCGACCTCGCCGCTCACATCGGGTTCGTGTTCCAGAACCCCGAACACCAGTTCATCGCGCACACGGTGTTCGACGAACTCGCGCACGGGTTGACCCTTCGCCCTTCGACAGGCTCGGGTACCCACACTCAGGGACCCGGAGACGCACGGATCACGGATGCCGAGATCACGGAACGCGTGCAGGAGATGCTCGCCCGCTTCGGACTGGAGCACAAGGCCGACGTGCATCCGTTCCTGCTCTCCGGCGGCGAGAAGCGACGCCTCTCGGTCGGCACGGCGCTCATCACCCGCCCGCAGGTGCTGGCGCTCGACGAGCCGACCTTCGGACAGGATCGCGCCCGCGCCTCTGAGCTGCTCGCGCTGCTCGAAGGGCTGCGGGCCGAAGGCACCACGATCGTGATCGTGACGCACGACCTGCAGCTGGTCGCCGAGCACGCCACGCACACGGTCATCCTGAAAGCCGGTCGCGTGCACGCCGCCGGCCGCACCGCCGACCTCTTCGCCGATGAGCAGACGTTCGCGGCTGCCGGTCTGCGTCTCCCGGCGTTGCAGCGCGTGCTGGCATCCCACCGGTCGGCGGACGACTCGTGAGCGCCATCGTCTTCGACCCCTACGCCGCGATGGTCGCGACCTCCCGGCGCCAGTTCCTCTACGCCCTGAATCCGCTCTCCAAGGTGGCGGGCGTGGCCCCCGCAATGCTGCTGCTCGTCTTCGTGCGCGACCTCGCGACGCCGCTCGCCTTCCTCGCGTTCGCGTACCTGCTGATCCTCGTGGGCGCCCGCCTCACCGCTCGCCTGCTGCTCCTTCTGCTGGTGGCACTGCCGCTCGGCGTGGCGGCGATCGGGGTCGGATTCTCGCTGTGGGTCGACGCCGCGCTGGTCGGGGGGACGGAGCCCGTGCTGAGCATCGGCGACTGGACGCTCTACGCCGGCGCGCTCGAGATCGGGTTCGCCACCGCACTGCGTCTCGGCTCGATCGTGGCCCTCGCCCTCATCGGCGGCCTCACCACGAGCGGACCGGATCTGGTGCGCGCCAGCATCCAACAGCTGCGCGTGCCGTATCGGATCGGGTACACCGCGCTCGCGGCGTTCCGGTTCGTGCCGCGGTTCGGCCATGAGCTGTCGGTCATCCGTGCCGCCCATCGTGTGCGCGGCCACCACGGCGGGCGTGGGCCGTTCGCCCGCATCGCGCGCGGCTGGGGCTACATCGTGCCGCTGCTGGCCGGCGCGATCCGGCATGCCGAGCGCGTCGCCCTCGCGATGGACTCGCGGGCCTTCGGCGCGCATGCGACCCGCACCGAGCGGCACCTGGTGCCGTTCCGGGTGCGCGACACCGTCTTCATCGCCGTGTGCCTCGTGGCATCCGCGGCCATCTTCATCGTGTTCTTCCCCTGGCAGCTTTCCTGAAAGGCGATCCCGTGGCATTCAGCAAGATGGTCAAGCCCGAGTCCGCGGAGCTCATCCACCTCACGGTGCTGCGTTCCGAACAACTGTCGGCGCACTGGGTCCGCGTGACGCTCGGGGGTGGGGAGATCGACAAGTTCCGCCCGATGGGCTTCGACCAGTGGTTCCGCCTGTTCCTGCCGATCGGCGGCGACGCCGGGCTCGAGCGGGTGCCCGCGAAGGCGAACAAGGTGTTCGGCTACCTGAAGTTCCTGCGCATCCCCGACGGCGAGCGGCCGGTCATGCGCAACTACAGCGTGCGGGCGTACCGGCCCGCGACCGCCGAGACAGGGGCGGAGCTCGACGTGGACTTCGTGCTCCACGGTTCTGCCGCCGACGGCACGGCGGGTCCGGCGTCGCGCTGGGCCGAGACCTGCTCACCCGGCGAGCACGTGCTGATCATCGACGAGGGCCTGACGTTCAACCCGGAGCGCGGTACGCAGCGCGTGGTGCTCGTGGGCGATGAGACGGCGCTGCCGGCGATCTCGTCGATCTGCGCCTCACTGCCCACGGACGCCACCGGCACCGCGATCATCGAGACGCCCGCGGAGGAGGATGCGCTGCAGTTCCCGCATCCGCCCGGCATCGATGTGGTGTGGATCACGCGTCCGTACGAGGAGCGGCCCGGTGCGCTCGCGCTCGCCGCCCTCCGTACGACGGCGCTTCCCGATGCGCCGTTCCACGCCTACGCCGCGGGCGAGCAGGCCCTCGCCTCCGGCGTGCGCAAGCATCTGGTCGGCGAACGCGGTGTCGACAAGAACGCTGTCAGCTTCTGCGGGTACTGGAAGATCGGGGCGGCCTCACCGGCATCGAAGGCCGCCCGCGAGGCTGCAGCGGAGCCCCTCGCATGAGCGGGACGGATGCCGTGAGCTCTCCCTCGCAGGCGGATGCGGGGTCGGAATCACATCCCGCAGCAGCCTCCGCGGTGCGAGATCGACCCCGCACGGGACGGTTCCGCTTCCCGACCGCGATCCTCCTGACCTGCGCCGCGCTCGGCGTGGCTGGTGCCGTGCTGCTCGCGCCGATGAACTGGGTGTCGACGATCCTCACCGGCCCGTTGCCGTTCCTCGGCATGGCGCTCGCGGGGCTGTGGCTGCTGCCGTCGGTGATCGCGCTGCGGTTGCTGCGGCGCCCGCTCGTGGGGCTGCTGGTCGGTCTGATCGCGGGGCTCGTGCTGGTGCCGTTCTCGGGCTACGGCTTCGGCAGCGTGGCGACGAACCTGTGGTGGGCGGCCTTCACCGAACTGCTGTTCCTGTTCGTGCTGTGGCACTACTGGGGCACGTGGATGCATTACCTCGGCGCGCTCGCGGTCGGCATCGTGTATCCGCTCTCGGCATGGGCCTGGTTCAACCTCGGGGCGATGTCGCTGCCTCTGCAGATCGCGTTCTTCGCCGTGACGATCGCCAGCTGCCTCGGCGGCACCGCTCTCGGCATCCTGATCGCCGATCGCCTGCGTCGTGCGGGAGTCGGCGGGAAGCGCTGAGGCGCAGCGCCGACGAAGAGTGCCGCTACTCCGGCGCGGGAGTGGAACGGCCGAACCCCGACTCCGCTGTGAGATGCTCCAGCAGCGGCTGAGTCCGCAGCGGCAACGGAGTCGACACGATCATGGTCGTGACGGTGCTGCGCACCCCCTCGATCTCGATCATCCGGGTGATGGCGCCCTGAAGGTCGCGATGCGTCACCGCGCCGACCCGCACGAGCAGGTCTTCGCGTCCCGCCTGGGTGTTGATCTCGAGCACGTGCGCGATATCAGTGAGCTCCTCGACGACCCGGGGCAGCCGTCGCTGGTCGAGCTCGAGTGCCACGAAGGCCTGCACCGAGACACCGACCGACTCCAGGTCGACGATCGGATGCATACCCGCGAGCACACCCGATTCCTCCAGACGGCGCAGGCGCGACTGGACAGTGTTGCGCGCGACCCCGAGGGAGACGGCCAGCTCTGCGATTCCTGGCCGGGCGTGATTCACCATCCGTCCGATGATCTCCGAGTCGAGTCGATCGATGCTGATCATTGTCACCACCTCCGTTGCGGTCGACGGGCCGTAGCTATACAGACCGCTTAGTTCATGAAAAGTCAATTGCGCTTATAGACGTGCTCACGACAGTGTAGCTTCACAACATGATCACCTGAAGAGTCGTGTTGACCGCTTCGAAGGAGATGGCGACGTGACGATGCTGCACCCAGAGGTGACCGAGGTCGCCCCGAACGACGAACTCTTCACGTGCCTCAGCCCAGATGGAGTGCTCCACCGGGAGACCACCGCAGGCGGCGATCTCTTCGTGATGTACCGCGACATGGTGCTCAGTCGCCGTGTCGACACCGAAGCGATCGCCCTCCAGCGTCAGGGTGAGCTCGGCCTGTGGCCGTCGATGCTCGGCCAGGAAGGCGCGCAGGTGGGCGCCGGGCGCGCGCTCCGCCCTCGCGACATCGCCTTCCCCACGTATCGCGAGCATGCCGTCGCCTGGTGCCGCGGAGTCGATCCTGTGCAGTTGCTCGGCCTGTTCCGGGGCACCACCCTGGGCGGCTGGGACCCTCGCGAGAACAACTTCTCCCTCTACACGCTGGTCATCGGCGCACAGACCCTGCATGCCGTCGGCTATGCGATGGGCATCGTGCGAGACGGCGACGTCGGCACCGGCGACCCGGATCGCGATCGTGCCGTGCTCGTGTTCCTCGGCGACGGAGCGCTCAGCGAGGGCGAGACCAACGAGGCCTTCGTGTGGGCGGCGGCGCAGAACCTGCCGATCGTGTTCTTCTGCCAGAACAACCAGTGGGCGATCTCCGCCCCCTACTCCGTGCAGAGCAGGGTCTCGGTCGCTCAGCGCGCCCAGGGATTCGGCTTCCGCGGGGTACGCGTCGATGGCAACGACGTGGTTGCCAGCCACGCCGCGACCGTCGATGCGCTCGATCGGGCGAGGGCCGGCGGAGGACCCACGCTGATCGAGGCGATGACGTATCGACGCAACCCGCACACCACGTCCGACGACGACGGCCGCTACCGCGATGCGGCACTGACCGACCAGTGGAGCGCGCTGGATCCCATCGCCCGTCTGCGTACCCATCTGGAGAACAGCGGCGTCGCCGAGGATTTCTTCGCCGGAGTGGCCGCGGAGGAGGAACTGCTCGCGGAGCGCGTGCGGGTCGGCTGCCGCACGCTCCCCGACCCCGACCCGGCGTCCCCCTTCCTGCACACGCTCGCCGAGATGCCGGCGGAGCTGGCGCAGCAGCTGGACGCACACCTCGCCTTCGTCGCCGCCGGCGAGGAGGTGGCCTCGTGAGCACCGCGATCGCCCGCGCCCTGAACGACGGGCTCCGCTCGCTGCTCGCCGAGCACGACCGGGTGATGCTCATCGGCGAGGATGTCGGACGCCTCGGCGGCGTCTTCCGCGTCACCGACGGGCTGCAGCAGGAGTTCGGCGAGCTGCGGGTCGTCGATTCGCCCTTGGGGGAGGCCGGCATCGTCGGCAGCGCGATCGGCCTGGCGATGGCCGGCTACCGTCCCATCTGCGAGATCCAGTTCGACGGATTCGTGTTCCCCGCGATGAACCAGATCATCACCCAGCTCGCCAAGTACCGGCATCGCTCCGAGGGCATGGTGTCGCTCCCCGTCGTCATCCGCATCCCCTTCGGCGGCGGCATCGGCGCGATCGAGCACCACTCGGAATCGCCGGAGGCCTACTTCGCACATACGGCAGGGCTGCGGGTGGTGTGCCCCTCGTCCGCGCAGGAGGCGTTCGACCTCATCCGGCTCGCCGTGCAGAGCGAGGACCCGGTGGTGTTCCTCGAGCCCAAACACAACTACTGGCTCAAGGGCGACGTCGATCGTGACGCGACGCCCCTGCCGCTCGGCACAGCCAGAGTGGTCCGTACAGGACACGATCTGACGCTCGTCACATACGGCGCGCTCGTGCCGACGGCCGTGAAGGTCGCGGAGGAGGCAGCACTCGACGGCCGCTCGGTCGAGGTCATCGATCTGCGCAGCCTGTCTCCGATCGACGATGCCACGATCCTCGCCTCCGTCGAACGCACGGGTCGGCTCGTCGTCGCTCACGAGGCCTCGCAGACCGCCGGCCTCGGCGCCGAGATCATCGCCCGTGTGCAGGATGCGCTCTTCTACTCGATGGCTGCCCCCGGCATCCGGGTGACCGGGTACGACACTCCCTACCCGGCCAGCCGACTCGAACGCGACTGGCTCCCCGGTGTCGACCGCATGCTCGACGCCATCGATCGCAGCTTCACCTACTGAACATCGAGGAAGACATGGCAGAGATCCAGCAGTTCGCGCTCCCCGATGTCGGGGAAGGGCTCACCGAGGCGGAGATCGTCTCCTGGGCCGTGCAGCCGGGAGACACGGTCACGACCAATCAGATCATCGTCGAGATCGAGACGGCGAAGTCGCTCGTGGAGCTGCCCTCACCGTTCGCGGGCGAGGTCGTGGCACTGCACTTCGCCGAGGGCGACACCGTCGACGTCGGCGAAGCCATCATCAGCATCGCGTCCGGCGCACTCGAACGAGTACCGGATGCGGATGCGGATGCGGGAGCCGATGCCGATGACGATGACGGCGAAGCCATCGACGCAGGCCCCGAGGCGGAAGAGCACCCCGAGGAAGAGCCGAAGCTCCTCGTCGGCTACGGCCCAGGAGCACCGCGCCCGCGGCGACGGCGCGGGACCGCCGCTCAGGTGGCCCCCGCGGCGGGCCCGATCGAGCCCGTGACGCCCGCCCCCGCAGAGGCCGCGGCACCGATCCGCTGCACCCCTCCGGTGCGGAAGCTGGCGAAGGATCTCGGTGTCGACCTCGCCACCGTCACACCGACCGGAGCGGGAGCGACGATCACCCAGGACGACGTCCTGTCCGCAGCCGACACGCACCGCCCGTCCGCATCGACGACCCCGTCATCCTCGGAGATCCGAGTGCCGATCCGAGGTGTGCGCAAGCACACGGCCGCAGCGATGGTCAGCTCGGCGTTCACCGCTCCGCACGTCTCCGAGTTCGTGACCTTCGACATCACCGGCACCATGGAGCTCCGTTCGCGCCTCGCCGCCCGGCGGGAGTTCGCCGACGTCAAGCTCAGCCCTCTGAGCCTGATCGCCCGGGCGTTCCTGCGCGCCATCGAACGCACCCCGGCGGCGAACTCACGGTGGGACGACGCGGCGCAGGAGATCGTGCAGCTGTCCGAGGTGAACCTGGGCGTCGCCGCCGCGACACCACGGGGGCTCGTGGTACCGAACATCCGCAGCGCGCAGCGTCTCGGCCTGCGGGACCTCAGCGTGGCGATCGCCGAACTCGCCGCCACGGCGCGCGCCGGCAGGACAGCGCCGGAGGCCATGGCCCACGGAACCGCGACGATCAGCAACTTCGGGGTGTTCGGGGTCGACGCCGGAACACCGATCCTCAATCCGGGCGAGACCGTGATCCTCGGCGTCGGCAGTATCACGCGCCGCCCCTGGGTCATCGGCACCGGCGATGCCGAGACCATCGCGCCGCGGTGGGTGACGACGCTGTCGCTGTCGTTCGACCATCGAGTGCTCGACGGCCAGCAGGCGTCCGAGCTCCTGGCCGACACCGCCGCCTTCCTGAGCGAGCCCGAGCTCGCCGTTCTCTGACCACCCCCATCGAGGAGCCACCATGCCCGTCCCCCGCATCATGCCCACGGAGGAGTCCGCCGAACTCATCGAGCTGACGCGCGAGATCGTGGGCAAGGAACTGCGCCCCATCGTCTCGGAGCTCGACGCGACGGCATCCTTCCCCCGCGATGTGTTCCGCACTCTGGGCCGGGCGGGGCTGCTGAGCCTGCCGTACCCGGAGGAGTTCGACGGCGGCGGACAGAGCTACGAGGTGTACCTCCAGGTGCTCGAGGAGGTGGCATCCGCATCCGCGTCCGTCGGGGTCGGGGTGAGCGTCCACATCCTGTCCTGCTTCGGCCTCTTCACCTCAGGAAGCACCGAGCAGAAGGAGCGGTGGCTTCCAGAGATGCTGTCCGGCGACCTGCTCGGCGCGTACTGCCTGTCCGAAGCGCACGCCGGCTCCGACCCCGCCGCGATGCGCACCCGCGCGATGCGCGACGGCGACGAATACGTGATCAACGGCGCCAAGGCGTGGACGACCCACGGCGGCAAAGCCGACTTCTACAAGGTCATGGCGCGCACCGGCGAGGGCAGCCGCGGCATCTCCTGTTTTCTCGTGCCCGCCGACACCCCCGGCCTCTCCGCCGACAACCCGGAACGGAAGATGGGGCTCATGAGCTCCACCACCGCCACGATGATGTTCGAGGAAGTACGCATCCCTGTCGAGCGTCGGCTCGGTACGGAAGGACAGGGGCTGCCCATCGCGCTGTCCGGGCTGGATGCCGGAAGACTGGGCATCGCCGCCGTGGCCACTGGTCTGGCTCAGGAGGCTCTCGACGTGGCGGTGAAGTACGCCCGCGAGCGAGAGACCTTCGGACGGTCGATCATCGAGCACCAGGGTCTCGCCTTCCTGCTCGCCGACATGGCCGCCGCGGTGGCCTCGGCGCGGGCGACCTACCTCGCCGCCGCGCGCCTCAAGGATGCCGGCCGGCCGTACTCCCACGAGGCGTCGATCGCCAAGCTCGTGTGCACCGACAACGCGATGAAGGTCACGACCGATGCCGTGCAGGTGCTCGGCGGCGCGGGTTACACCAAGGACTTCCCCACCGAGCGGTACATGCGCGAGGCGAAGGTCATGCAGATCTTCGAAGGAACGAACCAGATCCAGCGCCTCGTCATCAGCCGCGGCCTGGCGCGCTGAGCACTCATCGAAAGGACCACCATCATGCAGCTGAACGGCTCATCCGCCATCGTCACCGGGGGCGCCTCCGGGCTCGGGGCGGCGACAGCCCGCGCCCTGGCCGCATGGGGGGCAGAGGTCTTCGCCCTCGATCTCCCGGCAGCGATCGCCGCGGCACCCGCGGTCGACGGCGTCACCTTCGTCGCCACCGATGTCACCGACGCCGCCCAGGTGCGCGCTGCCGTGCAGGCAGCCGGCGCCGGGGCAGCCCTGCGCACCGTCGTCAACTGCGCCGGCATCGCTCCCTCCGCTCGCATCCTCGGGCGCTCAGGGGTGCACGATCCCGCGCTCTTCGACACCGTCATCCGCGTGAATCTGCTCGGCACCTTCCTGGTCATGTCGACGGCCGCCGAGGTCATCGCCCAGCAGACACCCGACGCACAGGGGCAGCGCGGGGTCGTCGTGAACACCGCCTCGATCGCTGCCTACGACGGTCAGGTGGGCCAGGTGGCGTATGCGGCATCCAAGAGCGCCGTCGTCGGCATGACGCTCCCCGCCGCGCGCGACCTCGCCTCACATGGCATCCGCGTCTGCACCATCGCCCCCGGGATCGTCGACACCCCGATGCTGGCGACGGTCAGCGACGAGTACCGCGCCAATCTCGCCGCGAGCGTCCCCTTCCCGCAGCGGCTGTGCGATCCGATCGAGTATGCGCAGCTGGTGACGATGATCGTCGAGCACGACTACTTGAACGGCGAGACCATCCGCATGGACGGCGCGCTCCGCATGGGCGCCCGATAACCGAGGGGACCTTCTGCACCCACCCGATGCGGCGCCGTCAGATCAGATCGTCGGCGGCCAGCAGCGCGATCTGCCAGGACCGGCTGCCCGGGTCGTCGCGGTCGTGCGCATCGGCAGCCGCCGAGATCACACCCTCGATCCGCTCGGCGAGTGCGTCGAACTCCGCAGCGGTCAGCCGCACCGAGCGCTGCGAGAACGTCGTATGGACCGCGTCAGGGGCGCGCACCACCCAGACGCGGTCGCGGCGATCGCGGGCATGCTCGGGAGCCTCCTCGATCAAGCCTGCATCGGCGAGGACCCGCAGATGGAAGCTGGCTGTGCTGGCTGAGACGCCCAACGCCTCGGCGATATCGGCCGCCCGCAGACGATCCCGCCGGTGGAGCAACGACAGCACGTCTCGGCGCGTCGAATGCGCGTACGCCTTCAGCCTCGCGGACGTCGTCCGTACCGCGTCCGGTCGCTTCTGCTCGTCTCTCACGTCGCGATCAGCGGGTCGACCGCGCACATCCTGATCACGGGTCACACGCTCGCCGGACCGGACCACGGCACGCTGATCCACTCGACGACCCCCGGCTGCCCCAGAGCGAACCGCGCGCGGGTTTCGCCTTCGCCCGTCTCGAACAGCGCGCCGCAGAAGGTCTTGCTCATTCGCGGCGGGCGAGGTGTCACGCACACGCCCGAGTCCGTCGAGGCGAACACGGACTCGAGCTCCGCGATGTCGCGGATCTGCGGCACCGCGACGCTCAAGTAGTTGTATCGCGACCGCGTGCCGGAGAGCTCGAGCTCGTCGGGTTTGGCCGCGAGCTCGGCCGACCCCGCCGTCCACAGCGGATGGTTCGTGTGCACGAGGACGGGACCCACGATCGGGCGGGCCGAGACGCCGGCGGAGGAGCATTCGTAGGAGTCGATGCCGTGCCGATCGGCGATCGCGTAGTTCTGCCCTGACGCATGGCGGACGGACCGCAGGTACGCGCCGGCTTCCGCCCGCGTGCGTCTGCGGAGGACTTCGCGGATGAGGAAGGCGACGGGCATCCCCTCGAGAGCGCTGGGGAGTTGCGCGAGTGTGTTGACACAGCATGCGACACCCTCGCGATTGACTCCCAGGACCCCGATCATCCCCGCGGCGCTCGCGACGAACTGCTCGGGGTCGTCATCCCCGCGGATGTGGAGGAGCACCTGCGAGCCGTCCATGCTCGCGGGAAGATCCATGTTCTGGCCGAGGATGACGCCGCTCTCCCCCTCGATGCCGACGACGCTGCACCCGATCGCGGACGTACCCGAGTACCGCCACTCCTCGTCCATGAAGTTGTAGGCGAACACGTCGTCGAGCAGCTGGCCGCTCGCCTCCGCGATGCCGAGCACCTCGTCGTAGAGGTCGGGAGAGCCCGTGCGCACCGCGTCGATCAGTCGTGACGCGCCCAGAAACCGTGCCACGTGGTCGTCGGATGAGCGTCCGGTGATCTGCTCGATACGGTCACGCCAGCGCTCCATCGACGTGGCGATGAGACCCCGTACTTCTTCGCCGTGCGTCTGCCCCCGCGTGCGTCCATCGCCGCTCAGCTCGATGATCGGCGCTACACCGCCGGTGTCGACCACGTCCGGCTGTCGTCTCACCTCGCCGCCTTCGCCATCATCGCGAGGAGGTCGAAGGTGACGCCGGCGGCAGCGAGCGCCGTGATCTGGGCGTGGTCGTACGCGGGAGCGACCTCGACCACGTCGGCGCCGATCACATCGAGCTCGGCCAGCCCATACAGGATGAGCTGCAGCTCTCTGGTCGAGAGTCCGCCGGGCTCAGGGGTACCGGTACCGGGGGCGTGAGCCGGGTCGAGCACATCGATGTCGATGCTGACGTACACCGGACGATCGCCGACGCGTGTCCGGACGCGGTCGACGATGGCGTCGATCCCTCGGCGCGCGACATCGAGTGTGGTGATGGTCGCGAATCCGAGTTCTGCGTCGTCGGTGAAGTCCTGCGCTGAGGGCGTGGTGCTGCGGATGCCGACGTGGGCCGAGCCGCCGACATCGAGCAGACCCTCTTCGACTGCGCGACGGAAGGGCGTGCCGTGCACCATCGGGGCCCCGAACAGGTTGTCCCAGGTGTCGAAGTGGGCGTCGAAGTGCACGAGCGCCACCGGGCCGTGCTGGGCGTGGGCCGCGCGCAGCATCGGGAGCGCGATCGTGTGGTCACCGCCGATCGCGACGATACGGTCTGCTCTCGTGGAGAGAGACCGGGCGGCCTGCTCGATCCCGGCGATCGCCTCAGCGATGTCGAAGGGGCTCACCCCCACATCACCCGCGTCGGCGATCTGCATCGTGACCCACGGCTCGACCTCCAGCCCGATGTGGAACGGACGCAGCAGCTTCGAGGCAGCCCGCACCGCTTCAGGGCCGAATCGCGCCCCCGGACGGTAGCTGGTGCCGGAGTCGAAGGGAACGCCGAGCACGGCGACGTCTGCGCGGTCGACTTCGTCGATCCGGGGCAGCCTGGCGAAGGTCGAGGCTCCTGCATACCGTGGCACCGCCTGAATCGAGTTGGGCGGCATGATGATCGTTCGCTTCTCGGTCGCGGCATCCTCGGACATAGGGGTCACTCCTTCTCGGTGGGCGGGCATTTCCCAAGATAGGGAGGACGCCCGAGGCGAAGATCGGGCGATCGACTGAGATCCGCTTGCCCCAGTCGGTCCCCCGCACCATGCGGAGCGCGAGCAATCGCGGCAGGATCGGAGCATGACAACCTTGCGTCGCGATCTCTCGTCCACCGCCGCAGCGATCCTCGCCGAGGTCGATGCCGAGCGGAAGCGGCTCGACGTCCCCGGCGTCGTGCTCGCGATCCGGACACCGGACGGGGAACGCTGGTCGGCCGCGCTGGGCACCCGCGATGTCGCCACCGGGGAGCGGCTCGCCGTCGACGCCGTGCTGCGCATCGGCAGCGTGACCAAGACGATCGTCGCCACCGTGATCCTGCGTCTGACGGAGACGGGCGACCTCGGCCTCGACGACGAGGCTCAGACCCACCTGCCGCACCTGAACCTGCCGAACGGGGTCACCGTGCGCCGCCTGCTCGGAATGACAGCCGGTCTGCCGGAGTACACGACCGAGGAGTTCCTCACCGCATTGCTCGCCGCACCGGAGCGGGTCTGGAGGCCGCGGGAGCTGGTGGAGTTCGCGCAGCGCGGTCCGCAGCACTTCGCGCCGGGCGCATCGTGGGAGTACAGCAACACCGGCTACATCCTGCTCGGGATGCTGGCTGAGCACGCCACCGGCGTGCTGGTGGAGGATCTCGCGGCCCGTCTCGTGTTCGAGCCGCTGGGACTGGAGAACACGTCGCTGCCTCCGCGCTCCCCCGCGGGGACCGCACTGCCCGACCCCCGGGTGCGCGGTTACCTCCGCGATGACACGGCGCTCGTCGACGCGACCGACATCAACCCCTCGTGGGGCTGGACGGCCGGCAACGCGCTCTCCACAGCCGACGACCTCGTGGTACTGGTCGAGGCGCTCGTGCGCGGCGACCTTCTCTCGGAGCAGACGCAGCGGATACGCATGACGGCCCTCCCGATCGCCGGAACGGACTGGGCCTACGGGCTCGGCATCGCCGACTTCGGCGGGATCTGGGGCCACAACGGCCAGCTGCCCGGCTTCCAGACCTTCTCCGGACACGACCCGTCCACCGGGGCGACGATCGTCGTGATCGCCACCGCGAACGAGTCGATCGAACACACGAATCCCGCTGACGCCCTCGCGATGCGCGTCCGCGAACTGCTCGCATCCGCGACCGCCTGAGCGAGGCGGTCAGGCGATCAGGCGGTCGCGGCCCGGAGCAGTGAGACGGGTCGCGTCGCCGCGTCGAAGTCGGCGACGGAGCCCGCGGCTCCCACGCCGCTGAGTCCCCACGGCTCTGCGATCGCGTTGACACCACCCTGCTGCCATCCGTTGATCCAGATCACGGCGGCGTGGATGTCCCCCGCGCGCTGCTGGTGGACGGGGTCGTGCGTGTACACGGTCGCGGCGAGTCCGAAGCCGGTGCCGTTGGCGAGCTCGACCGCCTCGTCGAAGGAGTCGACGACGACGACGGGAGCGACGGGGCCGAAGGTCTCCTCGCGCATCACCCGCATCTCCGCCGTGACCCCGATGAGAACCGTGGCGGGGTAGCCGAACCCCGGACCTTCGGGCAGCACACCGCCGCGCAGCGCCGTCGCGCCGCGCTCTATCGCCTCCGAGACGTGCGCGTGTACGTGGGTACGCTGTCGGGCGTCGACGAGGGGACCGAGGCCCGTGCCCTCCCGGTCGGCGGTGAGGTCGTACGAACCGGCCGCCGCGACCAGAGCCGTGACGAACTCCTCGGCGACGTCGCGGTGCACGTAGATGCGCTCCGACGACGTGCAGATCTGCCCGCTGTTGACGAAGGAGGACATCGCCACAGCCTCCGCGGTCGCCACCACATCGACATCCGCGTCGACGATCACCGGATCGTTGCCTCCGAGTTCGAGCACCGATCGCTTCAGACGCGATGCGGCCGCGATCCCCACCGCGCGCCCGACCTCGACGGAGCCGGTGAAATGCAGCAGCGCCACATCCTCGTGAGCGGCGAGCGGTCCGCCCGCGCGCGCATCGCCGAGCACGAGGTTCACGACTCCGGGCGGCAGATCGAGCAGGTGAACGAACCGGGCCGCCGACAACGGCGACTTCTCCGAGGGTTTGAGCACGACGGTGTTGCCTGCGGCGAGGAGCGGAAGGAGGCTTCCGAGGATCGAGGCGACAGTGAAGTTCCACGGGATGATGAGCCCGACCACTCCCACGGGCCGACGCTCGACCACGGTCTGTCCCGGTTCGCCCGGCACCGTGACATCAGCCACGAAGGGGTAGGAGCGCGCGAGGGCGAGACCCTGCCGCCACCCGGCGATCCCACCCTCGATGAACTGCTCGGCGAGTGGGATGGGTTTGCCCATCTCGTCGCTCTCGATCTGCGCGAGCTCCGCGAGATGCCTCTCTACGGTGTCGGCGACCCCCGCGAGAAGGTCGATGCGCTCGTCGAGCCCGCGCAGGGACCAGTCACGTTGCGCCGACACCGCCGAGCGGACCGCCGCATCGACGTCTGCGGCGGAGCCGACGGGGATGCGGGCGATCACCTCCTCGGTCCAGGGTGAGACGACCGGGAGGGTCTCCGGATCGGTCGACGCGACGGCGACACCGCCGATCACGTGGCGCTGATGCTCCATGGTGGCTCCTCAGATGGTCTCAGGTCAGGCGTGCGGCCAGCATCTCGCCGACCAGGACACTCGCCAGATGGGTGTTCGCTCGGGGGACGAAAGGGAAGATCGACGCATCGGCGACGCGCAGCCCGTCGATGCCGAGGACGCGGCCCTCCGGGTCGACCACGGTGGTCGCGGCGGCGGGATCGCCCATGCGACACGTGCTCGTCGCGTGCTGAGTGTCGACGGCGGTGTCGCGCAAGTAGGCCCGGAGTGCGTCCTCCGGCCCGTCGAGCGATGCGCGCAGCGTGGCGTTGGATGCCCAGACATCCGACGCGGTGATGCCCGCGAATGACTCATGATCCACCAGCTCGGCCAGCTGGTGGACCCCCGCCGCCAGCCGGTCGACGTCGAGCGCCACGTCGAGCATGTTGAACGACAGGCGCGGCTGCGTCCGGGGATCTCGGCCCTGCAGGCGCAGCGTGCCACGGGAGTAGGTGCGGTTGACGAAGACCCCGACCGCGCCGGCGCCCGCACGAGGATCCGCCGAGGCCATCGCGAGCGCGTTCTGGTTGAGAGCGACCATCATCATGTCGTTCGTGTCGGATGTCATCCCGCTGGAGTACCGGATGCAGCAGTTGGTGTGACGATCCCAGGGGCCGGCCGTGGCCTCCGGCGTGAGCGGGATGCCGATGAGCACCATCGGATGATCCTGCATACCCTCGCCGACGGGCAGATCGGCACGCACGGCGATCCGCTGCTCCACCAGATGCGGGGCGGGGCCGATCCCGGAGCGCATCAGGATCGAAGGCGTCGCCGTGGCGCCGGCGCAGAGGACGACGAGATCCGCGCTCAGCACTTCGCCGTTCGCGAGACGCACCCCCACGGCGCGCTCCCCCTCGAAAACGACGCGGTCCACCAGCGCCTCTCCCCTGATCGTGAGCAGGGGGTCGCCCCGCAACGGCTCGAGGTACGCATCGTTGCAGGAGACCCGCCGTCCGTCGATCGAGTTGACCGGATAGGGCGAGACTCCGGTCGCACCGGGTGCGTTGACGTCCGGCGCCCAGGGCTGACCCGCCGCCAGCGCGGCATCGCGCAGCGCACGATCGACCGACCCCCACACCTGCTGCGGGTAACGGTGCACCGGGATCGGGCCGTCGGCGCCGTGGTGCGGGCGTTCCCCGTACTCCTGGTCGGACTCCAGAGCCGCGAGCACCGGGAGCACGTCCTCCGCGGACCACCCCGTGCAGCCGTCGGCGGCCCAGTCGTCGAAGTCCTCCATCGGCGGGCGGATCGCGATCTGCCCGTTGATGGCCGAGCTCCCGCCCAGACCCTTGCCCCGCCAGTACAGCGATGGCTCCTGCGTCGCGGTCCGCGACGCGAGATGCTCGGCCCACAGCAGCGATGCACTCCCCGGTTCCTCCATCGCCGCCATCGGATTCGGCAGGCGCCACGACTCCGGGAGTTCGGCGGCCGTAGCGTCTCTCCCCGCCTCCAGCAGCAGGACACGTCGCCCCGCCTGCACGAGTCGTGCCGCCAGCGCCGACCCTGCCGAGCCCGCGCCGACCACGATGACGTCGGCGTGAGAGCCTCGGGCGCGCACGATCAGCTCCGGCGCGCCGCGATGTCGACCGCGTCGATCGTGACCGCTGCCAGCACGTCGGCGAGCGGCTCCACACCGAAGCCCGGCCCGTCCGGTATCGCGACGACGCCGTCCCTCATCACCACCGGCTCGGTCACATCCTGCGCGTAGAACCGGTTCGACCCTGACACGTCACCGGGCAGCGTGAAGCCGGGCAGACCGGCGAGGGCGATGTTGGCCGCGCGCCCGATTCCGGTCTCGAGCATGCCACCGCACCAGACAGCGATCCCGTTGGCCTCGGCGAGATCATGGATGCGGCGGGCAGCGAGATATCCACCCACCCGGCCCGGTTTGATGTTGATGACGCTCGCGGCCCCCATCGCGATCGCATCGGCCGCCGCCTCGACCGAGACGATCGACTCGTCGAGGCAGACCGGCGTGGCGATCTGCTGGGCGAGCAGAGCGTGCTGGCGCAGATCGTCCTCGGCGAGGGGCTGCTCGATCAGGAGCAGGCCGAAGGGGTCGAGCCGGCGCAGCAGCGGCGCATCCGAGAGCCGGTAGGCCGTGTTGGCATCCACCTGGAGAGGCACGTCGCCGAACTTCTCGCGCACGGCGCGGACGGGCTCGATGTCCCAGCCCGGCTGGATCTTGAGCTTGATGCGCGCATACCCCTCGTCGAGGAACCCCCCGACCTGGGCGAGCAGGTCGGGGATCGACGACTCGATCCCGACGCTGACCCCCGACGGCACGGCCGCACGCGTGACCCCGAGGTGGTCGGCGAACCGTCGGTCGTCGAGGCGCAGGCCGGCATCGAGCACCGCCATCTCGAGCGCCGCCTTGGCCATGCGGTGGCCGACGACGTGCGCGGTCGCTGCCGCCACGGTCTCGGCCGTCACCGTGCGTCCGGCGTCCTGCCATTCCAGCAGCGAGGGAACCAGGAACCGTCGCAGCATCTCTCTGGCGCCGTCGAGATACTCCGGAGAATACGAGGGATCGAACAGGGCCACGCACTCGCCCCAGCCCGTCACGGTGCGACCGTCTCTCGACGCGGTGATGCGCACGAGAAGCGGACGCCGCTCCGTCTGGGTCGAGAAAGAGGTGGTGAACGGATGGACCAACGGCATCCGTACCGTGATCAGCTCGACGCGATCGATATGCATTCAGGAACTCCTCGTGAGTGTGTAGTGACCACGGCGGTCGAAATCGGAAACGCTCCACCCCTCGGCGAGCAGCCCGCCGAGGGCATGCCCGAGAGCGACCCGCCAGCGGGCCGCGAGGTCGGGGGCGACCCGCCGCATCTTCTCGATGTCGCTCGGGATGTCGATGCGACAGAACTGCAGATCGTGCGCACGGTCGAGGTCGAGAACCGGCTGCTCGTCGTCAGCCCACAGGACCGCCGGTGGCGTGTCGACGCCGGTGGCCGCCGCCGGGCGGGGGCCGACCGGCCGCTCGAGATCCCACACCACGAGCGCCCGGTCGCTGCGCTGACCGCCGTTCACGCCGTCGCCCAGGTCACCGTAGAAGTCGAGCAGATAGCTGTCGATCGTGCACCCGAGCTTGTGCAGGTTGAAGTAGGCGTTGCGGGCGACGAGCGGGTCGTAGGTCCACGTCACGCGCGTGACACCGCGCTCGAGGCACCAGGCACGCTGATGGCTCTTGATCGCGTGTCCCCATCCCTGGCCGATCGCGTCGAGCCGGACCCCCGCGAGATGGGAGTGCAGCGCACGGTCGAAAGGCGGATGGAAGAACCCGACGCAGACCGCCATGAGCTCGTCACCGAGAAAGCCACCGGCGACGTAGTTGCCGGCGTGCGCGAGCGCGGTGAGGAGACCGGGGTTGACGTGTGCACGCTCGACGTCGACCTGCCACACTCCGGCGACGAGCTCCGTCGCGGCCACCATCTCGGACGGCAGACGCAGCATCCGCAGCTCCATCCCCACCCCTCCTGTCCGCGCTCCTCCCTCCACCGGCATCCCCTGGACCCCGACGCTCACGATCTCGCCTCGCGCAGGAATCGGTAGCCGAGGTAGAGGCCGCCCGACACCGGTCGCACCTGCTCCCACCCGGCGATCTCGTCGCTCGTGTACGCGTAGACCCCCGGCACGTTCGAGGCGAACAGCTCGACGTCCTGTACCTCGTCAGGCGAGACGGCGTCGACGTAGCTCTTGCGCTCCCGCAGCACGAGGCGCAGGCCGCCGTCGCGCGGGGCGATGTCGGCCACGAACCCTGCCGACTCCCAGGTGCCGGTCATCGGCTCCGGCGTGCGCGTGCGGTCGGGGAGCAGCACGGGGTGGATCCCGCCACCGTCGAACGCCCGCGCGGCATCGTCGAAGAGCTCGCGGTAGAGCCCGTCCGGTTGCCCGCCCGATGTGAGCAGCGCCACCGCGAGACCCGCCTCCGGGAAGATCCGCAGGTAGGCACGCTGACCGATCGTGCCGCCGTCGTGCCCGTACACACGGCTGCCCTGCCAGTCCTGCAGGAACCACCCCAGGCCCCATCCGGAGGTGGCACCGACGCTCGCGCGAAGGTCGACGTGCTCTGTCGTCATCAGACGAGCATTCTCCGTCGACAGCACGCGGGTGCCGCCAGGAGTCAGGCCCTCGCGCAGCGCGGTCTCGGCGAAGACCAGCAGGTCCCCGACGCTGGCCGAGATCAACCCCGCCGGTCCCATCGAACGCGGTATCCCCCACTTGCGCGTCGGCACCGCCGCGGCGCCGAACCCGGTGTGCCCCGTCGCCGTCGCGAACCTGGGGGCGTCATCGGTCAGCGTGAACGTGTGCTGCAGACCCAGGGGGTCGATCAGGCGCGTCTTGAGCGCATCGTCCCAGGTCGTCCCGCACAGCACCTCGATGATCCGTCCCGCGACGACGAAGGCGGAGTTGCAATACGAGAACCGCTCGCCGCGCGGGTGCAGACGCTCCGTTCCCGCCAGCAGTTCCACGTACGCGGCGACGCAGTCATCCCCCCGCCCGGTGTCGGTGAACACGTCGCCGTCGAGGCCACTGGTGTGATGCAGGAGCTCTCTCACCGTGACGGTCGGCTCCGGGTCGCCGGCGAGCTGGAAGTCCGGCAAGATGCTGCGCACCGAGGCATCGAGATCGAGCTTCCCCTCCTCGACGAGTTGCAGGATGAGCATCGTCGTCCAGACCTTGCTGATCGACCCGATCTGGAACACCGCGTCGTCGGTCACCGGCACTCCCGTCGAGGCGTCGAGCACTCCGGACGAGACCGTGCACCGATCGAGGACGGTCCCCTCGTCCGTCAGCTGCAGGATGCCGAACTGCGCCCCCACCACGCCGTACCTGCGACGCAGCAGGTCGAGCCGGTGCTGCCACTCCGCCGCATCACGCGCGGCGGGCTCGACGGCGACCCGGTGCGGCTCTGCTCCCGTCATCCGCGGGGCGGTGTACCGCTCGACCCACTCGATCAGGCGTCGCTGGTAGTCGATCCGATGCTCGACCGGTCCGGTGACGATGAACAGGTGCCCGCCGCCGGGGTAGATGACGAGGCGACTGGGCACACCGGTGATCCGCAGAGCCGAGTACCACTCCCTGGCCTGCGCGCTCGGGCACGTCTCATCGAGCTCGCCGTGCAGCACCAGGCTCGGAGTCCTCACGCGACTCGCACGGGCGATCGGTGACAGTTCGGCGAGACGGACGATCTCGGTCGGCGCCAGTCCCGCGGTCGACTCGGAGAAGAACCCCTCCGGGTCGAGCCGCTGACCTGCCAAGGATGCGAAATCGCAGAGAAGCCCGCCGGGAACGGCTGCCGCGAACCGGTCGGTGTGCGCCGTCAGCGCGCAGGTCAGCAGCCCGCCGTAGCTGTAGCCGGCCACCGCGAGCCGCTCCGGATCGGCCAGCCCCTCGGCGACGAGCGCATCGACGGGTTCGAGGAAGTCCGGAAGATCGACGCGCGCCCAGGCGCCGTGGACCGCGGTCATGAAGTCCTCGCCGTAGCCGTCGGAGCCACGGGGATTGAGCGTCAGAACACGCCAGCCGCGACTCGCCAGCACCTGGTGCGACAGGTGGACCTCGTCCGCCACTCCGCTCCATGCGTTGTGGGGGCCACCGTGGATGTCGAGCAGCAGCGGTGCGGCACCCGTCGTTCCCGGCGCGGAAAGGATCCACCCGTGCACGACGGTGCCATCACTGATCGTGAAGACGCGCGGTTCAGGGTGCAGCAGCTCGACATCGGGGAGGGCCTCGCGCGTCAGCGTCGTCAGCTCGCGGTGTTCACCGGTCTCCAAGTTCACGAGGGCGACCTCGGCGAAGGAGTCCTGGGTGGTGACGACGATCGCGGCGTAAGCGCTCGCGGCGGCGACGGACAGCGCCGACACGACGCAATGCTCCGCCGCCACCACCGGACGCATCCTGCCGTCGGCGAGATCGAGCGCATAGAGGTGGGTCCAGCCGCGGTCACGCGCGCAGAACAGGATCTGCGTGCCGTCGTGCGTGAGCGCGGGCCGCCCGCCCGGGTACCCGACGGCACCCGGCATGACGTTGAGGTCGAGCCCCGCGGTCAGATCATCGTCCGGCCGCCCGTCCAGATGCAGACGCAGCAGGCGGGTGTGCCCTATCCGCATGTGGCGAAGGCCGACGGCGACGACGGACTCGCCGTCCGGCATCCACAGGATGGGACCGGTGATGCCGGTCGCGGCGCCGACCCGGCGGGCGGGGGTGAGGAGGTCATCGACATCGACGACGTGCACGGCACGCTCGCGCTCGACGTCGGAGCGCGGGAAGGTCGCCGCCGCATAGGCGAGCCGGGTGCCGTCAGGAGACCATGACGGCTCTCCCACGTCGGACGAGCCGTCGGTGATCTGACGGATGCCGCCGTCGGCGAGGTCGAGCAGCAGGAGGTGATGGCGGACGCTGCCGGCCCACCCCACACCGTCGATCTTGTGATCGAGAGAGTCGATCACGATCGGAGCAGTCGGATCGCCCGACCCGCGCTCCACCGGTGCCAGGAACGCGACGCGGTCCCCTGCCGGGCTCACGAACGGCCGCCCCACTCCCGAGGGCACCGAGGTCAGCGGCACGGGCTCGCCGGTCTCGGGGAGCAGATGCAGCTGCGGCGCTCCATCGACGATGCGCCGGAACAGCAGACCCGCCGCAGAGAACTGCGGGGCGTCATCCCCCGGTCCGTGGGTCAGGGGCCTGGTCGCACCGTCACGGTCGACGCTCCACAGTGAGGTCACCGTGCGCGCGTCTCGGACGTCGCGCCGCGTGAACACCACGACGCCGCCGTCCGGCGAGATCGCGGTCTCTGTGGCGAGGACGACGCGGTGCAGGTCGTCGAGCCGAGCGGTGCGCGATGTCATCGGGGGTCTCCTGACCGGGAAAGGGGCGTCTCGGCGAGCGGGACACCGAGTCGAGGGACGGCGCGCACCAGTTCGCGCGTGTAGGCATGCTCCGGCGCATCGATCACACGGGCCGTGGGGCCGCTCTCCACGAGGAGACCGTTCTTCATGACCGCCACCTCGTCGCAGAGCTGGCGCACGACGGCGAGGTTGTGGCTGATGAACAGCACCGTCAGGTCGAGTTCCTGCTGCACCTTGCGGAGCAGGTTGAGCACGGTGCCCTGCACGGAGACGTCGAGCGCCGAGGTGATCTCGTCGGCCAGCAGCACCCGGGGCGCGGCCGCGAGGGCACGGGCGATCGCGACGCGCTGGCGCTGTCCGCCGGAGAGCTGCGATGGCAGATCGCCGATCCGCGCCGGGTCGAGCTCGACGATCTCCAGGAGCCGCGCGACCTCCGCGCGACGAGCCTTCCCGTCCTTCAGATCGGGCCGCCGCACCTCCAGCGCTTCCGCGATGGAGGCGCCGACGTTCATCCGCGGATCGAGCGAAGAGCTCGCATCCTGGAAGATCATCTGCACATCGCGGCGCAACGCGGCGACTCGACCCCTGGCTCGGACGACATCCGTGCCGTCGACCAGGATGCGCCCCTCGTGAGGTTCGTGGAGTCCCACGATGGCGCGCGCGATGGTCGACTTCCCTGACCCGGACTCGCCGACGAGGCCGACGGTGCGCCCACTCGCGACGGTCAGGCTCACGCCCTTCACGGCGTCATGGGCGGAGGCTCCGCTGCCGTACCGTACGCGGACGTCTTCGAGTACCAGCTCTGTCATGATCGGCTCCCCACGGGCTCGGTCGGGAACTCCGCGTCCTCAGCGATCGTCGCGAACGCCGTGCCCGGCTCCGCTTCGAGATGCGGGATGGCCTCGACGAGGGCACGGGTATATGGATGCCGGGCACGGCCGGCGGCGAGATCGGCGGCGGTGAGATCCTCCACGATCGCCCCTCGATACATCACGAGCACCCGGGTGCAGAACGACGACACCAAGGCGATGTCGTGCGACACGAACAACAGGGCCGTGCCCTTGACCTCGTTGACCTCCGCGAGCAGGCTCATGACCTCGCGCTGCACCGTGACGTCGAGCGCGGTCGTCGGCTCGTCGGCGATGAGCAGTGCCGGCTCTCCCATCAACCCCATCGCGATCATGGCGCGCTGGCGCATACCTCCGGAGAACTCATGCGGATAGGCCTGTGCGCGCTGCGAGGCATCGGGGATGCGTACCGCGTCGAGCCGGTCGACCGCACGGCGGTGGGCCGACTTCCGGTCGAGTCCGCCGTGCAGCAGGCCGACCTCTGCGACCTGCGTGCCGACGTGGAGGGCGGGGTTGAGCGATGTCGCCGGATCCTGGAACACGAAGGCCATGCGGGCGCCCAGTTGATGCGCCACGCCCGCCGACGAGATCCGGCTCGACACCCGTCCGCCGGAGGCCAGCTCCGTCCCCTCGAACTGCACCGTCGACGCCACGACCTCGATCGGTTCCTCCAGTAGCGCGGCGACAGCCATGCAGGTCAGAGACTTGCCCGACCCCGACTCCCCCACGACACCGACGATCTCACCGCGTCCGACGTCGAAGCTCACACCGTGCACGGGCTCAGCCCAGCCGTCGCCGCGAGGCACTCGCACCTGCAGATCACGCACCCGCAGCACCGGATCGTCCACCACATGCAGCGGTGCGACCTCGTTCTTCGACGCCCCGCGACGGCGTCGCTGCCGTCTCGGTGAACGGTTCAGGCCGAAGGCACGCGCGAGGGTCTCACCCACCAGGGCGAATGTCACACCGGCGAACACGATCGCCGCAGACAGCCCGAGAGTGGGGGCCGCGTTGACGAAGATGCCATCGAGGCTCTCATTGAGCATCCGTCCCCAGTCGTAGTCCGGTGCCTGCACGCCGAGGCCCAGGAACGACAGTCCCGTCGAGGCGACCAGCGCCGTGCCGGCGCCGATGCTGGCATTGACGATCAGCGGGTCGCGGACGTTGGGGAGCACGTGCCGGGTCAGGATGCGGAAGCGCGAGACCCCCAGAACGCGCGCGGCATCCACGTAGTCCCGACCGGCGGCGGATGCGCCGAGCGTCTGCGCCAGGCGGGCGTAGGCGGGTGCCATCGCCAGCCCGATCGCCAGAGTCACACTGACCACGCCCACTCCCACGATGATCGAGACGACGATCGCGAGCAGCAGCGAGGGAAAGGCCAGCGCGACTCCGAGGATGCTGTTGACCACGCGGGCCACCCAGTTCGGTGCGACGGTCGGCAGCAGGCCGAGGAGGACGCCGAGCGTCACGCCGATCGCTGTCGCGAGCACGGCTGTCACGACCGAGATGCGCGTCGCGCTCAGCAGCCTCGCGAGCACGTCGCGTCCTCCGGCGTCGGTGCCGAGCGGGTGTGCGGCGCTGGGGGCCATCGACAGCTGGGTCAGGTCGGCCACCTTCGCCGTCTCGCCCCAGATGACGGGTCCGAACGTCGCGAGCAGGATCAGTGTCACGAGCAGCACGGAGGCGACGATGCCCAACGGCGAGCGCAGCGCTGTCACGAGCGCATGCCGAGAGGACGACGAAGCGGCAGCCGCAGTGGGGATCGGGGGAGGGAGAGTCGTCATGTCAGGCGTCCTTCAGCGTCGAGCGTGGGTCGAGACACACCAGGACGAAGTCGATGAGGAGGTTCGCGACGAGGACGATCAGCCCGTAGACGAGCACGATGCCCTGCGCGAGCGGGAAGTCCTTGCTCCGCACCGCGTCCACGATCGTGAGTCCGAGTCCCGGCCACGAGAAGATCGTCTCCACGAGCACGGTGCCGGCGACGAGCGAGCCGAGCACGAGACCGCCGACCGTGAGAGAGGGAGTCACGAGGTTGGGCAGCGCGTGATTCAGGTAGAGGCGACGCCGCGACATGCGCTTGGCGCGGGCGGTGCGGATGTAGTCCTGCGAGAAGACCGTGAGCGCTTCGACGCGCACGATGCGGGAGACGCCCGCGATGAGCCCGATCGACAGCGCGAGCACGGGCAGCACGTAGGAGTTCGGGCCCTCACGACCGGCGACCGGCAGCAGTGTCGTCTGCACGGCGAACACGTACACCAGGGCGACGCCGATCACGAACTCCGGGATGACGGCGACCAGTCCGCTGACCGAGGTGTAAGCCACGTCGAGGCCGGGTCGACGCCCGCCACGGGTCAGCGCGGCGATCACGATGCCCAGCGGGATCGAGACCACCAGCACGGTCGCGAGCGACAGGAACGCGAGTTCGAGTGTCGCCGGAAGGCGCTGTTCGAGGATCGTGGTGACCGGGAGGTTCAGCGAGAACGAGTCGCCCAGGCTCCCGGTCAGCAGCCCTTTCCAGAAGGAGAGGTACTGCTGCCAGAGCGGGTCGTTGAGCCCGAGGCTCTCACGACGGGCTTCGACGACCGCGGCGGTGGCGTTGGTGCCGAGCGCATTGCGCACCGGGTCTCCGGGGATCATGCGCACCATGAGGAAGACGACGGTCACGAGCGCGACCACCGACCAGAACAGGCGGATGACCCGGCGCAGGAGGAAGGCCCCGACGGCCCCGCCCCGGGAGGAGCGGGACCGCCGACCCCGGACGGTTGCCAGGGCATCCGTCCGGGGCAGCGTGGTGGTCATGAAAGGACGCGGATCGCCGCACCGGGCAGGTATCCGCCGACCGGCCGGATGATCGACTCCGCCCCGTTGAAGTACATCTTGAACGGCGTCATCGAGACCGGGACGAGGTCTGCGGCGTCGAACAGGGCGGCCTCGGCGTCGCGCCAGGTGTTGCACGCCTCGTCGCCCGCCAGGTCGGCGGCTGCGGTGGCGGCCTCCACGTAGGCCTCGTTCTCGATCCCGGCGAAGTTCGTGCCGTCGGGGGGCACCGGACCACTCAGATACTGCGGGAAGATCGCCGGCGTGCCCGACTGCAGGATCAGACCGAGGCTGGCCGTCCATTTGGTCGGGTCTTCTGCGGCGAAGGTGTTGGCGAGGACGTAGTTCTCGTCGCCACCGTCGAGGGTGACCTTGACCCCGGCGTCCTCCCACTGCGTGGCGACGTACTCCGCCGCTGCGCTCCGGGAAGCAGTGCTGTTGTCGTAGATGAGCGTGATCTCGGCGCCCTTGACCCCGGTCAACGCCGTGGCCGCGGCCTCGGCATCGTAGGTCGGCAGAGTCCCATCGATCGAGTCGTAGCTGCACAGGCTCGGTTCTTCACCGAGCAGTGACGTGGCTCGTTCGCCCTTACCCTCGGTGAGGATGTCGGTGAGCGTGTCGAGATCGATCGCCTGCGTGAGCGCTCTGCGCACGTCGGCGTCGGCGGTGGGCATCTCGGCGTTGTGGTTGTAGATGATCATTCCGGAGATCGTCGGCGAGGACATCGACGTCAGCTCGCCCAGTCGTTCCTCGTCCTTCCCGCTGACGACCGCCGCGTTGAGCCCACCCGAACGCAGCAGGTTGGCCGCCGTCGACGGGCTCGGCACGATCTTGATGGTCACGGTCTTCGGAACGCCCTCGGTCGAGCTCGTCGTGTCCTTGGGACCCCACTCATAGCCGTCGCGGCGCGTCAGCGTGATCGAGTCGCCGGCGACGACATCATCGATCTGGAAGAGACCGGTGCCGTTGCTGCCTGCGGAGAGGCTGGAAGGATCGGCGAGACCCGCGTCGCACACCATCTGCTGGCTGCCGAGGTCGTAGAGCATGAAGGGGCGCGGCGACGTGGTCGTGACCGTGAGGGTGTTGCCCTCGGCCGTGATGGTGGCATCTGCGGGCACCACCGATTCCCGTCGCGGCGACTCGTTGGCCGGATCGAGGATCCAGTTCAGATTCGCCGCGGCGGTCTCCGCCGTGAACGGCGTGCCGTCGGCGCAGGTGATGCCGTCACGCAGCGTGTAGGTGACCTCGGTCGGGCTCTCGGTCCAGCTCTCCGCGAGGTAGGCCTCGGGCTTCACCGTCTCCGGGTCGACGAACAGGAGCGAGTCGTAGGAGTAGGCGCCCACGATCTGCGCGTTGACGATGTTCGTCGTCAACGGGTTCAGATCACCGGGGTCCGAATTGATGGCGACCGCGAAGGCGCCGTTCTTCGTGAAGCCCTCGTCCGACGAGGGCGGGCCGCTGCATGCGGTGACACCGAGCGCCACGGCGAGAAGGAGCGGGAGTGCATAAGTTCGGGTTCTCATGATTCGGGACCGCCATTGATCTGAATGGACTGATGTTCCTCACAGTTTCACTCGCGCCCGGAGATCGCTCATCGTACGTTCAGCCGATGAATCGCGATCTCGATTGGATGATCGACCGATACGAAGGCGAGATCCGCCTCCCGCTGGAGCGATACGGCGGCGGCGTCAATGGGACGATGCGAGAAGCGCCTCGAGCCGCAGCTGCAGTAGCAAGCCGAAACGAGTGTCCGGATCGCGAAGGTCCGCCCCCGTGATCGTCTCGATGCGCTCGAGCCGATAGCGGAACGTGTTCTTGTGGATGTGGACCTCGCGAGCTGCGGCGATCACGTCGCCGAAGTGCTCGAGCCAGGCCCGGAGGGTCACCACCAGCTCGGTGCGGTGGGACACGTCATACTCGCGAAGCACGACGAGCGGTCCGTCGAGCGTGACACCGTCGGCGGCGAGCAGGTCACCGATCCGGAACATGAGGGCGTCGATCTGCACATCGGAGAACCTGGCTGCTCGACCGGCGCGCTGCGGTCGGGAGCGCAGTACGCGCAGCGCAGCCTCGGCATTGCGCCGAGAGAGGGACAGACCGCTCACATCGGTCACGGCGTCTCCGAGGCCGGCGCAGAACTCCGTCGAGGTGTCGAGCCGCCCGACGAACTCCGTCGCAAGACGTTCGACCGCCGCGACCGCGGGTTCATCGGTACTGCGCAAAGGCACGACCGCGTATACGAGCCCACCTATCGGGATCGCGATCGCACGCGGGTGCACGGAGCGTAGATGCATGCGGAGCGCCGCAGCGGCGCGCTGCGTGTCGGAGACCGTGCGGATCTCGTCCTCGTCCTGAAGCGGCCCCAGTACCAGGACGCACGCAGGCGATCTCTCGAAGCCGAGCTGCTGCGCGGCTTCGCGTGCCGATGAGCCTCCGTCGAGGAGCATCATCCCCAGGGACTCCGCCACCCGCTCCGCGGCATCCGTGCTGACCCGTGCGCGCAACATGGCCAGGCCCACGACCTGCGCAGCTTCGATCATGCGGAGCTCGCGTTCGGCGTCGAAGGGCTCTGGCGTCACTGCCCAGATCGACCCCAGCACCTCGTCGCCCGCCGCAATGCGCATCGCTACTCGCGGCATCGTGTCGGGCGCCGGCTTGGCCAGGAAGATGGGGCGATCGGAGCCGTAGATGAGCGGGAAGACGCCCTGCGTGCGCTGATGATTGCTGTACACCTCGGGCACCTGAAGCCCGAGGATGGTGAGGCGGCGCGCTTCATCCGTGCCGAGCTGGTTGGCCGAGAAAGCCACGACCCGCGAGGAGCGGTCTTCGATCGTGACCGGCGCGCCCAGCAACGCCGACACGGAGTCGGCGAGCGTGAAGAGATCGCGCGCGGGGTCGTTGGCGCCCTGCTCCGCTCCGGCCGGGCCGAGGTTGAGGGCGCTGATGAGCAGGGTCGCGACCTGGACCCACGACGCGCCCCGCACCAGACCGAAGAGCGAGAGCTGGCACTGCTCGGCGATCGCGGCGACTTCGGGACTCACCGGGAGCGATTCACGGACGATCAGTGCAGCCGCTCGCGCCTCACCTGCCTGGCGCACGAGATCGGCGAGGTCGCCATCGGTCGCCACCGCCACCGCCAGCACGATCGCGTCCTGCGTGATCTCCGGCGGATCCAGCGGATCGTGCAGCACGACGGTCGACACGGGGCGCGCAGCCTGCGCCCGCCCCGCTTCGAGGGTGAGCAGAGTCGTCCCCAGGCGCTCGGTCAGCTGCCCCAGGTTTGTCGTGAACGTCGCGGCCGACATGGGATGAGCGTACAGCAGGAGGTCCTCGATACTGGTCGATCGCACGATCGCCAGTGCGGTCGCCGAAGCGAGAATGGCTAGAGTCCGCCTATGAGCATGAGGAGTCAAGGGTGAAGGTCTACATCTCGATCGACATGGAGGGCATCGCCGGTGTGGCAACCCTCGACCAGGTCGTCCGCGGCGGCACCGGATACGCCAGAGCCCAGGAGCTCATGACGCACGAGGCCAACGCGGCGATCGCCGGGGCCTTCGAGGGCGGGGCGACGAGTGTGCTCGTCAACGACTCCCACGGCACGATGGACAATCTGCTGCACGACCGGCTCGACCCGCGCGCCCGCCTCGTCTTCGGCTCGCCGAAGGCGCAGTGCATGGCTGAGGGCCTCACCGAGGACTGCGATGTCGCCCTGTTCGTGGGTTACCACGCGCCGGCGGGCGCACCGGGGGTCCTGGCCCACACCTTCTCCGCCCATTTCGGCGAAGTGAGGATCAATGGATCCCGCGTCTCGGAGGCCGAGGTCAACGCGATCTACGCCGCGTCCCTCGGCGTGCCGGTCGGACTCGTCACGGGCGACGACGTGATCGGCGCGATCGCCTCCGACGTGTTCGCAGGTGCGACGATCGTGACGGTCAAGACAGCCCACGGATTCTCCGCCACCGACACGGTCGCGCCGAGCATCGCCCGCGAGCTGGTGCGCGAAGGAGCCGCCCGCGCGGTCGCCGACGCGGCCTCGCTCCACCGACCCGTCACGGCGCTCCCCCTCACCCTCGAAGTCGACATGCCGTCGCCCGTTGCCGCTGAGCTCGGCGCCTGCATCCCCGGGTGCCTGCGCACCGCGGACCGCACCATCACCGCGGTGCTCGACAACGCCGCGGATCTGCTGGGGCTCATCACCGTTCTCTACGAACTGGCGCAGGGCAGCGAGAACGCTCGGCAGGTGCTCACGAACCGTCGCTGATCAGGTCGCGCACCAGGGCTGCCAGCAGCTCGGTGCGCGGCCGAATCGCGCTGACCTCCGCGTGTTCGTCGCGGGCGTGCGCGCCTCCGCCGACGGCTCCGAGTCCATCGAGAGTGGCGACACCCGCACCGGCCGTGAAGTTGCCGTCCGACGCGCCTCCCACGGCCATCCCCACGAGCGGCGGATGGCCGAGCTCTGCGGCCAGTGCTGCCGCACGCGCGAAGAGGTCGGCGGATGCCGCGGCTTCCAGGGGAGGACGGTTGACCCCGCCGTGCACGACGAACGTCGCCCCCTCGACGCCGAGGCGCAGCGCTCTCATCGCGGTGTCGACCCGCTCCTGCTCAGCGACGGTGGCCGCTCTGACGTCGACCGCGACAGTGGCCCGGTCGGGCACCGTGTTGCCTGTCGTGCCGGATGACAGGAGCGTGGGCGTGACAGTGGTGCCGACCGCAGGATCGGCAAGGTCTGCCAGGGCGATGACGAGGTGCGCCACGCCGACTGTGGCGTTGATCCCTCGTTCGGGCTCCAGCCCGCTGTGCGCCGCCCGCCCGCGCACCTCGAGTTCGTACAAAGACACTCCCTTGCGCTCGGTCTTGAGCGCGCCGCCGGGCCCGGCGGCCTCGAGCACGAGGGCGGCGCGGCACCCGGCGGCCCTCGACTCGATCAGATCGCGTGAGGTGAGGGATCCGACTTCCTCATCACCGGTCACCAACACGGTGACCTGGTCGAGCACTTCGTCACCGTGCCTGTCGCGGAGCATCGCGAGCGCATGCACGATCTGCACGACCCCGACCAGCATGTCGAAGCATCCGGGGCCCCGGATGACTCCGCCCTCCACCGTGAACGGCAACTCCGCCAGACTTCCGATCGGCCAGACCGTGTCGTGGTGGCCGAGCAGCAGCACCCGGCTCTCACGGCCCTGCAACACGACGTGGTCGACCCCGTCGACCCGCAGGATCTCGGGGCGCCTGCCCAGCCGGCGCTGGATGACATCGGAGAGGACCACGGCAGAGCGGGCGATGGCGTCGTGATCAGCCGACGGTGACTCGATCGTCACCAAGCGCTCCAGATCCGCAAAGAAATCCGCGAGGTCGAAGCGTGAATCCTCGAGGATCTGGCCCGGATCAGAAGTAGGTACGGACGGCATCTGTCACCTCGTATGTGTCTGTGACGACCGGAATGAGCCGCCACTTGTCGAAAGTCGTGCAGGGGTGGGAGACGCCGAGACCCACGAGGTCACCGACCTCGAGAGAGACATGCTCCGGGACGGAGACCATCGCGTGCTGGTCATTGACCCCGGTGACCTGGAGCCCTTCGACGGGCTGCGTGCGGCCGTCGCGGCGGACGGCGAAGGGCAGCGGCAGATCCGCGTCGGTCGAGACGTCACGGCGACCGGCGCCGAGGACCGCGCGGCCCGGCTCCGGGCGCGACAACACCTCGGCCCACACTTCGAGCGCCGGCAGCGGCGCCGGATCGTGGCCGACGAAGGGCGAGGTGCGTGCGTAGAGGCCGTGGTCGTGCGTGACGTAGCACCCGCTGCGCAGCACCACCTCGATGCGCCCCCCGCTCCATCGTCCTCGGAACTCCTCGACGACGAGGTCGAAGTACGAACTGCCGCCGAATGACGCCAGGGAGCCGTGCACAGGAAGCAACCCGCGGTCCAGGAGATCGTGGAGCACGCTCGCGGACCACTCGAGGAACTCCGCGGCGTGGCGTCGACGCGCGGGGAGGTCGGCTCCGGACACGAGCCCTTCGAATCCTTCGATGCCCACGAGGTCCAGGCCGTCGGCGTCGCGAACAGCCTGCGCCACGCGCACGGCCTCGTCTGTGGACCGCACCCCTCCCCGTCCGCCGGCATAGCCGAGCTCGATCATCACGGGTTGGGGTCCGAGGTGGCCGTGCGCAGCTCTCGCCCGGTCGGCGAGGACGGCGACCGTCTCGACGGAGTCGACCAGAAGCAGCACCTGGAGCTCGGGGTCCGCCTGCTGACAGTCGGCGAGGTAGGTGAGATCAGCGGGGCCGACGACCGGATTGGCGATGAGGACGCGCCGCACTCCCGCCGCGATGAAAACCCTCGCCTGCTGGACGTTGGCGACCGTGATCCCCCATGCCCCGGCGGCGAGCTGCCGTTCGACGAGCGCCGGGCTCATCGTGGTCTTCGCGTGCGGCGCGATCAGAACGTCATGCCGCAGGCAGTACTCCCGCATCAGTGCGAGGTTGCGTTCGATCGCAGTCTCCCGAAGCGCGGCAACCGGCAGGTGGAAGTCGCCGTTCAAGAGGTGCCACCCCTGCGCACCGACCTCAGCCAGCCGCACACCGACGTCAGGAAAAGCCCGATCGCGCCAGGTGACCGTCTCGTCCGTCATGCCCACTCCTCGCCAGCGCACGTGTCTGCGCATCCGTTCCCAGCCTCTCGCGAAGGAACCCGCGTGGATTGGTCCGCGAGGCTGAACCCTCGCGCCTCGGTTCGGTCATCCGGCCTATGTGAACCCTGCCCGCATACAGCAGCTCTCCGAGGAGATGTACGCCGCCAGCGGCCCTGACCCGAAAGGTCTGGGCCGCAGCGCTCAGGCGGCGATGTCGAAGCGGGCGCGGCCGCCGAGGCGTGGCGTGCGCGCGGGGTCGACGTAGCGGGGTGGTACGAACCAGACCCGGGCGGTGATGCCGGTGCCGTCGATGCGGATCGCCCAGTCGTTGTCATGGATGCGGTGATGACACGTCTCGCACAGCAGCACCCCGTTGGACAGGTCCGTCGGCCCGGCATCCCGCTGCCACCACCGGATGTGATGCGCTCTCGTCATCTCCGGCGGCAACCCGCACATCGCACACCCCCCATCACGTTCCACCAACGCCAACCGTTGCGCTCGGGTGAAGAGCCGTTTCTCCCGCCCCCAGTCCAGGATCTCGCTGTCCGCACCCATCACCCAGGGGATCACTCCACCCCCGGCCGCCATCCGCCGGGCCGCCCCGACGCTGACCGGGGTCTCGATCCCGTCGATCATCGCCGACCCGGTGCCGGATTCCAGGTCGTCCAGGGTCATCCGCACGATCACCGTCGCTCCGGCCAACGGCACCCGGGTGTCGCAACCGAGCACGTGCGCACAGAACGCGACCAACGCGTCGGCCTGGATCATCGGCACCGTGCGGCGATCCGCATCCCCCGCATCCGGATCCGGGGCGTCCTTCCGGGCCGCGAACGCCGCCGACACGAACCCTCGCACCGCCGCCACCACCGGCGCCGCGCTCTCCACATCGAGCACCGCGTTCAGATGCAGCATCCCGCCACGCTCGAACATCGTCACCGACCGGCGCGCCCGCCGCTCCTCGTCCCGCGGCGGCACCCCATCCGGGTCCAACCACGCCTCCGCCCGCACCACCAGCTTGCGCACCGCATCCACCGACAACCCGGCCGCCGCCTCCACCAACACCCGCTCCCCCTCCGCAATCCGCACCACCCCCGCGACCACCCGGCACCGCTCCAGCACCCCGATGATCATGGCGGCCGCCGCCACACCCAGAACCCCAGAGGAGAGAGCCGCCCCCACCACCGCGTACTTCGCCGGCAGCGGAGCGCCCAACAAATCCACGCGCGGAGCTGTCGCTTCTCCGACCGCCACCCACCCGGCAGCGTCCCGTGTCGCCACCCCCACCGTCGCCGCGATGAGCGCCGCCGCGCTGCGGAAACCCTGCTCCTTCGCCAGCCCTCCCGCACCCAGTTCCGGCCGCGACTCCCGAGCGATGCCTGCCGCGACCTGCACCTGCACGGCATCCGCCCGCCGACGCAACACGCCCAACGCATCAGTGACCGCGATCAACTGATCCCGCGACAACTCCTGAGCCTCGCCGACACCCGCACAGGCCGCGTCAAGACGAGCGATCGCCTCATGCACCCCGGTCAATATCGACATACCCGATTTTACCTCGAACCACTCCGAGTATCGAAGATATGTTCGATAGAGTATCGGGATGCTGGCATGCGCACAGAGACGGAGGCCGCCCGGCCGTCACGCGACGCGAGCCCGTCGCCCGCGGCAGCATCCCACTCGTCGTCGCAGCCCTCCGCGTACGCCCCGGCATCGAGGAAGGCGACATCGCTGCCACCCGCACGCGACCCCGCCCGAGAGATGCCGTTGCGCCATTCGTGGTTCAGCGCGTATCGCCGAACAGGCCCATCACCTCCGGGCCCATCTCGACCTGACTCAGCACGATCCGGAACGAGCCGTCCGGATCGACAGAGAAGTCCGTCCCCAGCCCGCCGGACCAGCCGTAGCGCCCGGCGCCCTCGCCCGCGGTCTGCACGGCGACGCCGTACCCCCATCCGGTGCCGTCCCAGAATCCCGGGTAGAAGCTGTCCGCCGCCTTGGCAGTGGCCGGCACCTGATCCGTTCGCAGTGCAGCGAGCAGTTCCGGTTCGAGGATCACCTGCCCGCCATGTCGACCGCCGGACGCCAGCATGCGTGCGAGTGCCGCGTAGTCCGCAGCGGTCGACACGAGCTCGGAATGACTGACGTCGAACGGCGCCGGCGCCACGGAGAACCCTCCCGCGGCCGGTTCGATCTCGATCAGTCCGCCGTCGCCGTGTCGGTAGGCGGCCGGGAGCCGATGTGCCTTCTCTGCCGGCACCGTGAAGTCCGTGTCGACCATGCCGAGCGGGCCGAGGAGATCCCGCTCCAGGTGCTCCCGCAGCGATCCACCGACCAGACGGGAGAGGAGGATGCCGAGAATCCCGAAGGAGTGGTGATACCGCCAGCCCTCGCCGGGTTGAAACGCCGCAGGCAGCGCAGCGAGGGCGTCCAACCACTCCTGCGCGCCGAGCGACACCGGCTCCTGCCCTGCTGCGGTGCTGTTCGCGATCATGGCATCCTGCAGCGGCGACGGCGTGGTCATGACGCCGTAGCCTGAGGTGTTGGTGAGCAGATGGCGCACTGTGATCAGAGCCTTCGCCGGCTCGGTGTCGTCGAGCGCGGCGTCCGGCGTGCGCAGCACCTGGCGATCGGCCAGCTCCGGCAGCCAGGTCTCCACCGGGTCGTCCAGCCCGAGCCGCCCCTCCTGCACGAGGCGCAGCGTGGCCACGGCCACGATCGGCTTGGTCATCGACTGGATCCGGACGATCGCATCCGTCGGCAGGCCCCCACGGCGACGATCTCCGTCCGCCCGTCCGCAGCACCGGTGACGCCGATGATGCCCGGCGCCGTCCCGCGCTCGACATGGTCTTCGAGGATCTGCAGCAAGGAGCGCGTCATGCCCTCGATTCAACCCGGTGGCGCCACGAGAGTCCATGCCACGAACCGTGCGACCCCAACCTCGACCACCCACCCCGGACACAGCTGCGCACGCGAACGGCGACACGCCCCCTCCCCCGTGGGGAACGCGGCGTGTCGCCGTTCATCTCCGAAGTTGTGCACACCCGGCCGAGACACCGGCCCGGCGTGCGGAAACCCCTAGCGCTTGCCGGCGATCTGACGACCGACGATCTCGCGCATGATCTCGTTGGTGCCGCCGTAGATGCGGTGCACACGGGCGTCGAGGAAGGCGCGGGCGATCGGGTACTCGGTGATGTATCCGTAGCCGCCGTGCAGCTGCACGCCGGTGTCGAGCACCTCCCACTCGCGCTCGGTCGCCCAGAACTTGACCTTGGCTGCCTCTTCGGCCGAGAGCTTGCCCTTCGAGTAGGCGAGCAGCGCGCGGTCGATGTACGCCCAGAGCGCGTCGACCGTCGTGGCCATGTCGGCGATCTTGAAGCGGGTGTTCTGGAAGTCGATGATCCGCTCGCCGAACGCCTCGCGGTCCTTCGTGTAGGCGACGGTCCAGTCGAGCGCTGCCTGGGCGGCCGCTGCGCCGGCGACGCCGATCGACAGGCGCTCGAGCGGCAGGTTCATCATGAGCTGCACGAAACCCTTGCCCTCGACCCCGCCGATGAGGTTCTCCTCCGGCACGAACACGTCGCTGAACGAGAGCTCCGCGGTGTCGTGGCCCTGGAAGCCCATCTTGTGCAGCTTCTTGCCGTGGTCGAAGCCTTCCATGCCGTTCTCGATCAGCACCAGACTGAAGGCGTCGGGGCGGTTGCCCTCACCGGTCTTGACGAAGGTCACGACGAGGTCGGCGGTCGCGCCGGACGAGATGAACGTCTTCGCTCCGTTGACGATGTATCCGCCGTCGGTCTTCTTCGCCGTGGTCTTGATACCGCGCAGATCGGAACCGGCACCGGGCTCGGTCATGGCGAGCGCGCCGATGACCTCACCGGTCGCCATGCGAGGCAGCCACTTCTCCTTCTGCTCCTGCGTGCCCATGTGCACGAGGTAGGGGACCGCGAGGTCGTCCTGGATGCCGAAGGCGCCGGCGAGCGAACCGGCACCGGCCGCGATGATCTCCTCGTTCACGACCGCGCGGAAGCGGTAGTCCTGCAGCATCCCGGCGCCGCCGAACTCCTCGGGGACGGACAGCCCGATGATGCCGGCCTCTCCCGCTGCGCGCATCGTCTCGCGGTCGACCTCGCCGGCGGCATCCCACCGCTCGATGGCCTCACCGGTCACGTAGCGCTTGACGAAGTCCTTGACGAGGTCGCGGAAGGCCTCGTGATCCTCTTCGTAGATGTCGCGTTCCATCGCGTCCTCCTGAACGTCTTGTGCGTCTTTGCTCCCGAAAGTCTATGTCGGGAGGACGAGCGAAGACAGGTCATTGTGAGAATGCATCCCACATGTGGTGAGACTGGGTACCGCGATTGTCGGATGCCGCAACGCGGCGTCGTCCGCCGCGTTTCAGTGCCCGTAGTCGGGGGCAGCCGGGAGGCCGAAGAACTCCTCGAGCGTGTGGAAACCGCCGTCGTGGTACGCAGCGGCGAGTTCGACGCCGACGTAGCGCAGGTGCCACGGCTCCGGCGCGTAGCCGGTGACGGCGGAGCCGACGTCTTCGTAGCGCACCACGAATCCGTACTCCCACGCGTGCGCGGCGACCCAGTCGCTCTGCGCGGTCGACCCGAATCCGTCGAGCCCTCCGCACTGCGCGTCGCACGCGACGACATCCAGGGCGAGGCCGGTCTGATGCTCGCTGTGACCGGGGCGCGCGGAGCCGGCATCCGCCGCTTCCTGCCCCTGCGAACGCACATGCGCGTCGTAGGTCGACACCTGCAGCCCGTAGGAGCGGTAGCCGTTGTTCGCCCCGACCCTGCCGACGCCGGCCGCTGTCGCGCCTTCGGCCATCGCGCCGACCGCAGCGGCGACATCGGCACGCACCTGACCGGAGAGCGTGGTCATCTGCAGCGGCACGCCATCGAGGTTCCCTGGTGCATAGTCCGCCGGTTCGAGCGGGCGCGCCTTGTTGACGACGACCCAGATCCGCGCGGGATCGCTGAGCGAGATGCAGGGCGCGTTGCCGGCGACGACCGCGTCGCGGAAGCTCGCGCCCCCGCCGAACCCGGCGATCACCGCCGCATCGTCACCACTGCCCAGCGCCTTCTGCACCGCAGGCTCGGTGCACGGGTCGGCCGCAGTGGTCGCTCCGACCAGCACGGAGGGCACCTGCATCGCGGTCACGGGTCCCGGCAGCGTCGGCGCAGCCTCCGAGACCACCGGCGCAGAGGCGATGGACAGCAGCATGCCGATCGCGGTGACGGCGATGCCGATCGGCAGCGCAGGACCGCGGATCGGGGAGCGCGGGGCCGCATGCTGAGCGTGCGGCGTGGAGGGCATTACCCCATTCTCTCCCGTCCGCGCAGATGACACCACCGTGGCGACCGCGGCGGTAGCCTCGACTCATGTCGTCCGTCCCCGATGCCCCTGCGCCGTCGAGCAGCATGGGCCGTGGCCTCGATGTGCTGACCTCTCTCGCCACGCTGATCAGGGACGGACGCCAGACCACGGTCGGCGAGATCGCCCGCGCACTCGGACGCGAGCGCTCCCAGGTATCGCGCACTCTCGCCACCCTCGACCGCTCCGGGCTGGTCCGAAGACGCCCCGACCGCTCGTTCGCCCTCGCGTGGGGATGGTACGCCGCCGCTCAGGAGCTGACGGCGCAGCGCCTGCGCACGAATGGCCTCGCGGTGCTGGAGACCCTCTCGTCGGAGCTCGGAGAAGCGACCTTCCTCAGCGTGTTGCAGGGCGACACGACGCTGACGACCTTGGAGAGCCTGCCGGCCGGATCGCGCATGATCGGATCATGGATCGGGCGCGCCTACCCCGCCTATTGCAGCGACGCGGGGCGCGCGTCACTGTGGGATGCCTCAGCGGATGAGGTGCGCGCGGTCTTCGACTCGACCGAGTTCACCCCGCAAGGGCCGAACACTCCGGTGTCGGTCGACGATCTCCTCGCCCGCCTCGACGACGACCGTCAGCGTGGGTTCTCGATCGTCGACCAGGAGGCGGAACCGGGCCTCTACTCGGTCGCCGCACCGGTGTGGGATTTCCGCGGCGAGGTCGTCGGCGCGGTGCAGGTCGTCGGCACCCGTGACGCGATGCACGCACGCACGACCGAGTGCGGCGAGGCCTGTGCACGCGCCGCAGCAGACCTGTCGCGGCAGCTCGGCGCGCCGTCATCCGTCGCGGGCTGAGCGCTACCCGGCGTCGGCCGCCGTCGTGAGCTCCTGCGCGAACTGGGCCAGCAGCGCTCGAGTCGCGGGGGTGACGCCCTTCGGACGATGCCGTCCGCGCACCGCGAGCGAGGCGATGACCTCACCGCGGCTCCGGATCGGAAGAGCGAACTCGTCGATCCCCTCGTCGTACTCCTCGGACGCCGAGATCAGACCGTCGGCGAGATCGCGCTCCTGCATCGCGCGCACCTCGTCGATCGAGCGTGCGGCCGTCGGGCCTCCGACGCCGATGAACTGCACGTCGTCGAGCAGGGTCTCCAGCTGCGCGGGCGTGTGGTCCCACAGCAGCGCGCGCCCCGCGCCCGTGCACCAGATGGGCGTCACCAGGCCGGCGCGGATCGAGCGGTCGGAGCCGTCGGCGGATCGCTCATAGCGCAGCAGCACGCCGCGCGCTCCGTCGGCGACCGTGATCAGCGCGTTGACTCCGAGCTGCGAGGCGAGCGCGCGCAGGGCGACCCGTGATGCGCGGAGCCAGTCTGCGTTGAGAACGGCGGCCGTGCCGAAGAACTCGGGACCGGCCGAGAACAGGGAGTCGTCGTCGCGGCGAAGGAACTGCCGTGCCCGCAGCTCCTGCGTGAGGCGGGAGACGCGGCTGCGCTCGATGTCGGTGTGCTCGGCGAGCCGGGAGGCGTTGAGACCCGGTCGAGCACGGCGCTCCTGCTCGACCGCCGCGTCGAGAAGGCTCAGCCCTTGCACGAGAGAGGAGGAAGCCACCGTCACCCCTCCTCGTCTGCCGGTCGAGACCTCGGCCATCCTATCCGGCAGCCCCGGCGCCCCCGGCGGCGCGACGCGGCAGCAGGCGCCCCCACGCGACGTAGAGGTCGGCGGCGATGCTGCCGTGCGCACGGTCGACCTCGGCGGAGGTGATCGCCTGGTCGCGCTGTGCGCCGAAGAGCACGACCTCATCCCCCGGCGCCGCCTCGGCGATGTGCGAGACATCGACGAGGAAGCTGTTCATCGCGATGCGGTCGACGATGCGCGCACGGCGCCCCTGGATGAGCACCTCACCGGTGCCGCTGAGGCTGCGGTGGAAACCATCGGCGTACCCGAGCGGGATCAACGCGAGGCGCGCGTCGGCGTCGAGCCGGTGCCAGCGGTCGTAGCCGACGGTGCTGCCGCCGGGGTAGGAGTTGATCGCGGCGATGCGAGACACCACCCGCATCGCCGGGCGCAGCGCGCCGCCCAGAGCGTCCGTGTCTCCGTACAGTCCGGCGCCGATGCGCACGAGGTCGAAGCGGGACTCGGGCACATGCAGCGCCGCGAACGTGGTCGCGCAGTGCCGGGCGACACGCTCCGCGTCCGCCCCGTCGAGCAGGGTCCGCGACTGCGCATCGAAGCGCGCGCTGCCCTCGACGACATCCGCCTCGTCCTCGCACGGGAAGTGCGAACAGACACCCGCCACATCCAGCAGCGGATCAGCGAGCACGCCGCGCGCCACACGCAGACCCTGAGGATCGCCCACCTCCAGCCCATCGCGACCGAGACCGGTGGAGTTGAGCGAGACGTGCGCACGGATGCGGGCGCCTCGCACCGCGGCGACCGCGCTCACGATCCTCGCGTGCTCGACCCCGCCGATCCACTCCTCGATATCGAAGCGGATGCCGTCGTCGACCTCGTCGCGGCCGGCGGGTCGCACCCGCATCAGCCGGCCGGTGAAGCCGCTCGTCCGCACCGCGGCGGCATCCTCGTTCGAGGCGACGCCGATCATCTCGACCTGCGACGCGAGGAGCGGCGCGACGATGTCGATCCCGTGCCCGTAGGCGTCGGCCTTCACGACCGCGCAGAAGCCGACCTGGGAGCCGAGCGCTGCGCGGATCGTGCGGACGTTGTGGGCGATCGCACTACGGTCGATCTCCACCCACCCACCTGCGGGCACGGGAACGGTCACGCGTCGACGGGTGCGGCTTCGTGGTCCTGCACCACGTCGCGCCGCCCCTTGCGACCGTGCCGCCACCAGAAGTAGAGGTAGCAGACGCCGACGAAGGGGATGCCGAAGTAGAGCGCGGCGACCTGGTTCGGGTCGAACGCGATGGCGATGATCGAGATCAACAGCAGCGAGAAGGCGACGATCGGCAGCGCCGGGTACAGCGGCGTGCGGTAGGCGAGGTCGGCCACCCGTCCGCCCTCACGCAGGAACTTCCGTCGATGGAAGAACTGCGAGGCGACGATCGACATCCACACCGCCACGACCGCGAATCCGGCGATCGACACCAGCACCAGGTACACCGTTCCGGCGGCGATCACGCTGGTGAGCAGCGACACCAGACCGATCAGGATGCTGACACTGAGGGCGATGAGCGGGACCCCGCGCTTCGTGAGGCGCGTGAACGCCTTCGGGGCGTGCCCCTCTTCGGCGAGCGAGAACAGCATGCGCGCGCAGGAGAAGAGTCCGCTGTTACCGGCGGAGAGGAGCGCGGTGATGATGACGAAGTTCATGATGTCGGGGGCGTAGGGCACTCCGACGTACTGGAAGACATCGACGAACGGGCTGCTGGTGACGCTGGCCTGGTCGTATGGCAGGATCGCGGCGATCACGGCGATCGCACCGACGAACAGCACGACCAGTCGCAGCACCGTCGAGCGCAGCGCCCGCGGGATGTTCTTGGCCGGGTCCTTCGTCTCGCCGGCGGCGACGCCGATGAGCTCCGAGCCGCTGAAGGCGTAGAAGACGGCGAGCGCGGTGACGATCACGCCGCTGAACCCGTTCGGGAACAGCCCGCCGGGCGTCTCGAAGTTGCTGAACAGGATGGCGGGCGACGACTCGCTCGACAGGGGCGTGAATCCGAAGATGGCCGCGCCGCCCAGCACGATCAGGGCGACGATCGCGACGACCTTGACGAGCGAGAACCAGAATTCCGCCTCACCGAACACGCGCGCCGAGATGGCATTGAGGAGGAAGAGGACGGCGGCGAAGATCAGGCACCACAGCCAGACCGGCACGCCAGGGAACCAGCGCTGCATGAGGATGCCGGATGCGGTGAACTCAGAGCCGAGCGCCACCACCCAGCACAGCCAGTACAGCCAAGCGGTCGTGAAGCCGGTCGCGGGTCCGATCGACCGTGACGCGTAGATGTGGAAGGCGCCGGAGACGGGATAGGCGACAGCCAGTTCGCCGAGGCAGGCCATGACGAGGTAGACGACGAATGCGCCGATCAGGTACGCGATGATCGCGCCGAGCGGACCGGCCTGCGAGATCGTGTAGCCGGAGCTGAGGAACAGGCCCGATCCGATCACCCCGCCCAGCGCGATCATGATCAGGTGCCTGGCGTCCATGGTGCGCTGGAGGCGCCGCAGGGGAACTTGCGTCGCCGTCGTGTTCGGCAGGACGTTGGGGAGGGATTTCTCCCCGGGAAGAGGCGTCATCGGAACTCTCAATCGGGTTTGATATGTGCATCATATTCACATCTATGTGCCAATGACGCATTGCTTGGGTCGGATGCCGGGACACTATCCCGTCCGCGATCCGATCCACAAGAGCCCGACCGAGGTTTTTCCGCCCCCCCACCCACGGCCGACGATCCGTCCGTGGCAGTGACATTCCGGAAGATTCCGCTGCCGTTCTGACAGGCGCGCACGGACACCGCTCGCACCGAGGATGAGTTCGTGTCCGCACGGCGACGCCTGCGACAGCTCATCCAAAGAAGGAGAACCCCGGTGACTCACCACGACCTCGCCCTCATCGGCTTCGGAGGCGTCAACCGCGCCCTCGCCGAGATCATCCGCGACCGCGGCGCTGCGCTCGCCGACGACCTCGGCTTCGGCCTGCGGGTCGTCGCGATCACCGACCTCCGGCTCGGGTCGCTCATGCAGAGCGACGGGATCGACCTCGACGCCGCCCTCGCGATGACGGGCGCCGACACCTTCGCCGGGATGCCGGGCGGCGACGCCGAGCCCCGCAACGACTACGTCATCCGCCACACCACGGCCGACGTCATCTCCGAGGCCACGTTCACGAACCCGGTCGACGGCGAGCCCGCGATCTCGCATGTGCGCGCGGCGCTCGAGAGCGGCAAGAGCGTCACCACGACCAACAAGGGTCCGGTCGCTCTCGCGAGCGCCGAGCTCAACCGCATCGCAGAGGAGAACGGCGCCCGCTTCGAGTACGAAGGCTCCGTCATGAGCGGCACCCCGGTACTGCGGCTGGCCGGCGAGACCCTCAAGGGGCTCCGCATCTCGCGCATCCAGGGCATCCTCAACGGCACCAGCAACTTCGTGCTCGGGCAGATGGAGGCTGGCAAGTCGCTCGAGGATGCCGTCGCCGAGGCGCAGGCCCTGGGCTACGCCGAGGCCGATCCGACCGCTGACATCGAGGGGTCCGACGTACAGCTGAAGGTCGTCATCCTGGCGAACGAGCTCCTCGGCGCGCAGCTCACCACCGCCGACGTGTCACGCACGGGCATCAGCGGCATCACGGCGAGCGACGTGATCGCCGCCGCCGCTGCGGGCGAGCACTGGAAGCTCATCGGCACGGTCACGCGCGACGAGTCCGGCGCCGTCACCGCGTCGGTGCAGCCGCTCTCGCTGGGTGCCGACCATCCGCTCGCCGGCATCTCCGGCGCGACGAACGCCGTCGCCTTCACGACCGACCTGCTCGGCACCGTGACCATGTCGGGCCCTGGCGCGGGGCGCATCGAGACCGCGTACGCACTGCTCTCCGACATCATCGCGATCGACGCCCACCAGAAGTCGTTCGCCGGAGCCCTGCGATGAGCATGGCGACGATGGAGACACCAGTCGCACAGACTCCGCCGCTCGAGGTCCTCGACCCGTACAACGGCGAGGTCATCGCCCGTCTGGCACAGAACTCGGTCGACGACGTCGAGTCGATCATGGCGCGTGCGCGGCTCGGCTCCTCGCTGTCCCGCGGGCTCTCCCGGTTCGAACGACACCGCATCCTGGATCGCGCCGCCCGCCTCCTCGACGGCCGCGCCGAGGAGGCGGCGACACTCATCGTCCGCGAAGCCGGCAAGACCATCACCCAGGCGCGCAAGGAGGTGCGACGCGCGGTGACCACGATCTCGTTGTCAGCCGAGACCGCACGCGCCTACGACGGCGAGGTCATCCCCTTCGACGCCTACGAAGGGTCGGCGAACCGCCGCGGTTGGTTCACCCGCGAGCCGCTCGGCGTGATCCTCGCGATCACTCCGTACAACGACGCGCTCAACCTGGTGGCGCACAAGATCGGCCCGGCGATCGCGGGCGGGAACGCGGTGATCCTCAAGCCGTCGCAGTTCACGCCGCTGACCGCGCGCTTCCTGGTCGAGGTGCTGCTCGAAGCCGGACTCCCCGACGAGATCATCACGATGGTGCACGGCGACCGCCATGTGGCGCAGGCGCTGGTCGCCGTGCGCGACATCCGCATGGTGTCGTTCACCGGAGGGTTCGCGACCGGCGAGGCGATCGCCCGCACCGCCGGGCTCAAGAAGCTCGCGATGGAGCTCGGCGGGAACGCGCCGGTGCTGGTCTTCGGGGATGCCGACATCCCCGCCGCGGTGGAGGCGTGCGTGTCGGGTGCCTTCTGGGCCGCCGGCCAGAACTGCGTCGGCGCGCAGCGCATCCTGATCGAGCGCTCCGTCTACGACGAGTTCCGCGATCGTTTCGCCGCGCACACATCGACGCTGCGCGCGGGCGACCCCACCGATCCGGCGACCGATGTGGGCCCGATGATCTCGGAGGCCGCGGCGATCCGCGCCGAACGCGTGGTCGACGACGCCGTGCGCTCCGGCGCACGCGTGCTCGCCGGGCACCGCAGGGAGGGCTCGGTCTACTGGCCGACCGCCGTCGAGAACGTCTCGCTGACCTGCGAGCTGTGGGGCGAAGAGGCGTTCGCACCGGTCGTGATCCTGACGCCGTTCGACACCGAGGCCGAAGCGGTCGCCGAGGCGAACAGCATCGACTACGCCTTGCATGCGGGGGCCTTCACGTCCGACCTCGCCCGCGCGTTGCGCGTCGCCGAAGCGCTCGACGCGGGCGGCGTGATGATCAACGACTCCTCGGATTACCGCATCGACAGCATGCCTTTCGGCGGATCCAAGTACGGGAGCATGGGCCGCGAGGGCGTGCGCTTCGCGTACGAGGAGATGACCCAGCCGAAGGTCACCTGCATCACCACCTGAGATCTCCTCGGGGAGGGGCGGGGGTCCAGGGGGATACCCCGACCCTCCCCGAGGTTCTCAGGCGCGGTCGATCACGCGCGTCAACGAGACGGCCGTCACCGTGTTGGCCACGCCGGGCACGGCGGCCAGGAGCTCCCAGATCTCGCCGATGCGGTCCATCGAGTCCGCCTCGAGCGTCACCAGCAGGTCGAAGTCACCCGACATCACGTCGCACCTGCGCACCTCCGGGATCTGCGAGATCTCGGCGATCACACCCCCGCCGCGCATCCGATCGGTGCGATAGACCAGCACGATCGCCGACACCGGCGACGCACCGGCGCGACCGGGGGTGACGGTGTAGCCGGCGATCACGCCCTGCCGCTCCATCCGGTCCATGCGCTGCTTGACCGCATTGCGCGACAGATGCACCTGAGCTGCGAGCGTGACCAGCGGCACACGGGCGTCCTCCGTGAGCGCGGCGAGGATGCGGCGATCGATCTGATCGAGGGGGAGCCGCTCCATCGAGACCTCCGAGTGTCTTTATTGATGTGCAGTATTCGCAATTGCGTGTGTCTATTATGCACTCTAAGCTGAAGATTGTCACCGGAGACCGGTGCTGGAACGAAGGAGTCACGATGCGCGCCCGCCCCGATCGCAAGGATCTGCTCACGTTGTCCGATCTCAGCCTTGCCGTACACGCGGGCAACCAGCTCGACTCGACCATGGCACTGCGCACCCCCCTCGTGATGGCGAACTCGTACCAGCTGCCCGACGACCCGAGCGAGATCAGCTGGTCGGCGACCGCCCCTGGCCTGTACACGCGCAACACCGGGGTGAACCAGGCCGCACTGGAACAGAAGCTCGCCGCGCTCGACGGCGCAGAAGACGCGGTCGCCCTCGCCTCCGGCGTCGCCGCCCTGCACGCGGTGTTCTTCACGCACGTGCGCGCCGGCGACCACGTCGTGGTGAGCGATGTCGTCTACGAGGCGACCTGGCGCCTGTGGACCGAGCTGCTCCCCCAGCGATACGGGCTCGAGGCCACCTTCGTCGACATCAGCGACCTCGACGCCGTGCGCGCCGCGATGCGCCCGGAGACACGACTCGTGTGCATCGAGGCGATCGCGAATCCGACGACCAAGGTCGCCGACGTGGCGGCCGTCGCCGAGATCGCCCACGCGGCCGGCGCGATCCTGATGGTCGACTCCACGTTCTCGCCGCCGCCGTTCTACCGCCCGATCCAGGACGGTGCCGATCTGGTCGTGCACTCGCTCACCAAGTACCTCAACGGACACGGCGACGCCATGGGCGGCTCCGTCGCCGGGCGACGCGAACTCATCGAGCCCATCAAGGCCGACGCGATGGTCGACGTCGGCGGCATCATCTCGCCCTTCAACGCCTGGCAGATCCAGCGCGGCACCGTGACCCTCCCCCTCCGCCTGCGACAGCACTTCACTTCCGCGGCCCTCATCGCCGAGATGCTCGACGCCGACCCTCGCGTCGAGTACATCGCCTACCCCGGACTCGCCTCACACCCGGACCATGAGCTCGCGGTGCGCCAGTTCGACGGCCGCGGGTTCGGCGGCATGATGGCCTTCGCCGTGAAGGGGTCGCCCGATGTGCAGAACCGGTTCGTGGCGAATCTGCGGCTGATCACCTCGGGCTTCTCGCTCGGGCACGACGACTCGCTCATCGTGCACACCGGCACCGAAGGCGGCCGCGTGGCCACCTACCCTGAGCCGTTCCGGAAGTTCGGCCACCTGCGTCTGTCGGTTGGACTCGAGGATGCCGACGACCTGCTGGCTGACCTGAGCGCAGCCCTGGACGCGACATTCGACTGAGTTCTCGGATCTCGTATCTAGTTTCGATTCCGGGTTGACAAGTCTTCGTCTTTTTGTTCGAATTGCTGCATGCGGTGGCAAGGACAGAAGGTCGGAGATGTGGATGCCGCCGCCCTCCCCGGGATGGAGGACCGCAGCAGCGTCCTGCGCACCGTGACCACCCCCGAGTTCGCCGGCATGACCTTCCACGAGGTGCTGTCGAAGTCGGCGCTCAACCATGTGCCAGGCGCCTCGCGCATGCCGTTCGCCTGGACGATCAACCCCTACCGCGGCTGCTCGCACGCGTGCACCTACTGTGTCTCACCTGACACCTTGATCCTGTGCGCCGACGGACGTCAGCGCCCGTTGTGCGAACTCGAGATCGGTGACGAGATCGTCGGCACTGAGAAACAGGGGGACTATCGCCGATACGTCCGCACGACCATCCTCGCCAAATGGTCCACGCAGAAGCCGGCCTACCGCGTCACACTCGCGGACGGTACTCAACTCGTCGCCAGTGGAGATCATCGCTTCCTCACAGAGCGCGGATGGAAGCACGTAAGTGATGCGGAGTCCGGTCAACGCCCCCACCTCACGACGAACAATCGCCTCATGGGGTTCGGGAACGGGCTCGTTGATCGGAACACCGATCACAGATCAGTGAGCTTCCGCCGTGGCTACCTCGCCGGGATGATCCGCGGCGACGGGATGATCTTCCACGGCACTTATCCGAGCGCGACCAGGACACGTGAGATCAACATGTTCCGCCTTGCCCTGGTCGATCCTGAGGCGCGCGTTCGAACCAGGGAGTATCTGGACGAGGAAGGAGTGCAGACCCGGCTTCGCCCGTTCACTGCCGAGAGCTCCACGCGCCGACGAGCAGACGCCATCCACACCGCGGCACGCTCGAAGGTGGAGAAGATCGAGCAGCTGGTGTCCACACCTGAGAATCCGGATCTGAACTGGCGGACCGGATTCCTCAGCGGGATCTTCGATGCCGAGGGCAGCTGCTCGCGAGGGATTCTGCGCATCTCCAACAAAGACCCCGAGATCATCCGATTGATCGACGAGGGGATGCAAGCGCTCGACCTCCCACACGTCATTGAAGACGCCCGACCAAATGGCGTGTGGAATGTGCGCGTCACCGGCGGTCTGCCGAGCAGACAGCGATTCTTCTCCTTGACCGCTCCGGCGATCACCAGGAAACTCGCGGTGATCGGCACAGCCGTGAAGACGAAGGCAGATCTCCGGGTGGTCGAGATCGCACCCCTCGAAGGGGTTCAGGATCTTCTCGACATCACCACGGGCACCGGCGACTTCATCGCGAACGGCGTCATCAGCCACAATTGCTTCGCCCGCGGGACGCACGAGTACCTCGACCTCGACGGCGGCGCGGACTTCGACTCGCAGATCGTGGTCAAGGTCAACGTGGTCGAAGTGCTCGAGAAAGAGCTGCGCCGCGGCAGCTGGGAGCACGAGACCGTCGCGCTCGGCACCAACACCGACCCGTATCAGCGGGCGGAGGGCCGGTACAAGCTGATGCCGGGCATCATCGAGACCCTCGCGGCATCGGGCACACCGATGTCGATCCTCACCAAGGGCACGCTGATCCGGCGCGACATCCCACTGCTCGTGAAGGCCGCCCAGCGCGTGCCCGTCGACGTGCAGATGTCGATCGCGATGTACAACGACGAGCTGCAGAAGGCGATCGAGCCGGGGGCGCCGACGACCCAGGCGCGGCTCGACACCGTGCGGGCGCTGGCGGATGCCGGCTTCCGGGTGACCGTCTTCCTGATGCCGATCATGCCGCACATGACCGACTCCGTCGCCGCGATCGACGCCGCCCTGACACGCATCAAGGCGGCCGGCGCCCGCACGGTGATCTACGGCGCATTGCACCTGCGCGCCGGCGTGAAGCCGTGGTTCTTCCAGTGGCTCGGTGAGGCACGGCCCGACCTGGTGTCGTCGTACCGCGGCCTGTACCCGGGTGCCGCCGCCGAGGCACCCAAGCCCTACCGCCAATGGCTCGCGAAGCGGGCCCGTCCGCTCATCCGGGCGCACGGGCTCGACGGCCGTCACGAAGACGACTACCCGCAACGTGTGCGTCCCGTGCGGTTCGCGCCGCCCCCGCCATCCGCCCCGGCGCCGCAGCCGATGCTGTTCTGAACCGAGGCGGTCGCACCGGCTAGGTTGAAGGCATGTTCCGCGGATACGTCGCCCTGCTGTTCCTCGGTGGTCTCGCCGCCACGATCATCGGCACCTTCCTGCCCCAGGGCGGTGGCACGACGATCGCCGTCGTCGGGGCCGCGGCGCTCGGGGCATCGCTCGTGCTGATCGGCATGGTGCTCCTCCGCGACCGCGACGAGGCATCAACCCGCTCGTCCGAGCGACGCTGACGCACAGACACGCCTCCGCAGCCGCGTAGGCTTCTCGGTTATGGCTACCGGCTCCACGATGCACACGTTCGACGTTCAACTGGCGGACATGGATCGCGGGGTCTACGACGACTTCTCGCTGCGCGTCGCCCGCCACCCGTCCGAGACGGATGCCTACATGCTCACGCGCATCCTGGCCCTCGGACTCGAGCACACCGAGGGGATCGTCTTCGGCGACGGCATCTCTTCGACCGAGGACCCGGCAGTGCTGGTGCGCGACCTCACCGGGAAGATCACGGCCTGGATCGAAGTCGGAGCGCCCGACGCCGAGCGCCTGCACTACGGCAGCCGTCTCGCCGAACGCACAGTGGTCTACACCCACCGCGACCCCGCCAAGGTGATGGCACCGTGGGCGGGCAAGAAGATCCATCGCTCCGACGCGATCCGCGTCTACAGCTTCGACCCCGGCTTCATCGACGCGGCGGTGCCGCTGATCGCACGCCGCAACACGATCACGTTGACCGTGACCGAGCAGGTGCTCTTCCTCGACCTGAACGGCACCTCGTCGACCACGGCCATCCACGAGCACGAGCTGTCCTAGTACCCCGCGAGAGGTCAAGACACGCCGCAGCTGCCGCAGGGAGCGCGGCGTGTCTTGACCCCTCAGCGACCGCCAGCCGCGCTCAGAGGTCGGGCGCGTCGTTCCACGCCTCGACGAAGGCGTCCTTGTCGCCCCAGCCGTTCACCAGCTTCACGTTCAGCTTGCCGGTGACGTCGAACGAGTAGAGCGCGCGGTCCTTCTCCGGTCCCCAGCTCGTCGAGCCGAAGATCTCGGCCTCCTGGTCGCGCAGCGCCGCCGTTTTGATCGCCGGGACCACTGCCGCCGCATCGGCTCCGTGCTCGAGCACCACATCGAGCTCGAGCGGACCGATCGCGGCGGATCGCACGCCCTCCGTACCGGCGAGCGCGAGCGCCCGCTCGAAGTTCTCGACGAAGCCGTTCTCCTTCATGGTCTTGCCCGTGGCCCACGTGCCGGGTTCGTCCTGCTTCAGCACGAACAGCTGGAGAGAGTTGAACGCCTGCAGGTCGGGCGTCGCGAGGAGCGCCTGCTGCACCATCGCCGCAGATTCGGCATCGGTCGTGGTCACCGACAGGTGCAGCGCCTTGGGCCCATGCGTATCGATCGAGGCTCCGACGACACCGTCGATCGGCGTGAGGATCGCGCTGAGACGCCCAGCGAGGTCCTGTTGCGGCGCGGGGGCACTGATGATGCCGCTGATGAGGCTGACCCCGACCCCCGAGTCGCCGGCGTTCAGCGCATCGACGACCGGTGTTGCGGCGGCGGCCCCTTCGACGGAACGCATGCGCAGCGACAGCGACTCATCGTCGAGCGTGTACCTCTGAATCGGGGCGAGCGCCGCCACCTCGACGACAGCCTCGAGCGCGGGCTTCACTCTTTCGGGGTTCCTCGTCTCCACGGTCGACCGTTCGTGTACATCCGAGACCTTGAGCTGCAGTCCACCCGTCAGAGGTCCTGCGGCAGCCGCATCCGCCAGCGGCATGACCACGGACACCGGCTCCACACCCGCTTCCGCGACCGCCTCGATGCCGAGCGCATCCTCGGAGGACCACACCTTGCCCTGGAGGATGCCGTCCACGCCGACGAGTTCACTCACAGCGTGCGCGAGATCCGCTCGCTCACCCGCATCACCGCTGAGCGTCCACTGCCAGGCGCCGACCCGCAACCGCAGCGCGACATCGTCATCGGTCACGGACTCGGTGAGATCGTTCAGCCGTCCGGCGATACCGGCAAGGTCAGCGGGTGGCGTCGAGTCGTCGAGAGTCACCTGGTACTCGCCGTCGGCCGTCTCCTCGATCGACGCGACGGCCGGGTCCTTCGCGACCTGCTCCTCGAGGTCTTCGGACTTCCTGGCGCACCCGGCCAACGCCGTCAGCGCGATCACCCCTCCGAGCAGCAGAGACACACCACGAACGATCCCCCGGTTGTTGCGCATTACTCCAGGCTATGTGGATATTCCGCGGAGTGCGTAGGGCAGGAATACCCATCGCCCGGTTCACAACTCAGGATGCAAGACAGCGAAAGGGCCCGAAACACGTGGTTCCGAGCCCTTTCGGGTGTCATGTCCTGAGTTGGGAAGGCGGATCAGCTCGTGAGCTGAGCAGCGGTCGGCACGCGACCGGCGATCTCCTCGATGATGTCGTCGTTCACACGCGCGTTCTCGAACGGCGCGTCGATCTCGGCGCGGTCGAGCATCTCGGTCATCCGACGCTGACGCTGGCGCGTGATGAGGGTGACGACGCGTCCCGTGCGACCCGCACGGCCGGTGCGGCCGGAGCGGTGCAGGTACGTCTTGTACTCGTCCGGAGCATCCGCCTGCACGACCAGGTCGATGTCGTCGACGTGGATGCCGCGGGCGGCGACATCGGTCGCAACCAGCACGTTCACGCGGCCGGAGGTGAGGCGCTCCAGGTTGCGCGTGCGCTTGGCCTGGTTCAGGTCACCGTGCAGCGAGACCGCGGGGATGCCGGCGTCGTCGAACTGCTCGGCGAGCATGTCGGCGTAGGCACGCGTGCGGGCGAAGACCAGTGTCTTGCCCTCACGGTCGACCAGCGCGGTGAGGATGTCGGCCTTGTCGCGGTGCTCGATCACGAGCACGCGGTGCTCGATCGTGCTGGACCCCTGGTCCTCACCGGCGACCTCGAAGACCGCGGGGTCCACCAGGAACTCGTCCACGAGCGCCGCGACCTCACGGTCGAGCGTCGCCGAGAACAGCAGCTTCTGGCTGCCGTCGGCCGTGTGGCGCAGGATGCGCTGCACGGGCTCGACGAACCCGAGCTCGCACATGTGGTCGGCCTCGTCGAGCACCGCGATGCGGCAGTCCGAGAGGTCGAGCTTGCCCTGGTTGATGAGGTCCTCGACGCGGCCGGGGGTGCCGATCACGATGTCGACGCCCTTCTTGAGGGCTCCGACCTGACGGCCCTGCGGGACGCCGCCGTAGATCTGCGTGGTGAACAGGCCGACGCTGCGGGCGATCGGCTGGATCGTGCGGTCGATCTGCAGCGCGAGCTCACGCGTCGGCGCGAGGATGATCGCCCGCGGGGAGCGACCGAACTCGCGACGCTTGCCCGCCTGCGACTGCAGCACGCGCTCGACGAGCGGCGCACCGAAGGCGATGGTCTTGCCGGAACCGGTACGGCCACGGGCGAGCACATCGCGTCCTTCGAGGACGGCGGGGATGCTGGCGGCCTGGATCGCGAACGGCTTCGCCGCCCCCAGACCGGCGAGGGTCTCGACGATGTTCGAGCCGAGGCCCAGATCGCCGAAGGTCACATCGGCGACCTCCACGGCCTGCACGGACTTCGCCTCGAGGCGCTCGTGTACGACATCCTCGCCCTGCTCGAACTTGGCACCACGGCTCGGGGCAGTCGGTGCGGCGTTCCAGTTGTTGCGGCTGGGACGCTCGTTGTGCGCCGGACGGCCACGGGTGTCCGAGGTCAGCGGACGCACGCGCTCCGTGCGGTAGGCGCCGCCGGCCACGGGGCGGCTCCGCTCACCGGTGCGGGGACGCTCGTCCCGTCCGCCGTCGAACGACCGCTGCGTGCGGTCGCGGTCGAAGGAACGGCGGGCGCGGTCGGCGTCGAACGAACGATCCGAACGCTCGGCGCCGCGCTGCGGGCGGTCCCCATAGCCACGGGTCTGAGCCGCTGCGCCCCGGTCGTCACGACGCGAGCGATCATCGCGGTCGAAGCGCTGTCCGCCCCGGTCGTCACGACGCGAGCTGTCGCCGGAGCGGTGGTCGCCGTCGCGGAAGCCACGGCGCTGATCGCCCCCGCTCGAGGGGCGCTCGTCGCGGCCGAAGCGCTGACCGCCGCGATCATCCCGGTACGTGCCAGGACCGGTGGGGCGCTGAGCACTGCGGTCGTCGCGACGCGGACGCTCGTCGCGGTGGTGCGGGGCCTCACGGCGACCGGACTCTGCGCGGTTGCGGATGCCGCGGGCCTCGTCGCGGCCGGCACGCTCCTGCGCACTCCAGCGCTGCTTCGGTGCGCCGCCCTCGGCCTCGGCCGGACGGTATCCGCGGTGTCCGGCGCTGCGGCTGCCGGGACGACGGTCGTATCCACCGGCCGCGGGCGCGCTGCGGCGCTCACCGGCATCCGACCGTCCGCCGCGGTCGTCCGTGCGTGCGCCGCGCTCGGGGCGGGCGCCATCACGCGCGGGTGCGCCGTGGTGACGGTCGTGGAACGACGTCTTGTTCGCGCCGTAGCGCGGTTCGAAGTTGCGGGCCGGACGCCCACCCTGGGGCTTCTTGCTCTTAGGCATGGTGCTTCTTTCGTTCTCGCACGAGAACAGCGCCGCGCGCACGCGCGCACCCGGAACGACTCACGGGCCGATCATGGAGCTGGGGCTATTCATGTGATGGTTCATGCGCGTCGATGGACGCTCACCATCGGCCCCTGGACTCACACTTCAACACTAAAACGTCTGCGCACTGCGCAGGTGTCCGAAGCCGACCGCACCACTTTAGCGGACGCGGCTGAGAGAGTGCCCGACGCCCACGGTCCACAACTCCTCAAGAACACGCGCCGAGGGCGTGATCCGTGGCCGGATCGGGTCACGCGCGCCAGTCCTGGAGGAGTTATGAACACACCAGGGGCCCTACGATGACGGAGTGAGTACCGCATCCCCCACCGGCACCCAGATCGCCCTTCAGCTCGGCGAGGTCACGGCGCAGATCGCTCAGGTCGGCGCGTCCCTCCGCTCGCTCCGCATCGGCGGCGTCGACCTCGTGCCCCCGTATCCCCTCGCCCAACCGACTCCCGCCTGCTCCGGCGTGGTCCTGGCGCCCTGGCCGAATCGCGTGCGCGACGGACGATGGGACGACGAGGGCACCGCGCGCCAGCTCGCCATCACCGAGCCGAAGCTGTCGAACGCGAGCCACGGTCTGCTGCGTTTCACCGCCTACGAGATCGCGCAGACGGAGTCGGCCGTCACGCTCAGCGCGACGATCGTGCCGCAGACCGGCTACCCCTACCTGATCGAGACAGCCGTGACGTATGTGCTGACGACGGACGGCATCGAGGTGACGCACACTCTCACCAACCGATCCGAGACTGCGGCGCCGGTCGCGCTCGGCACCCACCCGTTCGTGACCATCGGCGACGTCGACCCGCAGGACCTGGTGCTGCGGGTGCCCGCCGCCACGCAGTTCGAGACCGACGACCGGATGCTCCCGACGGGCACCGCAGCGGCTCCGCAGAACCTGCGCGACGGCATCCGGCTCGGCGACGTGACGCTCGACACCGGCTTCACCGACCTCACCCGCGACGCCGACGGCCTGGTGCGGCACTCGCTGACCGCGCCGGACGGCCGCCGCGTGAGCCTCTGGCAGGGCGAGGGCTTCGACTTCGTGCAGGTGTACACGACTCCCCGCTACCCTGGGCAGTCGCTCGCGGTGGCGATCGAACCGATGACGGCGCCCGCCGACGCCTTCAACAGCGGTCTCGGCGTGCGACGGCTCGCGCCCGAGGAGAGCTGGATCCTGCACTGGGGCATCACGCTGGACTGATCGCGCGCGCGGGCCCGCCGCCCCGCGTTCACAATTCAGGACGATCCGGCCCCGCCGCCCCGCAGACAGATGTCTGCAGAGGCGCGAGGCCGGATCTTCCTGAGATGCGTACGACCGGCGACTACTCCCCGCGCTCGCGCAGCTCGCGGCGCGTCAGCTGGTGAGCCGCCGCCGCCTCAGCCGCCTCCGACTGCGGACCGTGCACGGCGGCGACCGCGGCTGCGGCATCCGCGCCGGCGAGCACCGGCACGGACGCATCGTCTGAACGCCCCGCCTTGCGCGCCTGTCGACGCTCCTTGGCGCCTTCGACGAGGTTGTACAGAGTCGGCAACACGATCAGCGTCAGCACGGTCGACGAGAGGAGTCCGCCGATCACGACGATCGCCAACGGCTGCGAGATGAATCCGCCATGTCCGGTGATGCCGAGCGCCATCGGAGTCAGGGCGAGGATCGTCGCCAGCGCCGTCATGAGGATCGGGCGCAGACGCTTCTCGCCACCGGCCTTGACCGCCTCGACGGTCGACAGCCCCTTCTCGCGGTATTGATTCACGAGGTCGACGAGCACGATCGCGTTGGTGACCACGATGCCGATGAGCATCAGCACACCGATCAGCGAGGCCACACCCAGCGGCACACCCGTCACGATCTGCAGCAGAATCGCGCCGGTCGCCGCGAACGGCACCGAGACGAGCAGCAGCAGCGGCTGGCGCAGCGACTTGAAGGTCGCGACCATCACCACGTAGACGATCAGGATCGCGGCGAGCATCGCGAGTCCGAGCTGCGAGAACGAGTCGGCCTGCTGCGAGGCGACGCCGCCGACCTCGGCCGACGCGCCGTCGGGCAGGTCCACAGCGGCGAGCGCCTCATTGACGGACTGCGTCGCGACGGCGAGGTTGTCGGTACCGGGCGGCACCGTGACCGTCGCAGTACGGCGACCCTGCTCGGTGGTGATGGAGGTCGGACCGTTGCGCTGCTCGACGGTCGCGATGTCCTGCAGCTGTACGACGCCGAGCGGGGTCGGGATCTCGAGGGCCTTGAGCGCGTCCACCGTGGTGGGCGGCTCGGGTGTGACCAGGTACACGGTCAGCGCGGTGTCGTCGATCTCGACGGATCCGAGCTGCTGCGGGCGCATCGTGTTCGACACGATCGAGCCCACGGCGACCTCGGACAGTCCGCGCTGTGCCGCGGCTTCGCGGTCGACCACCACGGCGATGTACGGCAGGGCGGCGGCGAGGTTGTCGGTCACCTGGCTGATGCCCTCGCGCCCGTCGAGCTCGTCGACGACGGCCGAGGTCGCCGTGTTCAGGTCGTCCGCGTTCGAGGCGGACACGGTGATCTCGATGTCGCTCGAGCCGAAGCCGGCCGACGCCGCCACGGCGACATCTCCGACCTCATCGCCGAGTCCGTCGATCGCATCCTGCACCTTCGTGCGCAGCTCCTCCTGGTCGACGTCTCCGTCGGTGAGCACCGAGTAGGTGATGCCGGCGCCGCCGGAGAAGGCGTCGCGCAGGGCGGATCCGCTCGATCCGATCGACGCCTGCACGTGCTCGATGCCCGTGATGTCGAGCAGCGCGTCCTCCACCGCGACGGCGGCGTCGGACTTGGCCTGCAGGCTCGCGGTCGGGCCGAGGTCCTGCGTCACGGTCATGGTGTTCTGACCGCTGTCTCCGAGGAAGTTGATCTTCATCAGCGGCGCGGCGGCGAGGGTGGCACCGAGCACCACGACCGCGAGGATCACGGTGATGCCGGAGTGCTTCAGCGTCCACCCGAGGATCGGACGGTAGGCGCGCTGCAACCGCGTCGGCGGGGCATCGGGGTGCTCGGGATCGATCGCGTTGCCGCTGTCGTCGAGCAGCTCCTTGCCGGGCTTGAGGAACCAGTAGGCGAGCACCGGCACGATGGTCAGGGCGACCAGGAGCGAGGCGACCATGGCGATCGTCACGGTCATCGCGAACGGGCGGAACAGCTCGCCTACCATGTCGCCGACGAACATGATGGGCAGGAACACGGCGACCGTGGTGATGGTCGACGCAGTGATCGCCGCCGCGACCTCGCGCACCGCGAGTCGGATCGCATCCCCCTTGTCGGCATCGCCGACGTAGTGCCGTTTGATGTTCTCGATCACGACGATGGAGTCGTCGACCACTCGACCGATCGCGATCGTGAGCGCACCGAGCGTCAGCACGTTCAGCGAGTAGCCGAACGCCTGCAGACCGATGAACGTGATCAGCACCGAGGTGGGGATCGAGATCGCGGTCACGAGCGTCGAGCGGATCGACAGCAGGAACACCAGGATGACGATCACCGCGAACACGAGACCGAGCAGGCCCTCCGTTGCCAGGGTGTCGATCGACTGCACGATGAACGGCGCCTGATCGAAGATGATCGTGAACTCGGCATCCGGGAACGCCTTGCCGATCTCGTCGAGCGCCGCGATCACGCCCTGCGACACCTCGACCGTGTTGGCGGCCGGCAGCTTGGTGATCGAGATCGACAGCGCATCCTTGCCGTCGACGCGCGAGATCGAGGAGACCGGGTCAGACTCCTGCACGACCGTGGCCACATCGCCGATCGTCAGGCTCGTGCCGACCAGCGGGAGAGCGGCGATCTCGTCGACCGAGGTGATCTTCGCACCGGTCTGCACCGTGAGCGTCTGACCGTCCTGCGTGATGTCACCGCCGGGGAACAGCGTGCCGTTCTGCTGCAATGCCGAGCTGATGGCCTGCGTGCTCTGGCCCTCGGCCGCGAGTTTCGCGACATCCGGGGTGATGCTGATGCGCTGGCCGATGCCACCGACGATCTGCGCGGCGTTCACACCGTCGACGTCTTCGAGTTCGGGGATCGCGATGCTCTCGAGCTCGGCCTGCGCGTTCTCGGCGTCGTCGAACCCGGTCACGGCGACCTGGATCACCGGGAAGTCGTCGATCGCCACCGCGAGCACCTGCGGGGTCACGTCGTCCGGGAGCTCGGAGGAGATGCGGTTGATCGACTGCTGGATCTTCTGCTCCGCCGTGGCGAGGTTCGTTCCGTACGCGAACGTGGCCTGCACGATGGAGGCGTTGGTGGTGCTCGTCGCGGTGGTGCCCTCGAGTCCGGGCACGCCCTGGATCGCAGACTCGATCGGCGTCGAGACGTCGTTCTCGACGACCTCGGGCGAGGCACCGGGGTAGGTCGTCATGACCACGAGGTTGGGAAGCTCGAGCGAGGGGATGAGCTCCTGCTTGAGGCTCGTGAGCGCGAGGCCGCCGAATACCGCGGCGACGATCGTGATCAGGGCGATGAGCGCGCGGTTCTTCAAGCTCAGGACGGCGAGATTCGACAAGGCTGTTTCCTCGGTTCAGGGTGCGGGCTGCGCGGCAGGTCGGACGGATGCGGGTTCGCCGAGGATGCGCTGCAGTGCGGTCTCGATGAAGGGACGGTCGAGCGGGGCGTCACGGATCTGCGCGCTCCACATCACCCCGTCGATGAAGATCGTGGCGGCCATCGCGCGCTCGGCGCCGTAAGCCGGCTCCAGCATGCCGGTGAGCTGCTCGGAGAGGTGGCGCGCGAGTTCGCGAAGCCGGGGATCGTGGACGGCGGCGGTGACGACGGCGCGATCGGCCTGGACGGCGCGCGCATCGTCGAGGCCCTCCGCGATGAGCGTGGCGAGCACGGCGGGGCTCACTCCCTGCGCGGCGAGCACGGCGCGGACGCCCTCGAGCCGTCCGTCGACCTCGTCGGCGAGCATGCCGAACGCGGCGGTGCGGAGGTCGTCGAGCGTGTCGAAGTACTGGGTGGTGGCACCGAGCGGGACTCCGGCTCTGGCGGCGACCAGACGGTGCGTGAGCGCGTCGGTGCCGACTTCGACGATGAGTTCGGCTGCGGCCTGCGCGATCTCCCGGCGGCGCGCCTCAGGGTCGCGACGGCGACGCGCGACTTCCCCCATGACCACCCCCGGAACACCTGTACATGTACGTTTGTACATTCTCGCGGTGAGAGGTTGCTGAGAGCCCTCCGCCGTGCTACCCGCGCTCAGCGCAGCACTGTCCCGAGGGCGATCCCCAGGCCCGCCGCGATCAGGCCGAGCGCGAGCATCCCGATCGCGTTGACGGCGGCCGACCGCCCCTCCCCGTCTCGCCAGAGTGCGACGGTGTCGAGCATCGCGGTGCTGAATGTGGTGTAGCCGCCGAGGAGCCCGGCGCCGAGCACGAACGCCGCGTCGGGGAGTGCGGTGGCCACGAGCCCGAGCGCGAACGAGCCGGAGATGTTCACCAGGAAGATGCCCCAGGGAAACCGTCGCCCGGCGAACCGCGCGACGCCGAGGTCGGCCAGGTAGCGCAGAACCGCACCCACCCCTCCGGCGAGCGCGGCGGCAAGGAACAGCAGGGGGTTCATGACGCTGCCTCTGCGTGCCGGGGGCGCCCGAGGCGCAGGCCCAGAGCGGCGGCGCCGAGACCGAGCATGAGCGAGCCCAGCGCGTAGGCGACGGCCACGATCGGCATCTCCGCCCACAGCGCGAAGGTGCCCGTCATGAAGGCGCTGTAGGTGGTGAAGCCGCCGAGGACGCCGGTGCCGATGAGCAGGCGCAGTTCGTGCGACGCGGGCAGGCGCCCGGCGAGCACGCCGATCAGCAGTGCGCCCAGGACGTTCGCGATCAGCACCGCGGTGGGGAATCCGCCGTTCTCGGGGACCAGGAGTCCGAGCCCGAGCCGGGCTGCCGTGCCGACGGTGCCGCCGAGGGCGACCAGGAGCACGCGGCGGAGGTTCACGGTGGCCACTGTAGTCCCCACTGGCAGCGTGCCACGGGAATGTCAAGGCGGTGGGTGTCGGCCCGTCGTGGGCGTTGACTGAGCACATGAACCCTCTCTGGAAGACCGGCGCGCCCCTCCCCCTCGGCTCGGACTTCTCGCCGGGCTCCCGGCACGACGTCGTGATCGTCGGTGCGGGGATCACCGGACTGACGACGGCGGTGCTGCTCGCGCGGGCAGGACGCGACATCGCCGTGGTCGATGCCGGGGGCGTCGCGGAACTCGCCACCGGCGGGAACACCGGCAAGCTCTCACTGCTGCAGGGCCACCAGCTCGCCGAGATCCGCCGCCATCACCCCGCGGCGCTGGTGCGGGCGTACGTCGAGGCCAATCGGGCGGGGATGGACTGGCTGACGGCCTTCGCGGATGCGGCCGGTGTCTCGTACACGCGCCGCACCGACCACTCCTATGCGCAGGGGCGCGGCGGACTCGAGCTGCTGCAGGCGCAGCACGATGCCGCGCGGGAGGCAGGGCTGCCGACGCGGATGATGGCGCCGGAGGAACTGCCGACCGTACCCTTCCCGATCTCCGGCGCAGTCGCCCTCGACGACCAGGTCGCGATCGACCCCGTGCAGATCGCGCGGGCATTGGCGGAGGAACTGCTCGCGGCGGGAGGGACGCTGCACACCGGGGTACGGGTCACCGGCGCCCACGCGTTGCCAGACACCCGCATCGAGACGGCGGGCGGGCCGCTGTTCGCTCATCACATCGTGATCGCGACGGGAAGCCCGATCCTCGACCGCGGGCTCTACTTCGCCAAGATCCGCGGGCTGCGCTCCTACTGCGTATCGTTCCGCGTTCCGGGTGAGCTTCCGGAGGGAACCTTCCTCTCCGTCGACGGTCCGACCAGATCGATCCGTTCGGTGTCAGCCGCCGACGGTCCGGTCGGCACGGCGCAGCTGGTGGTCGGAGGGAACGGTCATCCGGTCGGCCGCTCGGACGGCGAGAAGGCCGCAGTCGAGGACATCGTGTCCTGGACGCAGGCGCATTTCCCCGGCGCCGAGGAGACGCATCGGTGGTCGGCGCAGGACTACGAGTCGCACAACCTCATCCCCTTCGTCGGCGCGATGCCCCGCGGCCTCGGGCGCATCCGCTTCGCCACCGGGTACGCGAAGTGGGGCCTGTCGAACGCGCCGGCCGCGGCGATGCGCCTGACCGCCGAGATCCTCGGAACCAGTTGGAACGATCGACCGCGATGGATGAACACGTTCGCCACCCGCCTGACCATGGCCGCCGACCTCGTGCGCGGTGCGACGGAGGGCGGCAAGGTCGCTGTCGCGCTCGCGTCAGGGTGGTCGGAGGCCGAGTCCCGATCCGTGCCGATCCCTCAGCCCGAGGAGGGCGAAGGCGTCGTGGCCAACCGTGCGGGCCTTCCGGTCGCGATCTCCACGGTCGACGGCGTCACGCGTGCGGTCGACGCCGTCTGCCCGCACCTCGGCGGCGTGCTGGAGTGGAACGACGCCGAATGCACGTGGGACTGCCCGCTGCACGCCTCACGCTTCTCCCCCGACGGCACGCGCATCGAAGGTCCGGCGCTGCGCGACCTGAAGGAGCTGCCCCGCACGGGTCGCCGCTGAAGCGCGGTCACTCCGGCGGAGCATCCCACCCCTGCTGCGGGGTCTCGCAGCTCTCCCGGAACACGTACTGCGAGGCGAGGCGACGCTGGCTGCTCGACCAGTCGATCGCCGGACGGCGCTGCTCGGGCGGCAGATAGCCGAGACGGTAGACCGCCATCAGCTCCAGGTCGTCCGGCACGTGGAGCAGGCGCACGATCTCGTCCCACCGGCCCGGCACCTCCATCGGGAACGAGATGAACTGGATGCCCATGCCGAGCTCGACCGTGGTGAGCCAGATGTTCTCCATGGCCGCGCCCATGCTGAACACCGAGTAGAACGACGACAGCTGCCCCGGCCGGTACTCGTTGCGGTCGAGCATCACCCCCAGCAGCAGCGGCGACCCCGCCACCAGCTTGCGATTCTCCGCACCGAGCGTCTTGGGCACCCCGAAGGTGTTCATGAGGGTCTGACCGCGCTTGGTGAAGACCTGACTCGTGAAGGGCCGCAGCGCCGCGGGGAGCTTGTCGAACAGCATCCCATTGCGCTTCTCGTCCATCTCGGCCTGGCTGAACCGGAAATACGGCTTGTAACGCTCGAAGAACGTGCCGTTCGACATCGCCTCCGTCATGCTCTCGCCCGAGATGCGCGCGATCTGGTCGATCGTGTCGCGGCTCTCGATCACGACGAAGCGCCAGGGCTGGCTGTTCAGCTGCGACGGCGCTCGCCCCGCCGCCTCCAGGAGTATCCGCTGGTGCTCCTCCGAGACGGGGTCGGGCAGGAAGGGGCCGTTCGTGGTCTTGCGGCGGCGGATGGCATCGAGCAGTTCCATGCGATCACTTTCGGTCGGTGGGACGCCACGCGCACACGAGGCCCGCGACGATGAAAGGGGCGGCGGCGAGAGCGGTGAGCGGATGCCGACGGCTGCGGCTTCCGAGGTAGGGGATCGCGGCGAGCGGCATCGCCGCAGGGGCCAGGGCGAGCGCCGCGCGACGGCTCGCGTACTTCGGCCGCCCCCACAGCACCGCGGAGAACGCAGCGGCGGATGTCACGCAGGTGGCGATGTACATCGCGTGGTGCAGCCAGCGGAAATCGCTCGTGTCGATGACCCTGGCGGCGACAGCCGAACCGAGGGCGACATTCGCGGTGTAGGCGGCAGCCGCCGCAGCGAAGAGCGGTGCGGCATCGGTGCGTCTGCGGCGGGGGGCCATGGCACGACACTACGCCCAGCGTCGGCATCCGATCTCGGCCTTGCCGTGGCGTCTCGAACTGTGCAAAGCGAGGCTCGGTCGTCGCGAGGTCGAAAGCGCACCGCCCGTTGCGCGCGGGGTCGAAAGCGCACCCGAATCGACTGACTCCGATGCGTTTCCGACCCCGCTCACGTGCCGACGCGGTTCAGGCGGCTACAGGTTGCGGTCCGCGAAGATGCGGAGCGCGTCGCGGACGAACTCCGCACCGCGGGTGCCACCGTCGGAGGTGGCGTAGTTGGCGCCGAAACGCGGGTCGGCGACATACATCTCGCCGAGTCCGGTCACGTACCCCTTCACGTCGCCGGAGGGGGCGCTCGCCGGGGTGCCGGGGATGCCCGTGAGCCACTCGACGTGACGACGCGCGATGTCCTGCGCCTCGGCGGACGCCGGGTCGACTCCGCCCTCTGCGGCGGCGATCCAGTCCCGTCCGAGGTCGGACACGCGCTGCTGCCAGTCGACACGCTCTGCGTCGGTCATGCCGCGCCACCAGCGGTCGCTGTCGGCGTAGGCCTTCTTGCCCCAACGTTCCTCGACCTCCTCCTTGTACCGGGTGTGGTCGAAGCCGTCGAACATGTTCTCTGCCATGAGTTCTTCACCTCCTCTCAATGCCGTGATGGTGGATTCGACCGAGGCGATCTGACGCATCAGTCGGCTCTGCTCCTCGCGCAGCAGCGCGAGATGGGTCTCGAGCGCGGATGCTTCGGCCACCAGGGCCGCTGAGCCTGTCGTCCCCTGGGTCCCTGAGCCTGTCGCCCCCTGGGTCCCTGAGCCCGTCGTCCCCTGGGTCCCTGAGCCTGTCGAAGGGCCGAGGATGTCGGCGATCTGCGGCAGTCCCAGCCCGAGCTCGCGCAGCAGCAGGATGCGCTGCAGGCGCACCAGAGCCTGCGCGTCGTAGTGCCGATAGCCGTTGTACGCGATGCGTGTCGGCGGCAGCAGCCCGATCTCGTCGTAGTGACGCAGCGTGCGGCTGGTGGTGCCGGCGAGCCGTGCGATCTCCTGGATGGACCAGTCCGTACCGTCCATCGGCTCCTCCTTCTGTTGTTCTCCGAGCGGATGTCTCCACGGTAGAAGTTGACGCTACGTCAATGTCAAGTGTGTCGTCATCTGACAGCATTTACGCTACATGTGGGGGCTGTTCTCTCGTCCGAGCCGTGTCACGATCGGTCTCACCAAATGAAAACCGGAGGTGATTCATGTCCGTAATGACGGCTATCGAACCAACGTTGGTTCGCAGGCGCGTTCAGGATGCACTCGATGACGCGATTCTTCGCTTCGACGGCTGGTGGCTCGTGCTTCTCGCCGCGCTGCTCGTGTTCGGGGTGGCGTTCCTCGCTTCGCTCGCGCTGTGGTGCTTCTTCTCGAACGGAGGAAGGCGCTTCTCGGGCAGTTGGAAGTGGGGCAAGAGCGGCGTCTCCGTCTGGCTCGAGTGCATCTGACCCCCACCCCTCCGTGCACCGACGAAGGTGCACGGAGGGACCAGCAGGAAAGGACCACCGGCATGCTGCTCGACGTCTCAGCCGTGTCATTCGCCTACACGAGGCGCGCGCCGGCACTCCGCGACGTGTCGCTCGTCGTCGAGCGCGGGGAACGGGTGGGCCTCGTCGGCCCGAACGGCTCCGGTAAATCCACGCTGATCCGCCTCATCGCCGACCTCCTGCAGCTCGGCCACGGCAGCATCCGCATCGATGGCAGATCGCACCAGGACCGAGCCTCGCGCGAGAGCCTGGCCTACGTCGCGAGCAACGACTACCTGCCGCAGTTCCTCACCGGGCGCGAGTACGTGGATCTGATGCATCGCCTGTACCGGGTGCGGCCGGATGACGCGCGGCTGGATGACCTGTTCGCCCGGTACCAGATGGAAGCGCGTCAGTTCGATCTCATCGAGGACTACTCGCACGGCATGCGCAAGAAGGTCCAGATCATCTCGAGCCTGCTGCTCGAGCGCCCGCTCACGATCATCGACGAAACCCTGAACGGGGTCGACGTCGACTCCCTGTACGAGTTCGAGAACGATGCCCACCTCATCGGGAGCGACCGCGGCCTGCTGCTGTGCAGTCACGACTTCCGCCTGCTCGAGGCGGTGTGCGATCGCATCATCGTGCTGTGTCGCGGAGCGATCGCATTCGATCTCCCGCTGCGACAGGTGCAGGGCGAGTTCGGATCGGTCGACGCGCTCGTCAAGCAGGCGATCGGCGCCTCGCACCCGAGAACGTCGCCGTGAGGCCGGCTCTGGAGCTGGCCGGCTTCCTCTTCCTGTTCCTCGTCCGGCGCATCCTCCGCCAGGGCGTCCTGCGCTCGCTGCTCTTCCGCTGGACGCTGGGGCTGACGATGCTGGTGGCGTTCGTCGCCTTCTGCGCGTTCGGTGTGGTGACGATCAGGCAGCTGATCGACGACGCCGCGCTGCTGTCACCTCTGCTGCGCGTGGCCGGAGTCTCGGTGCCGCTGTGGGTCCTCGCCATCTTCACCGTCGTGCGGGTGATGTTCATGAAGTCGAGTGACCTCGTCGAGCTCACGTACTGCTTCCCGCTGACGAACCGTGCGCGCACGCTCGGCTTCATGCTGTTCGAGGCGCTGCTCGTCGGGATCGGCGTGAGCCTGATGCTCGCGGCGCTGATCGCCGGAACCATCTCGATCGGCGGGCTCGGGATCCTCGACGACGTCGTGACCTGCCTCATCATGCCCACCGTCGTCACCTACCTCCTGGCCAGCGTGTACCACCTCGCGCTGGAGCGTCTCCTGATGCGCTTCCGCCTCGCCCGACTGAGGGCGTTCCTCGTGCCGCTGGTCCTGGCCGCGACCCTGGTCGCCCTCTACGTCGCCGTCTCGGCCCAGTCTGAACCGGTGCTCTTCGCCGCAGCAGGACAGGGCGACGACTACTTCGCGATCCAGCTCGTGTTCGCCGACATCGCCACGACCCACGGACTCGTGATCGCGACCGCGGCCTGGCTCGCCGCGGTCGCGCTCCTCGTCGTCGCCGTCTGCGCCACGGCGCCGCGCCAGTTCGACCCCACCCGACGCTTCGCCCTGGTCCCCCGACTGTTGGGAGACACCGAGTTCGGAGCCTATTTCGCCGCACACGCGCGCGCGATCGAGACCATCACGGTGAGCGGCATCGTGCTGGCGGGGTCGTACGCCCTCTTCGTGGCCGATATCCGACTTCCCCCGTTCCTCCTGATCGCCGTCACGATCCAGGCCGTGTACGCCTATGTCGCGACCGAGCCGCTGCGCGCCTGCGGCCCTCCTCGCCACAGCCCGATCCGACGCTACCTGCTGCTGCTCGGTCCCCAGCTGGCGATGCTCCTGCTCATCGCGATCCCGACGGGTGTGCTGTCCGCGCTCACCGGCTCGAGGTGGGACGAGATCCTCCTCGTCGTCGGCTTCTGCGCGTCGAACCTCGTCATCCTCACGCTCGCAGGCATCGCGTTCCCGCCGGAGAAGGGGAACCCGTTCTCGGTGGTCGTCGGTGTCGCCGTAGCCGCACTCGTGACGGGAACACTCGCGATCGGCACGAACCTCCTCGGGCTCCCGGCCTGGTTCAACATCGCGACGATCGTGCTCCTCACCCTTGCCGCCGCCGCACTTTCTCTCACCGGAATGCAGAAGATCGAAAGGACAGAACGTCATGAAGTGGTTGTTTAGGACCGTCGGGAGCGCAGTCGCCGCGCTCGTCATCACGGCGGGAACGGCGGTCATCACCGCCATCTGGCTCATGTTCTCGGGAGGGGCCGCCGAAGGCCGACGAGTCGGCTACTTCGGGTCGATCTTCGTCGAGGTCCAGCAGAGCCCCGATGCATCGACCCAACTCGGCGTCGGGCTCAACGACCCGATCCCCCTCGGCATCACCTTCGTCGTGATCACGCTCCTCCTCCTCGCCGTGATGGCCGTGCACGACCAGCTCCGCGCGCGGAAGAAGGCGCTCCTCGCCGCCGCCGACTGACGTGTGGTCGCGCACCGTCGACCGCATCCGACCGCGCACCGCGCTCAGGTGGCTCCTCCCCGCCGCCTGGCCGGTGCGCCTCGTCTTCTGGGCCGCCGCGGCAGCGACCCTGCTCGTCGCGGCCGCCTCCGCGCAGCCCGCGATCGCCCTGGCCGTCCTCACCCTCATCACCCATGACGTCTTCGGGCTGTGGGCATCGTTCGCGATCCACGAACTCGGCCACGCCATCGTATTGCGAAGAGCGCCCGGAGTCTCCGCGCTCACACTGGAGCGCACGCCCCTGCGACTCTCCGTCACCCCGCACGGCTCGATCCGCGGCCGCGACGCCTTCTTCGCCGCGGTGCTGGGCCCCCTGTGCTGCGTGGCGATCGGCACACTCCTCTGGGCGCTCGTGCCCCAGTCGCTGCTGCACATCTGGTACCTCGCCCACGGGATCTTCCTCACGCCGCTCTTCAGCGACGGCCGTACGATGCTCCGGTCCGCGCGGGCGTGGCGCGCCTGGCTCCCCCTGCGCGGTCCGGCACCCTGAGAAGCCGGTGTGAGAACAGCCGAGAGAACAGAAACCTTGACATAGTCACGATATATCGTGTTACCGTACAAACACACGATATATCGTGACCATCGACACAGGAGAAGCAGACATGACCGAGAAGTGGCTCATCGCCCCCGGCGAGGAACGCGTGATCGACATCGAATCCGTCACCCGACTCAAGGTGGGTCTGGTCGGCGGTCAGGTCGACATCATCGCCCACGACGAGCCGGGCATCCGCATCGAGGTGCACGGCGTCACCACGAAGGACCTCCGCGTGGAATCCCACGACGGCGAGGTCGAGATCGACCACCCGCAGCTGGGCTGGGACAACTTCCTCGAGGTGTTCCGCAACTTCGGCTCCGGCGGACCCCGCGCCGAGGTGAGCGTCGCCGTCCCGCGCGCGATCGCTCTGAACCTGGGAGTCGTCAGCGCCGGCGCGCTGGTCTCCGGCATCCGCAACGACGCCCGTCTCAACACCGTGTCGGGCGACATCATCGTCGACACCCTGATCGGCGACCTCACCGTCAACTCCGTCTCGGGCGACGTGCAGGTGCGTGGCCTGACGGGCTCGATCAGCGCGAACAGCGTCTCCGGTGACGTCGCAGTGACCGGAGCGATCCGCAAGGCGACGGTCGACATCGTCTCGGGCGCCACTCTGGTGGACGCCGCGGGCGACGTGAACACCATCAACGTCAACTCGGTCTCCGGTGGCACCACGGTCCGCCTCGATGAGTCGCTCGCGGCGAACTACGTCATCCGCTCGCTCAGCGGCCGGCTCCTGATCGACGGCGTCGAGCGCAGTTCCTCCGGCCCGAGCAACTACACCGGCTCCACAGGCGAGCTCGCCGGGCGCTTCGTCGACCTGCGTGCGAACTCCGTCTCGGGCGGCGTCACCGTGCTGCGCCGCACCCCCGCCACGATCACCGAAGACGCGGAGTGGGAATCATGAGCCCTGCTGTCTTCTCGCACGGCGACCTGCGCCTGTACCTGCTGTCGCTCCTCGCGGAGTCGCCGCAGCACGGATACGGCATCATCCAGGCGCTCACGGATCGCACCGGCGGCACGTACACGCCGAGCGCCGGCACGATCTACCCGCGGCTCGCGAAGCTCGAGGAGGAAGGCCTGGTGACCAAGACCGTCGACGGCCGCACCACGATCTACGCGATCACCGACGCCGGACGCGCCGAGCTGCAGTCCCGCGAAGAAGACCTCGCCGGTATCGAATCAGGTCTCGCCGATTCGGTGCGACTGATCGCGAACGAAGTGCGCCAGAGCGTGCAAGACGCGATGAAGAGCCTTCGTGCCGACCTCGCCGCCGCCGAGCAGGGCGAGCGCAGCTCCGCGAAGTCCCGGCCCCGCGCCGCCTCCGACGACGCGCGCGTCGCGAGCCGCGAGGAGATGCACCGCGCGGATGCACTCATCAACGCCTTCCGCGCCCAGGTGCGCACCGACCTGCGCACGCACGTGGCGAAGGGCGGCACCCTGCCGTCATCCATCGTCACCGAACTCGAGCACGCGCTCGACGCGGCGTCCCGTGCCGTGACAGTCGGCCTGTCTCAGCTCTGAGTTCGACGTCGCGGCGGACAGCCGCGCGCAGACGAAGCTGGCACCTCTTGCCGGAATGAGCATCGCATTCCGGCGAGGTGCCGACTTCGTGCGGGGCACGCGCGCAGATCCGGGTCGCGATGGACCTGCCCAGGACCCGGCTACTCGGGCCAGATCTCCTTCTGCGAGTCCGGTACGGGTTCGCCGAGCGGCACCACGAGCACGGAGCGATGCTGGCGATGGGTGAGGCGGGCAGCCACCGAGCCTGTGAAGAACTCCCGGATAGACTCGCCGATCCCGCGCTTGCGGGTCCCCACCACGATCAGCTGGGCGTCGAGTTTGTGCGCGAGCTGCTTGATCGCCAGCGCGGGGTCGCCGACGAGTTGACGGGCGGTCCAGGTGATGCCCGAGTCGCCGAGCACCTCCGCAGCCGCCGCCTGCACGGCCTCGAACTCAGCGGCACCCGCATCGAAATTGATGTCGATCGGGGCGGAGTGCACGTAGCCATCCGGATCCTCGTAGGTGACGAACCGTGTGACGTCGACATGCACGACGACGAGCGGAACGCCGAGCAACCGTGCGAAGCGAAGAGCCTCATCGAGCACTCGACGCTCCTGGTTCGGCTGTATGCCCACGATCACAGCCTTCTGCAAGGCTGCGTTCTGTGCCGCCTCATCGGACGGAGTGGAGGTGTTGTCGGTCATGAAGATCGTTCCCTTCACCAGCCTGGCATCAGCCAGAGAGTCTTAGCCGCGTGCTATTCTGAATGCTACTCTTACCGGCTTTATTCCGGTGTCGTGAAATGCCTCGGGCTCCTGTCGCCCAGAGCTGAACTCGTGAGGGGGTCTCGCGCATGGGCCGTGGCCGTCAGAAGGCGAAACACACAAAGATCGCCCGCGAACTCAAGGCGTACAGTCCGTCGGTGAACTACTCCGCGCTCGAGCGCGAATTGGCTCACCCGACCGACGAAGACGCCTACGTCGATAAGTGGGCTGATGACTATGCCGACGAAGATGAGGACGAACTAGAGAAGGCCTGACCGCCTGATCTGTGGAAACCCCCGTGCGACCCACGGGGGTTTCGTCATGCCCGGATGTCGAATCCTGAGAGGATCACCCCATGCCTCGTGTCGTCGCTCTCTCCCGCTACCCGATCAAGGGGTTCACGCCCGAGCCGCTCGAATCCCTCCGCGTGCAGCCGGATGGTCGGGTCGCGGGCGATCGGGTCCTCGCGTTCCGCTTCGCGGATGCGGCAGAGCCGGAGAACCGCGACGGCCTTGACTACTGGCCGAAGGCGAAGGGACTCGCGCTCCAGGACTTCCCCGCGCTGGCAGCTATGCGCACGAGCTACGACGATGCGACGGCACGCGTCAGGATCGAGCTCGACGGCGCGCTGCTCGTCGAAGCCGGACTCGACGCCCGCGGTCGCGAGCAGCTGGCTCACGCCGTCACCGACTTCGTGCTCACGACGTCGGATGCTCGTCGGCTCCAACGTCCGGGGCGGCTCCCGCTCGTGCTCGTCGGCGATGGTGAGACCTCACGCTTCCAGGACCGTCCGCAGGGGTATGTCTCCGTGCACAGTCGCGCCAGCGTCGAGGCCCTGGGCGAGGCCCTCCCGCTGCGCATCGACGACCGCCGCTTCCGCTCCAACGTCGTGATCGACGGCGTCGACGCGTGGGAAGAGCTCGACTGGACGGGCGCCGTGGGCATCGGCGATGTGACATTCCGCGCGGCCGGTCCCATCGTCCGCTGCCTCGCGACGCACGCCAACCCCGACACGGGCGAGCGCGACGCGAAGGTGCTCACCACGCTCACCAGGGCTTTCGATCAGCAGGAGCCCACGCTCGGGCGCCTGCTGCTCCCCGGCTGGCCGCCGTCGGAAGACGACGCCGGAGGGGTCATCCGCATCGGCGATGAGGTGCACGCCGGCTGAGTGCCGCTGCGGTCACACGATCCGCCCACGAGTGCACGGGATGCTGTCGAGTGCACGACATCCCGACGCGATCAAGCCGTGCACTCGGCAGGATGCCGTGCACTCGGCGTCACGAGGCCGAGGCGGGGTCACCACCGACCGTTGCGCAGCTCCCACTCGTCTTCGATGGTCCGCCGGCGTCCGGCGACGATGCCGGCGGGGATAGAGACCACCAGTACGGACGCCACCACGATGAGCGGCACCTGCCACCCGTCGGTCGTCTCATGCAGCAGACCGATCAGCAGCGGGAAGATGGCGGCGAGCGCGTAACCGATGCTCTGCACGAACCCACTCAGCGCGACCGCGCTCTCGGGCGTGCGGGCACGGATGCTGAGCAGCACCAGGCTGAGCGGGAACATGATCGCGGTGAGACCGAAGATGCTGACCCAGAGCGGAAGCGCGACGGTCGGTGCGAGCAGCATTCCGAGAAGTCCGACGAGGCCTGCGCCGACGGCGACGAAGAACAGCGGACGCGTCGCTTGGAAACGCACGACCAGGATCGGCACCAGCATCGAGCTCGGCAGGCCGATGAGGGCGAACAGTGAGAGCAGGAACCCGGCGGTCGCCGGGGTGACGCCGCCGATGTCGACGAGCATGGTCGGCATCCAGGCGAACGAGACGTAGGCCATGGTCGACGAGGTGCCGAACACGAGGGCCAGCGCCCAGGGCAGAGGCAGCCGCCAGAGCCGTCCGAAGTAGCGCGGGTTCGCGGGCACGGTCGAGATCGGACCGGTCGCGACGGCCACGGCATCCTGCACATCGTGCACGCCGTCGGTCGGATCCAGCACGTACTCCTCGGTCGACACCGCTGCCGTGCCGCCGGAGCGTTCACGGATCAGCAGCGTCAGCCACGGCACCAGGGCGATCGCCGCGAACACCCCCCACATGCCCAGGGATACGCGCCAGCCGAGCGAGTCGGCGACCGGCACCGCGACCAGCGGGGGCAGGAAGGTGGAGACGGCCAAGGTGGTCGAGTAGACCGTCATCATGATGCCGAGGCGGTCGGGGAAGTACTTCTTCACGAGAGGCGGGAGCAGCACGTTGCCCGAACCGACGCCGGCGAAGACGACGACCGTCGCCGCCAGCAGAGTCGAAGAGTCGGACGCGAAGCCGCGCAGCAGCATGCCGAGCGCCATCAGTGCGATCGCAGTGACCGCGACCCGCTCCAGCCCGAACCGCCGCTCGAACAGCGGAGTGACCAGGCCGAAGATCGCGAAGCACACCGGCGGCGCCGCGCCGATCAGACCGACGACCACGGGGGAGAGCGGAAAGTCGACAGCGACGTGGTCGATGACCGGGGACAGGGAGGCGACGGCCGATCGCAGCGAGAACGCGACCAGCACGATTCCGATCAGGGCGAGCGCCCGGCCCTGCCAGAGCGGCCTGTCCTCCGACGAGTTCAGCGACCCAGACACTAGGAGGTCTGAGTCCCCTCCACCCACGCGAGGTACTCGTCGGAGACCGTGCCGGTGACATAACGGCCATCGAAGCAGCTCATGTCGAGGTCGGTGATGGCCGTCCCCTCGGTGATGGCAGCCTTGAGGTCGTCGACCTCCTGGTACACGAGGTGGTCGCAGCCGAGCTCCTCGGCGATCTCGGGGATCGTCCGCCCGTGGGCGATGAGCTCCTGGCGCGAGGGCATGTTGATGCCGTAGACGTGCGGGTGACGCACGGGCGGCGCCGCGGAAGCGAAGGTGACCGAGGTGGCACCGGCATCCCGGGCCATCTGGATGATCTCCTTCGACGTCGTGCCGCGCACGATCGAGTCGTCGATGAGCAGGACGTTCTTGCCGCGGAACTCCGTCGACATCGCGTTCAACTTCTGGCGCACGCTCTTCTTGCGCACCGCCTGGCCGGGCATGATGAAGGTGCGGCCGACGTAGCGGTTCTTGTAGAAGCCCTCGCGGTACTCGATGCCGAGCTTGCGGGCGACCTCCATCGCGGCGGGGCGCGAGGAGTCGGGGATCGGCATGACGACGTCGATCTTGTCCATCGGCACGTGCTTCGCGATCGTGTCGGCGAGACGGTCACCCATGCGCAGACGCGATTCGTACACCGAGATGCCGTTCATGACGGAGTCGGGACGCGCGAGGTAGACGTACTCGAACGCGCACGGCGCGAGGGTCGTCTCGATGGCGCACTGCCGGGAGTACAGCTCTCCGTCGTTCGTGATGAACACGGCCTCACCGGGCTCGATCTCGCGCACGACCTCGTAGTCGCCGTTCTCGAGCACGAGCGACTCGCTCGCGACGACCCACTCGTCACCGGGCTGCGCCGCTGAGCCATCACCCGATTGGGTCGCTGAGCCTGTCGAAGCGTCGCCGCGGCTCTTGCGGTGACCGAGGATCAGCGGACGGATGCCGAAAGGATCGCGGAATGCGAGCAGACCGTAGCCGGCGATCACGGCGATCACGGCGTAGGCACCCTCGATGCGCTCATGCGTGCGCTCGACCGCTTCGAACACACGCTCGGGGTCGAGATCGACCGCCGAGGTGGTGTTCTGCAGCTCCCCGGCGAGCACGTTCAGCAGCAGTTCGGTGTCGCTGGAGGAGTTCAGGTGGCGACGGTCGCGCTGCGCCATCTCCGCCGTGAGCTCACGCGTGTTGGTGAGGTTGCCGTTGTGGATGAGGATGATGCCGTAGGGCGCGTTCACGTAGAACGGCTGCATCTCCTCCTCATTGGAGGCGGTGCCCTTGGTGGCGTAGCGCACGTGGCCGAGACCGACGTTGCCGAGCAGCGCGCGCATGTCGCGGGTGCGGAACGCTTCGCGGACCATGCCCTGCGCCTTGGCGTTGTGCATCACCCCGTTCGACTCCGCCGTCGCGATGCCCGTCGCATCCTGGCCGCGATGCTGCAGCAGCAGGAGTGCGTCGTAGATGTCCTGGTTGACCGGGGCTGTCCCCACCATTCCGACGATGCCGCACATGGGGTATTACTTCGCTCCGTCCGCGTATGCACCGACGAGGCGCACCGCTCCGCCGTCGACGCCCTTGGCGCCCTGTTCGAACTCTCCTGCCGGACGCGCACCGAAGCCGACGGTGGCGACCTGCCACGACGGCATGCCTTCCGCGTTCAGCGCTGCGATCGCGGCATCCTTCTTGTCCGCGGCGATCACCGCGAGGAAGCCGATGCCCAGGTTCCAGGTGCCCTCGGCGGACTCCAGCGTGGAACCCGCGATGTCGCTCAGCACGCGGAAGACCGGGCTGGGCGACCAGGTGCTGCGATCGACCTCGACCCAGCTGCCCTGCGGGAGCACGCGCGCGAGGTTCGCGGCGATGCCGCCACCGGTGACGTGGCTGAGGGCGTGGACGGCGCCCTGGGTCGCTGAGCCTGCCGAGGAGCCGAGCTGCTCGATCAGGCGGAGCAGCGGAAGCGTGTAGAGGCGAGTCGGCTCGAGGAGCGCCTCGCCCCACGTGGTGCCGAAATCGGCGGCGTTGTCGCCGTAGCCGATGCCGGCGTTGGTGATGATGTGGCGCACGAGCGAGTAGCCGTTGGAGTGCAGCCCGCTGGACGACACCGCGATGACGACGTCGCCGTCCTGCACGCGGTCGGCACCGAGGATGGCGTCGGCCTCGACCACGCCGGTCGCGGCACCCGCGACGTCGTAGTCGCGCGGGCCCAGCAGGCCGGGGTGCTCTGCGGTCTCGCCACCGACGAGCGCGGTACCGGTGGCGGAGCACGCCTCGGCGATCCCGCGCACGATGTCGGCGATGCGCTGCGGGAAGACCTTGCCGCACGCGATGTAGTCGGTCATGAAGAGCGGCTTCGCACCCACCACGACGATGTCATCGACGACCATGCCGACCAGGTCCTGGCCGATCGTGTCGTGCTTGTCGATCGCCTGCGCGATCGCGACCTTGGTGCCGACGCCGTCGGTGCTGGTCGCGAGGAGCGGTCGGCGGAAGTCGCGCAGTGCGCTGGCGTCGAACAGGCCGGCGAATCCGCCGACACCGCCGAGCACTTCAGGGCCGTGCGTTGCGCGCACGGACGACTTCATCAGCTCGACGGCGAGATCGCCTGCAGCGGTATCGACGCCGGCTTCGGAATAGGGATTGGTGGGGGAGGCAGCCACAGCTCCAGCCTACCGCCCGCAGCGGCCCCGACTCTCCGCACGACGAGACTCGGATGCCGGGGCCCCGGCGTCCTACGATGGGGCCATGGCCGACAAGCCGCAGTGGCTCATCCGCGAAGACGCGAGCGTTCCCGTGCTGCTCGCGCTCGCGCTGCGCCAGGCCATCGGCATCCGGGTCCCGGAGGATCTTCCGAGCCTCCGCGATCTGCCGGTCCGAGCGCCGGACGCCGTCGACGCTGCTCCCGCGATCGAGCAGCAGTGGCGCGACTACTGGGACATGACGGTCGAGCCGCGCGCGCATCCGTCCGAGGTGCCGCTCGAGCTGATCGACGGGTTCGACACGCTGGTCGCTCTCCCCGCGTCCGGCGCAGAGCAGCTCGCCGCGGCGATCACCCCGCAGGCGCCCGAGGCGCTCCGGTACGCCCGCGCCGCCCATGACCGCTACGTCAACTCCATGAAGAGCAACACCGGCGGCGACGCCTACCGCGCCTACGCCAGCGCGATCGCCGAGTTCGAACGCGAGGTGGGACGCCGGGCGCATTCGTTCGAGCTGAACGTGCAGGTGCTGCCGTTCTCGCAGCGCGGGATCTGGTGGATCGGTGCGCTCACGGTCGCGGTGACCGACGGCCTGCGTCGCGATGTGGTCGCCTTCGACGCGGCCATCCGACCCGTCATCGCCGAGCTGGCGTGACCGCAGGGGTGAAGGTCAGTCGGCTTCGATGATGGTTTCGCGCTCGACACGCACGACACGGTCGTGCCGGCGGGCGACCCGCTCGAGGATGAGTCCGGCGACGCCGCCGAGCGCGATGCCGATCGGCACCGTCCACAGCAGCAGGAAGCCGAAGACCTGCCCTGGCGGGTAGACGACGTCGAGAGCCTGGGATTCCTCGAAGCTGCCGATCCAGGTGAGGATGCCGGCGGCGATGATCCCGACGACCACGCCGATCCCCATCAGCACGCCGTACCGAGGCACGTGGCGCACGGTCGCTTCGACGGTCTGGTGGGAATCGGTGGAGGACATGTCTCTATTGTCCCACCGCCCGGGCGCGCTGTGCACCGGGGTTCCCGCGCCCCCGGCGTTCCCCCGCGACGTGCAGGAGGATGTGCGACGTGAAGGAGCACTCCGGGGGAATCGGTCCTGCATCCCGCACTTCCTCCTGCAGGTCGCGCCGCTCAACTCGACCCGACCCGACCGCACCTGGCACGCAGAGAACCGCCCTCCCCACGTCCGCTGCGGGGAGGGCGGTTCGGTCATGCGTCCGAGATCAGATCTCCGTGGTCACCTCGGCCGTCTCGTGCTTCTTGTTGCGACGGGCGATCAGCACACCGCCGGCCGCGGCCAGAGCGACGACGACCAGGCCACCGACGATCCAGGGCCACACCGGGGCGCCTTCGGCGTCAGCAGCCGTCGTCACAGCCGTGACGGTGCCGGAGGCCTCCGCCTCAGGCTCCTCCTCTGCGACCGTGCCGCACTCCGCATCGACCGGGATCACCGCGGTGACCGGGTCGAGTGCTTCGCCCGCGGCGTAGGTGCCGAACGCGGCGGCGCCTGCCTCGGTGAGGGTGCTGGGGATCGCGTCGAGCGACAGCACGCCGTCGACGACCGCGGCGTCTCCGAGAGCGAACTCCGCGAGGCGCACGCCCTTCTGGTCGACGCTCGCGCCGTCCTGCGTGGTGCCGGTCACATCGAACACGAGGTAGCCGGTGTCGCCGGCCAGCTCGAGCCGGGCGTTCGCCAGCGTCGTGTTCAGCGCGCCGTCGTGGCCCGTGAAGGTGATGCTGCCGCCGTAGCTGACCAGCCCGGTGAGGGCCTTGTCGTCGAGTGAACCGGTACCGCTCTCCCACACATAGTCGGGGTACTGGTACGCGACGTCGGTGAGAGTCCAGCCACCCTTCGCGATGCCCTCGATGTAGGTGCGGAACGACTCCTTGTAGCCCCACTTGAGCGTGGCGCCCTCGACCGTGCACGCGCCGATCACGGCCGTCGCGCGGGTCAGCGTGAACGCCAGACCGCGATCGACCGACCCCTGCAGGGTCAGCGTGTGCGCGCCGTCCTCCAGGCTCGCGGGCAGCGTGCCCGTCCAGGTGGCGACGCCGTCGGCATCCGCCGTGACCGTGTCGAGCAGCACGGGCGTCGAGTAGACGACGACCTTGATGCCTTCTTCGTTCGCCTGGAAGCCGGATGCCGAGATGGTCGCCGACTGCCCGGACTCGAGCGCGGCGAGGTTCTCCTCGTCGATCACGATGCCCTCGGCGCTCGGCGGGGTGGCGGGAAGCGTCTGCTTCGCCTTCACCACGGCCGCGGCCACCGTGCCGGTGGTGCCAGAGGGCGCTGCCGCCACCGAGCCGATCGTGAAGGTGACCGGGTTCAGCACGGTCGAGTAGCCCGACAGCACGCGGTCTCGACCGGCATCCGTCAGCGTGGTGGGCGCCGCGGTGTATGTCACCGCGCCGTTCGCCGTCGTCCGCACCGCACGGGAGAGGTCGACCGTCGCGAACGCGACCTGCGATCCACCGCTCGACACGTACAGCGTCGCGGCGCCTGCCGACGTGATGCGGATCTGCGGGTTCGCGACCGTGACGTCGAGGACGCCGTTGTGACCGGTGAATCGCACCGAACCGCGGTACACGACCGAGCCGAGTCCGGTCGCGGTGTCGTAGTCGCCGCCGACCGTCTGGCCGAACTGGAACTGGCCACCCGAGCGGGTCGCGCCGTTCGACACGTCGATGGCGCCCTTTGCGATGTCGCTCGTGATGTAGTTCGTGAACGTCGAGGAGATCGCCCAGCGGAGCGAACCACCCGGCACGCTCACCGGCGGAGTCACCGGCTTCGTCGGAGTCTCCGGCACCGTGACGTCGAACAGCGTGTTCCACTGCTCAGGGGTGATCGTCACCGTCGAACGCGCGTAGATCGTGTCGGCCGTGGGCAGCGAGTGCTGCTGCCACACGATGACCTCGTACGACTTGGTGCGGTCGAGCGTCTTCGCGGCAGTCGTGAGGTCGACCGAGAACGCGCCGAAGGTGACGTTCTGCACGTATTTCATCGCCAGGAATCCGCCCGCTGCCGTGACGTCGTCCTCGGTGCCGGACTCGATCAGTGCGACATAGGCGCCCTTGATGGCGCCGAGATTCTTCCCGGATGCCGTGACGGTCAGGCCGTCCTTCGCCGTCGCCGTCTTGACCTTCGTCTCCACGGCAGCGGAGTCTTCCTCGAGCAGAGCCGCCCACTGGGTGTCACTGATCGTGACCGCGCCGCGCGCATAGATCGTGGTCGCGTTCGGGAAGCTGTGCTGCTGCCAGGCGATCACCTCGTAGGACTTCGTACGGTCGAGCGCGTCGGCTGCCGCGGTCAGGTCGACGCTGAACGCGCCGTCCGTGACCTTCTGCACGTACTGCATCGCGAGGTATCCGCCACCGGAGGTGACCTCCGCCTCGGTGCCCGCCTCGATCAGCGCGACATACGCGCCGGGGATCGCACCCAGGTTCTTTCCGGATGCCGTGACCGTCAGGCCGTCCTTCGCGGTCGCGGACTTCACCGAGGTGGTGACCGAGGGGGCGGCCGCCGGCTGCAGCGCCGCCCAGTTCTCATCCGTGATCGTGACCGTCGAGCGGGCGTAGATCGTCGAGGCACTCGGATTCGTGTGCTGCTGCCACGCGATCACCTCGTAGGTCTTCGCGCGGTCGAGCGTGTCCGCCGCCGCGGTCAGGTCGACGCTGAATGCGCCGTCCGTGATGCCGCGCACGAACTGCATCGCGAGGAAGCCGCTGGTCCCCGTGATATCCGCCTCGGTTCCGGCCTCGATCAGCGCGACATAGGCACCGGAGATTGCACCGAGGTTCTTTCCGGATGCCGTGACCGTCAGGCCGTCCTTCGCGGTCGCGGACTTCACCGAGGTGGAGACGACGGGGGTCTTGCCGTAGTTCAGGGCGACGCTGCGCTCCTGGTCGGGGTTGGAGACGCCACCGGCGCCATAGGTGTAGATGCCGTAGGAACCGGGAGTCGCCGCCGTGTCCTTCAGCGTCAGCGTCGCGGTGAACGTGCCGTCAGCGGCGATGTCGACCCACTGCGAGCGGATCGCATTCTGGTACTGCGAGGGCACCTGGTTCAGCACCCCCTCCGACAACGCCCACACCTGCGAGCCCACCGACCGGCTCGACGACGCCGCGCCCGCGGACGGCTGCCACGTCGAGGCGAAGTTCCCGAACACCACATACGTGCCCTGCGGCAGATTCGCCGGGATCGGAACCCCACGACCACCCACGTTCGCGGTCGGGTCATAACCCGAACCCTTCACGACGACCTTGTCGCCTGCCTTCAACGCCACACCCGCAGCCGGCGTCGTCCCATCAGCCAGGAACACCGAGATCGATGCATCGACCGGCTCCGGCTCGACCGGGGAGATCGCGTCCCAATCGGCGTCGCTGATCGTCACCGCGGCACGCGCGAGGATGGTCGCAGCGGTGGGCAGTGTGTGCTGCTTCCAGACGAGGACCTCGTAGGTCTTCGTGCGGTCGAGCGTGTCCGCCGCCGCGGTCAGGTCGACGCTGAACGCGCCGTCCGTGATGCCTCGCACGAACTGCATCGCGAGGAAGCCGCCACCCGTGGTGACATTCGCCTCGGTGCCGGTCTCGATGATCGCCGCGTACACGCCCGCTGCGGCACCGAAGTCGGTGCCGGCGACGCTCGCCGTGATTCCGGGCGTAAGGGCAGACACCGTCGAGGTGACGGCGATCTTCGGTGTCTTGGCGTAGTTCAGGGCGACGCTGCGCTCCTGGTCGGCGTTCGAGACGCCACCGGCCGGGTACGTGTAGACACCGTACGAGCCCGGAGTCGCCGCGGCATCCTTCAGCGTCAGCGTCGCGGTGAACGTGCCGTCAGCGGCGATGTCCACCCACTGCGAGCGGATCGCGCCCTGATACTGCGAGGGCACCTGGTTCAGCACGCCCTCCGACAACGCCCACACCTGCGAACCCACCGACCGGCTCGAACTCGCCGCACCCGCGGACGGCTGCCACGTCGAGGCGAAGTTGCCGAACACCACATACGTGCCCTGCGGCAGGTTCGCCGGGATCGGAACCCCCCGGCCACCGACGTTCGCGGTCGGGTCATAGCCCGCACCCTTCACGACGACCTTGTCGCCCGCCTTCAACGCCACACCCGCAGCCGGCGTCGTCCCATCAGCCAAGAACACCGAGATCGATGCATCGACCGGCTCCGGCTCGACCGGATCCGTGCCAGGGTCGGTTCCCGGATCCGTGCCGGGGTCGGTTCCCGGATCCGTGCCGGGGTCGGTTCCCGGGTCGGTACCGGGATCGGTGCCGGGGTCGGTGCCAGGGTCGGTACCGGGATCGGTGCCGGGGTCGGTCTCACCCGGGTCGGTCGGCGCCGCGCCGAAGACGGCATCCCACTGACCGGTCGAGATCACGACGTCGCCACGACCGTAGATGGTGGACGCATCGGGGTTCGAGTGCTGCTGCCAGACGAGCACCTCGTACGCCTTCGTACGGTCCAGCGAACCGGCCGGGGCAGTCAGCGTGAACGAGGTCGCTCCGGCGGAGACGGTCGGGAACGGCATCGCGAAGGCGGCGTATCCGCCGGCGCCGGTGAGCCCGCTCTCGGTGCCCTTCACGATGAGGGCGGCATACGCGCCGGCGACATCGGGAAGGCCACTCGCCTGCACCTGCACGCTCACACCCGAGGAGGTGGCGGAGGCGACGCTGGCGGTGACGGTGCCACCGTCCGCATGCGCGGGCGGGGCGATCACCGCACCGGCGGCGATGAGGAGGAAGGAGACGAAGGCAGCGAGCAGTACGCGTAGGCGAGTGCTCCCTGAGGATGCGATGGCTGTGTCGTTCACGATTCTCCACGGCCCCCGGGCACGCGGCTGAGCACGCGCGCCGGCGGTGCCGCAATGCAGTCGGGCGAAGGTAGGGTGTTGGTTAGGCTTGGCTAAGTAAGCCGCCGATCCTGAGCGTAGAGGTGCGCAGGAGAGCGCGTCAAGTTTTAGGATAGCCTTGCCTAATGCGCCGCGTACTAGCCGTCTTCTTCGCCGCCGCTCTGGCCGTCGGTCTCGCCGCGTGCGCGGAGCCGGGCGCGACCGCCGCACCACCCGCCGCCGTGGAAGACACCTGCCCGCAGGCATCCGTCCCGCTTGCCTCACTCGACCTGGTCGACGACGTCCGGGGGTTCACCGGCCCCTCGACCGCGTGCCTCTCGAGTCATGCCATCACGCCGGTCGACGACGACACCACTCCCGCACTGCCGGTGACCGTGACCGACAGCGAAGGCCGCGAGATCGAGATCACCGACGTCGACCGCATCCTCCCGATCGACATCTCCGGCACCATCGCCTCGACCGTGTTCGCCCTCGGGCTGGGCGACCAGGTCGTCGGTCGCGACTCGTCCACCGTCTTCGCCGGCACCGAGGACCTGCCCGTCGTCACGAAGACCGGGCACACGCTCAACGCCGAGGCCATCCTGGAGCTCGCGCCGACCGTCATCCTGACCGACACCACGATCGGCCCGAAAGAGATCCGTCAGCAGCTGCGCGACGCCGGCATCACCGTCGTCGTGATCTCCAGCGACCGACGCCTCGACACCACCGACGAGCTCGTGACCGAGATCGCCACGGCGCTCGGCGTGCCCAGCCGCGGAGAGGCGCTCATCGCACGGCTCGACGCCGCAGTCGACGAGACCCTCGCCGCGATCGCCGAAGTAGTCCCCGCCGCTGAGGAGGACCGCGCGCGGATGCTGTTCCTCTACGTGCGCGGCAGCGCGAACGTGTATTACATCTTCGGAGAGGATTCCGGTGCCGACTCCCTCATCGACGCCGTGGGCGGAGTGGATGTCGCCGCCGAGATCGGCTGGGAAGGCATGAAGCCCATGACCGCCGAGGCGCTCGTCGCCGCGCGCCCCGACGTGCTGGTGATGATGACCGACGGGCTCGAGTCGGTCGGCGGCATCGACGGCCTGATCGAACGCGTACCCGCCGTCGCAGAGACGCCAGCCGGCATCAACCGTCGCGTGATCGACATGGCCGACAGCGAGATCCTGAGCTTCGGGCCCCGGTCGGCCGACGTGATCGGCGCGATCGCCCGCGCGCTGTACGCCCCCGAACCCTCGACTCCCGAGTCCGCGAAATGAGCGGAGAGGTCGTCACCTCCACGCCGAGCACACACCGCACGCTGCGGTTCACCCTGGTCACGATCGGACTGATCGTCGCGCTCGTGATCACCTGCATCGTGTCGATCACGAGCGGCCAGTACTCGCTGTCGCCCACCGACCTGATCGGGGTGCTACTGCGGGGCATCGGCATCGACACGGCCTGGGCTCCGGCCTCGGCGACCGACTACGGCGTGATCTACAACCTGCGACTCCCCCGGCTCGTGCTGGGGCTGCTCGTCGGCGCCGCACTCGCCGTGTCCGGTGTGCTCATGCAGGCGATCTTCGGCAACCCGCTCGCGGATGCCGGTGTCGTCGGCGTCTCCTCCGGCGCAGCGCTCGGCGCCGCGGCCAGCATCACGTTCGGAATCGCCTCGCTCGGCATGTGGACGACGCCGCTCTTCGCGTTCCTGGGCGGCCTCATCGCGGTGCTCGCGGTCTACTTCATCAGCCGATCGGGCGGACGCACCGAGGTCGTCACCCTGCTGCTCACCGGCATCGCCATCAACGCGATCGCAGGCGCCGGCATGGCGTTCCTCACGTTCCTGGGCACGACGTCCACTCGCGAGCAGATCGTGTTCTGGCAGCTCGGCTCGCTCAACGGCGCCCTCTGGTCGAACGTCGCACTCGTCGCCCCGCTCGTGGCGATCGGCATCGTGATCGCACTGATCGTCTCGCCGCAGCTCGACCTCTTCGCCCTCGGCGAGCGCACCGCCAGACACCTGGGCGTGAACGTGGAGCTGCTGCGCATGGTCGTGATCGTGACGGTCGCGATCCTCGTGTGCGCGGCGGTCGCGTTCGCCGGGATCATCGGTTTCGCGGGGCTCGTCGTGCCGCACCTGATGCGCATGATCATCGGTCCCGCACATCTGCCGCTCATGATCGCGTCGGCAGTCGGCGGAGCACTGCTGATCGCGGTCGCCGACCTGGTCGCCCGCACCGCCGTGCCGCTCGCCGACATGCCGATCGGCATGATCACCTCGCTGGTTGGCGGCCCCTTCTTCCTCTGGCTGCTCGTGCGCACGCGTCGACGCTCGGGAGGATGGGCATGAGCGTGCGGCTGCGCGGCAGCGGGCTCACCGTGCGCGTCGGCGGCGGGAGGGCTATCCTCGACGACGCCTCGATCGACATCCGCGCAGGGGAGATCCACGCCCTCGTCGGCCCGAACGGCGCCGGCAAGTCCACGCTCTTCGGCGTGCTGGCCGGCGATGTCACCGCGCAGACCGGAGCGGTGACCCTCGATGGGGCACCGATCGCCGGCATCCGCCCGCAGACCCTCGCCCGCGCGCGGGCCGTGCTGCTGCAGGAGAACGCGGTGTCGTTCCCGTTCACGGCCGAGCAGGTCGTACGGATGGGCCGTGCGCCCTGGGCGCGCACAGAGTCCGCCGAACAGGACGATGAGCTCGTGGCCGCGGCCATGGAGGCGACCGAGGTCGAGCCACTCGCAGCCCGCCCGGTGACGTCGCTGTCCGGCGGCGAGCGTGCCCGCGTCGCCCTGGCCCGCGTGCTCGCCCAGAACACCGGCATCCTGCTGCTCGACGAACCGACCGCCGCGCTCGACCTCAAGCATCATGAAGACGTGATGCGGCTGATCAGAGCGCAAGCGGATGCCGGGATCGCAGTGGCGATCGTGCTGCACGACCTCAACGCTGCTCTCGCCCACGCCGACCGCGTCACCCTGCTCGCAGACGGCGGGGTCGCGGCTTCGGGGACGGCGGCGGAGGTGCTCACGGCGGAGCGGATCGAGGCCGTGTACGGCCAGCCCGTCGATGTCTTCCCGCACCCCGCGACCGGGGTGCCGTTGGTGGTCGCGCGGCGCTGAGCAGCGCTAGCTGTTCGCGGGGCCCTGCGTCGGGTGCACCGGCAGTGCGGCTGCTGATCGCACCAGCGCGGTGCGATCAGGAGCCTCGAACCCGAACTGCTCGTACAGCCCGTGCGCATCACTCGTGAACAGCGTCCACCGGAAGTGCGCGCCGGGGCCGTCGTCGATCATCGCCTGCACGATCCGCTTGCCCAGACCGTTTCCGCGGTGCTCCTCGACGACGATGACATCGGCGAGATAGGCGAATCCGAGGCCGTCCGACACCGCGCGGGCGAAGCCGACCTGTGCGCCGGTCTGCTCGTCGTACACACCGATGACACGCCACGCCTCGCGGATCTGCGTCTCGACATCCTCCCGGCTGCGCCACTTCCCCCAGTACGCGTCGCGCAGTGCACGCCAGACGGCATCCGTGTCGATGCGGTCACGGGAGTCGTCGACGAGATAGCCCATCCATCAACTCTAGAACCGCTGGCGAGGCGCTACGGCCGCAGCGGGAGGACGTCGGAGAGGTCCGCACGCGTCCCCGACGCGTGGATGCGCCCGGCTGTCGCGACGTCGGCCCAGACCTCGCTCCCGGTCGCGACCGAGATCCAGGTGGCGGCATCCATCTCGACGACGTTCGGCGGGGTGCCGCGCGTGTGCCGCGGGCCCTGGATGACCTGCACCGCGCCGAACGGCGGAACCCGCACCTCGACACTGTTACCCGGAGCCTTCTCATCGAGGAGCTGCAGGAGATAGCGCACGGCGGTCGCCAGGTCGGTGCGTGCCGGCTTCTCCTCCGCGGCCTGCGCCACGCGCACCGCGTCGAGAGCAGTGCGGCCGTCGATGATGTCGATCTTCTTCGCCATGTCTCACTCCTCCCCGACCACGAAGGCCGACCACGCACCCTGACCGTCGGCGCTGAGGCCGTCGACCATGACCTTCGTCACATCATCCTGAACCCGCTCGATCGTGTGCGGGCTGTCGGCGCAGACGAGGTCCTCGGTGCGGATGCCGTGCGCCAGCTCCGGATCGGTGTCCGCTGCGCCGGTCGTGACGTCGACGTCCATCTTCTCGGGGCCGAAGCAGGAGAACACGATCTGCGTGATGCGTGCCGGCTCGTCGAACGTGAGGGTGACCCCGTTCTCGCCCATGACGTCGGTGGCCTCCGATGCCTGCGCGCTCATCGACCCGAGGGCTCCCGCAACTTCGACCGACTCCTGCTGCTGCAGCCATTCCTGCACCGCGTCCGGGTCGACCGTGGGCGCCGCGCACCCGCTCAGTCCCATCACCAGCAGCGCACCGAGCGCCGCAGCCTGCCATCGCCTCATCCGCCGAGCCTATCCCTCAAGCCGCGGCAGAGTCCGGGCGCGCGGGCGGCGTCTAGGCTCGTGCCATGAGCACGCAGTATCCGGAAGGCGCACGCGCCGAACTGCTCGCGGGCGTCGCCGCACACACCTGGGGCGGACCGTTCCCTCAGCTCACCGACCCCGACGCGGCGCACGACGCCTCGGTTCTGATCCTGTTCGGCGTGCTGGACCGCATCCCGGCCCCGACCGCAGACGCCGCCGTCGCCCGCGACCTCGATGTGCTGCTGCAGCGGCGCGCAGAGACGCTTTCGTCGCACCCAGGCCAGGTGTCGTTCCCCGGAGGCCGCGCAGAGCCGGACGATGCGGACGCCGTGGCCACGGCCCTCCGTGAGGCCCAGGAGGAGACCGGACTCGATCCCTCCGGCGTCGAAGTCCTGGCCACGCTGCCCGAGATCCCCCTCGCCGCGAGCAACCACCGGGTCACCCCCGTGCTCGGCTGGTGGCAGACCCCCTCGCGCGTCGCTGCGGTCGACCACGCCGAGACCGTCGAGGTGTTCCGCGTTCCGGTCGCGCAGCTGCTCGACCCCGCCACCCGCTACACCTCGGTGCGCCGGTACGGAGACCTGACGTTCCGCGCCCCCGCGTTCGACGTCGACGGCACGATCGTCTGGGGCTTCACCGCCATGGTGCTCAGCGGGTTGTTCGACGCCGCCGGATGGACGGTGCCCTGGGACGTCGAAGACGAGCGGCCGGTCTGAGCGCACTGCTGGCCTCAGGTCGGCACCCGGTCTGCGTGCAGCAGCGGTCTGAGCTCCACCCGGTCTGCGCGCAGCAGCGTCCACAACTCAGGAGAACCGGTGGGTATCGGCCCGGTTCGGCGCCTCCAGGCCCCCGCCCGACCCGATCTTCCTGAGTTGTGAACGCGGTCACCCGTTCACAACTCCTCAGATTCGGCAGGCCCTGCGTCCGGATCCGGCCCAGACGGCCCGCAGGCACGTTTTCTTGAGGAGTTATGAACGGAAACCCCGGGCGCGAGCGTCGGTAGTCTGGACCTGTGAAGATTCTCGTCCTCGGTTCCGGTGCCCGTGAGCACGCGATCATCCTCGCCCTGCGGGCTGAGCAGACGGAGCACGAGATTTTCGTCGCTCCCGGCAACGCCGGCATCGCGCAGGATGCGACGCCCGTCACGCTCGACCCCCTGGACGGCGGGGCGGTGACCGCGTTCGCGAACGAGCACGCGATCGACCTCGTCGTCGTCGGACCCGAGGCTCCGCTGGTCGCCGGCGTCGCGGATGCGCTGCGCGCCCACGGCATCCCGGTCTTCGGCCCTGGCAAGGCGGCCGCTGAGCTCGAAGGCTCGAAGTCGTTCGCGAAGCGGATCATGGACGAGGCCGGAGTTCCGACAGGACGCGCGGTCCGCGCCGCGACCGTCGCCGACGTCGAAGCGGCGTTCGACGACCTCGGCGCCCCCTATGTCGTGAAGGCCGATGGCCTGGCCGCGGGCAAGGGCGTCATCGTCACCTCCGACCGCGGCGAGGCGCTCGCCCACGCCGAGCACTACTTGTCCGCGGACCCGGTGCTGATCGAGGAGTTCCTCTCGGGTCCCGAGGTCTCGCTGTTCTTCCTCAGCGACGGCGACACCGTGCGCGCGCTGAGTCCCGCACAGGACTTCAAGCGCGCACTCGACGGCGACGCCGGCCCCAACACGGGCGGCATGGGCGCATACTCGCCCCTGCCCTGGCTCGCCGAGCAGTTCGGCAGCGAGCAGGAGTTCGTGGCCGAGGTCACCCGCGATGTCGCGCTTCCCGTCATCCGCCAGCTCGACGCCGAGGGCACCCCGTTCATCGGGCTGCTGTACGCCGGGCTCATCCTGACTCCCGCTGGCGTGCGGGTGATCGAGTTCAACGCGCGCTTCGGCGACCCCGAGACGCAGATCGTGCTGCCGCGTCTGGTCACCCCGCTGTCGGAGCTGCTGTTCGCCGCGGCATCCGGCACGCTCGAGGACCAGCCGGAACCGGAGTTCAGCGATGACGTCGCGATCACGGTGGTGCTGGCGAGCGAGGGCTACCCCGAGGCGCCGCAGACCGGCCGCCCGATCGAGGGCCTGGCAGCGGCTGCGGCCGTCGAGGGTGTGCGCATCGTGCATGCGGCCACCGCCTCCCCCGACGCTCCCGGCGGTTCGCTCATCGCGACCGGTGGACGCGTGCTGAACGTGGTCGCCGTGGCATCCGACTTCCGAACGGCGCGTGCGCGCGCCTATGAGGCGATCGCGCTGATCGGACTCGACGGCTCGCACTACCGCACCGACATCGCCGCCCGCGTCACGGAGTAGCCCGCGCCGCGCGCGCCGCGCGCCGAGACCCATCACAACGGCCGAGACCCACCGCCCCCTCGTCGAAACCGGTGGGTTTCGACGAGGGCGATGGGTCTCGACAGGCTGGGGGCGAAGGAGCGCGCGCTCAGAGCACCTTGGAGAGGAAGTCCTTCAGGCGCTCGTTCTTCGGGGCACCGAACAGCTCGGCGGGAGGGGCTTCCTCGACCACGACGCCGCCGTCCATGAAGACGGTGCGGCCGGAGACCTCGCGGGCGAAGCCCATCTCGTGCGTGACCAGCACCATCGTCATGCCGCCGGATGCCAGGTCGCGGATGACCTGCAGCACCTCGCCGACCATCTCGGGGTCGAGCGCGCTGGTGGCCTCGTCGAAGAGCATGATCTCAGGGTCCATGGCGAGCGCCCGGGCGATCGCCACACGCTGCTTTTGACCACCCGAGAGCGATGCCGGCTTGGCATCCGCCTTCTCCGCGAGGCCGACGCGCTCGAGCAGCGACGTCGCCCGTGCGCGAGCATCCGCCTTCGAGAGCTTGCCCAGCTCGATGGGCGCGAGCGTGATGTTCTCCAGCACGGTCATGTGCGGGAACAGGTTGAAGTGCTGGAACACCATGCCGATGCGCTGGCGCACCTCATCGAGCTTCACACTCTTGTCGGTCAGGTCGACCCCGTCGATGACGACGTGACCGGACGTCGGCTCCTCGAGCTTGTTGAGGCAGCGCAGCAGCGTCGACTTGCCCGAACCGGACGGGCCGATGACCGCGATGACCTCGCCGTCCTCCACCGTGAGGTCGATGCCCTTGAGCACCTTGTTGTCTCCGAAGGACTTGTGCAGGTCCCGGACTTCGATCTTGCTCATGCGTTGAACTTCCTCTCCAGGCGGTTCGCGAGCAGCGTCAGCAGCGTGATCACGACGAAGTAGATCACGGCGACGATGGTCAGCACCTGTGCAGACAGGTAGGTGGAGGCGATGATCTGGCGCGACACGAACGTCAGCTCGGCGAGGCCGATCACGCTGATCAGCGACGTGTCCTTGAGGGTGATGATGCCCTGGTTCACGAACGAGGGGATCATGATGCGGAACGCCTGCGGGAGCACGACCTTCTGCATCGTCTTCCAGTGCCCGAGGCCGAGCGAACGAGACGCCTCGTTCTGCCCGGGATCGACCGCCTGGATGCCACCGCGGATGATCTCCGTCATGTAGGCGCCGGTGTTGAGCGAGAGCGTGATCGCACCGGCGACGAACGGGTTGAACGTCAGGCCGGGGAACAGCTGCGGGATGGCGAAGAACACGAAGAATGCCTGCACCAGGATCGGAGTACCGCGGAACACGTAGACGTACGCCGTGGCGATCCACCGGAACGGGGCGAACTTCGAGATGCGACCGAACCCGAACACGATGCCGAGGATGAACGCGGCCACGATGGCGACGATCGTCGCGAGGATCGTGAGCCACAGACCCTCCATGAGCGCGGGCCAGTACTGCACCGCGACCGAGATGATGTCGGTCGGCTGCGTGCTCACCTCGCCGCCGCTCAGGTACCGGTCGACGATCGTGTCGTACTCGCCGGACGCCTGCAGGTTCGCGAGGCCCGCGTTGAACATCTCGAGCAGTTCGGGGTTCAGCCCCTTGTTGACCGCGAAGCCGTACTCACCGCCCAGCTCCGGCTCGCCGATCAGGCGGAAGCCCGACCCCTGCTGGATGCCGTAGGCGAGCACCGGGAAGTCCTCGAAGTAGCCGACGGCCTGACCCGCCTTGACCGCATCGACCATGTCGGTGGTGTCCTGGTACGGGGTGACCCGGAAGCCGTACTTCTCCTGGTTCTCCTCGGCGAAGGTCTGACCCTGGGTCCCGGTCTTGACGGCGACGGCCTTGCCGTCGAGGTCGTCCAGCGACTGCACGTCGCTGGAATCGAGGACGCCGAGCTGGATGCCGCTGGTGAAGTACGGCTCACTGAAGTCGAAGGCCTGCTTGCGCTCGTCCGTGATCGACATACCGGCCATGACGGCGTCGACCTGGTTCGCCTGCAGCGCCTGCACTGCGGCGTCGAAGCCGAGCTGGCGGATCTCGACCTCGAAGCCCTGGTCCGCGGCGATCGCGCGGAGCAGGTCCATGTCGATGCCGACGAGGTCGCCGTCCTTGTCGGTGAACTCGAACGGCGCGAACGTCGTGTCGGTGCCGATCACGTAGGTGTCAGGGGCGTCTGCGGCAGACGCGGCGGATGCTCCTCCGAGCAGGGCACCGGCCGCGACGAAGGCGGTCAATGCGGTGGCGACGGCGGTGCGACCGATCAGGCGCAGCCGCGCGAGCGCGGGGGATGGATTTCGGATCACGACGGATGCTCCTCGGATCGGCGAGGACGACCGGACGGTCGCCGAGGATCAACCTTAGTAAACGCCTGGGAATGCTCCCGCCGGGATGCCGGGGCTAGAGCTGGATCCAGTAGCGGCGCAGCAGCGCGTGGCCGCGCGCGGACTGGTCGCTGACGTCCTGCAGCACCCCACCGGCCCGTTCGATCGTGCGTGCCGAGGCGATGTTGTCGTCGTCGCAGGTGACCAGCACTCGGTCGAGGCCGATCTCGCGCGCCCGGTCGAGGCCGAGCGCGAGCGCTGCCGACGCGTAGCCGCGACGACGGCGGGACTCCCGCACCGCGTAGCCGATGTGCCCGCCCACCTCGCGCAGCCACTCGTTCAACTCGTGCCGGAAGGAGAGGAAGCCGATGACGTCGCCCTCATCGACGATCCAGTAGAGGTCGTTGTGCACGAAGCCGTCCGGCAGAGCAGCCGAGGTGTCGGCGATCTGCGCGGCCTTCTCGATCAGTGCATCGAGCGTCGCCCGGTCGGGGGTGACCGGTGCCGTGAGCCCGGATCCGTCGATGTGACCGTCGCCGAACTCGGAGACCGCCTCCGCCCACGTCTCGAAGAGGTCGGTCGTGGGGCGGATGAGCTGAACGGACATCGGCCCATGAAATCAGACCTCCGTACAGGTTGCAAAACCGCGGCCGGACACGGCTCCGCCCCCGGCACTCGGAGGTGCAAGGGGCGGAGCCGTGGTGCTCACTCGGTGGGAGCGGGCGCGGATGCCGGTGCCGGAACATCGGCGGCGGTGGGGCGCTTCTGCGGTGCGCCGCGCAGGAACAGCGACGCGATCAGTCCGATCACGATCACGGCGGCCGGCAGCAGGATGGCCTGCGACATCGCCGCGGTGAATCCCTCAGCGACGGGCGCAGGGAGAGTCCCGCCCGAGCTGATGGATCCGGCGGAGTCGCCCATCCCCGGAAGGTTCGCCTCGAGGCGCGCCTGCATGAACGTCGCGATCGAGGCGGAACCGACCACCGAGCCGATCGTGCGCGTGGTGTTGTAGATGCCGGCACCGGCGCCCGCCTGACGCATCGGGAGCATCCGGGTCGCGGTGGTCGCGAGCGGTCCCCACATGCCGGCACTGCCGATACCGAGGAGTGCGGACGGGAACAGGAACATCCAGATCTCGGTGTCCATGTTCACCAGCGCCGAGTACCAGACCAGTGCCGCGGCGAAGAAGATCAGCCCGGGGATGAGGATCAGACGCGGGTCGGTGCGGTCGAGGATCTTGCCGGCGAGCGGGGCGAGCACGCCCGAGAACACTGCCATCGGGATCATGAGCAGTGCCGCCTCGGTGGGGGCGAGCCCGCGGGCGATCTGCAGGAAGAACATCAGGGGCAGCGACATGCTCGTGACCGCGAAGCCGACCGTCGCGATCGCGATGTTGGCGCCCGAGAAGTTGCGATCACGGAAGAGCTCGAGCGGAACGAGGGCTTCGCTCTTGGTCTTCCACTGCTGCAGGATGAACAGCGCGAGCACGACGATGCCGGCGATGATCAGGCTCCACACCGAGATGGGCCCCCAGATCACGCCCCAGTCGTACTTCTCACCCTCCTGCAGGCCGAACACCACCAGGAAGATCGCGGCGGCGCTGAGCACGACGCCGAGGATGTCGAAGCGGTGCGGATGCGTCTCGAGCTTCGGCACCAGGATCCACGCGGCGATGAAGGCGATCACGCCGACAGGGAGGTTGACGAAGAAGATCCACTCCCACCCGAGGCCGTCGACCAGCACGCCGCCGAGCAGCGGTCCGACCAGCGTCGCGACACCGGCGGTCGCACCCCACAGGCCCATGGCCGCACCGCGTCGGTTCGGCGGGAACGTGCGGGTGATCACGGCCATGGTCTGCGGCGTCATGAACGCCGCGCCGAGTCCCTGCACTGCGCGCGCCACGATGAGCCCCTCGAGCGAGGAGGACAACCCGCACCAGAGCGAGGCGAGCGTGAAGATCGCGAGACCGATCAGGTAGATGTTCTTGGGTCCGAAGCGGTCACCGAGGCGCCCGGTGATCAGCAGCGGCACGGCGTAGGCCAGCAGATAGGCGCTGGTGACCCACACGACGTTGTCGAGGTTGTTGGTGTTCGGGTCGAGCGCTGCCTTGATCGCCGGGTTCGCGACCGAGACGATCGTGGTGTCGACGAGGATCATGAAGAAGCCGATGACGAGCGCCCACAGCGCAGGCCACGGGCTCCTGGGCTGAAGGAGAGAACCGGTGGTCGTACGCTCTGCGGAAGTCACGGCGCAACGCTACACCTGCACGCCGACATCCAGGCCGCAGAGGGTGCTAGCGCAGCACGGCCTCGAGTTCCGCCGGCCGGAGAGGACGATCGGCGTACACCAGGCGCATCACCGATGGGTCGGGATTGCCCGCATCAGGCGCGCGGTGCACGAGCGTCATGCCCAGCTTCTCCGCGATGCGTGCCGAGGAGCGGTTGTGCTCGACCAGGAAGGCGACCAGCGGGCGGTCGGGCTCCAGGCCCCGCGCGGCCTCGACGCCTGCCCGCGCCAGCTCCGTCGCGTAGCCGTGGCCGTGATGATCGGCGGCGATCCGGTAGCCCACATTCCATACCTCGCCTCCGAGCAGAGTGCACCCGCCGTTGCCGATCACCTCTCCGGTCGCGCGCAACCGCACCACCCAGGAGCCCAGGCCCGCAGCGGCCCAGCTGTCGTCCCATCGCTTCATCATCGACGCCGTCGTCGCTACCTCGGTGTGGCGGAGGCTCGGGAAATGAGTCCACACCCGCGGATCCTGCTGTATCGCGAAGACGGCGTCGAGGTCGGCCGGGACGGGACGCGAGAGACGAAGTCGTTCGGTGAGGGTGTCGACGGTCATGAGAACAGGCTAAGCATCCGATGCGAGAGCGGCGACGCGCGTCTGCGGCATGGCATCCGCTCTGGGATGATGGGCGGGTGAGCACTCCTTCAGAAGGCACGGCACAGAGCATCCCCGGCTGGCGGCACATCTACTCGGGCAAGGTCCGCGACCTGTACGCCTCGGAGGATCCGTCCGACACCCGCATCCTCGTCGTGGCGAGCGACCGGGTCAGCGCCTTCGACTTCGTGCTCTCCCCCGGCATCCCGGAGAAAGGCGCACTGCTCACCGGCCTGAGCCGTTGGTGGTTCGCGCAGCTGGATGACGTGCCCAACCACCTCGCGGATGGAGAGCTCCCGGCCTCTGTCGCCGACCGCGCCATGCTCGCGCAGTCGCTCGAGATGCTGCCGATCGAGTGCGTCGTGCGCGGCTACATCACGGGATCCGGCTGGGCCGAGTACACCGAGAGCGGCACCGTCTGCGGCATCCCGCTGCCCGCCGGTCTGCAGAACGGCGACCGCCTTCCCGAGCCGCTCTTCACCCCTGCCTACAAGGCGCCCATGGGCGAGCACGACGAGAACATCACGTTCGAACAGACAGTGGAGCTGGTCGGCTCCGAGCGGGCGGAGGAACTGCGCGCCGCATCGCTGTCGATCTACTCCCGCGCCGCCGCGATCGCCGAGGAGAAGGGCCTGATCCTCGCCGACACCAAGTTCGAGTTCGGGACGGATGCCGACGGCGTGCTGCGCCTGGCCGACGAGGTGCTCACGAGCGACTCCTCCCGCTATTGGGACGCCGAGGCCTGGAAGACCGGCACGACCCCGAACGAGCGGATGGCGAGCTTCGACAAGCAGATCGTGCGCGACTGGCTCGCCGCGAACTGGGACAAGCAGGGCGAGCCGCCGTTGCTCCCCGACGACATCGTCGGCCGCACGGCCGACCGCTACCGCGAACTGCTCGCACGCCTCGGGGCCTGACCCGCGGCATCCGCCCGCATCTCCGGCTCTCCTCCGGCTCTCCTCCGCGACGTGCTCCGGACCTCTTCCGCGACGTGCAGGAGGATCCGCCGGATGCAGGAGGGATGAGGGCCTATCCGTCCTGCAGACCGCACATTCTCCTGCAGGTCGCGAGACGCAGGGCGCAGGGCGCAGGGCGCGAGACGCAAGTCGCGAGGAACGAGGCGCGGTGCCAACGGCCTCCGCCGCGGCACCCAGGGAAAACTCAGGAATCGATAGGGTTGCTCCAGCACTCCCGACATCCCCCGAACCTGAGGAGCCCGCATGGCCCTGTGGAAACTGCACGGAGACGGCCGTACCGTCGAACCCGGCGCCGTCGTCCGTCCCGATGAGCGCCTGAACTGGCCCGCCACGATCGCGATCGGCCTGCAGCACGTGATCGCGATGTTCGGCGCCACGTTCCTGGTGCCGACGCTCACCGGTTTCCCCGTCTCGACCACCCTGCTGTTCAGCGGTGTCGGCACGCTGCTCTTCCTGCTCATCACCAAGAACCAGCTGCCCAGCTACCTCGGCTCCTCGTTCGCGTTCATCGCCCCCATCACCGCCGCGGTCGCCGCGGGTGGCACCGGATCCGCCCTCGCCGGCGTGGTCGCGGTCGGCATCCTGCTCACGGTGGTCGGCCTGGTCGTGCAGTTCGCCGGGCTCCGCTGGGTCGACGCACTGATGCCTCCGGTGGTCGCCGGCGCGATCGTCGCCCTGATCGGCTTCAACCTCGCCCCGACCGCATGGAACAACTTCCAGCTCGACCCGGTCACCGCCACGATCACACTGGTCGCGATCATCCTGTTCGCCGTGCTGTTCCGCGGCTTCCTGGGTCGGATCTCGATCTTCCTCGGCGTCGCGGTCGGCTTCATCTACGCCGCCTTCACCGGTTCGTTCGAGGTGCCCAACGCGCTGCGCGGCGGCAAGACTCCCTCCGAGCTCATCGCCGAGGCGCCGTGGATCGGCCTGCCGCACTTCCAGCTGCCCGACTTCATCGCCCCCGGCACCTGGTCGACGATCGCGATGTTCCTGCCCGTCGTGCTCGTGCTCGTCGCCGAGAACGTCGGCCACGTGCGCGGCGTCGCCACCATGACCGAAGACCCCGCGATCAACAAGCACACCGGCCGCGCGCTCATCGCGGATGGCGTGGCCACCACCATCGCCGGAGGCTTCGGCGGATCCGGCACCACCACGTACGGCGAGAACATCGGCGTCATGGCGGCGACCCGCGTGTACTCCACCGCCGTCTACTGGGTGGCCGGGCTCTTCGCGATCCTGCTCGCGTTCTCGCCGAAGGTCGGCGAGGTCTTCAACTCGATCCCCGCCGGCGTGCTCGGCGGTGCGACCACCGCCCTCTACGGGCTCATCGGCATCATCGGCATCAAGATCTGGGTCGACAGCAAGGTGGACTTCTCGCGTCCCGTCAACCAGTACACCGCCGCGGTCTCGCTGGTCATCGGCATCGCGGGCTTCTCGATGCAGCTCGGCGACTTCGCGTTCGGCGGCATCGTGCTGGGCACCGTCGCGGCGCTGCTCATCTACCACCTGGGCAACCTGATCGCCCGCGCACGCAAGACCGGCGCAGACGACCCCAAGCCGCTCTCCGCGGTCGGCCCGCTCGGTGGCGACCCGGCCTGATCGGCACGCCGCCGTACCCGCAGATCCCGGATGCCTCACCCGAGGCATCCGGGATCTCGGCGTCGGGGCATCCGTATCTCGCCCGCCGAGATCTCGGAAAAATGCAGCTTCTTCGGCCATCCGCCGCCCAGGAGGCCGCAGAAGTCGCACAAGGCCGAACTTCCGGCCCGCCAGGGTGGCAGAGGCGCGTCGCCCGCGTCCCTCAGCTCAGCGGTTCGCGCACCGCACCCATCGCCCGTAGCCGGATCGACCCCGCGCGCGGCGGCGCTTCGAGCGGAAGGGGGCCTGCGGGTTCGGGCAGCGCGTAGAGCCGGTACATCCAGCGACGAGCCTCTTCGAGCGGAAAAGTCTCGCCGTACACCGCGAACTTCACGAGGATGCCCTCGAGCGTGCTCCGCAGCATGATCTCCTCGACCTCGGGATCAGCCGCACCCCGCTCGCGGAACATGTCGCGCACCGACTCCTCAGCCGTCGACGCGCGATCGCCGTAGCGTTCCTCCGCCGCGGCGAACAGGCGGTGGGTCGACGGCTGCAACTGCATCGCCAGCACCGCGCGCTGCAGCGGCAGTGCGTAGCCGGTCGCCATGATGACGGTGTCGATCAGCCCTGCCAAGCGCTCATCGGCCGTCCCGTCGACGGAGGGGAGGCCGAACAGTGCGTCGAACCACCCGTCGAACACGGCGGCGATCAACTGCTCCTTGCCGCCGAAGTGGTAGTTCACGAGGCCCTGAGCGACGCCGGCCCGCCGCGTGATCTCGGCGATGCTGGCACCGGAGACACCCCGTTCGGCGAACAGCTCGATCGCGGATTCCAGGATCAGCTCACGGGCCCGCTCGCGGGCGAGGCGGTTCTGCTCTTCGGAGCGCGCCACGATCACCTCTTTCTCCCGGCGCCAACCGACTTCCGGTTTGGCCACCTGCCCTATAGATTAATGACTGAACGCTTCTTCAGCCTAAGAATCTGCGTCGTGCCGGGGGGCATGACGGCGTTCGACCGGTCGCCGGCCACCGCCGCGAAGATCCGGCGGTGCCGCGGCCACAGACGCACGGGACCGTTCCTGTCCGGAGGGGCGACAGGGCCGGTCCCGTGTTCCACCCCGCGGGGCAGGGTCTCGGCGCGCGCCGAGACGCGGTCACGCGGAGGCGCGCACCACCAGTTCGGTAGGCAGGATCGTGGTGTGGGGCGGTTCGCCTCCGGCCAGACGCGAGAGGAGAACTGTCGCCATGGCCTCGCCCTGCGCATACATCGGCTGGCGCATCGTGGTGAGCGGCGGATCGGTCGTGGTGGCGACCGAGGAGTCGTCGAATCCGACCAGGGCGACGTCCTCGGGAACCCGCACCCCTGCGGCGCGGAGCACCGTCAGCGCGCCGCGTGCCATGAGGTCGCTCGCGACGAAGATCGCATCCGGTCTCCCTGCGGCAAGGATGCGCCGCGCGGCATCCGCCCCGCTCGCCTCGCTGTAGTCGCCAGCTTCCTCGGCGAACGGAGCCAGCCCGGCATCCGCCAGCGCATCGCGGAATCCCTGTATGCGGTCCCTCGACGACAGCATGGTGGGCGTGCCCGAGATCGTCGCGATACGCGTGCGACCGATGTCGATCAGGCGCCTGGTCGCCGCCCTGGCACCGAGGACGTTGTCGACGTCGACGACGTAGTCGCCCTCGCGCCGACGCCCACCGTAGACCACAGGGATCGCGTCGGCGATCCGCTCGATGTAGGCGTCACTCGTGTGGTGCGACACGATCAGCGCGCCGTCGACGCCGCCGTTGCGCACGAAGCTCGTCATCTTGTCGCCCGGGTCATCGCTCGCGATGAGCAGGTTCAGCAGGTAGTCGGAGTTGCGCAGCACGCCCGTGATGCCGGCGACGATGGCCGCGAAGAACGGGTCGCCGAACACCCGCGTGGTGTCCTCGGGAATGATCAGTGCGATCGCCTGCGTCTGATTGGATGCGAGCGATCGCGCCGCACGGTTCGGCACGTAGCTGAGCCGCTCGATCGCGGTGCGCACGGCGACGAGCGCCTCAGGGCTCACGGCCGTCGAGCCGTTGACCACACGTGACACGGTCGACCGGGACACCCCGGCGGCAGAAGCCACCTCTTCGATGGTCGCTCGTGACGACACAGTTCTCCCTCTGATCCGACAGCGGACCGGATGCCCGGACCCGAGCCGCCCCAGCTCAGAGGCTGCGTGCGGCGATGATGCGAGCGTACTCCCGGCCCGAGTCCTTCACGCTCCGCTCCTGTGTGTCGTAGTCGACCCGCACGATGCCGAAGCGCTTGTCGTAGCCCCAGGCCCACTCGTAGTTGTCGAACATCGACCAGTAGAAGTAGCCGCGCACATCGACGCCGGCATCCGCAGCGTCCAGCACCGCGCCGAGGTGCAGGCGCAGGAACTCGGTGCGTTCGGCGTCGTGCACGCGCGTCTCGCCGTCTTCCACGACGGCGACGTCATCGTAGGCTGCACCGTTCTCGGTCATGTAGAGCACGGTTCCCGCGGGCTCGGCGTACTCGGTCCACACGCGCTGGAGCAGGCGGGTCAGCCCCTCGGGCTGCACCTCCCAGTTCTGCGCGGTTCGAGGCAGACCGCGCTCGACGTTGTAGATGTTCTCGTACGACGGGTACGGGCTGCGCACCTTGCGCTCGGTGTCCGGCACGCTCTCGACGGCCGCCTCGGCAGGCGCCGTTCCCGACAGGAAGTCGCCGTGGTAGTAGTTCACGCCCTGCGTGTCGATGTGCTGCGAGATCGTCTCGAGGTCGCCCTCGTGGATCGCGGCCTCGAACCGCGCGACGGCATCCGCATCGACCGCCCTGATGTCCTCCACGATGTCGGCCGGGTACGCGCCCCGGTAGATCGGGTCGAGGAACCAGCGGTTGAACTGTCCGTCGATGCGGCGCACGGCGTCGAGGTCGCCCGCGTTCTGCGGGTCCACCGCATCCGCGACGGTGTGGTTCAGGGTGATCCCCAGGTCGAGCGAGGAGTCACGACGACGCAGCTCGCGCACCGTCTCACCGTGGGCGAGCAGCAGGTGGTGCGAGGCGAGCAGCCCCTCGGCGACGCTGGTGTGCCCCGGTGCGTGCTCGCCGCCCGTGTACGAGAGGAAGGAGGAGCACCACGGCTCGTTCAGCGTCGTCCACACGTTCACCCGGTCGCCGAGCGCGTCATGCATGGTGCCCGCGTACTCGAGGAAGCGGTCGACGGTGTCGCGGTTCGTCCATCCGCCCTTCTCCTGCAGCGCCTGCGGCATGTCCCAGTGGTACAGCGTGAGCCAGGGCAGGATGTCGGCGTCGAGCAGCGAGTCGACCAGGCGCTCGTAGAAGTCGACGCCCGCGGGGTTGACCGCGCCGCCGTCCGGACGCACGCGCGACCACGACGTCGAGAAGCGGTACGTCTGCAGTCCGAGCCGGGTCATCAGCGCGACGTCATCCGCGTACCGGTGATAGTGGTCGCACGCCACATCGCCGTTGTCTCCCCCGATCACGGCGCCGGGCACACGCGAGAACGCATCCCAGATCGACGCGGTGCGACCGTCCTCGAAGGCTGCACCCTCGATCTGGTAGGCGGCGGTCGCAGCACCGAAGAGGAAGTTCTCGGGGAAGGGGCGGGTCATGAAGGTCATCCTTTCACCGCGCCCGCCATGATGCCACTGACCAGCTGCCGGCCCGCGACCACGAAGAGCACGAGAAGCGGAAGGGTCGCGAGCACCGCACCGGCGAGCACGATCGAGTAGTCGATGTAGTAGCCGGACTGCAGCTGGCTGAGCGCGGTCTGCAGCGTCGGGTTCTGCGGGGACAGCACGATGAGCGGCCAGAGGTAGTCCGTCCACGCGGTCATGAAGGTGAAGAGTCCGAGGATCGCCATGGCAGGCCGTGCGGCCGGGATGCCGACGGTGAGGAAGGTGCGGAACTGGTTCGCGCCGTCCATCCTCGCCGCCTCGATCAGCTCGTCGGGGATGACGTCGACGAGGTACTGGCGCATGAAGAACACACCGAACGCCGTGACGAGCGTCGGCACGATCACCGCACCGATCGATCCGGTCCAGCCGAGCTCGCGCATCACCATGAACAGCGGGATGATGCCCAGCTGCGTGGGGATCGCCATCGTCGCGATGACGAACACCATGAGCCCCTCGCGGCCCTTGAACTTCAGCTTCGCGAAGGCGTAACCCGCGAGCGTCGAGAATGTGACGACCGAGATCGTGATGATCGACGAGATGAGGAACGAGTTGCCCAGCGCCAGCCAGAACGGGATCGCGTCGAACACCTTCGCGGCGTTCGCGAAGAAGTTGCCACCGGGGATCAGCGGCAGAGTCTCGCCGCGCGTCGCGTTCGTGCCGCTGGCCACCACGACCGACCACCACAGCGGGTAGACGCTGCCGATGATGAAGGCCGCGAGCAGACCGTAGGTGAGGAAGCCGGGGCGGCTGCCGATGCCGGCCGTGCCGACGGACACGCTCCGACGGCGGCGGATCTTCTCGGGCACGCTCAGTGCCTGCGTGGCGGTCATCGTGCGTCCTTCTCGGTGGTGGTGCGCGCTCGACGGCGTGCTGCGCGATTCTTGGGGGCGTCGCCGGTGGAGATGCGGCGCGAGATCAGGAAGTTGATCACTCCGATGCCGACGATCAGCAGGAACAGCAGGATGGCGACCGCCGATGCCTCACCGAGGTTGCGGCGGAAGAACGCCAGCTCCCACAGGAACAGCACCGTGGTCTGGAACTGCCGGTCGCTGCCGCCGATGCCGCCCGCGGTCGAGACGTCGAACAGGCGAGGCTCGGCGAAGATCTGCAGACCGCCGATCGTCGCCGTGATGATCACGAAGATCAGGGTGGGACGGATGGTGGGGATCGTGATCGAGAAGAAGCGGCGCGCGGCACCCGCACCGTCGAGTGCGGCGGATTCGTAGAGGTCGCGCGGCACCGCCTGCATCGCGGCGAGCAGGATGAGGGCGTTGTATCCCGTCCAGCGGAAGTTCACCATGACCGCGATCGCGATGTGCGACAGGGCGGTGTTGTGCTTCCACTCCTGATCGGCGATGCCGATGAGGTTCAGGAGGTTGTTGGCCAGACCGTCCGCTTCGTTGAAGATGCTCGAGAAGATGATGGCCACCGCGACAGGGGTGACCACGAACGGGATGAGCACGCTCATGCGCCAGAACGTCGGCGCCCGCAGACCCCGGTCGAGCAGGTAGGCGATCACGAGGGCGACGACCAGCTGCGGAATCGCGGAGAGCAGGAAGATGCTCAGCGTGTTGCCGATCGAGTTCCAGAACATCGCGTCGCCGAGGATCTCGACGAAGTTGCCGACCCCCACGAAGTCGCCTTCGCCCTTCAGTAGATCCCATTCGTGCACGGCGACGTACACCGTGTACAGCAGCGGGAACAGGCCCACCAGACCGAAGAGCAGGAAGAACGGCGAGATGTAGAAGTACGGGGAGGCGTTCTGGTCGAACCGGGAGAGCCGGTGACGCCAGGGGCGCTTCGCGGACGCATCCGGGGCGGGTTCGGATGCCGTCGCGCGGCGTTCCGCGGTGAGAGTCATGTGCGTTCCTTGCTTGACGCGAGTGCTGGGTCCCTGAGCTAGTCGGAACCTGGGGCCCTGAGCTTGTCCGAACCTGGGTCCCTGAGCTTGTCGAAGGGGGCCGTGCAGTGTGCTTCGACAGGCTCAGCAACCCGGTGGCCGAGGCGGCTGAGCCCCGGGATGGGTCACTGAGCCTGTCGAAGTGAGGGGGTGTCAGCCGACGAGGTCGTTCAGCAGCTGAACGGCCTGATCCCAGGCTCCCTGGGTGTCGGTCTCGCCGCGGTCGAGGCTGCTCAGAGCTGGGCCGAAGACGTTCTCCTGGATGACCGAGTCATCCGCACCCTTGAACTGCGCCACGACGCCCTTGGCGCGCTCGGCGAGGATTGCGCCGGTGGGGGCATCGTTGAAGAACGCGTTCGGCGTCGCGTCGGCGGCCAGCGTCTCCTGGGCCTTGACCGTGGACGGGAAGTTGCCCGCAGCTGCGGACTGCTTGACCTGCTGCTCGGGCTGCGTCAGCCAGTCGGCGAGCTCGGCAGCCGCTTCCTTGTGCTCGGACGACTCCGGGATCGACAGGAAGGCGCCGCCCCAGTTCGCGGCTCCTCCGGGGAAGACATCGGCGAAGTCCCAGCCGGTGGAAGCGTCGCCGCCGCCGGCCTCGACCTGACCCTGCACGACACCGAGCATCCAGCCGGGGCACACGAAGGTGGCGAAGGTGCCGTCGACGAACGACTTGCCGCCGTTCCAGTCCCACGCGGTCTGGGCAGCGGACTGGCCGCCCTCTGTCGCGGCGCCCAGCTGCTCGAAGCGCTCCTTGAGCTCGTCATTACCCTCGACGTTCAGCTCGCCGTCGGCGGTGTAGTAGCCCTCGTCGAGCTGGTTGACCATGGCGTTCCAGACGAAGCCGGAGTGGTCGTACCAGGCCTTGCCGGTCTTGGCGGTGTAGTCGGCGCCGACGGAGAAGTAGTTCTCCCAGTCGCCGTTCAGCAGCTCGGCCACGGACTCGCGGTCGCTCGGCAGGCCGGCAGCTTCGAAGGCGGCACCGTTGTAGCAGATGCCCGAGGGACCGATGTCGGTGCCGTAGCCGATCACGCGGCCTTCGGCATCCGTGGCCTGGCCGTACTTCCAGTCGACCCAGTCATCCTTGCGGTCCTCGATGCCGTAGTCGCGCAGATCGACGAAGGTGTCGGACACGTCCATGATCGCGCCGAGCCAGCCTTCCTCGATCGCGACGACGTCGCTGAGGCCGGAGCCAGCGGCGATCTTGGTGAAGGCATCGGTGCGGGCGTTGCCGCCGGTGTCGATGTTGGTCGCCTCGATCTTCACGTTCGGGTGGAGCTTCTCGTACTCCTTGTACAGGTCTTCGTAGCCGAAGGTGCCGAAGGTGGTCACGGTCAGCGTGACGTCTTCATCGGCATTGGCTCCGTCGGTGTCGCCGGTGTTGGCAGAGCAGCCGGCGAGGGCGAGGGCGGAGACGGATGCCGCGGCGGCAATCGTCAGGATCCGGCGGCGGGCACGTGTGTTCACAAGTCACTCCTTTGTGCGGGTTTTCGTGCGGTGATGGTGCTTTCGGGGATCCGTGGGAGCGCTCCCACGAACTGAGCAGTCACTCTATGGGAGCGCTCCCACGAATGTCAAGCGTGTACCTGACGCTCGGTTCTCGGAACGATCATCCGGGCGGATCGGGGGCCGGCACCGGGGTCTCGCGTTCACAACTCCTCAAAAAACCGGGGCGATCCGCCCGGATCGGGCCAGTTCCGACCCGAACGGCGTCATTTCTCCGGAGTTATGAACGCGGGTAACCTTGCCCGGTGCCCGAAGCCGAACTCTCCCCTGCCCTCATCCGCGCCGCCTCCCTGATCCGGAGCATCCCGGACTACCCGGAGCCCGGCATCATGTTCCGCGACATCACGCCTCTGCTCGCGGACGCCGAGGCGCTGAAGGCCACGACCGAGGCGATCCTGGAGCCCTTCGCCGGGCAGTTCGACGTCGTCGCCGGCATCGAGGCACGCGGCTTCATCCTGGCCGGCGCCGCGGCCATCGCCGCAGGAGTAGGACTCATCCCGATCCGCAAGGCGGGCAAGCTCCCCCGCCCCGCGGCATCCGTCGACTACGCGCTCGAGTACGGCAACGCCACGATCGAGATGCACGACGATCTGCCCGCCGGATCCCGCGTGCTGCTGATCGACGACGTGCTCGCCACCGGTGGCACGCTCGCCGCCGGCCGCCAGCTCGTCGAGGAACTCGGCAGCCACGTCATCGGCATCTCGGTGCTGTTCGAGATCGACGGCCTCGGTGGGCGCGACCTGATCGGCGACCTGCACACGGTCTTCCACGCGGAGTAACCGCCCCGCGCGCCCGCCGGCTCTCGCCGAGTGGACGGGATCGCGTCGAGTGCACGGCATCCACGCGTCGACAGCCCTTGCACTGGGCAACACCCCGTGCACTCGGCGTCACAACGGGCCTCATCGCACGGCAGAGGGGCGCGGCGCGGGCCGGTAGACTGAGGGCGCCAGCCTTCCCGCGACTTCCGGCGTTTCGACTCCTCGCTGCGCTCGTCGCTCAATGACCGAGAGGTGCGGCCTTCGGCCGCCAAGAGGATCAAGATGCCCACCATCGTCGTCGACGTCATGCCCAAGCCCGAACTGCTCGACCCGCAGGGGAAGGCCGTCTCCGGAGCGTTCACACGTCTCGGCGTCGAGGGCTTCACCGATGTCCGCATCGGCAAGCGCTTCGAGCTCACCGTCGAGGGCGAGGTCACCGACGAGCTGCTCGCCGAGGCGAAGCGCGTCGCCGACGAGGTGCTCTCCAACTCCGTGATCGAGGATGTCGTCGGCATCGAGGTCGTCGAATGACCGCACGCATCGGCGTCGTCACGTTCCCCGGTTCGCTCGACGACCGTGACGCCCAGCGCGCGGTGCGCATCGCCGGCGCCGAGCCGGTCGCGCTGTGGCACGGCTCGCATGACCTCGAAGGCGTCGACGCGCTCGTGCTGCCCGGCGGCTTCAGCTACGGCGACTACCTGCGCGCCGGTGCGATCGCGGCGCTGTCGCCGATCATGAGCGAGGTCAAGGATGCCGCGGCGAAGGGCATGCCCGTGCTCGGTATCTGCAACGGCTTCCAGATGCTCGTCGAGGCGCACCTGCTGCCCGGCGGCCTGATCCGCAACGACCACCAGCACTTCGTGCGTCGCGACCAGAAGCTCACGGTCGCGAACTCCGATACCGCGTGGACGAACACGTTCCGCACCGGCCAGGAGATCGTGATCCCGCTGAAGAACGGCGACGGCGGCTACATCGCCGACGACGAGACGCTCGACCGCCTCGAAGGCGAGGGCCTCGTGGCCTTCCGCTACGCCGGAGTGAACCCGAACGGCTCGCTGCGCGACATCGCGGGACTCACGAACGAGGCCGGCAACGTCGTGGGTCTCATGCCGCACCCCGAGCACGCGGTCGAGCCCGGCTTCGGTCCCGACACTGCGGTCGCGATGCGTTCCGGTGTCGACGGCATCGGCTTCTTCGCGAGCGCGATCGCCGCGGTCGCCCGCGTCGCCGCGTAACCTCCTCGGCGCAGACTGACGGTCAGTTCGCCGGCAGGCGGAAGGGGTTGTCTCCGGCTGCCGCGAGCAGATACCACGCGGTCGTGCCCGTGTGCAGGCTGGCGTAGTAGAGATCACCGAACCCGGAATCCAGACCGTCCGTCGACGTCGCGACGATCCCCCTGCCGTCGCCGTTCGGGGCGTCACGCTGCGCCAGGCGGATGCCGGCCAACAGCGACTCCGCACTGGCCGCGTCGCCCGGACCGCCGCGCAGCTTCAGCGACAACGCCAGGTGGCCGCTTCCCTCGAACCAGACCTTCGACACGTCGGTGCCGCTGATCGAGGGGCCGCTGTACGGGCCATCCGTCGCGATGAGGTTCGCGAGGGTCCAGTCGAGGGCGACTCCGTAGCGTGCGTCACCGGTGCCGAGGTAGCTCCACGTCTGTGCGTCGAGGGGCACGGGGTAGGTGTTGACGGTGGATCCGTCGAGGAGCGTGCCGGTGTCGACGTGCCCGTCTGCGGCCTGCATCGCCGTCACGAAGTTCGCTGCGACAGCCGCACGGTCCGCCCACACGGTGTCTCCGGTGAGCGTGGCCAGCTGTGCGAAGAAGCCGGCGATGTCGGTGTTGTGCTCCGTGGACTTCCACACGAGGGAGGTGCCGTCCTCGAGCTGTCCGCCGGTGTATCCGTAGGGCGCCCGCACCATGTCTGCGGTGTTCGACTGGATCCACTGCGCGATCCGCAGCGCGCCGTCGAGGTACTTCTGCTCACCGGTCGCGGCGAAGAGCCGGGCGAGCCCCATCCCGGCCCAGGCCTGGTTTCCGGTGAAGGTACCGGGTCCGGTGATCTCCACCCGCCCCTGCCGGATGCCGTGGGGCTCGTAGGACGCCCTGGTGCGTCCGTCGCCGATCGGGTCGCCGGCCTGCACGAACAGGAGCGTGTCGCCGATCGTGCGCGCGCGACGGATGTCCTCCGGCAGCCCCCTCGCCGTGTAGGCGATGATCACCAGCGCATCGTCGTAGACGAACGACGGCGTGAAGTCCCAGGTCGGGCTGGTGAAGAACCCTCCCTGATAGCTGCGCGGGAGGCAGTGGCCGGCGCCGTCGCAGAACTCATCGACGCGGGCGTCCAGGAACTCATAGGCCAGCGCGACGGAGGCTGCAGGATCGGGCGCGCCCGCCGGGGGCGAGCCCTCCGCCCCTCCGGGATCCGCGGAGGCGACGGGCGCGACTCCCATGATCAGAACCACGGCCACGATCGCGGCTGAGACCGCCCAGGGCGTTGAGCGATGCGATGACCCATGCATGAAGCCCCCTCGTGCGGAACGGCGAGCGTGGATCGTGCGCCGGCGGCCAGTACGGTCACGAGGCGATCCTTACATGTCTGACTCGTTCAGGGAAGTCGCAGAGGCGCCTGTTTCACATCGTTGCCGCCGTGGGCTACCCGAGCGCCGGCGGCCACACGCCGATCAGCACCCCCATGACGACGACGGTGACGAGCTCGTGCGCGATGTTGAGGGTCGTGAGCCGCGTCGGCCGCCCCTCGAACGCGTCGTGAGTGATGAAGCGCGCGGCGGTGAACCCCGCCCACAGCGTGACCGCGGTGACGATCGCGCCCCAGAAGAACGATCCGCCGTAGAAATGCCAGGCGATGGCGGATGCTCCGGCGAGCACCCATGCCGTGATGAAGCTCACGATCACGGTGGTGATGATAGCCATCGTGGCGCTCGATGCGGGGCGATCCATGTCGACGTTCGCGAGCTTCGACCACCGCGTCCCGAACACCTTCGGCGTGTACCAGATCGAGCCGACGATCATGCTCGACGCGGTGGCCAGCAGAACGGCCCAGTAGTTGATCTCGGGAACCATGATTCCTCCTCGAATCGATGCGGTCAGACTACTCCTGAGGCCGCTCGATTCCGGGCTTCATCCGCGACCCGTGCGCACCGCCGCGTCGAGCTGTCCGCCGTCGAAGTACGCCCGGATCGCGGGATCGAGCGCGACCACCCGCTGCGGCTCCGCTGCGCTGCGGATCGACGTGGTCGCCGCGATCCCGGCCGCGACGCTGTCCCGCGCCGCGACGGGTGAGGTCGCCAGGCCCGTCTCGCCGCGGAGGAAGCCGAGGAACTCCTCGACGATCGCGACGTCGGCTCCGCCGTGCGTGCCTTCACCCAGGGGGATCTCGTAGTCCGCGTCGCCTTGACCGTTGTACTCCGACCGGCGGTTCCACAGGCGCACGATGCCTCCGTCGGAGTCGCCGAAGTTCTCCAGGCGTCCTTCGGTACCGATCACGGTGTAGTTGCGCCAGTAGTCGGGCGCGAACGCGCACTGCTGGTAGCTGGCCAGCACACCGTTGCCGAGCCGCATCGTCATGAGCGAGACGTCCTCGATGTCGATGACCGGATTCAGCTCCGTCTGCGCGAGCGGGGGCCAGTTGTCGAGACTGGCGAGCCTGCCCATCATCCGATCGGAGTTGTCACGTCGGTCCTCGATCGCGCCGTAGACCATGAGGTCGCCCATCGCGACGACGTCTGTGCTGGGAGCACCGCCGAGCCAGTGGATGACGTCGATGTCATGGGCGCCCTTCTGCAGCAGCAGGCCGGTGGTCTTCTCGCGCTCGGCGTGCCAGTCCTTGAAGTAGAAGTCCCCGCCGTGGCCGATGAAGTGCCGGCACCAGATCGTCTTGACCTCGCCGATGGCGCCCTGGTCGATCAGTTCCTTCAGCAGGCGGACCATCGGCATGTGCCGCATGTTGTGGCCGATCGCGAGACGCGTGCGGGTGCGATGCGCGGCGGCGAGGATCCGGTCCGCATCGTCGAGACGCGTCGCGATCGGCTTCTCGAGATACACGGGGATTCCGGCCTCGAGCAGGTCGACGGCGACCTCGGCGTGGGTGTGGTCGGGGGTGAGCACGAACACCGCGTCGAGATTGAACGCGGCGAGCGCGCGATGGTCGGGGACGACCGTGACCGACGCCCCGAACAGTTCTCGGGCCCGCTCCGTTCCCCGCGGCTCGGGGTCGGCGACGGCGACGATCTCGGCGCCGAACCGCGGGATGTAGGTGGCGAGTTCCGCGCGTGATCCCGCGCCGGCCACTCCGATCTTCAGGACCATGCGTCGACCTCGCTCGTGCTCGCGGAGATGCTTCTGACCGGTTGGCGCGGCGGCCGCCCCAGGTGGTCGTCGATGATGTCGGCGACCTGCTCCGCCGATGAGACGACCTTCGCATAGCGGTGGGGGCCGCCGGCGGATGCTGTCCAGACTGTTCGCGCGATGGCATCCACGGCGACCGCGCCCTGCTCGCTCCACTCGATGTGCCCCTCGAGCTCGGACGCGCTCAACATCACGGCGAGCAGGTCCCAGCTCGGACGACCGGTGCCCTTGCCGCTGTGCAGCGCGTAGGCGATCGCGACCGGGCTGTCATCGCCCTGTGTCAGCGGCAGCGTGCGTCCGGTGATCACGTCGGCGGCGGTCTCCCATCCGATGAAGTCGATCGGTCCTGGCCATTCCCCGAGGAACCGCGCGGTCTGGCCGACATCGTGGGCGAAGTTCGTCTCGGCGATCGGCTCCGCACCCCGCTCCGGCCTGGCACGTCGCCCGAAGACTCCCCCCATCACCACCGTGCGCGCGACCTTGGCGCGCACCAGCTCGCGCCCGGAGACGGACGCCGCGGCATCCGCAGCGGAATCCAGCAGTGCGACCAGATTGCCGAAGTAGCCGATCGAGACGAGAGTGACCGATCCGTCATCCGCATCCGCCAATGCCGCGCGGAGCACGTCGACCGCCGGCGGCATGTGATCGGGAGTGGCGGCGGACGGATGCATCCGGCTGATCGCCCGCGCATAGTCCTCCGGTCCGATCTCGTCCGTGGTCGGATGCAGGATGCCGACGGGCAGCTCAGGGCGCCCGTAGTAGCCGTTCACCACCCGCGCGGCACTGTGGCTCCAGTGTCCGGAGGTGTTGATGCCGATGCCGAGGATCCGCACCCGCCCCTCGTCGGCCAGGGCGTGCGCCACCGCGAGCGCCCCGGCGTCGTCGACGTCGTCGCAGAGATCGGTCTCGATCAGGATCGGCACGGGGTGGTGCCGGTGGTCAGTCATTGCGCGAGATGAGGATGTCATCGACAGAGAGCGCCCCTCCATTGTGCAGGCCCCAGATGAGGCGGTAGTCGGTGTGGTTGCCGGTCGTGAACGTCACGGATCTCTTGCGCACGGTGCCGACCGGGTCGGTCCATTCGGTCACTCCCCGATCGCTCGGGGATCCGGCTGCCTGGGACCGGGCGAGGAAGTAGAAGTTGCCGCCGCTTCCGGGCGCGGCACCGGTCTTGGTGACGAAGTCGACGGTGTAGGAGGCGTTGGCGGCGAGCGCGATCGTCGTCGGGTTCGAGTACAGGAACTCGTACCAGTCCGTCGTCGCCGGCGCCGCGCCGTAGGCGGAACGGGTGCCGGAGATGACCTGGGAGGGCACGCTCGTGATGGTGCCGTACGTGCCGCCGAATCCGCCGGTGAAATGGCTCGTCGCGAACGACCCCGTCTCGAATCCGAAGAGCACGCCACCGTGCACGAGCGGGTTGCTCCGCGCGAGCAGCACGGTGTCGCCCTTCGCCATCGTGAAGGTCGCGGTGGTCACCGACAGGCCGATCAGGGTGCCGGTCCCCGTGTCGTACAGGGGTCCCGCGGCCGGCACCGTCACGGTCTTCGTTCCTGCGGTCTTCGCGTGCAGGCTGATCCAGGAGGCGTTGGCTTCGAGGTTGTCGTCACCACTCGTGTACACGTGCACTCCGGCCTCGCCGTACAGCTTCCGCAGCACGGGCGACGGGATCGGGGGCGTGCTCGCCAGCACCGACGTCCATCCGCTGAGCGCCTTCTTCGCGATCACGGGGCGCGGCGTGGTCTCGGCGGAGCGGGCCAGCGTCGTGTACCCGCTCCCGGCGGGGAGGAAGAGCGGTTCGAGGGCGATCTCGCCGCCGAACGTCTCGGTGACGCCGGGGAATGCCGACGCGTCCAGGTGGTAGCTCATCGGCGGGAGCCCGGCGTTCTTCACCTTCGTGATGGTGATGTCGTCGACCACGACCTCTCCCCCGTCGTGGATGCCCCAGATCAGGTAGTAGTCGCTGTAGTTCTTGAGCGTGAACTCGAACTCCTTCGTGTAGATCACCCCCGGTGCGTCGCTCCACTGGTTCGAGCCGACGTCCTGCGGGACGCCCCCGCTGCCGGTCCGCGCGACGAAGTAGAAGTAGGCGCCGGTTGCCGGCGCGGTGATCGTGCGCCCGCGGAACTTCACCCGATAGGTGGCGTTGGCCTCGAGCACGATCGACGCGGGCTTCGTGTAGAGGTACTCGTGCCAGTCGGTCGTGGTGGGGGCGCTGCCCTTGACCGATCGCGTCCCGCCGATCACCTGGCCTGCCGTGGTGATGATCGAGCCGGCGGCGCCGCCAGCGCCCGCGGAGTAGCCGGTGCTCGCGAAGCTGCCGGACTCGAAGTCTTCGCTGTCCAGCGGGGTGCTCGGATCGGGCGGCGACGCTGTCGGGGCGTTGACCTGGGTGAGGCTGAACCCGGTCAGTGTCTCGACGTCGGCCTTAGAGAGCCCGGTGTCTCCCGCGTACCCGGGTGCCCATCCCCAGACGAGTGTGCGGCCGCCGGACTTGAGGGCGGTGATCGCGGCCCGTTGGGCGGCGTTCAGACGGAACGCGTCGGGGAACACGTACACCTTGTAGTGCGTGGGGACGAGCCCGTCGACCAGGTCGTCGATCGTGAAGCGGTCGAACGGAGCACCGGCGCGGCTCAGCTCGCCGATGCCCTGGCGGCTGCCGAGCGAAGGGCCCTCGTAGAGCTTGGCCGTCGTGTCGGTCTCACCGCCGAGCACGAGCTCGGCGGTCGGCACGCTGATCACGGCGACCTCCGAGGACCGGGCGCGCGAGACGTTCATCGAGTAGTCGCCCCAGTGCTTGAGCTTCGCGAACTCCGCACCGAATGCAGGATCGGCGTACCAGAGTCCCGAGGAGTGATCCATGTACCACATGCCGGTTCCGTGAGTCACGGCCTGTCCGAATGCGCGACGGATGATGCCGAGGGATTCGGCCATGGTGGTCGCGTAGATGAACAGGGTGGGGCTCTGCGCGAGGTGCGTGCGGTCGTCTGCCTCGTCGATGAAGAGCTTGCCGTGCAGCGCGAGGCTCTCGGTATAGGTGCGGTAGGCGCCGTCATCACCGGGAGCACGGCGATAGTAGGAGTGCGGCGAGGTGACCAGATCGACCGACTCGAGGCGGTGCAGCGCGGCGACCGCGCGGTGATGCTGCTCCTGCGGCATGTACCCCTGGTCCGGGGTGTACCCGTAGAGGACCGAGGTGAGGAGCGTGCCGTCGCTCTCGTCCTTGACGATCGAGGCGAAGTGGTCGATCGCCTCCACGACCACCCGGTGATGACTCTCGTAGTAGTCCAGCACGCGGCGCGACGCGGCCGGATCGCGGAACAGCCCGTTCGCCGTCTCCCGCCGCTCCCCTGTGCCCGGGATCACCACGGTGTCGAAGGTGACGGCGGGGTCGCCCCAGGCGGCTCGGAGCTGCGCCACGCTGTTCACGTACTTGGTCTTCAGATGCCCGATCCAGGCGGTGCGCATGGCCTCGCTCGTGTCTGGCAGGTACTCCGCGTTGTAGCAGAGCCACTCGCCGTAGAGCCCGCCGGCGAGCGTGATGCCCATGGTCCGGTCGCCCTGCGGTCCGTCCAGGATGTGCCGCACCATCGCGCGGAGCTTCGCACCGGCCTCCGTGCGCCAGGTCGCCGAGGCGAAGGAGGCGTCGCGGGGGATGGCAGCCGTTCCGGGATCGATCGCGTAGTCGACGACGTCGTCGGGGTGGGCATCGAGCCACCATGGCCGCGCCCACAGATGCACCCGCGGCATGGCATAGCCGCTCGGCACATGATCCTCGAACGTCTGCATCACGCGGTCGATGATCGAGAAGTCCTGCGTCCCTGGGCCGTCCCAGCCGAGGTCGAGGAAGGTGTCCTTCTCGATGAACGAGTAGAACTCGACGCCGGCGTAGCTGAAGGTCTGCCCGTCGGCGACGGAGACCTCCTGCTCGAATAGGTACATCGGGAAGCGCGGAGCGTCGTCGACGAAGAGGCAGGGAGCGCCGCGATGGGCGCCCACCCGGAACGTCGGCCGCCCCGCCACCGTCGTGAGCGGATGCACCGACGCGAGCCCGTCGCCCGCGAAGGCGGAGCCCGGTCGGGCGTTGCCGTCGACGAGGGCGATCAGCAGGGGTGCGGTCATGACACCGAGGAACGTACGTCTCTTCATCGAGCTGTCCTTTCGAGAGGGGGCGGGTCTCAGCCTTTGAGACCCGAGAAGGCGATGCCCTCGATGACGCGGCGCTGCATCACGAGGAACAGGATCATGATCGGCAGCATCGCCATGAGCGCTGCTGCGAGCATCGAGGGGTACTCCGAGCCGTGCTCGCCCGTGAACGACGCCAGCCCGACCGCGAGCGGCATCATGTCCTGACTGTTGACGATCACGAGCGGCCACAGCAGCGACGACCACGACGCGAGGGCCGTGAGGATCGCGAGGGCGCTCAGCCCCGGACGGGCCAGCGGGAGCATGACCTGCCAGAACACCTGGCCGGGGTTCGCCCCGTCGAGTCGCGCGGCCTCTTCGAGCTCCTTCGGCAGACCGAGGAAGAACTGGCGCATCATGAAGATCCCGAACGCGTTCACCAGGCCTGGGACCACGATGCCGGCGAACGAGTTGAGCCAGCCGAAACTCTGCACGGTCTGGTACTGGGGGATGAGCAGCAGCGTGCCCGGCACCATCAGCATCGACAGCACGATCGCGAACAGCGGCCCCTTCGCGAAGAAGCGCATGCGGGCGAAGGCGTATCCGCCGAGCGCGCACAGGATGAGCGTCGCCACCGTCGTCAGCACGGTGATGATGACCGTGTTCAGCATCTGCCGCAGGAACGGGATCTGGGTGAAGACGCCGATGTAGTTGTCGAGGTTCCACTGCGTCGGCCACAGCGTCGGCGGCACCGAGGTGATCTGCCCGTTCGTCATGAACGTGGCCAGCAGTTGGTAGATGAACGGCGACACCATCACGACGCCGCCGACGAGCAGCACGGCGTGCGCTCCGAGGTGCCGACCGGTGCGCTGGCCTCGACGGTTCTGCACGCTGCGGTCACTCATAGTGCACCCACTTCTTCTGGAGGCGGAACTGGATGGCGGTGAGGATGGCGATCATGACGATGATCACGACGCCGATCGCTGTCGCGTAGCCCTTGTCGTTCTGCAGGAAGCCCTCGTTGTAGAAGAAGTAGACGAGCGTCTGCGAACGAGCGGCGTTGGGGCCGGTGCCGAGCATCACGAAGATGAGGTCGAACACCTGGAATCCGCCGATCAGCGTCAGCACGCTGATGAAGAAGATCGTGGGGGTGAGCAGGGGAAGGGTGATGCTGCGGAACTGTCGACCGGGACTCGCGCCGTCGATCGATGCCGCCTCGTACAGGTCCGGCGGGATGCTGGAGAGCCCGGCACTGAACACGATGATGTTGAAGCCCAGCGACAGCCAGATGCCGACGATCGCGACGGCCACGAGGGAGAGCCCCGGCGTCGACAGCCAGTACGGACCCGGGATGCCGAACAGGCCGAGGAACGCGTTGATGAGGCCGAAGTCGCCGCTGTAGAGCATCCGCCACACGATCGCCACCGCGACCGGCATCGTGACGACCGGCAGGAAGTAGAGCGTGCGGTAGAGACCTTTGAACCGCAGTCCCGGCCGGTTGATGAGCGCGGCGAGGTACACGGCGATCGGCACGTTGAGCATCACGATGGCCGTGTAGATGGCGGTGTTGCCGAGGGCGAGGGCGAAGTCGGGATCGCTGAACAGGCGGACGTAGTTGTCGATCCCGGTCCAGCTGACGTCGCCGAAGAAGCCCCAGGTGGTTAAGCTGTAGTAGAACGTGCGCAGCAGCGGCCAGATGAAGAAGATCGCCAGGGGGACGAGGATCGGCACGAGGAAGATCCACGGCCAGATGCCGTCGTACTTGCGCGTCCGCCGCGTGGGGCGGGCGGTGGCCGGAGCCACCACCCGCCCGCGACTCGCTGTGGTGGTGGTCATCACTTCTGCTCGGCGGCGAGCACCTCGTTCATCGCGGCGGCCAGTTGCTTGCAGGCCTCCTCGACCGTGAGCTCTCCGCTCCACGCCTTGGTGAGGTACTCGTTCTCGAGCGTGTTCCACGCGGCGGTGTTGAGCGACACCGGGTACGGGGCCGCGTGCTCCGCCTGGTCGCTGAACAGCGACAGGTCCCACTGGGGGAAGGCATCCGTGAAGCTCGAAGCGACACCGTTGTAGGCGGGGATGCCGAGGCCCGCGGCTCCGTACATCTCCTGTGCCTTCTTCGATCCGAGGAAGGCCTGGAACGTCTGTGCGGCCTCCTTGTTCTCCGAGTAGGCGGACACGGCGTCGGCGCCGCCCTGGATCGTGGTGACGAGGTCGGACTCACCGGTCGGCAGCGGGGCCACCGCGACGGTCTCGGCGATCTCGCTGTCTTTCAGGGAGTTCGCGTTCCACGGGCCCGACCACATCATGGCGAGCTTGCCTGAGGTGAAGTACTGCGGGATGGGGGTGTCGGTGATCTGGGCGACCGACGGGGAGACACCGGCCTGGGCCAGGTCGACCCAGAGCTTGACGCCGGCGATCGTGCCGGGGTCGTCGTATCCGGAGGTGGTGCCGTCGGCGGAGATGACCTCACCGCCCGACTGGTAGATCGTGTTGTACGAGGTCTCCTGCCCGGTCCACGGTGCGGCGGCGGCGCCGAAGACGCCCTCGGCGCCGAGCGCATCGCTGATGGCCGTGGCCGCGGCGACGAAGTCCTCCTGCGTCCACCCGTCGGCCGGGTAGTCGACACCCGCGCGGTCGAAGAGGTCGGTGTTGTACCAGACGCCCATCGTCGAGTACCCGGTGGGCGCGGCATAGAGCTCGTCGTCGAAGGTGTAGCTCTGGATGGACGCCTCGGGGAAGTTCGCGGGGTCGAATCCCTGGGCGGTGTCGATCGCGGCGAGCGCGCCGTTGGTCGCGTACAGCCCCGCGTTCGGCTCGTTGATCCAGAACACGTCGGGGAGCGTCTTGCTCGATGCCTGGGTCTGCAGCTTGGTCCAGTACTGGTCCCAGGGCAGCGCCTGGATGTTGACGGTGATCTCCGGGTGCTCCTCGTTGAACGCGGCGATCACTTCCTTGTATGGCTCCAGGGCGTTCGCGTCCCAGATCACGTAGTTGATGGTGCTCTCCCCGCCTTCGGCGGCGGGGCCGGCGCCGGAGGCGCAGCCTGCCAGGCTGAGGGAGAGGACGGAGACGGCGGCGACGGCGCTCGCGGTCTTTCGCTGACGGTTCATTGTCTGCTGATTCCTTTGCTCGGGTGCGAGGGGGTACGGCATTCGTGCGCGAGCGGTGACGACCTCGGCACACCTGGATGACATCTGGCTATATAATAATCCAAGTTGGCATTAAAATTAAACGACGGCGCAGATCGCTGTCAAGCATGAGATTCGACACCGATCCATCGAGGTGGATCCGCTGCGGACGCGCGCTACGATGACTAACCAAACTTCACGTGAAAATCCACTCCTCTACGTTCGGGAGACCATGACGACGACATCACGCTCCGGCGACCGGTCGCTACTGAGGCGCATGAACACGCACGCCGCGCTCCTCGGCATTCGCGACGGTCATCAGACGACGTCGACGCTGGCCGACCATCTGGGCATCTCACGCACCGCCGTCGAAGACGTGATCCGCGACCTCGGGGAACTCGGCTGGATCGCACCCGCCGACGCCCCGGCCAGCGCCCGCCCCGGCCGCCCCGCGCGGAGCTACCGCTTCGCCGCCGAGTCGGGGTACGTCGTCGGTGTCGACATCGGCGTGCACAAGATCCTCGGCACGGTCGCCGACCTCGACGGCGAGCTCCGCGCCTCCCACAAGACGTCCGTCGACGAAGACGCGAGCGCCACCGACCGCATCGATCTCGCGACCACGGTCGTGGAGGAGTGCCTCTCCCTGGCCGGCGTGGATGCCGACGCCGTCTGGTGCGCCGGTGTCGGCTCGCCCGGTGTGATCGACGCCACAGGTACCGTCACCCGGTACGGCGGCAACGGCCTTCCCGGATGGCTCGGCCTCGACCTCGCGCAGACACTCTCCTCGCGGTGGGGTGTGCCGGTGCGCGTCGAGAGCGACAACAACCTCGGCACCATCGCGGAGCACTGGCGCGGCAGCGCGCAGGATGCGCAGGACGTGGTCTACATCCTCTCCGGCAACCGGACCAGCGCGGGAATGCTGCTCGCCGGCTCCCTGTACCGCGGCCACAGCGGCGGGTCCGGCCTGGTCGGCGCACTCCCCCAGCTGGGCTGGGCTGACGCCCCGAGTCACGTCGCGGCACTCGCCGGCAGCGGCGTCGAACCGACGCGGGAGGCCATGTTCCTCGCCGCACGCGAAGGGCACCCGCAGGCGCTCGCCGCACTCGACGGGTTCGCGGGCAGCATCGCGACCGGTGTCGTGGCGATGTCGCTCGCCGTCGACCCGGAGCTGATCGTGCTCGGTGGCGGCATCTCCCGAGGCGGAGAGATCATCCTCGACGCGGTCCGTGCACACATCGATCGTCTGCAGCCGCATGCGCCGCGGGTAGTGCTGTCGACTCTGGGCGACGAGTCGGTCGCGATGGGGGCGGTGAGGATCGCGCTCGACGCGATCGAGTCCCAACTGCTCGCCTCCGTGCAACAGGAGACCCGCTTCCCCTCCCCTTCCCGGGGGATTCTGACCACCTGAGAATGCCGCGCACCCCGTCGCCGCACCGCGAAAATCGAACCGATTCGATCCCCGCCCTGGCAACCATGTAAGCGTTTGCACTAACCTGTTCCCATGGCACAGCTTGAGCAGATCGCAGCCCCCGGTTCCGAGTGGTGGCGCAGCGCCGTCATCTACCAGATCTACCCCCGTTCCTTCGCGGACGCGTCGGGTGACGGCATCGGCGATCTGCCGGGCATCACCAGCCGCCTGGACTCCCTGCAGGAGCTCGGCGTCGACGCGATCTGGCTGAGCCCGTTCATGACGAGCCCGCAGCGCGACGCCGGCTACGACGTGGCCGACTACCGCGACGTCGACCCGCTGTTCGGCACCCTCGCCGACTTCGACGAGATGCTGGCGCAGGCCCACGCCCGCAGCATCCGCGTCGTCGTCGACCTGGTCCCGAACCACTCGTCCGACCAGCACGTCTGGTTCCAGCAGGCACTCAAGGCCGCCCCCGGCAGCCCGGAGCGCGCGCGCTACATCTTCCGTGATGGCAAGGGCGAGAACGGCGAACTCCCCCCGAACAACTGGGAGTCGGTGTTCGGCGGCGGCATGTGGCAGCGCATCACCGAGGCCGACGGCACGCCCGGCCAGTGGTACCTGCACATCTTCGACGCCACGCAGCCCGACTTCGACTGGAACAACGAAGAGGTGCGCGAGGAGTTCCGCTCCATCCTGCGCTTCTGGCTCGACCGCGGTGTCGACGGCTTCCGCGTCGACGTCGCCCACGGCATGATCAAGGCCGAGGGCCTGCCCGACTACACGCCCCCGAGCGACGCCGACTCCATGGGCGGCGGCGAGGCGAACGTGCCGTACTGGGGTCAGGACGGCGTGCACGAGATCTACCGCGACTGGCACAAGGTGCTCGCCGAGTACGACGGCGACCGCGCCCTCTGCGGTGAGGCCTGGATGCCGACGCTGAAGCAGACCGCTCTGTGGGTGCGCCCGGACGAGATGCACCAGACGTTCAACTTCCCGTACCTCATGACGTCGTGGCACGCGAAGGAGCTCAGCGAGGTCATCCGCGAGTCGCTCGACCAGTTCGGCGCGGTCGGCGCCCCGAGCACCTGGGTGCTCTCGAACCACGACGTCGTGCGGCACGCCTCGCGCCTCGCGCTCACGGCCGACAACCCGCAGGGTGAGGGCATCGGCCCGAAGACTCCGCACAAGCCCGACACCGCGATCGGCCTGGCCCGTGCCCGTGCGGCGACCACGCTGATGCTGGCGCTGCCCGGCTCCGCGTACCTGTACCAGGGCGAGGAGCTCGGCCTGCCCGAGGCGATGGAGATCCCCGACGAGTTCCGTCAGGATCCGACCTGGTTCCGCACCCAGCACGAGCGCTACGGTCGCGACGGCTGCCGCGTGCCGCTGCCCTGGGAGGCGGATGCTCCGGCGTTCGGCTTCAACACGACGAACCTGTCGTGGCTCCCGCAGCCGGCGGAGTGGGCGACGTACGCCCGCGATGTCGAAGAGGCCGACCCCACCTCGACCCTCTCGCTCTACAAGGAGCTGCTGGCCGCTCGTCGCGCGCATGGCTTCGGCTCCGGCTCGCTGGTCTGGGAGGACGCCGGGGATGACGCGGTGGCCTTCCGCCGTGGTGACGTGCACGTCGTCGCGAACCTCGGCAGAGCCCCACTCGAGCTCCCCGCCGGAGCATCGATCGTGCTGAAGAGCCAGCCGTTCGAGGGCACGTCGCTCCCGGTCGACACCGCCGTCTGGTATACCCAGGCCTGACAACCGCATCCCGCTCCGGTCGCGGATTCTGTTCTTCTTCGCTCGACGAACGACAGGATCCGCGACCGGAAGGGAATCGACAGAGGAACACATGGCGAGCATCGACGAAGTCGCCCGCATGGCCGGGGTCTCCACCGCCACGGTCTCGCGCGCCCTCAGCGGTCGCGGTCACGTGTCGGAGGCCGCGCGCCAGCGCGTGCAAGCCGCCGCCACCGCGCTCGGCTATGTCGTCTCCTCGCGTGCGTCGAGCCTCGCCTCCGGGCGCACCCGGAACATCGGCGTGGTCGTGCCGTTCCTCGACCGCTGGTTCTTCAGCACCGTGCTCTCGGGCGTCTCCGCCGCGCTGATGCGCGAGGGCTACGACATCACGCTGTACAACATCACGGCCGACAAGGATGTGCGTCGGCACGTGTTCGACACCTTCCTGCGCCGTCAGCGGGTGGATGCCGTGATCGCGGTGTCGATCGAGCTCGATGAGGACGAGACGCAGTACCTGCTCGACCTCGGGCTCCCGGTCATCGCGATCGGCGGCCCGAACCCGAAGCTCGACACTCTGACGGTCGATGACGTCGCGGTGGCACAGTTGGCGACCGAGCATCTGATCAGCCTCGGGCACACCGACATCGCGCACATCGGCGCGAACCCCGAGTTCGACCTCGACTTCCACATCCCCACCAACCGGCGCCTGGGTTTCGAGCGGGCGCTGGCGACGGCCGGCATCCCCCTGAACCCGGCGTTCCTGGAGCCGGCCGACTTCACGGTCGAGGGCGGCTACCGGGCGGCCAAGCAGCTGCTCGGGCGCCCGGGCCCTCGCCCGACCGCCGTGTTCGCCGCGTCGGACGAGATGGCGATCGGCGCACTCCTCGCCGCCCGCGACCTGGGCTTCCGGGTGCCGGAGGACCTGTCGATCGTCGGCATCGACGGCCACGAGCTCGGCGAGTTCTTCCGCCTCACCACGGTCGACCAGTTCCCGCTCGGCCAGGGCGAGAGGGCAGCGGATGCCGTGCTCGCCAAGCTCACCGCACCGGATGCCGTGCGCATCCCCTCGGCCCTGCCATACGAGCTCAACGTGCGCGGCACGACCTCGCGCCTGCCCTCGACGCACGGCCGCGGCGCGCCTGGTCGCCCCGCATGACCTCGCTGTTCAACGCACAGCTGCACGAGCTCGACGCCCGGTGAGCGAACGCATCGGGGATGCCCTGACGGTACCCACGCCGCGAGCCGTGCGGGCCGCCCGCGCGACCGCCCTTCTGCTGGCCGTGATCGTGCTGTGTGCGCTCACGGTGCACTGGTTCTTCTTCGACGGCAACCTCCTCCCTCTGCTCCGCCCTGAGCTCGACACGGGCGGGGCGACGTGGAGGGGGTTGTTCGGGATCTATCTGCTGCTGGTCACCGCGGGGTGCGCCGTGCCGATCGTCGCCGCCATGACGGGGCTGCGAAGTTGGGGCGTCTGGCTCACCGCGCAGATCCTGACCGGCGTGGTCGGCATCTGCTTCGGCCTGGTGATCATGTTCCTGATCCTGATCGCCGGGATCGGCTTCGAACCCGGCGAATCACGGCCGTGGCACACCGCATCCGTCATCCCGATCGGCCTGGTGGCCGTCGCCCCGATCGTCAGCTGCGGCATCCTCGCGAACCGGCTGGCGAGCTGGACCGAAGACGATCGCGCCTGGCGCGGTCGCGCTTTCGGCCTCAGTGCGGTTCTCCTCGTCGCGGCCGTCGCACTGGCGGGATTGGCGATGCTTTTCCTGCACCTCGACCGCGGGTAGGGGGCGGGCGGTCGACGTCGAGCGCACCACCCCGCCGCCTCCACGCGCTTTCATCACCATGAGCCGGCTGAGTGCCCAGGTGAGCAGCCCGCAGAGGGCGAATGCGATGCCGATCGCGGTCGGCCCTCCCCATCCCATGACGGCGTACAGCGAGGTGGTGGCCGTCGCACCGAGGGCGGATCCGAGCGAGTAGAAGATCATGTAGCCGCCGATGGTGCTGCTCGTCCGGTCGGCATACGCGGCGGTGAGCAGGCTCTGATTGCTGACGTGCACCGCCTGCACAGCGAAGTCCAGGACGATGACGCCGAAGACCACGAGCCACAGCGACCAGCCCGCCTGTCCCGATGCGATCCACGACGCCGCGAGGAGCAGGAGCGCGATTCCGGTCACACGCTCGGCCTTGCCGGCATCCGCCCAGCGCCCTGCTCGCGCCGCGCCGAGGGCCCCGGCGAGCCCCGCGATTCCGAACAGCCCGATCTGGGCCGTGCTCAGGTGCCAGGGTTCCGCCGTCAACGGCAGCGCGAGTCCGCTCCAGAGTGTGCCGAAGGAGGCGAACAGGAAGAACGCGATCAGTCCGCGCGAGACGAACAGTGGCTCGCGGAAGAGGCTCCCCAGCGAGCCCATCACCTGAACATAGGTCTTGCGACTCGTCCGGCGGTCGCCAGGCAACCTCGTCAGAACGACGACGGCGAGACCGGCGAGGAGCAGTGTCAGCGCGACGTACACGCTGCGCCACCCCCAGAGCGCAGCCAGAACTCCCGCCAGCACCCGCGATCCGAGGATTCCGATGATGACCCCGGAGGTGACGATGCCGAGCGTCCGGCCACGTTGCTCCGGTGTCGAGAGGTCGGCGGCGAACGCGACCGCGGTCTGCACCACGACGGCGAACAGCCCCGATGCGGCCAGGCCGATGAGCAGCACGAGCGGAGTGGATGACACCGCAGCGACGAGCATGCCGGCCGCGGCGAGGAGCAGCTGGCCGCCGATGAGCATGCGGCGGTCGAGCATGTCTCCCAGGGGGACGAGAAGTGCCAAGCCGATCAGATACCCGATCTGCCCCGAGGCCACGATCCATCCCAGGTCTGCCTCGCGCACTCCCAGCTCGCGCCCGATCTCCGCCAGCAAGGGCTGGGAGACGTAGATCGTCGCGACGGCGAGTGCGCAGACCGTCGCGAGCGCCGCCGTTCGTCCGTGCGAGATGCCCACACATCCTCCATTCAGTAGCATTTTGCAACTCAACGGACACTACGGCAAACTGGTTTTGATCTGCAACTGATCGGAGGTCTGATGAAACACATCACGAGCGTCGACGGCTCGTCCTGGACGGATCCCGACTGCCCCGTCGCACGCACACTCGACATCGTCGGCGACCGTTGGAGCCTGCTCATCGTCCGCGACGCGATGGACGGCGCCCGCTCGTTCACCGACTTCCAGCACCGCACCGGAGTCGCTCGCAACATCCTCACCGAGCGCCTCCGCCGCCTGGTCGATCGCGGCATCCTCAGACGCGAAGCGGCACCATCCGGTCGGCGACAGCTGTACGTGCTCACAGACGCGGGGCGCGACCTCTTCACCGTGATCGTTGCTATGCGCCAGTGGGGCGAAGGCCACGCATTCGCGGATGACGAGACGCACTCGGTGCTGCTCGACGCGAGCGGGCTTCCGCTGGCCAGACTGCAGCCCACCGACTCGCACGGCGTCGCGGTCGACGTCGACTCCACCACCGTCGTGCGCGCCGACCGGTCCGACCACGCGACGCCATAGAACTCAACGGCGAGCGGAGACTATCGACTCTCCCGATTGTCTGCGTTGCTGGCCAGCCCGAGGTGCGCGGCAACCGCGGCGAGCGCGCTGTCGAGGTCGGCGATCAGGTCGGCGACGGTCTCGATGCCGACCGAGAGACGCACGAGTCCGTCGTCGATGCCGAGCTGTGCGCGCAGTTCGGGCGTGAACGACAGGTGTGTGGTCGTGGCGGGGTGCAACACCATGGAGCGCACGTCGCCGATGTTCGTCATGCGACTGAACACGCGCAGGCTGTCGATGAAGATCTCCGCTCCCGCTCGTCCGCCGCGCACCGTGACGGCGAACACGGATCCGGATCGTCCGCCGAGGGTGCGCTGCGCGATCTCGTGCTGCGGATGCCCCGCCAGCCCGGCGTAGTCGACGTACTCGACCGCGGGATGCTGCGAGAGGAATTCGGCGACCGCCCGGGAGTTCTCGACGTGCCGCTCCATACGCAGCGACAACGTCTCGATGCCCTGCTGCAGCAGGAAGCCGTGCAGCGGCGAGAGCGCGGGGCCGAGGTCGTTCACGATTCCGCCGCGCACGAACTGCTCGTAGGCACGGTCACCGTACGCCTCGAGCGGGCTGGGCGCACCCGGCGCCGGCGGCTCTGTGATGCCCGCATACGACCGGGGGCTGCCCGCCCAGTCGAAAGTGCCTCCGTCGACGATGATGCCCGAGATCGCGGCGCCGTGACCCGAGAGGAACTTGGTGCCGGAGTGCACCACGATGTGCGCGCCGTGCTCGAGGGGCCTTATGAGGTAGGGCGTGCCGATCGTGTTGTCGACGATGAGCGGGATGCCGTGACGCGCGGCGATGCGGGCGACGGCTGCGATGTCGACCACGTCGTTCTTGGGGTTAGGGATGGTCTCGGTGAAGATCGCCTTGGTGTCCGGCCCGATCGCCGCCTCCCACTCGGCCTCGTCGGTGGGATCGGCCACGTAGTCGACGCCGACACCGAAGCGGGCGAAGGACCGTGCGAACAGGATGCGGGTGCCGCTGTAGATGCTCGCGGTCGAGACGAAGCGCTCGCCCTGGCCCGTGATCGAGAGGATCGCCGCGCTGATCGCCGCCTGCCCCGACGACACCACGACCGCACCGGTGCCTCCTTCGAGGGCGGCGATGCGCCGCTCGGCCACGCCGTTGGTCGGGTTGAGGTTGCGCGAGTAGACCTGGCCGTCATCCGCACCGCTGAACCGCCGCGTGCTCTCCTCGAACGAGTCGAAGCGGAACGCCGCGCTGAGGTAGATGGGCGCGATGCGCGACCCGTACTCGGGCTCGTCGAACTCACCGGCGTGCACCTGGCGGGTGTCGAAGCCGAAATCGGTCCAGTCGTAGACCGGCTCGCGGACCTCGTGCGCGACGGATTCGGGCGGGATGCCGTTGCTCATTTTCCTGAGGCTAGACACTGCACGCACGCAGCGCGCGCCTCTCGTCATGAGGCGTCACAGATCGCACCCGCGAGGCGGCGAGGACACGACTCTCGGCTCTGCCGCAGCATCATTCCACTTCGAGACGCCACGACCGGGTAGTGTCCCATCCGTGACATTGCTCCGTCGCGCCGGTCGGCGTCGATCCCTCGCCCCCGCCCAGGTCATCGCCTTCGGGTTCGGAGCGGCGATCATCGTGGGAACGATGCTGCTCATGCTGCCGATCTCCTCGAGCACGCAGACGTGGACGCCGCCGAGCGACGCGCTGTTCACCGCCACCTCCGCCGTCTGCGTCACCGGCCTGGTGGTCGTCGACACCGCGGTGTACTGGAGCCCCTTCGGCAAAGTCATCATCCTGGCGCTGATCCAACTCGGCGGGTTGGGCATCATGCTCTTCGCGGCGCTCATCGGCCTGGTGCTCGCTCGCCGATTGTCGGTCCGGTCGCGGATTCTCGCCGGCACCGAGACGAAGACTCCGGGCGCCGGCAGCATGAAGCGCATCGCGACCGGCATCCTCCTCACCACGCTCGCGATCGAGGTGATCGTGGCGATCGTGCTGTTCCTGCGATTCCTCACGGGGTATGGCTACGACCCCCTGCGGGCAGGATGGCATGCCGTGTTCCACGCGGTCTCGGCCTTCAACAATGCCGGCTTCGCCCTCTACACCGACAGCCTGATGCAGTTCGTCTCAGACCCGTGGGTGTGCCTGCCGATCTGCGCGGCGATCATCCTCGGAGGTCTCGGATTCCCAGTGCTCCGGCAACTGAGACGCGAGTTCCGCCGCCCGCTGCACTGGACGATGAACACCCGGATCGTCCTGTCGGCGACGATCGCGCTGCTGGTGATCGGCACCGCGTACGTCCTCCTGTTCGAGTGGGACAATCCAGGGACGCTCGGCCAGCTCCCCCCGGCCGATCGGGTACTCGCCGGCTTCTTCCACTCCGTGCAGGCGCGGACAGCAGGCTTCAACTCCGTGGACATCGCACAGATGCACGACGAGACCTGGCTCGGCACCGACGTTCTGATGTTCATCGGTGGCGGTCCGGCCGGCACGGCGGGCGGCATCAAGGTCACGACCTTCGCCGTGCTCTTCTTCATCATGTGGACGGAGCTGCGCGGCGGTGCAGCGGTGAACATCTTCGGCAAGAGGCTGTCGCGCGCCGTGCACCGCGAGGCCATCACCGTCGTGATCGTCGCCCTCGGCGCGGTCATGGCGGCCGTGATCGCGATCCTCGCCCTGACCGACTTCGACCTCGATCGCGTGCTGTTCGAGGTCGTGTCCGCGTTCGGAACCGTCGGCATGTCGACCGGCATCACCGCTGATCTGCCACCGGCCGCGCACCTGATCCTGGTCGCGCTGATGTTCTTGGGCAGACTCGGGCCCCTGACACTCGGTTCCGCTCTCGCCTTGCGCGACAGACCGAGCGCCTACGATCTCCCTAAGGAACGACCGGCGATCGGCTGATCAGTTGGCCCTCACCTCACAACGGAAGGACGAGCGTGTCCAGGTTTCTCTCATTCGGGCAGGATGCCAGGCGGATCGCCGAAGCGGACTCCGTCGCCGTCATCGGCCTCGGACGCTTCGGCACCTCACTCGCGCTCGAGCTGATGGCCTCAGGGACGGAAGTCCTCGGGATCGATGTCGATGAAGACCTGGTGCAAGCCCTCAACGGAGAGCTCACACAGGTCGTGCGCGCGGACTCGACACGTGTCGAGGTGCTCGAGCAGCTGGCCGTCGGGGAGTTCGACCGTGTCGTCGTGGCCATCGGCAACGACATCACCGCCTCGATCCTCACCGCATCGCTGCTGCTCAAGATGCAGGTTCCGGTGATCTGGGCGAAGGCGGTCGACGAGCAGCACGGCGCCGTGCTCGAACAGCTCGGCGTGCACCGAGTGGTCTACCCGGAGAAGGACATGGGGCGTCGCGTCGCGCACCTCGTCCGCGGAGCCGCGGCCGACTATCTCGAGATCGACCGCGGCTACGCCGTCGTGAAGACGGTGGCCCCCGCACATCTGCAACGCATCACCCTCGCCGAGGCGTCCGTGCGGTCGACCTACGGAGTCACGATCGCCGCCTACCGCACGACCCACGGCGAATGGCGCAACGCCGAGGCGACGACCGTGCTCAGCGACGGAGATGTCATCCTCGTGGTGGGCCCCACGCGAGACGTGGAGAAGTTCGCCCAGCTGCGTTGAGCCCACCCCTGCGACGGCACCTCGGCCGGTGCCTCAGAGCGCCGTGATGAGTCCCTGCGTCGCGGCGCGGGCGGCCTCGAACCGACGCTGCACGTCGGGCCAGTTCACGATGTTCCAGAACGCCTTGACATAGTCGGCACGCACGTTGAGGTAGTCGAGGTAGTACGCGTGCTCCCAGACGTCGAGCTGCAGCAGCGGGATGACGCCGAGGGGCGCGTTGCCCTGCTGATCGAACAGCTGGAAGATCACCGGGCGTGCGCCGACGCTGTCCCAGGCGAGCACCGCCCAGCCGGATCCCTGCACGCCCAGAGCCGTGGCGGTGAAGTGGTCGCGGAATGCGTCGATCGAGCCGAACTCGTCGGCCAGCGCCGAGGCGAGCTCACCCTCGGGCGTCCCGCCGCCTTCGGGCGAGAGGTTCTGCCAGAACACCGAGTGGTTGACGTGTCCGCCGAGGTTGAACGCGAGGTCCTTCTCGAGCTTGTTCACGTTCGCCAGGGTGCCGGACTCACGGGCGGCGGCGAGCTGCTCGAGGGCCGTGTTGGCACCGGTGACGTACGCCTGGTGGTGCTTGGAGTGGTGCAGCTCCATGATCTTGCCGGAGATGTGCGGCTCGAGGGCTGCAAAGTCGTAGGGGAGCTCGGGGAGCGTGTACAGAGTGGACATGCGTGTTCCTTTCGGTGTGCGGATATTCAGTCGTTGTGAGCGGGTGGCAGGGCGTGGAAGCGGCGGTCGACGTAGACGAGCGGTCGCCCCTGCGTGCCGGTGAGCACCTCGAGCACCTCGGCGATCACGACGGTGGAGGTGCCGACCGCGATGGTGTGCAGCGCCCGACAGCGCAGGGCGGCGCGGGCGGAGTCGAGGTGCGGCTCGCCGGTGTCGAGCGCGGTCCAGCCCTGCTCGGGGGTGAACCGGTCAGCGCCGCTGGTGGCGAAGCTCTGGGCGAGCGCGGAGTGCTCGTCGTCGATGAGGTGCACCACGAAGGTGTCGGCGCTGAGGATGGCCCCGGCCGAGCCGGTGGCCCTCGTGACAGAGAACATGATCGCCGCGGGGTCGACGGCCACCGAGGCGACGCTCGACGCCGTGAGCCCGACCGGGCCGTCGGGGGTGGACGCCGTGATGATCGCGACGCCCGCAGGGTGCGTGCGGAACGCAGCCTTGAGTGCTTCGCCGACCGGGGTCGGCACCGGGTTCGTGCTCATCGAGAGATCTCCGTCATCTGTTCGTGTGTGGCATGGGCGAGCATCTCGGCCCGTTCCACCAGTTTGGTCCGTTCGCGCCCACGGTCGGCTCCTGCGTTACGTTCAGCGGCATCGATGCGCAGCCATCCGTCGAAGTCGACGGCCGCGGTGAGGTGCGCGATCGGATCGCCCTCACGCGCGGTGCTGTCCGCGGCGGCGAGATCGTCGACCAGGTGCTTCACCGTCTGCGCGGCATCCGACTTGGTCGAGCCGATCAGTCCGACCGGACCCCGCTTGATCCATCCGGTCGCGTACAGCCGCGGGATCGGCGTCCCGCCTTCGTCGACCACGCGGCCTTCGACGTGCGGGACCACTCCGGCCTCGTCGTCGAACGGCATGCCGGGCACCGGCGTCGAGCGGTAACCGACGGCGCGGTACACGGCGCCCACGTCGTAGCGGAGCATCTCGCCCGTGCCGACCATGCGCCCCAGTTCGTCGGATGCGGTGCGCTCCATCTCGATCCCGGTGACCCCGTCGTCGCCGATCACCCGCACCGGCCGCTGTCGGAGATGCAGGTGGATGCGGCGCGATGCCGTGCCGATGTTCTCGCGTTCGGCCCATTCGGTGAGCGTGCGCACGATGATCCGGCGCTGCGAGAACTGCGCGATCATGCGCTCCGCGTGTGCGTCGAGCACGACGTCATCCGGATCCACGATGACCTCGACATCATGCTGCGCGGCGAGCTCCCGCAGCTCGAGGGGTGAGAATCGCACATCGGCCGGCCCGCGGCGGGCGAACAGGTGCACGTCGCGCAGGGGGCTCGCGCCGAGCTGCGCCAGCACGTGATCCGGAGTGTCTGTGCGCTCGAGCGCCGCGGCGTGCACCGCGAGGATGCGCGTCACGTCGAGCGCGACGTTCCCCGCGCCGAGCACCGCGACCGACTCCGCCGTCAGCGGCCAGTCCCGCGGCACATCGGGATGACCGTCGTACCAGGCCACGAAGTCGGCCGCGCCGAAGGAGCCGGGCAGATCGATGCCGGGGATGTCGAGCCGCACGTCGAGATCGGCGCCGGTCGCGACGATCACGCCGTCGTAGGCGGCACGGAGCTCGTCGATCGTGATGTCGGCGCCGATGTCGACGTTGCAGCGCAGCCGGATCCGCGGATCGCTGATCACATCGTGCAGCGCATCCGTGATCTTGCGGATGCGCGGGTGGTCGGGCGCGACCCCGTACCGGACCAGCCCGTACGGTGCCGGCAGCTTCTCGAACAGGTCGATGGATGCGGTCGGCGCGAGGCCCAGCAGGATGTCGGCGGCGTAGATCCCCGCCGGTCCTGCTCCGACGATGGCGATGCGCGGGTCGAGGATGCTCATTCCGCTCCTTCCTGCGGCGGGAGCGCCGCGATGAACGGATGGTCGTGGGGGATCATCCCGGTCTTGGCTGCTCCACCCGGCGAGCCGATGTCTTCGAAGAACTCCACGTTCGCCTTGTAGTAGTCCTGCCACTCGTCGGGCAGGTCGTCCTCGTAGAAGATCGCCTCGACAGGGCACACGGGTTCGCACGCGCCGCAGTCGACGCACTCGTCCGGATGGATGTACAACGACCGTTCGCCCTCGTAGATGCAGTCGACGGGACACTCGTCGATGCAGGCGCGGTCCTTCACATCGACACACGGCAGGGCGATCACATAGGTCATCTGGGCGGCTTTCCTCGGGATACCTCTACCGTAAAACCTCAAGTATGCTTGAGGTCAAATCGGCGAGCAGTGAGGAGACGCACATGACGTCTGCGACGGATGAAGAACCGCACCCGCACACCGCCGACGAGCCGCTCACGATCGGCGAGATGACGCGGCGCACCGGCGTCGCCGCATCCGCTCTGCACTTCTACGAGAACCTCGGCCTGATCGCCTCGACGCGCACGCCGGGCAACCAGCGACGCTACCCGCGGCACATGCTGCGACGGGTGTCACTCATCACGGTCGCCAAACGCCTCGGCATCCCACTGGCCGATGTGCAGAGCGCATTCGCGGACGTGCCGCTGACCGAGACGCCGACCCACGCCGACTGGCAGCGCGCCTCACGGCGGTGGAAGCGCGAGCTGGAGAAGCGCCGCGAGGGGATCGAGCGCCTGGAGCGCGAGCTCACCGGATGCATCGGCTGCGGATGCCTGTCGATGAAAGCCTGCGGACTGCTGAACCCGGACGACACCCTGGGCACCCAGGGCGTCGGCCCCCTCCGTCTCCGCGACGAGGAGTGACGCCGAGACCCACCGCCCCCACCGAGACCCATCACCGCGCGCGTCGGCCGCAGTGGGTCTCGACGGGAAGGATGGGTCTCGGCGAGAAGCGGATGCCGGCTAGACGACCTCGAACCCGGCGGCCAGCAGCGCATCCTCGCGGGAGGACGGGCCGACGAGCAGCTCGAAGGCACCGGGCTCGACGATGCGGACGCCGGCGGCGTCGACGATCGTGCAGTCCGCCACTGGCAGCTCCAGGCGCACCCGCACCGACTCCCCGGGAGCGACGTCGACCTGGCGGTAGGTCTTGAGCTCGCGGTCGGTCCAGCTCACGCTCGTCACCGAATCACGCACGTACACCTGCGCGGTCTCGCGCGCCGGGCGCGCCCCGGTGTTCGTCACCGTCACGTGTCCGACGATCGTGTCGGACGCGGTGAGCGATGTCTGCTCCAACGACAGGTCGGAGTACTCGACCGTCGTGTACGAGAGGCCCTCGCCGAAGCCCCAGGCCGGGGCCTGAGTGAGGTCGGCGTAGCGGTCACCGTGCTGCCCGCGGATCTGGTTGTAGTACGTCGGCTGCTGACCGACGTGACGCGCGAACGAGATCGGCAGACGGCCTGACGGCTCCACAGCGCCCGAGATGATCTCGGCCAGCGCGCGCCCACCCTGCATGCCGGGGCTCGCTGCCCAGATCACGGCGGCGGCCTGTGCGGCGGATGCCGGCAACACGAGCGGCTTCGAAGCGAGCAGCACGATGACCACGGGCTTCCCAGTCGCGATGAGCGCGTCGAGCAGGGCGTTCTGCCCGCCGATGAGCTCGAGCGTCGCAGTCGAGCGCCCTTCGCCGACCAGCTCGATCCGGTCGCCGACGACTGCGACGATGACATCGGCCTCGGATGCCGCGGCGACGGCCTCCGAGATCAGCGCTTCGTCCGGTGCGCAGGGCTTCACGATCGAGGGCCGAGGCTGCCCGTCGGGGAACAGCGCCCCCTGCGGATCGTCCTCGAGCGTCAGGATGTCGGCACCACGGGTGTGCGTGACGGTCCAGCCGTCGACACCCTGGAGCCCGTCGAGCACGGTCGTGATCATCTCGCGCGGCTGGCCGTCGAGCCACCCGGCCTGACCGGAACCCCCGGCCCAGTCGCCGAGCTGCGTCTGCGCGTCGTCGGCCAGCGGACCGGTGACCGCGACCTTCAGCGGCGCCGTGGCGTCGAGGGGCAGCACGCCGTCGTTTTCGAGCAGTACGAGCGAGCGCCGGGCGACCTCGAGGTTCAGCGCGGCGTGCGCTGCGCTGCCGACCACGGCGTCGAGCTCGGTACCGGGCAGGCGCGGGTTCTCGAACAGCCCCAGCTCGAACTTCAGCGTCAGGATGCGCGCGGCCGCGGCGTCGAAGGCGTCGTCCGTGAGCAGTCCCTGCGCGACGGCATCCAGCGCGCCCTCGAAGAAGAGCGGCGTAGTCATGATCATGTCGTTGCCGGCCTTCACGGCCGCGGCGGCGGCATGCGCGTAGTCGGGCTGCACCTTCTGCTCCCACACCATGCGCCCGACGTTGTCCCAGTCGGTGATGAGGGTTCCGGTGTAGCCCCACTCGCCGCGGAGCACATCGCTGAGCAGCCAGTCGTTCGTGGTGATCGGCACGCCGTCGGTGGTCTGGTAGCCGAGCATGAACGTGCGGCATCCCTCGCGGGCCACCCGCTCGAACGGCGGAAGGAACCAGGAACGGAGCTTGCGGCGCGAGATGTCGGCCTCGCTCGCGTCACGCCCACCCTGGGTCTCGGAGTAGCCAGCGAAGTGCTTGGCGGTGGCGAGGATCGCGGTGGGGTCATCGAGACCGTCGCCCTGGTAGCCGCGCACCATCGCCGAGGCGAGCTCTCCGATCAGGAACGGGTCCTCGCCGAAGGTCTCGTCGATGCGGCCCCAGCGCAGGTCGCGCGCGATGCACAGCACGGGTGAGAACGTCCAGTGGATGCCGGTCACCGCGACCTCTTCGGCCGTCGCACGTGCCACGCGCTCGACGAGCTCGGCATCCCAGGAGGCGGCCATGCCGAGCTGAGTCGGGTAGATCGTCGCGCCGGGCCAGAACGAGTGCCCGTGGATGCAGTCCTCCCCCACCAGCAGCGGGATGCGGAGCCGCGTCTGCGCCGTGAGCTCGTTGGCGCGCAGGATGCGTTCCGGTGAGGTGTGCAGGATCGAGCCCGCATGGCGCCGCGCGACGTGGTCGTCGAGGTCGTCGCGTGCGTCGAGCTGCAGCATCTGCCCGACCTTCTCCTCGACCGTCATGCGGCTGAGGAGGTCGGCGACGCGCTCCGGGATCGAGAGGGCGGGGTCCTGGTAGGGGAGGACGGTGGTCAACGTCTGAGAGGTCATCACTTCGTGTTCTGTGTCGTGTTCGTCGGAGTCGTGGTCTTCGGGGAGTTCGTGTCGGGCAGGGGGACGGTGCGCACAGCGGTGACCGCGTCGTTCACGTTCAGCCCCTTCTTCTTCATGGCCCTGGCCCGCTCTCCGGCGGAGCGCAGGCGCGGGTTGACGTACTCGTCGATGCCGAAGTTGATCAGTGAGAGTGCGACGCCGATGATCGCGATGCACAGGCCCGCAGGCACGTACCACCACCAGAGTCGCGGGAAGGCGCCGTTCTGCTGCGCCCAGAACAGGATGGTCCCCCAGTTCAGATTGCTCACCGGGATCACCCCGATGAAGGCCAGCGTCGTGAGGCCGAGGATAGCCGCCGTGACTGTGCCGACGAAGCTCGACGCGATCAGGGCCATCAGGTTCGGGAGCATCTCGACCGTGATGATGCGGCGCAGCGGCTCGCCGTTGGCGCGAGCGGCCTGGATGAAGTCGCGGTTGCGCAGCGACATCGTCTGGGCGCGCAGCACGCGTGCTCCCCAGGCCCACCCGGTCAGGCCCAGCACGGCGGCGATCACGATCAGTGGCGGGTTCTCGAACTGCGACGCGATGATGATGATCAGCGGGATGCCGGGGATCACCAGGAACACGTTGGTCAGCGCCGAGAGCGACTCGCTCTTCCATCCGCGCACGTAGCCGGCGATGACGCCGACCGTGATCGCGATGAAGGTCGCGATCACGGCGGAGAGGAAGCCCACGACGATCACGCCCTGGGTGCCGTAGATGATCTGGCTCAGCACGTCCTCGCCCATGTGGGTGGTGCCCAGCCAGTGCTCGAACGAGGGCGGCTGGCGCAGCGCGTCGCGGTCCTTCTGCGTCGGTGCGTACGGCGCGATCCAGGGAGCGAGGATCGCGATCAGCACGAACACCCCGAGGATGATCAGTCCCGCGACCGACTTCGGGTTGCGGAACATCGCGAACGCCTGAGCCAGCTGCGACCAGAAGGTCTTGCGCTGCGGGCCACCGGTCACCGGCGAGCGCAACGTGGCGGTCTCCGGCATCCCGGTGACGACGGGGGTGCCGTCGGGGGCCGCATTGCTGGCAGATGTGGGAACGGTCATCTCAAGCCTCCGTCTGGCGCGTGCGCGGGTCGAGGTAGGCGTAGACGACATCCGCGAGGATGTTGGCCACGAGCACCGAGAGCGTGATCACCAGGAACACGCCCTGCATGAGCGCGTAGTCCTTGGCGTTGGTGGCGTCGAGAAGGAGCTTGCCGACGCCGGGGTAGCTGAAGACCATCTCCATCACGATCGTGCCGCCGACGATGAAGCCGATCGAGAGGGCGAAGCTCTGGATCTGCGGCAGCACCGCGTTGCGGGCGGCATACGACCACAGCACCCGCTTGTTCGGCATGCCCTTGGCCTGCGAGACCGTGATGTAGTCCTCGTCGAGCACGGTCAACATCATGTTGCGCATGCCGAGCATCCAGCCGCCGAGCGACGCGATGATGATCGTGAGCGCAGGCAGGGTGCCGTGCATGATCACCTGTCCGATGAAGTCGAAGCTCCACTCGGGCGGCTGCCCCTTGTCGTAGGCATGCGACGACGGGAACCACTTCAGCGTGGAGGAGAAGATCGCGATGGCGATCAGCCCGAGCCAGAAGTAGGGGATGGTGTTGAAGAACGTCGTGATCGGGATCAGCGCGTCGAGCTTGCTCCCCCGACGCCATCCGACGATCGCGCCGCCGACGGTGCCGATCGCGAACGAGATGATCGTCGCGATGCCGACCAGACCGAGCGTCCACGGCAGGGCAGCGGAGAGCACCTCGGCCACGGGTCGCAGACCGTGCAGGGTCGAGATGCCGAGGTCGCCGCGCAGCAGCATCCCCCAGTACTCGATGTACTGCTGCCAGATCGACTTGTCGGAGTCGATGCCGAGCAGGATGCGCAGCGACTCCGCCGCCTCGGGGCTGACGTTGCGGTTGCGCGCCAGGTACGAGCTGACCGCGTCGCCCTTCATGAAGCGCGGGAGGAAGAAGTTGATCGTGATGGCGGCCCAGAGGGTGAACAGGTAGAAGCCCGCCCGTCCGGCGAAGAAGCGCCAGGGCACATGGCGGCGCCCCTTCTCGGCGACCGTCGCCGTGGTGCCAACCTCGAGCGCATCGCGCTGGATGAGGTCGTTGTCGTCGAGCTGCGGGAATGCGGTGCTCACAGTGCCCCTCCGTTCATGGCCCCACCCGATGCCGTCGCGAAGTGCTTGTCCGGATCGGGCGATGCGGCGCGCAGTTCGCGCGTGTAGGGATCCTGCGGGTTGAGGATGACGTCATCCGCCGGCCCCCGCTCGACGACGCGTCCCTGGTTGAGCACCATGATCTCGTCACTGAAGTGGCGAGCGGTGGCGAGGTCGTGGGTGATGTAGAGCACGCCGAGGCCCTCCTCGCGCTGCAGGTCGGCGAGCAGGTTCAGCACGCCGAGGCGGATGGAGACGTCGAGCATCGAGACGGGTTCGTCGGCGACCAGCAGCGAGGGGCGAGAGGCCAACGCGCGGGCGATCGCGACGCGCTGACGCTGACCACCAGAGAGCTCGTGCGGGCGGCGGTCGATCACCGCATCCGCATCCAGGCGCACCCGGCCGAGCAGACGGCGCACCTCGTCCTCGGTGTCCTTCTTGGGCACGACGTCGTCGAGCCGGATGGGCCGCTCGAGGTGGTAGCGGATCGAGTGGTACGGGTTGAGCGAGGCGAACGGATCCTGGAACACCATCCGCAGCTGCTGCCGGTACTTTTGCAGCCCCTTGCCCCGGCGCGGGAGGGGAGTGCCGTCGAGCAGCACCTCACCGCGCGTGGGAGTCTCGAGCTGAGTGAGGATCTTGGCGATCGTGGACTTGCCGCTGCCCGACTGTCCGACCAGCCCGATGGTCTGACCCGAGACGAGCGTGAAGCTGACGTCGTCGAGCGCCTTCAGCTGCCCTGCTCCGCGCACGTTGTACGACTTCGTGACATTCCTGAACTCGAGCGTGGTCATCGCGTCAGCACTCCTCTCGCACCGGTCAGTCGGGGGAACGACGACAGCAGCGTCCGGGTGTATTCCTGCTGCGGTTGCGTCCAGATCTGCTCGGCCGTGGCGAGCTCGATGATCTCGCCCTCGCGCATGATCGCGATCCGGTCGCTGATCTCCAGCAGCAGCGGGAGGTCGTGGGTGATGAAGACGACCGAGAACCCGAACTCGTGCCGCAGCTGCGAGATCTGCGTGAGGATCTCGCGCTGCACCAGCACGTCCAGCGCGGTGGTCGGCTCGTCCATCACCATCAGCTGCGGACGCAGCGCCAAGGCCATCGCGATCATCACCCGCTGACGCATGCCGCCGGAGAGCTCGTGCGGGAACGAGCGGGTGCGCTGCCGGCCGACCTTGACGATCTCGAGCAGTTCCTCCGCCTCGGCGCGGCGCTGCCGCCGGTTCATGTCAGGACGGTGGATCTCGAACACGTCCTCCAGCTGCGATCCGATCGTGGCGACGGGGTTCAGTGCGTTCATGGCCCCCTGGAAGACCATCGAGACCTTGTCCCAGCGGAAGCGCTGCATCGCGTCGACATCGAGCGCGTTGATGTCGATGTCGACGCCGGATGCATCGTGGAAGGTCACGCTGCCGCTGGTGATGACGGCCGGCGCGCGCAGCAGACGCTGCACACCGTAGGCGAGGGTCGTCTTGCCGCATCCGCTCTCACCGGCGAGACCGAGGATCTCGCCGCGTTGCAGTTCGATGGACACGTTCTTCACCGCCTCGACGGGCGGATCGACGTCGTACACGACCGAGAAGTCGCGCACGCTGAGCAGGGGGTCTGTCATGGAAACGTCTTTCGTCGGAGAAGGAGAAGTGCCGGCCCTTCGACAGGCTCAGGGACCCAGGGCTGGCTGGGTGGGTGGCTGAGCCTGTCGAAGTCCATCGGGCTCTACTCGGCGGGCTTCAGCTTCGTGAGGATCTGCACGATGTTCTGCTGCGTCGGGTCGGCCGAGGCGTACGGGTCCTCGTCCGAGGGCCATCCGACGTAGTTGCGGGTGTTGAACTCTCCCAGCAGCGGGTGCGCGCCCAGCGGGATGGCCGGCACCTGCTCGGAGAAGATCGTCTGCAGCGTGTCGAGCGCGGTGGTGCGCTGCTCATCCGACGAGGCGTTGGCGTAGCTGTTCAGAGCCTCGGTCGCCGCCGGGTCGTCGAAGCGACCGAAGTTGAAGCCGGCGATGCCCTCCGGCGAGATCCAACGCGGGTCCATGGTCGACGTGTACAGACCGTACGCCGTGCCGCTGTCCTCGAGCCAGTGGATGATCGCCGAGAACGTGCCCTCGTCGCGCGGGCCCTGCCAGCCACCCCAGTCGGGCATGTCGATCTTGACCTCGGCGCCGATGGCCTCGTTCACGTCTTCCGCGATCAGCTCCTGCGCGGTGTTCCAGTCGCTCCAGCCCGAGGGCACGGAGAGCGTGAACGAGACGGGGGTGCCGTCGGGGTCGACCAGTGCGTCGTCCTTCCAGGTGTAGCCGGCGTCGGTCAGCAGGTCGCGGGCCTTCTCGGCATCGACCTTGTACTCCTTGCCCTGGAACTCGGGCTGGATCTCGTCGTCGAGGATCGAGGAGAGACCGGTCACCGACCAGACGGCCTCGCTCGCGCCCTCGCGTGCGATGTCGACGTACGCGTCGCGGTCGATCACCCAGGCGAGCGCCTGGCGGAACGCGGGGTCGTCGAACGGCTTCTGCTGCAGGTTCATGAACAGCGTCGCGGAGCCGGTCGTCGGAGCGGCCCAGAACACGTTGTGCTCGGGGTCGGCGTCGATGAACTGCTCCTGCACCTGCGGGATGAACGCCTGCGCCCAGTCCGCCTCACCCTGTGCGAGCGCGGTCGTGAGAGCGGTGTTGTCGCCGTACGACACGTAGTGCAGCTCGGGCACGGCGAGGTCGCCGCCCCAGTAGTCGTCGCGGGCTTCGAGCGTGACCGACTCGGTGGACCAGTTGGAGAGCTCGTAGGGGCCGGTGCCGACCAGGTCGTCGCCCTTGACGGGGTCGGTCGCCGGCTCGTCGAAGTTCTCCCAGATGTGCTTCGGCACGATCGGCACGTGCAGCACGCGGGCCTGGTTGACGTACTTCGACTCGCCGAAGGTCAGGGTCACCGCGTCGCCGTCGACCTCGGCGCCCTCGAACTTGAGGCCGGCGGTGTCGAGGGCGGGCGTCGAGACGAGCTCGTAGGTGTAGACGATGTCATCCGCGGTGAACGGCTCACCGTCGCTCCACGTGACGTCCTTGCGGGGAACGACCGTGACGGCGGTGTAGTCGTCGTTCCACTCGATGCTCTCGGCGAGCCAGGGGGTGACACCACGGTCACCGGTCTGGTTCACCAGGCCGAGCGTCTCGAAGATCACCTTGCCGTAGCCGTACTTCGACGCCGACGAGTCGCCGACGTAGGGGTTGTTCGACTCGGCGGTGATGGCACCGTCGGGCTTCGCGATGGTCAGTGCGGGGGAATCGCCGGTGTTCGCGTCATCGCCACCGCCGGACGAGCATCCGGCGAGGGCCGAGACGCCGAGGGCGGTGATCGCGGTCGCGGCGATCAGAGACTTTCTGAGCTTCATTGCTTCTCCTTGGGCACGGTCATTGTGCTGCGTCGCCGTCGGATGGGGATCCGGGGCTGTCGTGATTTGCTTACTGTCGAGAAAGTAAGCTTCCGTGAGGTTACCCACTGGTAAGTAAGATGGCAAGTGCACGATCACAAGCGAGAGGGGGTCGTGATGAAGGACACCGACGAGACGTCCCGCGTGCGCCCGGCGACCCGAGCGAAACGCGAGCAGATCCTCAAGGCCGCCGTGGAGATCTTCGGCAATAAGGGCTCGACCAACGGCACCCTCGCCGACGTCGCCGAGCAGGTCGGCATCACGCACGCCGGCGTGCTGCACCACTTCGGCTCCAAGCAGAAGCTGCTGCTCGAAGTGCTCGCGTACCGCGATCAGGCCGACGTCGCGAACCTCGCGGAGAAGCACATCCCCGACGGCCCCGAGCTGTTCCTCCACCTCGTGCGCACCGCATTCGCCAACGAGCTGCGCCCCGGCATCGTGCAGGCGTACACCGTGCTGTCCTCGGAATCGGTGACCGACGACCACCCCGGCCGCGAGTACTTCGAAGACCGGTACACCACGCTCCGCCGCGAGGTCACCGCCGCGTTCCACGAGCTCTGTGCGCAAGAAGGCGTGACCGAGCCCGAGACGATCGCCGCGGCATCCGCCAGCATCCTCGCGGTCATGGACGGACTGCAGCTGCAGTGGCTGCTGCACCCCGACCTGATCGAGCTCGGCGAGACCAGCGAGTTCGCGATCAGGGCGATCGTGAACGCCGTGCTGCACCCCGGGCCCGCGCTCACGACCTACGCGCGCCCAGCCTGACCTCGCGGCATCCGCTCAGACCCACCACGCCCGCCGAGACCCACCGCTCCCGACGCCGGCGACGGTGGGCCTGGGCGCGGGCGGTGGGTCTCGTTGCCGCGGGCGGGCTCTGGAGACCACCCAGCTAGGCTCGGGCCATGACGATCGATCTCGAAGCGCTCTACATCGACCTGCATCAGCATCCGGAACTCTCCTTCCAGGAGACCCGCACCGCCGGCATCGCCGCCGCGCATCTGCGGGATCTGGGCCTGGAGGTGCACGAGGGCATCGGCGTCACCGGAGTGGTGGGCGTGCTCGTCAACGGCGAGGGGCCGGTCGTGTGGGTGCGCGCCGACATGGATGCGCTCCCGGTCGGCGAGCAGAGCGGACGGCCGTACGCCAGCACCGCGACGGGCATCGACCCGGCGGGCAACACCGTTCCGGTCATGCACGCGTGCGGACACGACATGCACGTGACCGCGATGATCGGCGCCGTCGAGAAGCTCGTCGCCGAGCGCGCCGAGTGGTCGGGCACCCTGGTCGTGCTCATCCAGCCGGCCGAGGAGTACGGCGCCGGCGCACGGGCGATGCTCGACGGCGGCCTGCTCGACCTGGTTCCGAAGCCCGACATCGTGCTCGGTCAGCACGTCACCCCGCTCCCCGCCGGCACGATCGGCGTGCGACCTGGCACGCAGATGGCAGCGTCCGACGGACTGACCGTCACGCTCCACGGTCGCGGCGGGCACGGTTCGCGGCCGCACTCCACGATCGACCCCATCGTCATGGCCGCGGCGACCGTCATGCGCCTGCAGACCATCGCCTCGCGCGAGGTCGACCCCCGCGATGTCGCCGTCGTGACGGTCGGCTCGATCCACGCGGGCCTCAAGAACAACATCATCCCGGCCGAGGCGAAGCTCGAGCTCAGCCTGCGCTACCCCAACGATGAGATGCGCGACAAGGTTCTCGCGAGCGTCGAGCGCATCGTGCGGGCGGAGGCCGCGGCATCCGGTGCCGAGAAGGAACCCGAGATCCGCACCGACCACACCCTGCCCCCGACCATCAACGACGATGAGGCCACGGCCCGCGTCACGGCGGCGCTGCAGCGGGCGCTCGGCGAGGCATCTGTCATGGACCCCGGCATGTTCACCGGCAGCGAGGACGTGTCGTGGTTCGCGCGCGACACCGGCGCTCCGCTGGTGTTCTGGTTCTGGGGCGGCATCGACCCGGTGACCTTCGCCGCGGCGATGGCGGCGGGCACGCTCGACAGGGACATCCCGACGAACCACTCCCCGTACTTCGCGCCGGAGATCCACCCGACCATCGAGGTCGGCGTCACCGCCCTGTCGGCCGCAGCGCGCGAGTTCCTGGACTGAGCCCGCGTTCACAACTCAGGACAAACGCGACCATCCGGGGCCGGAAGTCGACTTTCGGCCCCCGAAGGCTCGTACTCTCCTGAGTTGTGAACGACGAGCCGCCGAGCAACGGCGCTCTCAGCCGCCGATCGCGTTCATCCCGCGCGCCGGCTGCAGGAACGAGGGGTCGTTGATCGCGTGTCCCGGCAGCTTGCCGTGTATGCACGAGCGCAGCATGTCGGCGATCCCGTCGGAGCGGTCGCCGGGCATCGAGCCCTCGCCCCGCAGCACCCCGATGAGGTCGTACTCGGCGTTGGAGAACAGGCAGTTGCGCAGCTGTCCGTCGGCGGTCAGCCGCAGTCGATCGCAGGCCCCGCAGAACGGTGCAGTCACCGAAGCGATCACGCCGACCTCGTGCGGGCCTCCATCGATGCGCCACTTCTCGGCCGGTGCGCCGCCGCGGCCCTCGACCGGGTCGAGAGTCCAGCGCTCGCCCAGCGACGCAAGGATCTCCTCGCGTGTGACCATCGACGCGCGATCCCAGGTGTGCCCGGCATCCAGCGGCATCTGCTCGATGAAGCGCAGCTGCGCGCCGACCCCGATGGCAAAGTCCACCAGCTCGACCAGCTCGTCGTCATTGACTCCGCGCATCGCGACGGCGTTGAGCTTGAGTGGGCGCAGCGAGGATGCCGCGGCGGCGGCGATGCCCTCGAACACGTCGTCGAGACGGTCGCGACGCGTGAGGTCGGCGAAGCGCTGACGGTTCACGGTGTCGATGCTGATGTTCAGCCGCGTGAGACCGGCGTCGATCAGGGCAGGGAGCTTCGGGGCCAGGCTGATGCCATTGGTCGTCATCGCGACCTCGACGGGGCCGTCCTCCCCCTCGATCCGCGCGATCCGGCGCACGACCTCGATGATGTCGGCGCGCAGCAGAGGCTCGCCTCCCGTGAGGCGGAAGGTGCGGATGCCGAGGGAGGCAGCCACTTCGGCGACCTCGACGATCTCGTCGGTGGACAGGATGCTGGTGCGCGCGAGCCACTCGTTGCCCTGCTCGGGCATGCAGTACGTGCAGCGCAGCGAGCACCTGTCGGTGAGCGAGATGCGCAGGTCGCGGTGCACCCGGCCGTGCGTGTCGACGAGGCCTCCGGCCATCGAAGCACCGGCCATCGACGCAGCGGGCACGGGCCCGTTCTGCGGGGCGCGCACGCCGATCACGACCGGTACGGCCGTCATGGCGTTGCCCTGCTCCCCATCGTCCGAGACTAGCCTGCGGAATACCGGTCAGGGCGGTGCGGCGGCGACCACCGGCAGATTGCCAGCATTTCCGTGCCCGCGGTCAGGAGTCCCCGGCGTCGCGCAGCGAGTGGATCATGCCGCGCAGGAGCCGACGCGCTTCCGCCTGCTGGTCATCGCTCATCCCGCCGAGCATCCGCACTTCGACAGAGCGCACCGCCGCACTCGCCTCCTGCCGCTTCCGCTCCCCGAGCGGGGTGAGCCGCGTGGGAAGAGCCTTGCCCACCGGGGCCTCGGTCGCTCTCGTCACGGATCCGTCCCGCTCGAGCGCCTGCAGCAGCACGTTCATCGACTGGCGCGTCACGAAGGTGCCGCGCGCGAGTTCCGAGTTCGACAGGCCGGGGCGCTGCGCCAGCAACTCCAGGCACGAGTAGTGCGTCACCGTCATTCCGAGCGGCCGCAGCACCTCCTCCATGGCCGCGCGAAGAGCGCTCGAGGCTTCCTTCAGCAGATAGCCGAGCGATGTCTCCAGGTGGATGACCTCTCCGTCTTGACTCATGTCAGTATTCTGACATATGGTGATGCATGTCAGATAACTGACACATGATCAAGGAGCTCACCATGCCCGTCACCGGTCCCGACTTCATCTCCCTCCAGGCACGCGACCTCGCCGGATCGCAGGCCTTCTACGAGAAGTACCTCGGCCTCGTCCGCTCGCCCGCCGGCCCCCCGCATGCCGTGGTCTTCCATACCGCCCCGATCGCCTTCGCCCTGCGCGACATCGTTCCCGGCACCGACCTCGACTCCGTGCCGCAGCCGGGCGTCGGAGCGGCGATCTGGCTCCACGCCACCGGGGTCCAGGAGATCCACGATGCACTGGTCGCCGACGGCCACACCATCGTGTCGGCGCCGATCGACGGCCCCTTCGGCCGCACGTTCACCTTCGCCGACCCGGACGGATACCAGATCACCCTGCACGACCGCGCCTGAGCCGCCGAAGTCAGTCGACCGCCACGAACCGCACATCCGCGGGGTCGATGCACAGGTGCACCTCGTCGCCCGGCGCGAGCCCCTCGGCATCCGACAGCGAGACGTCGACCTGACAGAGCTCGGTGTGCACCCGGATGCCGGCGAGCGTGGCTTCGAGTCGGATGATGCGGCTGCGCCAGGCGTCCGCGGTGTCCGCGGTCACGAGGCGCACGGCGTCCGGACGGAACACGGCGGCGAGAGGCGTGCCTGCCGCGGCCGCCCGTGCCGGCGCAGCGGCATCCGCGCTGCAGAGTCGCACATCCCCGACCCGCAACGCACCCCCGTCGGCGGCACCGACGACCCGGTTGACACCGGCGATCGAGGCGACGAAACCGGATGCCGGAGCCGCCAGCACCTCGCGCACGGGACCGCTCTGCGTGACACGGCCGGCCTCCACGATGAACAGCCGCTCGGCGAGCGCGATCGCGTCCGCGGCGTCGTGCGTCACGGCGATCGTCGTCACCCCCGCGAGCTGGTCGTGCAGCATCCGCCGGATTTCGCCCGCCGTCTCCGGGTCGAGGGCGACGAGCGGCTCATCCAGCAGCACGGCGCGGGGCGATGCGGCGAGCGCCCGCGCGACCGCGACGCGCTGCCCCTCACCTCCGGAGAGCTCCCGCGGCATCCGATCCCCCGCCCCGGGGAGGCCGACGCGCACGAGCAACTCGTCGGCGGAGTCTCGAGCCGACCGGGTGTCGACGCCCGCGGCACGGGGACCGAAGGCGACGTTCTCCCTCACGGACAGGTGCGGGAACAGCCGCGGTTCCTGACTCAGCAGCACGATGCCGCGATTCATCGGGGGCGTCTGCACGCGCGGAGCGGCGGCGCGGTCGACGACCCGCCCTTCGATCGTGATCTCACCGGCGGTCAACGGCTCGAGCCCGGCGAGCGCCTGCAGCAGCGTCGACTTGCCGGCACCGCTGGGTCCCATGACCGCGATGGTCTCGCCGGCCGCGACCTCGACCTCCACGTCGACGGCGAAGTGCTCGCGTGCGACCACGACGTGCGCCCGCAGGCCCGGCGTGCGGGCGTCGACGCCCCCGACACTCATCGCGCAGCTCCCGGTCGCCAGCCGCGCACGAGCAGCAGCACCACGATCGCGGTGGCGAGCAGCAGCAGGGCGAGCGCGACCGCCGTGCCCTGCGTGACGCCCGCGCCGTTGAACGCGGTGTAGATCGCGAGGGGCATGGTCTGGGTGACCCCCGGCCGGTTGCCGGCGAACAGGGCGGTCGCCCCGAACTCCCCGATGGCCCGCGCGAAGCAGAGCACGACGCCGGCCACGATGCCGGGGCCCGCGAGGGGCAGGGTGATGCGGCGCAGAATCGTCCAGCGACCGGCCCCGAGCGCAGCGGCCGTGCGCTCGTACTCGACGCCGGAGGTGCGCACTGCGCCTTCCACGGCGAGCACCAGGAACGGCAGAGCGACGAAGGTCTGCGCGAGCACGACCGCGGGCGTGCTGAACGAGAGTCCCAGCCCGCCGAGCCACCCCGCACGCCCGAACAGGTACAGCAGCGCGACGCCGCCCACCATCGGTGGCAGCACCAGCGGAACCGTGACGACGGCCCGCAGCACGGCGGCCAGGCGCGGCCCCGATCGAGCGATGTACAGCGCGAGCGGCACCCCCACGATGATGCACAGCACGGTGGCCACCAGTCCGGTCCCGAGCGAGAGCGCCAGCGCCGACAGCGCCGCCTCGGATGTCACATCGGTGAGGAAGGTCGACCACTGCACCCGCGCGACGAGTGCGGCAAGCGGCACGACCAGGAAGGCCAGACCGATCAGGGCGGGGATGGCGAGCGCGCGCGGAGCGTATCCCCGCGCCCCGGCCGCACTCACGGCGCCCCGAACCCGAAGTCCGCCAGCATCCCCTGCCCCGCGTCCGACAGCACGAACGCCACGAACGCGTCGGCGGCGGCCGGGTTCGGAGCGCCGGTGAGCGCCGCGATCGGGTAGTGGTTGACGACGTCGTCGGCGTTCTCGGGCACGATCACCTCGACGTCGTCGCGACCGATCACGTCGGTGGCGTACACGAGACCGGCATCGGCTTCGGATGCCGCGACCTTGGTCAGCACGGCCGTCACGTTCTGTTCGAGGCTCGCGGCGTCCACCGTGACCCCGGCCGCGGCGAGGAGTTTCGCGGATGCCGCACCGCAGGGCACCTCGGGGGCGCACAGCACGGTGGTCACGGCGGTCAGATCCGCGAGCGTCTTCACGTCTCCCGGATTACCGACCGGCACCGCGATCACGAGGGTGTTCGAGGCGAACAGCTCTGGATCGACCGCGACATCCGCCGCCTTGTGCATATTGGCCTCGTCGGCCGAGGCGAACACATCGGCCGGAGCGCCCTCGAGGATCTGCGTGACCAGGGTCGACGACCCGTCGTACACCGGGCGGAACTCCACCTCCGGGTTCTCCGCGACGAAGGCCTCGCCGATCGCATCGAACGCTCCCCCGAGGGATGCCGCGGCATAGACCGTGAGCTCGCCCCTCACGGTGCCCTCTGCCGCGGCGCCCGGTGACGACGGCGCAGTCTCGGCAGCACTCGCGCAGCCGGTAAGCGCGAGCACGGAGGCAGCGACGATCACCGTGACGGAGCGGAGCAGCGCGCGGTTCACGGTCACCCCTTCGGGACTTCGACGACGACCTGGGTCGCCTTGACGGATGCGGTGGCGAGCGAGCCGACCTCGAGCTGCAGTTCCTGCGCGGCCTCCGCCGACATGAGCGAGACCACGCGATGCGGTCCGGACTGGATGTCGACCTGCGCCATCAGCCCCTCGATCTGCACCCTGGTCACGATGCCGACGAAGCGGTTGCGCGCGCTGGACAGCGCGTCTCCAGCATCCGTGGCCTCGGTGGCGAGCGTGATCGCGCGAGCGGCGAGCGCGTCGCCGGGGATCTCCGCCGGCACGGCGTCGGTCACGGGCAGCAACCTCTGATCGATCCAGCGGCGCACGGTGTCGTCGCTCACCCCGAGCAGCTGTGCGGCGCGAGCGATCCGGTAGGTCTGCATGCTGCCGAGGTTACCGCAGATGCGGATGCATCACGCCGAATACGCCGCAATTGCGTCACCATGGATCGTTCCTCCCCGCGGACCCGCATCGGCGCTACGGTGTTCGTCATGCCAGACGCGACCGGTGAGGGGACCTCGATGACGGCACCGAGCCCTCCATCGGACGGGCTTTCCGAGTTCGCGGAGTTGATGACCCACGAGCAGGATCTCGCGGATGATCGTGATCGAATCACCCCGGAGGTGCGCAGAGCACGCAGACGCCGGGGACTCATCGTCACCGCCGTCAGTCTCGTCCTGCTGCTGGCCGCGTGCGGGGGATACATCGGGTGGGCTCTCACCGCCCCCGTGGCTGCGCCCGAGGTGAGCACGCAGACGCCGCAGGTCCCGGCCGTCGAGGCTGCCGTCGGCGTCGTTCCCCCGGCAAACGCCTCAGCCATCAGCATCTCCGGCGCGGACGCATATCTGGGCGAGGGTGCGAGTGGAATCTGGTCGTCGAGCGGAACCGGCGACCCTCGCCCCATCGCGAGCATCACGAAGCTCATCACTGCGATGGTCATCCTCGACACCGTCCCTCTGGCCTCCGCGGACGACCCAGGCCCCACGATCACCTTCACCAAGGCCGACCACGACCTCTACGACAGGTACTACGTGCAGGGCGCGACCATCGCCCCCATGCCCACCGGCACCGCGATGTCGCTGCATGACGCCCTGGCCGCCATGCTGATCCCCTCGGCGAGCAACTACGCCGAGGCACTGTCGTCGCAGATCTTCGGATCGCAGAACGCGTTCCTCGCAGCGACGCGCAGCTGGCTCTCCGCCCATGGACTGACCGGCACCACGATCACGGAGCCCACCGGCATCAGCCCGCGCAATACGAGCACGCCCGCCGACCTCCTGGCGATCGGGAAGCTCGCGGCCGCTCATCCGGCCATCGCTCAGATCGTCGCGACCTCGTCGATCTCGCTCCCCGGAGCCGGCCAGCTCTACAACACCAACGGCCTTCTGGGGACCTCCGGGATCACGGGATTGAAGACCGGCACCCTGGGCGAGGGCACGTACAGCCTGCTGTACACGGCGACCCTCGATGTGGGAGCCGCCGATCCACTGGCCGTGACCGGTGTCATTCTCGGAGGAGACTCGCGCGAGTCGGTGAACGCCGGCGCGATCGCGGTCTTGGACAGCATCCGCGCCGGTTTCCACGAGGTGCCGCTCGCATCCGGCCAGGAAGTCGGCACGATCTCGACACCGTGGGGATCCACCGCTGAGCTGATCATCGGAGAGGCGGCATCGATCTTCACCTGGTCCGACACCCCGATCGTCGTGACCATGGACATCAAGACCCCGCCGACGTACCAGGCTGGCTCTGTCGTGGGGACCGTCACCTGGACCGCCGGACCGAACACCGTCACGGCTCCGGTGACGATCCAGGGCAGCATCGACCAGCCGTCCGAGTGGTGGCGACTCACCCACCCGTCCGAGCTCGGCCGGTGACGACGTCCAGCGGCTGAGGCGTTCTGCCCTATTCTGACCGCGTACGCCGTCGAGAAGGAGCGCCATATGTCCACAGCCGTCGTCCTCGTGTCCGGTGGTGCCGCCGTGACGCCGTTCACGGACCCCGACCGCGCCAGCGGCTCAGGTCTCGCCGCCGGGAACACGCTCACCGCGCTCCGCGCGCATCTGCTCGCCCGCGGCGCGGCGGTCTTCACCGCACCCGCACGCCTCGGCCCCGGAGAGGTCAGGGAAGACACCGGCTGGCAGGGGTTCGCCGACGTGCCGGTCATCCTGCCCGCCGAGCTGACCGTCAACGCGGTGGGCAGCATCGACGAGGGCGGCACCCGCCTGGCCGCTTTCCTGCGGTGGCTCAGCGCGGAGCACGGCTTCGCCCGCATCGACCTCGTCGCCCACTCGATGGGCGGGCTGTTCTCGCGCGCCGCGATCCGCGAGCTGGGCGATGCGGGCCCGTCGGTGACGCGTCTCGTCACCCTCGGGACGCCCTGGGACGGCTCTCTGCTCGGCGACGTGCTCACCGACGAGATCTCCGTCACCGACGCCCACGGCGACGCCGGAACGACCCAGATCCTCGAGCGGTCACGCAGCTACGCGGCCGAGAACTCGCAGGGGGCGGCCGACCAGGTCTCGCGGCGCTTCCTCCGGACATGGAACGCCACTCAGGCGGGCGTGCTCGACGCGGTGAGCGTCACGGCAGTGGGTGCCGGGCACTTCCGCGCGGCCTCCGAACCGCGCCAGCTGTGGCCGCACGACGGGCTCGTCTCGCAGCAGAGCGCGCGCGCAGACGAGGTTCCGGTCGAGGTGCTCCCCCACGTCGCCCGCCGCACGTTCGAGCACGACGTGCACAGCATCTTCTTCGCAGACGCCTTCGATCTGCCCTGGGAACGAGCGCTCACCTGGGACCCCGACGTGTTCGCGGTCGTCGACGAGGCGCTCACGGACTGACTCGCGCCACGGGCATACGCTGATCCCATGCAGCCTCTCGTCGCCCCCGCGCCCGCGCTGGACCCGCAAGAGCTCGTCCGCACGGCCCGGCACGCCGTGCTCGCGGGCATCGGAGAAGAAGGTCAGCGCCGTCTGAGCGCTGCACGCGTGGCGGTCGTCGGTGCGGGAGGTCTCGGCTCCCCCGTGCTGCTGGCCCTGGCCGCTGCGGGGGTCGGATCGATCACGGTCATCGACGACGACATCGTGGAGCTCACGAACCTACAGCGTCAGCTCGCGCACCGCGTCGACGACATCGGCACCCACAAGACCGAGTCTGCCGCCCGCGCCGTCACGGCGCTCGCCCCGCAGACCGCTGTGACGCAGGTACCCGAACGCCTCGATGCCGCTAACGCCGCCCGGATCCTCGGGGGCGCGGATGTCGTGGTCGACACGAGCGACTCCTTCGCCACCCGCCGCGACGTCGCTGCCGCCGCCGAAACCCTCGGGGTGCCCGTGGTGTGGGGCGCCGTGCAGGAGTGGCACGCGCAGGTCACCGTGTTCTGGTCGGCGCCGCGCGAGGGCGAACCGGTGGTGCTCGCCGACCTCTTCCCCCCTGGCACCGAGGGCGAACCGCCCAGCTGCGCGCAGGTCGGCGTGCTCGGCGCGCTGTGCGTGCAGGTCGGCGGGATGCTGGCCGGCGAAGTGATCAAGCTCGTGACCGGCTCCGGGGAACCCCTGCTCGGTCGGCTCGCGGTGGTCGATGCTCTGGCCTCGCGCCAGCATGAGATCGCGATCCGCCCTGCCTCGTCCGCGACGGCGGAGGTGCACGCATGAGCGGGCGTCGTACGGTCGAGGACCAGCTCGCGCGTGTGCTCGCCGCGGTGCGGGTGCTCGATGCCGAGGCTCGTCCGGTGCGTTCGGCGGCAGGACGAACGCTGGCCGCTCCCGCCGCCGCCGCCCACGACATCCCGCTGTTCGACAACTCGGCGATGGATGGGTTCGCGGTACGGGGAGCCGATGTCGCCGCCGCATCCGAGGACAACCCGATCACTCTGCGAGTGGTCGCCGACCTGCCGGCGGGCGTCGCGCTCGACCCGCCGCTGGGTCCCGGCGACGCCGCACGGATCATGACCGGATCTCCCACGCCCGCCGACGCCGACGTGATCGTGCCGTTCGAGGACACGGAGGGCGGGCTCGCCGACTCCCTCGGCGAGGTGCGGGTGCTGCGCGCGCCCGCGAAGCCCGGCGTGTTCGTGCGCCGACGCGGCACCGACCTGCGCGCGGGTGACGAGGTGGTGCGCACCGGGGAGCGCCTGGGCGCCTTCCAGGTCGCGGCAGCGGTGGCGGCCGGCGTCGCCGAGGTCACGGTGACGCGCGCGCCCCGCGTGGCCGTGGTGTCGACGGGGAGCGAGCTGCTCGCACCCGGCGAGGCCGTGACCCGCGGCCACATCCCCGATTCGAACGGGCCTCTGCTCGAGCAGCTCGTCGCCGATGCCGACGCCGAGGTCGTGCTGGTCGCCCGCGTGACGGATGAGGCCGAGGCCGTGCGCGCCGTGACCGCCGAGGCCGTCGCGCTCGGCGCCGATGTCATCATCTTCACCGGCGGCGTGAGCGCCGGGGCCTACGAGCCTGTGCGCGGCGCCTTCGACGGCCAGGGCGAGGTGGAGTTCGCGAGCGTCGCGATGCAGCCGGGCAAGCCGCAGGCCTTCGGCGTGCTGAACAGTGGGGCTCTGGTGTTCGGGCTTCCGGGCAACCCCGTCAGCGTCGCCGTCTCGTTCGAGGTGTTCGTGCGCCCCGCGCTGCTCGCTCTGCAGGGGCGTGCTGAGATCCAGCGGCCGCGTGCGGTGTTCACCGCCGATGCGGCATGGACCACGCCCCCCGGCCGCCGCCAGTACCTCCCGGCGATCGTCGACCTCGCGACCCGCACCGTGCGCCCCGCCACCGCGGGTGGATCGGGATCACACCTGGCGGGTGGACTCGCACGAGCCCACGCGTTCGCGATCCTCCCGGCCGAGGTCGCGGCCGTCGCCGTGGGAGATCCGATCGATGTCATGCTGGTGGGATGAGCTTCCCTCACCTTGACGCTGCCGGCCGCGCCCACATGGTCGACGTGACCGCCAAGCAGCCGACCGTCCGCACGGCGACCGCTCGCGGATTCGTGCGCTGCAGCGCCGACGTGATCGCGGCCCTCCGTGACGGCACCGTGCCCAAGGGCGATGTGCTCGCCGTGGCGCGTATCGCCGGCATCCAGGCAGCCAAGTCCACCGCGTCGCTGCTGCCGCTGGCGCATGTGATCGGCGTGCACCGGGCGAGCGTCGAGCTCGAGATCGTCGACGACGGCGTGCGCATCGAGGCGACGGTCGGTACCGCCGACCGCACGGGCATCGAGATGGAAGCGCTCACGGCCGTATCCGTGACGGCTCTCGCGATCGTCGACATGATCAAGGGCGTCGACCGTGCCGTCGTGATCGAGGATGTACGCATCGTGGCGAAGTCGGGCGGCCGCTCCGGCGACTGGGTGCGCCCCGGCGAAGCCGACCCCTTCATCGGATCCGAGGACTCCCGATGACCCGCGTGCGCTACTTCGCCGCCGCCGCCGAGGCCGCGGGCACCGACAGCGAGGAGCGCAGCGAGGCCTCCCTCGTCGCACTGCGCGCAGCGGTCGTGACCGAGCATCCGGCTCTGGCCGACATCCTGCCGCGCTGCGCCGTCATGGTCGACGGGGTGCGCACCGACGGAGACCTCGCCCTCGACGACGCCGAACTCATCGACATCCTCCCGCCGTTCGCCGGCGGCTGACCGCGCGACCTCTCGCTGGCTGACGGCGCGACCTGCAGGACCGATGGCCACCTGCAGGACCGATCCGGGGCGATTCCGCCTGCAACCCGCGAGTTCTCCTGCAAGTGGCGCGTCAGGGTCGGGACGGATGCCGGAAGGACGGATGCCGGAAGGACGGATGCCGGGCGACGGATGCCGGGCCGGCGGGGTACCGCCTCGACTCAGCCGCCGATGCCCTTCCACGACGACGTCCCGTCGACCTCGAGCTGCCGCTTCCACACCGGCAGGTCGCTCTTGATCGCCTCGATGACGGCCCGGCACACCTCGAAGGCCTCGGCACGGTGCTCGGAGGCGACCGCGATCACGACAGCCGCGTCGCCGACGTCGAGCCGACCGACCCGGTGGGTCACGGCCACCACGGCGCGGGCATCCGCCCCGGCACCGGCCTGCTCCGCGATCCGCCGGAGCGCCGCCTCGGCATCCGGGTGAGCGCTGTACTCGAGCCCGACGACAGGGGTCGCCGCCTCCGGGTCGTTGTCACGCACCCGACCGACGAACGTCGTCACCGCGCCGAGGCGCGGGTCCTCCACCGCGGCGAGATGCGTGTCGAGGTCGAGCCGTTCCTCCGACACCGCTGCCAGTCGTACGTCGTTCATGAGTGATCTCCGCCCTCCACCTGATCCAGGATGTGCCCGGCGACGCCGAGCACCACGGGTACGCCGGATGCCACGGCACGGGGCGAACCGGGAAGATTCACCACGAGCATGCCGGCAGGGTCGACGATGCCGGCCAGACCGCGCGACAGCACGGACAGCGGCGTGTCGGCGAGGCCGCTGCGGCGCAGCTCCTCGGCGATCCCGGGGATCTCACGGGTGATCACCCGGCGCGTCCCCTCGGGCGTCAGGTCGCGGGGACCGACTCCGGTTCCGCCCGTGGTCACGACCAGCCGGATGCCGCGGGCGAGTGCTCGCCGCAGCGCATCCGCCACCGAACTCGCACCGTCGGCGATGATCTGAGGCTCCGGGCAGTGCCAGCCCGCTTCGCGCAGCAGCTCGACGGCGATCGGGCCTCCACGGTCCTCGCGCTCCCCCGCGGCAGATCGGTCCGAGACGGTGATCACGAGTGCGGGGAGCGGCGACATGGCTCCCACCTTAGGCCCGTGCGGGAGACGGCGCACCGAGTCAGGTGACCCGGACGAGCGAGCGCTGCCAGCCGGATGACCCGTTCGGCGCGATCGGCGCGCGTTCCTCGATCTGCAGGTCGCCGTTCTTGTTCACCGCACGGACGGCGACATAGTGGGTGCCGGGAGTGGCATCCCACTCCATGAACCACTGCACCCAGGTGTCGTCGTTGATGGGTGTCGAGAGCGTGGCCGCGACCCAGTCGCCGTCGTCGATGCGCACCTCGACGCGTTCGATGCCGACCGACTGCGCCCAGGCGACCCCGGCGATCGGGATCTTGCCCGCATCGACGGCCTCGCCGAGCTTGGGAGTGTCGACGCGTGACGCGAACTTGATCGGCGCCTCGGCGCTGTACCCGCGCGGCGTCCAGTAGGCCTCGTCGTCGGCGAAGGTCGTGACCTTGAGCTCGGTGAGCCACTTGGTCGCCGACACGTACCCGTAGAGCCCTGGCACGACCATCCGCACCGGGAAGCCGTGCTCGAGCGGCAGCGGTTCGCCGTTCATCGCCACCGCGAGGATGGCGTCGAGGTTGTCGTCGGTCAGCGCCGAGAGCGGGGTGCTCGCGGTGTAGCCGTCGACGCTGCGCGAGAGCACCATGTCGGCGCCGGACTTCACTCCGGCCTTCTTCAGCACGTCGCGCAGCGGCACCCCGAGCCACTTCGCGTTGCCGACGAGCTCGCCGCCGACCTCGTTCGACACGCACGTGAGCGTGATCGCGTACTCGTCGAGCCCCATGTCGAGGAGGTCCTGGAAGCTCATCTCGACCCGCTGGTCGACCATGCCGTCGATCACGAGGCGCCAGGTCTCCGGGTCGATCGTGGGAACCGTGAGCGCGGTGTCGACGCGGTAGAAGTCCTTGTTCGGGGTGAAGAGCTTGCTCAGTCCGGGGATGTCGAGCTCAGCGCCCTCCGGCACCATGACCGTGCTCTTCGGCGCGGGCAGTTTGAGGGCGCCGCGGATGGCCTCGACCGACGACACGGCCATGCTCACGGTGCGGGCAGTGATGCCGACGATCAGAGCGGATGCTCCGGCGACCGCGGTGAGCATGAAGAAGCGGCGGCGATCGAAGCCAGGGCGGGCGGTCACGCCGTCGACGGGTTCGATATCGGCCGGGGCGGTCTCGGTCGCGTCATCCGTCCGCACGCCGACCACCGAGGCTCGCCACGCACGCAGACGGCGGATGAGCAGCACGAGGATGAAGGACCCCGCGACGGTGCCGAGGACTGGGGGCAGGAACGCCAGCGGCGACACCGCAGCACGGGTCACGATCGCCGCGGTCGACAGCACGCCCGCGATCACCAGCGCGATCACTCCGAGCGGCGGACGCACCAGCTGCAGGATGCCGGCGATCGCCGAGGCGATGAGCACAGCCAGTCCGAGGCCGGCGAGCAGAGCGATCTTGTCGTACTCGCCGAAAGTGGCGATCGCGAACTCCTTGAACGGCTGCGGCACGATGTCGATCACGAAGCCGCCCACCGCGAGGATCGGGCTGGCCGCCCGCGCGAACAACAACGCGAAGAGCTCAGCCGTCGCGAGGAACACACCTCCGCCGATCACGCCCGCGAGCGCCGCCCACGCGAAGAACCTCTTGCCACTGCTGCGCTGCGCCATGATCGTCTCCTGTTCCACCGTCGCCGGTGTGGTCCAGGCTTGTTCGGAGCCGACGCGCGATCGGATGTGACGAGCTGCGACCGTCGCCGTGGCGCGGTCAGAGGCGACGGACGGTGATGGCCTCGCGGCCCTGGATCTGACGCAGCGTGCGCATGCACCGCGAGCACAGGATCTCGACCCGGCGCGGGTGGCCCTCACCGCAGACGCAGTCGACCGTCACACGCCACTTCGCCTTGCGTCCGCACGGCTGGTAGCCCTCGTCGTCGCCGTGGTCGCACTCGCAGATCTGGCGGCCGCGGTCGACACCCGCGAGGTCGTCGACCACCGTCACCTCATCGACGTCGCGCTCGGCGTCCACGGACACGGCATCCTGCATTCTCACCACCTGCCGATGCTCCCAGGGCAGCGGCGCCCTCGCAACACCGGCGGCGGTCAGACCGGGACGATGCGCGGAGGAGGCGGGGGCGCGAGCTGCCGCTGCGGCACCCCGTGCGCTTCCCGGTGCAGGCGCTCCATGCGGCTGTCGAGCTCCGCGGCCGCATCCGCGGCGTCCGTCAGGCTCTCGACGAGGTGCGACGGCACCTGGTTCGAGAACTTGTAGTAGATCTTGTGCTCGAGGCTGGCCCAGAAGTCCATGGCGATCGTGCGGAACTGCACCTCGACCGGCACCGACAGCGCGCCCGTCGAGAGGAACACCGGCACCTCGATGATCGCGTGCAGGCTCTTGTAGCCGTTGTCCTTCGGCGTCGCGATGTAGTCCTTGACGGTACGCACCGTGATGTCGTCCTGCGCGGTGAGCAGATCGAACAACCGGTACACGTCGGCCACGAAGCTGCAGGTCACCCGCACGCCGGCGATGTCGGTGATCTCGGCGCGGATGCGCTCGAAGTCCGGCTCCTCGATGCCCTTGCGGGCGATCTTCTCGACGATGCTGTCGGGAGTCTTGAGCCGGCTCTTGACGTGCTCGATCGGGTTGTACGCATGATGATGCGTGAACTCGTCGCGGAGGATCGAGATCTTCGTCTCGACCTCACGCATCCCGAACTCGTACTCACGCAGGAAGCGCTGGAACTCGTCGCGCAGTTCGCGCGTCTTGCGGATGGAGTCTTCGGTGACCTGAAGGGTCGTCATGCGTCCGACGTTACGCGTTCGTGATCGGAAATCCCTGTGGGTTCCCGATGACTCGACGCCTGGCGCGAGGAGGCGTAAGGATTCCGTGAGGGACGCGGTTCGAGCCGTAGGGATTCCGTGAGGATCGCGTGAGGATGCCGCAGGCGGGCGTAGCGTCGCCGGACGTGTCAGACGAAAACCACGACAGCACAGATGCGCCACCTCGCGCCAAGCGCATCCTCATCGGCGATCCGCTGACGAGCGAGCAGGTCGACGACCAACTCCTCCCCAAGCGCATGGCGCTGCCGATCTTCGCGTCCGACGCGTTGAGCTCGGTGGCCTACGCCCCACAGGAACTCGTGATGATCCTGCTGATCGGCGGGCTGACCTTCCTGTCGTTCACACCGCTGGTCGCGGCGGCCGTCGTGGTGCTGCTGATCGTGGTCGTGTTGAGCTACCGACAGCTGATCAAGGCGTATCCCTCCGGCGGTGGCGACTACGAGGTCGCGTCGAAGAACCTGGGCGAGATCCCCGGTGTGATCGTGGCCGCCGCGCTGCTCGTCGACTACGTGCTCACGGTCGCCGTCTCGGTCGCATCCGGCGTCGACAACATCATCTCCGCCGTTCCCGGTCTCGATCCGCTCCGGGTGGAGCTGGCGGTCGGCTTCGTGATCCTGATCATCATCGTGAACCTCCGCGGTGTGCGCGAAGCCTCTCTGGTCTTCGCGATCCCGACCTACGTGTTCATCGCCTCCGTCGGCTTGATGATCGTCACCGGCCTCATCCGCACCTTCCTCGGCGACGCCCCGATCGCCTCCAGCGCCGAGTTCTCGGTGCAGGCCGAGAACCTCAGCCAAGCGGCAGTGATCCTGCTCATCCTGCGCGCCTTCTCGAGCGGATGCTCGGCGCTCACCGGCGTGGAGGCCGTGTCGAACGGCGTGCCGGCGTTCCGTGCCCCGAAGGTGCGCAACGCCCAGTCGACGCTCGTGCTGATGGGGTCGATCGCCGCCTGCCTGTTCGCCGGACTCACGGCACTCGCCCTGATCACCGGCGTGCACTACGCCGAGAACCCCTGCGACCTCATCGGCTTCGACTGCACGAACCCGCAGCCCAGCCTGATGGCCCAGATCGCGAGCGCGACGTTCGGCGGCGGCAGCATCCTGTTCTTCATCGTGCAGGCGGCGACCGCGTGCGTGCTGCTGCTGGCGGCGAACACGGCATTCAACGGCTTCCCGCTGCTGGGGGCAGTGCTCGCCCGCGACGGCTACGCCCCGAAGTCGCTGAACACCCGCGGCGACCGCCTCGTGTTCTCGAACGGCATGATCCTGCTCGGTATCGGCGCGATGATCGTGCTCGTGGTGTTCCAGGCGCGACTGACGACCCTGATCCAGCTCTACATCATCGGTGTCTTCGTGTCGTTCTCCCTCGGACAGATCGGCATGGTGCGGCACTGGCGGAGAGTGCTGCGAGAGCCCGCAGAGGGCGCGAAGGCGTCCGGCATCGACGGCGCTTCGGCATCCGATCGTCGTTCCGCGAAGATCGGGCTCATCATCAACTCCGCCGGAGCGGTCATGACCGTGCTCGTGCTGTTGATCGTGACCGTCACGAAGTTCACCCACGGCGCTTACCTGGTGTTCTTCGCGATCCCGATCCTCGCCTTCCTGATGCTCGGGGTGAAGCGGTACTACCGCGACGTCGAGCACGAGATAGCGATCGACGACACCACCAGGTTCGGCGCGAAGGGCGACCTCGCCATCGTGCTCGTCAACCGGCTGCAGAAGCCTGTGGTGAAGGCCATCGACTACGCGATCGCGGCCAAACACGGCAAGACACTGGCCGTGCACGTCGCGGTGGCCTCCGACGATGCGGCCCAGCTGCAGAAGGACTGGGCCGACCACCTGGTGCCGATCCCGCTGGTGATCGTCGAGTCGCCGTACCGCTCGTTCGCGCAGCCGGTGACCCAGTTCATCAAGCAGTATCGCGAGAAGCACGGCTCATCGGTGGTGACCGTGTATCTGCCGCAGTACATCGTGGGGCACTGGTGGGAGTCGTTCCTGCACAACCGTCGCGCCCGGCGCCTCGCGAATCAGCTCATGCTCGTGCACGGCGTCTCGATCACGCTGGTGCCGTGGCTGCTCGACTCCTCTGAGCTCATCTACGGACGACGCTCGCGGCCGCTACCAGGACAGGAGCGTGCCGGTCGCCCCGTGGTCGTGAACGGACGCCGGGCGCATCGCCCCGCTGGCCCTCCGCAGGAGTGACCTGAGCCACAGGCTCGCCGGCGCTCTTCGCGAACGCACACCTTCCTGAGGTGAAGTGGGTGCGTATCTGCGACCGGAGGGCGGCGCTCGGCGCAGTCAGCCGGCGACGAGCGCCAGGGCGAGAGCGGCGACCACGACCGTCGGCACGGCGACGACGAGACCCCAGAGCATGAAGCGGCCCCAGCGGATCTCGACGCCGAGCGACACGATCCGGTGATGCCACAGCAGGGTCGCCAGCGACGCCCACGGCGTGATGAGCGGACCGAGGTTGACGCCGATCAACAGCGCCATCAGGGCCACCGGATCGCCCGCGGCCGGCTCGAGGATCAGGTACGCCGGCAGGTTGTTCACCCCGTTCGCCGTGAGGGCACCGAGGGCAGCGAGACCCAGGATCTCTCCGGCACCGTGACCGCTCGAGGCCAGTGACGTGAGGAAGTCGAGGATGCCGTTGGCGTGCGCGGTCTCGACCAGCACGAACAGAGCGGCGGCCAGCCCGATCGCCTGCCACGGCACGAGTGAGACGCGCAGCACGTGCCTCCGCCGCACCGCGAACAGCCCGACCAGGAGGAGCGCGGCGACCGTGGCCGGGATCCACACGTCGTGGGTCAGCGTGAGCAGCGGGAGCAGGATGACCAGCACTCCGGTCGCTCCCCAGAACAGCACGCGATCGGAGGGGCCTCCGGACTGCGGTACGCGGTAAGCGCCGAACAGGGTGCGGCGGTGGGCGATGGTCAGGATCGCGACCGGGATCAGCACCCCCACCAGCGTCGGCGCCCAGCTCAGGGCCAGGAACGCGCCGGGGTCGTCACCGATCGCCGGGGCGGCGAGCAGGTTCGTGAGGTTCGAGACCGGCAGGGCGAGGGATGCCGTGTTCGCGAGCCAGACCGTGGCGAGAGCGAACGGCAGCGGCGAGACCCCGATGCTCTGCGCCAGCACCACGACCACCGGCGTCACGATCACGGCCGTCGTGTCGAGCGAGAGGAACACCGTGCTCACCACGGCGAGCGCGACGACCGAGGCCCACAGGGCGATCACGCGACCGCGACCCCACTGCGCGAGGCGCTGCGCGAGCACGTCGAACACCGCCGCATCCCTGGCGAGTTCTGCGACGATCGTGATCGCCACGACGAACCCGAGCACCGGGGTGATGCGGGCCCCGAGCGCACCGGCATCCGCGGCGGGGAGCAGCCCGGTGAACACGCATACCGCCGCGACGACGATCAGCGCGAGGACCACCGCCGTCCCCGCGCCGAGCTTCATCCGCCGCGCACTCACCTCGTGAGCATAGATCCGCCCGGGAGTCGGGCGCACCAGGAACTCGCGTGCTCAGAAGCTGCCTCCCGGGTATGTGCCCTCCGGGAGGGTGAAGCACTGGGACCAGGAGTCGATGGATATAGTCACGGAGTCGTCTTGTCCGAAGAGATACGACTCGCCTGTTATCGGGGACTCTGCCGTGACCGTGTATTCGTCGAACATGTCCCGATAGTTGCTGATCATGAAGTCATCCTCCTCGACGAAGAGGGTGCCGAGACCTTCCTCCATCTGCTTCACCACGGCTTCGATCTCCGCTCCTGGCGCAAGCGTCACATAGGTGATTCCCGTCCACCGATGGCGCTTCTCGTCGCAGCTGAACAAAGAACCGGTCTCGTGCTGATCGACGCTGACGACTTCGTCTGCGGGTATGAGCCCCGCGATCCCCAGCTCCACCGCCTGCGCCGCTGCCTTCGCATCCTGCCACTCCACTGCAGTCGTCCTCTTCTCGATCGGCTGTCCGACGCACCCCGGTGTGACAAGCAGGATCACGACCGTGATTGCGAATCCCACTGCCTTCTTCACTCGCTCACCAGCTTTCGCATATGACGCAACGCGCGCTCATTCGCCGGATCGTCCGTCGCGATCAGGTTGTGGTTCTCCGTCAGCACCACGAAGTAGTCCTTCGGAACGCTGACCGTCGGGCGGCCGAGGCTGCCGTTGTCTGCCCGGTCGAGAACCTGGTCATTCGGACCGACGTAGTAGTCGTCGTGCTCGAACGCGGGGTTCGACCGCGGATTGTTGCCGTCCCAGACGACGCCGAGATCCTGACCGGTCTGCAGGACGTCCCGATACGAGAGGTCGGCGTAGACGGTGTCGGGATCGGGCGTCCACTCCGGCAGCATCCCGGCGCCATAGCAACGGAACAACGTCCCCTCCTCATGCTGAGCGATATCGACGATCTCCTCGCTCAGAACGAGTAAGACGATTTCGAGTTCGCGCGCCTGCGCGGTGGCCTTCGCCTGTGCCCAAGTCACGTTGCTCTGGACCCGCCCCGACTCGGCGGAGCACCCAGTGTCCATGGCGACGAGCGCCACGGCACCCGTCGCCATGAACGGCGCGCACTCAGAAGTCGCCTCCCGGGTACGTGCCCTCAGGCAGGGTGAAGCACGCCGACCACGAGTCGATGAGAATCACCCCTGGGTCTCCTTCGCCGAACAGGTATCCTTCGTCCGTCTCTCGGGATCTCAGCTCCGCAACATAGACATTCGCCACGTCGCGATAGTTCGTCACATCGAACGCCCCGTCATCGTTGAACTGCCCTTCGATCTGCCGCGTTACAGCCTCGGCGTCCGCTCCGGATGCGAGAATCACCCTCGTGATCCCCTTCCATCTGTGCCGGGTCTCATCGCAACTGAAGAGACCTCCCTTATCGTTCTGGTCGACGCTGACCACCAACACTTCAGGGATGAGCGCGGCAATACGCAGCTCCATTGCTTGGGTCCTTGTCTTCGCCTGTTCCCAGGTCACGCGGCTTCCCTCCTCCTCAACCCGCGGAGGCGCGCACCCGGTCAATACGAGCAGCAAGGTGGACATCGCCGCCACCACATACCATCGCTTCACCGTCGCACCAACCTGCCGATGTCTCGGAGTGCGCGCTCATTGGCCGGATCGTCCGTCGCGATCAGGTTGTGATTCTCGGTCAGCACTGTGAAGTAGTTCTTCGGAACGCTGACCGTCGGGCGCCCGAGACTGCCGTTGTCGGCTCTGTCGAGAACCTCGTCGTTCGGGCCCAGGTAGTAGTCCCCGTGTTCGAACGCCGGGTGGGAACGCGGGTTGTTGCCGTCCCAGACGACGCCGAGATCCTGACCGGTCTGCAGGACGTCCCGATACGAGAAGTCGGCGTAGACCGTGCCGGGGTCGGGCGTCCACTCCGGCAGCATCCCGGCGCCCGACAGCGAGACGACCTTGTCGAACTCAGCGCCAGCGACCTCGGAACTCGTCACGTTCGCCAGGCCCCAGCTGTGCCCGAAGGCATCCTGCTCAGCGGCGGCGAGCTGCGGATCCGCCCGCACCCCCGCCTCAAAACGCGCCAGCTGCCGGCCCGCCTCTGCTGCACGCTGCTGATCGTTCGCCTCGACGATCCGCAGCGGATCCGCGCCCCCCAACTCGGGGTTCTCGCCGGGGAACAGACCGTCCTTGTAGACGAAGGCCACAGTTCCGGGCACAGCTCGAACCATCTCTGCCGCAACCTGCTGCACCTGTCCGCCGTAGAAGTCGCCGAGGCTCGTGAAGGTGCCCGGCACGTAGGTCAGCACGCGCTGCGGCACCTGCGCGAGGTCGCCGATCACCTCGACGATGCGCGAGAAGACGCGGTCGTACAGATACAGCTGCACACTGCCGTCGAGCACCTGGCGCAGGTACGCGATCTCCTTCGCCAGGAACGCCGACCGCTCGGACCCCTCGGGCTCAGCAGCATGCTCGGCTTCCGCCGCCTCGATCCACACCTCAGCATTCGCCTGGTTCGCCCGTACGCGCACGGCAGCCGGCATCCCGTCCATCGCGCCGAGCTCCGCCGGATGCGCGACGATCAGCTCTTCCTGCAGCTCCGGATGCGCCAGCCACAGCGCCAGCACCGCGGCCGGGGTGTCGGCGGAGAGCAGGTCGTCCAGCAGATCACGCGCCTCGAGCGTCGACAACGCGCCCGTCTCGCCCACCAGCGCCCGCACGCCGGCGTCATACGCCTCGTCCCACGCCGCGAAGTGGAACTCGTAGCGCGCCCAGAGGTCGTCGAGGTCTTCTTCGGCCCGTCGCCTCTCCGTGATGCTGTCGGATGCCGCATCCTGCGCCTTCTGCGCTGCGACCGGATCCTCGCCGTCCGCCGCCGCGAGAGCGCTGCGCCCCGCCGCCTCAGATGCGGCGCTCAGTCGTGCGCACGCCGCGTGGGCGGCCTCGATGTCCTCGATCAGCGCGTTCGCCCGGCGCGCGTGCTCGTCGTGGGACTTCGCGTACCCGGCCAGCACGGACGAGACCGTCTGCGCCAGCGCGATGTGCGACCCGACGGTCGTGAGGATGTCGAGGGCATCCGCCCGCACCGAGCTCACCGCCTGCCCCATTCCCGGCAACCCGGTGGCGCGCGCAGATGCGCCCCGCAACGCACGCAGATGCTCGGCCAGCATCGTGAACTGATCCACCCAGCGCGACATCGTGCCGACGTCACCCGTGATCCGTTCCAGGGGGTAGCCCCTGTTCGGAGATGTCAATGTCATCCCGCCGCATCCCCCGACAGTTCCTGGTCGAGAGCCGCGTAGTTCGACGTGATCGCGGTGATCGTCTCGGCGAGCGCCATGCCGACTTCCCAGTACGCGAACGACGCGTCGTGGAGCTGGTCCATCCGGCGGTTCAGCTCGACCTTCAGCGGATACCGCCCGATCGGTGTCTCGACGCCAGGATCATCGCCGCTGAGGCACGGGACATCGAACTGCAACGTCGAGGCCACCCCGGTGAAATCGGTCACCGATTCCTGCAGATCGTCGTAGAACAGTTCCACCGCCGTCACGAAAGCACCCCCAGTACTCATGAGGAGCTTATGCGTCCTCAGGCGAGGACATCCAGCCCCTGAAGTAGGGGTCTATTCACTCCGCCGGAAGCCGAGGCGCGCACGCAGACGGAGTCTAGGATTCAAGGGCGGGATCGGGGATTCCTCGGCAAGGAGCGCATCGACGTCGCCGAGTTCCATCTCGCGCTCGATGAGCGGGAGGGCGCATGGGCGGAGAGCAGACGCGCAGCGACGAGCAGGGGCCCACCCGACGCGGGCGCCTGCGTGTGCTGCTCGGCGCGGCCCCGGGCGTCGGGAAGACGTTCGAGATGCTCGCCGAGGGTCGGCGCCTGCTCGACGACGGCCGCGACGTCGTGATCGCGGTCGTCGAGACGCACGACCGGGCGGCGACGCACGCGCTGACGATCGGGCTTCCCGAGATCCCCCGACGCTCCGCCGCCCACTGCGGCATCACCCTGACCGAGCTCGACGTCGACGCGGTGATCGCCCGCCATCCCGAGATCGCCCTGGTCGACGAACTGGCGCACACGAACATCCCCGGCTCGCTGCATCCGAAGCGCTGGCAGGACGTCGAGTTGCTGCGCGATGCCGGCATCGACGTGATCACCACGGTCAACGTGCAGCACATCGAATCGCTGAGCGCCGCGGTCGAGAAGATCACCGGTATCGCCCCGCAGGAGACGATCCCGGACGCCGTGGTGCGCGCGGCGGATGAGATCGAGGTCGTCGACCTGGCGCCGCAGTCCCTGCGCGACAGACTCTCCGCAGGACTCGTCTACCCCGCCGAGCGCATCGACGCCGCGCTGTCGAACTACTTCCGCCTGGGCAACCTCACCGCCCTGCGCGAGCTCGCGCTGCTCTGGCTCGCCGACGAGGTCGACAGTGCCCTGCGCAGCTACCGCGCCGACCACGGCATCGCGGGCAGCTGGCAGGCGCGAGAGCGCGTGGTCGTGGCGCTGACCGGAGGCCCGGAGGGTGAGACGCTGCTGCGCCGCGGAGCACGGATCGCCGCACGGTCGGCCGGAAGCGAGCTGCTCGCCGTGCACGTATCCACCCAGAACGGCCTACGCGCCGAGACCCCGGGCGCGCTGGCCGCCCAGCGCGCACTGGTGGAGTCACTGGGCGGCAGCTTCCACCAGATCATCGGCGACGACATCCCCCGCACCCTCGTCGATTTCGCCCAGGGCGCGGATGCCACTCAGCTCGTGATCGGCGTGAGCCGGCGCAGTCGACTGATGGCGGCGCTGACCGGACCGGGGATCGGATCGGAGATCGTCAACGCCTCCGGCGACATCGACGTGCACATCGTGACGCACGCCGCGGCCGGCGGTCGGGCGGCGCTCCCGCGCATCACCGGTGGGGCACTGGGATGGCGCCGCCAGGTGCTCGGCTTCACGGTCGCGCTCGTGTTCGGCCCCTTGCTGTCGTGGATGCTGTTCACGCTCCGCAGCCCCGAGTCGATCACGGCCGAGGTCCTCGCCTATCAGCTGCTCGTGGTCGTCGTCGCACTCATCGGCGGGCTGCGGCCCGCAGTGTTCGCCGCCGTGCTCTCGGGAGTCACGCTCGACTTCCTCTTCGTCGCCCCGCTCTTCACGATCACGGTCGCGCATCCGCTGCACGCTCTCGCGCTCACGCTCTACGTCATCATCGCGATCCTGGTGAGCCTGATCGTCGACCAAGCGGCGAGACGCGCACGCACGGCCAAACGTGCCACCGCGGAGGCCGAGCTGCTCGCGGCCGTGGCCGGCAACGTGCTGCGTGGCGACAACGCCGTACTCGCCCTCGTGAGCCGCACCCGCGAGGCGTTCGGGCTGAGCGGGGTGCGGCTGCTCTCCCCCGACGGCGAGGTGCTGGCCCGCGACGGCGAACCCCTGCGCGACGGGCGCGCCACCACGATTCCGGTGCTCTCAGCATCCGACACGACACCCAGGGCCCTGCTCGAACTGCACGGCGACCCGCTCGACGGCCCGGCCCGTCGCCTGCTCGATGCGATCGTCGCCCAGCTGTCAGCCGCGATGGAGCACACCGACCTGCGCGCCACGGCGCAGGAGGCGGTGGCTCTCGCCGAGACCGATCAGGTGCGCAGTGCGCTGCTCTCGGCCCTCAGCCACGACCTGCGCCGCCCGCTGGCCTCGGCGGTCGCTGCGATCGGCGGGCTGCGCGGTGCTCACGAGCTCTCGCCCGACGACCGCGCCGAGCTTCTCGCGACGGCCGACGAGAGCCTCGCGACGCTGTCGACGCTCGTCACCGATCTGCTCGACGCAAGCCGGGTGCAGGCCGGAGTGCTCGCCGTGTCCGCACAGCGCCTGGATGCCACGTCGCCGATCCTCGCGGCCGTCGACGAACTCGGACTGGGACCGGCCGACGTCGACCTGACGCTCGACCCCGACCTTCCCGCGCTGCACGCCGACCCTGTGCTGCTGCAGCGCGTCCTGGTGAACGTGCTCGCCAACGCCCATCGCCACTCACCCCCGGACCGCCGGGTGATCATCTCGACGAGCATGATCGGCGACCGCGCCGAGATCCGCATCATCGACCGCGGAGAGGGAGTGCCCGTCGAACAGCGCGACCGCATCTTCCAGCCGTTCCAGCGCTTCGGCGACACCGACAACACGACCGGGCTCGGCCTCGGACTCGCCCTGTCGCGCGGGTTCACCGAGGGGATGGGCGGTAGCCTGACACCAGAGGACACCCCGGGTGGAGGACTCACGATGGTCATCTCGCTGCCTCTGGCTGCAGCGGATCCGCACAGGGAGGACACGGAGTGAAGCTCCTCATCGCCGACGACGACCCGCAGATGGTGCGGGCACTGCGCATCACCCTCGCCGCACACGGCTACGAGGTCGTGGTCGCGGCCGACGGTGCCGCAGCGATCGCCGCAGCGGCGCAGTCACACCCCGACCTCATCATGCTCGACCTCGGCATGCCCCAACTCGATGGCATCGAGGTGATCCAGGCGCTGCGCGGCTGGACGAACGTGCCCATCATCGTGGTCTCCGGGCGCACCGGTTCGGCCGACAAGGTCGATGCGCTGGACGCCGGCGCCGACGACTTCGTCACCAAGCCGTTCCAGGTCGACGAACTGCTGGCGCGGCTGCGCGCCCTGTCACGGCGATCACTCCCCGCGAGCGGGGAATCGGCAGTCTCGTTCGGCGACGTGGTCGTCGACCTCTCGACCAAGACCGTCTCCCGTGCGGGCGCCCGCGTGCACCTGACCCCGACCGAGTGGCGGATGCTCGAGCACCTCGCCCGGCATCCCGGAGCACTCGTCACCCGGCAGGATCTGCTGAAGGAGATCTGGGGCAGCGAGCAGGTCTCCGACTCCGGCTACCTGCGGCTGTACATGTCGCAGTTGCGCAAGAAGCTCGAGCAGGAGCCCAGCGCCCCGGTGCATCTGCTGACCGAGTCGGGCATGGGGTACCGGCTGGTCCTCTGAGTCTCGGATCACCGGCATGGCGGGCTGACGCACCTTCTGCGGCCGATCCGCACGGATCCCTCCGCAGAAGGTGACTGTGGCCGCAGAAGTTCAGGCAGAAACGGCGGCTCCTCGCCCGCGCCGTCTCCGCACGGCGAGCGCACCGGCCACCACCAGGACCACGGCGACGATGATCGCGGCGACCGCGGTCACGGTGCTCTCGGGTACGCCGGTCAGGCGTCCCACCGCGAGCCAGGCCAGTCCCCACGCGGTCGCGAGCGCGGGAGCGATGCGGCCGGTCAGCCACGCACTGGCCACGCCGATGACCATCACCACGACGAGCACGACGACGGCCCAGACCTCGGCCTGATCAGCCCAGCTCTCGGGCGCGGTCTGCGTGAGCCAGGCGGCGATGTTGGCGACGGTCGCGATCGTGACCCAGCCGAAGTGGAGGCCGTTGGCCCCGTCGACCAGCAGGCGCTCCGGCCATCCGCGGGCGGGGTGGCGGCCGAGGATGACGACCACACGAGCCAGGGTCGCGAGCAGCAGCGCGATCACGATCACCGTCGCGATGAGCGACCAGAACTGGGCGGTGACCAGCCACAACCCGTTAAGCACCATCGACGCCGCGATCCAGCCGCCGACGGCGCGCTGCCGGGGATCCTGCCGCTGCGCAGGCAACGCCTGCCACACCGTGTACGCGATGAGCCCGACGTAGATGAGCGACCAGATCGAGAAGGCCGGCCCCGCGGGGGCGAGGTAGGAGCCCTGCGCCGACAGCGCACCGTCCTGGAGCTCGCTGACGGAGGTGCCGCCGAAGGCACCCGCCCCGACGGCCGCGGCGATCAGCATGAAGGATGCCGCGGCGATGACCACCGTCTGCCTGGTGATGTCCCTGCTCCGAGATTCCATGCCCGGACACTACCGAGGCTTCCATTCCCGCGCATCCACCTTGACAGCGGCGGCGAAAACGTCTAACCAGGCGAGAGATATCTGTCCGAGGAGGGGAACCGCTCAGACGCGTGCCGGGATCGCGGCGTCGATCAGCACCTCGGCAGCGCCGCGCGCCTGCACCGCGACCTGCGGGTCGGCGGAGATCGCCGCGGTGCTCTGCGCCCCCTCGGCGAGGATCGAGAGCTGCGCTGCCAGCGCGGCGGGGGCTCCGATCTCGGCGACGAGTCGGGCCATGTACGCCTGGAACGACGCCTTGTGCGCGCGCACGATCGCAGCCACCTCGGGATTGGTGCCACCCAGTTCACCGAAGGCATTGATGAAGGCGCAGCCGCGGAAGCTGTCGGTGCAGAACCAGTCCTCCAGGTAGCCGTACACCGCGAGCAGCCGCGCACGAGGGTCGTGACCGGCATCCGCCACCGCCGTCGAGAGCCCGGATTCCCACTCGGCGTGCCTGCGGGCGAGCACAGCGGCGACGATGTCGTTCTTGGCGGGGAACAGTCCATAGAGGCGACGCAGCGACACACCGGCGCTCTGACGAAGCTCGTCCATGCCGACGGCCGCGTAACCCTTGCGGTAGTAGAGCTCCTCGGCGGCGGCGAGGATGCGTTCGCGGGCGTCTTCTTCGGTCATACCCAGAAGTGTACTTGACATGAGAACGGTCGTTCTCTAGATTGAGGACATCGAGCGAGAACGATCGTTCTCACCGGAATTGAAAGGACCAGCATCATGGGTTACATCACCGTCGGGAACGAGAACAGCACCGCGATCGAGCTGTACTACGAAGACCAGGGAGCCGGCCAGCCGGTCGTCCTGATCCACGGCTATCCGCTCGACGGACACAGCTGGGAGCGCCAGACGCGCGAGCTGCTCGCCCAGGGCTACCGGGTCATCACCTACGACCGCCGCGGATTCGGCCAGTCCTCCAAGGTGAACGCGGGCTACGACTACGACACCTTCGCCGCCGACCTCAACACGGTGCTCGAGACGCTCGACCTGCGCGACGTGGTGCTCGTGGGCTTCTCGATGGGCACCGGTGAGCTCGCCCGCTACGTCGCCCACTACGGCCACGAGCGCGTCGCCAAGCTCGCCTTCCTCGCCTCCCTCGAGCCGTTCCTGGTACAGCGCGACGACAACCCCGAGGGCGTGCCGCAGGAGGTCTTCGACGGCATCGAGGCCGCAGCCAAGGGCGACCGCTTCGCGTGGTTCACCGACTTCTACCAGAACTTCTACAACCTCGACGAGAACCTCGGCTCGCGCATCAGCCAGGAGGCCGTCACCGGCAGCTGGAACGTCGCGATCGGCAGCGCGCCCGTCGCCGCCTACGCCGTCGTCTCGTCCTGGATCGAGGACTTCCGCGCCGACGTCGAGGCCGTCGCAGCCGCCGCGAAGCCGACCCTGATCCTGCACGGCACCAAGGACAACATCCTCCCGATCGACGCCACCGCGCGCCGATTCCACCAGGCAGTCCCCGCGGCCGACTACGTCGAGGTCGAAGGCGCACCCCACGGCCTGCTCTGGACCCATGCCGACGAGGTCAACGCCGCGCTGAAGGACTTCCTGAGCAAGTAGGTCGCGCGGCAGCATCCGCATCTCGGAGTTCTGCGGCATCTCGGATCATCCCGTGTGGATCGGTCCGAGATGCCGCAGTTCTCCGAAGAGCGATCGGATGCCCTACGACGCGAGCACCGCGCGGAGCTTGGCGGCGAAGGCCTCGGGCTGTCCGGCGTAGCCGAACTCGCCGCGCATGAACCCGCCGTGGTGGCTCGGGAAGACCGTGGCCTGCTGGCCGAGCTTCTCGGCGAGGGCGATCGAGGTACGGCCGGTGTAGACCTTCAGAGACTCCTCGCCGACCGCGACCACGATCGCGTCGGCGCGGCCTTCAGCGCCTCGATGATCGCGTGGACGTCCTCCGCCTGGATCTCGGGTTCGTTCGTGACTGCGCCGTCCTTGCGGATGCTGCGGCCGAGGCCGCGGGGGTCGTATGTCACGACCGTGCGGTCCTCGAACAGCGTCACCTGCGCCTGGAACCCGCTCGCATCCACCGGTTCGCCCCAGGGGAATCCCCAGGGGCGCCGACGCCGTCGGTGACTCACAGCATCGCGGTGAGCACTCCTCCATCCGCACGCAACGCCGCACCGTTCGTCGCCGACGAGAGGGGGCTCGCCAGGTAGGTGACCAGGTGGGCGATCTCGGTCGGTTCGATGAACCGCTCGAGCAGGGTTGTCGAGTTCTGGCCGATGATGGCATCCTTCATCGCCTCCGCCGACAGCGCCTGCGCCTCGGCGACCGCCGCCACGGACGCGGCGACACCGTGGGAGAAGGTGGGCCCGCCGAGCACGGTATTGACCGTGACGGCGGTGCCGCGCGTGAGCTTCGCCAGACCGTTGCTTACCGCGAGCATCGCCGCCTTCGTCATGCCGTAGTGCACCATGTCAGCCGGCACGTTGACACCGGACTCACTGCTGATGAAGACGATGCGACCCCACCCGCGCTGACGCATCCCGCCGAGCACGGCGCGCGAGAGACGCACCCCGCTCATCACGTTGACCTCGAAGTACCGCATCCAGTCGTCATCGGCGATCGACGCGAAGTCGGCGAGGCCGAACAGCCCGACGTTGTTCACGAGGATGTCGATCTCGCCGAGCGCGGCAGTGAGCGCCGCAACCTCGTCGGCCTTCGCGAAGTCGGCGGCGCGACCCGACACTCGCGCATCGGGATAGTCGGCACGAAGCCGCTCGACCGCCGCCTCGACCCGCAGCGCGTCACGCCCGTTCAGCATCACCTCCGCGCCCTCCGCGGCGAGCGACGCCGCGATCGCGTACCCGATTCCCTGGCTCGAGCCGCTGATGAATGCCCTCTTGCCCTGCAGTCGCAGATCCATTCCATCCTTCAATCTGCGCCATCCGGCGCATCTATGACTTGCTTAAGCAAGTGATGGTACGCGCTTTGGACTTGCTTGAGCAAGTGAATTGATACTTCTGAGGTAGCCTCGTCCCATGACCGAGCACGCCACCGATGAGCCACTCACTCCGGATGAGCTGGAGACGTGGGCTCCCGTGGCCACGCTGCTCGAACGTCTCCCCGCCGCACTCGACGCACAACTGCAGCGAGACAGCGGACTCACCCACTTCGAGCACGGCATCCTGTTCGCGCTCGACTCAGCCCCGCAGCGGTCTTTGCGGCTGAGCGTGCTCGCGAGCTACGCGAGCAGCACGCTCTCACGCCTCTCCCGCGCCGTCTCGCGACTCGAGGCGAAGGGTTGGGTGCGCCGGGAGATCGATCCAGAGGACGGGCGGTTCACACTGGGGGTTCTCACGCCGGCGGGGCACGAGAAGGTCGTCGAGTCGACCCCCGCACACCACGCACTCGTACGCCGATTGATCTTCGACACCCTGACCACCGCCCAGGCCCGTCAGCTGCGCACGATCAGTCGTCGTGTGTCAGCGACCATCGGCCCGGACGACGGATGGCGGCCCGCGGGGTGACCGCAATACTGCACCGACCGCTTCGCGCTGCGGCCGGGGAGCCGGTGCGATGCGTCCATCACGCTGCGTCCTGCTGATCGGACTCGAAAAGCAGCCTCAGCCGCGCATGGCGACGCCGCGGCGCCAGTACCCCATGAAGGCCACCTGCGAGCGGTCGATGCCGAGGTCCTTCACGAGATGGCGGCGCAGTGTCGTGACGACACCGCTCTCGCCCGCGATCCAGAAGTAGCGCTCGGCCGGAGCATCCGCCGCCGCGATCTCCTCGCCGAGTCCCGAGTAGTCGGGCGTCTCCCAGAGCAGGTCCTCGGTGTCGATGTCCTTCACACGGATCTCGTCCGTCGCATCAGCATCGCCGAGGTGCGCGAGCACCGCAGGGATCAGTCGCAGCCCGTGCGGATCACCGGCATCACGGGGGAGCCAGTGCACCTCGACACCGGACGGCACGTCGATCCGCAGGATGTCGGCGGGCGACGGCACCTCGATGAAGGCGACGCCGCGCAGGTCGCTCGGGGCATCCTCGAGGATGCGGGCGATCGCCGGGGCGGCCGTCTCGTCACCCGCGAGCACGACCGAGGCTGCGGTTCCGGGGGCGTACTCGGCCCCACCGTGCGCATCGGCATCCACCCCGCGGCGCGGACCGACGAGGTACAGCTCCTGCCCCACGGCGGCGGTGCTCGCCCAGCGGGACGCGGGGCCCGTGAGACCGGGCTCGAGGTGCAGCACGAAGTCGACGTCGACCTCGGTGCCCTCTGCGTCGACACGCAGATCACGGACCGAGTAGGTGCGCATCGATCCGCGCTCTTCCTCAGGCACCGCGAGGAACGAGCCCCACCAGTCGCCGTTCTCGCGGTCGAGGGTCGGCAGCACGCCGGATGCCGGGGGGAAGATGAGCTTGATGCGGCTGTCGAAGACATCGCCGGGGGTGCCGAACTCGAACAGTTCGTCGCCGCCGAAGGTCACCCGCACGAACGAGGGCGAGACGCGGTTCACCGCACGCACCTCGGCGCGTGCGAGCACGTAGGTGGGGCGTTCGGTGGTGGTCTCAGCGGACATGGTGCCTCCCGATGGGTGTGACCATCGGCTTGCCGGAGACAGGGTCGATGGTGATCTGATTGGCGAGGCCGAAGACCTCTTCGACGAGGGAGGCGGTGACGACATCCTGCGGTGCGCCGATCGCGTGCACCCGTCCCTCCTTCATGGCGACCAGCTCGTCGGCGTAACGCGCGGCGAGGTTGAGGTCGTGCAGCACCATCACGATGGTCGTGCCGCGCGAGACGCTCAGGTCGGTGAGCAGGTCGAGCACCTCGACCTGGTGCGCGACGTCGAGGAACGTGGTCGGCTCGTCGAGCAGCAGGATGTCGGTCTCCTGCGCGAGCGCCATCGCGATCCACACGCGCTGGCGCTGCCCGCCCGACAGCTCGTCGACGCTGCGGTCGGCGAGCTCGGTCGTCCCCGTGGCCGCGAGGGCGTCTGCCACGACCTCGTAGTCATGGGCGCTCCAGCGCGCGAGCACCTTCTGGTGCGGATGGCGGCCTCGGCCCACCAGATCGGCGACGGCGATGCCCTCGGGCGCGACCGGCGACTGCGGCAGCAGGCCGAGGATACGGGCGACCTCCTTGGTCGGACGTGCGTGCACCGACTTGCCGTCGAGCACGACCTGTCCGGCACTGGGCGACAGGAGCCGGGCGAGCGAACGCAGCAGCGTCGACTTGCCGCATCCGTTCGCCCCGACGATCGTGGTGATCTTGCCGGGGCTGATCTGCAGGTCGAGCGTGTCGATGATGGTGCGGTCGCCGTACGAGAGGGTGACCCCCTCCGCCGACAGTGTGTGCGAGACGGTCACAGCGAGCCCCCAGTGCGGTTGGTGCGGATGAGGAGATAGATCAGATAGGGCGCGCCGAGCACACCCGTGATGACGCCGACCGGGTAGCGGGCGCCGAGGGCGTACTGGCCGATCAGGTCACCACCGAGCACCAGCACCGCACCGACGAACGCGCTGGGCAGCAGCAGGTTCGCGCCCGGCCCCGTGATGCGGGCGGCGATGGGTCCGGCCATGAAGGCGACGAACGCGATGGGCCCGGTCGCGGCGGTGGCGAAGGCCAGCAGCGCCACCGCGCCGAGGATGAACAGGAGCCGAGTGCGATTCACGCGCACGCCGAGACCCGAGGCCGAGTCGTCGCCCAGCTGCAGGGCACCCAGCGCCCTGCCCTGCGTGAGCATCAGCGGCAGGATGACGGCTGCGGCGATCGCCAGCGGCGTCACCCGCTCCCAGGACGCGTTGTTCAGGCTGCCGGTGAGCCACTGCATGGCGGTCTGGATGTCCCAGCTCGCGGCGCGCGACAGCATGTACGAGATGACGCTCTGCAGCATGGCCGCGATACCGATGCCGATCAGGATCAGTCGGGTGCCGGCGAAGCCGCCCTTGATCGAGAGCAGGTAGATCACTCCTGCGGTCACGAGCGCGCCGCCGAGGGCCAGCAGCGAGACGACGGGTCCGTTCAGCGACAGCACGATGATGCCGAGCACGGCTGCGGCGCCCGCGCCATCGGAGATGCCGATGATGTCGGGCGAGGCGAGCGGATTGCGCAGCAGGGTCTGGAAGCACACGCCCGCGATGCCGAACGAGACGCCGGCGAGCACGGCCAGCACCGTGCGCGGCAATCGCAGCTCGCCGACGGTGAAGGACGCGCCGGGCACGGTCTCGCCGAGGATCACGCGGATGACCTGCTCGGGCGTGTAGAACGTGTTGCCCACCATGAGCGCGACGGCGAAGAGGGCGAACAACAGGATGCCCAGCACGATGGTGGCGATCGCGTGGCGGCGATGGCGGGCGCGGCGTCCGGCGATGATCGCGGCGACACCGGCAGCGAGGTCGCCGGAAGCGGGAGGTTGCGCAGCGGTGTTCTGCTTCACGGTGCTCACAGTTCCCGCACCTTCTGACGGCGGACGATCCAGATGAAGAACGGGGCTCCCACGATCGCGGTGATGATGCCCACCTGGATCTCTTCGGACGAAGGCGAGATCACGCGGCCGATGATGTCGCTCGCGAGCAGCAGCGCCGCACCGGCGAGGGCCGAGAACGGCAGCAGCCAGCGGTGGTCAGTGCCGATCAGCAGGCGGCAGACGTGCGGGATCACCAGGCCGACGAACCCGATCGGTCCGGCGATGGCGGTCGCCGCACCGGCGAGGATCACGGCGCCCAGCGCCGACATCAGGCGGGTGCGGAAGACGTGCTCCCCGAGCCCCTTGGCCATGTCGTCGCCGAGCGCGAGGGAGTTCATGCCGCGGGCGCTCGCGAAGCAGATGAGTGCGCCGAGCGCGAGGACCGGAGCGGTCAAGGCGATGCGCGGCCACTCCGCACCGCCGACGCCGCCGATCTGCCAGGACTGGAACGCCTGCAGCAGATCGACGCGGGGCAGCATGATCGCGCTGATGAGCGAGGCGAAGGCGGCGGAGGTGGCCGCTCCCGCGAGGGCGAGCTTGAGCGGTGTCGCTCCCCCTCGTCCGAGCGATCCGACCGTGTAGACGAAGGTCGCGGCGACCGCGGCGCCGACGATCGCGAGGGCCATCTGCCCGTAGGGGTTCGAGAGACCCAGGAACGCGATGCCGATCACGACCGCGAGCGACGCACCGTTCGAGACGCCGAGGATGCCGGGGTCGGCGATCGGATTGCGGGTCACGGCCTGCATGGTGGCGCCGGAGAGCGCGAGGGCGGCGCCGACCAGCAGCGCGAGCACCGTGCGAGGCAGCCTCTTGACGATCGCGGCCTGGGCGAGGGTGTCGGTCTGCCCGCCGAGAGCCGCGGAGATGTCGTCGATGCTCACCGCGCGCACTCCGAAGCACACCGACAGCACGCAGAGCACGAGCAGCACGCCCAGCCCGATCAGCAGCCAGAGGGTACGCGCCCACGCCGGACGCCGCAGGTCTGCGGCGCCCGGCGTGGGAACGGTGACGGTGGCCACTGTGTTCAGTGCACGGAGCGGGAGCCGAGGCTCACTTCGCCGCGAGCGGCGCGGCCAGAAGGGCCAGGTAGTCGCTCAGACCCCACGGGATCGACAGCGGCGAGGGGTTCGCGGATGCCGCGACTGGGGTGGCGTCGGGCAGGATCGCGATCCGCCCCTCGGCGATGGCCGGGATCTTGGAGAGCAGCGGGTCGGCCTGCAGCGTGGCGATGAGCGAGTCGTCTCCGTAGGTGACGAACACATCGACGTCGGCGAACTTGTCGGCCTCTTCCGAGCTGACCGTGAGGTAGAACTGGTCGCTGCCGGCGTTCTCCTCGACGATCGACGGGAGCGGGAGCCCCAGGTCGTCGTGCAGGAAGCCGGGGCGCGTGTCGATCGCCGTGTAGTAGCCGATCTGGCTGAGGTCGGTCGGGTCGACGTAGGCGAACAGGACCTTCTTGTCCTTGAGGATGCTGTTCTCCTCGAGCGCTGCCTCGGAATCGGCGTGCAGGTCCTCGATCAGCGCCTGCCCCTCTGCCTCCAGGCCGAGTGCCTTCGAGTTCAGCTCGATCATGTCGTCGACCGAGGTCCCCCAGGCGACCTTGGGGTAGGCGACGACCGGAGCGATCTTGGAGAGGGTGTCGTACTCCTCCTGCGTCAGACCGGAGTAGGCGGCGAGGATGACGTCGGGCTCGGTGTCGGCCACAGCCTCGTAGTCGATGCCGTCGGTCTCATCGAACAGCACAGGGGTGTCGGCGCCCAGCTCGTCGAGCTTCTCCTCGACCCAGGGCAGCACGCCGTTGTCGTCGTCGTCACCCCAGGTGGCCTTGCTCATGCCGACCGGGACGACGCCGAGGGCCAGCGGCACCTCGTGGTTCGCCCACGCGATCGTGGCGATGCGCTCGGGCTTCTCGGCGATCGTGGTCTCGCCGTACACGTGCTCGATCGTGACCGGGAAGGCGGAGGGGTCAGCCGGATTGGCGCCGACCACGTCTGCGGTGTCATCGGTCTTCGGCGTGGCACACGCGGCGAGACTGAGAGCGAGCGCTGCGGCGATACCGGCAGCGAGAAGTCGAGAGGTGCGCACAGGCATTCCCTTCGGAGGGTGGCAGGGGGGGGGGGGGGGAGGCTTTGGTAAGCCTGCCCTAATCTAACAGAGAGTTAGGCCTCCCTAATAAGCCAATGGTCTGGACTTACCGGACCCCGCGGAACAGGCTGGGCGGATGTGCTCGCCCAGGGAACGCAGAAGCCGGCCGGACCCACAAGGGGTCCGACCGGCTTCCGGACGATCAGTGCGCGCTCAGAGAGCGCGGATGTTCGCAGCCTGCATGCCCTTGGGGCCACGCTCAGCGTCGAATTCGACCTTCTGGTTCTCGCGGAGCTCCTTGAAGCCCGAGCCCGTGATCGCCGAGTAGTGGGCGAACAGGTCGTCGGAGCCGTCATCGGGAGCGATGAAGCCGAAGCCCTTTTCCGCGTTGAACCATTTCACAGTGCCAGTGGCCATGTGTTTCTTCTTTCTGTTGATCTAGCCGCTGTTTTACACGGCTTGTGCATCGCACCGGAACAACCGGAGGATACGAGTGAGCCTCCCTCCGAACGGAAGGGGCGAAGTTTCAGGGGATCCGTGCCGAACCAATCGGCGCAGAATTCGGATCCAGATGTCGGGCCACACACGTCGCAGCAAGCGTTCGCGGGCCGGTGATGAATGACGCCTCCGGAAAGAGGCACGTTGCCAACCGTACCACGCCATCTCTGCGAGCGCGCCCCCGACTTTCGCGCGCGGTCACCGGCTGCTCAGGACAGCACGGCAGAGGCGCGGGCAGCCAGCGCCGCCTCGGTGCGTGTGCTCACCCCGAGCTTCCGCAGCACCGCCGACACATGCACGCTCACGGTCTTCACGCTGATGAACAGCCGCTCGCCGATCTGGCGGTTGCTCAGCCCCTCGGCGATGAGCGCCAGCACCTGGCGTTCGCGTGCGGTGAGGAGCGCGGACTCGTCTTCTCCGCCCGCCCGCAGCCCGGCCGCGGTCGCGAAGCCCGCTACCGCGGCCTGCAGCTGCACGTGACCCAGCGCATCGGCGATCGTCTCGGCGTCTGCCAGCAGCGATGCCGCCGCGGCACGATCGCCCGCATGCACGAGCATCCGTGCGCGTTCGATGCGACTGACGACGCGGAAGGTGACCGGTACGTCTTCGCCGTCGGCGAGATCGATCGCCTCGTCGAGCGTTTCTGCCGTCGGAACGAGCAGTGCGTCGAGAATCACGGACCAGGTGCCGGCTCTCAGTTGCGCGGACTGCGCGGCCCAGGCCGCAGCGACCGCACGCGATGCCTCGCTCACATCATCGCCGGCAGCGCGCAGCTCGGCGATGATCGCCCCGGCCTGCAGCAGCAGCCGTCGCTGGTGGAGCAGCACGGGACCTTCGTCGTCGATCATCGCGAGAATCGCGGCGAGCGCTCCTCGCGGGTCTCCAGCGCTCTCGGCGACGGCGACGGCCATCACCACGCGGTCGTACCAGATCTGCCGCTCGACGGCTCCCGTTTCCTCGAACGCCGGAAGCCATTCGCGCATCGCCTCCGCCGCCTCGGCGGAACGCCCTCGCCACGCGAGCACGCGCACCCGCGTCATCGTCGCGTACATGCGGAACACCCGCAGGGTGCCCTGCATGAAGTCTCGCGCGAGCAACTCCTCCACACGGGTGATCTCGCCGCGCTCGAGCAGGGGCACCACCATGTTCTGCGTCATGATCGACCCGGAGGTGCGCTCCACGCCGAACAGCCGAGAGCGCGCGAGTCCTTCCTCGGCGAGCAGCAGCGCCTCGCGGTAGCGGCCGAGCAGGCCCAGAAGGTCGGAGTAGTTGACCCGGTAACGCATCTCCGCCGTCGACCCGCGCGCGAGGTCGCGGGCGAGCGTGTATTCGCGGATGCCGCCCTCGATGTCGCCCAGGTGCGCGCGCGAGGCTCCTCGCACGTTCGCGGCGATCGAGAGCTGATCATCGGATTGCGCGCGCTCAGCCGCCTCGGCGGCCTCGGTCGCGATCGCGATCGCCTCCACGCGATCACCCGCGATCATGCGGCGACTCGCCAGCTGGTTCAGCAGCTCCGCCCTGAGCTGGTCATCATCGACTCTCTCGTCGACGATCGCGAGCGCCTGCAGCAGCAGGGGGATCGCGCCGGGGCGTCCGAGGTTCACCAGATACAGCGCCTTGTTGCGGAGCAGGCGCGCATGCAGTCGAGGATCGATGGTCACTGGATCGACCTCGTCGAGCGCGAGATTGGCGACCGCGAGCGCGCGTTCACCGTCGCCCGCATTGCGCAGGATGGACCCGAGGGCATGGAGCAGTTCGAGGTGCGAGACCTCGGCCGCATCTGCCGCATCAGGCACCTGCGGCCACAGGTCGAGAGCGAGCTCGCCGAAGCGGGCGGCGGCTCCGAACGCGAACCGCGCCTTGGCGTGACGCATCGCTTCGACGGCCGCGATGAGGGCGCGGCGCTCGTCTTGCGCGAGCTGCCAGTGGTACGCCAGCGCCGCCGCATCGCCGCTCTCGGTGTCGTCGCAGTACTCCTCGAGCGTCTCGGCGTAGGCGCGGTGCAGCCTCGACCGCTCCCCCGGCAGCAGGTCGGCGTGCACGGCTTCGCGGAGCAGAGCATGCCGGAAGCGGTAGAGATCGTCGGAGATGACGAGGATGCCGATGCCCATCGCCTCGCGGAGCGCGTCGTCGAGTCGCTCCTCACCCAGGGCGGCCAGTCGCGCGAGGAGGGGATGAGCGAGCGGGCGTTCCGCGCCCGAGGCGACCTGGACCACCCGACGAGCGTCGTCGCCGAGACGGTCGAACCGACCGAGCAGGATGTCGCGGAGGCCGTCGGGCAGCGGTCCCGCCGTGCACCCGGCGATCTCCTCGACGAAGAACGGGACGCCTTCTGCGCGCTCCTGCACGCGCTCGAGCGCGCCCTCGCTGAGGGGATGGCCGGTGATCTGCTCGGCGAGCGCCCGCACGGCATCCGTTCCGAGACGCTGCAGAGCGATGCGATCGAGCAGCCTCGCCCTGGTCGCCTCCGCGATGAACCGGCTGACCGCATCGCCGCGGCGCACATCGTCGGAGCGGCAGCTGAGAAGCAGAAGCACCCTCCCACGCGTGAGCGTGCGCAACAGGAAGGAGAGGATCGCGAGCGTCGACTCGTCGGCCCAGTGCAGATCCTCCACGATGAGCACCTGCGGGGCACGGGATGCCGCCGTCTCGATGAGCGTCGCGATCGCGTCGCGGAGTCGTTCGGGGCTGGTGCGTTCGCGGTCGGTCGGCACCGGGACCAGCTCGGGGAGCAGCATGCCTAGTGCCTCGGCTCCCACGCCCACGGCCTCACGCACCTCGTCGACGCCCACCGTCGAGACCAGCGAACGCAGGATGCCGGTGAGAGGGCCGTAGGGGGTGCGCGCGGCGCCCAGGTCGAGGCACCAGCCGACATGCACATCGGCCCGATCTGCGACGTGCGCCGCGAACTCCCGCAGCAGCCGCGACTTCCCGATACCTGCCTCGCCCTCGACCAGCAGGGCAGCCGGCGTTCCTTCCACGGCGCCCTCGAATGCGCGAAACACGCCGGCGAGATCGGCGTCACGACCGACCATGGCGGAGCTGGGACCGAACGAGGGCATGGATTCATGCTCCCACTCCCCGCCGACATCCGGGGCGCTGTGCGTGAGCGCCGGCGTGCGGTGCTGCGGCGCCGAGATCGCGGCGTTCACCGCGCGGTCAGCGGCTCGCAGGGGACCGCACCGCGACGCTCGTTCGAGAGGCCGGCCGAGGCCCGCACGGGCACGCCGGCCTCCGCGGTCGTCGCGCCTGCGCGTCCGAACATCCGGCGCAGCATCCGGCGCAACGGTCCGACCTGACGCGGCACGATCTGATCGGCGCGCTCGATCAGCATCCGACGGCGTTCGACGGCGCGTTCCAGCTGTTCCCGCTCGAACTCGGTGACCTGATAGCTGAGATAAGGGTGCTCGTACATGGCTTCTCCTGACGGTGTGCGATATCCCTACACTCCGCTCTGAGGCACCCCGCCCACATCCGACGGATTCCCTATCTTTCGACTGCGACCGCCCCCGCGCCTAGGGCGACCCGTTTTGTCGCGCCACTTGCACGACTGCGCGCCACCTGCACGACGAGTGCCGCACATCCGTCGTGCATCCGGCACTTCATCGTGCAAGTGACCCCGCGAACCCACGCCAGGTGCATCCGACTACCGTGGAGAGCATGCGCATCCCCGCCGCGATCGGCGCCTCCCAGCGCTCCCCGTTGCTGCAGGTCGTGAAGTCGGCCGCAGCGACGATCTCGGCGTGGTTGATCGCCGGATGGGTGTTCCCCGCGCAGCTGCCGGTCTTCGCCGCGATCGCCGCGCTGCTGGTCGTGCAGCCCAGCGTGAACCAGTCCCTCTCGAAGGCGCTCGAGCGCAGCATCGGCGTGATCGCCGGCGTCGTGATCGCGGTCGCCCTCGGCCTGCTCCTCGGGTCGCCGAGCTGGATCGTGTTGCTCGCGATCGTGGTCGCCATGCTCGTCGCGTGGGTGTTCCGGGCCTCACCGGGCACCGGCAACCAGGTCGCGATCTCGGCGATGCTCGTCCTCGCCCTCGGGTCGTCCAGCGCCGAGTACGCATTCGCCCGCATCGTCGAGACGCTGATCGGCGTCGTGATCGGCATCGTCGTGAACGCGGCCATCGTGCCGCCCGTGCTCGTCGCGCCGGCACGCCGCGACCTCGGACTGCTGGGCGGCGAACTGGCGGCCTGTCTGGATCGTCTGGCCGACGCGCTGCCTTCCCCGCAGACCCCGGCCAGGATGCAGGAGCTGATGCTGGAAGCACGGCTGTTGCGGCCGATGAAGGATGCAGCCGAAGCCTCGATCGCGGCCGGCGAGGAGTCGCTCACGCTGAATCCGCGGCGCTCCACTCACCGTGCCGACCTACGGGAGATGCGGGAACTGCTGGAGCGGCTGTCGCCCATCGTCACGCAGGTGATCGGGATGACGCGTGCGTACTTCGACCACTACGACGACTCGATCGGCGAGGAACCCGCCGTCGCCGCGATCGCCGAGCAGCTGCGCAGGGCCGGGCATGATGTGCGCCTCGCGGTGCAGATCGCCGACGTCGCCCAGGAACCGGAGGCGCTGACCTCCGCCATCCCCGCGTTGACGGCTCCCCTCGTCATCCGTCCGCCGTCGTCGCAGCACTGGATCCTGATCGGGTCGATGATGGAGGACCTGCGGCGCATCCGCGATCAGCTGGTCGAGGACTGACGCCCGGCCTACCCTGGACCCATGCCCGACATGACGCTGGCCGAGGCGCTCGGCGAACTCGCCGCCCTCGAGGATCCGAAGATGCGCGCCGCGAACGAGAAGCGCGGCGACGACCACGGGATGAACCTCAGCCGCCTGCGCACGCTGGCGAAGCGCATCAAGACCGACCAGCCGCTCGCGAAGGAGCTGTGGGAGACGGGCGAGACGCCGGCGCGGCTGCTCGCGCTGCTCATCTGCACGCCGCGCGCGTTCACGCCGGACGAGCTCGACGCGATGCTGCGCGAGACGCATCCGCCGAAGGTCAACGACTGGTTCGTGAACTACGTCGCGAAGAAGACGCCACTCGCCGAGGAGATGCGGGGGCGCTGGTTCGACGACGCCGACCCGACGGTCGCCGCCGCGGCCTGGTCGCTCACCTCCGTGCGGGTCGTGAAGCAGCCGGACGGACTCGACCTCGCGCACCTTCTCGACCTGATCGAACGTGACATGAAGGATGCTCCGAAGCGGCTGCAGTGGTCGATGAACGAGACCCTCGCGCAGATCGGCATCCATCATCCGGTGCTGCGGGCGCGGGCACTGGCGATCGGCGAGAACCTGCAGGTGCTGGCCGACTACCCGACCGCCCCGGGGTGCACCTCTCCGTTCGCCCCGCTGTGGATCGGCGAGATGGTGCGACGCAACGAGGGCTGACCTACGCTGAGTCGATGAGCACGCACATCGCCGCAGAGCCCGGTCAGATCGCCCCCATCGTCCTGTTCCCCGGCGACCCGCTGCGGGCGAAGTGGATCGCCGGGACGTTCCTCGACGACGCCGAGCTCTACTCGGAGACCCGCGGGATGCTGGGCTACACCGGCACCTGGGAAGGCCACCGCGTCTCAGTGCAGGGCTCGGGCATGGGCCAGCCGTCGATGGCGATCTACGCCACCGAGCTGTTCACGTCGTACGACGTGCAGACCATTGTGCGTGTGGGGTCGTGCGGGGCGTTGACCGAGAAGCTGAAGGTGCGCGACATCATCATCGCCAACGGTGCCTGCACGGACTCCGGCATCAACCGGGTGCGCTTCCACGGACTCGACTATGCGCCGGTCGCGGACTTCTCGCTGCTGCGCGCCGCGGTCGAGGCGAGCGAGCGCGAGCCGCTGGACTCCGCCGTGCACGTGGGCCTGCTGCTGTCGAGCGACCAGTTCTACAGTACGCGCCCCGAGCTCACCGCGCCGTTCGTGCAGCACGGCGCGCTCGGCGTCGAGATGGAGACCAGCGGGCTGTACACGCTCGCCGCGTTCCACGGCCGTCGGGCTCTGAGCATCTGCACGGTGTCCGATCACATCGTCACCGGCGAGGAGACCACGGCGCAGGAGCGCGAGCAGACCTTCGGCGACATGATCCGCATCGCCCTGCAGGCGGCGACCGCGGTCTGAGGGCGGTTCATCCAGGCCGGGGTGGGATGATCGGAGGACCATGCCTTCCCTCCTCGACGCCGCCCCTCCCGCCGGAGCCGATGCGGACACCGTCTATCTGGCGTTCGTCGAGTGGGCGGAGTCCACCGGGATCAGCCTGTATCCCGCGCAGGACGAGGCGGTCATCGAGATCGTCTCGGGCAAGAACCTGATCCTGTCGACCCCGACAGGGACCGGCAAGTCGCTCGTCGCGATCGCCGCACACTTCTCCGCACTGAATGCCGGCGCCCGCAGCTACTACACCGCACCGATCAAGGCGCTGGTGAGCGAGAAGTTCTTCGCTCTCGTCGACGTCTTCGGTGCCGAGAACGTCGGCATGATCACCGGCGACTCCTCGGTCAACGCGGATGCGCCGATCATCTGCTGCACGGCCGAGATCCTCGCGAACCTCGCGCTGCGCCAGGGCACGGACCTGCCGGTGGGCCAGGTCGTGATGGACGAGTTCCACTTCTACGCCGACCCCGACCGCGGGTGGGCGTGGCAGGTGCCGCTGCTGGAGCTGCCGCAGGCGCAGTTCATCCTGATGTCGGCGACGCTCGGAGACGTGACCGAGCTCGCTGCGGACCTCTCACGCCGCACGGGCAGGGAGACCGCCTCGGTGACCGGCGTCGAGCGCCCGGTGCCACTGCACTTCTTCTACGAGCAGACGCCGATCCACGAGACCATCGATGACCTGCTGAGCACCGGACAGGCGCCGATCTACATCGTGCACTTCTCGCAGGCCGCCGCGATGGAGCGGGCGCAGGCCCTGTCGAGCACCAAGGTCGCCACCCGAGAGCAGCGCGACCAGATCGCCGAGCTGATCGGCGGGTTCCGCTTCACCACCGCGTTCGGCAAGACGCTCTCGCGCTTCCTGCGCGCGGGCATCGGCGTGCATCACGCGGGGATGCTGCCGAAGTACCGGCGGCTGGTGGAACAGCTCGCCCAGCGCGGACTGCTGCGCGTGATCTGCGGCACCGACACGCTCGGCGTCGGCATCAACGTGCCCATCCGCACCGTGCTGCTCACCGCGCTCACGAAGTTCGACGGCACCCGCATGCGGCAGCTCAACGCCCGTGAGTTCCACCAGATCGCCGGACGTGCAGGCCGGGCCGGCTACGACACCGCCGGCACCGTGGTCGCCCAAGCCCCCGAGCATGAGACCGAGAACGTCGCCGCCGTCAAGAAGGCCGGCGACGATCCCAAGAAGAAGAAGAAGATCGTCCGGAAGAAGGCGCCGGACGGTTTCGTGTCGTGGGGCGAGCCGTCGTTCCGGAAGCTCATCGATGCGGTGCCCGAGACCCTGACCTCGCACATGCAGATCACGAGCGCCATGATGCTCAACGTGATCGGCCGCGGGGGCGACGTGTTCGGCAATATGCGCGCACTGGTATACGACAACCACGAGCCGCGGAAGCGTCAGCGCGAGCTCGCGATCCGAGCCCTCGGCATCTACCGCACGCTGCGCGAATCGGGGATCGTCGAGCGCACGGCCGACGGCGAGATCCGGCTCACGGTCGACCTGCAGCCGAACTTCGCCCTCAATCAGCCGCTGTCGCCGTTCGCCCTCGCCGCGTTCGAGCTGCTGGATCCGGACGCTTCGACAGGCTCAGCGACCCAGATGGGCTCAGCGACCCAGACAGGCTCAGCGACCCAGACGGGTTCGGGTACCCAGCAGTATCAGCTCGACATGATCTCGATCGTCGAGTCGACCCTCGACGACCCTCGGGCCATCCTCGGGCAGCAGGAGTTCCTCGCCCGCGGCGAGGCGATCGGCGCGATGAAGGCCGAGGGCATCGAGTACGACGAACGCATGGAGCTGGTCGAGCAGGTCACCTACCCGAGGCCGCTGGACGAGCTGCTGAGCGCCGCGTTCGAGACCTTCAGCGCCGCGCAGCCGTGGATCCGCGACTTCGAGCTGCATCCGAAGTCGGTGGTGCGCGACATGTACGAACGCGCCATGTCGTTCGGGGAATATGTCGCGTACTACAAGATCGCCCGCTCCGAAGGGGTGGTGCTTCGGTACCTCTCCGATGCCTATCGCGCGGCCTCGCAGACGATCCCCGAGGAGCTGAAGGACGAAGACCTCCGTGACCTGATCGAGTGGCTGGGAGAGCTGGTGCGCCAGGTCGACTCGAGCCTGCTCGACGAGTGGGAAGAGCTGGTCAGCGGCGTCATCCCGGCGCACGGCGGCGACGAGCCGATCGTGCCGCCTGCACCGAAGCGCCTCACGAGCAACGTGCGCGCGTTTCGCATCCTGGTGCGCAACGAGCTGTTCCGCCGCGTGCAGCTCGCCGCACGCGAGAACGTGGATGCCCTCGCCGAGCTCGACCCTGCGTTCGGTGCGGATGCCTGGTCGGACGCACTCGACGGCTACTTCGCCGACCACGACGAGATCCTCACGGGCGCGGATGCCCGCAGCTCGAAGCTGCTGCTGCTCACCGAGGGCGCCGAGACGTGGACGGTCCGTCAGATCCTCGACGACCCCGCCGGAGACCACGACTGGGGCATCTCCGCGACGATCGATCTCGCCGCCTCCGATGCGGAAGGCGCCGCGGTGGTCACGGTCACCGCGGTCGATCGGCTCTGAGCGCGACATGGCTGCGGTGCGACTGATGATCCAGGGTGGGCCGTTCGACGGCGGTGCCGTGGAAGTGCCCCGCCGCACCCCGCCCGGCCTGCTCCTCAGCCTCACCAGCGACGACGTCACGGCGAGCTACCGGATCACCGGCACCCCGAGCGGCGTCTGCGTGGTGCTGTTCGAGGAGCCCTCCGCGCAGGATCAGGCCTGCAGCACGGCCAGCACGTTGCCCGCCGGATCGCGGAACCACGCGATGTCCGGTCCCCGCCCGTCGCCGCGGACGATGCCGTGGTCGTCGGACGGGAACTCGGCGTCGCTGTAGATCTTGGTCGCGACTCCACGGCCGATGAGCTCGTCGACGGCCGCGTCGATGTCGGAGACCGGGAAGTTCAGGATCGTGAAGCTCGCCGGCTCGTGATTCGGCTTCGCGTAGATGAGGATCGATCCGCCGTTCGGCAGGCGCAGATCGAGGAACCCCATGGCATTGCGCTGAACGTCGAGCCCGAGAGTGGAGCCGTAGAACGCCTCCGCCGCATCGATGTCATCGACGCTGAACCCGCTGAACGCGCCTTCCGCAGTGAACGCTGTCATGCGTCCAGCATCCGCTTTCCCTGCACGAATGTCGAGGGCCCGTCCTCCCTCCGCAATCATCCGGCCACAGCGGCCCGCACCATCCTCGCCACCAGGTCGACGTAGCTGACGCCCGCGGCGGCGAACATGCGGGGCACCTGCGAGGCCGCGGTCAGGCCCGGCATCGTGTTGACCTCGTTCAGCACCGGCCCCTCGTCGGTGAGGAAGAAGTCCATCCGGGCCACACCCGCGCAGCCGAGCGCGTCGAACACGGCGATGGCCGCCCGCTTCAACGCCGCGGTCTCGGCCGCGTCGAGGGCTGCCGGCACCTCGAAGCGCGCGCTCCCGTCGTACTTCGTGGCGGTGTCGAACAGCCCCGTCGCATGGATCTCGAGCGGCGGCGCCGCCCAGCGCACACCGCCGGCCTCCCGCAGCACCGCCACATCGATCTCCCGCCCCCGCACGACCTCCTCCACCAGGATCCGTGTGTCGAACCGCGCCGCCTCCCGCAGCGCGCCGAGCAGCTGATCCTCCTCCGTGACCAGCCCCACCCCGTAGCTGGACCCCGCCGACACCGGCTTCACGACCACCGGCCCGTCGAACTCGACATCGCCGATGTCGACCGCGGCGACCAGCCGTCCGCGAGCCGTGCGCAGACCCACGGCATCGGCCACCAGCTTGGTCGCCCACTTGTCCATGCCGATCGCTCCCGCGCGCAGCTCGGATCCGACCACCCGCGCCCCCGCGAGCGCGCAGACGGCCGCCAGGGCGCCATCCTCACCGAGCGCTCCATGCACCGCAGGGAATACGACATCGGCGCGGCCCAGCAGCGGCACGGCGAGAGCCAGCGACTCTGCGGCAGAGACACCGGTCGGGATGCCGTCCGCCCGCCAGATGCCCTCACGATCGATCGTCACGGTGGTGACCGCATGATCGCCCATCCGCAGGGCGGCTGTCACCGCAGCCGCCGATGCCAGCGACACGTCATGCTCGGCGTTCTGTCCGCCACCGATGACCAGCACGTTCGTCGTCATGCGATGCTCCTCTGCACGCGGGGGCCGATTCCTGTCACGATCGTGTGCGGGATGGTCTCCGCCCACCGCGCCCAGTCCTGCACCGACGGCACGGCGCCACCCTCCGGTCCGAACAGCGTCACCGCGGTACCCCGCGGGAACGACACCTCCCCCGTGTCGATCACGATCTGATCCATCGAGACCCTTCCCACGATCGGATGCCGCCTCCCTCCGATCTCCACGCCCGCCTCCGCACTCAACTGCCGGGGGATGCCGTCGGCATAGCCAACGCCGACCACGCTGAGGTGCGTCGCCCTCGGCATGACGCGGGTCCCCCCGTACCCGACGGCGGTGCCTGCCGGCACCCGTGCACTGTGCACGACGGATGCCGTGAACCGCGAGGCCCCGGCCAGAGCCACCGTCTCGGACGGATCGATCCCGACAAGGCCAGCGCCGATGCGCACCATCCCGAAGTGCGTGCGAGGATCGGTCAACGCGCCGGCCGTCGCGGCGAGGTGCACCAGGAGCGGACCGAAGCCGGCCCGGAGCACGGCGTCCCGCCCCTGGCGCATCCGCAGCACGGCGGCGGCGTTCGCGGCAGGATCGGCCTCGTCGGCCCGCGGCAGATGCCCCATCACCCCCACGACCTCGATACGCCCGCTCGTGACACCTCGTCGCGCGATGCGCAGCAGCTCTGCCCAGTCCTCGACCGCGCACCCGCCGCGTGCCATGCCTGTGTCGAGATGCAGGTGCACGCGCACCGGGTTCTCGGCGTCCGCCACCAGTTGGCGCAGCTCCTCGACCGAGCCCACCGCGATGTCGATGCGCTGGTCGGCGGCGAGGAGGGCATCCGCACCGGCGGGGTTCAACCACGACAGGATCGGCACCGTGAGCCCTGCCTCGCGCAGCGCCACGGCCTCTGCCACATCGGTCACCCCCAGCCAGTCAGCGCCGGCATCGACAGCGGCCCGCGCGACGGCGAGCGCTCCGTGGCCGTAGCCGTCGGCCTTCACGACCGCCATGACGATCGACACGGTCGCGGCGCGCACCTGCCGCACGTTCGCGGCGACCGCATCGGGAATCGTCTGCAGAGTCGGCGCCGACAGGGCGGACAGGAGGGTCCGCTCGGGCGTGAGCACGGCGGTCATCGCTGCATCCTCGGGTCTTCGGTGGGATCGTTGTACATCTGCGGGCACCCCTGCGAGACCGCGTCGGGGCGCAGCTCGTAGTGCCACGATTCGTTGGCGTAGATCTGGCACAGGCCGTAGCCGGCGCCGTGCTGAGCGAGCCAGTCCAGGGTGGGCAGCGGGCCGATGTCGACCGCATCGCCCGACACGTGCGCCGAGGTGGCCGACGAGGCGACCCAGCGCGCGGCCTCGGCCTCGGAGCCGTAGTGTGCGATCGCGTCCTGCAGCATCCGGTCCTGCAGCACGGGCGAGCGCCATCCGCTGTTGACGAGGAAGGTCACCCCGGCGTCGGCAGCGTCCGTCGCGGCGCGCTGCAGTGCTGCGAGCAGTTCCGGGTCGAGCTTCGAGACCGCGACCCTGTCCACGTCGAACACGGTCGGCTGGTCGCCGTCGCGGATCACGCCGTCGACCTCGCTCGGCGCGACGACGGAACCGTTGATCTCCCCGCTCGGCATCTCTTCCCCGGTCGCGGTGGACTGCCCGGGAGGTGCCGCAGCGGATGCCGCCGCGAGGGACTGCTGCACGGCGAACGCGACGATGACCGCGGCGATGACGCCGACGACCGCGAGGGCGATCCGGCGACGTCGCCGCACACGGGGTGGGAGAGAGACGGTGGTGCTGTTCATGCGTCCAGCCAAGACAACGCGCTGTTGTCGGGGCGTATGCGGTTCTTCATATGCTCCCGATATGCGGCGGTGCGTAGGATCTCAGCCATGCGTGTGCTGATCGTCGAGGACGAGCCCTACCTCGCCGAGGCCGTCCGTGACGGGTTGCGGCTGGAGGCGATCGCCGCCGACATCGCCGGCGACGGCGACACCGCGCTCGAGCTGCTGAGCATCAACTCCTACGACCTCGCCGTGCTCGACCGCGACATCCCCGGCCCGAACGGCGACGAGATCGCACGATGGATCGTGGCATCCGGCAGCGGCATCCCGATCCTGATGCTCACGGCCGCCGACCGCCTCGATGACAAGGCGTCCGGCTTCGAGCTCGGCGCCGACGACTACCTCACCAAACCCTTCGAACTGCGGGAGCTCGTGCTGCGACTGCGCGCGCTGGATCGGCGCCGTCAGCGCGTGCGTCCGCCCGTGCTCGAGGTCGCGGGCCTGCGGCTTGACCCGTTCCGGCGCGAGGTGTTCCGCGACGGACGCTACGTCGCACTGACCCGCAAGCAGTTCGCGGTACTGGAGGTGCTGATCGATGCCGACGGCGGGGTGGTGAGCGCGGAGCAGCTGCTGGAGCGGGCCTGGGATGAGAACGCCGACCCGTTCACGAACGCGGTGCGCATCACGGTGTCGTCGCTGCGCAAGCGTCTCGGCGAACCCTGGCTCATCCTCACCGTGCCGGGTGTCGGGTACCGGATCGGGACGGATGCCGATGCGTAGGCGTCGCGGCATGAGCGCCCGGCTCAAGCTCACCCTCAGCTATGCGGGCATCGTGGTGGTGTCGGGAGGGCTGCTCCTCGCGGCTGTGGCCGCCTACCTGCTGCGGTACGTGCCGGATGTGCAGATCCCCGTCACGGAGTTCTTCGTGCCGAACCGCTCCGACCTGATCCGGGCGTTCCTCCCGGTCGCCATCGTCGTGATGATCGTGCTGCTGGTGTTCGGGCTCGCCAGCGGATGGCTGCTGGCCGGACGCATGCTCGCGCCGCTCGACCGCATCAGCCACGCCGCGCAGCTCGCCGCTCAGGGGTCGCTGTCGCACCGCGTGGCGCTGGAGGGGCCGCGTGACGAGTTCCGCGACCTCGCCGACGTGTTCGACTCCATGCTCGACCGGCTCGAGGCTCATGTGGCCGAGCAGCAGCGGTTCGCCGCGAACGCTTCCCACGAGCTGCGCACCCCCCTGGCCATCTCGCAGACACTGCTCGAGGTCGCCCGCACCGATCCCGACCGCGACGTCGATGCGCTGATCGCGCGTCTGCAGGAGGTCAACACCCGCGCCATCGACCTGACCGAGGCCCTGCTGCTGCTCAGCCGCGCGGACCGGCGGGCCTTCACCCGCGAGCTCCTCGACCTCTCGCTGCTCGCGGAAGAGGCGGTGGAACAGCTGCTGCCGCTCGCCGACCGCCGAGGCATCACGATCGAGGTCGGCGGCGACCCGGCGATGGTGCGCGGGTCGTCCGCGCTGCTGCAGCAGCTCGCCATGAACCTCGTGCACAACGCACTCGTGCACAACCTGTCGTTCGGCGGACGGGTCGCGGTGCGCACACACGCCCTGCCGCACGCCGTCGCGCTCGTGATCGAGAACACGGGAGAGCCGATCACGGCGCACCGGGTGGCGACGCTCGTCGAGCCTTTCCAGCGCGGCGCCGAGCGCACCCGCAGCGAGGATCACGTCGGCGTCGGCCTCGGCCTCGCGATCGCCCAGCGCATCACCGAGGCGCACGACGGCACGCTCGTGCTCACTCCCCGCGCCGAGGGTGGGCTGATCGCGACGGTGTGGCTGCCGCGTCCGTATCCGATGCCCTGACGACTCTCCCTTCTTCCTTCAGCATCCGCATCCGCGCTCCGGCGCGTGCGTCGGCCCGCGCTCCGGTACGGATGCACGCCGCGGGAACGCATGCACGACGGTGCAGACGATGTGGTCGTGCATCCGTTCCCCGGTCGTGCATCCGTCCCGCGGCGGATGCGTCAGGCGACCTGGTCTCCCCGGAGGGCGGCGAGCTCGCGGCCGTAGGTGCGGGCGTCGCTCTCGGCGTTCTCCTTGAGCTCACGGGCCGTGTCGGTGAACGCATCGAGCGCAGGGTTGACGCCGACCAGCGTGAACGGACGCTGCACCACGCGCAGGTCGAGACCCCAGACGTCTTCCAGCACGCGGCGCAGCCATCCGGTCGAGTGGTCCCAGCCCTCCTTCGGGGTACCGGGGGCGTAGTTGCCGCCGAGCACCGTGACCAGGGTCGCGGGCTTGCCCTGCAGTGCCGTGCCGGTCGGGCTGATGCGCTCGTCGGTGTAGGCCAGGTCGAACCAGGTCTTGAAGTGCTGCGAGACACCGTAGTTGTACAGCGGCACCGCGAACAGCAGCGCGTCGGCATCGATCAGCTCATCGGCGAACTGCGTCGCCAGTGCGCGCGCCTGGTTCTGCGCCTCGGTGCGCTGCGCCGCCTCGACGAAACCGGAGGTGACGGCATCCGTCCACGCCGTCGCAGGCACAGGGTCCGCTGCGACATCGCGTCGCGTCACCGTGGAGTCCGGGTGGGAGGCCGACCACTCGGCTTCGACGAGGTCGGCGAGCGCGCGGCTGGCTGACGACGCGGGAAGGATGCTGGCATCCAGGCGGAACAGGGACATGAGGCTGCCTTTCGTTTTCATAGTCACTATGTTTTTATGAGCGACAGCGGTTAACGTAGCACAGGTAGGATGGTGGCATGGCGGAAGCCGAGGCAGAGATCCACCAGTGCGACGCCGCGGTCACACTGGCATTCAGCGTGCTCGGCAAGCGCTGGAACGGCATGATCGTGTCGTCGCTCGGCGGCGGACCGTCGACCTTCGTCGCCCTGCGCCGCGCGGTGGCCGGCATCAGCGACACCGTGCTGTCGGACCGGCTCGCAGAACTGGCGCAGGCCGGACTCGTCGCCCGTACCGTCGACGCCGGCCCACCCGTGACCGTCTCCTATGCGCTCACCGCGAGCGGGCAAGGACTGCTGCCGATCCTCGACCAGCTCGGCGCCTGGGCATCCCTGAACCTCGAGCGGCGCACTCGATGAGCGAGCTGCGACCCCGCCGCGCCTGGTCGGTCCTGCTCCTGCTCGGCATCCTCGCGCTGGCCACTGCTGCCTTCCTGGCCTTCAGTCCCGGTTTCCGCCTCGCACCGCCGACGCCGTTCGGCGAGACGATGGAGGTCGAACTGGCCGCCGGCACCCATGCGATCTACGTCACACCCTCGAACCAGTGGGGCGCCATCGACTGCACCGGCACAGTGCCCGACGGTGGCGAAGTTCAGCTCCGACCCGACATGATGCAGCAGGGCCTGCTGGTGCCCGAGGCCTGGGATACTCAGGGCAGCTTCGTCACCGGCTCCGAGGGCATCACCGCGCTCACGTGCGACGGTCCTGTCGACGGCGGCCGATTCACGGTCGGCCCCATCCAGTCGTTCTTCGACATCGCCGGCGCCGTGACCGTCGGCGTGCTCGCCCTCGTGCTGCTGATCCTCGGTGTGATCCTGCGGGCCGCCCGGCCGCGACCCCGCGCCTGACAGGTCAGTCCCCTCTGCTGATCGCCAGCCCTCGGCTGCCTGCGCTGCGGCGCCGCCCGCCACCGCCGACGCCACCTGCAGGAGGATCCGCGACCTGCAGGACGGATCGCCGCCACATCCTCCTGCGTCCAGCAGATCATCCTGCAATCGGCGGCGCCCTCCCGCACGCCCGCCCTCCCGCACGCCCCCGTCTGCCCGAGGCTCCTCGTGTCATCGGGCTGCTCGCGACACCCCGAGGTAGGCTCCCCGTAGGTCGGGGGGCCTGCGTCTGCGTGGCCGATCGGCACCCTCCTCGCAGAAAGGCTCCGCACGACATGACCGGCCCTCTCCCGGCCGACGCGGCGACGCTCCCGCGGCCGCGGCCGCACCGGCGGCGCCTGCTTCCGATCGTCGTGATCACCGTGCTGGTCGCGCTCGGGCTGCTCGCGGCGCTGGTCGCCCCGGTCATCGTGCGCGGCCTCACGGCGACGGTCTCTCCACAGGAGCGCACCATCGTGCTGGAGAACGAGACGGGGCGGGCCTCGATCGTGCTGCCAGGCGGATGGTCATGGCGCACGCCCTTCGGCGACGAATCCCGGGGAGTCGCCGGCAGCCCCGACCGCGCGATGACCGTCGAGTTCTCGCTCCTCTCGGGGTCGGACACCTCGGCCGCCCTCGATCAGGTCGCGCCCGGTCCGCTCGGCCCCACGAGCGAGGAGATCCTGTCCGAACGGGCCACGGGGGTCGGCGAGGTCCTGCACGCGCGAGTCCGGGACCAGGACACCGTCGTCGGCGCCATCACCGAGGGTCCGGTCATCCTCACCTTCGTCTCCACTCCGTCGCCCGCCTACGACGCCGAGCTCGCCGACCTCCTCACCACGATCGAGGTCGGGCGATGAGGATGCCGGGCAGGTCGCGATCCGCCCGTCTGCTCGCCGCGACCGTCGGCGCCGCCCTCCTCCTCACGGGGTGCGCGCCGGAGCCGGTCGCCGGGTGGGAGCCGCGCCAGTGGACGGTCGACGGCATGATCACCGAGGCTCCCGCGCCCTCGGAACCCGGCCGGGCGTCGACGACGGACATGCGGCTGCGCAACGACGACGTCGGGATCGACGCCCGCTGGGCCACTCTCCCTGGGGCCCCCTCGTTCAACGCCGCGGTCGAAGCGGTGGTGCGCGAAGCGGTACAGGCGCGGAGTCAGATCAGCGGCCGCTCCTATCGTCCGATGGTGCACCCGAGCGGTGCCGGGCTCGGCGAGCGCGGCTGCACCCCCGAAGCGACTGCCGCATCGGCATCCGACCTCCTCGGCGACCGCGAGGGGACCGTGATCGTCTGCGAGATCGTGCTGGCCCGCGGATCACTCCTCGGCGAACGCCTGCGCATCGTCTCCACGGCGGGCAGCGCAGAGCCCTCCGACACTTCGACGGTCATCTACACCGATGTCTCGACCGATGAGGTCGTGACCGAGGCGGACCTCTTCACCGACGCGGGGGCCCTGTGGCCCTCGTACATCGACACCCTGCGCCGTGACGCCGGCAGCCTCAGCCTGTCGCCCGTCGCCGCTCCCACCGATGCGCAGCTCGCGATCTTCCGCGATGCCCTGCTGCGCAGTCATCTGACCGATGACGAGGTCGTGATCCCGGTGCCAGCCGCGCTGACGGCGCGCGAGCTCGACGGGCTGGCCGGATGGCGGGAACGCTCGCGCGAGCATCCGCCGTCCGTCGCGTTGCACGCGTCCGTCGCGCTGCGCGCTCTCACGCCCTTCGCACAGGCGCTCATCCGGGCCGAGGGGGATTTCACCGGCCCGCCGTCCGCTGGCGCGGGTTTCGTGCCCACACCGTGCGATCTGGTTCCGTGCATGGCGCTCACGCTCGACGACGGACCATCGGACCTGACCCCGCAGTTCCTCGACGTGCTGCGCGACGAGCAGTCCGCGGCCACCTTCTTCATGCTCGGCCAGAATGCCCGATCGCATCCGGACACCGTCCGTCGGGTCGCGGCCGAGGGGCACCAGATCGGCAATCACACCTGGAGCCATGCCTACCTCACCGACCTGACGGAAGAGCAGGTCGCGGACGAGCTCGGCCGCACCGCCACGCTGCTGCGGGAACTGTCCGGACAGCCGGTGGCCACGTTCCGACCACCGGGTGGCTTCATCGACGAAGACGTCGTGGCGATCGCGGGCGAACCGGCGATCCTGTGGAGCGTGGACACGCGCGACTGGGAGAAGCCCGCCGACGATGATCTCGCCCGCTACGCGATCGACGCCCCCGCGGTGTCGACCATCATGCTCATGCACGACATCCAGGCCGGGTCCGCACGCGTGTTCGACCGGGTCGTGAGCGGTCTGCGCGACCGCGGATTCTCGCTCGTCACACTCGACGCCCTGTTCGGCGGCAGCGTGCCGAGCGGCATCGTCCGGCACGGCCCGCTCATCTGACGGGTCTCACCCCGGTACGGATGCACGATTCTGGAACGGATGCACGCCGGAACAGGCGACTCGGTCGTGCATCCGTGACTCGGTCGTGCATCCGCACCCCGGTCGGGAGCAGCCCGCACGGGTGTCACCAGGGGCTGGGCTCGTAGTCCTTGAGGAAGACGCCGTGGATGTCGTCGCCGGCCTCGCCGCGCACGATCGGGTCGTACACACGGGCCGCACCGTCGACGAGGTCGAGCGGGGCGTGGAAGCCCTCTTCGGCCAGGCGCACCTTCGTGTAGTGCGGGCGCTCATCGGTGATCCAGCCGGTGTCGACGGCGGTCATCAGGATGCCGTCCTTCTCGAGCATCTCGCCGGCGCTGGTGCGCGTGAGCATGTTCAGCGCGGCCTTCGCCATATTGGTGTGCGGGTGACCTGGACCCTTGTAGCGGCGGGAGAACTGTCCCTCCATGGCCGACACGTTCACCACGTACTTGCGGTGCGCCGATGATGCCGCCATCGACGCGCGCAGCCGGCTGATCAGCAGGAACGGTGCGGTGGTGTTCGCGAGCTGCACCTCGAGCATCTCGAGCGGGTCGACCTGATCGATCGACTGCACCCAGCTGTTGACGCGGTTGACGTCGGGCACGAGTCCCCCGGCATCGATCGCGGTGCCGTCGGCGTGCTTCTCGAGCGAGGAGGATCCGGGGGCCATCGCGAGCCGCGCGAGGTCCTCGGCCGTGAGCGCCTGGCCGCCCTGCTCGGCCACCGTGCCCCCGAGCGCGGCGACCGAGAGCAGCGGGTGCGCGTCGACCGAGGCCTGCAGTGCCTGCGGGTGCGGGTCGGCGGTGTGGCCGAAGGTCTCCATCTCGGGCAGCGGTCCGTCGGGCAGCGGCTGCAGCTCGGCATCCGCCAGCAGTGAGTACGCACCGGGCGAGCGGCGAACGGTCTGCGCCGCGTTGTTGATGAGGATGTCGAGGGGCCCCTGCGCCGCGACCGAGTCGGTGAGACCGATCACCTGGGCAGGGTCACGCAGGTCGATACCGACCACCCGCAGCCGGTGCAGCCAGTCCGCCGAGTCGGGGAGTGCAGAGAACCGGCGCACGGCATCACGGGGGAACCGCGTGGTGATGGTCGTGTGCGCGCCGTCGCGCAGCAGCCGCAGGGCGATGTGCATGCCGATCTTGGCGCGGCCGCCCGTGAGCAGCGCACGCTTGCCGGTGAGGTCGGTGCGGGCGTTACGCTTGCCGTGGCTGAAGCGGGCGCAGTCCGGGCAGAGCTGGTGGTAGAACGCGTCGACCTGCGTGTACGGCTGCTTGCAGATGTAGCAGTTGCGCGGCTTGATGAGCTCGCCCGCGATCGGGGCGTCGACGACGCTCGTCGCGAGATCGTTGCCGCGGGTCTCGTCGTCGATGCGGTCGGGGGCACCGGTGGCGGTGCGGGCGACCACGGCCTTGTCGGCGTCGGCGATCGCGTCGCGGATCTCCTTGCGGCGCACGCGCTTGACGGCCTTGAACATGGCGGCGGTCGCGTGGCGCACGGCCACGAAGTCGGGGTGCTCGTTGTCGATCTTGTGCAGCTCGGAGAGCACGCGCAGGGTCGTGGCGAGATCGTCGGGGTCGATGCCGGCGCCCAGGGGCTCTTCGGAGGGCAGGGGCACGTCGGTCATTGTCCTGATTTTACGCGAGTCCACGGCATCCGTTCCTGAGAGACCCCGCGCGCACACGGCGACGAGTGCACGGGCTGCTGCCGAGTGCACGGCATCCGTGCGCGGGAAGGTCGTGCACTCGACGAGTTCCCGTGCACTCGGGCCCGGCGCGCGCCGAAGCGGATGCTAGCCCGCGGCGTGCTGGCGGCGGAGTGCGGTGAGCACGGTGCCGTTGGCGCCCGCCCATCCGCCGAGGGTGGCCGGGACGATGGGCGGAACACGATGGAACGTCGCCCGCTCCCGCACGTAGCGCTCGGCGAGCGTCACGAGATGATGCGGCGCCTGGGCGAGCCCGCCGCCGATCACGATGCCGCCGGGGTCGACGACCGCGCAGAGGGTGAGGAGTGCTTCGGCCAGTGCCGAGGAGGCCCGGCGCACGATCGCGGTCGCCGCGCCATCCCCCGCCGCGAACGCGTCGAACAGCGCCTCGGGCCCGCCTCTGCCACCGGCCTCCGCCCACGCGTCTCGCAGCGCGGGGGCTCCGATGATGGTCTCGAGGCAGCCGCGGCGCCCGCACGAGCACTCGCTGCCCACCGGGTCGATCGTGATGTGGCCGAGTTCTCCGGCGGATCCGTGGGCACCCGTGACGACTCGTCCGTCGACCACGTGCGCGCCGGCGATCCCGGTGCCGAGGGCGAGCACGAAGACGTCGTCGATGCCCGCGCCGGCACCCCACGAGGCCTCGGCGACCGCCGCCGCGTGCCCGTCGTTGATCACGTCGACCGGCACTCCGAGCGCGGACTCGAGCTGGCGTCCGAGCGGGGCGCCGTCGAGCGCGGGGATGTTGGCCGAGCGGATGACGACACCGTTCTCCTCGTCCACGATGCCGGGGATCGAGAGCACGAGGCGCGCCAGGGCGCGGTCACCCCTGACCGTCCGCGCGATGGCCGCGAGGGCTTCGGCCGGAGAAGACGTGGGCGTCGCGTTCCTGCCGCGGGCGAGCGGGGTCGGCGGCTGCGCCATCGATGCGTCGGCGCGGGCGAGAAGATGTTTGACGCTGGATCCGCCGACGTCGAGCCCCAGCACGACCGCGGTGTCATGGTCGCCCGTCCTGCCCCTGCCTGTGTGCGCGTCGGAAGCGAGCGCCGTCACGGAGCGATCACCCGGGCGGCCGCACGGGCCTCCCGTCGCAGCGCCTGCTTGTCCGGGTCCGGGACGGGCACGGATGCCAGCAGGCGCCGGCTGTACGGATGCTGCGGCGCGAGGAGCACATCGTCGGCCGATCCGGTCTCGACGATCTCGCCCTTCAGCATCACGGCCACGCGGTCGGAGATCTGATGCACCACCGCGAGGTCGTGGCTGATGAAGAGGCAGGCGAAGTGCATCTTCTCCTGCAGCGAGCGCAGCACCTCGAGCACCGCGGCCTGCACCGACACGTCCAGCGCAGAGGTGGGCTCGTCGGCGATGATCAGCTCGGGCTCCAGGGCGATGGCCCGCGCGAGTCCGATGCGCTGACGCTGTCCTCCGGAGAGCTCGTGCGGATAGCGGTTGGCGTACGTCGTCGGCAGCTCGACCGCGTCGAGGAGCTCGGCGACGCGGGCACGGCGCTGCGCCGCCGTGGTCGGCAGCTTCCGGCGCTGCACGAGCATCGGCTCGGAGATCGCCTCGCCCACCGTCATCCGCGGGTCGAGGCTCGAACCAGGATCTTGGAAGATCGCGCCGACGCGTCCGCGCAGCTCGCGTTCGCGCCGGCGACCGACGCCGCCGCGACCGACCTGCTCACCGAAGAGCGTCATGCTCCCGGCCGAGAGGGGCAGGAGTCCGAGCGCGGCACGACCCAGGGTCGACTTGCCCGACCCCGACTCTCCGACCAGACCGAGGATCTCACCGGGGGCGATGCGCAGGTCGACGCCGTCGAGTGCGAGGAACGAGCGCCCTCCGCGGCGGTAGGTGACGCTCGCACCGACCATGTCGAGCACCGCATCAGGCACGGATTCCGGCTCGACGCGCTCGACGACCGTCGCGATGTCGGGCAGGGAGGGGACGGCGCTGAGCAGCTTCTTCGTGTAGTCCTCACGCGGGGCCGTGAGCACCTCACGGGTGCTGCCGATCTCGACCATGGTGCCGCGGAACATGACGGCGACGCGGTCGGCGATGTCGGCGACGACGCCCATGTTGTGGGTCACGAGCAGGAAGGCCGTGCCCGTGTCGGCGGCGAGGCGACGGATGAGGTCGAGGATCTCGGCCTGCACGGTCACGTCGAGCGCGGTGGTCGGCTCGTCGGCGATGATCAGCTGCGGCTCGCAGGCGAGGGCGATCGCGATGACCACGCGCTGACGCTGACCACCGGACAGCTCGTGCGGGTAGCTCTTCGCGCGCCGCTCGGGCTCGGGGATGCCCACGCGCTGCAGCAGCGCGACCGCACGGTTCCAGGCTTCCGCCTTCGCGACGCCGCCGTGGTTGAGGATCGCCTCCGTGATCTGGTCGCCGATGTGCATGCTGGGGTTCAGAGCCGTCATGGGCTCCTGGAACACCATCGAGATCTCCGCACCGCGGATCGCGTTCATCTCGGGCTCGCCCAGCGGGAGGATCTCGCGGCCGCCGAGACGGATGGAGCCGGTGACGGTCGCCGATCGCGGCAGCAGCTTGAGCACGGCCATCGCGGTGACCGACTTGCCCGATCCGGATTCTCCGACGAGGGCGAGCACCTCTCCGGCGCGCACCTCCAGATCGATGCCCTTGACGGCCTCGACCGGGCCGTCCTCAGTGCGGAACGTGACGGTGAGGTCGGTGATGGAGAGCAGCGCGTCGCTCATGCGGCACGTCCCTTCACGTCGAAGAAGTCGCGGAGGCCGTCGCCGATGCTGTTGAACGCGCACACCGTGAGCACGATGCAGAATCCTGCGGGGAAGATGAGCCACCAGGCGCCGGCGTAGGTGTAGGTGATGCCGCTCGTGAGCATGGCTCCCCAGTCGGTGGCCGGCTTCTGCAGGCCCATGCCGAGGAAGGAGATGTAGGCGACGAGCAGGATCGCGTCTGCCACCTGGAAGGTCGCGTTCACGACGATCGTGCCGACCGTGTTCGGGACGATGTGCTTGAGCACGGCGCGCGAATGGGTTCCGCCCATCGCCCGCAGCGCCAGCACGTACTCGCGCGACTTGAGCGAGATCGATTCGGCTCGCACGAGACGCGCGGGCACGAGCCAGGACACTAGTCCGATCACGCAGATCATGAGCGGCACGCTCGGGCGCAGGATCGCCGAGAGGATGAGCAGCAGGAAGGTCGCGGGGATCGCGATGCCCGCATCCACGACGCGCATCATCACGGTGTCGACGGCGCCGCCGACGTAGCCGGCGATCGCTCCCCACAGCGTGCCGATGACGGTGGCGAGGATGCCGGCCGCCAGGCCGATGAGGATCGAGATCTGTCCGCCCATCATGAGGCGGCCGAGCACGTCGTAGCCGATGTCATCGGTGCCGAGCGGGTGTCCTGGGCTGCCGGGCGGGAGCATCGTGTTGCGCAGGTCGGTGTGGATCTGGTCCGTCGGATGGATCAGCGGTCCGACGAAGCAGAACAGCAGGAACAGGGCGATCGTGACGATGCCGAACACCGCGAGCTTGTTCTGCAGGAATCGGCGCATGCCGCGCTGACGCGGGGTCAGCGTCCGGGTCAGGATGGTCGTCGTGCTCACGAGAGCTCCTCACGGGTGCGCGGGTCGAGCAGAGCCTGGATGATGTCGGCGAGGAGCGAGCCGATGACGGTCGCGAGCGCGATGACCAGGATGCAGCCGAGCAGGACGGGGTAGTCGGAGGTCTGCGCCGACGTCCAGAACAGCAGCCCCATGCCGGGGTAGTTGAAGAGGGATTCGACGACGATCATGCCGCCGAACATCACGGGCAGGTAGTAGCCGAGCATCGCGATGACGGGCGTCAGGGAGTTGCGCACGACATGACGGGTGATCACGACCGAGACCGATGTGCCCTTGGCCCTGGCGGTGCGGACGTAGTCCTCAGAGAGGTTGTCGATGGTCGCGGAGCGCATGTAGCGCGAGAACGTCGCGATGATGCCGAGGGCTGCGGTGGCGACCGGCAGCACGAGTCCTGCCGGGTTCGCCAGCACGTCGCCGACGGTCTCGCCCTGCGGCGCCTGGGCGGGCACGAGTCGGAGCCACTGCGCGAACACGATCACGAGGATGAGACCGAGGAAGAAGGACGGTGTGGAGTAGACGATGAAGTTCCACGTGGTGAGGATGTAGTCGGCGGCCTTGCCCCGACGCACGGCCTGGAAGATGCCCATCGGGATCGCGATGATGAGGGCGATCAGCATCGAGATGAGCGCGAGGATCAGCGTCTTCGGTAGGCGCTGGCCGATCGCGTCGGCGACCGGGCGGTTCAGTTTGAACGAGTCGCCGAGGTCGCCCTGGAGGAGCTGTCCCAGGAAGTTGAAGTACTGCTGCCACAGGGGCAGATCGAAGCCGTTCTCACGATTGAAGGCGTCGATCTGCTCCTGTGAGGCCTGCATCCCGAGGATGCCGGCGGCGGGACCGTTCGGCATGGCGAGGTGGAGCAACGCGAACACGATCAGCGTCACGATGAGGATGACGATGCCGCCCTGGCCGACCCGCCTCAGCAGGTACCACCAGAATCGGCCGCCGCCGGCCCTCTCCTTCTTCTGCGCGCTCTGCGCTGCGTCCACCACGCTCATGTCATCCGTCTCTTGTCACTCGGTCCGGGAGTATCGCTTGCTGCGGGACTCGTCAGTCGGTCCAGGACCAGCGCTGCGGCAGGAACGACGCACCCGGGTCCTGGTGGGCGATGTCGAGTCCGTCGCGCACGACCGACACCTGGTACACCGGGTTCGGCATCCACATGACCGGGAGGTCGGTGGCGAGGAACTCGGAGTACTTCTTGGCGATCTCGGGGTCGGTCGAGAAGGCCATCGCCTGGACGAGCTCCTCCGCCTCGGGGTTGTCGTACTGACCGGCGTTCCACTTGGTGTCCTTCGCGAAGACGCGCTCACCCGTGGCGTAGGGCGGGAAGTACCAGCTGCCCGCGGTGCCGAAGAAGACGAGCTCCCACGTGCACGCGCTGCCGGTCTTGCACTCCTGTGCCTGCGTGAGGACCGTGTCGAGCGGCTTGGAGTCGATCGTCATGGTGACGCCGATCTTGCCGAGCGACGACTGGATCTCCGCCATCATGTTGTCGGTCTCCTGCGAGCCGTTCTGCGTGGTGACGACGATCTCCGCCTTCTCACCCGCCGCGATGCCCTCGCCGCACTGGCCGGCATCCGTTCCGGCGTCGACGCAGGAGAGGTTGCCGTCGGCATCCTTCTCCCAGCCGTTGTCGGTGAAGAGCTTCTCGGCCGCCTTCAGGTCGAAGGGGTACGGGTTGTTCTTCTGCACGTCGGAGAGGCCGCTCGAGTCCGCCGTCTGCGGGATGGGCCCGTAGTCGGGGGTCGCCGCGCCGTGCCAGACGACCTCGGAGATGGTCTCCTGGTCGACGGCGTGCTGCAGAGCCTGGCGCACGTAGAGCTGCTTGTAGAACGCACCCTTCTCCGGGTTGGCGAAGTTGTAGGGCATGTAGGTGATCGACCAGCCTGCCCACGGCTCGATGCTGTATCCGAGGTCGGTGAACTGCTGCTCGTTCGTCAGCTGCGAGCTGGTCACGTAGCCGTAGTCGACCTCGCCGGAGCGCACGACGTTCATCTCGGCGTCAGCCGAGGTGAACGGCAGGAACTTGACGTTCGGGATGCTCGGCTTGTCGTCACCGGTGTACTTCTCGTTCGCGGTGAGCTCCACCAGACCCGAGTCCGACCAGCTCTTGACCGTGTAGGGGCCGGCGACGGTCTTCCACAGGTCGTTGGTCGCGTAGGTCTTCATGTCCTCGGCTTCGGAGAACAGGTAGTCGAGCACCTGGGTGGCGCCGTCGGCGTCGCGGTCCAGGTCGCCGATCTCGCCGTCCGCGCTGGTCTTGTCCCAGACGTGCTGCGGCATCGGGTAGATCAGGCTGAGCTGGTTGCCGAGGAGGAACTCCTCGTTGTAGACCTTGTCCATCGTCAGCGAGAACGTCTTGTCATCGATGGTCGTGAACTCGGTGACGTTGTCGGGCATGAGCCCCGCGGAGTACCCGCCGGTCTTCTCGCTGTTGAAGCGCACCAGGTTGTACCAGAACTCGACGTCGCGAGAGGTGACGGGTTCGCCGTCGGACCAGTCGAGATCGTTCAGCGTGATGGTGATCGTCTTGAGGTCTTCGGAGAACTCGTAGGACTTGGCGGCGGATGCCTTCTCGTCCCAGCCCATCTCACCGTCGACGCCGTTGTATTCGAACAGGCGCGGCCACATGGTCGCCTTGATGGCGCTGTTGTGCGTGGCCATCTTGTCCGGCGAGGAGATCGGCAGGATCCAGTTCGGCCCTGTGCCGACCTGGAGCGCGAAGCTGACCGAGTCCTTCTCGCCAGCGGATTCGTTTCCGCTTCCTCCGGCCCCACACGCGGTGAGGGCGAGCGTCGCGACGGCGAGTGCGCCCAGGGGGGCGAGCATTCGGCGACGCAGCGTCTGAGTACGCAATGTAACCTCCTTGTTCCGATGCCGCACTGAGGGACGCGAGTTCGTCCAGCGGGCGACGTACTTTGAATCATGCCCGAAGCAAGTATCCCGAAATAGCCAGTTGCGTTACAGTTATGTAACTAACTTGGTGCGATTTCGGACAAACGGGCTGCTCTCGCGCTGTCTATCGAACGATCTCCGCAGACAGATCCGGCGCCGCTTCGAAGGCGTCGAAGGGATGCATCGGGCGCAGGATGCGGTGGTGCCCGAGTCGCTCGAGATCCTGATCGACGCCACCGGGGGTGAGCGCCAGCGTCCAGCCGCGCATGGCGGCGTACAGCTCGGGCTCGAGGTAGCCGATCTTGGTGACCACGATCTGGGCGGATGCCGGGTCGAGGCCGATCGAGGTGAAGTCCGTGATCGCGTGGTACGCCTTGCGGAACTCCGTGACGATGATGTGCAGGCCGCCCTTGCGCAGCACGGCCACTCCGCCCGCGTCGACATCACCCTCGTGCAGGCTGTGCAGCACCGCGTCGACGCGCACGGGTCCGTGCGGTCCGCTGTCGATGCGCGCACCGACCTCGAGCGACACCCGGTCGCCGATCCGGTGGCCGCGGAGCACATCGAGTGCGCCCTTGTCGAACACCGATGCGCACAGCGTCACCGGGGCGTCATCCGCGGTGAGTTCGGGCTTCTGCAGCAGCTGCGCGAGAGTCCAGGTGACGTCTCCCGTGCCGCCGGCGCCCGGGTTGTCACCCGAGTCGCTGATGAAGTACGGGGTGTCGGTCGCGGCGAGACCGGCGACGACGGCCTCGTCGAGCGTGCCGGGAGGGCCCACGAACTCGAAGTCGTCGCGCACAGCCCAGAACGCCTGCCCCAGCTCCTCGGCCGCCGCCGTGGTCGCCGCCTCGTCGACGCCCGTGACCACCACGGTGGCGTGGCAGCGGGGCTCGTCCGCCCAGGCGTAGCCGATCCAGATCGCGGCATCCGTCACTCCCGGACGGGCCTCGATCTCGGGGATGCGGGCGTACAGGCTCTTCGCCGGCTCGACGCGCGTGCTGGTCTTCTCCCCCGGCAGGAGGATCGGCACCCGCACCCAGGCGCGATGCGGGGCGGTACCGCTCTCGAGCGCCTCGACGAGGTTGCGCATCGCGCGGTCGCGCGTCTCCCAGGTGTCCTCATGGGGAGCGAGCCGGTAACAGGTGATGAGATCGACGTTCTCGATGAGGGTGCGCGAGACGTTGCCGTGCAGGTCCATCGACGCCGAGACCATCACGTCGGGGCCGATGACGTCGCGGATCGCGGTGATCAGGTCGCCCTCGGCATCATCGAGGCCCACCACGCTCATGGCGCCGTGGATGTCGAAGAAGAGGCCGTCGAGCGTCGAGCCGTCGGCGACGAGCGCGGCCAGACCGTCGCAGATGCGCGTCTTGATGCTCTCGTAGACCTCGGGGAGCACGGCTCCGCCGGGGATCGAGCGCGCGTAGTAGACGGGGAGCCACTCCGCCCGATCGGTCAGCTCACCGTTGCGGATGGCGTCGTAGCGGCCCGTGAGCTCGTCACCCTCGACGCGCTGGAAGTCGCGTTCGCCTGCGCGGTGCGGAGAGAACGTGCTGGACTCGATCGCCATGCCGGCGATGGCGATACGGGGACGCGCAGTGGTTTCGGCCATGCCAAGAGCTTAGACGCCGAATCGAAGCAAACCCAGCCGCTTCCTTCGTCAGATTGAAGACTTCCGCCGAAATCGTAGTTTTAAGCGACGCGCAGTTCCGCGTCGATCCGCGCAGGATCCAGGATGCTCTCCAGGAGCTCCCATCCGACGCCCCGGGCTCCGGCCAAGGCACCCGCCCTGCTCACATCGATCTCGAGCGAATCGGTCGACATCGGAAGGCACAGCGTGAACAGCGCCTGACGCACCCCGGCGACGAAGGCGTCCGCCGCGGCCAGTCGCCCGCCGAGCGCCAGGGTCTGCGGGTTGAAGAAGTTGATGATGGTCGCGAGCACCTCGCCCGTCCGCGCGCCGGCCTCGCGCAGGAGGGCCGTCGACTTGGGGTGGGCGTTCTGCGCCAGAGCCAGCACGTCGTCGAGCGTCTCGACCGGTTCCCCCGCCTCCTTGAGCGCATCGACGATGGCTGCGCCACTGGCGACGACGTCGAGGCATCCGATCCGTCCGCACGAGCAGATCACCGGGGGCGCGTTGTGCAGCGCGACGTGACTGATGTCGCCCGCGACGCCACGGAAACCGCGGTAGACCGCGCCGTCGAGGATGATTCCGCAGCCGATGCCGCTGCCGGCCTTGACGAAGACCAGCTGCTCGGTGCCGCCGCCCCGCTCGAGGAACTCCCCGACCGCCATGGCGTTGGCGTCGTTGTCGATCAGGTACGGCAGCGAGGTGACCGAGCCGAGCACCTCGCCGACGTCGACGCCGTTCCAGCCGGGCATGCGCATCGGCGCGAGCAGCCGCGATGTGCGGGAGTCGACGGGGCCGGGAAGGCTCATAGCGATGCCCTCGATCCGGAGGCCACCCGCTTCTTCCGCGAGGCGCTGAGCGCCTTCCCAGACCTCGCTGACGACGCTCTCCACCCCGTCGAGGAGCGAGACCTGCTCGATGGTCGAGGCCACGATCTCACCCCGCCGGTCGAGCAGCGCGATGGTGGCATGCCGTTCGCCGAGGTCGACCCCGGCGACGATGCTGCCCCCGGCCTTGACCGCGAGCACCCGTGGGCGGCGTCCGCCGCGCGACTCGCCCTGCCCCGTCTCCTCCACGTACCCGTGCGAGATGAGCTCTTCGATGCGCAGAGCGACCGTCGAGGCGGAGAGGCCGGTAAGCCGAGCCAGATCGGCCCGCGACTGCGCCCGTCCGGCGCGCACGAGCCGGAAGAGCTCGCCCGCGGAATGTGAGGTGTGTGCCGCCGGTGTCACGCTGTCCTCGACTCATCTTGTTTCGGTGGTCAAACAAAGATACTGCCAAGGTGGAGCAATGTCACCCTCCGCGAACCCTGCCGAGCCGGCCGATCTCGTGACGTCCGCGGCCAGACTCGCCGAGTGCACGACGCCACACTCGCCGAGTGCACGACGAACGACCGAGTGCACGGCTTCCTCACGAGAAGAAGCCGTGCACTCGGCAGCATCCGGTGCACTCGACACCGGCGACGGGACGCGGGGTCAGTGGCCGGCGGCACCCACCACCACGAACTCGTTCGGCACCACGTCCAGCGTGGCTTCGGCGGACACTTCTCCGCTGTGCAGATCGATCGCCAGGATGCGGTTCGCCGCAGGCTCCGTGACGTAGGCGATGTCACCGACCACGCGCAGGCCGGGGTGCGGCTGCTGCCACTCCGTGGGGCTCTGCCACGGGTCGATCACGGTCCAGGACTCCTGCACGGCACCGGTCTCGTCGAGCACGTTCAGGCTGCCGTCCGCACCGAGCACGATGATGTCGTCGTGGCCGCTGCGGCCGACGCCGCGCCAGGTGTACTCCACACCCTCGGGCAGGTCGACGACGGAGAGCGTCTGCGCGTCGGTGTCGACCAGCGCGAGCTGCGAGAGCAGGTAGCCCTCGGCATCAGGGTCGGCGTTGTAGTCGGCCGCCGCGATCGCGCTGGTGTCGGTGACGTAGGCATTGCCCGTGCGGCCGAACTCATCCGGCGCCTCGAGCTTGGTGAAGGCACCGTCATCGAAGAGCAGCACGCCGTCCTGGCAGCCGAACATCACGACTTCACCCTTGAGCGCTCCCTCTCCGTGCACGCTGGGGCACTGTTCATTGCGGGTGACCTCGGTGCCGTCGGCCGCGAGCAGACGCACACCGCTGCGCGACTCCTCCGTGCCGATCGTCGAGAGGGTGGTGCCGTCCGAGAGCTCGATCGCGACGCCGTGGTGTGCCGCCTCCGAGGTGATGGTGTCGAACTCGGGCAGGGTTCCGGTGCCGACCGCATCGGTGTCGAACACGCGCACGTCTCCGGTGCCGTCGTCGAACAGTGCGGTGCGGCCGGCGTGCGGCGTCACATGACCGGGCGCGACGGCGTCGAACACCTCGCCGGTGAACTCCACCGTGTCGGAGGCGAGGCCGGTGTCGAGCAGGTGGAAGCCGTCATCCGCCGTGACGAAGACGTGGCCGTCGTGGTCGCCGGCGCTGTTGACGCGCAGGAAGCCTCCGAGCTCGACCTGGTCGACCGTGTCGAGGGTCTCGCCGTCGAGCACCAGGATGCCGCCGTCATAGGTCACGGCGATGCGGGTGTCGCCCTCGTGGGAGTGGTCGGAGGTGGTGGGCTCGGCTGTTTCGGCGGCGGGCGCGGAGGTCGCGCATCCGGCGAGCGTCACGGCGGCGAGCGCGCCGAGCGCACCGATCGCGAGGCGGGTGCGGGCAGGTCTGGGCATGGTTTCTCTCTCTTTCTCAGGGGTGCGCGGATGCGCGCGACGGACGGCGCCGTCGAAGGATGGGTCAGCCGACCAGCTGCACGAACCAGGGGTCGAGGTCGGTGAAGATGCGGGTCGCGCGGAGGTCGTCGAGGTGATCGAGTTCGTGCACGACTCCGGCGACCGGATCGGAGACGTAGGCGTACTGCCCGTCGACGATCAGCTGCACACGATCACGGGATGCCGCATCGGCGAGGGATGCCGCGACCAGGGGGTCGGTGCGCGCGAGCAGCGTGCCGTCGGGGGCGAGGATGCGCACGCGCCCCTCGGCATCGAGCGCGATCGTGCGACCGTCGTCATCACCGATCGCGGCGGCGCGGACCAGCGGCACCTCGGAGGGGAGGAGCGTCCAGGTGCGCTGCCGCACGTCGAGCAGCCAGGCGCCGTTCCCGGCGACTCCGGCCAGGTCGGGGCGGTCGGTGCGTCCGCTCAGCTGCGCGGCCGGTACGCCGCCTGCCGGGTACGGGATGCTCTCGCCGGCGACTGCCCCACCGACCGCGCGGGTGAACAGCACGGCACCCTCGGCGCACGAAAAGACGGCGCCGACGCGGGTGATGTCGACATCCGTGGGGTCGGTGCACGGGATGCCGTCGCCTGGCACCGCGATGCCGTCGTCGTCGGCGACGTGGATCCCACCGCCGTTCGGTACGAGCAGGTGCCCCGCGAAGGGGACGACGGGACCGGTCGCCGCGGCGCCGATTCGGGGCGCGGCGTCGAGCCCGTCGCCGAGTGCGTCATGGGCGAGGGTGAGGAGCTCGCCGTCGAACTGGAGCACGGCGCGCTGCTCGCCGGCGGTGATGCGGGGGATGCCGTCGCCGTCGAGGGTGCCGAGCAGTCGAGGTCCACCGCGGAAGGAGTGGGAGTGGTCGCCGTGCGGCACTGTCCAGCGGGCGGTGTCGATGACGTCGACGGAGGTGCGGTCGCCGGCGCTGTGTGCGAGGTAGAGCAGACGGCCGTCGCCCTGGATGCTCGCGAGGTCGTCACGGGGCTCGGTGAGAGTCGTGCGTTCCTCGGTCTCGAGATCGACGAGCGTGGACCCTCCGTCCTCACCGACGAGGACCAGGGCGCGGGCAGGTGCGGCGACCTCGGCGGCACCTCCGCCGTCGATCCCGTGGGCGGCTGTGGTGGGGGCGGCCGGGGTCTCGACGTCCGGGCTGGAAGTGCCGCAGGCGGTGAGGGTGAGCAGCACGACGACAAGTGCGGCAGATCGGGCGGGGGCGCGGCGGGGGCGGTGGGCGTCCATAGGACTCTCACCTTATTGATAACGATTCTCAATCTCAAGTCTGGGCGCGATGGCGGCTGCGCGGATCCCCAACGTCGGCACCCCGGCGTAGGGTCGCTTCATGAGCAGCACATCCTTCGAGCGTCATGGCGTCGTCCCCTCCTATCTGCTCGCCCGCCTGGCCGAGTCGGGCCGCTTCCCCAAGGCCGCTGCCGCCGCGCGACAGACGCTGACCGCGGGGCGTCCGCCGTTCCGGGCGCGCATCGACCTGTCGATCGATGAGAACGGCGACCTCGTCGCCCAGCTGTCGGATGCGCCGAACCGCACGATCAGCGACGCCGGCAACACCCAGGCGCTGCCGGGGCTCGTCGTGCGCACGGAAGATGACGGCCCGGTAGAAGACACCGCGGCGAACCAGGCCTTCGACGGACTCGGCGCCACCTTCGAACTGCTGCTCTCCGCCTTCGGCCGCAACTCGCTCGACGATGCGGGTGCGCCGCTCGACGCCACTGTGCACTACGGCGTCGACTACGACAACGCGTTCTGGGACGGCGAGCGCATGGTCTTCGGCGACGGCGACGGCGAGGTGTTCCAGCACTTCACCGCGTCGACCACCGTCATCGGCCACGAGCTCGCGCACGGCGTCGTGCAGCACACCGCGAACCTCGAGTACCAGGGTCAGCCCGGCGCACTGAACGAGTCGATCGCCGACGTGTTCGGCGCGCTCACCGAGCAGTACCTCCTCGGACAGACGGCCGCAGAGGCGACCTGGCTGATCGGGGCCGAGATCTTCACGGATGCCGTCGAAGGCGCGGCCTTGCGCTCCATGATCGCGCCCGGAACCGCCTACGACGATGACGAGCTCGGCACAGACCCGCAGCCTGACCACATGAGCGGCTTCGTGCGCACGACAGAAGACAACGGCGGGGTGCACATCAACTCCGGCATCCCCAATCGGGCGTTCGCACTGTTCGCGACCGAGCTCGGCGGCAACGCCTGGGAGCGCGCCGGCACGGCCTGGTATCGGGCGCTGACCGGCGGACTGTCGACCACGGCGACCTTCACGGAATTCGCGGATGCCACCGTCGCCGCAGCCGGCGCGATCGACGAGGCCACCGGCGCCGCGGCTCGACGCGCGTGGACCACCGTGGGAGTCTATGAGCATGAGCGAGCCCCCGGTGCCGGTCAACAGGCCGATCGACGAGTCGACTGACGCCGACGTCGTCATCGCGGTGGTGCGCTCCGGCGGTATCGCGGGTATCAGCCGTCGCTGGCGGGTGGAAGCAGAGCCCTCCCACGCGTCGGAGTGGATCGCCCTGATCGAGAGATGCCCGTGGGACGAGAATCCGGATGCCTCCACCGGCGCCGACCGCTTCGTCTGGAGCATCCGCGTGCGCACGCCCGTCGAGCGTCACGAGCGCGAACTCCCCGACTCGGCACTCGCCGGCCCCTGGTTGGCTCTGGTCCAGGCCGTGCGCGAAGCGTCGCCTTCGGCCGACTGATTCCCACCCGCAGCCAGGTCGTGGGCTACTTCACCTTCCGCAGGGTGGGCTGACGCGGCATCCAGTCAATCCGGTGTGAATCCGCTCGCGCGCACCGCGAGCAGAGTCACAATGGGAGGCATGGGATTGTTCCAGCACCGCCCCGAAGAAGAAGAGAACCAGTGGGCCGGGCTTCCGTCCGAACCCCTCGAACGCGAGGGAGCTGACGTGCTCGACGCTGTCCCCTCCGTCGACCCGATGAGCCTCGGGCTGGGAGCCTCGGTGAGTTCCATCGTGTTCCCGGTCGCTCCCCCGGCACCTGCCGCCGTCTCGATCGAGAACCGCGAGCCGGGCGACGACCCCGACGCCTGAGCCGCTCCTCACCCCACCTCCACCGTCGAGCCACGTCGTCGCCCGCGGCTACGGTTGAGGGATGACGATCACCGCCGCCGCAGACGGCTCCGCCCTGGGCAACCCCGGCCCGAACGGCTGGGCCTGGTACATCGACGACGACAACTGGGGCGCCGGCGGATCGCCGCACGGCACCAACAACCAGGGCGAGCTGCAGGCGGTGCTCGAGCTGCTGAAGGCGACGGCCGGCTCCGATGAGAAGCTGCACATCTGGTGCGACAGCCGCTACGTGATCGACTCCGTGACCAAGTGGATGCCGGGCTGGAAGCGCCGCGGCTGGCGCAAGTCCGACGGCGGCCCCGTGCTCAACCGCGACCTGCTCGAGGGCATCGACGAAGCCATGCGTGGTCGGAACGTCGAGTTCTCGTGGGTCAAGGGCCACGCGGGCGATGAGCTGAACGAGGCCGCAGACGAGCGCGCCAACGCCGCGGCCAAGGCCTACCAGCAGAAGCAGGAGCCCCGCCGCGGGCCAGGGTTCACGCGGGGCGGTGGCGCGACCGCATCCGCCCCGGCGTCGGAGAGCCCCGAGGCACCGGAGCCCCCGACCCCCGCCGCATCCACCCCCGTCGCATCCGCTCCCCCGGCGTCCGCCGCACCGCTCTGGGCCGAGGCATCGGATCTGCTCGACGGGCTCGATGCCCCCACGGCCGAACCGATCGCACTGCAGCTCTCGCTCTCGGGAGAGGAGCACGCACGACTGCGAGACCGGGCCGAGGCACAGGGCGTGTCTCTCGAGCAGGCACTCCGCCGCCTGATCTGACCCGCGCGTACACTCGCACCATGTCTTCCGTCGCACGCACGATCGGCCGCGTCTTCCTGGGATCCTCCCTCGTCTTCGCCGGCGTCTCGCACCTCACGTTCGCCAGGGACGAGTTCCAGGCTCAGGTGCCGGAATCGCTTCCGCTCGATCCCGACGTGACGGTCGTGGCATCCGGTGCCGTCGAGATCGCCCTCGGGTCGGCATTGCTGCTCGCGCGCCGTCGCCGTCGCCTCACGGGAGTCGTCGCGGCGCTGTTCTTCCTGGCCGTGTTCCCCGGCAACCTTGCCCAGTGGATGCACCACCGCGACGGTTTCGGGCTCGACACCGATATGAAGCGCTTCGCGCGGCTGTTCTTCCAGCCCGTGCTGATCGGGCTCGCGCTCTGGTCGACGCGCAGCTCTCGACGGTGACGCGCGGCGCATGACCGAGCCACCCATCCCGCATCCGTAGACTCGATTGATGGAATGGGCGGAGGCGACGCAGCGGTGACGGCGCGTACCGTCTTCGGCCTGCTGCGGCTGAGCACGGCCGCCCTGTGCCTCGTCGCTCTCATCCACCGGCTCGCCTGGGGGCTGGCCTCGTACACGATCGCCAGCCAGAACTTCTTCGCCTATCTCACGAACCAGTCGAACATCGCGTTCGTGGTGCTGCTGTCCATCGCCGGCGTCATCGCGCTGCAACGCGACCGCGATCCGCGCTGGCTCACGGTCGCGCTCGCGATGGTGCTGACCTGGACGATCACCGCCGGACTCGTGTTCGCGCTGCTGGTCTGGCAAGCCGGCATCCGCGGCATCCGCATCGACGTGCCGTGGTCCGATCAGGTGCTCCACTTCTGGCTCCCCGCGTGCACCGCGATCGCCTGGGCACTCTCTCCGGGGCACCGCTCCGTGCCGTGGCGCGTGATCCCGGCGACGCTCGTCTACCCGCTGGTGTGGGGCGCGTTCACGATGATCCGCGGTCCCCTGATCGGCTGGTACCCGTACTACTTCCTCGATCCGCGACAGGTGAGCGGACCGGCCGAGTTTCTCGCCTCATCCGGCATCGCCCTCGCGGTCTTCGCGGTGGTCGCGACGGTGCTCGTGCTGATCAGCCGGATGCCGGTGCCGAAGCGGCTGCGGAGCGACGAGCCTCTGCCGGCGCCGGAGGATGCCCCCGTCAGGGAGCATGCCCTGTCCGGTGCGACCGCCCGGCGTTAGTCAGGCGCAGCGTCGCGCATAGACTTCCGAACCATGGACATGTTCATCGTGCTCGCGGCCCTGATCACGATTGGCGCGCTGGTGGTGATCGGCACATCCAAGGCTGCAGCGGCCGGCGCCCGCCGGGGCTCGATCTCCCGGGCAGTGAGCCGCTGGGTGACCGGACTCATGGTCGCCGGCCCAGGGCTCACCGTCGTGTGGCTCCTGTACGGCCAGGTCCAAGCGCACCGAGACGATGTCTCGGCCTATGACCGCGAGATGGGGGTCGCCGCCCTCATCCTCATCTCCTTCGTGATCTGCTGGACGGCAGCGCTGCTCACGTTCGCAATCGGCGCCGGCACGCAGGCCCGCCGGCGCCGGCGCACCCCGGACTATCGCTGACGACACCAGGTCGGGCTCTCCGCCCGGGGTTCGCGACGTCGCCGGATGCGCTTAGGCGTAGACGGTGAGCGAAGCCAGCGCGGCATCGAGCGCGGCATCGTCGTCGAGGGCCGCGAAGTCTTCGGCGGCTGTCCCTCCGACGATGCCGACCAGCACGTTCTCACCCGTCGCCGGCCGCAGGTTCACCCAGGTGCGGATCATCGCGTCGCCGCCCACGGTGTGCCAGAGCGCAGCATCCGACTCTCCGAACGGCTCATCGAATCGCATCCAGATCGTCTCGATCGCGCCCATCCCGAGCGCCGTGATCGCGCCACGGTTGGCGAAGGGGAGCGGCGGATCGAACTCGATGCCCTGCTGCTGCAGCACACCCAACGGCACCGTCACGACGACGCGGTCGAACGACGACGCCTCACCGGTGCCGAGGCGCACGCTCACGCCACTGTCGTCATAGGCGAGACCGGAGACCGGCGAGGAGAGTCCCACTCGCAGACCGTCGAGCGCCTGCTCGACGAACGGCACGAGGGTGTCGCGCGCCGCCATCTGATCGCCCTCGACGAGCACCGGCGGGAACCAGCTCGACAGCTGATCCGCATCCGCACCGGCATGCGTGGCGAGGAAGGCGAGCAGTGCCGCGGTCGCGGGTTCGGCGGGGTCGCCGCCCGCCTCGGTCAGCGCTTCCGCGATCGTGGAGTCTTCGGGCGCGGCCTGCGCGGCGTCGATCGCGGCCTGCAGCGGTTCGGCACTGACGGGATCGACTTCGCCCTCCGGCGAGAACCACTGCGCGCCGGCGAGGTCGACGATGCCGATGTCACGCGCGCTCAGCCGGTCGATCAAGTCGGCGTCATCCGCGGCGAACAGCCAGGCACCGAGCTGCACCGGCATCGGCCAGGAGTCGTCGGAGCGGGAGTGCACTCGGCCGCCGACGCGGTCGCGTGCTTCGAAGACGGTGACCTCCATGCCGGCATCCACCAGCCCCGCGGCAGCGGTGGCACCGGCGAGACCGGCACCGATCACGGCGATCCGTTCCCCGCGCTGCGCCCGCTCGCGGATCTCGTCGACCACGCGCTCACCCGAGCTGATCGCGCCGCGCATGGTGCCGGGGGCGTCGTCGTCTGTGGCCTCACCGGCGAAGAAGAGGCGGTCGTCGACCGATGCCGCCAGCGCCGCACGGGCACCGGCGAGCGCGCCGACCGGGGTGAAGCTCGCGGCACCGCGCGCGAAGGGATCGGTGGTCCAGGAGCTGCGCACACTGTCCGCCGGAACCGGGACGTCGCCGTTCGGCTGCGGTTCGCGCGTGCGGGTGGGCGTGGGCGTCGGGGCGGGGTTCGGCTCCGGGGTGCACGAGGCGAGCAGCACCGACATCGCGCCGGCGCCGGCTCCCAGAAGCAGAGTGCGGCGCGTGATCCTCATCGTCCCGCCACTTTATCTCGCCGAGGCCGTTCACAACTCCTCAAGAACCGACGGCGCACCGGCCCCGCACGGCAGCCGCACCGCAGAAACCGGCCGATCCACCACGGAATCGGCCGGTTTCTGAGGAGTTGTGAACGGTCAGACCTTGAGCAGACCGGTCTCGAGCCGCGCATACGAGGCTTCCATGCCGTCGGCCATGCCGGTGGCGAGGATCATGTCGCGCGTCTCCTTGTCGGGGTACTCGATGAGCACCGTGATGAGGGTGGCGCCGTCTTCCTCGTAGAGGCTCATGTCGTTGAGCGTCTCCGTCGGCTGGCCCTGCATCCGCTCGGTGGTCACCGCACGGCGGGGCTCGTCGAAGATCAGCACCTCGCCCTCGAAGCCGAATGGCTCACCCTCGGTGTCACCGACCGGAGCCCAGGAGTTGCGATACGTCTCACCCGGCACCGTGGCGATCACGCACTCCGTCATCTCCCACCCGTCGGGTCCGAGCATCCACTGCTTGACCAGGTCCGCTTCGTTGAACGCACGCCACACCAGTTCGCGCGAACCCTCGACGAGTCGGGTGATGCGCACGTGCGTGTCGTCGAGCAGCTCGACCGTGGTGCCCTTGCCCTGCGCGTAGTCGCGGAGGTCCTGCAGCACGGCGTCCAGCTGACCCATCGCGAGCTTGGTTCCTTCGACGGCACCCATCGCGACGACCTGCTCCAGCGCCTCGACCGATTCGAAGTAGCTGGTGTTGACCATGCGCGTGCCCTCGGCGGACGGCTCGAATGTGAACGTCATCCGCATGGACGGGAGTCCCTCGATCGGCTTGCCGTCGTCGTCGACGAACGAGTCGATCACCTCGAAGCGGTTCGGCGCCTCGATCGCAAGGAACTCCCACGAACCGGATGCACGTTCACCGCGCGGTCCGTTCATCGTGTAGATCGCGCGGCCGCCGACCGTGTGGTCCCAGGTGCCGAACGTGGCCGGCCACCCCGGAGGGCCCCAGAACCGCTCGAGCTGCTGCGGATCGGTGTACACGGCCCAGACCCTCTCGACGGGGGCCGCCAGGTCGGCGACGACCGTCATGGTCAGGTTCTCGACGTCGGTCGTGAGGTCGGTGACAGGCATGTCAGTCTCCTTCTTCTGTTCGTGTGTTGTCGGTGTTGTCGTTGTCGTCGGAGCGGCCCCCTGAGCGCGGGGCGGGCTCGGCCAGCAGGTCGTCGAGTCGGGCGATGCGCGACCGCCACAGCTCTTCGTAGCGGGCGAGGAGCGCCTTGGCGCGGGCGATCATCTCGGGATTCGCGCGGACCAGCCGCTCGCGTCCCTCGGCGCGCTTGACGATGAGGTTCGCGGCCTCGAGCACGGCGACGTGCTTCTGCACCGCGGCGAACGACATTTCGTACTCGGCGGCGAGGGTCGAGACGGACTGCTCCCGCTCGATCGTCCGACGCAGGATGTCGCGCCGGGTCGACGTGGCCAGTGCGTGGAACACACGGTCGACCTCCGCTTCGCTGAGTTCTCTTTGTGCAACCATTTGGTTGTACGTTATGCCTCGGCGGGGGCGGTGTCAAGAGGAGATCGGTGTCGAGACTGCCTCGGCAACACAACTAATCGACGTCGGGGAGGTCGACCCTCGGGAAGAGGCCGGGATCCAGGAGCGACGTGGTGTTTATGGGCGCAGCCTTGCGGGTGCCCCGGCGGCAGCTCGCATGATCTCGCGCCGATTGAGCGAAACCCCGTCATGCATCTTCGATGGCTGCTTCGTCGAGTGACGTTCTGATCTCTTCGATGAACCCCTCAATCGCAGGGTGCCCAGAGACGGGGCCGCCGGCGAGCATGCCGTCGACGCCGAGGAGTACCGCAGAAGGGGTTGACCATTCAGATATGGACGCCCGCACGTAGCCGTGGGGATCATGCACGGTGAGCGGTGGCTGCGTGCTGGTGAGTCGACTCTTGTTCGGCCGCACAGTGACGAGCAGGCGAATGTCTACTTCCGGCACACGGTGCCGCCAGATCTCGAGCCGTCCGACGACGGGCTGACATGCGTTACAGGTCTCGGCCACGGCAAGAAGCAACTGCGGCCGTCGGTATGCAAGGTCACGCAAGTGCGTGGTGGTTCCGTCACCGAGCGTGATGGGCACAGCTGGCGTCCGCACTCGAACATACTCTTCACCATTGGGCCCCTCGCCAATGAGAGTGCCATGCACAGGTTCCGACTGATATATTGCGGGCGATTCGAGCGCTCCATGCCACAGGGCGAGAGCAGCGGTGACGGCGACAACGATGAGCGCCATACTCGATTCCCAGTTGGTGACCGCCGCCGCGAGGGCGCCACCCCACAGCGACCCCGCCGAGATCACCAGGGTCGTCACGACAGCCAGGCCAGTGAGCCACGCGTTTCGTACGATAGTGACCCGCGTGATTCGACGGGAGGTTCCGAAGCATGCGCACGAGGCTTCTGGAGAAGTACGAAAAGCCGCTACCACGATTATGAGGTAGGCCGCCATCAGCACTGCCGCGGCGCTGGCAGCTATTGTTCCGAGTATCCCGCCGAGTGCCACAAGGGCCCCGGCAAGGATGAGTTCCAGCCAGGGATGCAGCCTGATCAGCCATGTATGACGAAATAGCTGGGGCACACCGAGGGCGGCCCATCCGGTCACATTGTCCGGAGCGCGTATCTTGCCAATCGCGCCGGCCGTGAGAACGGCCGCCAAGGCGAGGGGTAGGGCTAAAGCCAATGCATGAACCATCGAACCGATGCTATCTCTCCCCTCACACGCATCTTGCGCGTCGGCGCGCACCAATCTTTGCCCTACGCGAAGGTGGGACACACCTGCTCTGAGCCATTTCCCCTCGGCACCAGATCTCGTGGACTACTGAGACCAGTTCCGACGCCATCGAAGACTGCAAGGTTTAAAGATACCGCCACCTACCGAAGTGAGGGTCCTTTCATATCCTGCTGCCGCCTGATGGCCGCCTGCATCGTCCGCACCGTAGCAAAGCCCGACTTTTGCGCCACCGCGGACATGACATCGACGCTGTGGTTAGGTGAGATCTTCAACATGGCCACTGCGGTGGACACTCTTCGCGCTTCGAGGATCTGGCGCGGAGTGACACCTACGCTAGCGAACAATCGATGCAGATAGTGCTTTGAGATGGATATCTCTGCAGCAAGGCCCGCAACCGTGAAAGACGCGTCGGCGTGTCGTTTATAAATAACCTGAATCGCATTGTGAATGGTGTCTGCCTGGGCCTCAGATAGATTCAAACTAGTCCAGGTAGATGTGAACACTGCTGTGGCGATCGCAGCAGCTAGCGAGTCCACCAGAAGTCCGCCCCCCCATGCGGTGGCAAACGTCGACTCCGTACTGATCACGCTCGTCATCGCGGCCAGAAGAGAGAAGTCTGCGGTAGACATCCGCAGCGGCTTCCCCGCGTGATTGGCGAGTTGCCCGTGACGCAGCAACGGCGCATTTAGCTGCCATTCACAACGCGCCCACACGCCGGTGTTCGTTGTCGTTACGGTCGCGCCTTCAGGAACTATCAAAAGTGCACCAGGCGCAATGACCATCGCTTCATCGTTGACGGTGACGTCAGCCCGTCCGTCCACACCAAGCAACACTCGGGTGGTCCCCCGAGACAGTGCGGCCGCCCTCAGAGTCCCCGCGGTGGACCATGCGCGCGCAACGGTCCAGACGCCCCCGCGTGTCATATCAACGCCGCTCTGAGCTATCGTCTCGCCGCCAACCCATCCCAGGGTGAGCAATGACGGGCGGGCACTACTCGGCCGCTGGGCGCGTTCGGTCGCGGATGTGTGATTCATGGATGCGGGGGCACAGCGGAACCTGGATACGGAGGCACAGCGGCACCCAGCGGCCGCTCCAACTCACCCTGCAGGTGAGGTGAAGGTGCCGGGGCGCGGGGATCAGGGGGCAGAGTCATCATAGTTATGACACGGCTTGGGCCAAAGCATGACGGCACTTGCGGTTTATTGACCGGAGAAGGCAGTGAAAGTGTCCAGATTGCTCGGATGACTTTCGCTCTGGTCGCAGAACCGGGCAAATGGGTAGCACAAGGTGTGAGGCACCTCGATTCGACAGAGATGGCGGCACGCCGCATCGTAGGCGGCTGCGGCGGCTCAGCAACTCTCCAGGATCGCTCAGGCCTCGACTGCCCAGAACAGGACCGCCAGGAGTTGAACGTGTTGCAGCCAGAAATGCGCGACGATCGAGACGATCACGAATCGCCCGAAGCCCCCCGCGACAACGGCATAAGCCGTCGGCTAGTCGTCAAGGGCGCCGCGTGGAGCATCCCAGTGATCGCTGCGGCGACTGCCGTCCCCATGGCTGCCGCAAGCGCTCCGCCCTGCAGTCCGGTGACATTCCCGATCATGCCCGGCGACCAGACGACCGCCCCTGAACCTCAGTCGGTATCCCTGTCGACGCAGGGGCCCGACGGTTCGACATATGTCGTCACGATCTCGTCGGCGGCGTCAACTACGACGACCGTGGGCCAGTCAGGCGGCCTAGATGGGCTCCCCTATACGTCGTTCAACCTCACCACTTCTGGCAACGGCTGGGCAGGCAATGTGGCTCCCGATGGGAGCCAGGACTACACGTTCGGGGGCTTCCTCCCGCCGACGGGCGGCGCGATCGTCCTCAACCAGCGGGCCGCCGTCGACCCAGAGCCAAGCGGTACTGCAGCGATCGGCTCCGACCTGCAGACGCTCACCTTCGTCATCACGAAAGATGGCGAAGTGATTAACCCAGCGAATTTCTCGATGGAGATCTTTGACATCACCTCATACGTAGGCGTCATCCCTCCTGGTGGAGACCCCTACGGCGGCAACGGGCGGGGAGCCTACTGGGACGCCGTCGGCTTCAGCCTCGCACCCACCAGCATCGCGTTTACCGGCAGTCCCGGTGCCGCTACAACGGGCAGTGGGACGGGGACTCTCGCCGACCCCTACCACCGTTCCGGCAGCCAGGAAGCGACGCCCGGTAGTGGGTACGTCTCGGATACCTTCACGTTTGCGACATTCCCCTCGGGGAGCACCATGCAATATTCGAATTACGACGGAATGGTCGGCTGGCATTTCATCGCCATCAGCAGTGTCACCTTCGATGTCCCGGGCTGCGTGTAGAGGTATTACTGATCGCCCTGGCATGCACATGGAGAATACAGGGATTCAAGATGGACGTCGAGCGCAACGACGAGTCGCTCCGTCGGGACGATTGAACCGACGCCAAGTTGTCAAAGGACTGCCACTGGGCAGGCCCCTGGCGCGAACCCACAGTGGTATTACGAGTTCTATCAGGTTTGATCGACGCCCAAGTTGGTCACTTAGACGGCCTCCACCCCGTGCACACGCGCGACCGCATGCAGTCCGGCGCTCTCCCCAGACGCACAGGGGTGGAGGCTCCGACGTGAGAGCCAACAGCCATCGCCCAAGTTCAACTCCCACGAATGCCACCGAATTCTAGTGTCCCCTGCAGGCGTCAACGCGGGACTCGCTTCAAGAGGGGGAGCTCCCCCAAGGCGACAATGACATCGACCGAATCAACAACGGTCGAGGGTCAGTACAGCTAGAACGGCGGGAGTGCGTCGAGAATGTTCTTCGACGTCGTGTCGGCGATCGTCCGCAGGCGCTTCTTCCAATGCGGCGTATCCGGGGGCACGAACACATCTGCGTCGTGTCCGCCGACACGAACGGTGTACCGATAGCGGCCGGCTTCGATGTCACCGATCACGCGTTCGATCGCGCTCTCCCACGCCGCGCCTTTGAGATGAGTGATGTTGCCATCGCTGTCTTTGCGAACCGCCAGTATCTGACGCGTCACGGCCTCCCCCTCTGTCGGTTGCGCCATCTTGTACGACGTGGGTCGTCAACGCTCCCCGTAGCCGGAGGCGGCGCGCTCAGCGCTCGACTCATCCCCGTTCGGGCGACGGTTCGTCGTCGACAGACAGGGTGTGCCACGTCTCGAAAGCCACCCCTGCCGCCCCTTCGACGTCCCCACTCGCCAGGAGTGCGATGAGCCGCTCGTGACGCTCGAGCGACGCTTGCCCGTCAGCGGCGAATCTCATCCGCTCCGCACGGCGCACGACCGGGCCGAACTGGTCCAGCACCGACACGATCGCATCGTTGCCGAGAGCCGCCGCCGGCACTCGATGGAAACTCTCGTCCGCTTCCGCCGCCGACTCCGCACACTCCGCCACCTCGGCGGCGGCCGGGGCCGGCGCACGCTGACGATCACCGTTCGCCGGGGTCGGTTCCGCCGTGACGGTGCGAGCTGGCCCCGGCCTCACCGGGAGAGCAGATCGCACGCGGACCGATTCCCGAGACGGATGCCGGCATCCATTCACGCGAATCCACCCCCGGGCGTAGGGTGGAGGGAAGGACGGACCGTCCGAGAAGATCTCCCGGCACCGTGACCGCCCGGAAGTGGAGTCACTCGTGGCTCAGTACGACGTCTCAGACCGCTCGGCGATCGTGACGGGAGCAGGCAGCGGAATCGGACGCTCGACCGCCCTCCTGCTGGCGAAGAACGGCGCAGCCGTGGTCGTGAACGACCTGAACGCCGAGCACGCGAACGCGGTCGTCGAGGAGATCCGCGCCGCCGGCGGCACCGCGGAGGCGTCCGTGGGCGACGCGACCGACGCCGCCTGGATCGCGTCGTCCGTCGAGCTCGCCAACACCCTCGCCCCCTTGCGCATCGGCGTCAACAACGCCGGCATCGGAGGCGCATCCGCTCCCACCGCCGAGTACGAGGACGACGCCTGGGACAAGGTGATCGCGATCAACCTCAACGCGGTGTTCCGCAACATGAAGGCGCAGATCCTCTCGATCCTCGCGAACGGCGGCGGCTCGGTCGTGAACATCGCCTCGATCCTCGGCAGCGTCGGCTTCGCGAACTCCCCCGCCTACGTCACGGCGAAGCACGGCGTGGTTGGCATGACCAAATCGCAGCGCTGGAGTACTCGGCACAGGGCGTGCGCGTGAACTCGGTGGGCCCCGGCTTCATCGACACCCCACTGCTCGCCAACATGGGCGACGAGGCGAAGGACTTCCTCGTGAGCAAGCACCCGATCGGACGCCTGGGCCAGGCCGATGAGGTCGCGAACCTGATCGCCTTCCTCGCCAGCGACGCCGCCAGCTTCATCACCGGCAGCTACCACCTGGTCGACGGCGGCTACACCGCCCTGTGACACCGGGAACCCGGTTGCGAAGCCCCAGCTGCGCAACCGGGTTCCTTCAATCGGGTGAAACGCAGGATGTCGGATGTCCCTTGCTCATCCGACGTCCCCCGGGTACCCCGCGCAACACAGGACGCGAGCACGCAGCATGCTGCAGTCCTCGCCTTCCCACGGGCGCGACTTGCACGCCTCCTGCACTGTGCCGCGACGAGCGCCTTCCCGCGCGCCGCAACCCGATGACGGCGTGCGGGAACAGGCGCCTGTCGTCATCCGGGTGTCTGATGGTCTTTCCTCGCGTGATATATCGCGTAAATCTAGTATCTAGATTATCTAGTCACATTCGCGATGTCGATTCCGCGGACTTCGGCAGACATCTGACACAGCGTCCTGCCGGTGCGACAATGGATATTCGCCGGGGGGCATCGAGGGCACCATTTCGAGTCGGGACCAGCGACATGCGCGAGCGGGACGAACGATGACGACGCCGCAGCCGGACGAGTTCTCACGTTCCGGCTACTGGTATCCGGAAGGCGAATCCGCCCAGACGGTCGATGTACTGAACATGCTGCGCCGATATCGCGCGGCGGAGACCGCGATGCGGGCTCGCACCCGCGCGACGATGGGCATGAACGAGACCGACCTGATGGCGCTGCGGTTCCTGCTGCACGAGCAACGGGCCGGACGGATCGTGCGGCCGATCGACCTCTCGCGTGTTCTCGACATCTCCACCGCGTCGACGACCACGCTGATCGACCGGCTCGAGAGGGGCGGCCATGCGCGCCGAGAGCTGCATCCCACCGACCGTCGCGCCGGAGTCGTCGTGCCCACGGACAGCAGCGATGAAGAGGTGCAGGCCACGCTCGGTGCCATGCACCGACGGATGCTGTCCTATGTCGACAGCCTCTCCGACCATGACCGCGCGGTCGTCATCCGCTTCCTCGCGGGTATGAGCTCGGCGATCCAGGAGGCCTCCGGCCAGGACCAGCCCTGATCCAGCGGTCCGGCCCGCAGTTCAGGCGCGCAGACGGGGTGCAGTCTTGCGGCCTCATGCACCTTCTGCGGCCCGATCGTGCGGATGCGGCCGCGAAACGTGCATCAGGCCGCAGAAGTTGCGTAGTCGAGCCCGAGCGCGGACTCGATCTGAGGCTGCGTCGCCGACCGCGAACACTCCTAATGGCCCGCGAAGACCGGCGCAACCCCGTATCGCCGGCCCTCCCCCGCGCCTACTCTCGAGACATGACCGAGCTCACCCAGCCCACCGGCCGCGAAGAAGAGCTGCGCGCCGTCCCGCGCGACGACGGCAGTGCCCCGCGCGCCCTCGTCCTCGGCGCCACCGGCTACATCGGCGGCAGGCTCACCCCACGACTCCTCAACGCCGGGTACCGGGTGCGGGTGCTCGCCCGCGATGGGGCGCGCGCGGCATCCTTCCCTTGGGGTCCGGACTGCGAGATCGTCGAGGGGTCGGCAGACGACGCGGATGCCGTGGCGAAGGCCATGGAAGACGTCGACGTGGTCTACTACCTGATCCACTCGATGACCGCGGGCAAGGGGTTCGAGGAGAGCGACGACCGCGCGGCGTCCACGGTCGCCGAGGCCGCGAAGCGCGCGGGGGTGCACCGCATCGTGTACCTCGGCGGACTGCATCCGGAAGACGCGAAGCTGTCGCCGCATCTGCGCTCGCGCGTGCAGGTCGGCGAGACGTTCCTGCACTCCGGTGTGCCGACGCTCGTGCTGCAGGCGGGCGTCGTGATCGGCTCCGGCTCGGCGTCGTTCGAGATGATCCGGCATCTGACCGACGTGCTGCCGTACATGCCGGCGCCGAAGTGGGTGCGCAACCGCATCCAGCCGATCGCCGTGCGCGACGTGCTGCACTATCTGCTCGGCGCGGCGAGGGTGGACCCCGACGTGAACCGCGCCGTCGACATCGGCGGCCCCGACGTGCTGCGCTACGGACAGATGATGAACGGCTATGCGGTCGAGGCAGGGCTTCCCCAGCGGGCGATCGCCGCACTGCCGGTGCTCACTCCCGGTCTCGCCTCGCACTGGGTGAATCTCGTGACGCCGGTGCCGCGATCGATCGCCCGCCCGCTCGTCGCCTCGCTGCAGAACGAGTGCGTCGTGAAGGACCACGTGGTCGACGAGCTGATCCCGCAGCCCTCCGGCGGGCTGACCCCCTATCGCACAGCCGTCGCCCTGGCGCTCGGGCGCGTGAATGCCGACACGATCGAGACCAGCTGGCAGGATTCCGAGGTCTCGGGCGCCCCCAGCGACCCGCTGCCGAGCGACCCCGACTGGGCCGGCCGGACGGCCTTCACCGACGCACGCTCGCTGCAGACCTCGGCATCCGTCGACGATCTGTGGCGGGTGATCGTCGGCATCGGCGGCGAGAACGGCTGGTACTCCTCGCCGTTCCTGTGGGCCGTGCGCGGCTGGATGGACCGGCTGGTCGGCGGCGTCGGACTGCGCCGGGGCCGCCGCAGCCGCACCGCCGCGCGCGTGGGCGATGCGATCGACTTCTGGCGGGTGGAGGCGGCGTCGCAACCGGGCTCCGGCGACGAGCAGGCGGGCCTGCTGCGACTGCGCGCCGAGATGAAGGTGCCGGGGGCGGCGTGGCTCGAGCTGCGCGCGATCGCGGAGGGCGACGGTGCGCGGTACGAGCAGCGCGCGGTGTTCTTCCCGCAGGGCCTGAGCGGACGCCTGTACTGGCTCGCCGTGCTGCCGTTCCACGGGTTCATCTTCGCCGGGATGGCGGCCCGCATCACGGCCGCCGCGGAGGGCGCCGATCGCGTCGATCGCACGCGAGACTAGCGGCTTGCGGGGTCGAAAACCCAGAGGCTTCGACCTGCGGGCGGCGCGGCGCCATGTGGCGCGCCGCCCGGATGCCGAATGGTCTGGGTTTTCGCGGCGGCGGGGTCAGCGCCCGCGCCGACCGACACCCGCGAACACGGAGTGGAGCAGCGGCAGGGCCGAGACGCAGATCAGCGTGATGCCCAGCGGGGGCAGCGGCGTGACCAGCAGCGCACCGCCCACCAGCATCGCGGCGAACAGCACGCCGGACGCGATGCGGCGCGCGATGCCTTCGAGTCGGTCGAGCCGGCGCTCCAGTCGCGAGGTGTCGAACGACACCGTGCCGTCGTCGATGCGTGAGATGACGTCGTCTATCCGCTTCGGGAGCCGCATCGTGATGCCAGCGGTCTCCATCGCGTTCGACGCGAAGGCCTGCACCACGTTGCCGGTCTCGTCGCGCAGCAGTCGTCCGGCGTAGGGCTCGGCGGCATCCCACACGTTGAACGAGGGGTCGAGCCCGCTGCACATGCCTGAGGTCAACGAGACCGCGCGGATGAGCAGCAGCATGTTCTCGGGCAGCTGCAGCGGGAGCGAGCGCACCATGTCGCCGAACTCGTCGGCGAAGTCGCGGAACTCGCGAGGATCGACCTTGCTCAACTCCGCGAAGCCCATGCCGCCGAAGCGGGCGAAGAGCGCGGTGAGGGCGCGCTCGAGCTCGGCGGTGTCGGCGGATGGGAGCAGCACGCCGATCTCCTGCGCGGCTGCGACGAGCCCGCGGCTGTCGCGCCCGGCAACAGCGATGAGCAGGGTACGCAGACCGTCGCGCAGACTGTCCGGCACCTCGGCCATCATGCCGAAGTCGATGAACGTCAGCCGCCAGTCCTGGGCCTGGGTCCCTGAACCCTCCTGGGTCCCTGAGCCCGTCGAAGGGCCGGGCGTCACGAAGATGTTGCCGGGGTGCGGGTCGGCGTGCACGAAGCTGTGCGTGAACACCTGGTCGAACATGACCTCGGCGAACACCTCGGCGACCTTCGCGGGGTCGATGCCGGCAGCACGGAGCGCTTCGGTGTCGTTGATCTTGATCGCGGTGACATCCGACAGCGTGAGCACCCTGCGGGTCGAGCGCTCCCATACGATCTCGGGGGTGTCGACGCGCGGGTCGTCGGCGAAGTTCTCACGGAACCGCTCGGCACTCGCCGCCTCGTGCAGGTAGTCGATCTCCTCCTGGCTGGTCTCGGCGAACTCCTCGACGAGCGCGGGGGCGTCGACACGGTCGGCGACCAGCCGGACGCGGGTCAGCCACCGGGCGACGCGGCGGAGCGCAGCCAGGTCGACGGCGACGATCCCGTCGATGCCCGGCCGCTGCACCTTCACCACGACGTTCTCGAGCCCGGTGTCGGCGGCGTCGAGCTCCGAGAGTCGGGCGCGGTGCACCTGGCCGAGGGATGCCGCGGCCACCGGGTTCTCGTCGAACCAGGAGTAGGCGCGCGTGAGCGGGATGCCCAGTTCGGCCTCGGCGACCACGCGGATATCGGCGAACGGCACCGCGGGCACCTCGTCCTGCAGCCCTTCGAGCTCGGCGGTGATCTCGGGCGGCAGCACGTCGAGTCGCGACGACATGAACTGTCCGACCTTGATCATGAGCCCGCCGAGCTCGATCGCGAGCGCGTGGAAGCGACGTGCGAACTTCTGCATGCGCGGACCGCGCGTGCGCTCCGCGATCGAACTCATCCCGAATCGGGGGAGGACCAGCTCGAACCACCAGATCTTGACGAATTCCCGCGCCGCGAACGACAGGATGCGGCGGTAGCGGGCACGGTGGGCGCCCTGCGCCGCGGCATCCGTCATCGCGTCATCCTCTCGCCGCTCCTCACCGGATGCCGCACTGCGCGATCAGTCCTGGGCGAGGATCGAGTACAGCCTACGGCGAGCCTCGTCGAGCACCTCGATGGTCGCCTGCACCTGCTCCGGGCTTCCGCTGCGACCGACCTGGGCCGCGGCGGCCGCGAGGTCGACGCCCGCCTTGGGCAGTGCGTTGAAGCGGGCGCTGTCTCGTGACTCGCCGGCACGGTGACCGGACGACTCCCACGGAGCCGGGGTGTCGGCCGACTCGGCGGCGACATCGCGGCCTGCTTCGGTGAGCGAGTAGGTCTTGCGACCGTTCTGCTCTTCGGCCTCGATCAGGCCTTCATCGGCGAGCAGCTGCAGAGTCGGATACACGGAGCCCGCGCTGGGCTTCCATGATCCGCCGCTGCGCTCGGAGATCTCGTTGATGATCTGGTAGCCGTGCATGGGCTTCTCGGCGAGGAGCGAGAGCACGGCGGAGCGCACGTCGCCGCGCGCCATGCGAGAGCCGCCGCCCGGGCGCGGGTCGAACGACTTGCGGAGCTGATCCATTGCTTCGAACAGAGCGGATGCCGGACCGCCGGCGCCGGCTCCGAAGCCGGGTCCGCCGAACGGGTTCGAGGGGAATGCGTTGTTCATGGTGACCTCCCGTAGCTGGGTAGCGATACTCAACGATATATCGTTAACCCTGTGGGTGGGGTGGGAGTCTTCACCCGCAACCGGGGCGGAACGCTCAGCCCGCGGCCAGCATCGCGGCACCCGTGAGTCCCGCGTCGATGCCGAGGCCTGCAGGAACGATCCTGGCCTGCGCCGGTCCTGGCATCGCCGCCGCACGGTAGGCCGACACGACCTCCGCCAGGTACGACTCACCGATCTCGGCGACTCCTCCGCCGACCACGATCGCTTCGACGTCGAGCACGGCGTTCACGCTGGCGAGCGCTCGTCCCAGATACTGCGCTCCCTCGGTGATGACCCGATGAGCGATCGCGTCGCCCGCCCTCGCCGCCGCGTCCACCTCGCGCAGCGACAGGCGCACACCGCTCTCCTCGGCGTACGTCTGCTCGAGCGCCGGCCCCGAGGCCACGGCCTCCACATGCCCGGAGGCTCCGCACGGGCAGCGCCGCGCAGCCAGCCGCGCCGGCAGCGCGATCTCGGTGTGACCGATCGACCCTGCAGTGCCGGTGACTCCTCGCCGCAGCGCGCCGTGCAGCACGACGGCGCCGCCGATCCCCGTCCCCACCGCGACCAGGAGCACGGAGTCCGCGTCCGCTCCGGCACCGACGGCGCTCTCCGCGACCGCCGCCGCGTGCACGTCGTTGGCCACGGACACCGGCACTCCCAGTGCGTGCATGAACGCATCGCGCACGGGGAACCCGATCCAGCCGTGGATCGCGTCGGTGGCCGACGTGATCGCTCCCGCAGGTCCGACGACTCCGGCCGTGCCGATGCCGAGCGCCTCGAGCGGGGTGGCCCCGCACACCGCCCGTACGGCATCCGACACGGCGTGCACGATCGCCTCACCCCCTTCGCGTGCCGGCGTGGGGATCGTGTGCACCGGTGTGATGCGCCGCAGCCCGACGTCATCGCGGGCGAAACCTGCCACGGCGGTCTTCGTACCGCCGATATCGACGCCGATGATCATGACGCGCCCCGCATCGCCGGGGTCGCGGCCACGAAGCGTCGGGTGATCGCGATCGGATCGGTGATGGCGCCGCCGACGACGACCGCGAATGCCCCGCAGTCGAACGCCTGACGCACCTGCTCCGGTGCCTGATAGCGCCCCTCGGCGATCGTGGGGATTCCCGCCGCGACGAGCTCCTCCACCAGACGGATGTCGGGAGCCTCACCGTCTCTGCCGCGCGACTGCGGTGTGTAGCCCGACAGGGTCGTGCCCACGATCGCCGCGCCGGACTCCCACGCCCGCAGTCCCTCCTCCAGGGTGGAGACATCAGCCATGACCGGTCGCCCTGTCGCCGCGACGATCTCGCGCAGCAGTTCGAACCGGTCGCCGAGCTGTTCGACCGTCGCATCCACCGCGATCACGTCGGCGCCGGCATCCGCGAGACCGATGGCGAGTTCCACCCGCGGCGTGATCACGTTGCGAGTGCCGTTGTGCACCTTGTGCAGTCCGATGATGGGCGCCCGGGTGAGCGCACGCACGTGCCGGATGTCATCCGGACCGTTGAGGCGCAGTCCGCTCGCGCCTCCGCGCAGCGCCGACTGCCCAAGGGCGGCGATCACCGCCGTGTCGCGCACGGGGCTTCCCGCCGCCGCCTGCACCGATGCGATGAGGCGACCGGCGATGAGGTCGAGGGGGTCGTCGGTCATTTGAGTGCTCCTGCGCTGGCCCCGCCGATGAAGAATCTCTGGCCGATCAGGAAGATCACCACAGCCGGCAGCGTGAACATCACGCATGCGGCCATCAGCGGCCCCCAGGCCACGTCGTTCTCACCGAAGAAGGCGTACAGACCGATCGACAACGTGTAGGTCGACTGGTCGTTCAGATAGATGAGGGGATTGAGGAAGTCGGTCCACGCCCAGACGAACTGGAAGATCGCCGCGGTCACGATCGCCGGACGCGCGAGCGGCAGCACGATCGTCGCGTAGGTGCGGAACTCGGATGCCCCGTCCAGGCGCGCCGCCTCGATCAGCTCGTCGGGGACAGCGAGGAGGAACTGACGGATCATGAAGATGAAGAACGGCGTGCCGAGGAACGCCGGAACGATCAGCGGAAGATACGTGTTCGTCGCCTCCAGCCCGTTCCACACCAGGAACAGCGGGATGAGCGTCACCTGCGGCGGCAGCATCATGGTGGCGAGAACCAGGATCAGCAGAGGGCGGGATCCGCGCCACCGCACCTTCGCGAGCGCGTAGGCGACCAGCGGGCACGAGATGACCGTGCCCAGGATGCTCATGCCCGAGACGAAGAGCGTGTTGCCCAGATAACGCCAGACCGGGATCTGCGCGAACGCCTCGGCGAAGTTGTCCAACGTCCACTCGCTGGGCAGCAGGGTCGGCGGCGAGGAGAACACGTCGTCGGGCGTCTTGAACGCGGTCGAGAGCATCACCAGCAGGGGGAACAGGAAGACGAGAGCGAGCAGCGCCACCGAGATCTGCTGGCGGATGCGCCGCGTGGTGCGTCGGGGGCGCCGGGGGATCCGGGTCGTCGAGATGGTGTCAGCGTGCGCCATCGTGCACCCACTTCTTCGAGGTCGCGAGCACGATCAGGCTCACGATCAGTGTGACGATGAACAGGGTCCAGGCCATGGCGGAGGCGTACCCCATCTTCAAGAACACGAAGGCGTTCTGGTAGAGGTACATCGCGTACGACAGCATCGACTGCCCCGGCCCCGACCCCGCCTGGTTCAACCGCTCCTGCGAAAGGATGTAGGGCTGCGTGAAGATCTGCAGGAACCCGATGATGCTCACGATCACCTGGAACAGCGTGACCGGCGAGACCGTGGGCCAGGTGACGTTCGTGAAGCGGCGCCAGACGCCGGCGCCGTCGAGCTCGGCAGCCTCGTAGAGCTCCTGGGGCACTTCCTGGAGAGCAGCGAGATAGATGATCATGGTGCCGCCGACCGTCCACAACGACATCAGGATGATGGCGGGCTTCGTCCACTCCGGCTGCTGAAGCCACGCCGGGCCCTCGATGCCGAACCACGACAGGAAGTGGTTCACGAACCCGTACTGGGCGTTGAGGAGCCAGCGCCACAGGTAGCCGCCGACGACCACGGGAACGATCGAGGGCAGGTAGACGAGCGCGCGGTACAGCGGCTGACCGCGCACCGGCGTGTTCAGCAGGTGCGCGCCGGCGAGGGCGATGCCGATCGCGAGCGGGACGCCGAAGATCGTGAGCACAGCGGTGTTGGCGAGCGACTTCCAGAAGACGCCATCGTTGAACATCTGCACGTAGTTGGCCAGCCCCACCCATTCCGGCGACTGGAACAGATTGAAGTCCGTGAAGCTGTAATACGCCGAGGCGGCGATCGGGTACGCGAACAGGAAGAGGAAGCCGACGATGAACGGTGACGCGAAAGCGAGGCCGATCAGCGTGGAGCGGCGGCTGCGTCGACGCCGGGCGCGACCGCCGGGCCCGGCAGGAGTATTCTCCCGCCGGACCCGGAGTGCAGATGCAGAGGTCACGGAGTCCCGATCACTTCGTCGAGTAGTTGGCCATGCGCTCCTCGACCGTCGCGATCGCCTCTTCGGGGGTCGCCGTCAGGCGCACGACCTCGTCGAAGGCGGTTGCGAGGTCGGTCGCGTACTCGGCGCTGTAGGGGAGGCTCGACAGCGACTTCGCGTTCGGCGACGATGCGGCCGCGGCCCAGACGTCGAAGTCCTGCAGGTCGGCGAAGGCTGCGCTGTCGGACAGCGAGGTGCGCCCGGCGAGGTTGCCGAGGGCCACGGCGAACTTCTCCATCGGCTTCTCGCTGACCAGGTAGGCGAGGAACGTCGCCGCCTCCTCCTTGTGCTTCGAGTTCGCGGGGATGAACAGAGTGCTGGCGGTGACCTGCGTGCTGTTCTCCAGGTCGGCGGATGCCGCCGGGATCGCGGTGACGCCCCACTCGAAGTCCGGAGCGATCTTCGCGGCGCTGGCCGAACGCCATTCACCGTCGATGATCATCGCGACCTTGCCGCTGAAGAACGGGTCCTGCGCCGAGAGGTACTCGCCCTGACCGGACACGAAGGTCGCCATGGCTTCGGCACCGACCGGCTCGATCACGTTGTCCTGGTACCACTGCAGAGCCTCGAGGTTCCCCGCATCCGCGGGGGTCGGGCCGTCCTCGCCATCCCAGGTGCCGCCGAAGGCATAGCCGAGGGTGGTCAGCGTGGTGCTGTCGTTGGCGGAGCCGAGACCGAGCTGAGTGATCTTGCCGGAGTCATCGACCTTGGTCAGCTTCTGGATCGCCTGAGCGAGCTCGTCCATGGTGGTCGGCGGGGTGACACCGGCCTCCTCCAGGAGCTGGGTGTTGTAGAGGAGTTGGAAGCTGTGGATCGCGATCGGCAGCGAGTAGATCTTGCCGTCGTACGTCATCTGCTCCATGGCGCTGGGGACGAAGTCATCGACATCGATGCCCTCCGCCGCGATCGCGTCGTCGAGCGGCGCCAAGATGCCCTTCGATGCCCAGGCGCCGACAGTGTTGCCGAAGTTGTCGGAGATGTCGAAAGAGCCGTTCGACGAGGACATGGAGGTCAGCTGCTTCTGGGTGTCGGGGCTGGAGACGCCCTTGACGACGATCTCGTCCTGGCTGCCGTTGAAGTCGGCGATGATCTCCTCGAGGACCTTCGCCTCCTCTCCGCCCCACAGATACGAGAACGTGATCTCGGTCGGACCAGCGGAATCGCCGCCGCCCGCGCCGCATCCGGTCAGGGCGACGACCGTCGCTGTGGTCAGGGCACCGGCGACCAGTGCGCGCCGGCGCATGTGCTGCTTCATGTGCATGGGGTGTTCTCCGCTCAACATTGACCTGAAAGGATTGGAATAGACCAATTCGGAACCGCTGAGAACAGACATTGACACATCCAGCGGCTGTCGTCAAGATTGGGTTAGTCCAAATGAGGGGGATGCCATGACGGCGATCGACGGCCTGACGAAACACGAACGCGTGCGTCGGCATCTGGAAGAGGTCATCCAGCAGGGACTCGCGCCCCATGAGAAGCTGCCGACCGAGCGGGACCTGGCCGAATCGCTCGAGGTGAACCGCCAGACGGTCCGCCGCGCGCTCGACGAGCTGGAACGCGACGGCATCGTCTACCGCCTGCAGGGCGCCGGCACCTTCGTCAGCGCGTCGCGCATCAGCAAGACCTTCGAGCTGACCTCGTTCTCCGAGGACATGCACACCCGCAACATGCGGCCAGGGTCGCTCTCGGTCGACGTCGGCACCGCCGCGGCAGGGCAGACCGCCGGCTACGCGCTCAACCTCAGTCCGCAATCGCCCGTCGTCCGCATCCGTCGCGTGCGCACGGCAGATGACATCCCGATCTGCCTCGAGGTCTGCTCGATCGCCGCCGACACCGTGCCCGGTCTCGAAGACGGCATCGTGGGCGACTCGCTCTACGAGGACCTGCGCACCCGCTTCGGTGTCGCCGCGGTGCGCGCCGATCAGGAGATCCACGCGGTCGTGCTCGACGAGGAGCAGGCGGAAGCGCTGCAGACGCCGCCGTTCTCGCCCGCCTTCCTGGTCAAGCGCACGACCTACGACGCGCGCAGCCGACCGATCGAGTACGCCGAATCGGTGTATCGCGGCGACCGGTACTCGTATCTCGTCTCCATCTCCCGCCCCTCGTGAAAGGCAGTCCTCTCGTGTCCGACCCGTCCCCCCGCCCCCGCATCGCCCTGCTGCCGCTCGACGATCGGCCGGTGAACGTCCGGCTTCCCGGCGACGTCGCCGCCGTGGCGGGAGTGACGCTCGATGTCCCCCCGGCCGAGATCCTCCCCTCGTACCGCACGGCGGGCGATGCCGCAGCCCTCGGCGAGTGGCTGCTCGAACGCGCCGCCGACCCGGCGACCGTGCACCTGGTCGTCTCCGTCGACATGCTGCTCTACGGCGGACTCATCGCCAGCCGCACGAGCGACGACACGACGCGCACCGTCCTGGAACGCCTCGACGTGCTGCGCGAGGTCCGCCGACGCCGGCCCGACCTGCCGATCTCGGCGGTCTCCCTCGTCACGCGGGCGAGCAACTCGTACTCGGCCGCGGAGGAGCCCGCCTACTGGACGACGCACGGCAAGGAGATCCACGCCCTGGGCGGCGATGCCCATCGACTGCTCGACGAAACCGAGGTACTGCCGCTCGCGAACCTGACCCCGGTGCCGGCCGACGTCGTATCCGACTACTCGACCCGACGCCTGCGCAATCACATCGCGAACCTCTCCACTCTTGCGCTCGTCGAGGACTCGACCCTCGACTTCCTCGCCATCACCGCCGACGACACGGCGCCCTTCGCCGCCGGCAGCGCCGAACAGGTGTGGCTGCGCCACTGGATGCGCATGCTCCCCTCCGGCCGGAGCGTGCTCATGTACCCGGGCGCCGATGAGGTCGGTGCGGCGCTGGTCGCACGTGCCCTGGCTGCGCACGCCGGCGTGACGGCGTCGTTCTCGGTCGCATGCGCAGATGCCAACGGCATGACGCGGATCCCCCCATACGAGAACATGTCGCTCGCCGCATCCGCCAGCCGACAGATCCGCGCCGCCGGAGCCGTGGAGGTCGACGAGGGCGGAGACGTGACCCTCGTGCTGCACGCCCCCGACCCCGACCGTCACGACATGTTCCGTGGACGGCCCGACGCCGTCGATGCGGATGCCGTGGCCGGCACGGTCGCCCTCGTGCAGGCACGTCTGGACGCCGGGGAGCATGTCGCCCTCGCCGATGTGCGCTACCCGAACGGCGCGGACGAGGCCCTGGTTCGCGCCCTCGCCGAGGCGGACCTGCTCGGTCGGCTGGAGGCGTTCGGCGGATGGAACACCGCGGGGAACACGCTCGGCAGCGTGGTCGCCGTCGCCGCTGCCGCCGTGGTGGGTCGCGCCGCAGAGACGTTCGACGCCCGCGCGGCGCGCATCGCCCTGTTGACCCGGCTGCTCGACGATTTCGCCTACCAGGCGGTCGTGCGCACCGATTCCGGGGCCGCACTGTTCCCCGACATCTATCCGATGGCAGACGACGCCCTGGTCGCGAAGGCTGAGGCGGCGATCCGCGATGAGCTCTCGTCGCTCCTGGAGGCGATGCTGCCCGCCGACGGTGTGCAGATCGCGGAGCTGACGCTGCCGTGGAGACGATCGTTCGAGATCGGCCTCGTGCTCGCGTAGAGACCCTGCTGCAGCCGCCGCGCCGCACCATGCACGGGCGCGCCGAAAAGGCAACCCCCGTGCTGTGCACAGGAAGTCATGTTTGACTCCCTATGGTGTCCCCAGAGTCTGATCGTCAAGAGCCGCCCGCGTCCATCCGAGTGAGTGTGGTGGTTCCGGTCTTCCGCCCCGGCCCCACATTCGACGACCTGATCGCCTCGTTCGATCGGCAGACTCTGCCCGCCGGCGCGTTCGAAGTACTGCTGTGCGACGACGGTTCCGGCCAGGAGACGCACGCGCGGCTGACGGAGGTCGCGCGCACCCGGCCGAACGTGCGCGTGCTGGACCTGCCGCACTCCGGATGGCCGGGAACACCGCGCAACCGCGGGGTCGAGGCCGCCCGCGGCACCTACGTGCAGTTCGTGGATCAGGACGACTGGCTGTTCGACGGCGCGCTCGAGAAGCTGTGCGACTACGCCGACCTGCATGGCTCGGACGTCGTCGTCGGCCGCGAGGTGGGGATCGGGCGCGATCTGCCCACGCGGATCTTCCGCCGCGACATCCCGAACGCGACGCTGGGCAAGGACCCGCTGCTGGAGATGCTCACCCCGCACAAGCTGTTCCGTACGTCGTTCCTGCGCGCGAACAACATCCGCTTCCCCGACGGGAAGGTGCGACTGGAAGACCACCTCTTCGTGATGGAGGCGTACTTCGCGGCCGACACGATCTCGATCCTCGCGAGCGAGCCCTGCTACGCGTGGGTCAAGCACCCGGGGAGCGCCAGCTCGTCGCGCATCGACCCGGAGTCGTACTTCCCGCACCTGGAGGCTGTGCTCGACCTCGTCGAAGCGCACACCGAACCCGGCCGGCTGCGCGACCGGCTGCTGCGGCACTGGTATCGCGGGAAGATCCTGAAGCGGCTCGCCGGACGCCGCATGGTGAAGTATCCCGCGGCGTACCGCGAGCGTCTGCTGCGCGTCGTGGCGCCCCTGGTGCAGAAGAGGTTCGGGCCGGGAGTCGACGGCGGACTCGCGTTCCCGCACCGCATCCGCTCGGCCCTGCTCCGCGCAGGTCGGTGGGAGGACCTCGTGCGCTACGCGAGGTTCGAGACCGACATGGAGTGCCGGGCCACGGTGACATCGGCGACCTGGTCGCGCGGCGGCGGACTCCACCTCACGCTCCGGGTCACGATCACGCACGAGGGTCGCGATGCCCTGGTCTTCACCTCGGATGCGGGGGCGGAGCGGCTGGTATCGGCGCCCTGGCTCGCTGACCTGCCTGCCGACGCGCTCGTCGCCAGTCGCGAACTGGGCAACGATCGCATCGACATCGTCCTGTCCGACATCGTGTCGGGAGATGAGGGCGCGAGCGAGCGGAAGCTGGTCAGCCAGGGGCAGCCCGATCTGGGCGCCGTCGTCGTGACGATCGACCCGCTCAAGACGTTCGGGCCGACGGATGCTCTGCGCAGCGCGCGCCTCACCGCGAAGGTGCGGCGCGCAGGCTGGACCTTCGACGTTCCCGTGCAGGCCGACCCTGAGACGCTCGCCCGCGCCGGCCGTTCGCCGTTCCTGGCCGGCCGCACCTGCGAGCTCGTCGCCACGGATGACGGAGACGTCGAGCTGCGGCGCGAGTGGCCCGGCGGACAGCTGAAGGACTCAGCCGGTCGCGCGATGCGGCGCTGGCGCGCGCGGCGCAAGTAGTTCCGGGGCGGTCAGTCGCGCGGCAGGGTCAGGATCTCTGCACCCTTCTCGGTGATCGCGATCGTGTGCTCGGTGTGCGCGGTGCGGGCGCCGGTCGCGCTGCGGAGGGTCCAGCCATCGTCATCCGTCACGAGCTCGTCGGTGTCGGCCATGACCCACGGCTCGATCGCGAGCAGCAGACCGGGGCGCAGGATATAGCCGCGGCCCGGGCGTCCGTCGTTCGCGATGTGCGGGTCCTGGTGCATGGTCGAACCGATGCCGTGCCCGCCGAACTCGAGGTTGATCGGGTAGCCGGCCTGGCGAAGCACGGCTCCGATCGCGCGGGAGATGTCGCCGATGCGGGCTTTGGGGCGGGCGGCGGCGATGCCCGCGGCGAGCGCGCGCTGCGTCGCGTCGATCATCGCGAGATCCTCGGGAGCCTGGGTCTCCCCGACCACGAAGCTGATCGCTGCGTCGGCGGAGATGCCGCGGAGCGTGACGGCGAGGTCGAGCGTGAGCAGGTCGCCGTCGCGGAGCACGTAGTCGTGGGGAAGCCCGTGCAGCACCGCGTCATTCACGGCCGTGCAGATGTAGTGGCCGAAGGGGCCCCGGCCGAACGAGGGCGCATAGTCGACGTAGCAGGAGACGGCACCGGCATCCTCGATCATCTGCTTGGTCCACTTGTCGATGTCGAGCAGGTTCACGCCGACGGTGGCGCGCTCCTTCATCGTCTGCAGGATGGTGCCGACGAGCGCCCCCGTATCGCGGGCGCGGTCCAGCTCAGCAGGGGTCAGGATCTCGATCATGGGGGTCTCTCCGTGGGTGCCGAAAACTATCCCGGTAATACTATCCCGGTATTAGTATGGGCATCATGATGGTCCGGATGCCGCTCACCCCCGCCGAGCTCGAACGCGGTGAGCGCCTGGGCGCTCTGCTGCGACGTGCGCGCGGCGAGCGGTCGATGCTGAGTGTCGCGCTCGATGCCGGCGTCTCGCCGGAGACCCTGCGCAAGATCGAGTCTGGTCGGGTCGCGACTCCCGCATTCTCGACGATCGCGGCCATCGCCGGAGTGCTCGAGATCTCGCTGGATGCCCTCTGGGCCGAGATCGGGGCGGATGCCGCCGGCAGCGCTGGCGATCTCGCTGCTGGCCGGGATCGGATCGCCTCGTAGCCGAAGACTCGGCTCAGCTGTCCGGGTCGAATGCGAACTCGCGGAGTTCTTGCGCGCACCGGCACGCCGCCGCGATCTTGTGCGCCCACTCGACGGCATCCTCACGGGTCGGGAGTTCGAGCACCGTGAAACCGCCCGTGAGTTCGCTGCCCGGGTAGGTCGTCTTCTGGACGGTGCCGTCGACCGCCACCAGCACGGGGTCGATCTCTTCTGCGATCCCCCCGCCGAACACGTAGACGCCGGCCTCTTTGGCCTCGGCGATCACGGCGTGGGACTCGGCGACGACGGTCGGGAAGTCCTCTTCGTCGACCTGCATGGCTGCACTCGGGAATGAGATGAGGAACTTTGTCATGGGTCGATGGTGCCGCGCGAGCAGCGGGGGGAACAAGGGGGTTGCGCGAGAGCACTCATCAGCGGATGCGAGGGCAGATAGTCTCGATCCGTGAGTAACTCCTTGACCGCGTTCTCCACTTCCCTGGTCCATGCCGATCGACTCATCGAGGGCACGAAGACGGGAAGGGGGCGCCCGACGAGCAAGGAGGCATCGATGTTCGTCGCATCAGTCGCCCTGACATACGCGGCATGGGAGGCATACGTCGAGGATGCCGCCGTGGAAGTGAGCGCCTTCCTCGCGGACAACATCGATCCGGGACGGGTGCCGGCGAGTGCTCGGTCAGCGATTGAATCGGTGTCATCGTCGGCGTGGGAGCTGACAGTGCATCCCGGGTGGCGCGAGATCTGGAAGGCTCGCGTCGTCGCCCTCGCCAAGGGTGATCCGAATGGTGACCAGTTCGGCATGAACACCGCCGGAACGAAACAGATCGAACTCTTGTACTCGGCCGTGGGTGTGTCCTTCCTGAAGAAGACCACCCGCGACGACCGTAAAGAGCTCGAAGCGCTCATCGACGCGCGAGGCAAGGTCGTGCACTCGGCCAACACCCCCGAGAGCTTCAACAAGCAGGCCGCCCGTGACTATCGCAACCTCGTCGAGCGCCTCGCGATCGATGCTGATGCGACGATGCGCGATCAGGCGAGGAACCTTGTCGGCCATGCGCCTTGGTGAACCGGACACAGCCATGGATGTGATCAGCTCTTCGCTGCCCAACTGGGCCGAAGCGCTCACAGCGGTGGTGTCAGCAGCCGCTCTCGTAGCGATCATCCTGGGCGCCGTGCAGATCCGTCATGTGAACCGACAGATGCATCGTGAGCTTGAAGCCCTGTACCTGGTTCGGTACTGGGAGCTGATGGATCGCAGGTCGCGGAGCTTCGCGCTCCGAAACAGAGCGACTCGATCTGACCGTCCATTGGTCCGCGACTACCTCGCCCTGTCGGAGGATCAGCTCGGCCTGCGCGCCCTGGGGCGGGTGACGGACCACACGTGGGAGTTCTGGTCTCGCGACATTCGACGACAGAACGAACTTGAGGCGTACCAGGCGGAGCTCAGAAGGGCACCCGACATCGCATATCCTCACTTGCGAAAGCTGCTGGCGGACCCGGGCTACGACCCCCTGGATCGTGGGCCGCTGTGGAGGCTGACACAGGGCCTCTGAATTGAGTCACCGCCCCCTTCCACGTAGAGCGGAGCACTCCGACTGCCTCTCGAAGCGACGCGGTCACACGGCCATGCGCCACGCGGTCACGCGGCGATGTCGAAGCGGGCGCGACCGCCCAGCCGTGGCGTTCGCGCGGGATCGACGTACCGGGGCGGCACGAACCAGACCCTCGCGGCGACACCTGCACCGTCGATGCGGATCTCCCAGCCGTTGTCATGGATGCGATGGTGACACGTCTCGCAGAGCAGAACGCCGTTCGAAAGATCTGTCGGTCCGTGATCTCGCTTCCACCATCGAATGTGATGCGCTTTGGTCATCTCAGGCGGCAGCCCGCACATCGCACATCCCCCGTCGCGTTCGACGAGCGCGCGCCGTTGCCCCCTGGTGAAGAGCCGCTTCTCACGGCCCCAGTCGAGGATCTCGCTCTCACCGCCGAGCACACAGGGGATCACGCCACCTCCGGCCGCCATCCGGCGGGCCGCCGCGACGCTGATGGGCTGGTCGATGCCGTCGATCGCCGCGGAACCCGCTCCGGACTGCAGTTCATCGAGGCCGATGCGGACGATGACCGTCGCACCGGCCAGCGGGAGTCGCTCGGCCTTGCAGCCGAGCGCGTGGGCGCAGAAGACAGCAAGGCCATCAGCCTGGATCATGGCGACCGTGCGGCGATCAGCATCCGGCGATTCGGGATCAGGAGCTTCTGCGCGTGCCGCGAATGCCGCAGTGACGTATCCGCGGATGGCAGCGACGATCGGAGCGGCGGTCTCGACATCGAGCTTCGCGTCGAGGTGCAGCATGCCGTTGCGCTCGAACATCCTGAGCGAACGGGCGCTGCGCTGCTCCTCGCCGCGCGGTTCGACACCATCCGGATCGAGCCACGCTTCCGCTCGCACGATGAGCTTGCGAAGGTCGTCGAGCGAAAGGCCGGGGGCGGCTTCTGCCAGCATCCGCTCCCCCACTGCGATGCGCTCCGCGCCGGCCGCGACGCGGCATCGATCGAGGAGCGCGACGATCAAGGCGGCAGCCTGGACGCCGATCATCCCCGACTCGAGCGCCGCGCGCACGGCGGGATACCTGGCGGGCAGGCGTGCGCCCAGAAGGTCGCTGCGCGGAGCCGTCGCCTCGCCCACCGCAACCAGTCGTGCGGCGTCGCCGGTTGAGATTCCCACGGTCGCGGCGATGAGTGTGGCCGGCGAACGGTACCCCCGCTGCTTGGCCAGGCCATCGGTGCCGAGTTCAGGACGAGACTCCCGCGCGATGCCCGCAGCCACCTCGGCGTGCACGGCATCCAACTGGCGCTGCAGCGCACCGATCGCCTCGTGGACCCCGATGAGCTGATTCCGCGTCAGGTCGAGCGTGCCATCGGCATCCGCCCACGCGGCATCGAGGCGGAGGACCGCGTCGTGCAGAGCGTGGAGTTTGGGCATGCTCGATTTTACCGCGGAGAAGGACCTTATTCGTAGCTTTGTTCGAATGTATTCCGATACTTCAGCATGCCGCGGCGGGAGCCCGGGGGCCGGTGCAGTGACGTCAAGTCTGGTTGGAGCTTGGTTGGGGCAGCTAGTTCCGGAGCACCGACTCCAGCAGTCCCGGGAACAGCGCATCGAGGTCGTCACGGCGGAGCGTCAGCATCCGTCGGCGGCCATTGGGCTCATTACGGATGACTCCGGCCTCGCGCAGCACCTTCATGAAGTGCGACTTGGTCGACTTGGGAAGGTTCGGGTCGGTGGCGTGGCAGGCGGCCATGTCGAGCGGGCCGTCGGCGAGCTGGCGCGTGATGGCGAGGCGCTCGGGGTCGCTGAGCGCGAAGAGCACGTCTGTCAGCTGGATCTCGGAGCGCTCCGGATGCGGAAGATCGCCAGGCATGGTTCGATAATAGTTGAACAATTGACGGATGGCGAGTACGCTCCGATAGTTCGATGATTCTCGAACCTTATGAGGAGCCCCATGACCAGTACCGCACCGATCGTCGTGCCGACGGCATCCGCGACCCTTCGACAGGATCAGGGACCCACCGCGGATCAGGGACCCACTGCGGATCAGGGCCCTTCGACAGGCTCAGGGACCCAGCGAGGGGGCCAGCGGCGGAGATTCGGGTTCGTGCTGGCGATCGTGGCGCAGATCCTGATGATGGTCGGGGCGAGTGCGCCGTCGCCGTTCTATCCGGTGCTCGCGCAGGACATCGGGTTCGACGCGATCGTCATCAGCGCCGTGTTCGCGGTCTACGCCGTGGCGCTGCTGCTCACCCTCCTCACCGCCGGTTCGCTCTCGGACCACATCGGCCGTCGCCCGGTCGCGATCGTCGGATTCCTGCTGCTGGCGGGGAGCATGTTCCTGTTCTGGCACGCGGATGCCGTCGCCGTGCTGTTCCTCGCCCGCATCCTGCAGGGCATCGCGAGCGGTCTGCTGATCTCGGCGCTCTCGGCGACGGTGCTCGACTTCGCGCCCGGCGGACGTCCCGGAGTCGCGGCACTGTGGAATGCGCTGAGTCCCGGCATCGGACTCGCGCTCGGCGCCCTGGCCTCGGCTGTGCTGCTCGACGTCAGCGGCGAGGCACTGCTCGACGTGTTCGCGCCGCTGAGTTCCGCGTACGTCGTGCTCGCGGCACTCTTCTTCCTCATCCCCGAGACCGCACCGCGCAAGCCCGGGGTGTGGGCATCGCTGAGCTTCCGCCTGTCGATCCCGCAGGAGATCCGCGCGGACTTCTGGCGCGGAGCCCCCGCCGTGATCGCGGGCTGGGCCACCGGCGGACTGTTCCTGTCGCTCGGCGCCAACATCGTGCGCGGCGAGCTCGGCGGCACGGCCCACATCTGGCAGGGACTCGGCGTCGTGCTGCTCGCCGGAGTCGGCGCCATCACCGCGTTCGTGCTGCGGAAGATCCCCGCCCGTTCGATGGTGCTGTTCGGCACCTCGGCCCTGGCGGTCGGCACACTGCTGTCGCTCATCGCGCTGAGCGTGGGATCGCTACCGTTCTACCTCGTCGCCGCTGCCGTCACCGGTATGGGGTTCGGCACCGCCTTCTCGGGAGTGGTCGGCTCGCTCGCACCCCGCATCCCGGCCACCCAGCGCGCGGACACCTTCGCCGTCATCTATCTGCTCGCGTACCTGGCCTTCGGCGTTCCGGCCGTGATCGCGGGAGCGCTCGTGGGCGTCGTCGGGCTCAAGGCCGTGTGCATCGGATACGGCGTCGTGGTGATCGCGCTCGCGGGGATCGCGTTCGGACTACGGGTGCGCGCGGGGCGGTAGATGGCCCCTTGCCCTAGGGGATTCCCACGGGCGCAGCGGGGAAAACGGGCCAGGATGTCGGAGCACCCTGGTACTCCACAAGTATGTCCACCAGCGCCACACCCTCGCTCTTCCGCCGCAGCCTGACCTGGTTCTTCCTCGCCCTCCTGGGGAACCTGGCGGTCATCCTGTTCGTCTCCATCGCGAGCCTGTCTCCTGTGAGCATCCCGGCATCCGACGCATGGGAGTTCTTGGGACGCTTCGTGAAGCCGATGTATGCCCCGGAGCTGCTGATCTTCACCTCTCTGGTCAGCGTGCTGAGCGGTCTGCGCATCGCACGCGACGACAGCGAGGGCGAAGAGGCCGCGCGCCTGATCGCCTGGGCGGTGCGCGTCGCACTGGCATTCATCCTCAGTTTCGCCGTCGTGATCATCGCCGTCGCGCCGGAGAGCCTCGCAACCGTGCTCTTCGCAGTGCTGCTCGGGTTCGTGACCTTCGTGCTCGCCGAGCGTCTCGCGCCCCCGGCCGAGATCTCGACGGAAGAACGGTTCCGAGATGCAGAGAAGGATCTGCGGATGCGCTCATCCTGGGCGGCGGATGCGCTCGGGCAACGATGGAGAGATGATGCGCGCGGGCCGATCTGGCCGTTCGTCATCATCCTGTTCCTCGTGCCGGCCATCGTGCAATCGGTGCTCAGCTCGCTACTCGCCTCGTGGATCTGGGACTCGAGCGTCGCCTTCACCGGCGAATGGATCTTCCTCTCGATCGTCACGAGCTACGGGTCGGTGATCCTCTCATTCGCGTGGTTGAGCACCGCCGACAAGTCGGAATCGACGCAGATCAGGGCCTGGCTCGGAATCACCGGCGCAGTCTTGGGATGGTTCACCAGCATCGCCTTCGCCGGCGCGTTCATCTTCTCGAACACCCGATCTGCCCCCATCGGATGGCTGATCCTCGCGGTCACCGCCGCGCATACGCTCGCGCTCTGGGGCCCCATCCGCATCTATCCCCGCCGGATGCTGCGCCGCATCGAGATCTCGCTCACCGACAGGCACCTGCACCGCGTCGCCCGCCGGCACTCTGCGACGCGTGAAGCGTGGGAGGCCGAACGGGCGGCAGCGGCGTCGGAACGTGGCTTCTGGCGCGGGCTGTTCTCGGGCTCGCGCTAAGAGGACTCGGTCATCGGTGTGACCTCGACGCTGATGACGCCGAAGGGGAACGGGCTGAACACGGACCAGGATTCTGAGGAGAAGCCCTCGAGCGGGATCATCCGGAACCACACCACCGAGACGATGACAGCGACGACCACGAGCCCGGCGACGCCGATGGCTGCGCGGTCCAGGGTGCGCAGGGCAGTGGGTTCGTCGCGCGCCCGCAACACGCGGCCGATAGCGAGCAGGACGATCAACGTGATGCCGAAATAGACCAGCGGGCTGGGGCCGAGCGTCAACTGGACGCACGGAAGAGCCTCGTCCACCGGTCGGCCGGACGCATCGATGAAGCCGCCGTTTCCGTCCACGCCACCAGGGCAGTGCCAGACGCTGGCGACCATCAAGGTCGGGTAGATCATGGCCGCGATCACCGCGACGATCAGCACCCGTCGGATCCTCGCGATCACTGCGACGCCGGCAAGTCCGGCGACAGCTGTGGGCTGCGGCGGGGTCTGCGCGAGTGACAAGACGGTCTCCTTGGAGGTCGGTCGTCTCATCATGGCGCAGGTGCTGTCGGGGCGGAAGGGGTGCCGTTCAATGTCCGGCGTCGTCGAGGATGAACGCCGCGTGCCGGCGGACCACCTCGAAGGGCGAGGTCAGCGCATCGCGCGCCGTGTCGACCTCGTCGGGTTCGAGGGTGCAGTATCCGCTGCCGGGCGACAGCTCGTCGAGCATCTCGTCCGCGAGGGCGAGGTCGGCAGACAGTGCCCTCTCGAGCGGGGCGTAGTCAAGCGGAGGATGGATCGCCGCGTGGTCGCGGAATGACGTGTACGGCGCCGCGAGCGCCCGGCGCAGCACTGCCCGCGGGACGCGCTCGCGATCCACCAGCACGAGATCGAGGCGCCCGAGCCGCGCGAGCGCAGCGCCCGCCCACGCGCGATCGGGTTCCGAGAGACGCGTTCCGCGAAGAACGTCGACCAGAGCATCGATCGCCTCGGGCGACGGCACGCCCAGGTCGGCCAGGAGCTTCGCGTACCTCCACCGGTCGCGGGAGCGTGCGATCCGCGCAACGGCGACGCCGACAGCATCCGCTCCGAGCCCGGTGAGGAGCCCCATCGCCACCTCCGCTGAGACAGGGCCGCAGGTGTCGGCGTCGAGGATGTCGGCGAGCTCCTCCGCGCGCTGCGCCGCAGGCAAGGAATCCAGCCGCGCGAGCTCCTGCGCTTCTTCGTCGAGCTCAGGGAAGTGTCGCCGCACCTGCGTGGGAGTGAGGCTCAGCGGCACAAGGTCCCAGGCTTCGTCCATCGCGACGGCGATGAAGTCCTTCTCCACAGCGTTCTCTGCGACGAGGAGAGGGCGCGCCTTCTTCGCCGCTCGCGCGAACGCGCGCAGGAAGCGGTCGTACTGGGCGTTCCAGTGCAGGTCGTCGCGACGGCCGGCAGCGCGCTCCACCTCGGCCGCCCATGCGTCATCCGCGTTCGAAGGATCGAGCTGCGTGGTCCAATCGGCCGGACTCCACCGCAGGTCGTCTTCGCTGAAACTCGAACCCGCGGCGAGCGCCTGCAGGTCTTCCTCGGTGGCGATCGCAAGCGACGGCCAGGCGATCACTCCGCCCGTCTCCGCATAGAAGTTGTGGAACGCTGCGGCGTAGATGCGATGCTCCGGATGCTCGTCATGATGCGCGCGCACCGCGCCGAGGAGAACGGCGAGAAGGTGGGCGTCGAGCGCCTTCCAGTCGAGCGATGAGGGCATGGGGAAAGGGTAGCGGGGAGGTTCGGCGGGGCGGCCGGTCTCCCCGCCGGTGGAGGCCAGCCCCTTCCACGCGAGCCGGCCTCCGCGTCCCCGATCCCCGCATCACGGGATGACGATGACCTTGCCCGAGATCGGCCCTGCAGCAGCCTCGGCGTGGAGGGCGGGCAGCTCCGCGAGCGGGATGCGCCGCGTGACCTCGAGGTGCAGCTCGCCGCTGTCGACGAGCGCGACGAGTTCACGCAGCCGCTCCGCGTCGCTGCGCACGAACACCACCACAGATCGCACGCCCCGGTCGGCGTCGTCAGGTGCGGGCATCCAGGCGGTGGTACTCACGACGACCTCGCCGTCGCGGACGAGGGCGACCAGCGCGGTGAACTCCTCCGGTTCGATCGGGGCGAGGTTGAGGAGCAGGTCCACGGGTTCTGACACGGCATCCAGCACGGGTGTCGTCGTGTGGTGGATGATCTCGTCGGCGCCTGCCGCGCGCACGTCACCTGCGCTGCGCGGGCTGGCCGTCGCGATGACGTGGGCGCCCGCCCGCTTCGCGAGGGCGATCGCGTACTTTCCGACGACCCCACCGGCGCCGACGATGAGCACCCGCTGGCCCGCTTCGAGGCCGCCGTCGTCGAAGAGCGCCTGCCGGGCGGTCAGAGCCACGGAGGGAAGTGCCGCCGCGTCGGCGAGGGGAACGCTGGTCGGGGCCGCGACCACGGCGTCCGCCGGGGCGATGACGTACTCGGCGGCTCCGCCATCCTCCGCCATGGGCAGGAAGCCGACCGCGGCGTCGCCGACCGCGAAACCGTCGACACCATCGCCGATCGCGTCGATGGTCCCCGAGACGTCGTAGCCGGGGATGTGCGGGAGCACCACGGGGATCGGCAGAAAGCCCGCCCGCATTCCGTTGTCGGCGGCGCTGAACGCGGATGCCACCACTCTGATCCGCACCTGACCCGCCGCGGGAGTGGGCTGCGGGATGTCTTCGAGGCGGAGTACCTCCGGTGGCCGGCAACGGATGACCGATCTTGCGGACGGCGTCGTCTACAGCCGCAGCGGGCTGACCTACCAGGCGCAATCGCTCGAGGAACGCGGGCTCGTCACGAGGGCGCCCTCGCCGGAGGATGAGCGGAGCACGATCGTCTCGATCACCGCAGAGGGACGCGAGGTGCTCGCGAAGGTCTTCCCCGGACACATCGAGGCCGTCAGAAGCCTGCTGTTCGAGTCGCTGGCCGAGGACGATGTCGAGGTGTTGGCGCGGGTCATGACACAGGTCAGCGGACACCTGCGCGCGAATCCCCCACGATCCGCGGCCCGGCGCAAGACGAAGGGCTGACGCGAGCGAGCGCTCGGCTACCAGTCAGGCGCCTGAACCCCCGCCGCCTTCAGAACAGGGTCTGCTCCCGACGGTCCGCAGGAAGCCGATCATCCGTCGACAGAATTCGCATGAAGCGCTGATTGATGAAGAGGCGTTCCCGACCGACCTTGAGGTCGACCAGATTGCCGGCGTCGGTCAAGGCGTTCAACCACATCGTCGCTGTCGGTCGCGAGACGCCACAGCGTTCGATGACGTTACTGATCCGCGCATAAGGATGCTCGAAGAGCACATCGATCAGATCTGAGTTGCTCCCGGCAGTGGTGAGCTGTTTGATCTCGACTCGCATCTCCTTCTGGAGCTCTTGGATGCGATCGATCTTGAGTAAGGTCCGCGCCGCCGTCTCCTCGATTCCACGGAGGATGAAGAGGATCCATTCCTCCCACGATTCGGTTGCCGTCACAGCAAGGAGCAACCGGTAGTACTCATCCTTGTTCTGGATGATGTAGCGCGAGAGGTAGAGGATGGGTTCACGAAGAAGCTCGGCCTCGACGAGCTGGAGCACATTCAAAATGCGCCCTGTTCGACCGTTGCCGTCCGCGAACGGGTGGATCGCCTCGAACTGATAGTGCGAGATCGCCATCACGACAAGCGGATCGATGTCCGCGTCGGTGTGCACGAACTCCACCCAGTTGCCGAGCTTCTCGAGGATGACGCTCTCACCCACGGGCGGAGTGTAGATCGCCCTGCGGGTCTTCTCGCTACCGATATAGGTTCCGGGCAGGCGGCGAACCCCCATGTCCCGCCGGTGAATGTTCGTGCATACGTCGATCGCGGTGTTGATCGAGATCGGTCGATCCGCGATCGCTGCCATCCCGCTGAACAGTGCGGCACGGTATCGCAGCGTCTCCTTGGTGTCAGCGCTGGCGGCATCCGAGGCTTCCTGGGCGAAACGGAACAGCTCATCGGTCGTCGTGACGATGTTCTCGATCTCGGAGCTCGCCTGCGCTTCCAGCAACGAGAGCGAGTTCACGAGAACCATGGGGTTCGGCATACGCTTCGTCGCCTCGTCCATAGCGGCGAGCGCACTGCGAGCGCGGATCGCCGCCTTGAGAATGGGCTTGGTCTCGTAGTCTGCGCGCGGAGGCAACAGCGGCAACTGGTTGTACGGCGCTTCCGGATCCCAACTCATCTGCCAAGGATAGTTGCACGTGAACATAATGTGTAAAGAATTGCGTCTAATTTTTACACGTTGATCTCACGTGCAAAATCTCTTCACAGATCGGAGCGAGCCCTCCGCGGTCATGTACGCCTCCGCCCGTCGTCTTCGCGGTATCGGCCGGGGCGAGACCCCGCCGGCATCCGCTCTACGCTGGAACGTCTGCCTCATTCTCGAGGCGCCTTCCCCTGGAGCATCCATGTCTGTGACGACGGTCGATGATCGTGCCCGCTATCGGGCGAATCCCTCTGTGCTGACGGCACTGAAGAACCCGCGGATGCTGACGCGCGAGGTGCTGGCCGGACTCGTCGTCGGGCTCGCACTGATCCCCGAGGCGATCGCGTTCTCGGTGATCGCGGGCGTCGACCCGAAGGTGGGGCTGTTCTCGTCGTTCATCATGGCGGTGTCGATCGCGTTCCTCGGCGGACGTCCGGCGATGGTGACCGCGGCGACCGGAGCCGTCGCGCTCGTGATCGCCCCGGTCGCGCCGATGTACGGGCTCGACTACTTCATCGCGACCGTCATCCTCGCTGGCATCTTCCAGGTGATCCTCGGAGTCGTCGGCGTCGCGAAGCTGATGCGGTTCATCCCCCGCAGCGTCATGGTCGGGTTCGTGAACGCGCTGGCGATCTTCGTGTTCAGCTCGCAGTTCCCGCAGCTGATCGATGTGCCGTGGCTGGTGTATCCGCTGGTGGCGCTGGGGATTCTCGTGATGATCGTGATGCCGAAGATCACCAAGATCGTTCCTGCGCCGCTGGTGTCGGTCGTGATCGTGACGGGCGTCGTGCTGACGTTCGCGATCACCGTGCCGACCGTCGGCGATCAGGGCGAGCTGCCGCGCAGCCTGCCCTCTCTCTTCTTGCCGGATGTGCCGTTCACGTGGGAGACGTTCACGATCATCGCTCCGTTCGCGCTCGGAGTCGCCGTCGTCGGGCTGCTGGAGTCGCTGCTCACCGCGAAGCTCGTCGATGAGATCACAGACACCCACTCGCGCAAGAGCCGAGAGGCGTGGGCGCAGGGAGTGTCGAACGTGCTGTCGGGCATCTTCGGCGGCATGGGTGGCTGCGCCGTGATCGGTCAGACCATGATCAACGTGAAGGCCTCGGGCGCGCGGACCCGCATCTCGACCTTCTGCGCCGGCCTGTTCCTGTTCCTGCTGGTGGTCGTGTTCGGCGACTTCGTCGGGACGATCCCCATGGCCGCGCTGGTGGCCGTGATGATCATGGTCGCGATTGGGGCGTTCGACTGGCACAGCATCCGTCCGTCGACGTTGAAGCGGATGCCGAAGAGCGAGACCTTCGTGATGGTCGCGACTGTCGTGCTGGTGCTGATCACGCACAACCTGGCGGTCGGGGTCGTCGGTGGGGTGCTGGTCGCGTCGGTGCTGTTCGTGCGGCGAGTGGCGCACTTCGTGACGGTGTCGCGGACTGTCTCTGGTTCTGTTGCGCGCTATGTGGTCGACGGGGAGCTGTTCTTCGCGTCGAGCAACGACCTGACGACGTTGTTCTCTTACTCGGACGATCCGTCGCGGGTGGTCATCGATCTGTCGGGGTCGCATGTGTGGGATGCGTCGACCGTCGCCGCGTTGGATGCGATCGAGACGAAATATGCCGCTCTCGGTAAGACGGTGGAGATCGTCGGGATGAATGAGAGCAGTTCGCGGATGCGCGGGCGGTTGACGGGTGGGTTTGAGTAGAACGTCCTCGACACACCTCAGCCACGGGCGGAAGCCATGTCACGGGCGATGGTGCGGCTCTGCGACTGCGAGACGCCGGAGCTGGGTGACGTTCCGAGCTGACCGGTGTGACGCCGGCTTTCGTCTCGCCACCGCTTGCGGGGATGGGAAGATCACCTCATGACCCTTCATCTCGCGATGGAACAGGTGCTCAGCACCAGCGACGAGCCGCTGACACCGGGGGAGATCGCCGAACACATCAATACGCGCGACTTGTATCTGCGCGCCGATCGCGCGCCACTTGCCGCGTCCCAAATCAGCGCACGGGCGCGCAAGTACCCGGGTCTCTTCACGACGGACGATGGTCGCATCCGGCTCGTCACCCTTGGGGCTCACGCTCCCTGCGCGACGGCGGCGGTCGAGCAAGCTATGCCCGTGGATGCTGTCCCGAACTTGACCCCGGTCAACCTACCCCTGCTCAACGAAGCGGGCTTTCGAGGCGCGGGGGGAGTCGATGCGCTCGTTCCAGACGCGCCGGGCCTCTATGCGATCCGCGTTCGGGAGTTCGGCCACCTTCCGGAGCCATTCCGGTCCGAAGCAGCCCGCCGGAACGACCGGCTCATCTACATCGGCGAGGCGAAGACCAGCTTGCGCACCAGATTCCTCAACCAGGAGCTGCGCGCTCGCGGGCACGGAACCTTCTTCCGCAGCCTCGGCGCGATGCTCGGCTACCGCCCGGAGACCGGATCGCTCATCGGCAAACGCAACTCGCGAAATTACACCTTTCATCCCGCCGACGAACGGGCGATCATCGCGTGGATCAACACGAATCTGGAGGTGTCGTGGATTCCCCTTGCTACCGGGATCCACGACACGGAGGTCGCTCTCATCCGACGCCACGGACCACTGTTGAACCTGCAGGGAAACCCGCGACGGATGGCAGAGCTCTCGCGCCTGCGGACGCTCTGCTGCGATATCGCGACGACGGCTGCGTCCGTGAAGGGTTGACGGTCGAGTAGCCTGCGCTGTGGGAGTGCTCCCAGCGACGGCGAATGGTCTTTCGGTCGATTCGTCTATGACCACCGCCTCTTGATCGGTGTCATCTCAATGATGATCGTGGGGGTTCTCACCATCGGGTCCTCCCGCCCGCGCACTCAGGATGAGCTTCTGCTGTGGCTGGGCTTCGGCGCCGGTCTGCTCGCTCTATTCGCCAGCTTCTTCCGGATCGCCAGCCATCGCGATGGGGATTGGCCGGAGAAGACGCCCTCCGAGGAGAAGACACCTGAAGACAACGAATGGTCGCGGCAAGAAAGGGCCCGCCGGGACCACGAAGCAGCTGTGCGACTGGCGACGAAGGCCAGCTATGACTATCTCGGCAAGTTCCTCGCGCTCGACGCGGCGATCTTCGCGCTGATCACGACATTCACGCACCTGATCTTCATGTGGGCCGGGTAGCTGGCCGACCACGAGGCGCGCCTCTGGAGAATCGATCCGCACGACACGGAACAATCAGCTACATGGAGACTTTCAAGCGGACACCGCTGCAGCTGTTCAACTTGCCCCAGAACTTAGTGATTCCACTGTCTCAGCGTCCTTACGTTGGAAGGAAGACGAGTAATGGGAGCCACTCTGGAACGATATCCGTCGCGTCACCGAGCTTCGGATCGCCGAGCCTATATGAACGCGACACACTTCCTGGGTGCGGTCGTGATCCACGCACACGAAGCCCAGAGCAAGAAGCTCACGACGTGGAGCGTCATCGATGGCCAGCAGCGCCTGACGACATTGCAGCTCCTCGCCGATGCCGCCTGCGCCCTTTTGGCGGAAACAGGTCAAACGAAGCTCTCGGGACGACTTGAGCGTCTGACACACAACGCCGACGATTTCATCGAGGACGGTGAAAACCCCCTCAAGCTCCGACATCTCAACAAGGACCGCGACGCGTTCAACGAAGTGATGTCCGCCGAACCGCCCTCGATCATGCGGATCTGAGCACCGCAGACTCGCAGATCGTGGCAGCACACGCCTACTTCTCGACCGTTGTCGAGCAGTGGCTCGGCGATACGACCTCCGAGGATTACATTGCGAAGGCTAAGGAGCTCACCAGCGTTCTGCACGAGGGCCTCCAGCTGGTCTCGATCGAACTAGAAGCATCAGAGAACTCTCAGAAGATCTTTGAAACGCTGAACGCTCGCGGAACCCCGCTCACTGCCGCGGATCTCGTGCGCAACTTCGTTTTCCAGTGCCTCGAGTCCGAGGGCAGTGACACGGCGAAGGCGTACCGCGACGACTGGCCGTTCGAGACGAAGTTCTGGACGAAGGACGTCAGCGTTGGACGAAACTTCGTCAGCCGCAGTTCTCTGTTCCTCAATCAGTGGCTCGTTGCGCGAACTGGCGAGGAGGTGAGTCCGCAGTCGACATTCAACCGCTTCAAGTCATACGTCGAACTGGATACAGGCCGGAAGACGGCCGGTCTCCTTCCCGCAGCAATCGGCCTGGTGGAAGCCTCAGTCCCGTCGAGATGGCGGTCTACCGGATGCAGGCCGGCTGGGTGGAGGTGCTCAAACCGCTCCTGATCTGGCCATAAAGACATCGCCCCCACGGCCATCAGCGACATCATCCAGGCCGCCGAGAACTGGGTCGTGCGCCGCCAGCTTCTTCGACTCACGGGTAGCGATCTCGTCCGCATCGTGGCGGACGTGATCGCGGGAAACTCGATGGCGTCCGCCAGCGATCTACCTGCGCGAGTGGCGAGCCACTTCGCCGGCTCAATGTCACCAGCACCTACTGGCCCGGCGACGAGGAACTCAGGCAGACTCTGGCGACCGAGGCTGCGTACTCACGGTACCCACGCGGCCGGCTGCGTATGGTTCTTGAGGCCGTTGAAGACCACTTTCGCGCGGAGACGGGACAGCCTCAGATCGAGCGCAAGGGCTATCCGATCGAGCATCTTCTTCCTCGAAGCTGGAAGGAGAACTGGCCCGTCGAGAGTCCCGAAGAGGCAGACGTACGCCAGGCGCACGTCCATCGTCTGAGCAACTTGACGCTGCTGACCACGTCACTCAACTCCAAGGTGGCGAACGGTCCATGGCGCGCGAAGCGATCTGCGTTGCAGGACCACAACACGATCACGCTGACGGGGCGCGTGGCCAAGCGGACCGAGGGGCAGGAGTGGGACGAAGAGCTCATCGATGAGCGGACCGTCGCGTTGATCGAAGCCGTACTTCAGGTCTGGCCCGTGCCTGCGGGCCATCATGGAAAGGTCGTCGACCCGCAGACCAAAGTAGGCGACTGGGTCGAACTGAAGCATCTCATCGGCGCTGGCCTCGTCTCCGCGGGAGACAAGCTTGTGGCGACCCACCGCGACTTCAGAGGCAAAGAATCGAGGCTGAACCCCGATGGATCGATCCAGCTAGACGGCAAGCGCTATGCATCCCCCTCGGCAGCTGGACGAGCGCCGCGAAAACTCTCAACGAACGGCTGGTACTTCTGGGCAGTCGCCGGGCGGCCGAAGGCTGATGGACGTGCGTACGGAGTTCCAGAACTCCGTACCTGACGACCAGGGGTAGCGTCCGCGAGTCGGTCGGCCTCGCGACACCGTTCCGATCCCGGCTCGTCGGCGACATCACCGACATGCACTCGAGCAAGAGCCGCGAAGCGTGGGGCAGGGCGTGGCGAACGAGCCGTTCCGCGGTGTCACGGAATTCTTTGGTCAGCCCGAACAGTTCTCGCACCTCGTCCAGTCGACGTGAGGCCTCGATGTCTCCGAGTTCGTCAATCGGCGGGAGCAGTTCTTCGACACGGTCCATCGGCCCACAGCGGATGTCCCGCGTACTCATCCGGCGTCATGGCGAGCTCTCGCCCACCGAATCAACGACAGTGTCCCAAACGCCGATACGCCCCGGCAGTGCCGGCGTTGGGTCTTCGTCGGCATAGCGGAGGCTGGCGTTTTCGAACTGGCGGAACTGGTGGATGGCGAAGTTCATGTGCTGGGCGTTGAACACCCCGATGTTGGCGAGCATCTCGAAGTCAGCGATTGTGAGGCCGGTGACCCGCTCGAACAACACCGGGTCGAGGGACGTGATGACGTCCACGAGCGCGCTTTCGCGATGGTCCGTCAAATACATGAAGACCGGGACGCGGGCGATGAACTTTTGCAGCTTCTCGCGAATCTCCTTGCGCTTGTTCGCGTTCTCCTTCGCCACCTTCTTATCGTCGTCGTCGAGCGGCTGTCCCTTCTCGCCCTTCTCTCGCTTAGTGGCCTTGAGCTTCTTGTTGGCGGTAATGACCTTGCTGACATCCGTGGCCAGGTTGCGGAAGTCCTCGATCTGCTCCAGCGACGCGAGGAGGTCAGGGCTGTCGAGGAGCTTCTGCAGTGTCGTGTCGTTGACATCGACCAGAAGCGGCGAGTTCCAGCGCTGCGCCAGTGCGGTCGCTCCGATGCCAGCGGATGCCCAGTTGAGTACCTCGGTCGCGTCGAGTGGGTCCATCCGGGCGCCGTCGAACGCGAAAATCGGGAGGTAGTTGATGAGCTCGCCGAGCACCTTCTCTGGCACGTCTTTCTCGCTGTTGGCGAGTTTCGTGCCGTACTCAGCGAGCAGGCTGAGCGCCCGATTCGGGTCGAACTCGAAGACGTAGCAGGTCGGCTTCACGACCTCGCGCGGCTCGCCCGCGCGAGTGACGACCCACGGGGACTGCACGCGGAACGCAGCCTGGAAGTACGACTCGGGACTCTTGAGGCTTCGGAGCATGAAGATGGCGGACCACTGCTTGATTGTCACACCGGTCATGAGTTTCCCGCACGAGAGGGTGATGGAACCGGCCTTGCCGTCGCGCTCCGCTTTCGCTATGGCATCTTCGACGGGCTTCTTCGCCTTGGCTCCCTGGCCGGCACGAGTGCCCGCGGCGACGTGGATGACGTAGTCCTTGAAGTACGGAGACGTCTCCAGGAGGTCCTTCATCGCGTAGCAGGCAGCGACATCGTCCATGTACCAGACGGTGTGGCGGATGCCGGCGGAGAATCGGGCGGACTCATACGGGAAGGGCGGCTTCTGCCCGGCGATGATGTGGGTCTTCTGCTGGTCGGACAGTTTGCCGCGGAGCATCTCAAGGAACTCGAGTACCCGGTCCTTGTCTTTGAACTCGTAATCGTTCTTGCCGCCGCCATCAGCCTTGCCAGCGCGGAAGTACTCGTTCAGGGAGAAGCCATTGAACTCGCCGTCGTCCGCCCACGCTTCTGCGGCAGCACCCATCCGATAGGTGTACATCTCCATCCGCGGCAGGTCCAGGTAGGGGTTCTCCAGCTCAGGGTTGTCCCACCCCTCCTTCTCCCGCTGCTCGTCGATGTACGTCCAGTTGAAGACCTGGTCTTCGGTGAACTCGCCGTTGGTGATGGCGCGAAATGGTGTACCTGAGAGGTACAGATAGTGCTTGGCTTTCAGACCGAAGTCATGCTCGACGATGTCGTCCTCGGGCGCTTCCTCTTCGGCCAGCGCTTTCTCGGTCGGGTCGTAGAGGTCGCGCGCTGTCTGCCGCCACGCGCCGAAGTGGTACTCGTCGATGACGATGGCATCCCAGTCCACGAGATGAATCGTCTCGTTGTGCTTCTTGATGCGCCCGTCAGTCGTCTTTCCCTTGAGGTCCTGAAAAGACGCGAACCACACGAACGGGTCTGTGCCCGAAGCGATGTTGTCAGCATCGTCGCTGTCAACGCTCCGGTCGATGAACTCCCAGTCGACGAAGTCGACATGGGAGGCGAGGTCATCTTTCCACGCCGACTGCACAGCCGGCTTGTAGGTGAGCACGAGCACTCGTGACCAGTCCATGTCGGCGGCGAGCTTGTAGGTCGTGAAAGTCTTCCCGAACCGCATCTTCGCGTTCCACAGGAAGTGGGACGCGCCGCTTTCGGCGGCGTGCTCACGGAAATAGCCGGCCGTGATGTCCACCGCATCCTGCTGCTCCGGGCGGAGACCGAAGTCCAGCACGCGCTTCACGTCATACGACCGCCCCTGACGGACAGCGACGATGGCCGCGCGCACCTCGTCGATGGTGCACTCGAACCATTCCTGGTCACGACGAACGCCCGCGTCCGTGAGGACCTTGTGGACTTGAAGGTCGCGGAAGTAGGTTCCGTCGGGCTTGTCCGCGAGTTCATCGAGCAGGATGTCCACGCCGGCGAGCCCGGGGAACATGGTTCCGGCCCACTGCTTGACTCGCTGCTTGCCCTCACCGAGGGTTGTGTCGCCGACCTTGATGCGCCCAGTTCCCGTGATGATGGTGCCGTTCACATCGCGGGTCCACTTGACGTCGCGCCCGCCGTCGGCAGTGACTGCGTAAACGCGTTTCGGAACGGTTGGGTCGTTTGGGTTGACGCTCACTCGTCCACCACCTGCGCGTTCGACGGCATCTCCTTGACTTGAGATTCGATAAACGCGACTTCCTCATCGGTGAGTCCGTACCGCTCGTAGAGCTTATCGTCTGTCCACTGCCGATCCATCGGCAGGTCCGGGATGAACGAGTAGACATCGCGTGTCGCGTGCTGCGTTGACTTGCGCAGGGAAACGAGAAACCGGGCGAACCGTGTGCGAAGATAGCCTGCGAACCACTCGGCCTCGGCAAATCCATCGAATCGCCCGGTGACCAGGTAGGTCTCGGTCGAAGCACTACCGGGCGCCGCGACGATGGGCTTTCCCAGGAACATGGTCTCCACCGCGGCGCTGGTGCCCTGAACGGCGGTCATGAGCACCTTCCAGTCGTCGACCCACGCGTCGTTCTGAGGAATGTCTGCACGTTCGACCCACGACACTCGCTGCGACCCGTAGAGCTTCACAGGGTTCGAGAGTCCGTCCGGCTTCGGCGCCCCGTGAAAGAACGTGCGGAGACCAAAGGGCTTCGCGCTCGAGACGCGATTGTTCAGCGTGGGCTCGCCCTTCGCGCGAACCTTCTCGAGGATGGACACAGCTTCATTACGTCGGACAAGTACGTCATACGCGTTGAGGTACCGCGCGACGGGCTCACCCACTGGTTTTCCGTCCCACATGGTCTGAATGTTGCAGGGGCCCTCGTAGTCCCGGTTCCAGAGGAAGTACGAGACGCCTCCACGAATCTTGACCCCGGGGAAACCGTCGTACAGCTTGGGGTAGTCGACCAGGTGCTGCATGTGCCGGTCGTTGAGCATGCGTTCGCGATACTTGTCGAGACCCTTGCCGCCGCCGAACCAGCGCGACGGGGTAATCATGAGCACATAGCGCGGACCCATGTCGATGGCTGCTTCGACGAAGTGTTGGTAGATCGGCGTCGCACTCGCGTTGTGCCCGCCGTCGTCGATTTGGAACGGGGGATTTCCGACAATGACGTCAAACTTCATGTCTTTCAGCTCCTCGATGGGGTAGGCCCCGTGGATGAATGAGTACGCGTGGTTCTCGCGTGAGTCGCCGCGCTCAAGGTCTTCAGGCGCACCGCAGATGACGCAACGCGCTTTCTTGAATGTGTGCTTCGCCGGCACGAACGGCACGTTGCCGTCGGGACTCGCGAACTTGATGACTGACATCTCGCCGGACGCATCGCGCGAGTAGTAGAGGCTGCGTCGCGCAAGTAGTCCGGTCATCTCAGTGATCGAGGTGCCGTAGAGCATGTTGCGGAAGATGTGATCGCGTCGCTTCTCGAAGTCCGGTTCCCATTCGGTGAGGCCTGAGAGGAGCCGGGTGGCGACCTCACGCAGAAACACTCCCGACTTCACGAACGGGTCCAGCCACTTCAGGTTCGGGTCACTCCATGCCTCGCCAGGGAGGAGGTCGAGCATCTGGTTTGCAAACTTCGGAGGAGTGGGAACCTCGTCGTTCGAGAGTTGCGCGAGGCAGTCGAGGATGTCCGGGATGTGCCTCCGGGACGCGGCAGTCATGCTCATCGAGTGGCCGCCTTCGTAGTCGTGGGCCCAGGGTTGGCGAGGAGGTCACGATAGTGGACAGGCATCTCATCGACCGGGGCGAACATGGCGAACAGACCTTCGTTGTGCGAATCGAGGGGTGACCACTCACGAGTGAAGGTGCCACCCTTTCCCGCCTTGTAGTCGACGAAGGTGATGTCTGCCCGCTTGGTCATCGTGTCGCCCAGCACGATGTTGGTCGTAAGGATGACGTCGACGGCATCGGAGAACTCGGACGAAACAGCCTTGGTGTTCATGTCGTTGTCGATGTGAGAATTGATGACCGCGCGCAGGCGGTCCCGCGATTCCTCGACGTTCTCGTCGTTGATGTCGACGGCGTAGACGCTAGCGAGGGCGCGAAGAATACGGTGCTCGTATCGCTGCCCCATCCCGTAGCGCTCAGTGGTGACGAAAGCGAGCTTGCGCTGCAGAATCTCCTCGAGGAAGTTGCCCGATCCGCATGCCGGTTCGAGGAACTTCCGGTCGGTGTTTCCGGGATTCTCGTCCGTCGGGAACATGTCCGGGACGAGGTCGAGCATCGCGTTGACCTCGCGTTGGTGCGTGTATACCTCTGCGAGGTCTCGCACGCGCTCACGGGACTTGATTTGCCCGCGATGGCGCTCGTTCGGCGCACTCGTCATCTGTCGTCCCGTCTCAGTAAGAACTGGCATTCACTACCCCTATACGCGGGGCCCAATGCGTGCGACGTTACACATCTCCCGCTACGGCCTACCCTACGGTGAGCCGGCGACACCGAGTGTAGACACCGCGCCACCGCCCTCTAGCGCGGACGGCGGGTCGCCGCCGGCACCTCGGGTCTGAAAGCTAGGGCCTGTGGAGCATCCAGCCCTCGACACTCGCCTTGAATGGCATGGCCAGAATGCCTTCGAACTCCTTGGCGCCTGCACCTTTGGCTGCCCACAGTTCCAGCTGGAGGCGCGCCCACTCTCTGACGTCGACGCGATTCACATTCTCGCGACGTTCAGACCGCAGCGCGCTCAATGAGTCGACGCGCACCGTCGCTTCGATGATGCGACACCCACACCATGCGGCTGTCTTCGCTGCCCAGGGTCGGCTCGCGAACCTCGTAGGCACAATGGTCGCTCGCGCTGCGCCAGGGTAGGATCCGCGATTGATGATTTCGAGCTCGTCGATGAGGTCTTCTGCGAAGCCGTCGGGCCCCAGCCCCCTCTCCCTGAAGCGGATCTCGACGCCATCGTCGAACCCTGCGCAGCATCCGCGCGACGGCAGTTTTCACCAGACGGGCATAGAGCGCAGCGGCCAGATCACCGAAGCCGATCCGGCCTCTCGCCAAACCTCTCCCCCGAACTCACCTGCTGCGCCACCCGCCGCAGCGCCAACAACAACGGCTCCACCAGCACCGACCCCAGCACCACGTACCGCACCGCAGCCTCCGCGGACTCGTCCGGCACCCCGGCGAGCTCGGCATCCGCGATCCGCCGCGCACTGGCAAGGTACTCCGCCATCGCCGCATGCGGCACGGTGAATCCGGCTCGCTCCAGCCCTTGCAACGCCCGGGCGACCGCGTGGAGCACTGCCTCATCGCACATCCCGGACTTCCACCCGAGCCCCTCGACGAGCCGCTCAGCGCCGGTCAGATCCAACTCCTCATCCACCGGGGGAGTGATCGCCGCATGCGCCGTTCCGAGCAAATCGTGCGGGTTCTCCGGCGGGTCATCCAGCGCCGCCAACACCCGCCGCGTCTCGGCGATGCTCACGCCCGCGTCGAGCAGCGCGCGGATCACCCGCAGCCGCTCGACGTGCTTCTCGCCGTACGCGGCCTGAGTCGGCGCGCTGCGCTCACCCTCGGGCAGCAGAGCCTCGCGCAGGTAGTACTTGATCGTCGGCACGGTCACGCCCGTCTGCGCGGACAGTTCGGAAATTCTCATGGCCACCTCTTGACTTCGATAGTAGCGCTATCCATTATGGATAGTGACGCTATCCAATCAAGAGGAGTCATCATGTCGAAGATCATCCCGGGCCGCATGACCCACCGCCACGAAGGCGAACTCGTCGTGTTCCACATCGGGATGCAGATCAACCGCTGGTGGCGCCCCGACCTCTGGTTGCCGCCCTTCCTCGCCATGCCGCGGATGCTGCGCGAGCTCTCCATCGACACAGACTCGGGCATGCTCGGCTTCCGCCTGCTCTTCGGCGCCGGCGGACCCTACGTGGTGCAGTACTGGTCATCGATCGACAAGCTCTACGCCTACGCATCCAACCCGTCGCAGGAGCACCGTCCTGCCTGGACCCGCTTCAACAAGATGGCGCGCAAGGCTCCGGGAGCAGTCGGCATCTGGCACGAGACCTTCCTCATCGACACCGCCGAGAGCGTGTACGCATCGACGAAGCCGATGGGTTTGGCGAAGGCGACGGAGCTCGTCGAGGTCCCACGGCGTCAGGATCGGGCGCAGGCGCGGTTTGCGGATGGGCGGACGGTTGCCAAGAACGGGTAACTGGTGGAGCGTTAGCCGATGGAAAAGGCAACGCGGCGATACTCTCGGGATGAACTGCACTTCGCCGCATCGAGGCGTCGCTAGACACGCAACCGGAGGACGCTTTGAAGGCTGTTGATGCCAATCTGTTGGAGCTGCTGAAGAAGAGTGAGCGGTTCGTCGTACCGATCTATCAGCGTGTCTACTCATGGGGCATCGCGGAATGCGCGCAATTGTGGACTGACATCGTTCGCGCAGGAGCGCGCAATGGGCTGAGCAACCATTTCACGGGCTCGATCGTCTACATCGAGAAAGATCAGGGGACTACGACTTCTCGGGAACCTGACCTGATCATCGACGGCCAGCAGCGCGTGACGACGGTGACGCTGCTTCTCGCTGCTCTCGCGGCACACCTCGACGAACTACCTGACGACGAGCGCGAGCCTGTCGCCGGTTTCGCTCCACAGAAGATCCGTGGCCTGTATCTGACGAACCCTTATGAGTCGGGCGATGACTTCTTCAAGCTGATGCTCTCGAAGCGAGACAAGGAAGCACTGAAGGCTGTCGTCAGTAATGCACCGCTGCCGGCGTCGGACTCGAGGATCATCGAGAACCACGCGTTCTTCATCGACCAGCTAAGCCGCGCAGACGCGGAGACGGTCATCGATGTCTGCCGCGGGCTCTCGAAGCTCGTCGTCGTGGATGTGAAACTCACCCGCGGCACTGACGACCCGCAGCTCGTCTTCGAGTCGATGAACGCGACCGGCAAACGACTCTCCGAGGCTGACTTGATCCGAAACTTCGTACTCATGGACCTTCCGCCAGCCCGGCAGGAACGTCTGTATGAGGACTACTGGTTCCCGATGGAGAAGGAGTTCCAGGGAACGAACGAGCCCCGATTCGACGAGTTCGTTCGCCACTTCCTGACGGTGAAGACGCTGAGCATCCCTCGGCTCGACGAGATCTATGACGCCTTCAAGGACTACGCTGCCGGACAGGCAGAGCACGGGATGACCCGCGACGAACTAGTCGTGGAGCTGAGCCGCAACGCAAGCTGGTTCGCTGCCATGGCGCTCGATAACGAGCTCGACCCGTTGCTGGCCAAGCGCTTCCGCGAGCTCGACCAACTGGCAACGGTCACGTACCCGTTCCAACTGCGACTCTATGCCGACTACGCGGACGGCCACCTGTCGAGTGCTGAGTTCGCGGAGCTCCTGGACACGATCATCGCCTATCTGTTCCGCCGAGCTGTGTGCCGGATTCCGACCAACAGCCTCAACAAGACTTTCGCGACCTTGGCCGCAGCAATCGACCAGCAGGACTACGTCGGAAGCGTGCGCGGACGCCTGCTCACGCTTCCGGACTACCGCCGATTCCCCAGCGATGAGGAGTTCAAGGAGGCTCTCAAGTCGACGGACATGTATCACCTGAAGCGGCGCGGCTACTTCTTCCGCACCATGGAGAACCATGGGCGGAAGGAAGAGGTATCGACGGCCGAGTACACGATCGAACACATCATGCCGCAGAACGCCAACCATGCATGGCAGGAAGCCCTGGGTACAGATTGGGAGACCATCCACGACCGGTACCTTCACACGTTGGGCAACCTGACCCTCACTGGTTACAACCCGGAGTACTCCGATCGGCCCTTCGGCGAGAAGCGAGACATGGAAGGTGGTTTCCGCGAGAGTCCCCTTCGTCTGAACCACGGTCTCGGACAATTGGACACTTGGGACGCCACAGGGATTGAGCGGCGCGCGGAGCGCTTGGCCCAACAAGCCGTCGGGATTTGGGCGCGTCCGTCACTCTCGGAGTCCGAGATCGATGAGTATCGACGAAAGTTCGATGACTCGCGCCGGTTCGACTGGTCAATGACCCATTCGATCCTCGCCGCATTCCCCGCGGGGCGATGGACGAGTTACAACACGCTTGCCGAAGCAGTCGGCACGGGAGCGCAAGCACTGGCTCGTCATCTCATGACCTGTCGAGACTGTGAGAACCCATACCGCGTGCTCACTTGGGACGGGAGAGTCGCGAACGACTTCAGGTGGAATGACGGTGATGACCACCGTGACCCGGCTGCCCTGCTCGACTCCGAAGGTGTGCAGCTCTCCCATGGACACGCAGACGCCGAGCAGCAGCTGACGACCGACGATCTCTTGGAGCTAGTCGGGGAGGGTGACTCCTGACATAGCGGCCTGGACTCTAGCCCGCTCATAGCGCTCTGACTCTCCCGCGCTCAGCGTGGTGGCGTCCAGGTAGAACTATCAGCGTCCCACGCGATCACTGTCTTCGAGCTCCCCTCGTACACGCCTTCTGCCTGTTTTTCGTCAGCACCGAAAATAGCTGCAGTTGCGTGTTCAAGGGATTCGATCGCCTTCGAAGCAGTCGCCTCGTCGCTGGTCTTGATGACCGCGGTCACGGAGTGCTCACGCGTAGAGATCGTCCAGTTCACCGTCGTGGGCACCTCAGCTGACGACCCTTCGGGTGTCCGGCGGCGGCGCCAAAGCACTTTCACGCCGTCCCAGACAACATTCGCCCCGATAGATAGGAGAACCGCATAGGCCACGTCGACATAGATCTGCGGGTCCGGGACGAGTCCAAACTGGTAGGCGCGCTTGATCGAAATCGTCTCATCGCATCGCTCATCCACGGTCAAAGCAGATTCAGCTGCGACAAGAGAGTCATCATCAAACCAGGCGTGGTCGGCGCTGATAGTCACACCGCCCCGGGCAGCACGTCGCAACCTGACATCACGCTCGATCGGGAACGTCATCGTGACGGACATGCCGGGAAGCGTTTCGAACCAACGAACATCGTCCCGATGAACTTCTAGGTCGCACCAAAGTTGATTCGCACCTTCTTCAGCGTGGACATAAGCTCTCACGTTGCGCACGCGGAGAGGCCTCGCGAGATCGTGCGCCAAGTGCATCGGCAGGCCCTGTCGATTGATTCGCGCGGCCGCATCCTCCAAGAACTCAACCGGGACGGAGAATCCACCGTAGGCACTGATCCGTTCGTCGGTCATCATAATCCCGCGCTTCGCTAGCCATTCGCTGTCGCTCATGGAGCCATGCTCCCAGAGGTCGGGCCGAACCTTCGCGATCGACTACGCCCCAATCCCCCGCAACAACCGCACCACCGTCTCCTCGACCCGCTCGGCACTCAACGGCTGCCCGATCAGCGCGGCATAGCTCGCCATCGCGATGAATTGATCCGCGATCGCGGCAGCATCCACGTCCGCCCGCACGTCACCGGCCACACGTCCGCGCACGACCCGCTCCGTCACCCACTCGCGAATCGGCGCGGCCAGCCGCTCGTTCAGCACGAGCCCCAACGCGGGATCGGCGGCGGTCACCTCGATGAGCGCCCGCGCCAGCGCCACACCCTCGGGCCGCGCCAGTCCCGCAGACATCACAGAGAACCACGCCCGCAGGTCAGCCGCTAGATCCGAAGTCATCGGCACGGCGACATCCGCCCCCGGCACCGAACCCTCGACGAGCGCCTCCCCCAGGATCGCCGCCTTCGACCCCCACCACCGGTAGATCGTCTGCTTCGACACCCCGGCGGACTCCGCGAGCCCCTCGATCGTCACGGCCTCGTAGCCTCCGGCGGTCAGGGCGGCGCGCATCGCCTCCAGAACGGACTGGCGCGCTCTTTCGCTGCGAGGACGAGGCACCTTCCGAGCGTACTCACGTTCAACAGGGCCCGCCGGCCACCCACCCGTCGAAGAGCCCCCCTTCGGATCGCCACAGAGTCCACCCCGTGCTATCTGCTCGTGGTTAGCTAACTCCAGTTCACCGCACAGACCGCGGTTAGGGCTCAGAGAGGAGCCAAAAGTGGCTAGGGAGATGACAGCAGCTTCGCTCGCCAGAGAGGCCGAGCTTGAAGTTGACGACGTCCTGTTGTTGATCTGGGAAGTCGGAATCGAGTACCCGACGACTCCTACTTCGTTGATACGACCAGGAGACCATGATCGGGCACGTGACGCGGTCGGTATCACGCCCGTAAGACGCCGATTGTTGATCTCCTACTGGATCGACTTACTCGGCTTGACGCCGACGGAGTTTCGGGCCTGGGCGGCGCAGGTCGGAGTTGCGATCCCCGACGGCGCGCGAAAACTCCCCAAGGGTGCGTTGAGAAAGATCGAGCGTAGCGAACGCTCACGCACAGCACGCGACGAGAGGAAGGTAAAAGCGGATCCTCCTCGCGTGGAGCTACAACCGTTCGAGTGGCGCCCCGTTGGACTCGCGCGGGACACCATTCGGCATCTCTCATCGGACGAAGTGGAAGCGATTCACTTCCAAATCGCTGCGGATTTCGCTGGAAGCAGCGATCCCATAGCGCCCGCAGGCGTCCGAAGCCATGACCTTCTTGAGAGCGCAGCGACACGCCCGCATACGGCTGTCTTCGGCGAGAGAAAATACCCCACAGTCGAGATGGCGTGCGCAGCAATCACCCACTCTCTCGTGCATAACCATCCCTTCCACAACGGCAACAAGCGAACCGCCCTCGTCTCCATGCTTGTCTCGCTGGACGAGAACGGGATGTCTTTGGTGTCCTCCCAGGAGGATGTCTTCAAATGGATCCTTCGCGTTGCATCTCATCGCCTTGGCGCCGAACGGTTCGACGCAGATCGTCATGACGTGGAAGTCCTACTCATGTCCCAATGGATTTCCCAGAACTCCAGACGGACCGAGAGTGGCGAACGCGTCATCACCTTCGCCACGTTGCGGCGCCGACTCCATGCACTCGGCTGCACCGTCTCAATATCGAGCAATCGAGGGGGCCGAGCAATCGTCGATCGGACCGTTGAGATCGATGTTCCACGCTTGATCGGGAAGCGTACAAAAGTCGAGCGGCGGCGCGCCTGGCTGCCATACGGCGGCGACGGGAGACAGGTTTCGCGGGGTCGAATAAAGGACATGCGCCGCGAGCTCCATCTTTCCGACGAGTACGGTGTCGACTCCGCCGCGTTCTACGGCACCGATGATCGCCCTGTGGACGATTTCATCGCCATCTATCGGAAGACCCTTCAGCGTCTAGCAAGGCTGTGAAACAAGGCCACAGCTTCCGCGAGTCCCTCGATCGTCACGGCCTCGTAGCCACCGGCCGACAGGGCAGCGCGCATCGCGTCCAGAACGGACTGGCGCGCTTTTTCACTGCGAGGACGAGGCACCCTCCGAGCGTACTCAGGCGTACACTGAAACATAAGTAGACGCACCGTTGCGAAACTCGAACAAGGAGAACAAATGGCCCTCACCGCTCACTCCACCATCGGCGACTGGCTGAACGACCCCACGGGCGGTCCGCTCATCCGCAGCCTCTTCGAGAAGACGGGCGCCGACCCCGAACTGCTCACCCCGGTGCTGGGCCTCCCGCTGCAGCAGCTCGTCGCGATGAGCCAGGGCGCGATGCCGCAGTCCATCGTCGACGACCTCGTGCGCGCAGCCAACGGCGGCGAGATCCCCGCGGATGACGAGACCTCCGGCTGGACCGAGAAGCCCACCGCCGGACGCTTCTCCGGCAAGACCGTCATCGTCACGGGGGCGGCATCCGGCATCGGCAAGGCCACGGCATCCCGCATCGCCCGCGAAGGCGGACGCGTGATCGCCAGCGACATCGCCGCCGAGAAGCTCGACGCCCTCAAGGCGGAGCTGCCGGATGCCGACATCGTCACGGTCCCCGGCGACCTCACCCAGCAGGACGCGATCGACGCCGTGCTCGCCGCCGCCGGCGACCGCATCGACGGCCTCGCCAACGTCGCCGGCATCAACGACGACTTCTCCCCCGCAGGCGAGACGACGGATGCCGTCTGGGACCGCGTCATCGCGATCAACCTCACCGCCCCGTTCAAGCTCATGCGCGCCGTGCTTCCGATCATGGAGGCAGCCGGCCGCGGCTCGATCCTTAACGTCTCGAGCGAAGCGGGCCTGCGCGGCAACTCCTCGGGCAACGCCTACACCGCCAGCAAGCACGGCATCATCGGCGTCACGAAGTCCGCGGCGTTCATGTATGGGCCGAAGGGCATCCGCGTGAACTCCGTCGCCCCCGGCGGCGTGGCCACCGGCATCCCGATGCCCCCGAACATGTCTGAGTACGGCTCGGGCCGACTGGCTCCGTTCCAGCAGGCGATCCCGACCGTCGCGACCGCGGAGCACCTCGCCGCGTCGATCACGTTCCTGCTGTCGGACGATGCAGTGAACATCAACGGCGCCATCCTCGCCTCCGACGGCGGATGGTCGGTGCAGTAGATCACCCCGCAAAGTCAACGCCCCCGCCGACCCGAACGGCGGGGGCGTTTCGCGTCTAAAGACGGATGCTCAGCGGTCGGTCGTGAGCACTGCTGTGGCGATGGCCGCCGCGACCACGCCGAGCACCCCGACGCCGAGAAGTACGAGCCCCGCGGGCCAGACCACGAGATACGTGGCCTCGAATGTGTCATCGCCCAGGTCGTTGAGCTGTTCGATCGTCCCGGCGCTCGTGAGCCAGATGCCGACGATCAGCGCGACAAGCGGCACGACCCACGCGATACCCCACGAGAACCTCCGGGCGAGCATCCGCTGTCGCTCGCGCAGCTCCGCCTCCTCGACGACAGCGTCGAATCGAGCATCCTCGGCGCGCTCCTGCGCAGCATCCTGAGTCGCATCCATCCCTGCACAGTAGCGCTCAGGCGCGGGGCGGGATAGGTGCGTGGCCGCATGATCTGAACGACGGCGTCCACGAACGCGCACGCCAGGATCCGCGCAGATCCCCCAGGACTGTGCCCTCGTCCGCGTGCTTTAGTTACTCGGAAGACGTCGATCACTTCCTTTCCGCGTCAACAAGAAGAGGATGCATGCTGATCAACACCGTCGCAGTGCTCCTCGCTGTGAGCGCGGGTCTGATGTTCGGAGCGCGAGCCACCGGGCCGCATCGCTGGATACTGACCCTCGCCCCTCTTCTCGTCGTCGCGGCAGCCTTCATCGGAGCCATCGCGCTGGGCCCGACCGCCGACTGGGCGGGACCCATCTTCGGAATCGTCTGCGCCACCACGAGCGTGCTCGCATCTGCCGCTGTCCGCCGTGACGAACCCGCATTCCGCGGCGAACCTTACTGGCGGCAAGTCCTCATGGATCTGTCAGGGCGCTATCCGGCCGACGGCACCCATCAGAACGAGACCGGTACCACCGGGCGATAGCCTCACCCCCAGAACTCCCCCATCCCTCGGCCGTCGCACACCCCCCGGCCTGCGCGTGAGGGGTCAAGACGCGCCGACCCCACACGCCTCGACGCGGCGTGTCGTGACTCCTCGCGGCCAAGTCCGGCTCGGGGCCTCGAACCATGGCGCAGCGCGACCTTAGCTGGACAGAGTCGAACAATTCCCCCGGTCCGCGGACAGAAAGTCTCGCCGCAACCCAACCGTGAGCGACACGATATATTGCCGAAACATACGTTCCATACGTTTCATACGTATCCCTCAGGGCCACAAGCCCACCCCGCACCACGACGACGTGATCGGTCGCCCTCGCCATGCCAACCCGAAAGCACCCATGCTCCGACTGACCTCCCCCGCCCGTCGGCGAATGCTCGCGACCCTCCCGGTCACCGCGCTGCTCGCCGGTTCCCTGCTCGTCACCTCCGTCCCCGCCGCCGCAGCCGACGGCCCGATCGATGGCCCCCGCACCTCCGGCGACGCAATGTTCCCGAACGTCGGCAACGGCGGCTACGACGCCCTGAACTACGACGTTTCTCTCGCCTGGAGCCCGACCGGCGTCGCCGACGGCCTCATCACCGGCGACATCACGACGGCCACCACCACCATGACCGCACGGGCACTCGAGCCGCTGCGCAGCTTCTCGCTCGACTTCGAGGGCATGACCATCTCGGCGGTCACCGTCAACGGCACCCCCGCCACGTGGGAGCGCGACATCGATGCGGATGCGGTGAAGTACAAGCTCATCGTCACCCCGGCCACCGCGGTCGAGGGCGAGTTCACGGTGGCGGTCACGTACAGCGGAACCCCCGTGCGCCACGTCGACACCGACGGCAGCTACGAGGGCTGGAACGGCACGAACGACGGAGCGATCCTGCTCGGACAGCCGATCGGCATGATGGCCGGCTTCCCGCACAACAACACCCCGGGCGACAAGGCGACCTACACGATCTCGGTCGACGCGCCCTCAGTGCTCGCGAACGCTTCCGAGGTCACCGGTGACGCGGCCGTCGCCAGCAACGGCGAGCTGCAGTCGAAGACCGTCTCCGGTGACCGCACGACCTGGGTGTGGCGTCAGGACAAGCAGATGGCCTCCGAGCTCGTGGTCATCGCGATCGGCCGCTTCGACGTGATCGAGGGTTCGATCACGCTGACGGATGGCCGCAGCATCCCCTCGTGGTCGTTCATGGACTCCGGCCTCAGCGACGGTAACAAGACCACGATCCGCAACCGGGTCACTCAGCTCGAGACCATCACCCGCAACCTCGAGTCGATCTACGGCCCCTACCCGGGCAACAGCACCGGCGTGATCGTCGACAGCGTGCCCAGCGGCGTGAACTACGCACTCGAGACGCAGGACCGATCCTTCTTCCCGAGCGCCAGTTCGGTCAACGGCAGCACGCTCATCCACGAGCTCGTGCACCAGTGGTACGGCGACAACATCGCCCCCACCACGTGGACCGACATCTGGATCGGCGAAGGCATGGCCACCTGGGGCCCGACGCACTACAGCAGCGCGGCCGGCTTCGGCAGCGGCGCGAGCACCGAGCAGACCTACTACTCCTCCTGGAACCGCACGGCCTCGAGCAGCGCGAACTGGAACACCCCTCCCGGCGCGCAGACCGCCTCGGAAGACCTCTACGGCTATCAGACCTACACCCGCAGCGCGCAGTTCTGGGAAGCGCTGAAGATCTCCATCGGTGACGACGCCTTCTTCACGCTGATCAAGGAATGGCAGACCCGCTTCGCCGGCCAGAGTCGCACCGCCGCCGACCTCAAGGCCCTCGCCGAAGAGATCTCCGGCCGCGACATCACCGCCCTGTGGAACGACTGGATCCTCGAGCCCGGCAAGCCCGCCTGGCCCGACAAGCTCTCGCTCGCTCTGACGGATGCCGGAGCCGACCCGCTCGCGGTCGGCGACACCGTGACGTACACGGCAACGGCCACCAACACCGGCCGCGTGGCACTGGCGTCGTCGGTCGTCACGATCGACCTGAGCGAGCTGCTGACCCGCGCCACGCTCGACGCCGTCCCGACCGGGGCAACGCTCGACGGCACCACCCTGACCTGGAACGTTCCGGTCGGCACGGCTCCGGAAGCCACGGCCGAGCTCACCTTCAGCGCGACCGTGACCGACGACGCCCCCGGCGGCGCGTTCCCGGTCACCGCCCGCGTCGCCACCCTCGGCGGCACGTGCGACAGCTGCGTCGCCGAGGCCAACGTCATGCAGGTGCTCGCGCCGACCACGGCTCCGACCATCACCGGCAAGGCCGTCGTCGGGCAGACACTGACCGCGAGCTCCGAGGGGTGGCCCGAGGGCACGGAGCTCAGCTACGAGTGGGCGATCGACGGCGAACCCGTCGTGAGCACGGCTCGTGCCGCAGACCCCGCCACCACGTTCACGATCCCCGCGAGCGCGCTCGGTGCACGCATCTCGGTCACCGTGACCGGATCACTGACCGGATTCCGCACGGGCTCCGCCACGAGCGCGGCCACTGCGGCCGTCGTCGCGGCGGCTGTCCCCGGTGACGGCGGCACACCTGGCACGGGCGGGGTCACGGCTCCGGGAGACGACCAGCTCAGCTCCACGGGTGGTGACCTGCCGATCGGCGGCATCCTCATCGGCATGGTGCTGCTGTCGCTCGGTGGCGCGTTCGTCGCGATGCGTCGCCGTCGCGGCATCGACGCCCCGTAAAGCCCGACGGATGCCGTGACCCGAACACGGCATCCGTCGTCATCCCCATCTGGGGATAGGAAGCGCACGTCCTCCCCCCGGGCGTGCGCTTCTCTCATGTCCGCGAGGTGAGCGCTACCCGCGCCTTCGCACAGCATCGCCCATGGCGACGAAGGCCTCTTCCAGGATCGGCCGCGGAGTCGCGAACACGATGCGCACGTAGTCCTTGTATCCGTGGCCGAGTAACCGGCCCTCGGTGAGCACGACGTCGGCCTGCTCGCGGAAGAACTCCGCCGGAGGCCCGTCGATGCCGAGTGCGCTGACGTCGATCCAGCCGATGTATGTCGCTTCGGGAATGCGATACAGGGCACCGGGCAGGTGCTGCTCCACGAGCGACGCCAGCTGCCGGCGCGACCCGTCGAGGTACCCGATCACCTCGTCGAGCCAGGGCTTTCCGTGCCGGTACGCGGCGGTCGATGCCACGACTCCGAGCGTCGACGCACCGTGGTGCACCGCGAAGCCGAACTCTCGATACAGCTCCTGGTCGGCATCGTTCGACGTGATCAACTGCGCGGTCTTGAGCCCCGCGATGTTCCAGGCCTTCGAGGCGCTGGTCCCCGTGACGGTGTGGCCGGCCGCGGCATCCGAAATGGAGGCATAAGGGATGAACGGTGCCCGGTCGAAGCGCAGCGGCGCGTGGATCTCGTCGGCGAACACCCGTCCGCCGTGCCGCTCCACTATCTCGGCGATCGCCTCGAGCTCCTCCCGACCGGCGACCGTGCCGGTGGGGTTGTGCGGGTTGCACAGCACGAGCGTCCGCGCCCCGGCGGCGAAGGCCTCATCGATGCGTTCCAGGTCGTGCTGCCAGCGCCCGTCGACCGCGACGCCCGGGACCTCGATTACCGGATGCCCGATCGACGGCAGATATGTCAGGAACGGCATGTAGGCCGGGGTGGGCACGATCACGGCCGATCCGGAGGGCGAGTACTCCCGCACGGCCACACCCAGTGCGGCCATGACATCCGCGACATGATGCACACGCTCAGGGTCGACCGCCCACCCGTACTCGTCACGCATCCAATCGGATGTCGCCTCGCTGAGCTCCGCCGCGACCGGGGGCGACAGGTAACCGAGGTTCTCGTCGGCGACAGCGCGGCCCAGGGCCTCGGCGATCACCGGAGCGACCCCGAAGTCCATCTCCGCGACCCAGGCGCCGATCGTGCCCGGATGCAGGCTCCACTTGCGGCTGTGCGGGCGATCGAGCTGCACCCTCGAACGGGCGTCGAAGGGATGGGACAGGAAGGACTCGGCCATGGCAGGACTCAGGCAGCGCCGGGACAGGACCGACAGGTCGTGGTCTGGATCTGGGTCATGGGACGGCTCCTTCACAGCGGGACTCGACCAATCTACGGATGCCCTTCGCACGACGCACGTCTCGTGTCGGCGGATAACGCGAGGTGACGTTCCTGCGCGTGTGAGGTGAAGGTGGTGCGAGGGGGAGTGGTCGCGCACTGCGCCGAAACACCTCTCACGACTGCGCAGTGGAGTCAAGGGAGCAGACGCGTCGGCGCATGCGACCTAGTTTCGGAATATGCCCCACCAGAATGCCGCCGCGAGGACCCCGCGATGACGCTCGACGTCGTCTCGCCGGCGACCGCGCTGCTCGACGACCGCTACCTGCTCGAAGAGCGCGTCGGGCGCGGGGGGATGTCGACCGTCTACCGCGCGACGGACACCCGCATGGAGCGCCCGGTCGCGATCAAGATGATCCACGAAGATGATCGCGCCGCGGCATCCGCCGACCGTGCCCACACCGAGAAGGCGTTGCTGGCCGCTGTCGACCATCGGTCACTCGTGACGCTGTACGACGCGCAGCTGATCCCCGGGCGCCCTCGTTACCTGGTGATGGAGTTCGTCGACGGCCCGACTCTCGCGCGTCGGCTCACGAGCGGTCCGATGCGCGCACGCCAGGTCGCCCGTTTCACCAGGGACCTCGCCGAGGGGCTGGCCGTCGTGCATGCGGCGGGGATCATCCACCGCGACGTGAAGCCGTCGAACATCATGCTCGCCCGCAACCCGCTCGGCGGCCCGTGGACGGCGAAGCTCGCGGACTTCGGCATCGCCTGTGAGATCGGCAGCCCGCGGATGACGTCGCCCGGCATCGTGCTCGGCACCTTCGCCTATATGGCGCCGGAGCTGCTGCGCGACGCCGAGCCCGGCACGGCCGGCGACGTCTTCGGCCTCGGCCTGGTCGCCCTCGAGGCACTCACCGGGTCTTTGGCGTATCCCGCGAACGGAACCGGCCGTGGCGCGGCGACCGCGCGCGTCATGAACCCTCCGGTCATCCCGGACCGCATCCACGACGAGTGGCGCGACCTGCTCGAACGCATGACGCGCCTGGACCCCTTGGAGCGCCCGACGGCCGCGCAGGTCGCCCTCTCGGCAGAGTCGCTCATGCGCGTGAGGCGCGCGACCACCGTCGCGGCCCCCGCCACTGCGTGAGCCGCGGCGCCGGCGCGCGCGGTGCGGAGTCTGCGTGCGGATTGCGCGGCCAGATGCATGTTTATCGGCCATGCGGTGCGGATTCTGCGCGCGCTTCGCGCGGCCAGATGCACGTTTATCGGCCATGCGGTGCGGAGTCTGCGTGCGCTTCGCGCGGCCAGATGCACGTTTATCGGCCAGACTGAGCGGAATTGGCCGATAAACATGCATCTGGCCGACGGGAGCATCGGCCGACGGAAGCACCGCGCGCACGGACTCAGCCGGCCTGCACGTCGAGCACCCAGGTCACCCCGAAGCGGTCCGTCAGCATGCCGAAGCCCGGCGACCAGGCCGACGCCGCGAGCGGTTCAACGATCACGGCACCGTCGGCGAGCGCATCCCAATACCCGCTGATCTGCGCGAGCGAATCACCCCGCAGGGACTGGAAGAACGTGCGATCCGTGATCGTGGCACCGTTCTCGCGGTGTGTGGATCCGGCGGTGGCTGCGGCATCCGCATCGTCCTGCCCAGGGATGTCATAGGCCATCAGACGGATGCCGTCGTCGGTCTGCAGCTGGCCGAACACGATCTTGTCGGCACCGGGCACGCCGTCGGGCATGCCGACGTCGGCGTAGGTCGCGGCCGTGACCTCGCCGCCGAACACGGACCGGTAGAAGTCGAGCGCCTGCCGGGCGACGCCGCGGAAGTTCAGGTGAGTGGTGGTCGTGAGGGTCATGAGCTGTCCTTCTCTTCGTGGGTTCTCTGCGGCGTTCCGCGACTCGGAGCCGCCGTCGAGACCAACGATCACATCAGAAGAGGTCAGTTTCAGTCCTCTTCTCGACGCACAATGGATGACATGACCGGAAGCTCTTCACGGATGCTGGCGCTGCTCTCACTGCTGCAGACGCCGCGGGACTGGCCGGGGCCCGTGCTAGCCGAGCGGCTGGAGGTGAGTCCGCGCACCGTGCGTCGCGACGTCGATCGGCTGCGCGCGCTCGGCTACCGCATCGGCGCGGTCAAGGGACCGGACGGCGGGTACCGTCTCGCGGCCGGATCAGAGCTGCCCCCGCTGCTGTTCGACGACGACCAAGCCGTCGCGATCGCGGTCGCCCTGCAGAGCGTGCGGTCGAGCGGCATCGACATCGATGAAGCCGCAGCCCGCGCGCTCGCGACCGTGCGGCAGGTGATGCCCTCGCGGCTGCGGCACCGCGTCGACGGCATCCGCTTCACGGGCGCCGAGAACACGATCAGGGTCGATCCGGCCGTACTGGAGGCGGCGAGCGCCGCCGTGCGCGACCGGCTCGTGCTGCGGTTCGACTACGACTCTGTGTCGGACCCGAGGTCGGACGATCGGCCCGCCCGTCGCACCGAGCCGCACGCCGTGGTCGCGCGTGAGGGACGCTGGTACCTGCTCGCCTGGGACCTGGATGCCGACGACTGGCGCACGTTCCGGCTCGACCGCGTGCATCCGCGCATCCCGACCGGCCCGTCGTTCACGCCCAGACCGCTGCCGGCGGCGGATGCGCAGACGTACCTGGCGGCGCGGGCGAAGGGGTCGACGACCGAGGACCGCTGGCCGTGCACCGGCGAGTTCGTGATCGCGCTGCCCGTCCGCGAGGTCGCCCCCTGGATCGGCGACGGCACGCTCGAGGCGATCGACGACGGCTCGTGTCGCATCACGGTGGGCTCGTGGTCGTGGACCGGCGTACTCGCCACGGTCGCGCGCTTCGACGCGGCCTTCACGATCGTGGGACCTGCCGCGCTGCACGAAGCTGCCAGATCACTCGCAGAGCGAATCGCCGCCGCGTCCGAGCCCTCGCCCGACTCTTCTTCATGACTTCAGGGGAGTAGCGCGAATGGTCGCCTACGCCCCGGGAATACGACTGTTCGCGACCTCTCGCCTCGGGGGTGAGCACCCGCACTCACTGCGGAGCGGGACGCCCTCGGGTCAGATGCTCGATCGCCATCTCCGCGACGGGCGCGAGCGACGGAGCGACCGCGCTCTCCGCGGTGCTGAACCGGAGCCAGTCGAGGCCCACACGTACATCGAGCACGGCCCGGCCGGTGTAGTCGACGCCGCTGAACGCGGCATCCGCGCCAGCGACGGAGACCGGGTTCCCCCCGTCGAGCTTGTCGAATGCCCACGCGCCGGAAGGAAGTGTTGTGAGCGAGATCAGGGTGGCGTCGTTGTAGACGTCCTGCCCCTCGGCATACATGCACAGCCGTCCGCCATCATTCACGTAGTAGACCTCGGCAGGGATACCCCACCCACCCAGTCGCGAGAAGTCCACGATCTCGACGTGCGCGCCCAGCTGCGCGGCGACTTCTTCCGCCGTGAGCAGCGTCTCGCACGACACGGCGGCGATCCCACTCGGACCGTACTCGAAGTCTCGGAGCGTGCCGGCGGCCGATGCCAGGAGTTCTTCGAACGCGGCACGCACTCGATCTTGATCGTCCTGCATCAGACCGGGGGACGTCATCGATCCCGTCAGCAGCACGTCTTCGTCTCGGAGGTTGATGATGCAGCGCCCGTCACCGCAACTGAGCGCCATGTCGGCGTTGCCGCCCGCTCCCCGCTTCAGCGCACCATCGATGATCGTCTGCGCATCCGGAACGATCGCGATCTCCCAGTAGGCATCAGGGTACGAGTTGGGATCGAAGGCGTCCAGGTCGCCTGCCGAGCACGCGATGCCACCCGCCCGCTGCATCATGTACTGAGCGGGTCCCGGATACCAGTTCGGCGAGGATGTCAGGCCCAGAGTGTCCTTCTCGCCGCCCACCGCTTCGCCCAGCAGACCGGAGACCGTTGCATTCACGTCGTCGCAGGTCACGTCGAACGCGGCTGTCGGGGCGACGATCGGCTCTTCAGTGGGTGTGGGGCTCGGCGACGGCGTGGGTGCCGAGGCCGAGGGGCTCGGGGCGACTTCCGCTTCCGGGGCGCATCCGGTCACCAGAAGGACCGTGACGACACCGAGACAGGCGAGAGTACGAAGGCGCATATCGCCACCATAGGAGGCTCCCGCCGAAGGCGACACGAACGGCACACAACGATTCGGTGCCGACCTTTCGCGCGCGCGGACGCCCTTCCGTCCGCGCACTCGACGCTGAAATCCGCCGGGACCCCACGCCGGTAGACTGGAGCTGCCCCGCCGGCCCCTTCCTTTGGAGTGCGCGTGACCACCGCCCCTGCACCTTCCCACAAGCACGTCCCCGACTCTGTCGAGAACGCGATCGCGACGCCCGAGAAGGAGCAGCCGTACGCGGCCCTCGGACTCAAGCCCGACGAGTACGAGCGCATCAAGGAGATCCTCGGCCGCCGCCCCACCTCGGGCGAGCTGGCGATGTACTCCGTCATGTGGAGTGAGCACTGCTCGTACAAGAGCAGCAAGAACTACCTGCGTCGCTTCGGCCAGAAGGTCAGCGACGAGATGAAGGAACGCCTCATGGTGGGCATGGGCCAGAACGCGGGCGTCATCGACGTCGGCGAGGGCTGGGCCGTCACCTTCAAGGCCGAGTCGCACAACCACCCCTCGTTCATCGAGCCCTTCCAGGGTGCGGCGACCGGCGTCGGCGGCATCGTCCGCGACATCATCTCGATGGGCGCCCGCCCGGTCGCGGTCATGGACGCCCTGCGCTTCGGTGCGATCGACCACCCCGACACCGCCCGCGTCGTGCACGGCGTGACCAGCGGCATCAGCTTCTACGGCAACTGCCTCGGCCTGCCGAACATCGGCGGCGAGACCGTGTTCGACTCCGTCTACCAGGCGAACCCGCTCGTGAACGCGCTGGCGGTCGGCGTGCTCCGCCACGAAGACCTCAAGCTCGCCAACGCGACCGGCGTCGGCAACAAGGTCGTGCTGTTCGGTGCCCGCACGGGTGGCGACGGCATCGGCGGCGCCAGCATCCTGGCATCCGACACGTTCGCCGACGGCGGCCCCACCAAGCGCCCCGCGGTGCAGGTGGGCGACCCCTTCGCCGAGAAGGTGCTCATCGAGTGCTGCCTCGAGCTCTACCGCGACGAACTCGTCGAGGCAATCCAGGACCTCGGTGCCGCCGGCATCTCCTGCGCCACGAGCGAGCTCGCGGCCAACGGCAACAGCGGCATGAAGGTCTCGCTCGACAACGTGCTGCTGCGCGACCCCACGCTCACGGCAGAGGAGATCCTCATGTCGGAGTCGCAGGAGCGCATGATGGCGATCGTCGCTCCCGAGAAGCTCGACGCGTTCCTCGCGGTCGTCGAGAAGTGGGACGTCGAGACCTCGGTGCTCGGTGAGGTCACCGGAGACGGCCGCCTCATCATCGACTGGCAGGGCGAGCGCATCGTCGACGTCGACCCCTCGACCGTCGCGGTCGACGGCCCGGTCTACGACCGTCCGGTCGCGTACCCGACGTGGATCGACGCGCTGCAGGCGGATGCCGCCGAGAACCTCCCCCGCTCCAACGACCCCGAGACGCTGCGCGAGCAGTTCCTCGCCCTGGTCGCCTCGCCGAACCTCGCCGACACCAGCTGGATCACGAACCAGTACGACTACTTCGTGCTCGGCAACACGGCCCTGAGCTTCCCCGACGACGCCGGCATGATCCGCGTCGACGAGGAGTCCGGCCTGGGCTTCGCGATCTCGACCGACGCGAACGGCCGCTACTGCCAGCTCGACCCGTACGCGGGTGCGCAGCTCGCGCTGGCCGAGGCGTACCGCAACGTCGCCGTCACCGGAGCGACCCCCACGGCGATCACGGACTGCCTGAACTTCGGCTCTCCCGAGAACCCCGAGGTCATGTGGCAGTTCGGCCAGACGGTCGACGGCCTCGCCGACGGATGCTACGAACTGGGCACTCCGGTCACCGGCGGCAACGTCTCGTTCTACAACCAGACCGGCGACGTGCCGATCCACCCGACGCCGCTGGTCGGCGTGCTCGGCATCATCGATGACGTGTCGCGCCGCATCCCCTCCGGGTGGCAGGACATCGGTCAGAACATCTACCTGCTCGGCACCACCTCGACCGAGCTCTCGGGTTCGGCCTGGGCCGATGTCGTGCACGACCACCTCGGCGGTCTGCCCCCCAAGGTCGACCTCGCCGGAGAGAAGCGCCTCGCCGGCCTGCTCGCGGCGGCCCGCGACGAGTGGCTCATCTCCTCGGCGCACGACGTCTCCGAGGGCGGCCTCGGCCAGGCCCTCGCCGAGGGTGTCACGCGCTTCGGCGTCGGCGCCCGCGTGTGGCTGAACGAGCTCATCGAGCGCGACGGGGTCGACACGGCATCCGCTCTGTTCTCCGAGTCGACCGGTCGCGTGATCGTCACGGTTCCCCGTGAGGACGACGTGAAGTTCCGCGGACTCTGCGAAGGCCGCGGCTACCCGGTGGCGCGCATCGGCGTGACCGACAGCGAACCGCAGCTCGAAGTGCAGGGCGTCTTCACGGTCTCGGCCGCTGAACTTCGCGAGCGTTCGGCCGCCACCCTCCCGTCGTACTTCGGTCCGACCGTCACCGAGCCGGTCAGCGCATGAGCGACGTCAGCCGCCAGAACCCGAACGAAGAGGACTACGGCGATCTCGGCGAGCGCCGCAACCGCCGCATCCGCATCGTCGCCTGGACGGTCATCATCGCCCTGATCCTCGGTGGCGGCGGCGCGACCGTCCTCACGCTGCTGCTCGGCTGAGACCTTTCCGCCGGCCTAAAGTGGGCGGATGACCACCGACCTTCGCGCCCTCCTCACGGACCTCCGTGCGCAGGCCGCGGCGCGCGTGGACTCCACCTCGGCCATGTTGGACGAACTCACGCATGACCGCGCGGGCTCGAACGACGACGACGAACACGACCCCGAGGGCGTCACGCTCTCGTCGGAGTGGTCGCGCCTGACCGGGCTCGCCGAGGCCGCAGCATCCGAACTCCAGCAGGTCGACGACGCGCTCGCCCGGATGGACGCCGGCACCTACGGCATCTGCGCGAACTGCGGGCGGCCGATCCCGGCGGCGCGCTTGGCCGTGCGCCCGTTCGCGGAGTACTGCGTCGCGTGTGCGGAGAAGCTCGGACGCTAGCTGTGCACAGGACGTGCTCGCGAGTAGCATCCGTCCCATGCCCATCAGACTCGAGAACGTCGGCATCGCCGTGCGCGACCTGGAAGCCACCATCGCCTTCTTCACCGACCTCGGGCTCACGGTGCTCGGGCGCGACGAAGTCAGCGGGGAGTGGGCTTCGACCGCGGTCGGACTCGACGGCAATCACGCCAGGATCGCGGTGTTGCAGACGCCGGACGGGCACGGCCAGATAGAGCTGTTCGAGTACATCCACCCGGACGCGATCGAGACCGAGCCGACGCTGCCGAACGAGATCGGGATGCACCGCGTCGCCTTCTCGGTGGATGACATCGACGAGTCCCTGGCGATCGCCGCGAGACACGGATGCCACCCGCTCCGCGACGTCGCGAACTACCAGGACGTGTACAAGCTCACGTATCTGCGCGGCCCCAGCGGCATCATCGTGATGCTCGCGCAGGACCTGACCACGGGCTGAGCGGCGGCTCCTCACCCCCGGCGACCACCTCCGCGATCGCCGCGCCGAGCTCGACCGTGGTGGCCGTACCGCCGAGGTCGGGGGTGAAGGGGGCGGCGTCGGCCCCGCGGGCGAGCACCTCTTCGATCGCGGAGAGCACGGCGGCGCCGGCATCCGGGTATCCGAGGTGCTCGAGCATCATGGCGCCGCACCAGATCTGGCCGATCGGATTCGCGATGCCCTTGCCCGCGATGTCGGGGGCCGAGCCGTGCACGGGCTCGAACAGGCTGGGGAAGACACCCTCGGGGTTGATGTTCGCGCTCGGGGCGATGCCGATCGTGCCGGTGCAGGCGGGGCCGAGGTCCGACAGGATGTCACCGAACAGGTTGCTCGCCACCACGACGTCGAACCAGTCCGGATGCAGCACGAAGTTCGCGGTGAGGATGTCGATGTGGAACTGGTCCTGCCGCACGTCGGGGTAGTCCGCGCCGACCGCGGCCACGCGCTCGTCCCAGTAGGGCATCGAGATCGAGATGCCGTTGCTCTTGGTCGCCGAGGTCAGGTGCTTCGCCTCGCGCTTCTGCGCCAGGTCGTACGCGTAGCGCAGTACGCGGTCCACACCGGTGCGGGTCATCACGGTCTCCTGCAGCACGAACTCCCTGTCGGTGCCCTCGAACATGCGCCCGCCGATCGACGAGTACTCGCCCTCGGTGTTCTCACGCACGACGTAGAAGTCGATGTCGCCAGGCTCACGACCCGCCAGCGGGGAGACCACACCGGGCATGAGTCGCACCGGCCGCAGGTTCACGTACTGGTCGAACGCCCGGCGGAACTGGATCAGGCTCCCCCACAGGCTCACATGGTCAGGGACGACATCCGGCCAGCCGACGGCGCCGAAGAAGATCGCATCGAACCCGCGCAGGGTCTCGAACCAGTCATCCGGCAGCATCTGCCCGTGCTGCTGCCAGTAGGCCGCGCTCGCGAAGTCGAACTCCTCGAATTCGAGCGTGATGTCGAAGCGGGCGGCCGCGGCCCGCAGCACGCGCAGCCCCTCGGGCATCACCTCGGTGCCGATGCCGTCTCCGGCGATCACGGCGATGCGGTGGATGGTCGTCATGTGTGGGTCCTTCCGGTGGCAGATTCCCGCTCACGCCGGTCGCGATGAGAGCAGGTGGGAGCAGAGGACGGTGGCGTCAGAGCACGTCGCGCTCGGACGGATGGTGGCAGGCGACCCGGTGCGTGTCGCCGTGGTCGGCGAGCTCGGGAACGACCTCGGCGCAGATCTCGGTGGCCTTCCAGCAGCGCGTGCGGAAGCGGCATCCGCTCGGGGGAGAGACCGGGCTCGGCACGTCTCCGGTGAGCACGATGCGCTCGCGCGCCCGCTCGGTGCGCGGGTCAGGTACCGGGATCGCCGACAGCAGCGCCTGCGTGTACGGATGCAGCGGCCGCTCGTAGAGTTCGTCGACCGGCCCCTCCTCCACCAGCCGTCCGAGGTACATGACCCCGACCCGGTCGCTGAGGTGCCGCACCACCGACAGGTCGTGCGCGATGAACAGGTACGTGAGCCCGAGGTCGCGCTGCAGGTCGTCGAGCAGGTTCAGCACACCGGCCTGCACGCTCACGTCGAGGGCGCTGACCGGCTCGTCGAGCACGATGACCTCCGGCTCCACCGCGAGCGCCCTGGCGATGCCGAGCCGCTGCCGCTGCCCGCCCGAGAACTCGTGCGGGAACCGGTCGGCGTGCGCGGGGTTCAACCCGACCTGCGCCAGCAGCTCCTCGACCCTGCGCTCATGCTGACCGCGGTGCAAGCCATGGATCACGAGCGGTTCGGTGAGGGTCGCCCGCACGGACTTGCGCGGGTTCAGCGAGGCGTAGGGATCCTGGAACACGAACTGCACGCGACGGCGCAGCGCCCGCAGGCCGCCGCCCTCGACGCGCGTGATGTCGTCATCGCCGAGCAGGATCGATCCGCCGTCGCTGGACTGCAGGCGCGCGACGCTGCGCCCGAGCGAGGACTTGCCGCATCCGGACTCGCCGACGAGCCCGAAGGTCTGGCCGCCGTCGATCGACAGACTCACCTCCGACACCGCCTGCACGATGTCGCGCGTGCGGCCGAACAGGCCGCCGCCGACGCGGTACTCCTTGACCAGGTTCGTCACGGTCAGGCTCGTGCTCTTCACGGGCGGGTCCACCACGGGCTGGTTCACAGGACCGCCTCCTTCTGCCACTCGTCGACCCGCACGCAGGCGGCCGTATGCCCTTCACCGACGGCGACCGGTGGGGGCGTCGCGGCATCGCAGAGACCCGCGACCGCGTGGGCACAGCGCGGCGCGAACCGGCATCCGGCGGGCCAGGCCGTCGCCACCGGGGGCTGACCGGCGATCTGATAGAGCCGTTCCTCGCGGCTGGAGCGGCGGTCGAGCCGCGGCAGCGAAGCCAGCAGCCCCGCCGTGTAAGGATGCGCGGTCTCGTAGAACAGGGGGTCGACGTCGGCGGTCTCGACGAGTCCCCCGGCGTACATCACCATGACGCGGTCGGCGGTGCCGGCGACGACGCCGAGGTCGTGCGTGATGAGCAGCACGGTGGTGCCGGTGCGACGCTGCACCTCGCGCAGCACTTCGAGCACCTGGGCCTGCACGGTCACATCGAGCGCGGTGGTGGGCTCGTCGGCGATCAGCAGATCGGGCTCGTTCGCGATGCTCATCGCGATCATGACGCGCTGGCGCATGCCTCCGGAGAACTCGTGCGGGTAGCGGTCGACCCGCAGCTCTGGCGAGGGGATGCCGACGACGTCGAGCAACTCGATCGCCCTGGCACGCCGTTCGGCCGACGTGGTGTCCGGTCGGTGCACGCGCACGGCCTCGTCGAGCTGCTCCCCGACCCGCATGACCGGGTTCAGCGCCGTAAGGGCATCCTGGAACACGACCGCGATGTCCTTGCCGCGGATCTCGCGCAGCTTGTCATCCGCCAGCCCGACGAGCTCCGTGCCGCGGAACCGGATGGACCCGGTGACAACGGCCTTCTTCGGCAGCAGCCCCATGATCGCCATGGCGGTCATGGACTTTCCCGAGCCGGACTCGCCGACGATCCCGACCGTCTCGCCCTCGCGCAGCACGAACGACACGCCCTCGACCGCTCTGGCCAGGCCCGCGTCGGTCGGGAAGCTGATCGACAGGTCCTCGACCTCGAGGAGCACGCCGCCGCCATCCACACTCTCCGCGGCATTCACAGGTTCTTCCCCTGGGGGTCGAGCGCATCGCGCAATCCGTCGCCGATGAAGTTGACGCACAGCACCGTGACGAGGATGAACAGGCCGGGGAAGTAGAGCAGGTAGACCTGCGGGGTGCCCACGTAGCCGGCCGCCTGGCTGAGCATCGAGCCCCAGCTGGTCTGCGGGGGCTGCACCCCGAAGCCGAGGAAGCTGAGCGTCGACTCGGCGATGATCGAGGATGCCACGGCGAGGCTCATCGCGACGACGATGACACCCGCGAGGTTCGGCAGCAGGTGCGACACCAGGATGCGCAGGCCCGAGGCGCCGATGCCGCGTGCCGCGTCAATGAAGTCCTTCTCGCGCAGCGACAGCACCTGGGCGCGCACGACGCGGGCGATGTACGTCCACCCCAGCGCGGTCAGTGCCAGCACGATCGTAGTCGGCGAGGGGCCGAGCCCCTGCAGGATCACCGCCAGCAGCGCGATCGCGGGGACGATGAGGAACAGGTCGGTGATGCGCATGATCAGCTCGCCGATCCAACCGCCCACGTAACCGGCGATCGCACCGAGCGCGGTGCCGACGACGGTGGCGAGCAGTGCCACCGCGAGGCCGATCGCGAGGGAGATCTGTCCGGAGAACAGGATCTCGCTCAGGTAGTCGCGGCCCAACTCATCGGTGCCGAGCCAGTGCGCCCCCGAGGGCGGGGTCGGGCCCGTGAGCAGGTCCTGCTGCCCCTGCGGGTAGGGCGCGATCCACGCCGCACCGAAGCACGCGATCAGCAGGATGACGAGCACGATCAGGCTCGTCACCGCGAGCCGATGATGCAGGAACCCCTTCAACAGCTGCCGGGTGGGCGCCTTCTGCGGATCCTGCTCGGCGAGCAGCTCCTCGGGCCCGGCGATGCCTGCTCCACTCATGACAGCCTCACTCTCGGGTCGAGCACCGCGTAGGCGATGTCGGCGATCAGGTTGCAGATCACGACGGCCACCGCGACCACGATCATCCAGGGCAACAGCACGTAGACGTCGCCGGCGACCAGGGACTGCAGGAACAGCCGCCCCATGCCGGGGATCGCGAAGATCTGCTCGGTCACCACGAGACCGCCGATCAGGATTGCGGCGTCGAGTGCCACGACCGTGACGAACGGGGCGAGCGAGTTGCGCACCGCGTGGCGCCAGATGACCTGCCGTCGCGGCACCCCCTTCGCGCGCGCGGTGCGCACATAGTCGCTCGACAGCGCGTCGAGCATCGCCGCGCGACCGAACCGGCTCCACGAGGCGACCAGCGCGATCATGAGCGCGGCCACCGGCAGGATCAGATGACGGATGTAGTCGAGCACCCCGGTCTGCCCCGGCGACTGCAGTCCGATGAAGAACAGCGGCGGTTCGCTGAGCCCGAACTGCTCCTTCGGCCACACGGCGAAGGTCTGGATCAGGATGAGTCCGAACCAGAACGCCGGCATCGCGATGCCGAGGTACGAGGCGCCGGTGAGCAGGTTGTCACCCCAGGAGTACTGGCGCACCGCCGAGTAGACGCTCACGCCACCCGCGATCAGCACGGCGACCAGCAGCCCCCAGAACGCGAGCTGCAGCGTCGGCCACAGCGCCTCGCCGATCAGCGGCAGTACGGGGGTGCCGGTGCGCGTGCTCAGCCCCCAGTCGCCGAGGACCAGCGAACGGAGCCAGAGGAAGTACTGCTCGGGGATGGAGCGGTCGAGCCCGAGCCGTTCGATCTCCCGCGCGATGACCGCGGGGTCGTGCGCCTGCCGGAGCTTCGCGAGCGGATCGAAGGTCGACCGCACCGCCCAGAACAGGATGAACGAGGCGACGAGGATCACCGGCACCGAATACAGCACTCTTCGGGTGATGAAGGTGATCACGTCGTCGCCCCGTCTCAGTCCTGGCTGTCGTTCCCGGTCGGCCTCAGCCGGCCAGACCCCACTCGGCGAGGTTCCAGAACGGACCGTCGACGGGGTTGATCTCCGGGCCGCCGACCTTGTCGCTCCACAGCAGCACGTTCGGCACGGTGTCGAGCGGGAGCGAGGGCACGTTCTCGGCGATCAGCGCGTCGGCCTCGTGCGAGACCTGGATGCGGGCATCCGTGTCGATCTCGCTGTCGACCTGACCGAGCAGGTCGTCGAGGCCCGGGATGTCGGTGCGGTAGAAGTTGATGCCGGAGTAGCCGTTCGCCTCGCTCGGGATGTTGACCGACGAGAACGTCGAGCTGAGAGTGGGGTCCGGGAACGTGTCGACGAGCGCCCAGATGCCCGCCTGGAAGTCGCCCTGCGGAGCGATGGTGCCGAACAGGTCGGCCGGAGTGACCTGGTCGATCGTCATCTCGAAGCCGGCATCCGCCAGCTGCGACTGCAGCACCTGCACCGTGAGGTCGCGGCGCTTGTTGCCGGCCAGCGTCTTGATCGAGAACGTCGCCGTCTCGCCGCCCTTCGCCCACACGTCATCCGAGTTCTTCTTCCAACCGTCGCCCTCCATCAGCTCGTCGACCTTGTCGAGGTCGAGCGCGTACTGCGAGAAGTCGTCCGAGGCGAACGGGGCGACCATCGGGGAGTTGAAGCTCTGCTGCGCCTTGTCGATGCCGAGGCTGCCGAAGAGGCGCTTCACGATGGCGTCGCGGTCGATCGAGTAGGCGAGCGCCTGACGCACCGCGACCGAGTCGAAGGGGGCTGCGGCATTGTTCAACCAGATCGCCTCGAGGTTGCCGCTGCGGGCGTCGACCTGCGACTGGATGCCGGGGAGGCCGGCGTCGATCTGAGTGAGGGCGTCGAGCTGAGGAGACGGATACAGCACGCTGACCTGGCCGCTCTTGAGCGCCTGGAACGCCGCCGTGGTGTCGGGCAGGAACAGGAAGGTGACCTTGTCGAGGTGCGGCTTGTCGCCCCAGTAGTTCTCGTTGGGGACGAGCGTGACCGAGGTGCCGCGCGTCCACTTCTCGATCTTCCACGGACCGCCGCTGAAGTCGTAGCCGTCGGCCATGATGGCCGCGCGGTCCTGGCCTTCGAGCAGGTGCGCGGGCATGACGCCGTAGACGCTGAACAGCGTGCGCCATCCGGCGTAAGGCGAGTCCAGCGTGACCGTCACGGTCGCGGGGTCACTGGCGTCGATCGCGGAGATACGGTCATACCCGGTCTTGTCGAAGATGTCGTCGCCGTCGCGGATCTGCAGCGCGGTGTACTCGAAGTCGGCCGAGGTGATCGGTTCCCCGTCGGACCAGACCGCCTCGGGGTTGATCGCGTAGGTGATGGTCTGGGTACCGTCGTCGGCGACCACGACCTCCGGCTCACCGGTGACGAGGTCGGAGGGCACGGGCACCCACTCGTCGTCGACCTGTCGAGTCTGGAAGACACCGGGGAGGGTCGGGATCTGCATGATCCAGGTGCCCCAGATCGAACCGCCGCACGTGGCGATCCAGTCGGCGCAGTCAGGCTCCTGCTCCGCGCCGATCACGATCTCGCCGCCGTCGACGATGGCGACCTCGCTGGGCTCGGGGGTCGTGGACGAGGAGGTGCAGGCGGCCAGCGACCCGATCAGGGCGGTGACGGTGAGCGCCGCGATGAGGGCGCGGCGGGAAGAGGGTACGACAGTGCGATGCAGTGATTTCGACATGGACGGATCTCCAGTGAGCGTGCGACGAAGGGACAGTGCAGGAGGTGCTGTGGTGCGGGTAGTGGTCTGACTCTAGGGCTGACCGGAAAAGATAGCAAGCACTTTAGTCAATGTTCGTGACTAGAGGCGAGACCTGCACTGTCCCACCGCTCTCCGGCGAGCGTACGGAGCGCGAGTTCCTGCATGCGACGCTGGTCGCGGACGGCACCTTCGAGCCCCGTCGGCTCATGTCCCCCCTCGAAGATCTCGAGCACCGCATCGCCACCCCTGGCGCGCAGACGGTCCACATATCCCTGCACGCCGATGACGGGCGTACGGGTGTCTATCGACCCCTGGTTGACCCAGACGGATGCCGTCACATCGTCGAGGTACGAGATGGCGGAGAAGCGCGTGACCAGCTCCGGCGGAACCCACGAGCTCCAGACCGTGCGCACCGCGGGGTTCATGGCCTCGATCGTCACCGACCAGTCGGCGACCGCGACGTGCGCGAACCCGCCGGCGAAGAGCTCCGGCAGACGCCCGACGCTCAAGAGGGTCATGTGCCCGCCGTACGAGGCACCCGTGATGAAGGTGGATGCCGGGTCGGCGAGACCCTGTTCGCGCAGCCATGCGATCGCGGCCGCGACATCCTCGATCTCGCGGTCGCCGCCGACGTTCCAGAACCCCTCACGGAATGCGCGACCGAACGTCACGGAGCCCCGGTAGTTGAGCGAGGCGTACGCGAAGCCGGCATCGAGCCAGGCCTGGGCGGAGGGGTTGTAGTGGTCGACCGTCACGAGCATCGGCCCGCCGTGGATCTCGAGGATCGTGCCGAGGGGCTCACGACCGGCCGGGCGCCCCGACCACAGCTGCACCAGGGTTCCGTCGGCGCTGGCGACGAGGGTCGAGCGCAGCGGCTGCCCTGCCGGCACCCGCGCCGGCTCGATCAGCATGGTCTCGGTGCCGTCGGCGGCGACCTCCGTGACGTAGAGCGGTACATCCCAGCTCGATCGCAGCGCACGGACGACGCCGGAGGGTGCGTAGTACGAGGTCCAGTAGAACGGATGCAGGTTCGCGACGTCGGGCTCGGCGAAGCTGCCCCCTTCGAGCACGGTGCGCACGGAACCGTCGGCCTCATCGAGCTCGATCAGCGAATGGATACCGCCGTCGACATGCAGGGCGAGGATGCGGCCGGTCGGCGCGTGCCAGTCGAGGGCGATGACCTCTCCGGCCAGATCGGGCAGGTCGAAGTCCACCCGCTCCCCGGTGCGCACGTGCCAGATGGCCGGTCGGGAGAAGCCGCTGCGCTCGGTGTTGAGGAGCAGCCGGTCGTCACCGGTGACCGACGAGAAGCGCACGGCGCGGACCGGACCGTCGGGGAGATCGTCGAGGGTCGCGACGATGTCGCCGTTCGCGGCATCCACCACCGTGATCAGCGGACGCCGGATGCCGGGGTTGTGGTCGGTCGTGTCGATCGACACCAGCGAGGCGTCGGGCGCACTGCGGCCGAACCACGCCTCCACCGGGTTCGAGTAGACGACCTTCGACTCGCCCCAGGGCGCGGCGGGGATCACGAGCACGTGGAACCCCTCCTCGTCGACGACCGTGGCCACGAGTGCGGACCCGTCGAATGAGATGTCGATCCCCCGCAGCACGTAGGGCTCACGGCCCGGCGTCAGCTCGACGCGCTCTGATCCGTCGAGCGAGATGGCCACGAGCGTGCCCACCTCGGACCCGCCGCCATCGTCGAGGTCGACGACCCAGCGCCCGTCCGGCGTGACGATCGCGCCCATGCTCACGTCGAACGGCAGCAGTTCGCCCGGAGCATCCGGGGCACGCCAGATCCGGCCGCGAGCGCCAGCGGGATGGTTCTCGACCACGAGCGCGAGGTCATCCGCGCCGGCGGCGGGGCGCACGGTCAGGAGGTACGGAGCCGCGAACCGCTCATCGAGCGTCTCGGTCGTGGATTCTTCCGGGGTGTACAGCATCCTTGCTCTCTCCTCGTCGTCGCCAATGCCGTTGACTATAACACTGGCTAGGGTGCCGTGGGGCCCACGTTCCGAAGTCGTGCGCGGCCACGGCGTCACTCTGACCGTCATCGTGACTCCTTGTCGTCGCAACGTTGTACCCGCCGCTCACGAAGCGGTCAACTCAGTCAGATCGGAAGAAGAACATGCAGGAGAACCACCCAGTCATTGGCGTCTCACGTCGAACCGTCGTCAAGGGCGCAGCCTGGTCCGTGCCCGTCGTCGCGGCGGCAGTCGCCATCCCGCTCGCGGCAGCATCCACCCCGACGCCCGCCGCGACCTTCTGGGCGACCGGTGCGACGGTCAGCGTCGTGAGCGGAAACGTCACCAACTTCACGGTGGAGGGCAGCGACGCGGACGGCAACCTCGCTCTCCTGCCCTCCGGCACCAGCGTCCTGATCGTTCCGGAACCCGGCGTGACGCTGCAGGTCGTCAACGCCACCGGAATCGTGACCACCACCAACCCGGACGGATCGATCACGGCCGTGATCACCGGAAGCGACATCACCAACATCCGCATCCAGTTCCGCCCCACGGGTCCGTCGGGATCGGGCTACTCGATCACGACCAACATCGACATCGACCCCTTCACCGAGACGATCGACGTCAAGCTGCGCTGATCCAGCCGAACACGGCACGGCGTTCTCCGGTACCCGCCGCTTCAGCCGGCGGGTACCGGACATCGGTCGAAAGACTCCTGGACGATCTTCACGGTTGCAGCCGCTCGGCGTCACCTTTCGTCGACCCTGCACTCCTTCAGAGAGGATCGCGGAAACACTCCCCCTGTCTCCGGCGTCCGTCAATCGAGAATGGCCCCGGATCGACCCTCCTCGGGAGGGTCTCAGGGCGTGAACGCAGGGAGTGCACAGTGAAGCAGCAGAACAAGTATCTGAGCCGGCTCGGAGGATGGGCGGGTGCGAGCGCGCTCGTGCTGGGCGCGTTGATCGCCCCGGGTGCAGCCTCAGCAGCGGTCGAGGCCGGGGATTCGGTCTACATCGGCGACGGAGTGGGCCTCGCGGGAACGCATCTGTACCCGATCTGGTCGGAGACCCCCGCCGTCGGGGATCCCAACTTCTGGGCCTATTGCGTGGAACACGACATCTCCGCCCGAGAGCGGGTCGAGGGTACCGTCGGCACCGCCGATGAGTACCTCGGCGCCAACTACTTCACCGATCCCGTGATCCAAGGGAAGGTGCTCTGGGTGCTGGCCCACAGCTACCCTGCACTGACCCTCGAGGAGTTCGGCGCTGCGGCGGGTGCCCCCGGCATCTCCCGCAATGACGCGATCGAGGCCACCCAGTACGCGATCTGGCGCTACACCGACCTCAACTTCGACGCGGCGTGGGCGTGGGAGACTCCGGATTCGGAAGCCGCCTACTGGCACCTGGTGAACGGTGCGAACGCGAGCACGGGGATGACCCCGGCCGATTTCGCAGTCACTGCCAGCATCGACGCCCCCAGCGCACCGCAGACCGCCGATTCTCTGGTCGGTCCGTTCGTCGTGGACACCAACCGGCCCACCGTCAGCGTGACGGTCGATCCCACGGTGTCGTTGGTGGATGCTGACGGCGACGCGATCGACGCGAGCGCCGTCGTCGACGGCCAGGCGCTGTACCTCGACCTGCGCGGCACGACCGCCGCAGGCTCGGCGACCGTGTCCGTCGCAGCGGAGGGATCGAGCGCAACGGGAAAGATCGTCTCCGTACCGACGACCAACTCCCCGACGCCCACGGCGGATGACCACGCGCAGACGATCATCCTGGTCGCGCCGAGCACGGCGACCACGACCGATGCGGCCACCGTCGAGTGGACCACCACAGCCGTACCGGCGCCCGTGATCGGCACGTCGCTGGTCGACTCCGCCGACGGCGACCGGATCCTGCCCTGGAACGGCGGCACCGTCATCGACACCGTCGCCTACCAGAACCTGGTCCCCGGCACCCAGTACACCCTCACCGGCGAACTCCACGACAAGGCCGACGGCACCGCCACCGGCATCACCGGATCCACCACCTTCACCCCCGAAACCGCCAACGGCTCAGTCGACGTCACCTTCACCGTCCCGGTCGGATACGCCGGCGGCACCCTCGTCGCCTTCGAACGCCTCCACGAAGGAACCGACACCACCGGCGAACCCCTCGCCGTCCACGAAGACATCGACGACGCCGCCCAGACCGTCACCATCGAGAAGGCGCCCGTGACGCCGACGACCCCGACGGCGACCCCGGGCCCGAAGGGACAGCTGGCCACGACCGGCGGCGACCTTCCCGTCATCGCCGTCGGCGCGGCTGGCGTGATGCTCGCCGTGGGCGCGATGATCCTGCTCGCCGGACGTGCGCGACGGAAGACCGTCGACGCCGACTGATGAGTCGTGTCGGGCCTCGCCTCTCTGTGGAGGGGCGGGGCCCGACATGTCGGCGGCGCCGGCGTCGTGGGAGACAGTCCCCGAAAGGAGGTCAAACTCGGCGTCACTTTTTGCGACGAACGCACACCTTCTCTGTGTGATGGATCTTGATCGGCGCACGACGACAGCCGACGCGAAGACGGTTTCCCCGCCCTCCGGGGCTGCACGATGCTGAACGAGCCTGCCGGCGCACGTCGCGCCGTGGTCGTCGACGAGCTCGTCCTGCAGCGCTCCCGCATCGAACAGCTGCTGTCGGGGATCTCTGGCCTGGAGGTCGTCGGGGTCTGCCACACCCTCCGCGAGTTCATGGCGTGGCTGCGTCACACCGAGAGAACACGATGGCCTCATCTGCTCGTGCTCTCGCTCCCCTTCGATCCGCTCGCGTCGAATGATCTGTCCGCCCTCACGGCTCTGCGCGAGGCCGGCATCCGCGTTCTCGCTCTCACGTCACCGGGTACGCGAACGACTGCCCGTCGTGTCGCGGCCGCCGGCGCCGAGGGATTCGTGTCCACCGCCGACTCGGAAGACGACTTCGTCGCCGCCGCCGCCATCGTCTTGACCGGAGGCACGATCATGACGCCCCCCGCGCACGCCGTCATCATCCCGGCCTCGGCGGGAACCCGTCTGAGCGCGCAGGAGGCGCGGGTGCTCGCGCTCTACGCGAACGGTATGACCATCAGCCAAGCGGCCGAGGCCATGGGCATCCGCCATGACACGGCACGGAAGTACCTGAATCGTGTGCGCGACAAGTTCACATCGGCAGGTCGCCCCGCCCGCTCGAAGCTCCAACTGGCGCAGATCGCCTGGGCCGACGGATACGCGGAACCATCGCCGCACGACGAACCGCGCGTGATCACCGGATGAGTGCCGAGATCGTGGAGCCGGGGAGGACTCCACGATCCCACCGAGAAGGAGTGCGGCGCCCCGCAATCGTGACGCGCGGGATCAGGGGTCGACGAGCTCGAACGTCATGCTGTCGGGACCGCCACCCCAGGGATCGAAGATGACGTCGGGGTCGTACACGTCCACGGCCTTCTCATACCCCGGCCCCCAGTACCCCTCGCTGTCGAGTGCCCGCATGGTGAAGTGGTACCAGCCCGCCGCATCCATCAGGAGCCGTTTGCGCGTGTACCCGTTCTGATCCAGGGCGATGGTCGCGGAATGCCCCTCCATCGATGTGATGAACACCCGGCCGTTCGGTGGCCCCGTGACCGCGATGACCACACCGGTGGTCTGCGCCTCGTCGACCAGCATGTCCTCGAACCCGGTGAGCTGCTCGAGGCCCTGCACCTGGATCGGAAGCACGGTGAAGGTGCCGGAGGTGACGGCCGACTGCGAAGTCGCGTCATATGCCCACACCTCGTAGGCGTAGGTTCCTGCGTTCGGCTGCAGCGCGCGGGTGTCGAAGCTCCAGCTGCCGTCGTCCGCGACCGTCGGCGTGTACCGCGCGGAGTCGACCGCGACGACGACGCTCTGCCCCGGCTCCGTGCGCCCCGCGATGACAGGGGAGAGATAACCAGACGAGTTCGTGGGAGTGCTGACCCCCGGCGACATCGGAGACTCCGGGTTCGTGCCGGGTCCTGGCGTATCGGGGCCAGCCGGCTGTGGGCGGTTCGGAGCCGTGGGGAAGTACTGATCGGGATCATCGGAGAGGCCCGCCGAGGGGACGGTCGGATCGAAGACCCGCCGTCCGATGACCGGCTCCTCCGGAGGGGAGACCGGAGGCGAGACGACCAGATCAGAGCCGGTGGTGCGCTCAGGATCGGGGTCGGATGCCGGAGAGCCGACGACGTCCGTGCTCACCGGCAGCGCCTCCGTGTCAGCCGACAGGGGCACCGGCCCGGCGATCAGCGCCGCCACGATGATCCCACCGACCGTGGCAGCCCCCAGGGTCCCGGCGAGGAGCCACCCGGAGAATCCGGCGAACGCAGCGGCGGCGACCGTGCCGGACGACAATGAGGCGACCGCCGGCGTCCCGAGTCCCGCGGCCCCCAGCAGCACGGCGAGGGTCCTGCCCTGCAGCCGTGCCGCACCACCCCGCATCGACTGCAGCAGATTGCTGCATTCCGCGCAGTCCGAGAGGTGGTCTGCCACTTCCCGCTCCACGGCGGCGTTGTTCGGCTCGGTCAGGTACTGAGGGATCAGGCGCGCCACATGCGTCGTGTCATCTCGCAGAGAGACGGGGATCTGTCGACTCAACCACTGGAACTTCAGCCCCGTGCGCGCACGACGTTGCAGAGCCGACACCGCGTTGGGTTTGATCCCGAGCTCCTTGGCGATCTCCGGTCGGTCTGCTTCATCGACCTCCGCCAGCCACAGCACGCGCTGCCACCGTTCGGGAAGGGCCTGGAAGGCGGCGAGCACATCCGCCGAACTCGCCTGCTGCTCCAAGGCGCTGAGCCCGTCGCGCAGTTCGACCTGATCGACATCATCGCTGGTCAGAACCCGCTCCGCGTCTTTCCTCCACGCGATCGCTGTATTGCGGATCACCGTCTTCAGGTAGGACCGGAAGGCGAACTGCGGACCCTTGTCAGTCGTGGTGACCTGCTGATAGATCGCCAGAAAAGATTCCGAGACGAGGTCATCGGCACGCGCGGGGAAGAGTCGATAGGCGTAGCGGCGCGCTGCATCCGCATGACGGCGCCACAGAGCCTCGTAGCTCCCTCGATCGCCTGCCCGAAGCGCGCTCAGCAACTCCGCATCGCTGCGCGGATCGATCATGTTCCCTCCCCGGAACGACCACCCTCTGATATATCGCAAATATAGGGCACCGGGGTGCCGGAAAACGCGTTGTCCCCCTTTAGGGGTCAACGGCTCCCTCACCTTCGTCACCTGCGCCGGTGCGCTGACATCCACGGGGAGAGCGGATGCGGCATTGCCTACGAGACTGACAGCACGCGTGACGACCGTGGGGTACCGTGATGTCTGCGTGGCCGACACCCGGTGACGACAGCGAACGGAGTATCTCGATGGCGACTCGGAAGGCCACGGAATCGTCGAAGGCACCGGCATCCGCGAAAGGCACCGCACGCCCCCGGCGCGCACGCGACTCACTCAGCCGTGACATCATCGTCGCCGCCGCCGACCGTGTCGTCGGGCGGGACGGTCTCGACCGCCTCACCTTCCAGTCGATCGGCGAAGAGCTCGGCGCCCACCCGACGTCGATCTACCGGCACTTCCGAGACAAGGACGAACTGCTGCTCGCCCTGATCGACACCCTCCGTGCCCGCTCGTACAGCGGCGGCATGGTGGCGACCGACGACTGGCTCGCCGATCTGCGCACGCAGGCGCACCTGATCCACGACCACTACATGCGCTACCCCGAGTTCGCACTGCAGATGGCGCTGCGCCGCCCGACCGACTTCTCATCGATGGAGTTCTCCATCGGCGCGCTGCGCCGGGGCGGCTACGACCCCGCGCAGGCGGCGCTGTACGCCCGCGCGCTCGGCCAGCTCATCCGCTCGGCGTCCAGCATCCAGGCCGCACTCACGGCGCTTCCCGCCGACGTGCAGGATGCCGACGAACTCACCTGGCAGATGGACTACCGGCGGCTCGACCCCGCAGAGTTCCCCGCGATCGCCTGGGCGGGCGAGAGCCTCCCCGGCGTGCGCGACCCCCGCGCGTGGGAGGCCGCCCTCGACCTGCTGCTGGAGAGCATCGAGCGGCACGCACCCGGGGCCTGACGCGCAGGCTCCGTGCTCCGTCCTGCGGGCTCAGCGCGTGCGCGCGAGCTCGTCGAGCATCCCGGCCAGCAGGTCGATGCGCTCGACCAGGGAGTCCACCGACACCCACTCGAGGTCGGCATGCGCACCGGCGCCGCGGGGGCCCAGGCCGTCGAGCGTGCGCGCACCGACCGCGGCGGTGAAGTTGCCGTCCGAGGCGCCACCGGCCGAGACCGCCTCCACCCGGGGGTGACCGAGTCGCTCCGACACGAGCCGCGCGCAGGTCAGCAGTTCCGCCGAGGAGCTGGCCTCCATGGGCGGACGGTTGATGCCGCCGATGACCTCCACGCTCACACCCTCGGTGTGCGCCGTGAGCATCTGCATCTCGGCATCCACCCGTTCCAGCTCGTCGAGAGTCCAGGCGCGCACATCGACGCGCACCTCGGCGTGCTCGGGGATGACGTTCGTCACCGTGCCTGCACGCGCGACGGTCGGACTCACGGTCGTGCCACGTTCGTCGTCCGCGAGCGCGGGGAGTGCGAGCACGTGGTGGGCCAGCTCGGTGAGCGCGCTGCGCCCCTTCCACGGTTCGAGTCCGGCGTGCGCCGCACGCCCCGTGAGCTCGAGGCGGTAGATGCTGCCGCCGCGGCGCGCGATCTTCAGTGCCCCGTCGAGGCTCGGCTCCAGCACCAGCACGGTGCCGGCACGGGTTGCCTCACGTTCGATGAGGGCGCGCGAGGTCAGCGACCCGACCTCCTCGTCGCTCGTGAGCAGCACGGCGACCTCACCGGGGCGCGCCACCTTGGCGAGCGCCGCGGCCATGATCACGATGCCGGCCTTCATGTCGAAGACACCGGGTCCGGTCGCGTGGTCGCCGTCGAGGCGGAACGGCCGGTCCTGGATCGTGCCCTTCGGAAACACGGTGTCGAGGTGACCGAGCAGCAGCACCGAGGGGGTCTCGCCGCCCGCCCACAGCAGGTGGGTGACGCCGTCGACGGTCTCGCGCACACCCTGCGCGCCCAGCACCGGGTCGAGCCAGGAGCACACGAGTCGCTGCGCGGCTGCGAGCCCCTCGACGTCGCCGGTCGGGGTCTCGATCGAGACCAGCCGGTCGAGGCGCTCGACCGCCTGCTCGCGCGCGCTCATGCGGCCACCGCCGTCGCACCCAGGAACTCCCGCAGCGCGGCGGCCGTGGCGTCCGGCGCCTCCTCGGCCAGATAGTGGTCGGCATCGATGGCGCGACCGGTCACCGACGGGGCGTACGGCCGCCAGGACTCGAGCACGTCGAAGTGGCGGCCGACGTAGCTGTGCGCCCCCCAGAGCGCGAGCGTCGGGCACGCGATCGTGCGGCCGGCGGAGCGGTCTGCCCGGTCGTGCTCGACGTCGACGGTCGCGGCGGCGCGGTAGTCGGCACCCGAGGCATGCACCGTGTCGACGTCGAAGCAGCGCAGGTACTCGTCATACGCGTCGGGCAGCCGATCACCGTCATGGCGGCGCCCGGTGAAGCGGCTGCGCAGCCAGGTCTCGCGGTCGGCGGTGATCAGTGCCTCCGGCATCCCGTCGGTCCGCGCCAGGAAGAACCAGTGGAAGTACGAGGTGGCCATCGCCCGATCGACGTTCTCGAACATATGGAGGGTCGGCACGATGTCGAGCACGGCAAGGGCGGTCACGGCATCCGGATGGTCCAGCGCCATCCGGTGGCCCACCCGACCGCCACGGTCGTGTCCGATGACGGCGAACCGGTCGAACCCGAGGGCTCGCATCAGCACCACCTGGTCGTGGGCCATCTCGCGCTTGGCGTAGTGCTCACCGCGCGGCTTCGCCGAGTCACCGTAGCCGCGCAGGTCCGCCGTGATCACGGTGTGGTCGACCGCGAGCGATTCGGCGACCTCACCCCACATGGCCTTCGTCTCGGGGTATCCGTGCAGCAGCAGCACGGCGGAGCCCGTCCCACGGACATCCGCCGCGATCTCGATGCCGTCGCAGTCCACCGTCATCGATGTGCGGGATGTGGTCATCATCGTCCAACTCTCGGAAACAACGTGCAAGTCAATTGCGTTGACTATATCAATGACCAGTGATTTGGGAAGGGGGATCCGCCGCTCGATGCGGTCGACCCTCCTCGGAGATCTGCGAGATCTCGGAGAGCATCCGCATCAGGCATCCGAGGTTCGGCAGAACTCCGACTGGATGCCGTCGCACCACCCCTCGGGACCGACTACCGCCGCAGTAGGCTGAGCACATCATGGAATGGTGGAACTACTGGTGGCTCATCTTCCCAATCATGGGGATGGCCGGCGGTGCGGCGAAGGCGTGGGAGCGCGGCGCACGCCGCCGCCATGAGCGCCGCCTTGAGACCCTGCGCATCAAGGCGCAGCTCAAGGCCGCCGAGATCGAGGCGCGCGCGCTCACCCAGCAGGGGAAGCGCCGCGGCCCGTCGTTCGTCGACACCACGGCATCGGTCCCCTCGAACGATCTGCTCGTGCGCCTGTTCGCCGAGCATGACGAGATCACCGCGCACTGGCTCGACTACGAGCTCGACGTCGCCAAGCTGATCGCGTTCCCCGCCATGAGCGACGGCCGCCAGCCACTGACCGCCGCATTCCTGCGCGCCAAGAAGAAGGCGGATGCGCTGCGCCCGGCATCCGCGGATGCCAAGGTCAGCGAGCAGCAGGTCGGCGAGTACCTGCAGGCCGTCGGCGACTACGCGGTGGCGTTCGAGATCGCCGAGAAGGATGCTCGTCGCCTGCGGGATTCGACCTTCACCGAACCGGAGCGCAAGCGCCTCGAACGCGCGCAGCAGCTGCTGAAGGTCGCGATCGACGAGTCCGCCACCCAGTCCGAGCGCAACGTCGCCTACAAGCGCGTACGGGAAGAGCTCGACGGCCTGATCCTGCTGAGCGACGACGCCGTCACGGTGCTCGAGAAACAGGTCGCCCGCGAGATCGCAGCCCCGACCGCTCCGCCGACGCCGCCGGCATCCGCTGACCCCGTATCCAGCGCGCCGGAGCCCGAGCGGATCCCGCTCCCCCTCCGCAACGAACAGGCCCCCCGCACCACGGAGGGCTTTCGCGACGAACAGGCCTGACACTCAGGTCGATGACAGCCGCGGGATCTTCCCGCGCCGCCGCCCCCGAGGGCGAACGATGGAGGCATGCCGCAGTGATCACTCGGTTCGAAGAACTGGACTGGCAGACGACCCCGATCGGCGACCTCACACTGCGCCGGCGCACGGAACCGGCCGTGGGGCAGGAGATCTACGAGGTCAAGCTCGGCGACGAGTACCTGATGTCGAGCCTGTTCACGGTGGCCGAGGAGGAGCTTTCGAACCTCGGGCTCGCCGCGGTCTCCGGGGATCACCTGTCGGTGCTGGTCGGCGGCCTCGGGCTCGGCTACACCGCGGTCGCCGCACTGCGCGACGACCGGGTGGCGTCGCTGACGGTCGTCGACCGACTCGGCGCGGTGATCGGCTGGCATGAGCGCAAGCTGCTGCCCGTCTCGGCGGAGCTCGTCGACGACCCGCGCACGAGCCTGGTCGAGGACGACTTCTTCGCCCTGGTGCGCTCCGCGCCCGCCGAAGGGCACCACGGATACTCGGCCATCCTGCTCGACGTGGACCACTCGCCGCGTCATCAACTGGATGCGACGCACGCCGACCTGTACGACGCCGCGGGTTTGCGCGCCCTCGACCGCCACCTCGCCACCGGCGGGGTCTTCGCGCTGTGGTCGGACGATCCGCCCGACCAGGAGTTCATGGTCGAGATGGACGCCGTGTTCGATGACGCCACCGCGCACGTCGTCGACTTCGAGAACGCCGTCACCGGCGGGATGTCGTCGAACACCGTCTACGTCGCACGGAGTCGCGCATGAGTCCGGAGAACGTCACCGGCCCGGTCGCGCACCATGCCGAAGCCCCCGTGTGGTCGACCGGCTGGGGTGGACTGCGCTGGGTCGACGGAGATGCCGGCGATCTGCTGACGCTGCGCGCCGACGGAGTGACCCGACAGCACGTCGACGACGAGTACCTGGCCTTCGCCCGCCCCCGCGCGAACGGCGGCGTGGTGGCGGTCGGTGCGCGGACACTGCATCTCGCCGATGCGGTCGACGGCGAGTTCCGCGCGGCGGCACCCCTGCTCGACGACCCGCGCGTACGCATGAATGACGGTTGCTGCGATCCGCGCGGCCGCCTGCTCGCCGGCTCCATGGCGTACGACGCGACGCCGGATGCCGGAATCGTGGTGCGCATCGACGCCGATCTCACCGTGACGACCGTGCTGCCCCGCACGACCATCTCGAACGGGGTCGGCTACTCTCCCGACGGGCAGCGCGCGTACTATGTCGACACCCTCTCGCACCGCATCGACGTGTTCGACGTGGCCGAGGGCGAACTACGGGGTCGACGCGTGTTCGCACGGATCCCCGAGGAGCAGGGGCTGCCGGACGGCCTCGCCGTGGCCGCAGACGGCAGCGTCTGGGTCGCGCTCTGGGGCGGCAGCGCCGTGCACGGCTACGACTCCGCCGGCGTGCACGTCGCGACCGTCGAGCTGCCCGTGCCACAGGTGAGCGCGTGCACGTTCGGCGACGACGACCTGGGCACGATCTACATCACGACATCCGCACAGGGGTTGCCGGCCGACCACGGCACCCCGGCCGGCTCGGTGTTCTCGGTGCGACCTGGGGTGCACGGCATCCCGGTCACACCCTTCGCCGGCTGACGCCCGTCACTCGAGACCAGGAACGCGACGGCGGCCTCTGCCCGAGGCACGGTACACCCAGCGAAGGAACCGTGCCCCGGGCACAGGCCGCCGCCAGCGCCGATCGCGTTCAGCCCAGCCGCACCCGCTCGGTGCGCTGGTGCTGACGCCCGAGACCATCGATCTCGATCGTCATCTCGTCGCCGTCCTGCAGATACGGGAAGCGTCCGGACAGCGCGACGCCCTGCGGCGTTCCGGTGTTGATCACGTCGCCCGGCTCCAGCACCAGATACTGGCTGAGCTCGTAGACGATCTGCCGCACCGGGAAGATCATGTCGGCGGTCGAGGAGTCCTGCCGCGGCTCGCCGTTCACGAACGATCGCAACCGGAGTGCCTGCGGATCGACCCCGTCCGCCGGAACCAGCACCGGTCCGAGCGGGTTGAACGTCTCGGAGCACTTGCCCTTCGACCACTGTCCGCCCGACACTTCGAGCTGATATGCACGCTCCGACACGTCGTTCGAGATCGTGTACCCGGCGATCACCTCATCGGCGGCCTCCGGCGACGACAGGTACCGGGCGGTCTTGCCGATCACGATCGCGAGCTCGACCTCCCAGTCCACCTTCTCGGCGCCGGGCGGGAGCAGCACCACGTCGTTCGCGCCGACGACGGTGTTCGGATGCTTGAAGAAGATCACCGGATGCTCCGGCGGCTCCGACCCCGACTCTGCAGCGTGGGCGGCGTAGTTCTGGCCGATGCAGATGACGGCGGTCGGACGTGCCACCGGGGGGCCGATGCGCAGGCCGTCGACGTCGGCGGACGGCAGCGCCCCGCGCTCGAGCGCGTCGCGCACCCGGGCGATGCCGTCAGCGGCCAGGAACGCCCCGTCGATGTCGAGGGTGATCGGCGCGAGGTCGTAGACGGTTCCCGTCTCGTCGCGGACGAACGGGTGCTCGTTTCCGACGGCTCCCAGTCGCATGAGTTCCATGAGGCGTCCTTCGGTCAGTGCGCGGCGGCGTAGGTCGGGTTCACGATCGGCACGGACTCGCCGTCACGGAAGCGGATGATGTTCTCGGCGGCGTGCACGGGCAGATCCTCCAGCGCTTCCGGCGAGTACCAGGCCGCATGCGGGGAGAGCAGCACGTTCGGGGCATCGCGCAGCGCCGCGCTCGCGGCGAGGGGCTCGGCCTCGTAGACATCGAGAGCAGCCGCACCGATGTGTCCGCTGCGCAGCGCCTTCACGAGGGCGGCCTCGTCGATCAGTGGCCCGCGGCACGTGTTCACGATCACGGCGCCGGGCTTCATCGTCGCGATGCTGGTCTCGTCGATCAGGTGCCTCGTCGCATCGGTGAGCGGGACGTGCAGCGTCAGCAGGTCCGCGGCCGCGATGGCCTGCTCGATCGTGACGTACTCGCAGTCCGCCGCGCGGACGGCCTCGGCCGGGGCGTACGGGTCGGCCACGAGCACGCGGAACCCGAGCGCACGGCAGCCTCGGGCCACCAACGAGCCGATGCGCCCGAAGCCGAGCACCGAGACCGTGGTGCGCGAGGGACGCACGGCCAGCGGGCGAGCCGCGACCGGCTTCCATTCCCCCGCGCGGACCGCCCCGTCGTAGGCGGGAAGGCCGCGCGCCTGCGCCATGATCATCGCGATCGTGTGGGCGGCGACCTCTTCGGTGCAGTAGCTGGGCGTGTTGGCGACGGGGATGCCGCGCGCGCTCGCCGCCGCGACGTCGACCATGTCGTAGCCGATGCCGAGACGGCTGATCATCTTCAGGTTCGGCATCCGATCCATCAGCTCGCCGTCGATCCGGTGCCACTGCACGATCAGCCCCTCAGCCTCGGCGCCGAGCGCCGCGAGGGTCTCGAAGGAGGTGTCCGGTGCGCGTTCCGCGCGGAATCCCGCCGCGCGGAGCGTCTGCTCGGCGGCGTCACCGGGGAGGTCGCAGTCCGTGATGAGGATGAATGGGGTGGCCATGAGTCAGAATGCTATAGCATCTAGCACTTCATGGCCACCCGGGCATTCAGACGCGCATCCGCCCGCCGCCGTCTCGTGTGGACGGCAACGCCCACACGCTTGCACCCAGGCCGACGATCGTGAGCACCGCAGCGACGGCGAGCACGCCCGCCGACCCGACAGACCCGTGCGCGGCGCCTGCGAGCAAGGGGCCGACGAAGGCGCCGAGATTCAGGGCGACCGTCGCAGAAGCTCCACCCAACACCGGCGCTCCCGCAGCCTCGCGCACGATACGACCGATCACCGCGGAACCGACGGCGAACGACAGCGCCCCACAGACCAGCGAGAGGGCGAACACGGCAGCCGCCGATTCGACCAGCATCCACAGCGCCGTCCAGGCGAGGAGCAGCGCGAGCGATCCACCCACGATCCACACCCGCTCACGCGTCGCGGCCCAGCGCCCCGTCGCCGCGACACCGAGGAAAGCACCGACCCCGAACGCGGCCAGAAGCAGCGGCACGAGCGCGGCCGCGATGCCCGCGGATTCTCCGATCAACCCGAGGAACGTGAAGACCCCGAACGTGCCGGCATTGATCACCACAGCGACCCCGATCGCCCCGAGCACCCGCCTGCGGGCGAGCGCGCTGAGCTCGGCACGCAGCTCGATGCGTGCCACCCCTCCGGCACGCAGAGGCGAGCGGTCGAGAAGCAGCGCGACGAGCGCAGGACCACAGAGCAGCACCACACCCCAGAACGTCGCGCGCCACCCCAGGGCATCGGCGAGGGCGGTCCCCGCCGGCACTCCCACGATCGTGGCGAGGGTGGTGCCGGCGAGCAGGGTGGCGACGGCGCGGGTCGTCGCCTGCGGCGGCACGAGCGTGCGCACCGTCGAGAGCGACACGGCGAGGAACCCGGCATAGGCGATGGCAGCCATGACGCGAGTGACCAGCAGCATCGCGAACGATGCGGCGAGCGCTCCGACGATGTGCGCGAGCACGAACACCAGCAGGAAGGCGATGAGTGTGCACCGAGGATGCCAGCGGGAACCGAGCAGCGCCATCGCCGGGGCGCCGATCACCATCCCGATCGCGAAGGCGCTGGTCGCGGCGGCCGCGCTCCCCGGCGAGACTCCGAACTCCTCGGAGATCGGAAGTAGCAGGCCGGCGAGCATGAACTCGCTGGCGCCCTGGGCGAAGATCGCCAGGGCGAGGACATAGATGAGAAGAGGCATGAGACATCCAGACGGACGACGTCGACGCACCCGGGGGATGCGCGACGAGCGAGAAGGGTCGACGAGATGCGGGGAGCGCACGGCGTGCGACTCGAACCCGCGATCTAGCGTCTGTCTGACTCAGGACTCACGGCATCCACCCTAATCGGCGCCCTTTCTCATTGCACGTCAATTTGCTATAGCATCTACTCATGACTGCTCGTCGCGTACTGCTCACGGGAGCCAGCTCCGGAATCGGAACGGCCGCCGCCCTCGAACTCGCCCGCGAGGGCGCCGCCCTCTGGATCACCTACGCCGGGCGCGAGGCCGAGGCCGCCCGCGTCGCCGAGGAGTGCCGGGCCGCCGGCGCCGCCGAGGTACACGTCTCACGCCTCGACCTGCGCGAACCGGAGTCGACCGCCGCGCTGATCGACGAGGTCACCGCGACCTGGGGTTCGCTGCACGTGCTCATCAACAACGGCGGCGTCTGCCCGTACACCCCCTACGAGGACATCGACCTCGAGGAGTGGGACTTCGTGCTCGAGACGAACGCCCGCGGCACGTTCTTCCTCACGCGCGCGGCACTGCCCCTGCTGCGCGCCGCAGACGGCGACCGGTCCGTGGTGAACATCGCCTCGATCGCCGGTCAGGTCGGAGCGCTGCAGACCGGCATCCACTACGCGGCCAGCAAGGGCGCGCTGCTCGCGATCACCCGGAGCTTCGCCCGACACCTCGCGAGCGAGGGCATCCGCGTCAATGCCGTGACCCCCGGCCCCGTCGCAAGCGCGATCACCGACCAGCTGCAGGGCGAGAAGCGCGAGACGCTCAGCGCGTCGATCCCGCTCGGTGCGTTCGGGCAGCCGGAAGACGTCGCCTGGATCATCGCCTCGCTGGCCTCACCGCGTGCAGGTTTCATCACCGGAGCGACCTACGACGTCAACGGAGGTGTGCGCATTGACTGACAGTGCTCTCGACCGTTCTGCCCTGGATACCGTGCAGGCGCAGCTCGATGCGTTCAACGCGCACGACCTCGACGCGTTCGTCGCGACCTATGCGGCGGATGCCGTGATCACCGGCGTCGCCCCCGAGCCCGTGGTGGGGGCCGCGGCGATCCGGGAGTTCTACGAGCCACGACTGCAGAACCCGGAACTCTCGTGCGTGATCGAGACGAGCGTGCTGTTCGGCAGCCGGTGGGTCGTCGCACAGGAGCAGGTCATCAACGCGGGCGTCGCGACCGAGACCATCGCGACCTTCGACGTGGTCGACGGCCTGATCGCGCGCGCCTCGATGCTCAAGGCCTGAGGCGCGGCGGCTCGCGCCTTGCCGCGCGTACCCGCCTGTCCGCCGCGCCCCTCACGCTGCTCGCGCCCCTCGCGCCCCTCGCGCCCCTCGCGCCCCTCGCGCCCCTCACTCTGAGGGGTCAAGACACGCCGCGCCGCCGCCCCGTCCCGCGGCGTGTCTTGACCCCTCAGCGGGCACGAAACGCTCAGCGGGCACGAAACGCTCGGCGGGCACGACCGAGGCGCGTCACTCGTGCTCGGGCAGAGTCGGCGACGACCACCCCTCGTCGCGGCCCAGCTGCGCCGCCCGCGAGACGGACGCCGCACCGTAGCGGTCGCGCAGAGTGTCGAGCACGGTGTCGAGGCGCGCGTCGTCGCCCCAGTCGATCGGCAGTTCGGGCTGCACGTTCTCGACACGGTCGAGGTGCGACAGCGAGATGCCGACCAGGGTGATGCCGCGAGCCGTGATCTCGGTCTGCCCGGCGGCGAGCAGGGCGCGAGCCACGGTGAGCAGCACGGCGGTGCGGTCGGTCGGCGCCCGGAGCGACCGAGAGCGGGTGGCCTTCGTGTAGTCACCGAAACGGAGCCGCAGCACGACGGTACGGCAGACGCGGTCGCCGTCGCGGAGACGCCTGGCCAGCCGGTCGACGATCTGCGTGAGGATGAGGTCGAGCTCCTCGGCGGAGCGGGGACGGATGCCGAGGGCACGCTGGGACCCGATCGATCCGCGTCGCCGGGTGGTGTCGACCGGCCGCGGATCCCGCAGTCGCGCGAGCGCGTGCACGTGGGCCCCCGTCGCCTTGCCCAGCATCCGCTCGGCGGTCGCGGCCTCCAGCTCGGCCAGCTCGCCGACCGTGCGGATGCCGTAGCGGTGCAGCTTCTCGGCCGTCACCGCCCCCACACCCCACAGCCGTTCCACCGGAAGCGGGAGCAGGAACTCCTCTTCGCGCGTCGGTTCCACGACCAACAGGCCGTCGGGTTTGCTCACGGCGCTAGCGACCTTGGCGAGGAACTTGGTGCGCGCGACTCCCACCGAGATGGCGAGCCCCACCTCGGTCCGGACGCGCTCGCGCAGCCGTGCGGCGATCTGCTCGGGAGACCCGGCGATCCGTCGGAGACCCCCGACCTCGAGGAACGCCTCGTCGATCGACAGCCCCTCCACGAGCGGGGTGGTGTCGCGGAAGATCGCGAAGACGTCTTTGCTGGCGGCCGAGTACGCGTCCATGCGCGGCGGCACGACGACGACATCAGGGCAGAGCTCCCGCGCCTGCCGACCGCCCATCGCCGTGCGCACCCCGCGCGCCTTCGCCTCGTAGCTCGCCGCCAGCACGACCCCGCCACCCACGATGACGGGGCGGCCGCGCAACTCCGGCGCATCGCGCTGCTCGACCGAGGCGTAGAACGCATCGAGGTCGGCGTGCAGCACCGTCGCTTCCCCACGCATCCCGTTCTCCCGTCGACACGCGGATCGTCGCACGGACCGGGGACACCCGACCGGCGTCGACGGTCGAGAACCGGTGTCCGTGACGGCAGGTAGGGTCGGCGCGTGCCGGAACCGGTGGAGCAGTGGTGGGCGCGACGGCAGTTCTCCCGCGGTCGCGCGGTTCCGTATGACGTGGGCACCTACCGCGCCGGGTGGGCGGCGTATCCGGAGCTGGTACGGCAGTACCATCCGGAGTTGAACCACGGCATCGTCCTGTCGCAGGTCCCTCTCGCCGCCGACGTGCTCCTCTGCTGGGAGTGCACGGCTGGGCACCGCTTCGCCGCCACCCCGACGGAGCAGCGCGAGCGTCCGGCGCAGGTGCGGCGCCGCTCCGCCTGGTGCCCCGAATGCTCCGCGCTCGCCCGTCCGCAACCGGTGGTGCTCGGGGAACCACGGCCCCTTCCGCGCACACCCCGTCGCCCGGCGCCGGCACTCTGCGCGAAGACCCCCCACCTGCCGACCGGCACCGCGTTCGTGAGCGAGTGCGCCCCGCGCCCCGCTTCCGCGGCAGAGGGCCGCCTGCGTGCAGGGCTCGGGGCGGCGATCGAGTTCGACGCGGCCGTGAACGCCGTCAAGGTCTCGCGACCGTTCTTCCGACACACGGAGGTCTGGCCCGACATCGTGTTCCCGGAGCTGCGAGTCGCGCTCGAGTACGACACCATCGGCCGACACGGCCTCGAGCACGTCGGGAAGCGGCAGGACACGGATCTGCGCAAGGATCGCGCCCTGCGCGCCGCGGGGTGGGAGGTCATCCGGATCCGCACCGGGAAGCTCGAACCGCTGGGTCCGCATGACCTGACAGTGTCGTCCGTGGGCGCGAAGAGCATCGCCCGCATCATCGACGAGCTCCGCGTCATCCGTGGTGCGCTGCTCGTGGACGCGTACCTGCGGTGAACTCGGGCGCTCGTGCACCACCCTCCCACCCAGCGATGACCTCCCTGAAGAGGACCTCCTGGAATGCAAGAGATCTCACGGAATGAAGGAGCCCACAGGGCAGAACGGCCTTCATCCGGAGTTTTCTCCTTCAGAACGCGCGAGCCCGATCAGCCCCGCTCGAACCGCGCCCGCAGCGCCGGATCGACCGCGACGTCGCCGAATGATGCCGTCCACGCGCCGTCGACCGCGATCGACTGGCCGGTCAGATACGGCGCTTCGTCGGAGAGGAGGAACGCGGTGACCGCGGCGACCTCTTCGGCACGGGCGATGCGTCCCATCGGCGGCCCTTCGGCGAGCGCGCGCTCCGCGGCCACCGGGTCGGCGGAGGCGGCGATCTGCGCCTCCAGGTGCGGGGTGCGCACCCCGCCCGGCGCGACCGTGTTGGCGCGGATGCCGAGCCCGCCGTACGTCACGGCGAGGCTGCGGGCGAGTGCGTCGATGCCGCCCTTGGTGAACTCGTAGGCGGCGTGGTCGATCGAGCTGGAGCGGCCGTGGATCGAGCCGATGTTCACGATCGCCCCGGCAATGCCCTGGTCGATGAACGCCGTCACAGCGGCCGAGCATCCCCAGAGGTAGCCGAAGCCGTTGATGCCGACGATCTCGCGTACGCGGTCTTCGTCGAGCTCGTGCAACGGGGTGCGCTTGGTGATGCCGGCGTTGTTGACCCAGCCGGCGAGCGGCGCACGGGCCTGCGCTGCCGCAGCGGCCCGCTCGTGCGACTCACGATCGGCCGAGTCGCCGAGCACGACCTCGGCCACGATGCCGTCTTCGACGGTTCCGGAGCCGGGCGAGCGCTCGAGTCCGATGACGATCCAGCCGTCGGCGGTCAGGCGCTCGGCGACGGCGCGGCCGATGCCCTTGCCGCTGCCGGTCACGACGACGCTGCGTGCGGACTCTGTCATCTCAGTCCCTCTCGAAATCGAAGACGGCGGGGTCGAGCGTGAAACCGAGGCCCACGGCATCCGTCGGTCGCACGCGACCATCGAACGACGGACCACCGACGATGAACGACGGGGCCGGATCGTAGGGGTTCACGCCCCGCGCGAAGGTCTCGACGCCGATGCCGAGGTGCGCGGTGACCTCAGGATAGACGTGGCCCGACACCGGGACGCCGCGGTCGGTCGCCCAGGCGATCAGCTCACGCGCCGGGGTGACCCCTCCGATCGCCACGACGTCGAGGCGCAGCACATCGACGGCCTCGTGCTCGACGAGGGCGCGCAGTACGGCGGGGTCGGTGACCTCGTCGCCGACCGAGATGGCGAGCCCGGACTCCCGACGGATGCGCGCGCAACCCGCCGCGTCCTCGGGGAGCAGCGGATCCTCGAGCCATGCCAGCTGCGGGTCGCCCCACTGCGCGATCTCGGCGAGCGCGGTGTCGGCATCCGGCCATCCGAAACCGACATCGACCACGAGCCCCGTGTCTGCCGGAAGCTCGGAGTTCAGCAGGCCGATCAGCTCGCGCATGTACGCCGGGTCCGCCGCGCGCGAGATCTTCACCTGCGACCAGCCGTCCGCCTGCGCGAGCACCTCGTCCGCGACCTCGCGCGGAGTGCGGCTGGGCGAAGGGTAGGCCGCAACGAGCATCGAGTCCCGCGGCGCATCGCCCGTGCCGAGCAGCTTCCACAGGGGCACGCCCGCGCGACGGGCAGCGATGTCCCACAGGGCGATGTCGACCAGGCCGATCGCCCGGCGCACCAGACCGACGCGTCCGACGATCGCGCTGCCGCGCAGCATCCGCTCCCAGGTCGCGGCCGGGTCGTCGGCATCCGCACCGAGCGCATGCGTGGCGACGAGGCGGTCGACGATCTCGGCCATCGGCGCTTCGCGTGAGAGGCAGTACGCGACCCCGGTCGTGCCGTCGCCGTCGGATGCCTGCACCGCGCTGTACTCGCGACGGGCGACCGTCATGGCCCCGAGCTGCAGCGGAGCGGGCAGCGGGAGTACGGCCGTGGCCGTCTGGATGCGGGCGATCTCGGTCATTCGGGCTTCTTCGCCAGCGGGATGCCGTAGTCGACCATGAAGCCGCCGTCGACATAGAGCGTCTGGCCGTTCATGTAGCGGGACTGGTCGGATACCAGGAAGCTGACGGCCGCGGCGATCTCGCTCGCATCGCCCAGGCGCTTCGCCGGGATGCGCGACAGGATCGTGTCGAGGCTCAGCGTGCCCTGCTCGACGCCCTGGCGGAACACGCCGGTGTCGATGTATCCGGGGGCGACGGCGTTGACCCTGACTCCGCGCGATGCCCACTCGGCCCCGGCGGTCGAGGTCAGACCGATCACGGCTGCCTTGGTCGTGGAGTAGGGGGCGCGGCCCGCTGAGCCTCGCGCCGAGATCGACGAGATGTTCACGATGCGGCCTTCGCCGCGTTCCAGCATCCGTCGCCCTGCCGCCTGCAGGGCCGAGAACACTCCGTGCAGGTTCACGTCGACCACGGCCGACCATTCGTCCCAGCTCAGGTCCTCGATGCCGCGGTGCCGCTGGATGCCTGCGTTGTTGACGAGCACCTCGATCGGTCCGAGCTCCGCCTCGATCTCGCCGAACACCCGGTCGACGCCGGCGTGATCGGTCACGTCGAGCGCGCGCCACAGGATGCCGGCCGGGTTGTCGCCCGCCGTGAGGCCTGGCACCCGGTCGGCGGCGACCACGAGGTAGCCGTCGGCGGCGAGGCGCTGGCCGACCTCCCAGCCGATGCCGGCGGAGCCTCCGGTGATGATGGCGACGGGGGCGTTCATGGCTCTCCTCAGGGTGGTCGAGATTTGCTATAGCAAGACTAGCGGGTGCGCTGGGGATTCGCCCCGTCGTTCACGAGGTCAGGCCAGCAGATCCGTGACCACCGCAGTGGCGTGCTCCACCAGCAACTCCAGCGCGCCGGGCGCGAGGGGCGTCTGCCAGGCCTGATACGCCCCACGGTCATAGGCATCCCGGGTCGGCAGATACACGAAGCCCGGCCCGTTCGTGAGGTTCATCACGACGATCGGGGTCTCGGGGAAGCGTGCGCGCAGCGTCGTCTGCAGCGTCGAGTACGCCTCGCCCGGATGCCCGAGGATGATCGCATCGCCGAGCCGCCAGGCCCAGACCGGATGCGGCACCGTCGGACCGTCGATGTACCCGTCGCGCAGGTTGCGGGCGCGCCCCAGCCGCTCTTCACGTGAGCGGGGATCGATGTCCTTCCACTCCTCGGCGAGCTCGTCGATCGTGGGCAGGGCGCGCAGCGGCAGCTCCACGTCTGACAGCGACGCTGCGGCATGCTCACCCCCGTCGACCGGCTGCCCGGTCCAGATCGCCAGCGGAGCACCCGACTCCACGACACCCTCGAGCGTCAGCTCCTCACCGGGCGTCGGCAGCGCGTCGAGGGCCGCGAGCACCGCATGCCCGAGCGAGCGTCCGTGGCGGTCCACGACCCCGACATCCCCGGTGTACTGCTCGCGCGGCGCGAGCTCGCCCGAGGCTCCCTGCACGAACAGGCACAGTGCCCCGGTCGCCGACTCGACGATCTCGCGCATCGCGCCGACATAGTCAGGCGAGACCTCACGGTTCTGCCAGGCGAGAGTCGTGGGGTGGCAGGCGTAGTTCACGAGCGTGGCGCGCACGACACCGTCGAGGCTGATGCGGCCGATCGTCACGGTGTCATCCGCCGCGCCTGAGGGGTTGTAGCCGACGAGCGCACGGCCGTCGACGTCGAGCTCTCGGTCGGCCGCCAGAGTGCAGCGCCCGTGGGTCCACTCGATCAGACCGGGGCGCGCGGTATCGAGGGCCTCGCGACCGGCCGCGATGCCGGCGGCGGCGAGCGCCTCGAGGTAACCGGGGATGAGCTCTCCGCCCGGCAGGTGCGCGTCAGCCGCGCACAGCACAGCCCCGGCGTGGGTGTGCGAGAGCGAGAGCATCAGCTGATCGGGCTCGAGCCCGAGGCCGGCGAGGATCGCCCCGCGCACCGCCTGCTCGTCGGCCACGCGACGCCACCAGGTGCCGTCGACCGCGAGCAGCACGCGCGGGCGGTCATCCGACGAGATCAGTGCGAGCGCGGTCAGCTCGAACGGGCGATGCGCCCCCTCGGAGCGCTCCCAGTCGGCGGGACCCCAGTTCTTCGCACGGATGCCGACGGGTGGGGTGATGTCGCGGCGGGCGATGCCGATGCGCGCACGGGTGCGGGGGATGCGGATGCGGTCCCCGATCGCGGTGGATGTCATCATGCCTCCCTTCCCGCGACAGCCGGGATCACGCCCGTGCCCACACCCTGGGCCTGCCACAGCGCCGCCGCCTCGGCGCGCCGGCGACGCTCCCGCACAGGGTCGGCGACCGGGATCGCGGCCATCAATCCGCGCGTGTACTCGTGCTGCGGGTTCGCGAACAGGGCGTCGCGGGCACCGATCTCGACGATCCGGCCCTGCTGCATCACTGCGACCGTCGACGACATGTACCGGATGACCGCCAGGTCATGGCTGATGAAGAGGTATGTCAGCCCCAGCTCCGCCTGCAGCTCGCGCAGCAGATTGAGCACCTGCGCCTGGATGGAGACGTCGAGGGCCGAGACCGACTCGTCGAGCACCAGGAACTCCGGCTCGAGCACGAGCGAGCGCGCGATCGACACGCGTTGACACTGGCCACCCGACATCGAGCGGGGCAGCCGGTGCGTGAACTCCTCGTCCAACCGCACCCGGTGCATCGCCTCACGCACCTTCTCGGCGCGCGTGGCGCGGGTGCCGATGCCGTGCGCGAGCAGCGGCGCCTCGATGATCTGCGCCACGGTCTGTCGCCGGTTCAGCGCCGAGAACGGGTCCTGGAACACCATCTGCATCCGCCGCCGCAGCTGCCGCAGCTCCTCGCCGCGCATCTCGTGCGGGCGATGTCCGTCGAAGACCACCGCTCCCGCGTCGATCCCTCCGAGCGCGAGCACGGCCTTCGAGACGGTCGACTTGCCCGACCCGGACTCGCCCACCAGCCCGACGGTCTCGCCGCGGCGGATCTGGAACGACACGTCGTCGACCGCCGTGACCCGTCGCCCTGAGCCGAGCGTGAACACCTTCGACAGACCCTGCACGTCGACGAGCACGTCGCCGCTCTCGCGCGCCTGGTCGATCGCACTGATCGATCCGGCCCTGGTGACGGCCTCGGTACCACTCTCGAGCACTTCGGCGGCGGTGCGGATCGGCTGGTGCACGTCGATCGTGAGGTCGACCACCGCCCCCAGCAGCGCCTTCGTGTACGGATGCTCCGGCTCGGCATAGAGCGTGTCGACCGGCGCCTCCTCGATCACGCGTCCGTGGCGCATCACGTGGATGCGCTCACAGAAGCCTGCCGCCACACCCAGGTCGTGCGTGATCAGGATCACCGCGGTGCCGTGCTCATCCGCCAGCTTGTCGAGCAGGTCGATGATGCGCGACTGGGTCGTCACATCCAGCGCCGTGGTCGGTTCATCGGCGATCAGCACGGCAGGGCGCGACGACATGGCCATCGCGATCATCACCCGCTGCCGCATGCCACCGGAGAACTCGTGGGGGTACTGCGCCAGGCGCTCCTCGGGCAGCGGTACGCCGACCTCTGTGAGAAGTTCGACCGCCCTGGCCCGAGCCGCCTCCTTCGAGACCCGGTCGTGCAGCCGGATCGCCTCGACGAGCTGGTGCCCGATCGTGCGCACCGGGTTGAGCGACGACATCGGGTCCTGATAGACCATCGCGATCTCGCCGCCGCGCACGCGCGTCATCTCCCGCTTGCTGAGCGTGAGCAGCTCCCGATCGCGCAGACGGATGCTGCCGCCGAGCGTCGCGCCGTCATTGAGCCGCATGATCGACAGCGCCGTGAGCGACTTGCCCGAGCCAGACTCGCCGACCAGGCCGATCCGCTCTCCCGGGCGCACCGAGAAGCTGATGCCCTTGACCGGCATCGCGTCGCCGTAGGAGACGGTGAGGTCCTGCACCTGCAGGACGGGCGAGACATCGGTCATCGTCCCTTCCCCTTCCGATCGCCGCCGAACTGGTCGGCGAGCACGTTGAGCAGCCAGATGGTCACGAAGATGAAGAGCGCGGGGAACAGCACATACCCGATCGACTGGTACATCTTCTGGTAGCCCTGCTGCACGAGGGTTCCCCACGTCGCCTCAGGCGGAGCGATTCCCAGACCGACGAAGCTCATCGAAGCCTCGAGCAGGATCGCATTGGCGGCGTTGATGGCGGCCTGCACCACGATCGGTCCTCGTGCGTTCGGGAGCACTTCCGCGAACAGCAGTCGGCTGCGCTTCGATCCGAAGGCGATCGCCGCCGTGAAGTAGTCCTCCTGCAGCTCGCTGAGCACCGAGGATCGCACCAGTCGCGCGGTCGTCGGGGTGAGCAGGATGCCGATGATCACGGCCAGCTTGACCGGATCGGCACCGAACGCCGAGATGAACACCAGCGCGAACAGGATCTGCGGGATCGCCATCACGGTGTCGGCGAGGCGCATCAGGATCTCGTCCCAGAGCCCGCGGGCGAAGGCAGCGGCCATTCCCCAGGCGATGCCGAGCACCATCGCGACCAGCGTCGCACCGCCGGCGATGAAGATCGTCAGCTGCCCGCCGTAGAGCACGCGGCTGAACAGGTCGCGCCCGAGCTCATCCGTGCCGAACAGGTGCACCGCCGATGGGCCGGCGAACCGGTCGGACGACTGGGCGGAAGGATCGAACGGCGCGATGATCGGCGCCAGCACGCACGCCAGCACGATGAGAGCCAGCAGGCCGAGCGGGATCCACGAGGCGAGTGCGATCCGGCGGCGCGGCCGCGTCGACCGCAGCGCGAGAGTGAGGGTGTCAGCCACGGCTGCTCCTTGCACGAAGACGCGGGTCGAGCACTCCGTAGAGGAGGTCGACGATGAGCGTGGTGAGGATGAACATCGCCGAGATCAGCAGCACCACGGACTGCAGCACCGCATAGTCGCGTTTGAAGACGGCATCGATCGCGAGCGACCCCAGCCCCGGCACTCCGAACACGTACTCGACGATCACGACGCCGCCGAGCGTGTAGCCGACGATCAGGCCGAGCATCGTGAGTCCGGGGATCAGAGCGTTGCGCAGCGCGTGACCGATCACGACGCCGCTCGCGGACTGCCCCTTGCCCTTCGCGGTGCGGATGTAGGAGGCATCGAGCACCTCGACCATGGATGCCCGCAGGAAGCGCATGAGGAGCGGCGCCGCAGCGAATGCGAGTGTGAGGGCGGGCAGGATCATGCGCACGAGGTTGTCGCCCGGGTCCTCGCTGAACGGCGTGTAGCCGCGCGCGGGCAGCACCTTGAGCTGCACCGCGAACACCACGATCAGCACGATGCCGATCAGGAACTGCGGCAGCGCCATGCCCGCGGTCGAGATCGCGGTGAGGATGCGGTCGACGACGCCGAGCGGACGCAGCGACGCGATCACGGCGGCCGGTGTCGCGATCAGCACGGCCAGCAGGATGCCGATGAGGGTGAGCTCGATCGTGGCGGGGAAGCGCTGCGCGATGAGTTCGGACACCGAGTACTGGTTGAAGTACGACTGTCCGAAGTCGCCGGTGAAGACCCCGCCGATCCAGCGCAGGTACTGCTCGATGATGGGGGCGTCGAGACCGGCCTCCTCGCGGAGGCGCTGCAGCATCTCGGCGTCGACGCCCGGTGTCGAACCGAGCCGGGTGATGACGGGGTCGCCCGGCAGCAGCCGGAGCACCACGAAGACGAGAAGCGAGGTGGCGATCAGCATCGCGATGCTGATCGCCACCCGCCGAAGGATGGACAGAGCCACGTCAGCCCTTCAGTTGCGCGTTCTCGAGGTGCAGCTGTCCGCCGCCCTCGACCCAGACGCCGTCGACCTTGGTGGTGGTCGCCGTGACCACGGTGGACTGCAGCGGCACGATCAGCGGGACCTGCTGGTTGATGATCGTCTGCACGGTGCCCCACTTCTCGGCGCGGACGGCCTCGTCGGGCTCGGCGACCGCATCCGCGAACGCCTGCTGGAAGTCCGGGTCGACCCAGTTGCACTCGCAGCGACCCTCGAGGTAGAAGTTCAGCGAGTACGCGGGCTCGGGCGGCGTGGACTGGAAGTTCGGCACGATGTACCCGGGGAAGCTCTTGCCCGCCGGGTAGAACGAGTCGACCCAGGTGCCGATGTCGTTGTTGTCGATCTTGAGCGTGATGCCGATCTCCTTCAGGCTCGCCTGCAGGATCTCACCGCTCGTGTTCCACTCCGGGTACTGACCCGCGATGCCCCACCATGTGAGGGTGCTGCCCTCGGTGACGCCCGCTTCGGCGAACAGTTCCTTGGCCTTGTCGAGGTCGTAGGAGTAGTCGGTCAGATCGCCGCCGAACCAGGGGTTGACCTCGCCGAGCGCGTTGTTCGTGGGCGACACCGTGCCCTGCCCGTAGTACGCGGCCTCGAGGATGGCCTCGCGGTCGGTCGCGTAGGCGAGAGCCTGGCGTGCCCGCACATCGTCGAAGGGCGCCGACTGGGTGTCGACCTCCCACGAGGGCCACTGGCTGGGGTTGTCGGGTGTGACGAGAGCGATGTCGCCGCCACCTTCGAGTCCGGCGACGTCGCCCTGCGGTACGGACCACAGCACGTCGAGGTCGCCGGAGCGCAGACCGGTGACGGCGGCCGTGGACTCCGCCGCCTTGACGATCGTGATCTCGTCGAGTGCCGGCGCCTCACCGAAGTACTCTGCGTTGGGCACCAGCGTCAGGCTGTCATCCGGGGTGAACTTGTCGACGACGTACGGGCCGGTGCCGATCGGCTCCTTGTCGATCGTGTCGAGCGCGTCGACGTCGAGCATCTTGACCCACACGATGCCGGCCGCGAACGTGGCGATCGGCTCGGAGAGGGTGATCACGACGGTCTTCTCATCGGATGCCGTGACATCGGTGACCATCGAGATCTTGTTCTTCTCCTGGGTCGCGGTCTCGGGGTCGAGGTAGTACTCGAACGACGCGACGGCGTCCTCTGCCGTGAACGGGTCGCCGTTCGAGAACGTGACGCCGTCACGCAGAGTGAAGGTCCAGGTCTTCTGGTCTTCGGAGGTCTCCCACTTCTCGGCGAGGTCGCCGACGATCTCGCCGGACTCGTCGGTCTTGGTCAGACCGTTCCACAGCAGAGGGAACAGCACCTCCTCCCAGGCGAAGGTGCGGATCGCGGGGTTGAGCTGCGGGATGCCCTGCGCGGCGGCGACGGTCAGGGTGCCGCCCTCCTGCGCCTGGCCATCGGGGGTCGAGGGCGTGCTGCTGCAGCCGGCAGTCATGAGGGCGACGGTGAGCAACGCTGCTCCGCCCAGCCGAACACGGCGACGAGACATGGTGCCTCCAAGGGGTAGATGGTGCTTCGGGTAGTGAAGGGTTTCGCTATAGCATGTAGCAAATCGAACGCTTCGTCTAGTGCGAATCGGGCGGATGCGGTTACGTTCTCGTTACGCTCGCCGGACGGTCATCCCGCCACCGGCTCAAATCTGCCATAGCATCGGTCGATGCAGGGACTTGCCCGGAGCATCTCGGCTCGCGGCACAGACAGGAGAGCCACCGTGCGAAGCGTGTCAGATCAGAACATCGCCGAACAGGTCGCCGACGAGTTGCGCGCCGCGATCCAGTCCGGCGAGCTCGCCCCCGGTGAGCGACTCGTCGAACGCAAGCTCGCCGATCGGCTCGGCGTCAGCCACATCCCCGTGCGCGAAGCCCTCACCCGCCTCGCCGAGGAACGGCTGATCACGCGCGAGCCCCGCCGGGGGGCCAGAGTCGCCAAGCTCAGCGCCCAGGACCTCGAGGAGATCTCGAGCCTGCGGATCGTGCTGGAGCAGTTCATGGCCATCCGCGTGCAGGAGCGGTGGAGCGAGGAATCGGCCGCGCGGCTCGGCACGATCATTCAGGACATGTCGGATGCCGCGCCCGGCGACATCGCCGAGGTGCTGCGGCAGGACCGCCTGTTCCACGAGACGCTCGCCGATCTGGCGGAGCACCGCTTCCTCGACGAGTTGAGCGCGCAACTGCGCGGACGCATCACCGGCTTCCTCCACGCCGCGAACGCGGCGCTCGACCCCGCAGAGCAGAAGGAGCACGTGCGCAGCCACCAGCAGATCGTCGACGCGATCGCGAGCGGTGATCCCGAGCAGGCGCGCGCCGTGATCGCCGAGCACGTGACCAGGGCCGTCGAACGCATCACCCCGTCTGCCGAGTGAACGCTCCCGCGCGGTCGAAGACGATCGTCATCACCGGAGCATCCGACGGGATCGGCGCGGCGGCCGCCCGGCAGCTGGCCGATGCCGACCACCGGCTCATCCTCGTCGGCCGCTCCCCTGAGAAGACCAGGGCCGTCGCCGTCGAGACCGGGGCCACGCATTTCACCGCCGACTTCGCGCGGCTCGACGAGGTGCGCGAGCTCGCGGCGCAGATCGCAGCCGAGGTCGGCGAAGGCGGCATCGATGTGCTCGCGAACAACGCGGGCGGCATCTTCGGCGACCAGACGCCCACCGTCGACGGGTTCGAGAAGACGCTGCAGGTGAATCACCTGGCCCCCTTCCTGCTCACGAACCTGTTGCTCCCGCAGCTGCTGCGGTCGGATGCGGCGGTCATCAACACCTCGAGCGTGGCGCACCGCCTCTTCGGGCACCTCGACATCGACGACCTCGACAACCGCACGAAGTTCAGCGCCAACAAGGCCTACGGCGACGCGAAACTCGCGAACGTGCTGTTCACGAAGAGCCTGCACACGAAGTTCCACGCCGAGGGCCTGCGCCCGGTCGCCTTCCACCCCGGGACCGTGAGCACGAACTTCGCCTCCGAGTCATCCAGCATCATGCGGCTCGTGTACCGCACCCCGTTGAAGCGTCTCCTGCTCATCAGCGCGGAGAAAGGCGGGGAGAATCTGCGCTGGTTCATCGACGGGACACCGGACGAGACCTGGTTCTCGGGCGCCTACTACGACGAGCGCACCCTGAGCACCCGCGTGAATCCGCAGGTCGATGACCCCGCCCTCGCCGAAGCGCTGTGGCAGCGCAGCGCGGAGCTCGTAGGGCTCTAGCTGTACTGACCCGGATCATTGTTGACGTAGGAGAGACCTTCGGTGTCGAGTGGGAGCTGTCTAGGTTCCGGTTCGATCACACGAAGGTCTCTCATGTCCCACGCTAATGCCCGGTTGGCTCCGGCCGGCAGATTGATCATGGTCCAGCGCATCCAGTCCGGGCGTGCGGTCGCGCATGTGGCGGCGGAGATGGGGGTCTCCCGCACGACCGCGTGGCGGTGGTGGCGCAGGTTCCGGGAGGAAGGGCGGGCGGGTCTGATTGACCGGTCCAGTGTCGCCAGGTCGCATCCCGCTCGGACGGGCCCGTGTCGGGAGACACGGGTGCGGATCATGCGACATCTCACCCGTCGCGGTCCGGTGTTCATCGCGGCGAAGCTGGGGATGCATTCCTCGACCGTCGGACGGGTATTGGTCCGACACCACACCCCGCTGTTGCGAGAGACGGACCCGGTCACCGGGACCGTGATCCGCGCAGTGCGGCGTTCCGCCCGCCGTTACGAGCACGACCATCCCGGCTCGTTGATCCATATTGACGTGAAGAAGCTCGGACGCATCCCAGACGGAGGCGGATGGCGCGCGCACGGCCGCAGCGAGAAAGTCCGCAGCCGTGGGATCGGCTACGACTACATCCATGCCGTGATCGATGACCACTCCCGCCTCGCTTACGCCGAGATCCACGACGACGAGAAGGGCACCACCGCAGCCGGAGTCCTCGAACGCGCAATTGCGTTCTATGCCGCCCTCGGCGTCACCGTCGAGCGGGTCATCAGCGACAACGCCTTCGCCTACCGGCACTCGGCCGCGTTCCGCGCGGTCCTCGACGCCCACGGCATCACCCAGAAGTTCATCAAACCGCACTGCCCCTGGACCAATGGGAAAGTCGAAAGACTCAACCGCACCCTCGCCACCGAATGGGCCTACGCCCGCGCCTATACCTCGAACGCCGAACGCACAGCTGCCTTGCCCATCTGGCTCGACTACTACAACCTAGACAGAGCCCACCTCGGCATCGACGGCAAAACCCCCATCGACCGAATCAACAACGGTCGAGGTCAATACATCTAGCCACCCACTTCCCCGCTCACGAATCGACGGAGAACTCCCGTTCTGCAGGTGCCGAATCGGCATATGGTCCTGCAGAACGGGAGTTCTCCGTCGGAACGTGCGAGGCGAGTGTCGGGGCAGGGGCAGCGCGGCTCAGACCACGAGGTTCGCGGTGTCGACCACGCGGTCGCCTTCGGCGGGGAACGCGGTGCGGGTGACGCCGGACTCGACGTTGCCGGTGTGCAGCAGGGTGGACTCCGCTCCGAACGCACCGTCGGCGAGCTCGACCGCCCCGCCCTCGAAGCGGTTGCCCACGGCACGGTAGTGCGTGACGCCGGTCTTCACCGCGACGTGGGTGGCCGCGCCCTCCGCGCGGAAGGTGCTGTCGGACAGCGTCAGGTGCAGCGCCCCGCTCCCGGTGCGCGAGATCCCGGTGCCGCCCTTGATCGCGACATCCGAGCCCGCGATCTCGACCGCCTGCGTCTCGCCGCGCGCCGCCGCGATCCGGGTGTTCCGCAGCGTGGAGCCCTCGAACCGCAGCCGCTCCGACGACGACACCACAGGTCCGGCATCCTCTGCTGCGGTCAGGGTCGAGCCGCGGAAGGTGACCGCTCCCGCACCCGCGATCTTCATGCCGCCGACCCCGCTCAGCACCGTGTCCACGAAGGTCACCGGCGTCTTCACGGTGGCGTTTGTGAGCTCCCCCGGCGCGACGAACGTGAAGTGCGAGTCGGCGATCACGGTCGGCCGCGCCGAGTTGTCGGATGCCTGCGTGATGATGAGCGTGTCGGATGCCGTGCATCCGCGCAGCTGCGCACCGTCGGCGTTGATCCACAGCATCCCGGAACCTGCGAGCGAGGGCTTGCCGATCACCTGCACGTCCTCGAGGGTCAGGTCGGTGATGCGCACGCGTGCCACGAACCACGAGCACACGTGCTTGCGCACCGTGATGCGCTTGGCCGCCGAGCCCCAGGCGGCGCCGGAGTTCGCGAACGTCATGAGCCCGGAGTTGCCCGTGTAGGTGAGGTCGTGCTCGTACTGTCCGTGCGTTACGAACGGCCCCTGGTCGTCACCGTCGCCGTGGCAGTTCTCGACCAGGCAGTAGGCGCTCGCGGTGAAGTCGTTCAGGTGCCGCGCATTCGCGGTGTGGCAGTTGGCGACGTAGCCGTAGAGGCAGTAGATCTGCTGCGTCAGGTAGCCAGCACCGCCCCAGGTGACCGAGGTCGGGTTCTTCAGCGTGCAGCTCACGGTCGAGTAGTAGGTGTTCCACCGGCGCTGGATGAGCGGCCAGAACGTGCCGGTGCCGTCGATGTGGTCGACGTCGCAGCGCACCGCGTACTCGAAGGCCAGCGGGTGGGACCCGGTGTACTCATCGGTCCCCGTGCCGAGGAACTTCAGGTTCGACACCGTGATGTCCTGCACCGGCACCACCCGGCGCCACGTGATGGTGCGGTCCTTGCCGAGCGGCCAGCCGTTCTTGTAGTTGACGCGGATGTGCGTGCCGTCGACGATCTGCGTCACCTGCACCAGGCGCTGCAGCTCGCGCTCCCAGCGGCCCGACAGCCCGTTGACCTCGGCGGCGTACCAGGTGCCCACCGAGAAGAACGAGGAGTCCGCGACTGGGAAGATGTCGGCCAGATCGGGCACGTTCTCACCGAGACGCGCCTCCTGCACGTCATCGGTCACCTCGCCGCGGAAGAACATGACCGCCGCGAAGGGATCGTCCTTCGGCGCGTTCTCGATCCCCTCGGTCGTCATGAGGTGGTTGCCGAAGTCGAACGCGAGGTTCGAGCGCGTGAAACGGTGGCGGCGCACGAAGTTCAGGTCGGTGTGCGCCTCGATCCGATGGATCGTGGCATCGCCCACCATGGCGTCGAGGGCGTCATCGGCCGGCGTCGAGGCGTCGGCGATGCCGAACTGCCGGAAGTCCACGACTCCCGCATGCACGAGCACCCACACACCCTCCTTGCGGGCGGCGAGCACGGTTCCACCGTTCACGGCCGGCGCATCCTTCTTGACGAAGCGGTACAGCCCGTCGCCGCCGTCACCGGCGGTCGCATAGCCGGCCGTGCGCACGAGGTCGCCGGCCTTGCCCTTGAGCGTCGCGAGGTCGGACGCCGTGCCTGCTCGTGCGACCGCCTTCGAGCCCGCAGAGCTCTGCGGCACGCGGGGTCCGGCCGCCTGTGCGGGCGCGGTCGTGGCGACCGCAGCGACTCCGCCCAGCGCCGCGGCACCGAATCCGGCGAGCAGCATCCGACGGCTGCGAAGCGCCGCGGTGTCGGTGTTCTCCTGATACGTCATGGTGATCCTCCTTGCGGCATCGTCGCCGCGGTCGTGCGCCCGCCCTTCCGGTCGGGACGCGTTGTCCGGTCAGTCCCCAGATCCCCAGTTCTGTCTCCGAGCGGATGCTCGGACGCTCGTTCCTTGCGGTCGCGGCGAAGTCAGGGCGGCCCTTCGACAGGCTCAGGGACCCAGGGGCGGGGCGGCCCTTCGACAGGCTCAGGGACCCAGGGGCGGGGCGGCCCTTCGACAGGCTCAGGGACCCAGGGGCGGGGCGGCCCTTCGACAGGCTCAGGGACCCAGGAGGCCACAGGCTCAGAGACCCAGGAGGCCTGAGCGCGCGCCGCTTCGGCCGCGCGGATCGTGTTCGCCACCACCGTGCGCGCCCGCGCCCACGGCGCCACGACCTCTCCCTGCGCGGCGGCACCGAGCAGCGCACCGACGAGGCCGTGGAAACCGAGCGATTCGTTCGGGTCCTCCGTCGGCAGCACGACCGAGCGGATGCCGGCGGCCGTGACCACCTCGACGGAGTAGGCGTCAGGGCCGGGCACCCCGCTCACCAGAACCTCCACCGGCACGTCATCCGCCCGCCCTGCGACGCGCAGCGCCCCGCTGACCCCCGCAACGTCTTCCGAGCGCGTGGTCGATCCGGCGCTTCGACGGGTCCACCCGCGTGCGGCGTGCAACTCCGCTCCGGGGAGCACGACGTCGAGCATCTCCCAGGCGTGCACCCCGACCGTCACCAGGGTCCCTCCGCCGAGACGAGGGTCGTCCTGCCAGCGCCGCCCCGGCAGCTGGAACGCCGCGTTGTCGTGCTGCGCGCGCACGCGGATGCTCAGCACCTCGGCCGCAGCGACCTGCGCGGCGAAGGCCGTGAGCGCCGGGGCGAACCGCAGGGGCGAGCTCGTGCCGACGGCGCTTCGGCCCGCAGCGATCGCGCGGTCGCACGCGGCGAGCTGACCGGCGGTCGCGGCGATCACCTTGTTGACGAACACCGGCGCATCGGCGGCATCGGCCGAGAGCGCCTCCAGGAGCGACACGACCTCCTGCGTCCGGGGCGTCGCGATCAGGAGGTCGGGGCGCAATGCACGCAGCTCCTGCATCGACCCCACAGCGGCCCCGCCGAAGCGCAGCGCGAACTCGGCGCTCGCGTGCGCATCCGTGTCGTGCACGGCCACGACCTCGGCTCCGAGGGCGCGCACGTTGGCGGCATCCGTCGAGGGATGCGAGTGCGCGAGCCCCGCGAATGCGACGCGCAGCCCTGAGCCGATCATGCCATGGAGGACAGCTGGTCGCGATCGATCGCGTGCACGAGCGGGCGGCCCTCGATGAAGGCGGCGACCTCGTCGGCCACGATATGCCCCTGTCGACGCCGGCCCTCCGCCGTGCCTGCCGCGCGGTGCGGGGTGAGCAGCACGCCGGGAAGGGAACGGAAGGGGTGGTCGGCGGCGAACGGCTCCTCGTCGAACACGTCGATCGCTGCGCTCAGGCGCCCCGTGCGGAGTTCCTCGATCAGCGCCTGCTCGTCGACCAGCCACGACCGCGCCGTGTTGACCAGACCCGCGCCGTCGCGCATCAGCGCCAACTCGCGGAGACCGATCAGGTGGTGCGTCTCCGGCAGGGTCGGCGCATGCACCGCGACGATCTGCGCGCGGCGCAGCGCCTCATCGAGCGGGACCAGTTCGGCACCGAGCTCGGCGGCCGCCGCCGGGTCGAGCGTGGGGTCGACCAGCAGCGGTTCGGCGCCGAGCGCGCGGATCAGCGCGAGGTAGGCGCGTCCGGTGCGGGAGGCTCCGATCACGGCGATCGGCGCGCCCAAGATCTCGTGCTGCACGCCCGCACCCTCGGCGTCGTACCAGCCTTCGCCCTCGCGCAGCGCGTTGTGCATCTCGGGCACGCGGTGCAGCAGCGCGAGCGTGAACGTCAGCGACACCTCGGCCACCGGGCGCGCCATCGCCGCGCCCGCCTGGGTCACGACGACGCCCCGGTCGAACAGCTCCTCGGTCACGAAGGCCTTGAGCGATGCGCCGGTGTGCGCCACGAGCTGCAACTGCGGCAGAGTCGACAGCGTGACCGCGTCGAACGGTGCGATGCCCCAGCTGGTGATGACGATGCGGGCCTCGTCGAGCGCGGCGTCGGCCAGGCGGTCGACGCGCACGAACGATCCGCCCGCCAGCGCGGCGAGGGCGTGGAGCCGCTCGGTGTCGGCATCCGAGAAGAACTCCGTGAAGAGCTCCGCGGAGACCACGGCGACGATGCGCGGTGCACTCATGTCATCCCTCTCGGTTCAGGTCAGCGCAGCCAGGCGTCGATGTTCTCGGCGATGAAGGCGTCGTCGTTCAACGCCGGGTAGGCCTGACGCACGCGCGCGATCTCTTCGGCCTGCCCCGGCGACAGCCCCTCTCCCGGGTCGAGGCACCAGACGCCCTCGAGCAGCCCCTGCTGCCGGAGCATCTCGTGCACTCCGGCGATCACCCCGTTGAAGTCGTTGCCCGGGTCGAACACCGCCTGGTTCACGTCGACCATGTCGGAGGCGAGGAGTCCGAGCTCGCGGTAGGCGTCGGCGTCACCCTCCATCGACCTGCGCGCACGTTCGAGCAGAGCGACGGCGGCGCGGGTGCCGACCGCCCACTGCCCGAGGAGCCCGCCGACGAAGCGCAGCGTGCGCGGTCCGGACGGGGAGTCCACGTGGAACTCCGAGAGCAGATCGGCGACGATCGCGTCGTCGTTGCCCGTGTACAGGGCGATCTCGTCGGCACGGCCGGAGGCGGCGACACCGCGCACCAGCTCGAGGGTGCGGTAGCGGTCGAACGGCGCGGCCTTCACGGCGACCACGGCCGGAATCGAGGCGAACTCGCGCCAGAACTCGCGGTCGAGCACGGGGCCGCCGATCGCGGTCTGCAGATAGAAGCCGACCACCGGGAGCACCTCGCCCACCGCGCGGGCGCGGTCGAGCAGCGCACGCTCATCGGCGCCGGCCACCCGCGGGCTCACGAGCACCGCGTCATAGCCGAGATCACGAGCGAGCTCCGCCTCGGCCACCGCCTGCGCCGTGTCTCCGGTGACGCCGGCGATGCGCACGACGTCGGCGCTCGCGCGGGCATCCATCTCCTCCGCGGCGAGCGCGAGGACCGGTTCGAACAGTGCGTGCTCCGGATCTCTGATCTCGAACTGCGTCGTGTGCACCCCGACCGCGATGCCGCCGGCGCCCGCGTCGAGGTAGTACCGCGTGAGGGCGCGCTGCCGACGCTCGTCGAGGCGACGGTCGGCAGTGAGTGCGAGCGGATGCGCCGGGATCACCGTGCCGCGCGCGAGGGTCGCCGCAGCCTCAGGGCGCAGGGTCGGTACGGGCATCAGAACTTCCCGTCCCGCACGGCCCACTTGGTGGGCTTGGCCGTCATCGGCAGACCGCCCGTGATCCAGTCGGCCTGCATGCGGATGAGCGACTCGGCGGGCACAGCCGGGTAGCCGAACAGCGCCATGCACCGGCGCGCGTCGCTGAGCAGAGCGGTCGGGAGCGGCTCGTCGACCAGCGTGACCTCGCGGTCGAACAGCGTGCCGAAGCGGCGGGCGATCGACTCGACGCTCAGCAGCTCGGGTCCGGTGAGGTTGATCGTGAACGGCTCGGTCGACGCGTGCACCAGGCTGCGCAGCACGACCTCGTTCGCGTAGCCCTGCCAGATCACGTTGACGTTCGCGGTCGCGACCGAGACGGGCTCCCCTGCGTGCACCGCGCTGCCGATATCGGCGAGCACGCCGTAGCGCAGGTCGACCGCATAGTTCAGGCGGATGATCGCGACCTTGGTGCCGCGCTCCTGGGCGCCGAACTCGAAGACGCGCTCGCGTCCGAGGCAGGACTGCGCGTACTCGCCGATGGGAGCGGGGGCGACCTCTTCGGATGCTCCACCCGAGGAGGCGGGCACGAACGGGTAGATGTTGCCGGTCGAGAGCACCGAGATCGCACTGTCGCGGTAGCGGCGGGCGACTCGGTCGGGCAGCGCGGCGTTGACCTCCCACGCCCACGAGGCGTTGGTGGCGGCTCCGAACTTCGCGCCGACCATGAACACGACGTTCGGGGCATCCGGCAGCGACGAGAAGTCGTCGTTCTCGATCAGGTCGAACGAGACGACCTTCACCCCCGCGGCCTCCAGGCGCGCACGGATCGCGGCGTCTCCGAAACGCGAGACGGCGTAGACGGTGTCGCTCTGACGGCCTGCGGCGTCCAGTCCGCGGCGGGCGAGCATCGCCAGCGTCGGGCCCATCTTGCCGCCGGCGCCGAGGATCACGAGGTCGCCCGCTCCGCGGGCGAGGTCAGCGACCAGCCCGGGGCTCGGGGTGGCGAGAGCCTCTTCGAGTTCCGCTTCGGACGCGAAGTCGTGCGGAGTGCTGAAACTGTGCTGAGTCATGTCGTGCTTCCCTTCTTCTCAGCCCTTGATCCCGGTACCGGCGACGCCTTCCTGCACGTACCTCTGAGCGATGAGGTACGCGAGGAAGATCGGCAGCAGCGCGACGACGGACCCGGCGAGCATGGTGCTCAGCGGGACGTTCTGCTGCTGCAGCGACGAGATGCCGACGGTGAGTGTGAACATCGAGTTGGACTTCGCGATGATGAGCGGCCACAGGAAGTCGTTCCAGTGCCACAGGAACACGAAGATCCCGAGAGTCGCGAGGATCGGCTTGCACAGCGGCAGCACGATCCGCAGGAAGATGCGGAACTCCCCGGCGCCGTCGATGCGTGCAGCCTCGAACAACTCGTCGGGAAGGCCCTGGATGAACTGCCGCATCAGGAACACCGCCTGCGCGTTCGCGAGCGAGGGCAGGATCAGCCCCCAGTAGGTGTCGACGCCGCCGAGGTTCGCCATCAGGATGAACGTCGGGATGAGGGTGACGTGGAACGGCACCATGACCATCGCCAGGAACGACCAGAACATCACCTCCTTGCCGCGGAAGCGCTTCTTGGCGAAGGCGTAGCCGGCGAGCGCCGAGAGGAAGAGGACGGCGACGACCGAGACGAGCGAGTAGATGAGGGTGTTGCCGAGCCATCCGAGGATGTTCTGCCCCGCCAGCACCTGCTCGTAGGCATCGAAGGAGATGTCGGTCCAGGGCAGGAGCGATCCGGGGAGCTCGACGACCTTGCCGGGCTTCAGACTCAGCACGACCATGGCGTAGAAGGGGAAGAAGCTGAGGATGCCGGCCAGGCTCAGCCAGATCCAGCGCACCACCACGCCCCAGCCGGTGGGTTCCAGAGCACGGAACGAGCGGCGCTTCTTCGACGAGGGCGACGGAGCGTCTGGAGTCTTCGTCGCGGACGGCGGCTGCAGGAGAGCGGTCATTTCTGCTTTCCGATCACGAGGCGCTGGATGAGGGCGACGACCAGGGTCATGATGAACAGCGCGACACCGACGGCGGCCGCGTAGCCGTAGTCGAAGTAGCGGAAGCCCTGGTCGTACAGCAGGTAGACGAGCGAGTAGCTGGCGTTGGCCGGTCCGCCCTGGGTCATCACGTAGATCACGTCGAAGACCTGGAAGGCCGCGGTCGTCTCGATGACCGCGAGGAAGAAGATGGTCGGGCGCAGGTACGGGAGCACGATCCAGCGGAAGCGCTGCCAGGCGTTCGCGCCGTCGACCAGCGCGGCCTCCTCGAGCTCGCGCGGCACGTCCTGCAGGGCCGCGATCATGATCATCATGCCGTAGCCGAATCGCGACCAGACACCGACGACGATGATGGCGGGGATGACGAGGACCGTGCTGCCCAGCCACGATCCGCCCAGCCCGAGCGGTGACATCAGCGCCGACCAGGGGCCGTTCGCGGAGAAGATCCAGATGAAGATCGACCCGGCGAGCACCAGCGAGGTGATGACGGGGAGGAAGAAGATCGAGCGGAAGAACCGGGCTCCGCGGAAGGCGCGGCGCACCCCCAGGGCCATCACCGTGGAGAGCACGAGCGAGATCGGCACGGCGAAGACCGTGTAGATCACCGTGGTGCCCATCGCCCGCCAGAACAGCGGATCGGCGACGAGCCGCTGGAAGTGGTCGAGCCCGCGCCAGGCGATCTCGCCGGTGATGTCGTAGTCGAACAGGCTCAGCGCGACGCCGACGATGCTCGGTCCGAAGCGGAAGGCGATGAACAGGAGGAAGGCAGGGAGCACGAACAGGAACGCCACGCGCGCTTCGCGTCGGGCGAGCACCCTGGTCACTCGGCCTGCGGGCCTCTTCACCGTGGTTGCGGTCGTCATCAGTCGATACCTCTCAGGAGAGAAGGAGGAGGGGGCGTGCGGCGGGTTCCCGCACGCCCCCGGTCATGCTTACTTCTTCAGCAGCGGTGCCGCGGCGGCCGCAGCATCCTTGAGGGCATCCGCCGGGGCCTTCTGGCCGAGCAGGGCCGCCTGGATCTCCGGGGCGAGCACACCCATGAGGGCACGCGAGCTCGCGTTGAGCTCGCCGACCGTCGTGTCGGGCACGTACTTCTCGACCTCGCCCAGCAGCGGGTCATCCGCGTAGAGCGGCTCGGTGGTGCTGAGCGCGGAGAAGTAGCCTGCCGCCGTGAGGTAGGGCTCGATCACATCGGCGCTGGTCGCGTACTCGGCGAAGGCCGCGGCGGCCTCGGGGGCCTTGGAGCCCTTGAGCACCGAGAGCGAGCCGACGGTGCCGTACGCGACGGTCTCCTTGTCGGTCAGCGGCGCGAGGACCTTGACGTTCTCCTCGCCCCAGAACGGTGCCACTTCGGTGACGCCGTTGTTCCACGTGCAGGCGACCTTGCCCTGGGCGATCGCGGTCTGCTCGAGCGGGACGTTGGTGGTCAGGGCCTCGGGGTCGAGGGCGCCGGACTCGGCCAGGTCGGTGATGAAGGTGAGTGCCTGCTTGCCGGCCTTGCTGTCGAAGCCGACATCGCCGTCCTTCGTGAAGACCTCGCCACCGGCCTGCCACAGCAGCGGGTAGTAGGTGAGGTTGAGGGTGTTCTCGGCCGAGGCGGGGTAGTTCAGCGCGTACATCCCCTTCTCGGTGAACTTCGGCGCCATCTCGATGACGTCGTCCCAGGTCTCCGGGTACTCGGTGACGCCGGCCGCCTCGAACGCCGCAGCGTTGCAGATGAGGGGCTGAGCGCTGGTGAGCACGGGGGCGCCGAGGATGTCGCCGTCGATCGTGACAGAGGTCTTGACGTTCGGCAGCAGGTCGCTCTGACGCTCCTCGCTCAGCAGATCGTTGAGGGGGAGGATCGACTTCTGGTACGCCGCGAGCTGGTCGGGCACGAGGTAGACGAGGTCGGGACCCTTGCCTGCCGCGATCGCCGTCTGCAGGGACTCGTCGCGATTCGCCCACGGGAAGATCTCGTACTTCACGTTGACGTCCTTGTTGTCCTTCTCGAACGCGGCGATCGTCGTGTCCCAGAAGTCCTTGTGCACCGCCTCATCGGCGATCACGGGGTACAGCCAGACGGTGATGTCCTGCTCTCCCGACGGGGCGCTGCCGCCGCCGGCCGAACATCCGGCCAACAACGTGGCGGCCGCGATGCCTGCGGCGACGCCGGTGAACTTGCTGACGCGCATGGTGCTCCTTTGCTAATGCCGTGCTGGGTCGTCCTATTATGACACCAGCGTGGGATAATTGGTCAAGTGCAGATTTGCATGCGGTTGTTACGGTTGTGTTTCCGCGTCGAGAACAGCACCTGTTGATTCAAAAATGCGGTGTGCTATTTTGATCGCACCCGGAGACGGCGAAGAAGGAAGGACCGCACATGGTCGTGCTGAACCCGCTGTCGATCGTGACCCGATCGGCACTGCACCTTCGCGATGTCGGGCCGGCGACCGTGAACGAGCTGTCGCGGTCCCTCGAAGTCTCCCGCACCTCGGTCGAGACCGCCGTGACCGCCCTGAGCGACGCCGGTACGATCATCGACACCCCCGTGCGCGCGGGTGTCGGCGCCGGCCGCCCCGCACGTCGCTACTCCTTCCACTCCGCCGCCGGCACGGTCGTCGGCCTCGACATCGGCGTCGCCAGCGTGCGGGTCGTGCTCGCCGATCTCGCCGGTCGCGTGGTCGCCCAGCACAGCTACCCCGGGGTCGCCGCGCACGATGACGGTGCAGCGAAACTCGCCGCCGTGATCGACGACGTGCGCCGCTCGCTCTCCGCCTCATCGATCCCGGCCTCGCACGTGCGGGCGATCGGCGTCTCGCTGCCCGGGATCGTCGACGACTCGGGGCGCGTGACGACCTCGGTCGTGATCCCCGAATGGTCGGGAGTCGACATCGGCGCGCAGCTGCGCCAGGCGTTCGGATGCCCCGTGGCGGTCGACAACGGCGTGCGTCTGGCCGCCGTGGCCGAGCATCACCTCGGCGTCGCCCAGCTGGTGGATGACGTGATCTACCTCTCGGTCGGCAACCGCATCGCGATGGGCCTGATCCTCGGCGGTCGCCCCCGCCGCGGCATCCACAACGCGGCCGGCGACATCGGACGCCTGGCCTTCCGCGGTCTCGACACCGAGACCGGCCAGATCACCTGGCGCACGGCACCCACCGCTGCCGAGGTGTTCGAAGCCGCGCGCGCGGGCGACCCGGAGGCGCAGCAGGAGCTCGACGCCTTCATCGACGAGCTCGCGCACGGCATCGCGACCCTGATCATGACGGTCGACCCCGCCATGATCGTGATCGGCGGTGGTCTCTCGGCCGCGCACGAGCAACTGCTCGATCCACTCCGCGCCGCGCTGCCCCACCACCTCGGCCTTCCCTTCCAGGTGCCGCTCGCCGAGGCCCGCCTGGGTGCCGACGCGGCGGCGCATGGCGCACTCGTCCACGCCTTCCAGCGGCACTCCGGCCAGATCTACCGGATCGACGACATGCCCGTACCGCCGATCACCCCTCTGCCCAACGACGAACATCCCCACGGCTCTGCGGCCACCGCCGAGTCGCCCGATTCCCCCGAGGAGAACAAGTGAGCACCCTGACGGTCGGACTCATCGGCGCCGGCGGGATCTCCCGTGTGCATGCTGATGCCTGGCGCGCACTGGGCGCCGCCGGTTACGTGACCTCCCTGGTCGGCGCCGAGGAGATCGCCGAGGAGTACGGATTCACGGTCGTCGCCGATGTCGACGAGCTGATCGAGCTGGTCGACATCGTCGACATCGTGACCCCCAGCAGCACCCACGCCGACTTCGCCCTGCGCGCGATCGCCCGCGGCCGCGATGTGATCTGCGAGAAGCCGCTCGCGGCCACCGCCGATATCGCGGCGACCGTCGCGCGGGCCGCCGCCGACGCCGGTGCGCGCCTCTTTCCCGCCCACGTGGTGCGCTACATGGGCGAGTACCGGCGCATCAAGCAGGGCATCGAGTCCGGGCGCATCGGCACGGTCGCGGTGCAGCGCTTCAGCCGCTCAGGTTCCGCGCCGCAGACCCCCTGGTTCTTCTCCGAGAGCACGGGCGGCGGACTCATCCGCGACCTGATGATCCACGACATCGACCAGGCGATCTGGTTCGCAGGGCCCGTCGCCGCGGTCTACGCCGTGCAGAACCCGCCGACCGTCGACGACCGGGTGCCCGCTCCCGTCACCTCGCACGTCGTGCTCACGCACCGCAGCGGCGTGATCAGCCACATCCACGGCAGCTGGGTCGCGCCCGGGATGCCGTTCCGCACCAGCGTCGAGGTCGCCGGCTCCGATGGGCGCCTGCGGTACGACAGCGCCGAGGACCACACGCTGCGCACGGATGCCGTGCTCGACAGTGCCGCCGCCGACTACCTGCCGCCGATGTCGCCGGAGGAGAGCCCGTACTACGCCGAGATCGTGGACTTCCTCGCGGCGATCCGCGAGGGACGCGATGCCCTGGTCACCCCGGCCGACGGAATCGAGGCCGTCGCCGTCGCCGAAGCCGCCTATGCGTCCATCGCCGCGGGCGCCGCGGTCTCCCTGCCCGCCTTCGAGGCCGAGGAGGCCACCCGATGAACGCCGCCACCCCGCTGCGCATCGCCGTCCTGTCGTTCGCGCACACGCACGCGCTCAGCTACGTCCACGCCCTGAAGAGCATGCCGGGAGTGGAGCTCATCGCCGCCGACCCCGACGGTGCGAGTGCGCCAGACGATGCACCCCGTGGCGCCGACCTCGCGGCCCAGCTCGGCGTCGAGTACGTCGACAGCTACGACAAGGCCTTCGCCTGGCAGCCCGACGCGGTCGTGATCGCCGCCGAGAACTCGCGGCACCGCGCTCTGGTCGAGCGCGCGGCCGCCGCCGGCGTGCACGTGCTGTGCGAGAAGCCGCTGGCCACCACTGTGGAAGATGCCGAGGCCATGCGCGCCGCCTGCGAGCGGGCGGGCGTGATCCTCATGGTCGCGTATCCGGTGCGCTTCGCCCCGGCCGTGCGCGACGCCATCGGCGAGCTGCGCAGCGGACGCCTCGGACGCATCCTCGGTGTCACCGGCATCAACAACGGCACGCTCCCCCAGGACCGCGCCTGGTTCACCGATCCGGAACTGGCAGGCGGCGGAGCGCTCGTCGATCACGTCGTGCACTGCGCGGACCTGCTGGACGAGCTGCTGGGCGAGCGGGCGCAGTCCGTGCGCGCCGTGTCGAACGACATCCTGCACGCGCAGCGCGACCTCGCCGTCGAGACCGGCGGCCTCGTCACGATCCAGTACCCGAGCGGAGTCATCGCGACGATCGACTGCTCGTGGAGCTGGCCGCTCAGCTCTCCGACCTGGGGCGGCCTCACGCTGCAGATCGTCGCGGAACGCGGCACCGTCACCGTGAGCCCCTTCGCCAAGGGCGTCGCCGGCCACGATGCGCACGGCGAGACCTGGGACCCGGTCGGCGCCGATCTCGACGCGCTGCTGCTGGAGGAGTTCGTCGCGGCCGTGCGCGAGGGCCGTCAGCCGCAGCCCGACGCCGGCGTCGGCATCCGCACCGTCGAGATCGTGAAGGCAGCACAGGCGTCCGCTGCGCGTGGTGGCGAGGTCGTCGCTCTCTGATCCCGCGGCTCCCTCGAGCCTGCCACCTCTGGGTCCCTGAGCCTGCCACCTCTGGGTCCCTGAGCCTGTCGCCTCTGGGTCCCTGAGCCTGTCGAAGGGTCTTCGGATGCTTCGACAGGCTCCGCGACCCGGGGACTCGGTCGGCGATCAGGGAGCGGGCTTCTTCCGTGCGCGCTTCTTGATCTCGGGGACCACGAGCGTCGGCACTGCTCGGAGCATGAACTTGTCGAAGTCGGGCACCGTGAAGGCGGCATAGCCGTGTTCCGGAGTGAACAGCAACCCCATGTCGATGAGTTCTGCACGGGTGGGGCCGACCTGAGTTGATTCTCGGCCCATCAGACGGGCAACGGCATCCGCCTTCTGAGGTTCCGGACCCAGTTCAGCCATCGCACGCATGTACGCGGTCTGGAGAGGCGTGGCCCTATCCAGACGAACCCGGAAGAACGAGCTGTCGAGCTTGTCCTCATACGCTTCCCGTGCCAGTTCGACGTCGCTGCGAGTGATCGGATTCTGTTCGGCGATCTCCCAGACCTGGAACCCGAGTTCTTGGATGAAGTACGGGTACCCCTGCGTGATCTGGAAAGCGAGATCGACGGCATCCGCTTCGTAGCCAACCCCCTCGGCCTCCGCGGGTTCAGTGATCGCCTTCTGCGCATCCGCGGCAGCCAAGGAGTCGATGCGAGGGAACTGGAAGAGTCGCTCTGCGTAGGATTTCGCATCACCGGCGAGTTCAGCGATCTGGGGAAGTCCGGCTCCCACGAACGTGATCGGCAGCTTCCGCTGAACGGTCTTGTGGATCGCCTGGATGAGGGCCTCGAGTTGCCGTTGGGTGAGGAATTGGACCTCATCGATCAAGATCGCGACGCCGCGGCCCTTCTCCTTCGCCGCCTCTCCTACGGCCACGAGTGCATCGCTGAGATCCATTGCCAGTTCGCCATGATCAGCCAGCCCCTCGGCCGCGTCGACATCCCAGCCGATCGGCCAGCTTCCCTGTTGATCGACGGTCACCGAGAAGGCGGTGATAACCTCGGCCGCTCTCCGTCCCACATCGCTCCATCGAGCTCGTGGCGAGATCCGCAACAGAGAAGCCTTCAATAGCGTCGCAATCGTCTGGCGGAACCGCGCGTCGTCGTGCTTGCTGGCTTCCAACTCGATGACCTCCCACTTTGCCGCGTAGGCGATCTCTCGGAACTCGTTGAGGAGGACTGTCTTCCCCACCCCGCGCAATCCCACGATCACCATCGATTGATGCGTCCGGCCTGCCGAGAGACGGGCGAGCAACGTGCGAAAGCCTCGGGTCTGCTCCTCCCTCCCCACGATGATCTCCGGTGAAGCACCGGCGTTCGGCGTGTAGGGATTCAGGATGCTGTCCACGAATCCTCCTTAGGAGGTTTAGATGGCTTTATTTGTTTCTAATAAAGCGTAGTAAGACGAGTAAAGGTACGCACTCCCCAGTAGTGAGGGAACCCGCAGACCCAGGAGCACGCGCAGACGCTCAGCATCAAGGCGTATGCTGAAGTGTTGGGTCATCTGACCCCGAGGAGAGTCCGGAAGGCGGTGATGGCGATGTCCGATGATAGTTACGACGCCGCCACCGCTGCGTCGCGACTCCCTGTGATCGCCCGTTGAGCATCCGCTCCGCGATCGCACGTCCTTCTCCGCAGCCGTCGGCGGCGTCATCCGCCCCCTGACGAATTCTGCGCACGGCCCTCATCGGGCGTGCGCGCGCGAGAACGGAGCCTGATCATGGCCCTCATCGACAACGGCGTGTACGTCCACGGACGTCGCGTGGAGACCCCGAAGAACCTCGACGACACCTACCGCATCATGGATTCGGTCGGCGGCACCGCGTGGATCGGCCTGTACCGACCCAGCCCGCAGGAAGTCGAATCGGTCGCGCGCGAGTTCGACCTGCATCCGCTCGCCGTCGAGGATGCGCTCTCGGGCCACCAGCGCTCGAAGGTGGAGCGCTACGGCGACACCCTGTTCGCGGTGCTGCGGCCCGCCCGCTACCGCGACGAGCAGGAGTCGGTGGAGTTCGGCGAGCTGCACCTGTTCATCGGCCCCGACTTCGTGGTGACGATCCGGCACGCGGAATCCCCCAACCTGGTCGCGGTGCGCCAGCGCATGGAAGCCAACCCCGAGCTGCTCGCGATGGGGCCGGAGGCGGTGCTCTACGCGATCCTCGACGAGGTGGTCGACGGCTACGAGCCGATCGTGGCCGGACTCCTCAACGACATCGACGAGATCGAGGACGAGCTCTTCGGCGACAGCGATGACGACGCGCTCTCGCGCCGCATCTACGAGTTGTCACGTGAGGTGATCAACTTCCAGCGGGCGGTGCATCCGCTCACCGGGATGCTGGAGTGGCTGCGTCGGGGCTCCGACAAGTACCGCATCGACGAGGAGCTGCAGCGCTCGCTGCGCGACGTGCTCGACCACACCATCCGGGTGAACGAGCGCGTGGACTCGTTCCGCGCGATCCTCGACAACGCCCTCACCGTGCAGTCCGCACTGGTCGCGCGGCGCCAGTCCGAGGTGAGCCTCGCCCAGAACGACGAGATCAAGAAGATCTCCTCCTGGGCGGCGATCATCTTCGCCCCGACCCTGGTCGGCACCGTCTACGGCATGAACTTCGACGTCATGCCGGAGCTGCACTGGGCCGCCGGCTACCCGCTCGCGCTCGGAGCCATGGCGGCCTTCGCCGTCGCCCTCTACGGGGTCTTCAAGTACAAGAAGTGGTTGTGACCGGCGGCGTCAGTCCTGGTCGGGGCCGCTGATGTGGTCGAGGAGATCGTCGAGTGAATCGAACTCGACGGTCTCCACGCCGTCGCGGTCCCTGACCTCGATGCCGGAGACCTCGAGGTCCTCATCGAGCTGCACCAGGATCCGGGAGTCGGGGAACTGGCGCGGGGCGTCGAAGGCCAGCAGCACGGCATCCGCGAAGACGACGACCGAGGTCGCCTCCAGATCGTCACGCAGCTCGACCTGCTCGATCACCGGCTCGTCGTCGACCGCGTCCTCGATGTCGGCGACGACCTCATCGATCACGGCACGCCAGGTGGTCTCGTTCACCGAGAGGATGCGCGACATCGCCTCGAGCAGTGCGTCGATGTCGACGTCATCGCCGTGGTCCTCGAGCTCGGGGTCGACGTTGACCGTCACCACGGTGCCCGCGGCGTCGATACTCGCCCGGCCGTAGACCAGATCGTTCTCGGCCACGGGTTCGTCGAGCAGGCCGCTCTCGACGATGCGGGCGAGAAGGGCGTCGAGCACAGGCGAGGTCATGAGAACAGTCTTTCGCATCCGGGGCCGGCGTGGGGCGGCCGATAGGCTCGACCTCGTGCCGAACGCCGATTCCCCCGCCTCCGCCGCCTCCGACCTCCGCCGTCTCTCCGATGCCCTCGTGAGCGCGGAGCCGCTCAACTGGGTCATCACCGGCGACTCGATCACGCACGGCCTCGTGCACACGCAGGGTGGGCGCAGCTATCCGGAGCACCTGCACGAGCTGATCCGCGGGGAGCTCGAGCGTGTGCGCGACATCGTCATCAACTCGGCCATCAGCGGCCACCGCATCGTCGACATCCTGGGCGACTGGGACCGCCGGGTCTCGTCGTGGCGACCCGACGTGGTGACCCTCATGATCGGCACCAACGACATGTCGACGGGAGGCGTGTGGCCGATCATCTCGGCCGACGACTACGCGGCGTCGCTGCACGAGTTCGTGTCGCGGGTACGAGCGCTCGGCGCCATCCCTGTGCTGCAGACCCCGCCGTCGATCGACGACCTGAACGCTCCCGAGCGCGCCCGCGTCGCGGAGTTCGCCGCTGCCGTGCGCGCGGTGGCCGCGAGTGACGACGTGATCCTGGTCGACCAGCTCGCCCGCTTCACCGAGCTCGGTGGCGGTGGAGTGCCCTGGGGCCTGATGAACGACCCCTTCCACCCCAACGCCACCGGTCATGCCGCCCTCGCCATCGAGCTCGCGAAGGCCCTCGGCATCCGCCCCGACCCGCTGCACTCGCGCACCCTCGGACTGCTCGAGGGCCAGGTCGCGGCCGCGGGCGCCCTGGGCTGACGCGCGTTCGGCAGGAGTTCGGGAGGAGTTCTCCTCCTCGGGAGGAGGATCCTCGGCTCAGGCTCCTCCCGAGCCCGAGTTCTCCTCCCGAAGCGGTGACTACTGCCGCGGCCCGGATCATCCGCCCGCAGCGACCCCGCTCGCGATGTCCTCGATCACGCACGCGGCGGCGCCCAGCGCCCAGTCCTCGAACGTGTGCGGGCGCAGCACGATCGGGCAGTCCCCTGCCGCTCCGAACGTATACTCGGCGAAGGCCGCGCGCAGGTGCTCCTCGTACAGCCCGTACTCGGTGACGTTCTCACCCGCGAACACGACGAGCTCCGGTCCTGTGAGATTCACCACGGCGGCGAGCGCTGTGCCGATCACCCTGCCGGCCTGCGCGAACACCCCCCGCGCCACCGGGTCGCCGGCATGCGCGAGCGCGAAGACATCCCCGATCGAGAGGTCGGGCTGGGCCCGTCCCTCGCGCACCAGGGAGAGCATCGCGGCGGTCGAGGCCGCCGCTTCCACGCATCCGTGACGTCCGCAGCGGCAGCGCAGATGCGTCGGGGCGAAGGGCAGGTGCCCGATCTCGCCGGCCACCCCGAACGCCCCCTGCACGACCCGGCCGTTCAGGTACAGCCCGCACCCGGTACCGGTGCCGATGGTCACGACCGCGAACGACTCCGCATCCCGACCGGCCCCGAACAGCAGCTCGGTGGTGGTGAGTGCGCGCACGTCGTTGTCGAGCAGAGCCGGGATGCCGGTGGCCTCCTGCACGAGTTGCGCGAAGGGCACCCCTTGCCAGCCGAGCAGGGCGGATTCCCGCACCTGGCCGCCCGCGCGATCGACATCTCCGGAGAGTGCGACGCCGATGCCGCTGACCGCGTCTTCGGCGCCCGCCCGCAGGCGATCGACCACGCGCACGACGGCGGCGAGCACTGCGCCCACCGACGACCCGGCGTTCTCCTCGTCGGCCCGCGCCCGCACCGTCGCCCCGAGGTCCGTCCGCACGCCGTAGGTCCGATCCGCGGTGACCTTGATCCCGATGACGTGCGCGCGATCAGGGGCGACGGCAAGCGGGCTGACCGGCCTCCCGACCGTCGAGGTCGCGCGCGGATCCGGCGACTCGATCACGAACCCGGCGGCGAGCAACGGCGTCACCGCCTTCGTGACGGCGGCTGCGGAGAGCCCGGTGTCACGGGAGATGTCGACCCTGGCGAGTGGCCCGTGGGTGAGGATGCGACGGAACACCGCGACCGAGGCAGGCGAGGTGACCGGGATCCGATTCACGGGGAGAGTCCTTCCGACAGCACAGGCAGGACGCGCGTATGCGCTCGGGTTGCAGTCATCCCCGACAGTACGCATGATTAATTCATGACGTCAAGTAACTCCCCCGCGACGCGGCCGGCTGCCGACACGACGCACCTCCGCAACGGCGGCGTCAGCGTGGTGTTCGCTCCCGACGTCTTCGGCGTCCCCGCAGTCGCGCACTGGGGCGCCGCGCTGGAAGACGCCGACATCCCCGGGCTGCTCGCCACCACCACCCCCGCCGTGATGAACAGCTCCCTCGACATCCCGCGGTCGTTCTCGATCACCGCAGGGCGCGCGCACGGGTGGTCCGGCACCCCGGCCATCGAGGCGAGCGCGGGGGATGCCGTGATCGACGGCTTCTCGCTGGTCGAGACCGCACACGACGGCGCCACCCACGACGGCACCATCCACGACGGCGCCGAGGTGCGCTTCGTGCTACGGGACGCCGGCGCCGCGGTCGAGGCCACGTTCCACTACCTCCTGGATGATGCCGGGCTGCTGCACGCCACCATCGCGCTCGCGAACATCACCGCTGACCGCCACATCGACATCACCGCGGCGCGCGCCCTGCTCCCGCTCCCCGCGCGTGCCGCCGAGATCGTCGACTTCACCGGTCGCTGGACCCACGAACGCCAGCCGCAGCGGGCGCAGATCCACGACGGCACCTGGCTGCGGTCGTCGCGCCGTGGCCGGCCGGGCCATGACTCCTCGTTCCTCACACTCACCGGCACCCGCGGCTTCCGCTTCCGCACCGGTGAGGTCTGGGCGGCTCACCTCGCCTGGAGCGGCAACCAGGAGATGCGCGTCGAGCGGCTACCGGAGGGCGCCGGCGTGCACGCGGCGGTGCTGGGCGGCGGCGAGATCGTGGATGCGGGCGAGCTGCGGCTTCAGCCCGGCGAGACGTACCTCTCTCCGGAGTCGCTCTTCGCGTGGAGCGACCAGGGCATCGACGGCGTCACCGCCCGCCTGCACACCTCGATCCGCTCCCGCCCGGGTCACCCCCGCACCCCGCGACCGCTGCTGCTGAACACGTGGGAGGCGGTGTACTTCGACCACGACCTCGAGACCCTCACCACCCTGGCCACGACCGCGGCCGAACTGGGTGTCGAGCGTTTCGTGCTCGACGACGGGTGGTTCCGCGGGCGCCGTGATGACAGCGCTGGCCTCGGCGACTGGTTCGTCGACCGGACGGTCTGGCCCGAGGGCATCCTCCCCCTGTCCGAGCGCGTGCACGGACTCGGGATGCAGTTCGGCCTCTGGTTCGAGCCCGAGATGGTGAACCCGGACTCCGACCTCGCGCGACAGCATCCGGAGTGGCTGTTGGGCGAGAACCCGTTGCTCGCCTCTCGCCACCAGTTCGTGCTGGACTTCTCGCGCCCCGAGGTCGAGGCGTACATCCTCGAACGCCTCGACGACGTGATCACCACGGCCGCCGTCGACTTCGTGAAGTGGGACCACAACCGCGATCTGCACGCCTCACTCGGAGCGCAGGCCGACCGGCACGTGCGGGCCCACACCCGCGGCGTGTATCGGGTGCTCGACGAGCTCCGACGTCGGCATCCGCTGCTCGAGATCGAATCGTGCGCGAGCGGCGGCGGGCGCGCGGATCTGGGGATCCTCGCCCGCACCGACCGGGTCTGGACCTCGGACTGCAACGATCCGGTCGAGCGCCAGCAAATCCAACGTGGGACGCAGACGCTGCTCCCCCCGGAGCTGCTCGGCGCGCACGTCGGACCGACGGTGTCGCACACCACAGGCCGGCATGCCTCGTTCTCGTTCCGCGCCGCGACCGCCCTGTTCGGTCACGCCGGCCTGGAGTGGGATCTGACCGCGGCGAGCGCCGAGGAACGGGCGGGGATCGCCGCGTGGACCTCGCTGTACCGCGAGCTGCGGGGCCTGCTGCACTCGGGCGTCACGGTGCGCGCGGATGATGTGAACTCCGGCGCTCTGCTGCACGGAGTCGTGAGCCACGACCGCCGCGAAGCCGTGTTCGCGTGGGTGCGCACCGAGACCAGCGGCACCGCGAACACCCCGCGTATCCCGATCCCCGGGCTCGAGCCCGGGGCCACCTACCGCGTGCGGGTGCGCGAGGAGATCGGCGCCGCCGGCCGGCATCAGGTCGCAGATCCGGCCTGGATGTCGGGCGACCTCACCGTCACGGGCGCGGTGCTCGCGCAGGGACTCCCGCTTCCGGTGCTGAACCCCGGCAACGCGCTGCTGCTGCACCTGACGCCCGTCGCGTCCTGAGATCCGGGACCGGCACCCCCCCTCCCGGTCGACTCGAAGATGGTCTAGACGACCCACCACCGCACCGATATGTTGGCCGCATCTGCAGTCGAGAGCGGGGTGGCTCATGTCTCATGTGGTGGCAACCGGAGCAGGCAAGGCGATGATGGAGCGTCGGAACGATCCGACGCACGACTACATCCTCGGACTCACGAGGAAGAAGAGACCTCGAGTCCTCTTCGTCGGAACCGCGACCGGAGACGACGCCGCGTACATCGTGAGCTTCTACTCCACGTACGACTCCGACCGATGCGCACCACACCATCTGCCGCTGTTCCACCGCGCGGTCGACGACCTCGCCGGGTTCGTGAAGGGCTTCGACGTGATCCACGTCGGCGGCGGCAACACCGCCAACATGCTCGACGTGTGGAAGCGACAGGGTCTCGACGAGATCATGCGCGAGATGTGGGAGGACCCGGCCTCGAACGTCGTCTTCACGGGCGGCAGCGCCGGCGGTATCTGCTGGTTCGAGGGCGGCACCACCGACAGCTACGGTCCGACCCTTCAGGTGCTCCCCGAAGGACTGGGTTTCCTGCACGGCAGCTTCTGCCCGCACTACGACGCGGAGGACCAGCGGCGCCCTCTGTTCCACGACTCGCTCCTGAAGGGCGAGCTCGCCACGGGCTACGCGGTCGGCAATCTGCAGTCGCTGCATTTCGAGAACTCCGAGTTCGTGACCGCGATCAGTCCGGTCGAGAATCCTCTGGCACTGCGGGTCGAGGCCATCGGCGGCCGGATCGTCGAGACCGAGCTCGCCACCGAGATCCTCGTCGGGTCGGCCCCGATCACGAAGGGGCCGTCGTCGTGAACGACAACGTGTGGATCCTGATCGCCCAGCTGATCGTCGTCATCCTCGCGATCTACATGGGCACCCGCACCAGCGGGATCGGGCTGGGCGTCTGGGGACTCGTCGGTGTCGCCGTCCTCATCTTCGTGTTCGGCGAGGCGCCGGGCAATGCTCCGGTGGATACGGTCTTCATCGTCATCACCGTCATCACCGCGGCATCGACCATGCAGGCCGCCGGCGGCATCGACTGGATGGTCTCGGTCGCGGCCAAGGTCATCAGACGCAAGCCGAAGTCCGTCGTGTTCCTCGCCCCCGCGATGTCGTTCCTCTTCACGGTCGGTGCCGGCACGGGCAACATCTTCTATCCGCTGCTCCCCGTCATCTACGACGTCTCGTACCAGCAGAAGATCCGTCCGGAGCGAGCGCTGTCGGTCTCGGCCGTCGCCTCGCAGGTCGGCATCCTGTGCTCTCCGGTGTCGGCGGCCACGGCCTCGATGGTCGTATTGCTCGCACCGCAGGGCGTCGACCTCGGCGGACTGCTGCTGATCATGTGGCCGGCATCCATCGCTGGGCTCTTCGTCGCCGCGCTCGTCATGATGCGGCACGGCAAGGACCTCGAGGACGACCCCGAGTTCCAGCGCCGCCTGGCCGACAAGCAGATCCAGCCACCGGTCGTGGATGCGCACGAGACCAAGCTCCCTCGCACCGCGGTGCTCTCGGCCGCGCTGTTCCTGATCGGCGTCGGCGTCATCGTGCTGTTCGGCCTCTTCCAGGGACTGCGCCCGGTCATCGGGACGGATGACGCCGGCGACCCCGTGCGCCTCAGCGTCACCGTGATCATCGAGGTGGTCATGGGTGTGATCGCGGCCCTGATCTTCGTGTTCTGCAAGGTCAAGGCCGCCGACGTGCCGAAGCAGCCGACGTTCCCCGCCGGACTCGTCGGTGCCATCGCCCTGTTCGGTATCGCCTGGCTCGCGAACACCTTCGTCGCGGCGAACCAGACCCTGATCGTCGACGGCCTCGGCTCGGTGGTCTCCGGATCCTCGGCGTTCCTCGGCGCACTGCTGTTCGCGCTCGCCCTGTTCGCCGTCGCGATGCTCACGACCAGCCAATCGAGCGCGACCAACGCGATTGTGCCGATCGGCATCACGATCGGTCTGCCCGCACCGCTCCTCGTCGGTCTGTGGCCGTCGACCATGGGCATATACACGCTGCCCGCCAACGGCAGTCAGGTCGCGACCGTCGCCTTCGACCAGACCGGGACGACGAAGATGGGCAAGTTCGTCTTCGACCACTCGTTCCAGTTGCCGAACCTCGTCTACGTGGGTGTGGCGATCATCGTCGGAGTGACGCTCTCGTTCCTGTTCTCCTGACATGACCGCTCCTGACAGGACGGCCCGCTGACATGCCGGATGCCGTGGCCCGCTCGGCCCTGCGCCAGTTCCTGCTCGGACTGGCGCAGGGGATGAACGCGTCGGCCGAGTCGGTCGACCGCATCCGCGACACCATGGCCGAGGTCGCCGGGGCCTACGGCGGCGACGACACCGACTTCGTGGTGCTGCCGACCATCATCCTGGTCGAGACCGGCGACGACGAGGAGTCGCGGGTCGCCATCCGTTCCGCGACCAACGCATCGTTCCGCTTCGACCAGATCGCGGCGCTGTACGAGCTCATCGCGCAGGCGCGCACCGGGTCGGTCCCGCCGCTCGACGGCATCGCCCGGCTGAACGAGATCGGGGCGATGCGCCCGCGGCTCGGATGGGCCACCCGCACCCTCGGGCACGCCGTGCTCACGACCGGCTGCTCACTCCCACCTGGCAGGGAGCGATCGTCGCGTTCGTGCTCGGCGCGGGCATCGGAGTGCTCAAGCTGGTGCGCTCGCCCACCCTGCAGCTCGTGATGCCGATCGCCGCGGCCTTCGTGTGCGCGTCAGCGGTCTTCCTGCTCGCAGAGGTGATCGAGATCGGCGACCCCATCAGGCTGCTCATCGCCCCGCTGGTGACCTTCCTTCCCGGCGGCGTGCTGACGACCGCGACCGTCGAACTCGCGGCCGGACAGATGATCTCGGGAGCCTCTCGCCTGGTCTACGGCTTCGTGCAGCTCGCGCTGCTGGCATTCGGCATCCTCGCCGCCGGCAGCGTGGTGGGGGTGGAGTCGCGCTCGTACGAACCGCTGGCCACCGCATCCTTCCTCCCGTGGTGGGTGGCACTCATCGGCATCCTGGTGTTCGCACTGGGGAACTATCTGCATTTCTCCGCGCCGTCGTCGACGTTCGGGTGGGTGCTGCTCGCGCTGATCGTCGCGTATGCCGGCCAGTGGGCCGGCGCGGTGCTGCTCGGTCCAACGATGGGCGGCTTCATCGGCGCGGTCGCGATGACCCTGGCCGTCTTCTGGATCGCCTCGCTGCGACACGGCGTGCCCGCGCAGATCACGTTCCTGCCCGCATTCTGGCTGCTCGTACTGGGCGCTGCGGGCCTGGTCGGACTCACCGAGGCGGTGGCCACCGACAGCGGTCTCGCCGACTTCATGACCGCACTCGTGTCGGTCATGTCGATTGCGTTGGGGGTGCTCATCGGCACGGCTCTGTATCGCGTGGTGCACCACGGCGCCGAGGAGATCGTGCAGTTCGCGGTGGCTGCGCCGACCGTGGTCGCCCGGGCTCCCGGCGTGTGGGAGCGCCTGCTGCCCTGGCGTCGACGTTAGGCCCGTCCGTCATCCCGGACCCGACCCCGACCCACCGCCCTGTCCCGGCGCGAGGAGCGGCCGCGCGAGCCACGGCACGATCGCCGCCGCAGCGAGCGCGAGGGCGACTCCGAGCAGCGTCATCCCGACGCGCTCCACGAACCAGTGCGCGGGCGTCGCGGTGTCCTCGAGGAGCAGCATCGAGAGCACGATGAAGGTCGAGAAGAACGGGAAGACGTACCAGCGACTGCCTGCGGTGCCGGTGCCGACGGCCAGGACGACGATCAGCAGCAGCGCGAGAACAGCGGTTCCCGGAGCGATCGCGGCGATACCGCACGCGACCAGCGCTCCCACGATCACCGAGAGCGCGCGCCCCCACCCACGGCTGACGAGCGCGAGGTGCTGCGGACGGCTGACAAGGAGTGCGGCAGCGCACGCCCAGCCGGGGTGATCCACGCCGAGCGCGAAGCCGACGGCGGCCGCGACCGCACCGGCCAGTCCGATCTGGATGCCGTAGACAAGCATCGCCGAGCGTGTGGTGTCGGGGCGGGCCGGACGCGCGAGCGCGACCCCGTCCGGCCAGAGCAATGAGACCACGAAGCCGTAGAGCGAACCGGCCAGGAGCAGTGCCGCTGCGGCGAGCGCCGCCGACACCGAGGGGAACGAGAGGCCCACTCCGATGAGCGGGAGCCCGAGCAGCATCACCGGTGCGGCGAGACGTCGGGAGTGATCGGCGGCGAGCGCGGCGACCCCGATGCACAGCACGAAGATCACCGCCACGGCGAGCACGGGGATGCCGGAGACCACGGCGCCGAGCAGCACGGCCGCGGCCGCGATGGCACCGACCACCAGCGCCATCGCCCGCTGCCGACGGCTGCTCGCCAGACCGAGCGCGGCGGCGGGGAGCACGCCGACGGCGAGAGCCAGTCCGGCCGACGGGTCGCTGAACGAGGCGATGCCCGCGGGGGCGGCGAGGGCCACCCCGTGCAGGGCGTTCCTCCATGACCACGCGACTGCAGACGCCATGCCATCACTCTGGCTCGTCCGGCGGCCGCGCGCCACCACTCATGCCCTCCGCATCCGACATCCGCCCCTCCCGTTCCCGTGCCCGCAGGCACCCTCGAGAGACTTCAGTATTCGGTGTTGCTAAGTACCGGTACCTAGTGTTACTTTGTACCGGTACCCAGCATCACTGAGTACCGAATATCGAATGAGAGGAGCATCCATGGGCAAGCAGATGACCGAGATGCTCAAAGGCACGCTGGAGGGCATCGTCCTCGCCCTCCTCGCCGAGCAGCCGGCCTACGGATACGACATCACCGCACGCCTGCGCGACCACGGCTTCACCGACACCGCCGAAGGCACGGTCTACGCCCTGCTGGTGCGGATCGAGCAGCGCGGTCTCGTCGACGTCGAGAAGGTGCCGAGCGAGAAGGGCCCGCCCCGCAAGGTGTACACCCTCAACGCGCAGGGCACCCACGAGCTCGCGGAGTTCTGGAAGACCTGGAACGTCCTCGCGCAGCGCATCGAAGAACTGAACACCACACACACCGCCCAGAAGGAGAACTGACCATGGCCGCGAAATGGATCGAAGCCGTCACCGGATCACTCGAGCAGAAGAAGCAGTACAAGCAGGCCAAGGCCCGCCTCGACGCTCTGCCCGAGCCGTACCGCGCGACGGCGGATGCCTTCCACCGGTACTTCATGTACTACGGAGGCATCACCGAGGGCGACACCCTTGTGCAGATGATCGTCGACTACGCCGACCTGTGGGAGCGCGCCGCGATCGACGGCACCCCGATCAGCGCGATCGTCGGAGACGACCCCGTCGAGTTCGCCGAGAACTTCGCCAGGGCGTACAGCGGAAAGCAGTGGATCGACAAGGAGCGCGCACGCCTCATCAAGGCTGTCGACGAGGCCACGAAGACGGAGAAGGAATCATGACCGCAGCCATCACCGTGCGGGGCGTCGAGAAGTCCTACAAGGATCTGCACGTGCTCCGCGGCGTCGACTTCGAGGTCGCGCCGGGCAGCATCTTCGCCCTGCTCGGCTCCAACGGCGCCGGCAAGACCACGGTCGTGCGCATCCTGTCGACGCTCCTGAAAGCGGATGCCGGCACGGCGACCGTGCAGGGCGTCGATGTGGCCGCCGACCCCCTCGGGGTGCGGGAGCGGATCAGCCTCACCGGGCAGTTCGCCGCGGTCGACGAGATCCTCACCGGACGCGAGAACCTGGTGCTGGTCGCCCGGCTCCGCCACCTCGCCGACCCCGGCGCGATCGCCGACGACCTGCTGGCGACGTTCCGCCTCACGGATGCCGGATCACGCAAGGTCGGCACCTACTCCGGAGGCATGCGGCGTCGGCTCGACATCGCGATGAGCCTGGTCGGACACCCCGAGGTCATCTACCTCGACGAGCCGACCACGGGCCTCGACCCCGAGGCCCGCCTCGAGGTGTGGCAGGTCGTGAAGGAGCTCGCGAACACCGGCACCACGGTGCTCCTCACCACGCAGTATCTCGACGAGGCGGAGCACCTGGCCGACCGCATCGCGATCCTGCACGAGGGACGCATCATCGCCAACGGCACGCTCGCCGAGCTCAAGAAGCTGCTGCCCGCCGCCAAGGTCGAGTACGTCGAGAAGCAGCCGACACTCGAGGAGATCTTCCTCACCCTCGTCGGTACCAAGGCCGCAGGCCCTTCGGCAGGCTCAGGGAACCAGGGCTGGGTCGCTGAGCCTGTCGAAGCGCCCCAGGCCCAGAACCAGAAAGGAACAGCAGCATGAGCACGCACTTCGTCGCCGATACCGCGACGCTCACCGGCCGCTCCATGCGGCACATCTTCCGCAGCCCCGACACCATCATCACCACGGCGGTCACCCCGATCGCGCTGATGCTGCTGTTCGTGTACGTCTTCGGCGGTGCCCTCCAGCAGAGCGCCGGCACCGAGAACTACGTGAACTACCTGCTGCCGGGCATCCTGCTGATCGCTGTGGCATCCGGCATCGCCTACACGGCGTTCCGGTTGTTCAACGATCTGCAGAGCGGCCTGTTCGAGCGCTTCCACTCCATGCCGATCGCGCGATCGAGCGTGCTGTGGGCTCACGTGCTCACGTCGTTGACGGCGAACGGCATCACGCTCGCGATCATCTTCGGCGTCGGGTTCCTGATGGGATTCCGCACCGGCGCGAGCCCCCTGGCCTGGCTCGGTGTGATCGGCATCCTGCTGCTGTTCACCCTCGCCCTCACCTGGCTGGCGATCATCGCCGGTCTCAGCGCGAAGACGATCGACGGCGCGACCGCGTTCTCCTACCCGCTCATCTTCCTGCCGTTCATCAGCTCGGCGTTCGTGCCCACCGACACGATGCCCGGTCCGGTGCGCTGGTTCGCGGAGAACCAGCCGGTGACATCGATCGTCGACACGATCCAGGCGCTCTTCGCCGGCAAGCCGGTCGGCACCGAGATCTGGGTCGCACTGGCCTGGTGTGTCGGCATCCTCATGGTCGCCTACGTGTTCGCGATCATCGCCTACCGGAAGAAGGTCAGATGACCGCGCCCAGCGAGACGGAACGCTCTGACCGGGGATGCTCTCCCCGGCCAGGGCGTTTCGCCGCGCTCGGCCACTGACCCTTGCGGCGGCGCGTCGCACGGAACGGGTGCGTCGCACGGAACGGGCGCGTCGCACGGAACGGATGCGTCGCACGGAACGGCGGAGATCTCGCGGAATGAAGGACGTTCCGCGCGAGAGGCTCCGTCATTCCGCGAGATCTCCTTCATGACGGATGCCGCGGCATCCGTCATATCGGATTCTCCGCGCACCAAACGGGTCAGACCGTCCGCAGTGCCGCCGTCGGAGAGAGCCGCGCCGCACTGATCGCGGGATACAGCCCGGCGATCACACCGACGACCAGTGCCACGACCGGGCCGCCGACGAGCACCACCACCGGGATCGTCACCGCCTGCCCCTGGATCGAGGCGTAGGCGACGACGCCGAGCGCCCCGCAGATCACCCCGGCGATGCCCCCCAGCCCACCGAGCACGATCGCCTCCGCCACGAACTGACCGGCGATCTGTCCCGAACGCGCACCGAGCGCCCTCCGGAGTCCGATCTCACCGCGCCGCTCCAGCACCGCCACCACCATGGTGTTCGCGATGCCGATCCCTCCGACCAGCAGAGCGATCGCCGCGAGACCGACCGCGAGGCCGGACAGTGAGTCGTCCGCGGTGTCCCGCGCACCGGCGAGGTCGCCGAGTCCGGTCACCTGCACGTACGGCGACGACGGGTTCGCCGCACGGGCGATCGCGTCGCGCACCTTCTCGCCCGTGCCGCCGTCGGACATTCGCACGTAGATCGAGGCGATCGTGTCATCGTCCTGCGCCGACACGTGCTCCGCCGCCCAGCGGTCGCCGAGGAACGCACTCGCGTCGATCGACTCGGCGAGGCCGGCCGAATCGAGGATGCCGATCACCGTGTACCACTGCTCGCCGATCCACACCCGCACGCCCGGTTCCGTGATGCCCATCCGCGCGGCGGCGGCGGAACCGAGCACGGTCACCGGCAGCGAGCGGTCGGTCTCGTCGAACCAGGAACCCTGCGCGACCGACCCTTCGACCGACGACAGGAAGTCGGGACTCGCCGCATACGCGGTCAGCCCGTTGCCCTGGCTCTTCGGCATGAGGTCGTTGCGGTACACGCCGATGCCGTCCGGCACCTTCTCGAGCACGCCGACCTGTTCCACTCCCGCCACGCGCTCGATCATCCCCGCGGCCGTCTCTGGCAGGGCGACCGGTTTGTTGTCGGGCCCGTATCCGGGTTGCACGACGATCATGTTCGCTCCGAGCGCGTCGAGCTTCGCCAGCAGCTCCGCCTGGTTGGAGGCGGCGATACCGGTGATGGCCGTGAGCGCAGCGATGCCCACCGCGACACCGAGTGCCGACAGCGCCGTGCGCATCTTGCGACTGCGCGGTCCGATCAGCGCGGTGCGGATGCTGTCAGCGACCGTGAGCCGCGGCAGCCGCTCTCCTCTGCGTCTCATGCCGCGACCTCTTCCCTCTCGCACGAACCGGTGTCGCTCACGATGCGTCCGTCATGGATGCTGACCTGCCGCTGCGTGCGCTCCGCGATGTGCGGGTCATGCGTGATGATCACGACCGCGGTGCCCGCATCGGCGATCGAGGTGAGCAGTTCGAGGATGCGCTCGCCCGTCGTCGAGTCGAGCGCCCCCGTCGGTTCATCGGCGAACAGCACCGACGGGGCACCGACGATCGCCCGCGCGATCGCCACCCGCTGCTGCTCGCCACCGGAGAGCTGACCCGGTCGGTGCTTCATCCGAGCGGCGAGACCGACCCGTTCCAGGGCAGCCGCCGCCCGCGCCGACCGCTCCGCCGCCGGCACCCCCGAATAGAGGAGCCCGAGCGCGACGTTGTCGACCGCGCTGAGCGCCGGCAGCAGGAAGAACTGCTGGAACACGAACCCGATGCGGCGAGCGCGCAACACGGCGCGCTCGCGTTCGGCGAGCGCCGCGGCATCCGTCCCGTCGATCAGCACCGTGCCGCTGGTGGGGTCGTCGAGGGTGCCCATGATCGAGAGCATCGTGCTCTTGCCCGATCCGGATGCTCCGACGACCGCCACCAGCTCGCCGCTCCCGATCGCGAGGCTCATGCCGTGCAGCACCCGCAGCGGCGGACTGCCCGGGTACTCCTTGACCACGTCGACCAGCTCGACCACCGTGTCCGACGTCATCGTGCCACCACCACGGCATCGCCCTCGGCGAGGTCGCCGCCGACGATCTGCACGCGCGTGTCAGCGATCAGGCCGACCTCGACCGCCACGCGCTCGACCGTGCCCTTCTTGCGGAGCACATCGACCGCGTAGCCGCCATCGGTGGTCGCCACGAGCGCCGTCACCGGCACGACCAGCGCGTCCTTCACCTCGGACGCCGCGAACACGACCTTCACGGCGCGCAGCCCGATGCCCTCCGCGACAGCGGGGTCATCGAACTCCACGTTCCCGGTTGGAGGCGTGGTCTCGCCCTCCTTCTCGGTCGGCTGTCCGCCGGGGTCGACGGCCGTCACGGTCGCCGGCACCTCTGCACCGTCCGGCAGCACGACCGTCACGGGCGTTCCCGGCAGGATCTCCCGCGCCTGCGCGTCGGTGAGCTTGGCCACCACACGCAGAGCGGTACTGGTGTACTTCAGCGGGCTCGTCCCCGCCGGATCGCCCAGCTTCGCCGTGACCGACTCGACACGCACGGATGCCGCGGTGATCGCCACGACATCGCCCAGCTTCACGACGCCGTCCTTCGTCACACCGAGCGACTTCTGCCAGGCCTTGACGTTGGCTTCCGTGACCGCCGTGAACTCGTCGTCCACCGTCATGTCCTTGCCGAAGCCGAGGTCGGCGAGAGCCTGTTCCAGTTGACGCACGTCCGGTCCGTTCTCGACGCCGATACCGAGATCGCGCCAGAACGGGCGGTCACCGCGCATCGCGATCACCGGCTTGCCGTCGACCTCGTAGATCGCCTGCCCGACGCCGATCACGTCACCCGCGGTCGGCAGGCGGGTGATGGTGCCGCCACGACCCGGCAGAGCGATCGATGCGCCGTAGCTCAGCGTGCCGTTCAGCCGCAGATCCGACGTGAGAGTGGTGAGCTCGGCATTCGCGGTGACCGGCTCCTTGCCGTCATCGGGAGTCTCGGCGACCGAGCTCCACGGCTGCAGCACCGCGAGGGCCACCGCCGCAGCCACGAGCAGCACCCCGACCGGCAGCAGCACCTTCGTCAATCGACGGCTCATTCGTCGCCTCCGGATGGCAGCACGGTAGCCGCGGAGAAGGCGCCGTCGAAGTACTCGGCCATCACCGCGAACCAGTCGAAGTCGACCGCCTCGATGCTCGCCTGCGTGAACATGGGCGGCATGTCGCCTGCGGTGTCCGCGCACGCGTCGAGGAGAGTGCGCGCCTCATCCTCGGTGATGCCCGCCGGCAGCTCCAGCATGGCGTCGGCGTCGGGATCGGCGAAGTCCGTGAAGCCGTTCTCCCTGGCGCACGCGGCGAAGTCGAGTCCCGACTGCATGAACTCCTCCGGCGAGAACATCTGCGTGCCCTCCTGCATCGAGATGTCGGGCTCGGGTTGCGTGAACTCGGGAACCTCCTCCTCGCACTTCTCCCAGGCGGCTCGCTGGCCGCCGTCTTCGGGATAACCGGACGCGGCCGTCGATGCGAGCCACGTGCCGTCGTCGTCCGAGAAGATCATCGACATCGCCATCTCCTCGCCCTCACCCTCGCCGACACTGACCGAGACGCTGCTGTCGCTGAGCGTGCCCATGCCCCCGTCGCCCCCGACTTCCGGCATCAGCAGGCCCACCTGCCCGCCCTCGACGATCTTCGCCGTCTGACCCTCTTCGGTGAGACAGGTCACGAACCGAGCGGCGGCGGCATCGTTCGCGGCATCGTCCGCTTTGTCGTCCCCGGCCGGGGCGCTGCACGCGGAGAGCGCGAAGAGCGCGAAGACAGCAGGCATCACCACCAGTGAACGGCGTGCTTTCGAGTCGAACATGACTTTCCCTTTCTCGCGGTCGCAGCTCATCCACGACGTGCAGTCAGTTCTACGGATGCGCTGGTTTGCTGGGGGTATGACGCCGCCTAACCGGAAACTAACCGCGCAGAGCGCACTCTCGGAGACGGGAGGTGCCATGCGACTGCTGCTGGTGGAAGACGAGGCCGACCTGGCCGACACCCTGGCCGACGGTCTGCGCCGGGAGGGCTACCTCGTGGATGTCGCGCGCGACGGTGCCAGCGCCCTGACCGCGGCCGCATCCGCCGATGTCGACGTGATCGTGCTCGACCGCGACCTGCCCGTGCTGAGCGGCGACGCCGTGTGCCGCACTCTCGTGGCGCAGGAGTATCCGGCCCGCATCCTGATGCTCACGGCGGCCGGCACCCTCAACGACCGCGTCGAAGGTCTCGACCTCGGTGCCGACGACTACCTCGCCAAGCCGTTCGCGTACGTCGAGCTGCTCGCCCGCCTGCGCGCACTCGGTCGCCGCGGGCAATCCGCACGGGCGAGTGCCGTCCTGGAGTTCGCCGGAGTGCGCCTCGACGTCGGCCGGCGCATCGTGGAACGCGACGGCACGCCGATCCGGCTCACGCTCAAGGAGTTCGGCGTTCTCGAGACACTGCTCGCTGCCGAGGGCGGATACGTCAGCGCCGACGATCTGCTCGACGAGGTGTGGGACGAACCGCAGGAACGCACCCGCGGCGTGGTCAAGATCGTGGTCCACACGCTGCGGCGCAAGCTCGGGTCACCCGAGGTCGTCCAGTCGGCGGCTGGTCACGGCTATCGAGTGGGGACGACATGAGACGCATGAGCTTCCGCACCCGGTTGGTGCTGATCATCGCCGGAGTGTTCATCGCCGCGGGTGCCGCACTGCTCACGGTGCAGTACCTGGTGGTGCAGCAGTTGTTCGCCACGGCGATCGACACGACGGCTGCGAGCTGTGTGCCGTCGATGTCGGTCGCGCAGCCCTCACCGGTGACGAGCCCCACCGAGGGGACCGACATGACGGGTGTCTCACCCCTCACCGACAGCAGCGGCTTTCTCTACGGAGCCACCACCGGATGCGCCTATTTCGCCGAGACCGCCGACGTCGCCGATCTCCAGATCACCACGCAGATGCAGACCCTGTCACTGGACGCTGTCGAAGGAGCGGTGCTGCAACAGTCGACGTTCCTCGCGGATGAGGTCGGCGGCGGCCTGCTGCTCTGGTCGATCGTGGTGCTCGTGGCCTTCACCGGAGTCGCCGCCGCGATCGCGTTCTGGCTCGCGCGACGCTCCCTCGACCGCATCGGGGAGGTCACCGCCGCCGCGCGCGACATCTCGGAGCGCGACCTCGGACGTCGGCTCGACCTGCCGGGCCCCGACGACGAGATCAAGGAGCTGGGCGACACGATCGACGGAATGCTCGACCGCCTGCAGTCCGCCTTCACCGCTCAGGACCGCTTCGTGGCGAACGCCTCGCACGAGCTGCGCACCCCGCTGACCACGACCAGGACGGCCCTGGAGATCCCCCTCGAACAGGGTGCCGTGCCGGCGGATCTGCAGGCCAACATGCAACGCGCCCTGCGGGCCACCGAGCAGAGTGAGCGCCTCATCACCGCGCTGCTCTCCCTCGCCCGCGCGCGCACCGGGCTGGACGAGGTCGAGCCGGTCGAGCTCCGTGAGCTCGTCGAGGGCCAGGTGGAAGACCTCGACGCCCAGGAGATCGAGGTGCACACCGACCTCCGCGACCTCACGGTCGAAGGCGACACGGTGCTGCTGGCCAGAGCAGTGCGCAACCTGCTCGAGAACGGCATCCGTCACAATGTGCCGGACGGCGAACTGTGGGTGCGCTGCCGTCGTGAACGCGGACGCGCCCTCATCGAGGTCGAGAACACCGGCGCCCCGCTCACGCCGGCCACCGTGGAGCTGCTCACCGAGCCGTTCTACCGCGGAGACGCGAGTCGCACCTCTGCCGGCCCCGATGGCACCGGACTGGGGCTCGCCATCGTGCAGAGCATCGCCAAGACGCACGGCGGCGAGGTGCGCCTTCGTGCCCGGAAGGGCGGCGGCCTGATCGCCGCGATCGTCCTGCCGCTCTGAGCACACCGCAGCGGCCCTGCCCTGCCCTGCAGCGTAGGAGAAAACCCCGGGGTAGGAGCGGATGACAGCATCCGCCCTACCTCGGGGTTTTCTCCTACGTCCGTGCGGACGGAGTGCTCAGATCAGCTGGTGACGACCCAGTCGAACTGGTCGCCGTACTGCTTCAGCCACTCGTCCACGGCATCCGCTTCCTTGCCCTCGCCGTACTCGTTGACGACCAGGTCCTCGAGCGAACCGTACTGCGCGTCGTCGAGCTTGATCTTCTCGATCAGCTCTGCTGCCTCGGGGAACTCGTCCGCGAAGCCCTTCGTGCCGAGGAAGTGCAGACCCTCAGCCTCGCCCATGGCGCCCATGGGGTCTTCGAGGTCCTTCATGCCGAAGGAGTCGTTGGCCCAGAACGGACGCCACAGCGTGACGACGAGGTCCTCCTGCTTGTCGGTCGCGGTCTTCAGCTCGGTGAGCATCGCCGCCGTCGACGAGGTGACCAGCTGGTACTCGCCCTCGAGGCCATACGCCGGGATCATCTTCTCGGTCTGGGCGGTCAGACCCGCACCCGGCTCGATGCCAATGATCTTGCCGTCGAAGTCGGCACCCTTGCCCTTGAGGTCCTCGATCGAGGTGAGCTCGGAGTACTCCGGCACCGCGATGGTGAGCTTGGCATTGTCGTAGTACGTGCCGAGATCCTCGATGTCGTCGCCGTACTGCTCCATGTAAGACGCATGCGTCAGCTCGGGCCATGCCGACGGGTACATGTCGACGTCGCCCTGCGCGAGGCCGGTGTAGAGCGGGCCCGCTTCGGTGAGCGTCTTCATCTCGACCGTGTAGCCGATCTTCTCGAGCTGGTTCTGCAGCAGGTACGCCGTGCTGAGTCCGTCGGTCCACGAGGGCAGGAAGCCCAGCGTGATCGTGCCCTTGTCACCGGAGCCGCTGTCGCTGCTGCCGGAGCCGCCGCCGGTGCCGCCCATGCCGTCGCCACTGCAACCGGCGAGGGTGAGGGATGTCGCGACGCCGAGCGCCGCGATGCTGAGGATCTTCTTCTTCATGCTGATCTGTCTCCTGGTTCCGTATGGATATTCGTACGTCTGTGTGTGCGGTGTTGCAGGGTGGTGCTCTGCGGGGTCGATTCCGCATCTGCCGGGCGCGCCGGGGATGCGAGATCGACCCCGCATCGGGGGTCAGTGCGTGAGCGCGGGGGTGCGTTCGTCGGCCGGCTGCTCCTCGTGCGACGCAGCGGATGCCGCATCCGCGCGCTGCTTCGTGCGGCGGCGTGCGAGCACCCCGAGCAGGGACGACGGGTTCTGCCCGGCGGATCCCAGGGCGGCCGTGACGCGGTCGAGGAAGACCGCGATCAGTACGACACCGAGACCGGCTTCGACACCCTTGGGGATGTTGATGGTCGAGATCGCCTCGACGACCATCTTCCCCAGACCGTCGGCGCCCGCCATTCCGGCGATGACCGCCATCGACAGGGCGAGCATGATGACCTGGTTGACGCCAGCCATGATGGTCGGCATCGCGAGCGGAAGCTGGATGCCGCGCAGGATCTGCCCCGGCTTCGCGCCGAAGGCCTGTCCGGCCTCGACGGTCTCGGAATCGACACCGCGGATGCCGAGCTCGGTCAGTCGCACGCCCGGGGGCAGCGCGAAGATGACCGTCGCGACGAGTCCGGGGACCACGCCGATGCCGAAGAACACGATCGCGGGGATCAGGTACACGAACGCCGGCATGGTCTGCATGAAGTCGAGCACGGGCTTGAGCACCGCGCGCACCGAGGAGTTGCGCGCCGACCAGATGCCCAGGGGCACGGCGATCAGCACGGCGACCACGGCGGCGACCAGCACCAGGGCGAGCGTCTGCATCGCCGGAACCCAGAGGTTCATGGCGACGATCAGTCCGAACGACACGACCGTGCCGATCGCGAGCTGCCACGACCGCACGACCCAGGCGATGAGGGCGGCGACCACGATGATGACCACGAAGTGCGGGCTCAGCAGCGCGCGGGTGAGCGAGTCGACGAGGAAGTTCACGACGAACGAGACGACGTCGAGCAGACCGTCGAGGTTGGCCTTGATCCAGTCGACACCGGTCGCGACCCAGGTTCCGATGGGAATGCGGAAACCATCCATCAGCGCACCTCCCCGATCATGTTGTCGGTACTGCCCTTGGCCCCTGAGCCGCCCTGGACCCCTGAGCCGCCCTGGGCCCCTGAGCTTGTCGAAGGGGGCGGATCCGCCGTCCAGCCGTCATCCAGCACGGCGTCGATCTCGGCCTGGGGCATCGGCAGCAGCGGGAGCGTCAGCTCGCCGGTCGCCCCAGGGCCGGGGCCCAATGCGGCGAGCAGAGTCACGCGCGGGATGACGCCGACCAGTCGGCCTTCGGCATCCGTCACCGCGAGCGGGAGCGGGGACTCGACCGAGGGCACGAACAGGTTCATCAGCACCTCGTCCTCGCTCACGCTCTGCGGCACGGGCTTGATGACATCGCGCAGCGTCGACGTGCCGTTGCGCACGAGCTTCACGGCGTCGCGGTCGGTCACGATGCCCAGCAGCTTGCGGTCGCGGCCGGTGACGTAGGTGGCCGACATGTAGGCGTCGCGCATCTGGCGCAGGGCCGTGCGCGGACCGGCGGTGTCGGGGACGACGGGGCGCGCCCGCTCCATGACGTTCGCGGCGGTGAGCACGCGGGCGCGGTCGACGTCCTGCACGAACTGCTCGACGTAGTCGTTCGCGGGGTCGGTGAGGATGTCCTCCGGCGTGCCGATCTGCACGATGCGACCGTCGCGCATCACGGCGATCCGGTCTCCGAGGAACATCGCCTCGTTGAGGTCGTGCGTGATGAAGACGATCGTCTTCTGCAGCTTCTCCTGCAGTTCGAGCAGCTGCTCCTGCATCTCACGGCGGATGAGCGGGTCGAGCGCGCTGAACGCCTCGTCCATGAGCAGGATGTCGCTGTCGGCAGCGAGCGCCCGGGCGATACCCACACGCTGCTGCATACCTCCGGAGAGTTCGGACGGCAGCTTCTCGGCCTGCCCGTCGAGGCCCACGAGTCCGAGGATCTCCTCGGCCTTCGCGAGGCGCTCGGCCTTGCCGACACCCTTGAGCTCAAGCGGGTAGGCCACGTTCGCGGCCACGGTGCGGTGCGGCAGCAGGGCGAAGTGCTGGAACACCATCGAGATGCGGTCGCGGCGGATCTCGCGCAGCCGCGAGCTCGGGATGCCGGTGATGGCGTCGCCGTTCACGATGACGGAGCCGTCGGTGGTCTCGTGCAGGCCGTTGAGCATGCGGATGATGGTCGACTTGCCGGAGCCGGAGAGCCCCATGATCACGAAGATCTCTCCACGGTTCACGGTGAAGCTGGCATCGATGACGGCGGCGGTTCCGGAATCGGTGACTTCTGCTCTGCTCTCACCGGCCTTCAGTCGACGGACGGCGGCACTCGGATTCTTCCCGAACACCTTGTACAGATTGCGCGCTTCAAGAGCGATTTCGGACACGTTTCCCCTGCGGCTCGCCTTCGGGTGGCTGAGCCTGCTTCGGTTACGCCCGGGTGATCCTCCCGGCCGTTTCGAGAAAGGTGCTGTGGCGGCGCGGACGGCGGATTTCGGATCCACCGCGATAGAGCATCGACCGTACGCCCACGCCTCTTCGCAGCACAGCTCATCGAAAGAAGGACGTGACCGCGGACTGGTCTTCGGACCGTCAGGCCCGCATTCCAACGTAACGAAATGGCCGGTCAGGGGCAAATCCCGCCCGCGCAGGGTGCCCGCGTTTCACCGCCTGACCGGGGATTGCATAGGGTTCTGTCAGTTTCCCGCGCAGCGGGTTCGCGCACCCGGTGAGGGGTCAGAACACGCCGCGACCCGAGGTCCGGACGGGGCGTGTCTTGACCCCTCACGCGTGCGATCAGCTGCGTCGGATGCTGCGCGTGACCGTGAACTTGGCGGTGCGCTGCAGCTGCTCGGTCGGGCCGATCAAACGGGTCAATTCCGGTCGATACGAGAGCGAGGAGTTGAAGACCGTGAGCAGGTGTCCACCCGGCTTCAGCACACGCGCGGCGGCCTCGAACAATCGCGTGGCCGCACCCACGTGGATGCTGTTGCCGAGGTGGAACGGCGGATTCAGCAGCACGACGTCAGCGCCGGCGTCCGGGAGCTCGGACGCCGCATCGTCGTGCGTCACGGTGATCCGGTCGGCGAGCCCGTTCGCCGCGACACTCGCACGGGCGGAGGCGACGGCCGCAGCCGAGCGATCGGTGGCGATGACCCGCGCGTCGGGGTGCGCGAGGGCGTAGGCGATCGCGAGGGCACCGGTGCCGCAGCCGAGGTCAACCACGGTCGGTGCGACGGCCTGGTCGTTCATAACTCCGGAAGAACGGGCGGTTTCGGGCCGAATCGACCCCGAATCGGCGTGATCGGCCCCGGTTTTGAGGAGTTGTGAACGACCAGACCCGAGCACGTCGAGCAGCACCCGCGTGCCGATGTCGATCCGGGCGCCGGCGAACGCACCCCCGAAGGCCACGAGGCTGAAGCCGTCATGCGCCGCGGTGACAGGGAACGGCGGCGTCTCGGGCACCTCACGCGGCCCCTCCGCGACCAGCAGCCGCGACTTGCGCGCCGCGCGCTCGGCATGCACCTGAGCGAAGCTCCGCCCCAGCACCTCGTTCTGCGTGAGGGTCATGTGCTTGACGCGACCTCCGGCGATGAGCACGGCGTCAGACGCGGCCCACCGGGCGACGGCATCCGCGATCTGCTCGAGCTCGGCCAGCGCCTTCGGCAACTGCAGCAGCACGAGCCGCGCGCCGTCGAGCAGTTCCGCGTCGAGCTCGTGCGAGCGGAAGCCGTCGAGTCCGAGCTCCTGCGCGTTGCGGGCGAGGGCACGGCGTCCGGTCGCAAGGTCCTGATGCACGCGGATGCCGCGCACTCCGGCATCCGTCAGGGCCAGGGTGATCGCCCCGTACTCATCACCGATCACGGCGACTTCCGAGCCGTCCAGGCCCCGGACGGCGATGGCCTCGAGCGCCCTCTCGACGAGCAGCTGATCGGTCGCGTCATGGGCCTGGAGGTTATCCGCCTCGACGTCGGGCCACCGACGCAGGCGGCTGTAAGGGAAGTCCGGCACCAGCCCACTGTACGCGGCGCCCGCACAGCCCCTCGGCGCCGGTCGCTCCACCTGCCCCGCGCCCTCTTGACAGAACACCGGTTACATGGTTACTTAGTCGAGTAACTAACCCACTAACCGACCGGAGGACTCGTGATCGAAGAAGGCAAGCCGCTCTTCCTCCAGATCGCCGAGCAGATCGAGGACTCGATCCTGGGCGGCTCTCTCGCCGAAGAGTCACAGGCTCCTTCCACGAACGAGCTCGCGGCGTTCTACCGCATCAACCCGGCCACCGCAGCGAAGGGAGTCGCCATGCTCACCGACAAGGGAGTGCTGTACAAGCGCCGCGGCATCGGCATGTTCGTCGCCGACGGCGCCAAGGAGCTGCTTCTGGGCGAACGGCGCGCAGCCTTCGCCGACCGTTTCATCGACCCGCTCCTCGCCGAGGCCCGCACGCTCGGGCTCGGCGCCGACGACCTCGCGGACCTGCTCCGGCAGCGCGCCGCGCACCCCACCACCACAGAAGGGAAGAACCCCGCATGACCGCCGTCATCGAGGTGCAGAACCTCACCAAGACCTACAAGGACACCCGCGCGCTCGACAACGTCTCGCTCTCGCTCGAAGCGGGCGCGATCTACGGCCTGCTCGGTCGCAACGGCGCCGGCAAGACGACGCTGATGTCGATCCTCACGGCGCAGAACTTCGAGACCTCCGGCACGGTGCGCGTCTTCGGCGAGCACCCCTACGAGAACACCCGTGTCCTCAGCCGGATCTGCTTCGTGCGCGAGAGCCAGAAGTACCCGGACGACGCCTATCCGAAGCATGCGTTCAAGGCCGCGAGCCTGTTCTTCCCGAACTGGAACCAGGGTCTCGCCGACGAACTGATCGACGCGTTCCAGCTCCCGATGAAGCAGACCATCAAGAAGCTCTCGCGCGGTCAGCTGTCGGCGGTCGGCGTGATCATCGGACTCGCGTCCCGTGCCGACCTCACCTTCTTCGACGAGCCCTACCTCGGACTCGACGCCGTCGCGCGACAGATCTTCTACGACCGGCTCCTCGAGGACTATGCCGAGCATCCGCGCACCGTCATCCTCTCGTCGCACCTGATCGACGAGGTCTCCAATCTCATCGAGAAGGTCATCGTGATCGACAACGGCACGATCCTGCTCAACGAAGACACGGATGCCGTGCGCGACCGCGCTGTCACGGTCGTCGGCGACGCCGCCACGGTCGACGCGTGGGTCGGCGCCCGCGAAGTGCTCCACCGGGAGTCGCTCGGACGCGTCGCCTCGGTCACCGTCCTGGGCGCACTGTCGCCCGCGGAACGCGCCGAGGTCACCGCACTCGGACTCGACCTGGCTCCGGTCTCGCTGCAGCAGCTCATCGTTCGTCTCACCCAGAAGGCGGACGCACAGTCCGCCGCGAAAGAGGAGGTCCGCTGATGCGACGCACGCTCAATGTCATCCGCCTGCAGTTGATCAACCGGCAGACCTTCATCTGGGTGCCGCTGCTCATCCTCGGCAGCGTCACCGTCCTGGGGGTGCTGATCTACGCGATGATCCCGGGCGACGGGCCGAAGTACATCGGGGCAGGCCAGGCACCGCTCTGGTACTTCTTCGCGATCGGCATCTCGGCGATGACGCTCACCTTCCCGTTCTCGCAGGCCATGAGCATCACCCGGCGGGAGTTCTTCACCGGCACCCTGCTCACCGCCGTCCTCGGCAGCGTGTTCCTCGGCATGATCTTCCTGATCGGCGCCGGCATCGAGATGGCCACGAACGGTTACGGCCTGAACGGCTACATGTTCTACCTGCCGTGGCTGTGGGAGGCCGGCACCTTCGGTGCCTTCATGGCCTACTTCACGCTCGCCCTGCTGCTGTTCGTGCTCGGATTCACCGGCGCCACGATCTACAAGAGCTGGGGCCCGACGGTGCTCACGATCGTCGGCGTCGCCTTGGCGCTGGTGGTGGTCGGACTGGTGTTCCTCGCGACGCGGCTCGAGCTGTGGGTCGATGTCTGGCGCACGATCGGCACTCTCGGCATCCTCGGCCTCGCGCTGTGGGGACTGCTCGCGGTCGCCGTGCTCAGTGGAGTCTCGTTCCTGGCCTTCCGAAGGGCGATCCCCTGAGCTCCGCTCACCCGTATCGGATGCCGGATGCCGCGCCCGCACTCACCCGTGCGGCGCGGCATCCGTCGTTCCAGGCGCGTCATCCCTCCGGGAGAGGTCGGGTCAGATCTGGTCGTCGGCGGCCAGCAGGTCGATCTGCCACGGACGGCTGTCCGGGTCGGCGGGGTCATGCGCCTCGACAGCCTCCGACATCACGTCTTCGATACGCTCCATCAACGCGTCGAACTCGGCGCCGGTCAACCGCACCGCGCGCTGCGAGAGCGCCGCGTGCGTCTCTGTCGTGCGTCCGCTGATGTATTCGGGTGTCCAGGCGAGCACGCGGCGCAACATCTCGCTGTGCTCCTCGGCGACCGCGTTGATCATGACTCCGCCGAGCACCTCGTCGGCGACCGGGTTCTCGGGGCCTCCGACGCTCAGCGACTGTCTGCGCGCGACCCACACACGGTCACGGCGGTCGCGGGCACGCTCTGGGGCCTCCTCGATCAGCCCCGCGTCGGCGAGCACGCGCAGGTGGAAGCTCGCGCTGTTGGCCGCGACATCCAGCGCCTCGGCGATGTCGGCGGCCCGGAGGTACTCGCGCTGTCGGAACAGGTGCAGCATCTGCCGGCGGAGCGGATGGGTGTAGGCCTTGAGCATCGCCGACGTCATCCACACCGGATCGGGTCGCTTCTGCTCCTCGCTCATGTCGAGAGTCTATCCGCACCCGAAATTGCGCAATAAGACTTGCGCAATTCTTCTTGCGCATTTACTCTCGACCCATGACCACCGTGACCGCACCCCACCGCCTGTGGCGCAACACCCGCTATCTGACCTGGCTCGTGAGCGACACGAGCAAGGGACTCGCGGCAGCGCTGTTCGGATTCGCGATCCCCCTGCTCGCCCTGATCATCACGAACGACCCCGCCCAGGCCGGCATCATCGGTGCCGCGGCGATGATCGCCCGCCTGCTCACCACCCTGGCCGGCGGCATCCTCGCCGACCGTCATCCGCGCATCGGACTCATGCTGTGGGGATCGCTGATCGGCATCGTGCTGGCGGGGGCATTCACGGCCCTCGCCCTCAGCGGCTCGCTCACCTTCACCACGCTGCTCGTGATCGACGTGCTGCTCGCCGCCCGCAGCGGACTGTTCGACGTCGCAGGCGAGAGCGCGATCAAGGAGATCGTGCCCGATGACAGCATGGGGCGCGCGCAGGCAGCGAACCAGGGACGCGATGCCGCGCTGCAGCTCGCCGGAGGACCGCTCGGCGGCCTGCTGCTCGGTGTGGGCGGATGGCTCGTCGGCGTCGTCATGACGCTCTGCCACCTGGTCGCCGCACTGACGGCCTGGATGCTGGGGCGGGGACGCTCGAGCAAAAACGGAGACGATGCCGACGAGCCCCGGCGCGTCCGGCCGCGACCCGCCACCGGCGCGCCGGATGATCCCGGTTTCGACACCACCCCCGCCGCGAAGCCGAACGCCTGGCGGGAGATGCGCGAGGGCTTCACCTGGCTGTTCTCGCGCCCCGACCTGGGTGGCGTGCTGCTCATCATCACGATCATCAACCTGGGCTTCAACGCCGCCATCACGACCATGATCTACGCGCTGCAGCAGGACGGCTATCCGGAGCTCCTGATCGGCACGATCTCGGCCGGGATCGGGATCGCGATGCTCGCCGGCGCGATCGTGGCGCCGCTGCTCGTGCCGCGCATCGGTGCCGGCGTCCTGACGATCGCCGGACTCACAGTCGCCAGCATCGCCGTGATCGTGCTCTCGACGGTGACCACGCCGTGGGCGATCATCGCGGTACTCGGCACTGCCGTGCTGCTGCTGCCGTCGCTCAACGCCAGCATGATGGGCTACTTCATGGTCGCGACTCCGACGCAGCTGCTCGGACGCGCCAACAGCGCGGCCGGTGTGCTGGGCATGGGAGCGATGCCGATCGCGCCGCTGATCGCGGGCTTCGGTCTGACGATGCTCGGGCGGCAGTGGACCATCCTCGTGTGCGCGGCGCTGTGCCTGATCGCCGTCGCGCTGGCCGTCGGCAATCGGGCCCTGCGCGCGCTGCCGGTCGAGTCGAAGTGGGCCGAGCATGCGCAGCAGTTCGAGGTGCGGTGAGGCGTCGCCTCCCGCGTCCCCTCACCGCTCCCCTAGGGTGGCGTGTGGACGACCAGGCCCCGAGGAGGAGCGATGCAGGGACGACGATGGCCGGCGATCGTCGTGCAGACGGCCGGACTCCTCGTCGCCGCCCTCGCCACCACCTGGACGATCGCGCACCTGATCCCCGTGTCGGTGCACTCGCCCTCGCAGTTGCGCGACGTGGCCTTCGGATGGCCGATCCCCTGGTACCACCAAGACCTCAGCCGCTACCAGCCCGCCGACTATCCCACCACGGTCGAGGTCGTGGGCGACCGGGTCGATCCGGTGGCGACGAGCGTGGACTGGCTCGCGCTCGTCGGGGATGTCGTGCTGACGGCGCTCGTGCTCTGGGCGCTCGTGGCTGCACTCATCCATCTGTTCGGGCCCGCGCTGCGCCGCACGCTGGCAGAGCGCGAGACGCAACAGCACTGACCGGACCCGTCAGCGGGAGCGCTCCGAGCATCCGCCGCCCCTCAGGGCTGAGCGCCCCGACGCCGGTTACAACGCGCCGGTGAACGCGGCGATGCCGAGGAGCGCAGAGACCAGCGCGAGCACGAGAGCGATCGAGATCAACACCACGTGCACGGTGAGGAACGGGGTCGCCTTGCCGTTCTCGTCGCGCGCCCGCGGATCCTTCGCGACCCGCTTGTAGAACTGCGGCCAGACCACGGCGTTGAAGGCGGCGTTGAGCAAGAGCACGATGGCGAGGGGGATCACCCCTCCACGCTATCGGCTCGGCCATCCGCGGGTTCTGCGCCGTCATCCGCGCTCATGCGCCGTCATCCGCGCGGTCTGCAGGAGGATGTTCCGCCTGCAGGATGACTCGCCGCGAAACGGTCCTGCATTCCGCGCTCTCTCCTGCAAACGGCACGGCACGCCCTGCGGAAGGTTGCCCAGGCGACCGCCGAGACCCCCGATGTATCAGAAAACCCTTGCCGTGCTCCTGGTAGGTGTGATCACAATGGGCTTCATGATCGACGGTGCACCCGGCGCCGCTCTCGATCCTGCATCGGAAAACGGGCCCGCGCGGTGGCAGCGGGCGGCAGATCTCTTCGACGTATGGCGCGAGGGCGATGGTCGCGCGATGGACGAGTTGGTGCGTCTGATGACGCCCGTGCTCTGGCACGTGGTGCGCGCGTACGGGCTCGAGCGCACCCTCGCGGAGGACGTCGTGCAGACCACGTGGTTGCAGCTGGTCCGCGGCCAGGCGTCGATCGCCGACTCCCGCGCCGTCGCCGCTTGGTTGACCACGACGGCTCGCCGGGAGGCCTGGCGGGTGGGCAAGGCGCAGGGTCGCGTGGACACCACCGACACGGATGACCTCGACATCCTGCTCCCTGAGCAGCAATCGGCCGAGGAGCACGCGACGCTCAGCGACGAGAAGCGGCGGCTCTGGTCGGCGGTGAAGTGCCTGGCCGAGCGCTGCCAGCGGCTGCTGCGCGTCATCGCCTTCGACGACCGCCCCGACTACACCCGGCTCGCCGCCGACCTCGCGATGCCGATCGGGAGCATCGGTCCGACCCGCCAGCGCTGCCTCGCCAAACTCCGCGCCCTGTTGGACGCTCCGACCGCACCGAGCGCAGGAGGTTTCGCATGAGCGATCAGGAGGATGCCGAGCTCTTCGCCCAGCTGCGCGCGCTCTGGCGCGAGGTCGACCCTGTGCCTGCGACGCTGATCGACCGCATGATCGCCGCGGTCGCCTCCGACGGACTGAGCCAGGAGTACGCCCTGTTGACGCTGGTCGACAACGAGCTGGGTGCGGTGCGGGGAGACGCCGATGCACTGACCCTCCAGTTCAGCGACGGGGTCACCAGCATCCTGCTGCATGTGACGAACACGGCATCGCAGCGCCGACGCGTCGACGGGTGGGTCGACACCGCGGCCGCCGAGATCACGCTCGTCCAGGGCGAGAAGCCGCGGACGACGGAACCGGCCGAGACCGGACGCTTCTCCTTCGACGAGGTACCACCCGGACTCACGCGGGTGCATCTGACGACGACCGGCGTGGACGGGGAACCCCGCACGCTGTCGACGCCGCAGTTCGAGTTGTAGACCGCCTTCGGGCGCAGGGGCGGGACCACCCGCACGGAGAGGATGACCGATGGAGCAGCCCAGAGGGTGGACCTGGCAGGACCGCGCGGAAGGATCGATCCGGCGGGGCACGGCGCTCGATCCGAGCCTGGAGCCCGTGGACGGCATCCGCGCCTTCCCCACCGCGTATCTGCCCGATCGGCTGCTGATCACCCAGGATCTCGAGGACAACGAGGCGTACGACCGCGAGATCCGCACGCTGCGCGACGCCGCGGACAGTTTCGGATGGCTGCTCGAGATCGAGCAGGGCACCGGGGTCTCGCGCGAGCTCGTCCCCGGGGTTCCCGGGTTCCTGCGCGCACACCTGACCACGCCAGACGAACCCGGCCGAGGGGAGTCCCCGGTCGCGCCTGATGCGTGGCGGGTGCTGCAGCGGGCACGCCGCATGTCGCGCTCGGTGATGCCGCGCACCGGCCTCGAGCACGTGCTGTCGATCGACCCGGTCGGGCTCAATCCGTTCAGCCGCACGAACCCGTTCAGCCGCACGAACCCGTTCAGTCGCACCAACCCGGTGGAAGGACGAGGCGCCGGCAGCGACGACTACCTCGAGCCGGGCAGAGGAGCGCGCCAGCCGGTGACCTGGCTCGGACCCGCACCGCTGCGCGGACCTGCCCCGAAGCGCGGTCGTCGACCGGTCGTCGCAGTGCTCGACACCGGCTGCGGGGTGCACGACTGGCTGCCGGATGACATCGTGACCCGACACCTGGAGATCGACGGCGTACCCATCGGCCTCACGGATGACGCCGATCCGGAGCGCTACCCCGACCTGTACGGGCAACTCGACGGCGAGATCGATGCCGTCGCCGGGCACGGCACGTTCATCGCGGGCATCATCCGACAGACCGCGCCGGATGCCGACATCGTGTCGGTCCGGGTGGCAGGAGCGCTCGGGGTCGTGGACGAGAGCGCCCTGCTCGAGAGCCTGGCGCAGGTCATCGAGCTGCTGCGCCGGTACCGGGAGGATCCGAAGACCGGGCATCCGATCGACGTGCTCAACCTGTCGCTCGGCTACTACCACGAGACCCCGGTCGACGGTCAGTTCAGCCGCACCCTCTACGCACTGCTCGCCAAGGCGCGCGAACTGGGATGCGTGGTGGTGTGCTCGGCGGGTAACGACGCGATCGACCGCCCCTCGTTCCCGGCATCGCTGTGGCCCTGGCCCGGCGCAGACAATGGCATCGGACCGGACCGCGGCGCCCCGCACGTGTCGGTCGGCGCACTGAACCCGTCGGCGCGATCGGTCGCCCTGTTCTCGAACGTCGGCCCCTGGGTGCGGGTGTACGCGCCCGGCGCGGCCGTAGTCAGCACCTCACCGGCATTCGTCGGCGGAGCCCAGGCGACGACCAGGGCCGACATCCAAGGACTGCACCGCGAGACGATCGACCCGGACGACTACCGCGGCGGCTTCGCCGTGTGGAGCGGCACCTCGTTCGCCGCCCCCTACGTCGCAGGGCTCATCGCCGCGCACCTCGGCATGATCGGGGTCGGGCGCGTGGACGCGGCATCCGCCGTCAAGGCCGTCGTGGCGACGCTGCCCTCCCCGGTGGACTGAACCCGGCGCCCCTGCCGCACCACTCGCTCACCCGCGCGGCCTGCACCGGGCGCGCCACCCGCACCACCCTCCCGCGACCTGCAGGAGATTCCGCGGGATGCAGGAGGAATCCACGGCAAGTCCTCCTGCATCCCGCCATTCCTCCTGCAGGTGGGCAGGGGGCCGTGGGCAAGGAGCGGTGGGCAAGGAGCGGTGGGCAAGGGGCGGTGGGCAGGAGCCGGGATACAGGGGCGGGATACAGGGGCGGGATACAGGGGCGGGAGGCAGGCGCGGATGCCGCCACGTAGCCCGACACGGAGGCAGGGCCGGGAGGCGGGGGCGGATGTCGACACCACCGGCTCTTCCGCCCGGGGGCGGGGCACGGCATTCTGGGACGATGCCCCTGTCTGCACAAGAGCTGCACCGGCGCGGGGTCGAAGCGGCCAACTCCCGACGGTTCGCGGCGGCCCGGCGTGCGCTGACGACGGCATCCGCTCGTACGGACGACCCGGACCTGCGCGCCCGCATCGACGGCACCAGGGCCTACGTGCTCGCGCAGACCGGAGAGCCGGCGGAGGCCGAGCGCCTGTGCCGGGGTGCCCTCGACCGTGACGGGCTGCGCGACGAGACGGTCGCGGTGCTCAGCGGGCAGCTCGGCACACTGCTGATGCACTCCGGACGGCTCGACGAAGCAGAGCGGATGCTCACGCGTTCCATCGAGGCGATGAGCGCCGAGACGACCGAGCTCGCGAACTGCCTCATGAACCGGTCGATGCTGCGGATGCAGCAGCACCAGCTCGAGGCCTGCACCGCCGACCTGCAGCGCGCGGTGGCCGTGTACGAGGCGAACGGCGACGAGGAACCTCTCGCGGAGGCACGTCACAACCTCGGCTATGCGGCACTGCTCGGGGGCGACCTGGTCACCGCGCTCGCCCTCATGACCCGTTCGCGGCCGACCCTCGCGGCGACCAGCGATCTGGCCGCGGCGATCAGCGACCTCGACCGCGCCGAGGTGTTGCGCGACGCCGGGCTCACGACCGAGGCCGAGACCCTGCTCGGCCAGGTGGCTGTGCAGTTCGGGGCGCAGCGGATGCGGCAGGCCAGAGGCGAGGCCGAGCTGCACCTCGCTCGTTCGCTGCTGCGCCACGACGCGACCGCCGCCGAACGCACAGCACGCACCGCGGCCCGCCGGTTCGCGGCCCTGGGCAGTGCCGGTTGGGAGGCGCGCGCCGACGCCGTGCGACTCGAGGCCGGGCTGAGCGGCGGCTCACGGCGGCGCCCCGGCGAAGACGAGCTGAGGCGCACGGCGACCGCGCTCGATCGCACCGGTCTTCGCACCGAGGCGACGGCCCTGCGGCTCAGCGCCCGACGCGACGGTGGTGGACGTCTGCCGATGGTCGCCGACGATGCCCCCGCGCCGTTGCGGCTGCGCGTGCACGAAGTGCAGGCAGCGCGGGCCGCCGCAGCCGGACGCCCCCGCGATGCCCTGCGCGCCGCGGCCGACGGCCTCGACCTGCTCGCGGGATGGCAGCAGTCGTTCGGCGCCCTCGACCTGCAGGCGTCGGTCGCGATGCAGGGGAGCGAACTCGTCTTCGCCGGGCTGACCGCCGCCGCGCGCACCCGCGATCCGGAGACGCTGTTCGCCTGGTCCGAGCGAGCCCGGCATCTCAGCCAGCAGGTCGCGCCGCTGCGCCCTCCGCACGACGAGGCGCTCGCGACGGATCTCGCCGAACTGCGGATGCTGCGCGCCGACCTCGCCGGTCAGGACTGGACGACCTATGACCGCGTGCGCGTGCTGCGCGATCGGGTGCGGGAACGGCAATGGTCCTCGACCGGCTCCGGGGGCACCCGCGAACGCGTGGACCTCGCAGAGACCACGGCGCTGCTCGATGCCGACACCGCCGTGCTCGCCTACGTGTTCACGGGCGTTGCGCTGCACTGCGTCGTGGTGACGGCATCCGCTGCGCGCATCGTCGATCTGTCGTTGTCGCGCGTGCAGTCGGCGCTCGACGGACTGCGCGCTGATCTCGACGTCGCCGCCCTCACACGCGGTGGACCCATGGCCGAGGTGATCGCCCGCTCGCTCGACGCGCGCCTGGCCCTGCTCGACGCCGAGCTGCTCTCCCCCGTGCGCGGATCGGCGCGGCAACTGGTGGTGACCTCGCCCGGCATCCTCGCCGGGGTGCCGTGGGCGATGCTGCCCGGCATGCACGGCACCCCGTTCACGCTCGCGACCTCGGTCTCTCGGTGGAGTGCCGATCGTCGGCATCCCGGCGAGAGGGGTGCCCGCATCGGGTTCGCCGCGGGCCCTCGTGTTCCGCGCGCCGGTGAGGAGATCCGGCAGGCGGCCGCGGCGTGGGGCGTACCCGCAGTGCAGCTGCACGGACCGGAGGCGACCGTCTCGGCCGTCACGACCCTCGCCGGCACGACCGACCTGCTGCACATCGCCGCCCACGGGCGTCATGCGGTCGACAATCCGCTGTTCTCGGGATTCGAGCTCGCCGACGGCACCCTGTTCGGGTACGACGTCGATCTGATCCCGACCGTGCCAGACACCGTGATCCTCTCGGCGTGCGAGCTCGGGCGCTCCTCGGTGCGCTGGGGCGAGGAGGCACTCGGCATGACGCGGGTGTGGCTGCACGCAGGAACGCGGTGCGTGATCGCGGCGCCGGTGGTGGTGCCGGATGACGTGGCGTGCGAACTGCTCGGCGCGGTGCATGTCGAGCTCGCCGGCGGTGCGACCCCCGCGGCAGCGCTGGCTGCGGCATCCGTCTCGACCGGCCATCGCGCGCCGTTCCAGTGCCACGGCAGTGGATTCTGAACTTTTTCTCCATTCGGTGTATCACCGGAGAGGGGAAGCGCTCCTGTTCTTCGGAAGGTGTCATGCGGAGGGCCTCGGAGGGTCGAGGCGCAAGGGAGGCGCAGTCAACGCGGAGTCTCGCGCACTGGGGAGTGCGAGACGACGCGGACACCAACTACTCAGAGTGTGCAGCGGTATGCAGCCGTGACGCGCTCGCGAGGCCTCGGCGTTGTGGGGACGCCGAGGCCTTCGTTGTGTGTGGACACCATTCGCCTACCGCGCCGCCCCGACCAGGTCCTTGCTCAACGGGCATCCGCGAATCGCCGCAGCTGGTGCGCGGACAGTGTGACCTCTCGCGCTCCCATCGCCTCGTCGATCTGCTCCACCCTGCTCGCCCCGACGAGCGGGGAGATCCCCTGACTCATCAGCCAGGCGAGCACGACCTGGTTCGGCGTCGCTCCGGTCTCGCGCGCGACCTCGTCGAGGACCAGGAGCACCCGCTCGGTTCCCGGATGGGCGTAGCCGTCGGAGAACGGGCGATCCGCTCGGGTGTATCCGCCCATCAGCAAGGGCGTGTAGCACCACAGCGGGAGCCCCTCTGCGCGCGCGAAGTCGAGGTCATCCGGCTGGAGGAGCTTGTGGCCCGCTTCGGGGACCGTCGCGCCCGGACGGGGCTGCACGAGGGAGTGCCGGAGCTGCAGCGCCGACCACTCGGCCATTCCCTGCCGGCGAGCGAGTTCCCGCGCCTGCTGCACCCGCCAGGACGCGTGGTTGGCCGCGCCGATACGGGTGGCGCGGCCCTCGGCCACTGCCTCTCCGAAGCCGGCGACGGTCTCGGCGAGATCGACGGACCGGTCCTCCGCGTGCGCCCACAACAGGTCGACATGATCGACGCCGAGACGCTCGAGGCTGCCGTCGAGTCCCGCCCTGATGGCGTCCGCCGAGAGTCCCTCCGCGCTCTCCGGCCAGGAGTGAGCGACCAGCGGGTCCTGCCGGACCTTGGTGGCGAGGCCGATGGCAGAACGCACACCGGGGTTCGCCCGCATCCAGGCGCCGAGCACCCGCTCGCTGGCACCGCCCAGACCGCTCGGGTCACTCCAGAACGAGTAGCAGTTGGCGGTGTCGAGCCAGTGCCCTCCGGCTTCGACGAAGCGGTCGAGAAGCCGGAATGCAGTGGATTCGTCCACGCGAGTGCCGTGGTCCATGGTCCCGAGAATGATCTGGGGGGCGTTCATCTGTGCTTTCATGCTTCGATGCTGGATGCTGGAGCGCGCTCCAGGTCAAGCCCGCGCTCATCCGGGGTTCGCGTTGGTCGACTGCTCCCGGTAGTGCGCGATCTTGTCGTCCAGCACGCCGAGCGCGAGGTCGATGCGCCTCTTCCGCTCCTGCAGCTCCCGCCGATGCTCCTGGAGGAACGCGACGCGATCCCTGGCGCTCCCCTCACTGCGGAGGAGGGAGGTGAACTCCCGCAACTCGGAGATCCCCAGTCCGGCGTCCCGCAGGCACGTCACCAGTCCGATCCAGAACAGATCGTCGTCGTCGTACGCCCGATGCCCGCCGGCCGTGCGTGCGATCGGCCCGATCAATCCCTCTCTCTCGTAGTAGCGGAGCGTGTCGAGCGTGACGCCTGCGCGTTCGGCGGTCGCCTGCGGAGTGAGTGTGCCTGACATGAGGAGCCCGTTCTGTTGCAGGATCAGTTCCCGCTTCCGATTCTGCGGCCTGGTGCGCACTCCAGGGCAACTCAGCTCTGAGGCGGACCGCCCATCGACCGATTCCGATGGACGCGCGCACGACCAGAAGGAGATCGCGCGAAATGAAGGTGCCGACACGGCATCCGCTCCTGCATAGCGCGAGATCTCCTTCATACCGAGCGAGCGACCACCCGGCAGGCACCCCGAACTCGAGACCGCCCTCAGCACCTCACCCGGCGAGCAGTACCTCGTGCCCGGCGTCCCGCAGCGCGGCCACCGCATCGGGATCCGCTCCGGCATCCGTCAGCACGGTCGGGAACAGGTCGACGCCGCCGACCGCGGCGAAAGCCACGACACCGAGCTTGCTGCTGTCGGTGACCACCACGGCGCGGCGGGCGCGCTCGGCCATCATGCGGTTCACGGCCGCCTCGCGCTCGTCGTGCGTGGTCGCGCCGGACTCGGCATCCATACCGTTGACACCGATGAAGGCGATGTCGAGGCGCACGCCGCGCAGCAGCTGCTCGACGAAGGGGCCGACGAGCTCGTAGCTGCGGGAGTGGATGACGCCGCCGGTGACGACGACCTTGATGTCGGGGCGGGTCGCCAGCTGGGCGGCGATGTTCACGGCGTTCGTGACCACCGTGATCCCGGCGCCGGAGGCGAGGTCGTCGCGAGCGGCGAGGGCCGCGGCGATCGCGGTGGTCGTGGTGCCTCCGGAGAGTCCGACGACCATGCCCGGGGCAACCAGGTCGGCTGCGGCCTGGGCGATGCCCGCCTTCTCGTGCGTGCGCAGATGGCTCTTGTAGCGGATGGGCAGCTCGTAGGCGACCGCCTGCGCGACCGCGCCCCCGTGCGTGCGGGTGAGCAGCCGCTGCTCCGCGAGCGAGTCGAGGTCACGACGCGTCGTCGCGGCCGAGGCGCCGAACTGCTCGACCAGATCCTCGACCGTCACCTCGCCGGCGTCGGCCAGCAGATCGAGGATCGCGTTCAGGCGTGCGGCGCGCTTCATCGCCGCCCCCTGGCGGGTGCCGTGTGCGCGAGGGGTGTCATCCCGCCACCGTATCGCCCTCGGCGCCGGCGAACAGCCGCAACAGCCGTGCGGCCTCCAGCGCCAGAGCCTCACGCGCCGGGGCGAGGTACTTGCGGGAGTCGACCAGTCGCTCGTCCTCGGCGAGCACTGCACGGACGGCGCGCGTGAAGTGTCCGTTCAGATGCGTCGACACGTTGATCTTGGCCATGCCGGCGCGCACGGCCTGGCCGATCACATCGTCGGCCACACCAGACGAGCCGTGCAGCACGAGTGGCACCGGCAGCGCCGCGCGGAGTCGGGCGATCAGGTCGAGGTCGAGGGAGGCGGTGCGGTCGATCATGGCGTGCGAAGAGCCGACGGCCACGGCGAGCGCGTCGACACCGGTCGCGGCGACGAAAGCCCGCGCCTCGTCCGGATCCGTGCGCACTCCTGGCGCGTGCGCACCGTCCTTGCCGCCGACCTCGCCGAGTTCACCCTCGATGTAGACGCCCGCAGCGTGGGCACGCGCCGCCACCGCGGCGGTGAGCGCGACGTTGTCGTCATAGGGCAACGCGCCACCGTCGAACATCACAGATCCGAACCCGAGGGCGATCGCCTCATCGACCAGCTCCGGCCGCTCGGCGTGGTCGAGGTGCACTGCGACCGGCATCTGCGCGCGGCGGGCCACGGCGAGCGTCGCGAGCGCGATCGGCTCCAGGCCGCCGTGGTAGTCGGCGCAGTTCTGGGAGATCTGCAGGATCACCGGCAGCTGCGCGAGCTCGGCAGCCCGCACGAGTCCCTCGGCGGTCTCGAGGTGGATCACGTTGAAGGCCCCGATCCCCCGGCCGGCCGCGGATGCGGCGGCGACGAGTTCACGGGCGGAGACGAGGGTCACGAGAGGTCCTTCCGGACGGCGTCGGGGTCGGGATGCGAGACGCGCAGCTGCGCGGCGAGCGCCGGCCACTGCGGAGAGATGTCGCCGGCGAGGGGCATCAGCACGGCCGCCGCCGACCAGGCGGCCGCACGGCGCAGGATCAGTTCGGGGTCGCGCTCACCCTCGGCGTACAGCACCGCACAGGCGGCCACCGCGGCATCGCCGGCACCGGTCGGGTTGCCGGCGAGAGGCTCGTCGAGGCGGGCGCGCACGAGGTCGGATGCCGTGACCGCCAGCATCCCGGAGGCACCGAGCGAGAGCAGCACGAGCTCTGCGCCTCGGGCGAGCAACGCGTGTGCACCGTCGATGGGGTCGGTGATCCCGGTGGCCTCCGCGAGCTCGGCGCGATTCGGCTTCAGGACGGATGCCCCGGCGTCCGCCGCCTGCAGCAGGGCGGGCCCGGAGGTGTCGACGATCACCGGCACTCCGGCATCCTTCGCCACCGCGATCAGCAGCGGCAGGAAGCCGTCCGGAGCGCCGGGTGGGAGGCTGCCAGAGATCACGAGCACGCGCGCGCTCGGGAGGGCGTCGACCACGGCGGCGAGCAGGTCGGCCCACTCCTGGTCGCTCGGGTTGAGGCCGCGCTCGTTGATGATCGTGGTGTCGCCGAGGGCTTCGTCGACGATCGCGATGCTGCGACGGGTGTCCTGCGCGACCGGCACCAGCGCGTGTGGCACCCCGCTGCGCACGAGCTCCTCCGCGAACTCCGCGCCGCTGCGCCCGCCGGCGGTCGTGATCGCCCGCACCGCCGCCCCCTCGGCATGCGCGACCCGTGCCACGTTGAGCCCCTTACCCCCGGCCCGCACGGCACCGGCGTCGGCGCGATGCGTCTCGCCGATCGTGAGACGCGAGACGTGCCAGGTGAGATCGAGGGCCGGGTTCGGGGTGACGGTGAGGATCATGCGACCTCCCGCGCCCGCAGCGCCGCCCCGAGCAGACCCGCGTTGCCGGAGAGCTCCGCCGGGACGAGCACCGGCAGGCGGTGGAAGCTCAGTCGCGCGGCGAGGCGCTCGCGGAGTTCGTCGAACAACGCGCCACCGGCGCGCGACAGACCTCCGCCGATCACCACGGCCTCGGGGGCGATCACGGCCGTCAGCTGCGCGAGCGAGAGCGCCAGCGCGTCGAGCGCCGAGTTCCAGATGTCCGCCGCCGGCTGGTCACCGGCCGCCGCACGGGCGATCACGTCTTTCGCGCCGTTCGGGGCGACCCCGGTGGCCTCGTGGTAGCGGCGCGCGATGGCGCCGGCCGAGGCGACGGCCTCCAGACAGCCCCGCGCACCGCACGGGCAGATCGGTCCTTCGGCGACGGGCGAGTGCCCGATCTCGCCCGCATATCCACCCGCGGTATACGGCACGCCGCCCACGAGCAGCGCTCCTGCGATGCCGGTGCCGATCACAAGCACCACCGCATTCTCATAGTCGCGTGCCCCTCCGAGCAGGCGCTCGGCCCAGCTCGCCGCGCGCACGTCGTGATCGAAAGCCACCGGCAGACCCAGTCGCGCGCTCGCGAGTTCGCGCAGCGGCGAATCGTGCCAGCCGAGGTTGCTGGCGAACACCCCGAGACCGGCCTCCGCGTCGACGATGCCGGGCACGACGAGACCGACGGCCTGAGGCACGACGTCGGGATGCGCCGCACGCAGTTCCGCCGCGAGCACGCCGAGACGTTCGATGATCACCTCGGTGCGATCCCCGTCGACGACCGGCGTCGGAGTGCGGCGGAGGCCGAGCGCGGTGCCGTCGGCATCGAACAGCGCCGACTTGATGTCGGTACCTCCCACATCGAACGCCAGCACCGGCACGCCGGCACCCAACCCGCGAACCGCCGCAAGCACCTCGCCCGAGGCGTCGCGCACGGCGTCGGGCACGGAGGCGGCGGGGTCAGACCTGGTCATCATCGGCTCCGGTCGTGCGTCGGCGTCATGCGTCCAGGATGACGGATCGCGTGAGGTTGCGGGGCTGATCCGGGTCCAGTCCGCGCGCGAGAGCGCGGTCGAGGGCGACCCGGTGCACGCGCACGAGTTCGGCCAGCGGGTCGATGGGGTGCTCGACGAATCGCGCCCCCGTCGCCTCGACCTGCGCCCGGAGTCCCTCGGGAGCCGCGCCGAACTGCCAGGTCACACGACCGGGCGCCGCGATCGCGATGGGACCGTGACGGTACTCCATCGAGGAGTACGACTCGGTCCACGACTGCGAGGACTCGCGCATCTTCAGCGCCGCCTCATGGGCGAGACCGGTGGTCCACCCGCGGCCGAGGAACGTGTACTGGTCGGCGTCGCGCAGCTCGTCGTCCGCCGGAGCGGCGAGCACGGCCGAAGCATCGGCGATCGCGGCGGTGAGGTCCTCTCCGAGCGAGGCGCGGAACAGCGCGAGCGCGGTGGTGGCGAAGCGTGTCTGCACGACCGACTTCTCGTCGGCGAACGGCAGCAGCACGGCCTCGTCCACCAGTGAGACGAGGGGCGACTCCGGGTCGCCGATCACGCCGATGGTGGGGATGCGTCCCTTGACGCGCTCGACCAGTTCGAGAACCTCGGTGGTGGTGCCCGAGCGGGTGAGCGCGACGACGGCGTCGTATCCGCGGTCGACGAACGCTTCGGATGCCGCGAACGCATCGGTCTCGCCCAGGCCGGCGGTCTCACGCAGCGCTGCGTAGGACTGCGCCATGAACCAGGAGGTGCCGCATCCGACGACCGCGATGCGGGCTCCGGAAGCCGGGAGGAGGGCCTGAGCGTCGCGGAGATCCGCGGCCGCGGCCCAGGTCTCGGGCTGCGAGGTGAGCTCTTCATGCATGTGTGCGCCGGGCGACGATCCAGTCATCGGAGTGCCTTTCTCAAGAATCTTTGCGTGATTGTGATTGTTTAAGCCTTCAGTCGATCATAGTATGGCGCTCATGGAGATCCGCTAGAGGATTTTCTTGATTTGTTTATTCGCCTGACAAATAATCGAACAAGTTCCACCGCCTCGACGCCACGCCCCATCGACGTCGAGGACTCGAGTCGAACCGACTTGAACGATCACGACCGCCACCCGGCGGAACCGATCACCACGCACCGTCGCGTGAAGTGCTCTGCGACTGTGCACCGCGCCCCCTCCACCGAACGGCGGAGTCACTCCTCACCCGAGCGGCACCCGTCCGACGGAGCGGCAACCCACACACACAGTGAGGAATGCAACACACATGAAGAAGTCACTGCGATTCGGCGCTGTCGCTCTTGCGGCAACCGCCACACTCACGCTCGCTTCGTGCGGCTTCGGCGGTTCGACCGGCGACAGCGGCGACGCCGGAGGGTCGACCACACTCGACCTGCTGGTCCCCAGCTACTCCGACGGCACCAAGGCGAACTGGGAGACCGTCATCAAGGGGTTCGAGAAGGCCAACCCCGACATCAAGGTCAAGCTCGAGGTGCAGTCCTGGGACAACCTCGAGAAGGTCGTCTCCACCAAGATCCAGGCCGGCGAGGCGCCCGACATCTACAACGGCGGACCGTTCGCCGGATTCGTCGGCGACGAGCTCCTGTACCCGGTGAAGGACGTCGTCTCGGATGACGTCTACTCCGACTTCCAGGAGTCGTTCCTCAAGAACGCCGAGGTCGACGGCACGGCCTACGCGCTGCCGCTGATCGCGTCGGCTCGTGCACTGTTCGTCAACAACGCGCTGCTCGACCAGGCCGGCGTCGAAGCCCCGACCAACTGGGACGAGCTGCTGGATGCCGCCACCAAGGTGTCGGCGCTCGGCGGCGGAGTCGCCGGATACGGCATGCCGCTCGGCTCCGAAGAGGCCCAGGCCGAGGCTGCCGTGTGGCTGTGGGGCGGCGGCGGATCGTTCGGCGACGCATCCGAGATCACGATCGACACCCCCGAGAACCTCGTGGGCGCCGAGCAGATCAAGAAGATGATCGACGCCGGCGCGACGCAGGCCGACCCCGGATCGACGCAGCGGTCGCCGCTGATGGACATCTTCATCCAGGGCAAGATCGGCATGCAGGTGGGTCTGCCGCCGACGGTCGGACAGATCGCCGAGGGCAACCCCGACCTGGACTACTCCATCGTGCCGATCCCGACCAAGGACGGCTCGCCGTTCACGCTCGGCGTCATGGATCAGCTGATGGCGTTCCAGAACGATGACGACAAGAAGGAAGCCATCACCGCCTTCTTCGACTACTACTACTCGGCCGACGTGTACGTGCCGTGGGTGCAGGCCGAAGGCTTCCTCCCCGTCACCAAGTCCGGTGCCGAGCAGCTCTCCGGCGAGGAGGCCCTCAAGCCCTTCCTCGACGTGCTGCCCGACGCGCAGTTCTACCCGTCGACGAACGCCAAGTGGTCCGCCGCAGACGGTGCGTTCAAGTCCCTGTTCGGCCAGCTGCAGGATCAGCCTGCTGCTGACGTGCTGAAGCAGATCCAGGCGCAGGTCGACGCAGGCTGAGGCCTGCCGATCGGGAAGGTTCGGGTACACGAATGAGCCAGACGACACAGTCCTCGAACCTGGCGGGGGCGACCACTGGTCGCCCCCGCACCCCCGACACCCCGCGGGGGAGGTCGCGAGGGAAGGACCTCCTCCAGGCGCTGCCCTGGATCGCACCGGCGCTGGTGCTCATCATCGGCGTCGTGCTGTTCCCCGCCGGCGTCATGTTCTACAACTCCACGCGGGACATCTCCCTCTCGGGGCTCGACAAAGGTTCCGTGGGCTTCGACAACTTCGCCACGGTCTTCGCTTTCGCCGAGTTCTGGCCGATCTTCTTCCGCACCATCGTGTGGGTCGTCTCGGTCGTGCTGTTCACGGTCGTGATCTCACTCGGACTCGCACAGATCCTGAACAAGGCCTTCCCCGGGCGACAGATCGTGCGCATGGCCGTGATCGTGCCCTGGGCGGCATCCGTCGTGATGACGACCATGGTCTTCTACTACAGCCTCGAGCCGTACTTCGGGGTCTTCAACAAGTTCCTGTACGACATCGGACTCTCGTCCGACTCGGTCGGCTACGGCTGGACCAAGAACCCGACGACCGCGTTCATCTGGTCGATCGTGATCGCGATCTTCGTGTCGCTGCCCTTCACGACCTACACGATCCTGGCCGGACTCCAGGCGGTGCCCGCCGACGCGCTCGAGGCCGCGAAGATGGACGGCGCCGGAGCCACCCGCACCTACTGGTCGATCGTGCTGCCCCAGCTGCGCAGCGCGCTGGCCGTCGCGATCCTCATCAACATCATCAACGTCTTCAACTCGCTGCCGATCCTGAAGGTGATGACCGGGTCGATCCCCGGATACGGCGCCGACACGATCATGACGATGATCTTCAAGTACATCGAGCTGCAGAAGAAGGTCGATGTCGCGAGCGCCCTGTCGGTGATCGCCTTCCTGATCGTGATCGTGATCGTCGCGGCCTACGTGAAGATCGTCAAGCCCATGAAGGAGGTCTGATCGTGACCGTCACCGAGACAGAGCTCGTCACCACCGCAGGCCGCGGCGGCCGCAGCATCCCACCCCTGCCCGGACGCAAAAGGCGCTACACCGCCGATCAGGTTTCGCTGCCGCGGGTCATCCTGCGTACCGCCGCCGGATTCCTCGTACTCGCGATCTTCGTGCTGCCCTACGTGATCATGTTCTTCGGCTCCGTGAAGACGAAGGCGCAGATCCGCTCGGTCGACCCGACCTATCTCCCGACCGAGTGGCACTGGGAGAACTACTTCACGATGTGGTCGACCCCCGAGACGCCGCTGCCGTACAACCTGATCTCGACCATTATCATCGCGGTCTTCGCGACACTGCTCGTGCTCGCGGTCTCACTCCCCGCGGCGTACTACACGGCCCGCTTCAAGTTCCCCGGACGCATGGTCTTCCTGTTCCTGGTGATCGTGACGCAGATGCTGCAGCCGGCCGTGCTCACGTCCGGCCTGTTCCGCCAGTTCACGACTCTGGGCCTCGGAGACACCTGGGCGGCGATGATCTTCATCAACGCGGCGTTCAACCTGTCGTTCGCGGTGTGGATCATGCACTCCTTCTTCGCCGGCATCCCCAAGGAGATCGACGAAGCGGCGCAGATCGACGGCGCCGGTCGCTTCACGGTGCTGTTCAAGATCAACCTGCCGCTCGTGTGGCCCGGCATCGTGACCGCGATCGTGTTCACGTTCGTGGCCTGCTGGAACGAGTTCGCGGCGTCGCTCGTCATCCTCTCCACCGACAAGAACCAGCCGCTCTCGGTCGCCCTGACCAAGTTCGTGGGTCAGTATGAGACGAGCTGGCAGTACGTGTTCGGCGTATCGATCGTCGCGATCCTGCCCGTCGTCATCCTGTTCATGCTCATCGAGAAGCGCCTGGTCGGCGGCCTGACGGCGGGCAGCGTCAAGTAGGACGGGTTTCGGGAGGAGAACTCGTCTTCGGGAGGAGCGGATGCCGGCAACGGCTCCTCCCCCAGGGGAGTTCTCCTCCCGAACCGGTGACGGATGTCAGCGCGAAGGGCGCGACGCAGCGATCAGCTGCGCAGGACTCCAGCGCACACCGAGTACCGCGGTCAGCGCGGCCTGCGCTGCTCCGGCCCACTCCGTCGCGCGCGTGTCGGCGTAGCGCACCGGCACCGTGGCCGTGCCGCGGGCGTGATAGTCCGTCTCCTGCTGCAGCAGCGCGAGGAACCGGTCTCCGAGCAGGGTCGCGGGTCCGCCGATCACGACCTCTGTCGGATCGAGCAGCGCACTGATGAGCTTGATCGCCCTGGCGAGCGCTCGCGCCCCGGCCCCGAGGGCGGCATCGTCCGCCGTGGCGGCGAGCGCCGCGACGGCATCCGCCTCCATCGCATCGGTGAACTCCTCGCCGAGCAGCGCCGACAGGGACGCCGACGACTCGAGGCAGCCGTACCGACCGCACCGGCACTCGCGCGCCGCGTCGCCGAACTCGACCTGCACGTGACCGATCTCGCCCGCACGAACGCGCGGGCCGGGAGCGAGGTCGCCGTCGAGGGTGATCGCCGCGCCCACGCCACCGCCGAGGTGGATGAAGAGCCGGTATCCGGAGGGTGACTCCTCCATCCCGGCCTCTGCGATCGCTTCCGCATCGACGTCGTTGACCAGCAGCACCGGTGCTCCGAGGAGCGCCTCGAAGCGCTCGGCCAGAGGCACGTCCTGCCAGGCGAGCTGCACGCTCTCGAGCACCGAGCGGCCGTCGGTCGTGCCCGGCAGCTGCACGCCGGCGGCGATCACCCGAGACCCGTACTCCGCCGCGATCGCGACGATCGCCTCGTCCAGTGCGGCGTCGCGCGTGTCGGCGGTGTACGCGAGCCGACGCGTGTCGATCTCGGTGCCGTCGAGTGCGACGAGGGCGATGCGGGCGCTCGTTGGCTGGATCACGAGGACGAGGATCAGGTGGTGGCTGGCGTCGATGCTCAGGGTGGTCGCGCGCTTGCCCCCCGTGCTCGCGGCCTGCTCGCCGTCGACGATGAGGCTGCTCTCGATGAGCTCGGCGACCAGGGAGGATGCGGTGGCCGCGGTCAGTCCCGTCGCTCGCGCGATGCCGGCACGCGTCTGCGTGCCCGAACTGCGGAACACCAGCTGCAGCGCGCGGCGGAGGTTCGCACGCCGGACGGATGCCTGCGTGTCGAGAGCATCGTCGCTGTTCAGCATGGGTTTTCCGTTCGTCTGCGCGCCGGGGAGCACGATTGACAGATCACACGCCACTCCGTACGCTCGGCACAGTTAGTTTATTTACTAAACTTAGTGACGGAGGCTGACTCTGCCACAGTGTCCGCCGCCTGCGAAGGAGCATCGTGCACTACTCCCAGATCTTAGGACGCCCGGCCGCCACGGTCCTGGTCGCTACCGCGCGCAGTCATGCACGAACGGACACTCCCGCATGAGCACCCTCCTTCCTCCTGCGACACCCCTGAAGACACCGGGCACGACGCCGCGCACCCCGAGCGTGAACACCCACGCCCAGGGCATCCGCCATCGCAATCGCGGTCTGGTGCTGCGCACCCTCATGCAGCACTCGGTCGTCAGCCGCGCCGACCTCGCACGGCTGACAGGACTGGCACGGCCGACGATCTCCGAGCTCGTCAAAGATCTGCTCGACGACGGCGTACTGCGCGAGAGCGGCCAGAGCCAGGATGCGCGGCCGGGCAAGCCCGCGGTGATGCTCGAGTTCGACCAGCGCGCCGTTCAGGTGATCGCGCTCGACCTGAGCGCGCCGGACCATATCGCCGGCGCCCTCGCCACTCCGGACGGACGCCTCGCGCACCGCCTCGTGCGCCCGAACGATGGCTACCAGGTCGCGGCGGCGGCAGCGCTGATCGGCGAGCTCTCCCGACTCGCCTCCCACCCCCCGCTCGGAGTCGGGATCGGCGCGCCGAGCGGCTCCTCCGCGCTCCTGGGCCTGAGCGCACTCCTCGCCCAGACGATCGACGCCCCCGTGCACCTGTTCGACGACGCCGACCTCGCAGCGGATGCCGAGCTGCGCTTCGGCGACGGCGACTCCGACTTCCTCCTGGTGCGCCTGGGCGCGCGCATCGGCACAGCCATCCGCGCCTTCGACGACGACGGCGCCCCCGTCGAGCGATCGACCGGGGCCAGAGAACTCGCGCACGTCGTCGCCGGCGGTGACCCCGGAGACACCTGCCCCTGCGGACGCATCGGCTGCGTGCACGCCTGGGCATCCGTTCCCGCCCTGTCACGGCGACTCGGTGCAGCGGTGACCGCCGATCAGGCTGCGGTGCTCGCAGCCGCCGGTTCCCGCCTGGGGACCTCACTGTCGGTCATCGCAGCCGCCGTCGACCTGCCGACCATCGTGCTGAGCGGACCCGCCTCGATCGTGGGAGACGACCTCATCGCTGCGACCGCCGCCGCCGTGCAGGCGGCCTCGCATCCGTCGCTCGGTCCCGCGGTGCGCCGCAGCGCACTCGACGACGCGGTGCTGCAGGGCGCTGCCGCGCGGGTCGTGGCGCAGGAGTTCAGCGCCCGCTGACACCCCGCCGACCCGACCCGTCGCCCGGGGTGAAAGACTCGAAGGGGCGTCCGAAGCGGATGCCGCGGCAGACGGAGAGGACACCCCATGAAGGCACTCGTCATCGGAGCGACCGGCAGCATCGGCAACGTCGTGGCGACAACGCTCGAATCCCGAGGCCACGAGGTCGTGTGGGCATCACGCAGCGGAGAGACCTCCGTCGACGTCACCGATCCGGCGTCGATCACGGAGCTGTTCACGCGCGTGACGGATGTGGATGCCGTCGTGGTGGCCGTGGGTTCCGTGCCCTTCAAGCCGCTCGCCGAGCTCGACCGCGACGACTACCTCGCCGGGTTCACCGGAAAGACGCTCGCGCAGATCGAGGTCGTGCGGCAGGCGCTCACGCACCTCAACGACGGCGGATCGATCACGGTGACCAGCGGAGTGCTGGCCCGCGAGCCCATCGCCACCGGAGCCGCCGCCGCGATGGCGAACGGTGCGCTGGAGTCGTTCGTGATCACGGCCGCCGCCGAGGCGCCGCGCAGCATCCGCATCAATGCGGTCTCGCCCGACGTGCTCGAGAACTCCCCCGGCTACCACGCCTCATTCCCCGGACACCGCCCGGTCACCGACGAAGAGGTCGGCACGGCCTACGTGCGCGCCGTCGAGGGCGTCATCACCGGGCGCATCCTGCCGGTCTGACCGGCACTCTCCGTCATCCCGGCCGTCATCCCGGGCCGTCATCCCGGCCGTCATCCGGCCCGTCATCCCGGCCGTCATCCCGGCCGTCATCCGGGCGACGGATCACGGAGAGAATGACGGATCGCGGAAGAAGCCGCACGAATCTGTCCGTGATCCGTCATGATCTCCGCGATCCGTCGGCATCGGCGTCGGCGTCGAGACGCATCGGGCGCGAGAGGATGGTGGGATGTACTCCGAGACGCCGCTTCCCGACGGGGCTGCCCTGTGGCGGTCGCTCGGCAGTGACGGCGCGGTGATCCCCGCCGACGGGTGTGTCGACCTGATCCTCCGAGACGACCGGGTGTTCGTGGCAGGGCCGTCGACCCGATGGATCGCCACCGAGAGCGACGGCGAGAGCGGCAGCGTGGGGCTGCGGCTCGCTCCTGGACGGGCCGGACGGATGCTGCGCACTGAGCTCTCCGAGATCGCCGATCAGTTGCTTCCGCTCGACGCGATCGTGCATGGCGAGCCCTGGAGGCATCTGCGCCAGGCGATGATGCGATACCGGGAAGGGGCGTCGGGGATCGGCGAGATCACGTCGACCGTGGCGCCGGCGTCGGGCTCGAGCGAGTGGGCGACCGCGGTGCATTCCCGCGCCATCGCCGCAGCGCCCGCGACGTTGGTCGCATCGGAGTTCGGCGATTCCGAGCGCACGTTCCGCCGAACGATGCTCGCGACTTTCGGCTACGGCTACGCGACGCTCGTGCGCATCGAGCGAGCGCGCCGTGCACAGAACCTGCTCCGACGCGGCGTGCCTCTCAGCGAGGCGGCCGCCCATGCCGGCTTCGCTGACCAGCCGCATCTCTCGCGAGAGTTCCGGCGGCTGGTCGGCGCGACCCCTGGTCAGTTCGCGTCCAGCTCCGCGTAGAGGTCGACGGAGTTGCCATCGGGGTCGAGCAGCGTCGCGTAGCGCTGGCCCCAGTGCGCATCCCACGGCTCGACGTGCGCGGGGTAGCCCGCCGCGACCAGCGCGGCGAATGCGGAGTCGACCTCGGCCGGAGTGCCCTTGTCGAACGCCAGCGCGATGCGGTGCCCGCCGCTTGCGGGGACGTAGCTCGGGTCGAACCCCCTGATCGTCTCGATGGTGTCCCACGCGAGGTTCACGCCGTCGTCGAGCTTCGCATCGACATGAGGTGCGTCGTCCTGGCCCGCGTCGATGGGCACTCCCAGTGCCCGATAGAACGCCAGCGATGCTGCCATGTCGCCGGTCACGATGCCGATGAAGCCCAGTTTCAGTGTCATGGTCTCACCGTACGGCGACCGTGGCGGCGAGGTCGTGAACAGAACGGCCACCCCTGCACATCATCCGTTCCGTGCCCTCCGTCATTCCCGTCGTCCCCGACATCCCGACATCCCGACATCCCGTCATCCCGAACGACGGATCACGGAGCGGATGACAGATCCCGGAGAAACCTGCACGAGCCCCTCCGCGATCCGTCACGGCCTCCGTGATCCGTCGGCGGCAGACCCCGCGCCGCGGCTCAGCGCCCTTCGGCAGCCTCGGTGTGGTGACGGATGACCTCGGCGACCACGAAGTTGAACCACTTCTCGGCGAACTCGGGGTCGAGGTGCGCGTCCTCAGCGAGCGCGCGCAGACGCGCGACCTGCTGCTCCTCACGGCCGGGGTCGGACGCCGGCATCTCATACTCGGCCTTCAGATGCCCGACCTGCTGCGTGGCGCGGAACCGCTCTGCGAGCATGAAGATGAGCGCGGCGTCGATGTTGTCGATGCTGGCGCGAAGTCGGAGCAGTTCGGCCTTCGGGTCCGGGGCAGCGGTCATGCCCCTACTCTAGGGCCGCGCGCAGCCGGGATCCGTTCGTCGGCACCGCTATCGTGATGCACATGAGCAACGACGAGTCGCCCGCATCCGCCCCCAGCGAGAAGGTCGCGGACGGCGCCTCCGACCTCAGTGCCCAGACAACGGCGGCATCCGTTCCCGACACCGCTGCCGCATCACCGGTGCACCGGATCGCCGTGGAACCGATGACACCGAGCCGCTCGTTCTGGACACGGATCGACCGCCCCTTCGTGTTCGGCTTCCTGGTGACCCTCGGGGCACTCGGCGCGATCCTGCTCGGCCTCGCGCTCAGCAACCTTGCGACCGTCCTCATCTACATCGCCCTCGCGCTGTTCGCCGCGCTCGGACTCGATCCGGCCGTACGCTTCCTCGAACGTCGGGGGCTCAAGCGCACGATCTCGGTACTCATCGTCATCCTGAGTCTGATCGTCGTGGTCGCACTGATCCTCTGGATGATCCTGCCGATCGTGATCGAGCAGATCGCCAGCTTCGTACGGTCGGTGCCGGGAATGATCGCGGACTTCCAGCGCAGCGACGTCTACGCGACCCTTGAGAAGCAATTCGGCGATCAGTTCGAAGACCTCGTCGCCGACGTGCAGAAGTTCCTCACCAACCCGGGCAACATCGCCACCATCGGTGGGGGCGCTTTGAAGGTCGGCGCCTCGATCGCGACCGGCATCTCGGGCGCGATCGTGGTGCTGGTGCTCACCCTCTACTTCGTCGCGTCGCTGCCCGGTATGAAGCACAGCATGCTGCGCCTGATTCCCGCCCGTGACCGCGCCCGCACCAGCGACATCACCGACCAGATCACCGACTCGGTGGGCGGCTACGTGATGGGCATGGTGGTGCTGGCGTTCTTCAACGCGGTGCTCGCGTTCCTGCTCTATTTCTTCCTCGGCCTTCCGTTCCCGCCGCTGATGGCGACGGTGGCGTTCTGCATCACTCTGATCCCGCTCGTCGGGTCGGTGATGTTCTGGATCATCGGCACGACGCTCGCCCTGTTCACCAACCCGCTCGGAGCACTGATCTTCGCGCTCGTGTACCTCGTGTACATGCAGGTCGAGGCGTACGTCATCACGCCGCGTGTCATGAACAAGGCGATCTCGATCCCCGGTTCACTCGTCGTGATCGGTGCCCTCGCCGGCGGCACGCTGCTCGGTCTGCTCGGCGCCCTCGTGGCCGTGCCGGTGGCGGCATCCATCCTCATCATCATCAAGCAGGTCTGGGTGCCGCGGCAGGACTCCCGGGTCTAGCCCGCGCCGCCGCTTCCCCCTCCCTTCCCTCGAGACCCATCGCGCGCGCCGAGGCCCACCCCGCGCAACAGATCTACCGGTGGGTCTCGACGCCCCCGGTGGGTCTCGACGCCCCCGGTGGGTCTCGACGCACAGAGGGGCCCACACACAGAAGTGCCCGGACCCACGGGCCCGGGCACTTCGTGTGATGACGACTCAGAGCAGGTCGTTATCGGTCAGCCACTGCTTCGCGATGTCGGCCGAGGACTTCTGGTCGACCGTGCTCAGGACGTTGAGGGAGACGAGCTCCTCAGCCGTCAGCTTGGCGCTGATCGCGTTGAGCACATCGGACACGTCATCGGCGATGTCGCTCGAGACGATCGGCACGACGTTCGACGAGATGATCAGGTTCTCCGGGTCTTCCAGAGCGACGATGTCTTCGGTTTCGAAAGCAGGGTCTGCCGTGTAGATGTCGGCCACCTGGATCTGGCCGGCCAGCAGCGACTCGAGCGTGGTCTGGCCTGTCGCCGAGAACGCCAGGTCGACGCCGTAGACCTCCTTGGCCTTGGCCGGGCTGTACGGACGCTGTTCGAACTCGGGGGCCGCGCCGATGGTGAGCGGTGTGGTCACCTTGGCGAGGTCGCCGATCGTCTTGAGGTCGTTCTCCTCGGCGAAGCTCTTGAGCACCGTGTAGGTGTCCTGGTCGGAGGCCTCGGCATAGTCGAGCGCGGTGAGCCCGTCGGGCAGAGTCTCCTGCAATGCCTTGTAGACGTCGTCGGGGCTGGTGACGTCGACGCCGTCCGTCGAAAGGTACTCGAGCAGGCTGCCCGTGTACTCGGGGAAGACGTTGATCTCACCGGACTCGACCTCGGGCATGTACGCGTCGCGCTGACCGATGTTGAGCTTCTTCTCGACCGTGAACCCTGCGCCCTCGAGCGCCTGGGCGTAGATCTCGGCGATGATCTCGTTGGAGTAGTACCCCTGCGAACCGACGACGATCGTGTCGGAGCTGCCCGACCCCGATCCGGCATCGCTGGATGGTTCCTCTAGCGGGTTGCCGCCGCAGGCGGACAGGGCGAGTGTCGCCGCGGCCACCAGGCCGACGGCGAGGATGGAGCGCTTGCCTCGTGCTGTGAACATGGACTTCCTCTTCTCTGGGACTTCTTCAGATGCTGTGAGTACGGGAATGGAAAGATCAGGCGGGGGATGCCGCGGCTGTGGGCGCAGGGGTGAGCGGACGCGCACGGCGACGTGCCGGACGACCGGTGCGCAGGCCGCGCGGGACGGCCGCGTGCTGCGCGATGGCAAGCAGCAGGTCGACGAGCAGCGCCAGGACGGCGACGATGAGCGCGCCACCGAGCACCTGGTCGAAGCGACGCAGGGGGATGCCCTGGATGATCGGCCATCCGAGTCCGCCGAGATTGACGTAGGCGGCGATCGTCACCGTCGCGATGACCTGCAGCAGCGCGGAGCGGATGCCTCCGACCAGCAACGGCAGACCGAGGCGCACCTCGACCTTCCAGAACACCTGCCACTCGGTCATCCCCATGGCGCGCGCCGCGTCGAGCACTCGACGGTCGATCGCCTCCAGCCCCGTATACGCCCCGGCGAGGAGCGAGGGGATCGCGAGGAGCACGAATGTGATGATGGCGGCCTCAGGGACCCGGAGCACCCCGAGCAGCAGCACCAGCAGAATCATGAGGCCGAAGGCGGGGATCGCCCTGGCAGCACCCGACACGGCGACGGCGATCTCACGCCCACGGCCGGTGTGTCCGATCAGCCAACCGAGCGGCAGTGCGATGGCCGCGGCGATCAGCACCGAGATCGCGGTGAGGGCGAGATGCTCACCGAGGAGTTTGGGCAACGCATAGTTCCCGGCCCACTGTTCGGGGGCGAGGATCCAGGCGATGGCATCGGTGAAGAGGTTCATGCGGCTGCCCTCACCGGAACGGCACGGCTCGCGGCGACCCGACTGGCTGCTGTCGTCCATGGCATCAGCGCTCGTCCGATCAGCAGCAGGATCAGGTCGATCACGAGCGCGATGATCACCACAGCGACGACGCCGGCGAACACTTCGGCGATGATACGGCGCTCGAGCCCGTTCGTGAACAGGTAGCCGAGGTTGGTGACGCCGATCAGAATGCCGACGGTGGCGAGGGAGATCGTGCTGACTGCCGCGACGCGGAGGCCGGCGAGGATCACGGGGCCGGCGAGCGGGAACTCGACCGCCCAGAAGCGTCGAAACGGCGCGAAGCCGGTGGCGGTCGCGGCCTGACGGACGCCATCGTCGACAGAGTCGAGGCCGTCGGCGACCGCCCGCACCAGGATCGCGACGGCGTAGATCGTCAGTGCGATCACGAGGTTGGCCTCGCTGATCGCGGAGTATCCGAGTGTGGCCGGCAGCAGGATCAACAGCGCGAGCGAGGGGATCGTGTAGAGCAGCCCGGTGAGCACGATGATCGGTCCGCGCACGAGGCGGTAGCGCCACGCCACCCACCCCAGGGGCAACGAGAGCACGAACCCGAGCACGATCGGAATGATGCTCTGGCGCAGATGCACCAGAGTCAGATCGAAGATCAACCCGAGGTTGTCGACGACCCAGTTCACGTGGCCGCCTCGTTCATCCCCGCGGTCTGACCTTCCGGTGCGGCCACGATCGCACCCTGCGTGCGTCCCTCGGAGTCGACGACGACGGTGCCATGCGGCGTCTGCTTCAGGTGCAGCGCGCGGCGTCCGCGGTCGGCGCCGATGAACGCGGAGACGAAGTCGTCTGCCGGGTTCTCGATGATCTCGCTCGGGCTGCCCACCTGCACGATGCGCGCGCCCTTGTCGAGGATGACGACCTGGTCGCCGAGCAGGAACGCCTCGTCGATGTCGTGCGTGACGAACACGACCGTCTTGTCGAGCTCGTGCTGCAGACGCAGCGTCTCCTGCTGCAGGTCGGCGCGCACGATCGGGTCCACCGCACCGAACGGCTCGTCCATCAGCAGGATGTTGGGATCGGCGGCGAGACCACGGGCCACACCGACGCGCTGCTGCTGGCCGCCCGAGAGCTGACTGGGGTAGCGGTCGGCGAGCGCCTGGTCGAGCCCCACGGTGTCGAGCAGCGTTCGCGCGCGCTCGTGGGCTGCCGCCTTCTTCACCCCGGTCAGCCGCAGCACGGTGGCCACGTTGTCGATCACCGTGAAGTGGGGCATGAGGCCGGAGTTCTGCATCACGTACCCGATGCGGCGTCGCAGCTGCACCGGGTCGCCCACCAGCACGTTCTCGCCGTCGATCTCGATGTCACCGGAGGTGGGCTCGACCATGCGGTTGATCATGCGCAGCAGAGTGGTCTTGCCGCAGCCGGATGAGCCGACGAACACCGTGGTCTTGCGCGACGGCAGTACCAGGCTGAAGTCGTTCACGGCGACGGTGCCGTCGGGGAACTGCTTTGTGACGTTGCGGAATTCGATCACGGCTGGTCTCCAGTGGTTCGATCGACGAGGCGTGCGTCGGCGCCACGACGCCGGCAGACGGATGTCATTGCGAGATCTCGACACTCGGGTCGAAGGCGACGTAGCCGGAGAAGTCCGTGCCGACGCGGTCGAACGCAGAGGGGTACGGGGTCGGGTACGACCAGGCGAGATCCTTGTGGAGCGTGTCGTCGACCTGGATCGAGAAGTACTGGGCCGCACCCTTCCACGGACACGTGTACGCGGTCGGGCTCTCGACGAGCGCACCGGATGTGATCGATGCGGGCGGGAAGTACCAGTTCCCTTCGATGCGGACGAGGTCTCCCTCATCTGCTTCGGCGATGACGGTTCCTGCGAGTACAGCCTTCATGGTCCTGCCTCCTCGGATTCGGGTTCGAGCGTATAAGAGGTCTGCGACATCCGCGCCAGGGTTGCGCGCGACGCCGTCAATGTGAGACACAAACCCCCTCTGCGCGCGGGCGCGCACGAGCGTCGAGATGCCTCACGGACTGTTCGGAGCGCACGCTGGAACGGATGGCGCAGCGCGGCATCCGACTTCCCGCGGCGTCCGCGAGGATCACGCCGACTGCCGCCCGTAGCCCTCGAGCAGCCGCAGCCACACCTCGCTCACGGTCGGGTACGACGGCACCGCGTGCCAGAGGCGGGCGATCGGCACCTCTCCCACGATCGCGACCGTCGCGGCCTGTACGAGCTCGGCCACCTCGGGTCCCACGAACGTCGCACCGATCACGACGTCGCGGTCCGTGTCGATCACGAGGCGCGCCTGCCCCTCGAAGCCGTCCTCGTACAGGCTCGCGCCGGCGACCCGGCCCAGGTCGTAGTCGACCACCTGCACCGCGCGACCGGCATCGCGCGCCCCCTTCTCCGTGAGTCCGACCGACGCCACCTCCGGGAACGAGAACGTCACCTGCGGCACGGCGCCGTGGTCGGCCGTCGCGACGTGACGGCCCCACGGTCCGTCGTCCACGGTCTCGCCCTTCGCCCTGGCGACGATCACGTCTCCGGCCGCGCGCGCCTGGTACTTGCCCTGGTGGGTCAGCAGCACGCGTCCGTTGACGTCGCCGACCGCGTACAACCAGTCGGATCCGGGAACCCGCAGCGTGTCATCCGTGTCGATCCAGCGACCGGGCTCGAGGCCGGCGGCCTCGAGGCCGATGTCTCCGCTGCGCGGTGAGCGTCCCGTCGCCGCCAGCACCTCGGTCGCCACGACGGTGGAGCCGTCGTTGAGCGTCACGGTCACGCCGTCGTCGGCGCGGTGCACCGAGGTGGTGCCCGTGCCGGTGCGCACATCGACCCCGAGCTCGCGCAGTCCCGCGGCCACCCGCTCGCCGGCGAACGGCTCCATCGACGCCAGCAGCTCTCCCCGTGCGATGAGCGTCACGGTCGACCCGAGCGCCGCATACGCGGTCGCCATCTCCACCGCGACCACACCGCCGCCGATCACGGCGAGCGACTCCGGCAGCTCCTCGGCGCTGGTCGCCTCACGGCTCGTCCACGGCGACGCCTCTCGGAGTCCGTCGATCGGTGGGATGACGGCATCCGACCCCGTGCTGATCGCGACCGCGTGACGGGCGTGGAGCACGCGCGTGCCGCCGTCGGCATCCGTCACGGTCACCTCGCGCTCGCCCGTGAGCCGTCCGTGCCCGCGGGCCAGGTCGATGCCGGCCGAGTCGAGCCACTTCACCTGGCCGTCATCCGACCAGTTGCTGGTGAACGAGTCGCGGCGGTCGAACACGGCGCGCACGTCGAGCTTTCCGGTCACCGCCTCGGCAGCACCGGCCACGTGCTGCGCGGCCCTGAGCGCCTGTGCCGAGCGGAGCAGCGCCTTCGACGGCATGCACGCCCAGTACGAGCACTCGCCTCCGACGAGTTCGCTCTCGACGATGATCGCGGTGAGCCCTCCCTGCACGGCGCGGTCGGCGACGTTCTCGCCGACCGGCCCTCCGCCCAGCACGATCAGGTCGTATTCGTCGGTCCGTGTGTTGTCAGCGCTCATGACCCAAGCCTCTCGTCGCCGGTCGTCATGTTCAAGACCAACGTCGGATCCGGGGGCGGATGTTCCCCGGCGCGCCGAATTCCGCGCTTCCGGGGTCACCCCTCGACGGGCTGAGGCTGCCGCATCCCGAGCCGGGGCGCGAGCACCACCGCGGCGACGCCGATGACCGCGGCGAGCGTGAACACGGCCGTGAACGGGTCGGCGACCGACGCCAGACTCGCGAACAGCACGCCGGTGATGGCGAGGGCCAGCGCGCTTCCGAACGAATCCGCGACCGTCATGGCGGAGCTGTTGAAGCCCTGCGTCTCGGGCGTCGACAGGGCGAGGGTGAGCGCACTGGTGCGGGGGCTCATGAGCCCCATGCCCGTGCCAGCGACGATCCAGGCCGCGATGATGAGGGCGGCATCCGCACGGAGGGCCGCCGTCGCCAGGGCGAGAACGATCCCGATGAGCACCAGCGCCGTACCGATCCGCACGGCGACGACACTCGACAGTCGGGCACCCATGCGCCCCTGCACCGTCGCGGCGACCGACCACGCCAGCGCACCGCCGGTGAGAGAGAGCCCGGCGAGGGTCGGCGAGACCGCGTAGCGATCGGTGAGCAGGTAAGGGATGTACACCTGCGCCCCGAAGAACGCCGCTGCCGCAAGACCGCGCACGAGGATGACGGAGGGCAGACCACGTGCCGCACGCAGGGTGCCTCGCGGCAGCAGCGGACGCACCGCGACCAGGGCCACGATCACCGCGACGACCGCGAGCACCGGCCCGACACCCGGCACATCGCCGAGAAGATTGAGTCCGAGCACGGCGACCGCGGCCAGCACCGACCACCCGAGGCGCCCGAACGCCCACGGGGTCGAGGCGTCGCCATCGTCGTGCGACAGTCCGCGCAGCGCCGGCACGACCATGAGCAGCGCCACCAGCACGAGCACGACGACGCCGAGGAACACCCAGTGCCAGCTCCAGAGCTCGGTCACGGCCCCGGCCACGGTGGGGCCGATCAGCGAAGGCACCACCCACGCGGCTGCGAACCCGGCGAAGATCGCGGGGTGGAGTTCGCGCGGATACACCCGGGCGACCACGACATAGAGGGCGACGGTGAGCGCTCCGCTGCCGAGGCCCTGGGCGAAGCGGCCCGCCACCAGCACCTCCATGGTGGGGGCGAAGCCGGCGACGAGCAGGCCGATCACGAAGATGCCGACCGAGGTGTACAGCGGCTCCACGGGACCCCGGCGGTCCGCCCAGTTGCCCGCAGCGACCATACCGATCACGCCGGTGGCGAGCGGACCGGCGAACGCGAGCGCGTACAGCCGCTCGCCGTCGAGGTCGGCGCTCACCGCGGGCATCACCGTGGTCACGGCCAGCGACTCGAACGCCCCGAGGAACACCAGCGCACAGGCGCCGATCGTGATCCAGAGGTACGCGCCACTCAGGATGCCCGGTTCTTTCACCGTCGTGGCGCGCATCTCGCCCGTTTCTGTCGTCATAAGTTCGAACGTAGAACCTCAACAAAGGTTGAGGTCAAGCGGCGGTGTTCACAACTCCTCAAGAACTGTGCTGCACCTCGGCGGCAGCCCCGCGTTTTCGCCGACTCAGCCGGGTGGTCGACCGCTGGCGCGGTTCTTTGAGGAGTTGTGAACGCGAGCCGGGCGAGCCGGGGCCCGGGATGCCTCAGTCGACCGGCAGGAAGCAGGTCGGTGAAGGGGCCGCCGCCTCGTGCCGGATGCCGAGCGGTGCGCCCGTGCGCTCATCGAGGTCGAGCAGCGTGATCGTGTCGGACAGCTGCCCGGCGACGAGGAGCTTGCCCTCGTAGACGAGGTGATGGCGCGGCCAGTTCACTCCCGAGTCGGCGAGCGCGACCGATTCCAGCGACTCTCCGCCGCCGCGCACCCGCAGCGCCGCGATCGTGTTGCTGCCGCGCAGAGCGGTGTACAGGAACGCCCCGTCGCGCGTGCGGGCGAGCTCGGCCGGGAAGTCGGTGCCGACCTGGGCGATCGGGCTCGAGAGCACCGACGAGACGATGCCCCAGGTGCCGTCGGGGCCTGCCGCGAGCGTGAAGACCTCGCACGAGTACTCGGTCACGACGTGCAGGTGCCCGCTGGGGTGCACGACCATGTGGCGCGGGCCCGTGCCCAGCGGCAAGGTGACCTCGTGATCGAGCGCGAGCCCGGTGGCGGTCGGCCGCCAGAAGCGCACCATGTCGAAGCCGAGGTCGGTGGTGGCGATGCGGCCGTCGGGCAGGAACACCGCGGCGTGAGCCCGCGAGACGCGGTCTCCTCCTGCGGCGTGCGGGTCGGATGCCGCGGCACCGACACCCGCCGGCACCGTCTCCGGCTGCTCCTCGCCGAGCAGGGCGGCCCGGAGCGCGGCGGCGTCGTTGTCGCGGTCGGCGACGGGGCGTCCCGCGGCGTCGAGGCCGATGCGCACGACCCGGCCGTCGCCGTAGCAGCTCGCGATCAGGGAGGTGCCGTTCGGCGCGACCGCGACGTGGCACACCGACTCTCCGGCTTCGACCGGTTCGCCGAGCGGCGTGAGAGACGCGTCACCCGTGCGGACGAACGCCTGCACGACGGCGGCACCTTCCAGCGCGGCGTACACGACGTCGAGCGAGGGGTGGCGCGCGAGCCAGGTGGGAGACGACGGTGTGTCGGTCACCGCACCGCGGTACGCGAGGGTGGTGGCCTCCCGCCCCGAGTCGCCGGCGAGCAGCCCGATGCCGTCTGCCGAACCATCCATGCCGGAGCCGTAGCCGCCGAGCCAGAACCGCGTCATGTTCTCCCTCTCACCGGCACCGGTGCCGACTGGTCGATACGTCGATCGAGTTGCGTGTCAGTCGAGCAGGTCGTGGCGCACGATGACCTGGTCGCGCTCGGGGCCGACGCCGATCACCGAGATGCGCGTGTTGCTCATCTTCTCGAGTGCCAGCACGTAGTCCTGCGCGTTCTTCGGCAGGTCGTCGAAGGTGCGCGCGACCGAGATGTCCTCGTTCCACCCGGGGAAGTACTCCAGGATGGGCTTCGCGTGGTGGAAGTCGGTCTGGTTGACGGGAACCTCGTCGAAGCGTTCGCCGTCGACGTCGTAGGCCACGCACACCGGGATCTGCTCGAGCCCGGTGAGGATGTCGAGCTTGGTGAGCACCAGGTCGGTGATGCCGTTGATGCGCGTCGCGTAGCGCGTGATGGGGGCGTCGTACCAGCCGACGCGGCGCGGCCGGCCGGTCGTGGTGCCGAACTCGAAGCCCTGCTTGCGCAGCCACTCGCCCTGCTCGTCGAAGAGCTCGGTCGGGAACGGACCGGAGCCCACGCGGGTCGTGTACGCCTTGACGATGCCGACGATGCGGTCGAGCGCTCCGGGACCGACACCGGCACCGGTCGCGGCGCCTCCGGCGGTCGCCGACGACGAGGTAACGAACGGGTAGGTGCCGTGGTCGATGTCGAGCATCGTCGCCTGGCCCCCCTCGAACACCACGACCTCGCCACGGTCCAGGGCCTGTGCGATCAGGTAGCCGGTGTCGGCGACCATCGGCCGCAGCCGGTCGGCGTATGACAGCAGGTCTTCGACGATCTCGTCGGCGGTGATGGCGCGACGGTTGAAGATCTTCACCAGCAGGTGGTTCTTCTGGTCGAGGGCACCCTCGACCTTCTGGCGCAGGATGTTCTCGTCGAAGATGTCCTGCACGCGGATGCCGACACGGTTGATCTTGTCGGCGTAGGCCGGGCCGATGCCCCGACCGGTCGTGCCGATCATGCGCTTGCCGAGGAAGCGCTCTGTGACCTTGTCGAGCGTGCGGTGGTACTGCGTGATGATGTGCGCGTTGGCGCTGACCTTCAGGCGCGAGACGTCGATGCCGCGGGCGGCGAGGGCCTCGAGCTCGAAGAACAGCACTTCGAGGTCGACGACCACACCGTTGCCGATGACCGGCGTCACACCGGGAGAGAGGATGCCGGAGGGCAGCAGGTGCAGGGCGTACTTCTCGTCGCCGACGACGACGGTGTGCCCGGCGTTGTTACCGCCGTTGAACTTCACCACCCAGTCAGTGCGCTCACCGAGCAGATCGGTGGCCTTGCCTTTTCCTTCGTCGCCCCATTGCACGCCGACGATTACGATTCCTGGCATGGGTGTCCCCCCTGCTTTCGCCGGGTTTGCACCGGCCGATGAGCTGGCCCTCTTCGGGCGGTCCCATCCTATCGAAGCGTTCCCCGAGGCCCCTCCGGTCGCGATATGCCAGCTCCGACGACGTTTTGCGGTGACACATCGCGACCGGGGGGGTCGTCCGAAATACGACGAGGGATGTCGCTTCGACGGGTCGACCGATGTCGGAGGTGCCTGCCAGGATCGATGGATGCCAGAAGCCACCTCCGACGAACCCGGCGTGCGCACCGACACGGGTGCACCGAAGACGCAGGGACCACTCGTCCTCATCGCCGCCCTGGTGACGGTCGTGCTGTGGGCATCGGCGTTCATCGGCATCCGCGGGGCGGGTCCGCATTTCGACCCCGGCGCCCTGGCGCTGCTGCGTATGGCGGTCGGCAGCGTGGCCCTCGCGATCATCGCGCTGCGCCACGGCATCCGTCTTCCGGCGAAGCGGCACTGGTGGCTCATCATCGTCTGGGGCGTCGGCTGGTTCTGCGTCTACAACCTGGCGCTCAACGCCGCAGAGCGCACGCTCGACGCGGGCACGGCCGCGATGGTCGTGAACCTCGCGCCGCTCATGGTCGTGATCTTCAGCGGACTGTTCCTGCGCGAGGGTTTCCCGAAGCCGCTGGTGATCGGGGCGCCGATCGCCTTCCTCGGTGTCGTGCTCATCGGCATGAACTCGTCCACCAGCGCGGGCCCCGACATCACGGGCCTGCTGCTCGCTCTGCTCGCCGCGGTGATGTACGCCGGATGCACGCTCGTGCAGAAGCATCTGCTGAGCGCCGGAACCGACGCCACGACGCTCACCTGGTTCGGGGCGCTGGCCGGGACCCTCGCTCTGCTGCCGTGGACGGGGAGCCTCATCGGCGCCCTGCAGACCGCGCCGCTGGATGCGACGCTCTGGGTCATCTACCTCGGGATCTTCCCCACGGCGATCGCCTTCACGACCTGGGCGTATGTGCTGCAGCGCAGCTCGGCCGGGCAGACGTCAGCCACGACCTACGTGGTCCCCGCCGTCGCGATCCTGATGTCGTGGGCGATCCTCGGCGAGGTGCCGACGCCGTTGATGTTCCTCGGGGGCGCACTGTGCCTGCTCGGGGTGCTCGTCACGCGGCTGCGCTGGGGGCGCCGGGCCTGACCGCTGCGAGCAGGCCTCGTCGTCACACGGGGAGCGAGCCCACCCCGACCCCGTGCTGACGGCGGAACCACAGCTCGGCGGCATCCGCGTCTCCCGCGATCATCGCCACGCGCATGCGCCGGTAGCACTCGCCACGGAACTCCGCAGTACCGATCAGTGTCTCCGACTGTCGGAGGTTGCGCGCCACCAGCAGGCTGGCCTCGTGCATGACCGTCGCGAAGAGACGGTTGCCGGACTCCCTCGTCAGGAAGCCGACGAACATCCGCGAGGCGAGCATGAGGTCATCGGCGGCGTCCGCATCGGATGCCTCGATCATGCGGTCCAGCAGCGCGACGGCCTCCTGCATCGCGCTGTCGTCCATCCGCCGCATGGCCAGCTGCAGTGCCATGCCCGCCTGCATCCCGGTGTACTCGAGGGTGCTGGCGATCATCTCCTCGGTGACCTCGGTGACGCGCGTGTAGCGGTTCGGCGAGACCTCGACCAGCCCGAGCCAGGTGAGCCGCTGCAGTGCCTCACGGACCGGCGTGCGTGAGATACCGAGCGCCTCGGCGATGCTCTTGTCGCTGACGTGCTGCCCTCCGGCGATCCGACCGGAGACGATCGCGTCACTGACGGTCTCGAACACACGATCACTGAGCACGGCGCCCTCGGCCAACGGACCGAGGCTCTCCTGGAACGACGCATCGACCATGATCCCCACCTCCTCCGGCGCCCCCAGAGCGCGCAGCCTCCGATGATATCGACCCTCGCGATGACGACCCTGATGACCGTCATCGCCCCGAGTCCCGCCTCAGGTATACCGATATATTGCGCGTCGTGGAAGACCGCGAGCCACGGCCACTACAGTGACGCACGGAGGCGAAATGACAACCTGGTGGCCTTACGCCCGCATCGCGGCATCCCTGCTCGCCCTGGCGGCGATCGCCGCGCAGCTGACGCGGTCAGTGCAGAACGCTCTCGACGCGACCACAGAGTGGGGCGCGCACCTGCCGACGGTCGCCGCGAACTTCCTGAGCTTCTTCACGATCGAGTCCAACTTCCTCTCCGCGGTCGTGCTGCTGATCGGTGCGATCTGGGCGCTGCGCCACCGCTCGACGACGGATGCCGAGCCGCGCTGGCTCGCCGTACTGCTGGTGTGCGTGAGCACCTACATGATCGTCACCGGCATCGTCTACAACACACTGCTGCGCGGCGTCGAACTGCCGCAGGGGGTCACGGTCCCCTGGTCCAACGAGGTGCTTCACGTGGTGATCCCGCTGTTCCTGCTCGCCGACGTGCTCGTCGCTCCGCGACGCCGGGCGCTCGGCTGGAACGCGATCTTCATCACGGCGATCTTCCCGATCGTCTGGGCCGTCTACACGCTCGTCCGTGCGAACCTCATCATCGCCCCGGCGACCGGCAAGCCCTGGTGGTACCCGTATCCGTTCCTCGATCCGCACCTCGTGCCGGGCGGTTACCTCGGCGTCTCGGCCTACATCCTCGGCATCGCGGCGGCGGTGATCGGGGTCGCCGCCGGCGTGGTCTGGGTCGGCCGACGCCGCGGGACTCCCCCGGTCTGACGCGATCCGCATCCGCATCCGCGCCCGCATCCGCGCCCGCACCCGGACCCGCGCTCCGCACCCGCGACGTGCAGGAGCATCCGCGACCTGCAGGACCGGATGCCGGCGAGTCGTCCTGCATCCCGCCATCGGTCCTGCACGTGGCGCGGACCCCGCCCCTCGCCCCCGGAACGGGCGGAGGGGCGGAGGGGCGGAGGGGCGGAGGGCGGAGTGGCGGATGTCAGGCAGTGGCGAGGACCTCACGGTCGTCGTCGCGCGGCAGGTCGCCGATGCTGCGCGCCGGTTCGACGGCATCCGGATCCACATCGAGGTAGCGCTCGAGCGAATCGTCGAGCTCCTCGAGCCACGGCGTATGGTGCACGATCGCGAGGGTGCCGGTCATGACCGACTCGTAGATGCGATCACGGTAGCCCATGATGTCGTCCTTCTTGTCGCGCTTCCACGCGAGGAAGATCTCGACAACCTTGTCAATGTCGAACTCCGGGTAGTCGGTGAGCCGGAGCAGATCGCGGATGTAGTCGGCCTGGAAGCGGATCTCCGCGGCGGCCGAATCGATCTGCCCGAACCGGGTGCGCCATTCGGCGATGGATGCCGCGCGCTCCTGCTCGTCCGGCAGAGCCAGGCGCCCGAGGATGAGGTCGCGCACGTACCAGGCCTGCGCGTCGAACATGTTGAACGTGAACCACTGGTCCTGCGCGCCGAGGTACGTCAGACGCGGGTTGTCCTGCCAGACGACCCCTCGGTACAGGCCGTCGGGGTAGACGTTGTTCGGCGACGAGAGGGCGAGGTCCTGGGGGAGGAACGGGTACTTGTGCAGATACCCGGTGCACAGGATGACCGCATCGACGTGCTTCGACGTGCCGTCCGCGAAGTGGGCGATGCTGCCCTCGAAGCGCTCGACGACCGGCCGCTCCGTGATGCCCTCCGGCCAGTCATAGCCCATCGGCGCCGAACGGAAGCTCGCCGTCACCGAGCGGGCGCCCATCTTGAACGCCTGGCTGCCGATGTCCTCGGCCGAGTAGCTCGCCCCGATCACGAGCACGTCCTTGTCGGCGAACGCCTCGGCGCCGCGGAAGTCGTGGGCGTGGCTGAGGTAGCCGGGGAATGTCTCGATGCCGGGGAAGTCCGGCACGTTCGGGAAGGAGAAGTGTCCGCTGGCGACGATCACGCGGTCGAACTCCTCCACGATCGACCGACCGGTGGGGAGATGCTCGCTGGTGAGGGTGAAGACCTCGCGTTCGCTGTCGAACTCGATCCAACGCACCACGGTCTGGAAGCGGATCAGATCGCGCACGTCGCTCTTCTCCAGCCGACCGGCGATGTAATCCCACAGCACCGGGCGCGGCGGGTACGAGGAGATGGGACGGCCGAAGTGCTCGTCGAAGCTGTAGTCCGCGAACTCCAGAGCCTCCTTCGGGCCGTTCGACCACAGGTTGCGGTACATGCTGGAGTGCACCGGCTCTCCGAACTCGTCCAATCCGGTGCGCCAGGTGAAGTTCCACTGTCCGCCCCAGTCGGCCTGCTTCTCGAAACAGACCAGGTCGGGGATCTCCGCCCCCGCGCGGGCTGCGGACTCGAAGGCCCGCAACTGCGCCATGCCCGAGGGGCCGGCGCCGATGATCGCTACTCGTTCTCTACTCGTCACGTATTGTCCTCATACTCTTCAGTCATGTATCGGCACGGCCGCATCCGAGCGAGGAACAGTTCTGTCCTGGTGGGAGCGAAATAGCTCGACCTGCCCGGAAAGCGGCTGCTCTTCGACGTTAGCAGGGTCGACCGGTGGCGCCGGGGTGGCCTGGTCGACCTTGCCGGTGGCCGACACCTCGGGCTCTCCGGCGCCCGACTGCATCCCTCCTGCCGTGCCATCTGCAGGAGCATCCGCGACGTGCAGGATCGGATGCCGGTGATTCATCCTGCATCCGGCCATCGGTCCTGCATGTCGCGGCCCCAGCGAGCGGATGCCAGCGAGCGGATGCCACGTCGCGGCGCCAGCGAGCGGATGCCAGTGAGCGGATGCCACGTCGCGGCGCCAGCGAGCGGATGCGGGCGGCCGCCGCCCTCGGGCGATGCGGTTACGCTGTTTCCGGGGGTCGGACGTGACGTGCGCCCCCGAAGATCGAGGGAGCCACCAGATGACCGAGCCCTACGCGCCGGACCCGCAGTCCTCGCAGGCCCCGCCGCCTCCGCCCGCCCCCGCGGCAGCCTCGCGCCCGACCGTCACCGCCCCGGCAGCGGCCACACCGAACACCGGCGCCCCGACCGAAGCCGAGATGGCCCGTGCCGCCGAGGTGCTGTCGATCGTCTCCGCGTCGTACTCGGCGAAGATGGTCGGCCAGGAGCGGCTGCGCACGAGCCTGCTCGTGTCGCTGGTCGCCGGCGGCCACATCCTGCTCGAGAGCGTGCCCGGACTCGCGAAGACGACGGCCGCGAGCACTCTCGCCGACACCGTGAAGGCACAGTTCAAGCGCATCCAGTGCACGCCCGACCTGCTGCCCAGCGACATCACCGGCAACCAGATCTACGACGCCGCCACCGGAACCTTCCGCACCGTGCTCGGCCCCGTGCATGCGAACTTCGTGCTGCTCGACGAGATCAACCGCTCGAGCGCCAAGACCCAGAGCGCGATGCTCGAGGCGATGCAGGAGCACCAGACCACGATCGGCGGAGAGGTGCACCATCTGCCCAAGCCGTTCCTGGTGATCGCCACGCAGAACCCGATCGAGCAGGAGGGCACATACGAGCTGCCCGAGGCGCAGATGGACCGCTTCCTGCTCAAGGAGATCGTCGAGTACCCGAGCCCTGCCGAGGAGTTCGAGATCCTCAGCCGCATCGACTCCGGCGTGCTCGATCCCGACCGGCACGTGAGCAGTTCCATCTCGCTCGACGACGTGCGCCTGCTGCAGGATGTGGCGAGCCGCATCTACGTCGACCCCGCCATTCGCAACTACATCGTCTCGATCGCCTACGTCACGCGGAACCCGGCGCCGTACATCGGCGAGGACCGCGCGCGCTTCATCAAGTACGGCGCGAGCCCGCGTGCGAGCATCGCGTTCCTGCAGGCCTCGCGTGCGCTCGCGCTGCTGAGCGGCCGCTCGCACGTTCTCCCCGAGGACATCCGCGCGCTGCGCCACCTCGTCCTCCGCCACCGGGTGCTGCTGACGTTCGAGGCCGACGCCGAGGGCATTCGCAGCGAGGAGATCATCGACCAGATCTTCGCCTCCGTGCCCACCCCCTGACCCCCGACACTCTCAGGGAACCGACGCAGGGACCCAGGAATCTCCCCATGGCCAGTCTGATCGCCCAGGTGAAGAGCAAGCTCTTCATCCACTCGTCGCGCAAGTCGATGCACGCCCTCGACGGCGCGTACGCCTCGCTGCTGCACGGGCGCAGTCTGGACTTCGAGGACCTGCGCAAGTACGAGTACGGCGATCAGGTGCGCGACATCGACTGGCGGGCGACCGCACGTCTGGGAACACCGCTGGTCAAGCGCTCCCGGGCGACGCGCATGCACACCGTGCTGTTCGTGGTCGACACCGGCCGGTCGATGGCTGCCCTCGCCGCCGACGAGCAGCCCAAGCGCGACCTGGCGATCCTCGCGACCGGAGCGCTCGGGGTGCTCACGCTCCGCCACGGCGACGACTTCACGGCCGTCTACGGCGATGCCGCGAAGGTGCGCCGCGTCGCTCCCGGTCGCAGCGAGGGGGCACTCGAGCACACCCTGCGCACGATCGACCGGGCGATCAGCACGAGCTCGGCGCCAAGCGATCGCGACGCCCTGCTGTCGTTCGTCACCCGCACGATCTCCCGCCGCATGATCGTCGCGATCGTCACAGACGAGGCGCCCATCACCGACGAGACCGAGCGGATGCTGCGCCGACTCCGCGTGCAGCACGATGTGCTCTGGCTCACGGTGCGCGACGCCGAACCGGTGCTCGATCATGCCACCGGACGCACCCGCAGCGACGTCGACAGCCTCTGGGAGGTACCCGACTTCGTGCAGGGCGACCTCGGCATCGTGCAGGAGCTGACTGCGCAGACCCAGGCGGATGCCGCCCGACTGGCCGAGACGCTCACGCGCATGGAGATCAGTCACGCCGTGCTCGACGGACAGGACGACGCCGTCGCTCAGCTGCTGCATCTGCTGAACCGGAGGTCGAATGCCCGGTTCTGATGAGCTCTACCCTCCCGCCCAGTACGGCTGGGGGTGGATGCTGCTCGCCATCGGCATCCTGCTGCTGCTGGTCGCCGCGGCCTGGCTGGTGATCCTCCTGACGCGTCCGCGCCGCGCTGCCGCCGTCACGGAGCCGCAGGGTCCGCTGCCGGCGACCGCCGACGTGCTCTCACAGCTGCGCACGGAGTATCTCGACCGCATCCAGCAGATCGAGACCGACTACCGCGAGCGCCGACTGACCCCGCGCAACGCCAACCTCGAGCTCAGCCGTGTCGTGCGCACGTTCGTCAACGAGTACAGCGGGCTGGAGGCCCCGGTGCTCGCTCTCGATGATCTGAAGGCCCGCGGCGTGCACCCCGCGCTGATCGACGCCCTGGGTCGGCACTACTACCCGAGCATCTTCCGCCAGGGCCCCGCGATCGATCCGGTCGCCGGCGCCGAGGCGGCGCGGACGGTGGTGCGCACATGGCACTAGCGAACTTCTGGATGATCATCGTCGCGATCGCGGTGGTGGTCGCGGCGGTCGGTATCGGTCTCTTCCTGGGCCTGCGCCGCCGCGGCCACTCCCACGCCGCCGAGACGGCACGCATCTCGCGCGCCGAACGGCTCCGTCAGCTGCCGAGCTTCCGTGAGGCGTTGCTGCGCCGAGTGCTCGCGCTCACCGGCATCCTCGCGCTCGGGGCCGTCGCGGTGATCACCGCCGGCGTCGTGGCCGCACGCCCGATGTCATCGCAGACCATCCAGCCCGTCAACACGAGCCGCGACATCATGCTGTGCCTCGACGTGTCGGGGTCGATGACCGAGGTCGACGTCGAAGTGCTCAGCGTGTTCGAGGAACTGCTCGACGACTTCGAGGGCGAGCGCATCGGACTGACGATCTTCAACAGCTCCCCGGTGCAGATCTTCCCGTTGACCGACGACTACGAGTTCATCCGCCGCCACCTGGAGAGCATCAAGAGCAGCTTCGACTATGTCGACGAGATTCCGGAGCACTGGGTCGGAACCCTCAACGGCAACGGCGCATCGCTGATCGGCGACGGGCTCGCCGCGTGCACGATGGGCTTCGACCGGCCGGACGACGAGCGCTCCCGTTCGGTGATCTTCGCCACCGACAACGAGGTGAACGGCGCCTCGATCGTGACCCTGCAAGAGGCAGCCGCGTATGCCGCGTCGAAGGACGTGCGGGTGTTCGCACTGAACCCGGTGCAGGGCAAGGATGCCGACGTCAGCGCCGAGCTGGCCGCCGCCGCCGAGGCGACCGGCGGAGCCGCCTTCGGCCTGCGTGACACGACCACCGTCTCCGACATCGTCACCCAGGTGCAGGAGCAGGAGGCCACGGCGCTGCGCGGAGAGGCGCAGATCGTGTGGACCGACAGCCCGAACCTCTGGATCGCGGTGCTGATGGTCGCGGTGCTGTCGTTCATCATCGTGGTGTGGAGGGTGCGACTGTGATCTTCCAGCCCGTCCTGCACCCACTGCTGCTGGTGCTGCTGTTCCTCCCGCTGACGGCCCTCGTCGTGTGGGTGCTGATCCGTGCGCCTCGCCCTTCGACAGGCTCAGGGACCCAGGGGAAGGCAGCAGAGACCCAGGGGAAGGCAGCAGGGACCCAGGGGAAGGCAGCAGAGACCCAGGGGAAGGCAGCAGGGTCGAAGGCTGAGAACGCCGGTGCCGCCGCTTCACACCGCGCCCTGTGGGCACTGCGACTCGTGCTGGTGCTGGCGTGCTTCTTCCTGGTGCTGCGGCCCGGCATCCCCGGTGGCGCGACGCAGACCCTCGCGACCGACACCGACATCGTGCTGGTCGTCGACACCACCGCGAGCATCGTCGCCGAGGACTGGGAGGGCGACCAGCCGCGCCTCGACGGCGTGCGGGAAGACGTGAGGGCGATCATCCAGGAGTACCCGGGTGCGCGCTTCGCCCTGCTCACCTTCGACGCCGCAGCGGAACTGCGCATGCCGTTGACCACCGACACCACGGCGCTCGTGGGATCTCTCGATGTACTGCGGCCCGAGGTGACGAGCCTGTCGCGCGGCAGCTCGATCGGGATCGCCGCCCCGCTGCTCGCCGAGACCTTGAAGGGGGCCGCCGAGTCCTCGCCCGACCGTTCGCGCATGGTGTTCTACTTCGGCGACGGAGAGCAGACGGTGGACACGCCGCCGGAGTCGTTCAGCGCGAGCGCCAAGTACACCGATGCGGGCGCCGTGTTCGGCTACGGCACCGCCGAGGGCGGGCCCATGCGCATCACCAGCGGCGGGCTCTCCGGCGACGACCCCGGCTACATCGAGTACGAGGGCGCCGACGCGCTGTCCACCATCGACGAGGCCAATCTGACGGCGGTCGCCGACCAGCTCGGCGTCGAGTACCAGCACCGCACAGCGGATGCAGCGCCGACGTTGCCCGCGCCTCCCTCCACGACGACCAGCTATGCGGAGTCCGGCTCGACCGGGAACGTCACGGAGCTCTACTGGGTCGCCGCACTCGTGATCCTCGCGCTCCTCGGCTTCGAGCTGACCAGGGCCACGATGTTGATCGCACGACTGCGTCAGCTCCGCGCCCCGCGACCTGCAGAGCCCCGCCCCGAGGGAGGTGCACGATGACCGCCGAGTCCTCGAGCCCCGCGGCCGCGCTGCTGGCGGCGAATCGCCGGCGCCGCCGCATCCGCCGGTGGATCGCAATCGGCACGCTTCCGCTCACCCTCGCCGCGCTGCTCTTCGTGGGCAAGCTGCTGAGCATGTACGCCTTCGCGCATCAGGCGATCACGGCGTATGTGGTCGACGACTACTCCGGGTCGGAGTCCGCGGCGCGCGGCCAGGAGTTCCTCAACTGGTTCGAGCCGTACAAGGCGCCCTTCAACATCGGGACCGCCCTGGGTGCGGCCGAACAGCTCCCCGAAGCCCGCGCGAAGCTCGAAGAGGCCCTCGAGCTCGCGCACGGCCTCGAGGTCTGCGGCGTGCGCATCAACCTCGCTCTGGTGATCGAACGGCAGGGCGATGCCGCCCGCGCGGACGGCGACGGCGCGGGCGCGGCCGAGCTCTACGGCGAGGCGCTGACCATCACGGTGGAGACGCCGGACGAGTGCAACAGCGAAGAAGCGCAGCAGCAGTCCTCGGATCCGCAGCGCGACATGGAGAAGTCGCTCGAGGACACGAGAGACCGTCTGAAGCAGAAGCAGCAGGAACAGCAGCAGCCCCCACCCCCCGAGGAGGAGGAGCAGCCGCAGGAGCAGGAGCCGCAGCCGTCAGAGGACCAGTTGCAGGACCTGCAGGACAAGCTGGAGCAGGGCACCCAGGAACGCGACCAGCAGCAGAACGGTGACGACCCCGGCGGCTCGGGAACGGACAAGCCATGGTGATGGATCACGAGAAGCAGCGGGCACGCTACGTCGCCGGCACCGAGGGTGCCCCTCCCGTGCCGCCGCCCGGCGGCTACAAGAACGCCCGTCGCCCGCAGGCACCGGCCGCGTGGGTTCCGCCGGTTCCCGTCGCCGACCCGGACGCTGCCGAGGCGAAGCAACCCGCGAACGCGATCGGCTGGATCGCCCTGCTGTCCGCCATCCTGTTCGTGCTGATCCTGTTCGGCACGCTGTTCGCCGGAGGCACCGATATCCTCTACGGCGTCACGATGCTCACCCTGCAACTCATCATCGTCGCGGTGGTCGTGGCCGCGCTGGTGTCGCGCAGAGGACGGATGCTGGGGGCCATCGCGCTGGTCATCACGATCATCTTCAACGTCGCGACCGTCGGCGGCATGAGCGCACTCCAGACATCCGCATCGGGCAACTACGAAGGTGTGAAGTCCGAGGAGCAGAAGCACGAGGAGGCGTACCCGGGAATCAAGGGCACAGATTCGCAGGGCGTGCTCGCCCAGCAGTCGCTGGAAGAGGTGCGCGCCGACGCGGACAGCCTCTTCGCCGACATCCGCTCCCGCCTGAGCGACCGTTTCGGCTACACGTGGACCGAGGTGGGCGACGAAGATCTTCGCCCCGAACGCAACGGCTACGGCGGGGAGTCGATGCTCATCGAGTACACCTCGGTCGGATGGTCGACGAACGAGTCGATCCAGGACCCGGAGCGCAAGGCCGAGGTCATGCGGATCATCGACCAGGTCGTGGTCGATCACGGCCTGTGGAACCTGTACAGCTTCAACGACCCGACAGGCTCCGGCATCGACCCGACGATGATCACGAAGCTCTACGGGAGCGATGACCCCCGCACGCAGCACACCTGGGAGTACTACACCGAGAACTACCCGGATCCGCTGCGGTTCTACGCGAACATCTACGACCTGTCGAACGATCCCACCGGTGACTTCCGCATCGCCAGGGAAGCGCAGAACGCCCGAACGGGCGAGCCGCTCGAGGGCCTGCACCTGATGGTGATCGCGAGCGCCGTGCTCAGCGAGGCCGACCGCGCCGAGTTCGAGCAGAAGCTCCAGGAGTACCCCGGGTTCGAGTGAGGATCCGCGGCGGCTGCCTGTCCGTCCTTTCCTGGCCTGCCTTGTCCGCGCCACCTGCAGGACCATCCGCGACGTGCAGGACGAAACGCCGCACAACCGTCCTGCATCCGGCGAATCCTCCTGCAGGTGGCGGATGCCGGGCGGATGCTGTGGCGGATGCCGGGCGGATGCTCGGCGGATGCCGCGCCGTCAGCTGGCGAGCTGCAGCAGCATGCGGGCGGTGACGAAGCGCATCTGCCCCCGCGGCGTGCGCGGGTCGTAGCCGAGCTGCTCGATCAGCGCGGTCAGGCGGTCCTGCACGCTGGAGTGGTGCCGTCCCAGACGCACGGCGGCGGCCCGCACGCTCTGCTCGTCGACCACCGCATCGAGGAGTTCGCGGCTGCGCGCATCCAGGCGCCCGAGTGACGCGGCGTCCGGATGCAGCTCGCCGGAATCCGCGGCTCCGGCGATCAGCAGGAAGGCACCGAGGTCGTCGGCTGCGACCATCGGCTCGGTCGCGGTCGTCAGGCGCACGGCGATCAGGGCCTCCGCCCAGGAGCTCGGAAGGTGGTCACCGAGGCCCGCGGTTCCGATGCCGACGCGTCGCTCGCTCGACCCGGGCCAGACGTCATCCGCTGCAGCCCCCGACGGAACGATCGTGGCCCTGGTCAGCCCATGACGTGTCGCCACGACCGCTGACGGATGCCGGGGCAGCGGCGCGGGGTCGGGCGGAGAGGCGATCACCCGCATCGGCTCGGCGACCAGACGCAGCCGTGACAGCGCGGACGCCCGCTCGCCCTCGCCCGCGAACGAGCTGATCACCAGCTCGACCGCGCTCTCCGCATCCCCGGCTCGGCGGGCGCGGAGGATGCCGAGGGCGAGGGTGAGCCGCTCCAGGATCATGGCGTCATTCGTGTGCGGCTCGCCTTCGCGTTCGATCCAGGCGACGGCATCCGGACCGCTGTCGCGCAGCATCCACCTGTCCCCCGGATCGACCGGGTCGATACGCACGCCGTCGGCCCGCACCCGGATGATCTGACGCGCATCACGCTGCCCCACGGTCGCCCCGCTCAGCACGGCTGCGCCCCGCAGCATGCTCTCGACGCCGACCGCACGCGCGACGAGGGTGTCGAAGTAGGAGACGACCTTGAGGGTCTCGCTCGCATCCGGGTCGAGGGCGGTGAGCCGCCCCAGCAGATCTTGCATGTCGGGCTCCATCGCGCGGGGGATTCCACCCTACGGGGTCGACGGGCGACCCCGTAGGGCGCGGGAGTCAGCCGAGCAGGCGGTTCACCCAGTCGTTGCGGGCGGCGAGCATGGCCTGCGCGACGGCGGCATGCGGGGCGAACATGTCGAAGCCGTGGAAGCCGCCGGCCCAGACATGCAGCTCGGCCTGGACTCCGGCCTCCCAGAGCCTGGTGGCATAGGCGACGTCCTCATCGCGGAACACCTCAGCGCTGCCGCAGTCGATGAAAGCCGGCGGGAGCCCCGCGAGGTCGGTCGCACGGGCCGGAGCAGCGTAGATCGACACGTCGTCCGTACCCTTGCGGTCGCCGAGCAGGGCAGTCCATCCGGTGATGTTGGAGCCGCGATCCCACACGCCGATGCCGTCGATCTGCTGCGTCGACACGCTCTCGTCGCGGTCGTCGAGCATGGGGTAGATGAGGAGCTGGCCGATCAGTGCGGGACCACGCCGGTCGCGGGCGAGCAGGGTGGTGCCGGCGGCGAGGCCTCCTCCAGCACTGCCACCGCCGATCAGGATGCGGTTCGGATCGATGCCGAGCTCGGCCGCGTTGTCTGCCGTCCACACCAGACCGGCGTAGCAGTCCTCGACCGGATACGGGTCGGGGAACTCCGGCGCCAACCGGTACTCCACCGTCACGATGACACCGTTGAAACGCTCGGCCCAGTCCAGGAACCCGACGACCCCGAGCCAGCGGTTGCCGATGATCATGCCGCCGCCGTGCGTGTGGAAGAAGCCGGGACCGGTGCCGGTGCGACCGGCCTTCTCGATCACGGTGACCACGATCTCGTCACCCTCATGACCGGCGATGGTGACGTCGCGTCGGGTGAAGCCACGCTCGTCGAGCACGGTGAAGATCTCGTCCTCGCCGCTCACCGGATTCTGCCGGAGCAACGGGATCATCTCGGCCGTCAGAGTCGACGGCAGCTGGTCGCCGACCAGGGCCAGCGCCGCTTCCAGCTCAGGGTCGAACGGAGGGCGGAGGGTCGTTTCGGTCATCAGAACTCCTTTGTTCTCGGCCGCGGTCATGGCGGCGTCCCGCCAGCCTCCCGGAGGTCGCACCCGAGCGTAACCCGCCAGGCGGGGCCGTTCCGCGCGTCGGAGGCCGCCGGGTGGCGGGGCGCCTCGCTCCGATCTCGCAGGAACCCCTCGAAGTCCCGTCCCCGGCTGGATACACTGGCGCCGAGGGAGGCGAACGCCCATGATCCGAGCACTCGACGAGCAGCAGTCCTACGAGTTGCTGACCACGACCACGATCGGCCGAGTCGGTTTCGTCCACGAGGGGCGGGTGCAGATCTTCCCCGTGAACTTCGTCGTCTCCGGTCACGACCTGCTGCTTCGCACCGCTCCCGATGGCCTGCTGGGTGAGCTGACGCGAGAGCCGGCGGATGTGTCCTTCGAGGTGGACTACCACGACCCCCTCGGCAGCAGCGCCTGGAGCGTGCTGATGCACGGCTCCCTCTCGCGGGTGCCCGAGGAGAAGGTCCCCGGCGCCAGGGCTCGCGTGAGTCCGTGGGCCGACAGTGATCGCGACCTTCCGCTGACCTTCCGCGTCGAGAAGATCACTGGTCGCCTCGTGCGCCGCGACCAGACGCACGGGAAGAACTGACCCTCCCCCCGGCGATGCCTGGTCGCTGACCGACGCCGTGATCCCCGGGTTCGTCAGGACGCGAGGGCGAGACCCGCGGCGAGCGCGAAGCCCAGCACGGTCGCGAGTCCGGTGGACTCCTTCGCCTTGGACTGCGCCTCGGGGATCATGGAGTCGACCAGCATCACGAGCAGGGCACCGGCCGCGAAACCGCTCGCCGCCGAGCGGAAGTCGTCGCCGGTGATGCTCGCCAGTCCGAACCCGGCGATGGTCGCGAGTGCGCAGATCACGGCGACGCCGGCCCACAGCAGCAGCACCCGCGATCTCGCCATCCCGCCCTCGAGGAGGTCCGCCGCCGACCCGATCGACTCGGGCAGGTTCGAGACCAGGATGGCGACCACGAGCGCGATGCTGACCGGCTCCCCGGAGGCGAGACCGATGCCGAGCACGAGCTGCTCGGGAATGCCGTCGAGCAGGGCACCGACAGCGAGCTGGCCGCCGCCCGCCTTCGCCTTGGTCTTCGCGGCTCGTGCATCGAGGATGCGGTCGGCGATGTAGTAGCTGACCGCACCGGCAGCGACGCCGATCACGAGGGGGATGGGACCGGCGAGGTCGAGCCCCTCTTGCCAGAGCTCGAACGCGATGGATGCCATCAGGGCGCCGGCGCCGAAGCCGAGGACGATGCCGAGCCAACGTGGTGGCCATTTCCGGAGCAACGCGAGCACCGCGCCGATGAACAGCGGCGCCGCCGCGACCACACCCCAGAGAATCGCTCCACCCATGTGCCGCCTCCTTCACGGCCACTCTGCCACCGCTCCGGCGGAAACTGCAGATGCATCCGGCTCGCCCCTGCGCGTCGCCCTCCGCCGGGCCCCGCGCTGCTCAGTCGCTGTGCACTCGATGGATCGCGAGATCGGTGCGACCGGGGAGCAGATCCGTTCGGAGCGCCCGGGTGCCGTGGTAGTCGCCGTCTCGGAGTCGGCGATACGGGCTGCTCGGCGATTCGTCGCCGATCCCCGAGAGCCGCTCGACCAGGCGTGCGCTCTCGCGTTCGATCTCGGTGCGCTCCAGGCCGTCTGCGTCGTGGACGACGTGCAGGTCGAGTGGTTCGATCCCCGTGTACCAGAGGGTTCCGTGGGTGAGGGGGAACAGCAGCGAGTCGAGGTCTCCGCTGACACCCCGCCTGCCGATGGAGCGCTCGTCCTCACCGGCCGTCACGATCACGAGGGCGCGGCGCCCGGCCAGAGGGCCATCGCCGTACCGGAGGGGGAGACCGGTGTCCGGGTCGACCTGGCCGTAGGCGAACCCGTTGGTGAGCACGCGATCGAACCACCCCTTGAGGATCGCCGGAGGTCCGTACCACCACAGCGGGAACTGGATCACGACGAGGTCGGCGGCCTGGAGCTTGCGCTGCTCCTCGACCACGTCGGCCGGCACCTGTCCGCCCGCGTAGACCTCCCCCATCAGCTCGACCACATTCCCGTCCCGCCCCTGCGGGTCGCCCAGGTCAGGGGCTGCGAGCACGGGGTCGAACCGCTGTCGGTAGAGATCGGTGGTCTCGACGTCGTGGTCGCGCGAGAGCGCCTCGACGCCGTCACGGAACAGCCGCGCGTTGAACGAGCTCTTCTGAGGGTGGGCGTAGATCCAGTGGACGGTGGCGCGTGGGTGCGACAAGGGTGGGCCTTTCATCGGTGGGGCGACATCAGTGGGGCGGCGTCAGCGAGGCGGCGTCAGCGAGGGTCGAGGATGACATCCGTCGATGTGCGTCGCCACAGCGGCACGAGGGCCGCGGCCACGACCGCGACCGCCGCGACGAGAAGAGCGACGGTGAAGCCGCCCGACCCGACGATCGAGGCGATCGTTCCGAGCACCGCGATGCCGAGGCCGCCGCCGAGCGCGAATCCGACCTCCTGGATCGCCCCGACCTGACCGGCGTCATCCTCGGTCGTGACGTCGAAGAGTGTCGTCGCTGCGAGCGTCGCCGTGATGCCGAACCCGAGGCCGACCAGCACCAGCGGCATCACGACGAGGTCGACGCCGGTCGACAGCCAGACGAGTCCCGCGCCCTGCACGATGAGGGCGAGCACCGTCAGCGTGGGCGAGCTCAGCCATCTCAGGAACAGCGGAGCGAGCACACCGCCCAGCGCGATCGCGACCGCCTGCGGAAGGATCGCCAGCCCCGCCTCCGCCGCGCTGTGCCCCCTGGCGTCTTGCAGGTGCAGACTCACCAGGAGCACGGTCGCCGATGAGACGCCGCCGCTCGCCACGATGCGCACGATGGCGGGACTGAACCCCGGCACCTGGAAGAGCCGCATGTCGATGAGGGGCTCACGCAGGATGCGCTGGCGGCGGATGAAGTAGACGAGCGTCGCGACCGCGACGGCTCCGGCGACGGCGGCAGGGAGGGGAGCGGCGAGCACCTCGTGCAGCGCGAAGACCAGGGCACCGAGCGCCACGATCGACGACACGATGCTCAGCACGTCCCACGACGGCGGACGAGAGCTGCGGGAGTCTGGCACGAGCCAGATCGCGAGCGCACCGGCGAGCACCGCGAGCGGCACGCTCCCGAGGAGCAGCCACCGCCATCCGGGGCCTTCGGTGACGACCCCGCCGAGCACGGGTCCCAGGGCGCTGCCCGCACCGAATGTCGCGGTCCACAGGCCGTAGGCCAGAACGCGCTGCCGCGCTTGATAGTGGGCGCCGATCGTGGCGACCACCCCGGCCACGACGAAGGCCTCGGCGACGCCGAGGAGCGCGCGCACGACGATCAGCAGCATCCCGTCCTGCGCGAATCCGCCCACGACGTTGAGCACGGCGAAGCCTGCCAGTCCGAGGATCACGATCCGCTTGCGCCCGAACGCGTCGCCGATCCTGGCGGCGACGATGAGGGTCGCAGCGAGCGACAGCGCGTAGACGTCGACGAGCCAGAGGGCGCCGCTGTCGCTGAGGAGGAGGTCTCCGCGGATGGCCGGCAGCGCGGTGGACACGCTGCTGATCGCGAGCGCGCCGATCAGGATGCCGAGGAGCAGCGGAATCATGGCGAGCCACGGGTGGCGGGTCGTGCGAGGTCGAGCGGTTGTCGTGGAGGTCGAGAAGGTCACCCACTCAGTCTCGGGGGGAGGTACGCTTCCGACAAGTACGGTCATTTGAGGTACATACTGACACTTCGGATACCATGGAGCGCGACGGAAGGCGGAGCCGATGAGGGAGAAGACGGAGCGCATCGTCCGGAGCTGGGGCGACGCCTGTGACGCGGAGATCTCGGTCGCCGTGCTCGGTGGGGCCTGGAAGCCCAGCATCCTCAGCCTTCTCGACGAGCACGAGGTGCTCCGGTTCGGTGAGCTCGGCAGACTGCTCGGCGAGCCGACCGCCCGCGTGCTCACCCGCCAGCTGCGTGAGCTGGAAGACGATGGGCTCGTCATCCGGATGGTCTACCGGCAGGTCCCCCCCAAGGTCGAGTACCGCCTGAGCGACCTCGGCCGAGGATCCATTCCGCTGGTCGAGGCGCTGACCAGCTGGGGCGGTCGATATGCCGCGCACCAGCGGCGCGAGCTTGCACGACCGACCGCCGCGGCCGAGAACCTCGACACCGCGGTCGCACACTGACCGCGCCCGACCGTCCGAAACACCCGACACGCCGCGGATAGACTGGGAAGCATGTCCAAGGTCCTCCAGTCCCTTCCCGTCGGCGAGCGCGTCGGCATCGCCTTCTCCGGAGGACTCGACACCTCCGTCGCCGTCGCGTGGATGCGCGAGAAGGGCGCCGTGCCCTTCACCTACACCGGCGACCTCGGCCAGTACGACGAGGACGACATCGAGTCGATCCCCGGCCGCGCGCTGGAGTACGGCGCCGAGGCATCGCGCCTGGTCGACTGCAAGACCGCCCTGGTCGAAGAGGGCCTCGTCGCCCTCTCCTGCGGCGCCTTCCACATCCGCTCCGGTGGCAAGACGTACTTCAACACCACGCCGCTCGGCCGCGCGGTGACCGGCACCCTGCTGGTGCGCGCCATGAAGGAAGACGGCGTCGACATCTGGGGAGACGGTTCCACCTACAAGGGCAACGACATCGAGCGGTTCTACCGCTACGGCCTGCTCGCCAACCCGCGCCTGCGCATCTACAAGCCGTGGCTCGACGCCGACTTCGTCACCGAGCTCGGCGGCCGCAAGGAGATGAGCGACTGGCTCGTCGAACGCGACTTCCCCTACCGCGACTCCGCCGAGAAGGCGTACTCGACCGACGCCAACATCTGGGGCGCGACGCACGAGGCCAAGACCCTCGAGCACCTGAACGTCTCACTCGAGACCGTCGACCCGATCATGGGCGTGAAATTCTGGGACCCCTCCGTCGCGATCGAGACCGAAGACGTCACGGTCACCTTCGAGGCCGGGCGTCCCGTCGCGATCAACGGTGTCGAGTACACCGACCCGGTGGCGCTGGTGCAGGAGGCCAACACGATCGGCGGACGCCACGGCCTCGGCATGAGCGACCAGATCGAGAACCGCATCATCGAGGCGAAGTCGCGCGGCATCTACGAGGCGCCGGCCATGGCGCTGCTGTTCATCGCCTACGAGCGTCTCGTGAACGGCATCCTGAACGAGGACACCCTCGCGACCTACCACGAGCAGGGTCGCCGCCTCGGCCGCCTGATGTACGAGGGCCGCTGGCTCGAGCCGCAGTCGCTCATGCTGCGCGAGTCGATCCAGCGCTGGGTCGGCCTCACGATCTCGGGCACGGTCACCATCCGCCTGCGCCGCGGTGACGACTGGACGATCCTCGATACCGTCTCGCCGAACCTGTCGTACAGTCCGGACAAGCTCTCGATGGAGCGCGTCGGCGATGCCGCCTTCGGCCCGGTCGACCGCATCGGCCAGCTCACGATGCGCAACCTCGACATCGCGGACTCGCGTGCCCGCCTCGAGCAGTACGCGGGCCTCGGCCTCGTGGGCGGCGCGACCGGCGAGCTCGTCGGACGCGTGACCGCCGGCGAGTCCGGCGAGATCACCGGATCGGTCGAGGAGATCGACGAGACCCTGGCGGATGCCGTCGACACGGCATCCGAGGGCGCGGCCTTCGATTCCGGCACCGACTGACCCTTCGACAGGGGCAGGGACCGACGTCCTGAGGGGGCGGATGCTGCGGCATCCGCCCCCTCTGTCGTCCGCGTCTCGTTATCTGCCATCTGCCATCTGCCATCTGCACGACGCGGCAACATTCGCGCGCCCGAACCGCCAGTTCCGTCGTGCATCTGTGACCGCGTCGTGCAGATGTCGCCGAAACAACGAGGATGCTGTGAGTCACAGTATTATCTTGCACACCGCTGTGCAGCATAAGTAGCATGAAGTCATGACCACCCGCGCACCCCGCCGCGACGCCGTCGAGAACCGCGCCGGCATCCTGTCCGCCGCCCGCACCGCTCTCGCCGTCGACCCCCACGCATCGATCGATGTGATCGCCCGCAGCGCCGGCCTCTCGCGCCGCACGCTCTACGGCCACTTCGACGATCGTGACGCCCTGATCCGCGAGCTCATCGCGAACGGAGCGCAACGCTTCAACGCGATCGCTGAGACCGTGACCGACGGCGATGCCCGCCTCGCCCTCGCTCGCCTCGCTGCCGTGCTCTGGCAGGAGGCGGCGCACGTGCAGGTCGCCGCCGCGCTCGCACTCGACGAGGCGCACGTCGAACACACCGGTGCCGCGCTCGCACCGCTGCGTCGCACACTGGCCGCCCTGGTACGCCGCGGCCAGGACGACGGCAGTTTCCGCACCGACCTCACCGCCCCCACACTCGCGCGCCTGATCGAGGAGATGGCCCGCACGGTCGTCTCCCGCACGGACTCGGCCAACGCCGAGGCCGCGAGCATCGCCGTGCGCACGGTGCTGAGCATCGCCGGGCTCTCGTGGCGCGAAGCAGACGAACTGCTCGCCACCCACCCCGAGATCGGTGCACCATCGAACACGGAGGCACACGCATGAAGATCGCACTGCATGAGGTGAGCAAAGGCCGCGCCGGACAAGCGCTCCCCACGATGAGCCTGGAGTTCCACAGCGGCGCCGTGCGCTTCGCCCTCGCCGAGACCGAACAGCGCCCCACAGTACTGGGCCTCATCGCGAGCGGACGCATGCGCCCGGACACCGGCCGCGTCACAATCGACGACACCGAGAACACGAAGGAGCTCCGTCGCCGCATCGCACTGGTCGATGCCCCCGACGTGAGCGATCCGCACCCCGACATCACCCTCGCGGGCGTCGTCGGCGAGGAGCTCATGTTCGCCGGTGTCGGCGCATCACCCCTGCACGCGCGGCGCTGGCTCACGCAGCTGGGCTACAACGAGCTGTCCTCGACTCCGATCGGCAACGTCGATCCCGCCGCGCGCGTGCGCATCCTGTGCGAGCTCGCCGTGCTGCGGGACGGGGTCGACGGCATCGTGCTGGTCGCCCCCGACCGCCACGGAGGACGGCCCGACGGCTGGTGGCGCATCGCCGGCGAGTTCGCCGATCGCGGGTACGCGATGCTCGTGATCGTCGGAGGCTCGGCCGCCGTCGCCCTCGAACGGATGCAGGAGCTCGAGGCCATCAACGCCTCCGGACCCGTACAGCCGCTGACGCTCGAGGCCCCCGCGGATGCTGAGGCCCTTCGACAGGCTCAGAGACCCACTGACTGGGTTGCTGAGCCCGACCCCTGGGTTGCTGAGCCCGACCCCTGGGTTGCTGAGCCCGACCCCTGGGTTGCTGAGCCCGAGCCCTGGGTTGCTGAGCCTGTCGAAGCATCCGAACCCGCCCCTCTCGACGACGAGCCCGAGCCCCTTCGACAAGCTCAGGGACCCACCTCCAGCGGCGAAGCATCCGACACCGGCACAGACCCGACAGAGAACGGAGCCGCACGATGAAGGTTCCCTCCATGATCGCCGCCGAGCTGCGGCGACTCACCGCGAGCAGGATGGGCATCATCGCGCTCATCGCACTCGTGTGCGTGCCGATCCTCTACGGCGGCCTGTACCTCTGGGCGAACCAGGACCCTTACGCGAAGTTCCCCGAGGTGCCGGTCGCTCTCGTGGTCGCCGATGACGGCGCCCCCTCACCGACGACCGGTACCGAAGCTCCGACCGGCGACACCGTGAACTACGGTGAAGACGTCGCCGAGAACCTGATCGAGGGCAACGCCTTCGACTGGCAGCGGATGTCGGCCGACGAGGCCGCGACGGCATTGCGCGACGGCACGGTCGACTTCACCGTGACGATCCCGGCGGACTTCTCCGCGGCGCTCACCTCCGCCGCGGGCGACGACCCGCACCAGGCACGCATCGACCTGGAGACGAACGACGCGAACAACTACCTGGCATCCTCCATGGGCACCCAGGCCGTCGAGAAGATCCGCAGCTCGGTCGCCCAGATGGTCGGCAGCGAGGCCGCTGAACGTCTGCTGACCGGCCTGAGCGACGTGCGCGACAGCCTGATCACCGCCACCGACGGCGCCACGAAGCTCACGGACGGCGCGAACACCGCCGCATCCGGAAGCTCCACCCTCGCCGACGGCACGGCGCAGCTCGCCACCGGCACCGCTCAGCTCGCCTCAGGGGCGCAGACCCTGGCCTCCGGCGCACAGCAGGTGAGTGCGGGCAACCGGCAACTCGCCGACGTCGCCGATCGCGCAGGATCAGCCGTGCAGCAGGCCGCTGATGCACTGCCCCAGGTGCGCACCGACATCGCCGATGCCCTGGCCGCGCAAGGCCTCAGCCAGGAAGAGATCGACCAGGTGCTCGCGCGGCTCGATCCGCTGGCCACGCGTCTACAGGACGGCAACAGCAAGGTGCAGGCTGCCGTCGGCAAGGTCGACCAGCTCGCCGCCGGTGCCGCATCCCTCGCCTCAGGCGCCTCAGACCTCGCCGCGGGAGCGGACACCGTCGCCACCGGAGCCGCCGCCGCGAACGAGGGCGCGGCGCAGCTGCGCGACGGTCTGAGCACACTCGCATCCGGCACCGCCGAGTTGCGCGACGGGCTCTCCGACGGGGTCGACGCGATCCCGGCATCCACTCCCGAGCTGCGCACCCTGCAGGCTGACACGATCGCCGACCCGGTCACGGTGTCGAGCGACAAGGTCGCCTCGGCTGAGGATTACGGCGCAGGGCTCGCGCCGTTCTTCGCCGCCCTCTCGGCCTGGATCGGGATCTACGCGCTGTTCCTGATCGTCAAGCCGGTATCGCGCCGCGCCGTCACGGCACTGCATTCGCCGATCCGGATCACGCTGGCGGGCTGGCTGACCCCCGCCATGCTCGGCGCAGTGCAGATGGTCGGGCTGATGGGCATCCTCGCGATCACGCTCGGATTCACCTTCAACCATCCGTTGGGCACTCTCGGGGTGATGATCTTCGCCTCCGCGACATTCGCGGCGATCATCCTCGCGCTCAACGTCTGGCTCGGGTCGGTCGGGCAGTTCCTCGGGCTCGTGCTGATGGTGCTGCAGCTCGTGACAGCGGGAGGGACGTTCCCCTGGCAGACGCTGCCTGCACCTCTCGCGGCGCTGCATCACGTGCTGCCGCTGGGGTACGTGGTCGATGCGATGCGTCAACTCATGTACGGCGGCAACCTCGGCCGCGCGGGCTGGGACCTCGCGGTGCTGGGCATGTGGCTCGTCGGGGCGCTGCTGTTCGCGATGCTCGGAGTCACCCGCATGACGCACCGCCGTACTCTGCGCGATCTGCAGCCGAGTCTGATCGGGTGAGCCGCCGCGTGCCGGGGGCGCGCCCCCCGCACGCGGACCGGTGTGTATAAGATGCGAGAGCGCGTCCCCGAAACGCGTACCCGGACTCGGTGGAACTGAGTTCCTCCTCGTACTACCCGAAAGAGCTCTCGACGATGACGACAGACTCGCAGCCCATCGACGTACCCGCGCGCCGCCCGTGGGGTCCGCGCATCGGACGGATCGCGTTCCTGGTGCTCGCCGGCATCGTCGTGGTCGCCGTGGCCGCCGCGTTCTTCGTGACCTGGACCATCCAGCGTTCGTTCCCGCAGACCGCGGGCACCGTCACACTCGACGGGCTCGCCGCTGAGGTCACCGTGCAGCGCGACGATCGCGGCATCCCGACCATCACCGCCGATTCCACGGACGACCTGTTCTTCGCCGAGGGCTTCGTGCATGCGCAGGACCGCTTCTTCGAGATGGATTTCCGACGCCACGTCACCTCCGGCCGCGTCGCCGAGATGTTCGGCGAGTCCCAGGCGGGGACGGATGCGTTCCTGCGCACGCTCGGATGGCGCAAGGTCGCCGAGGCCGAAGTCGCAGCGATGGACGAGAAGACCCTCGGCTACTACGAGGCCTACGCCGACGGTGTCAACGCCTACCTCGCGTCGCGGTCCGGCGCCGAGCTCTCACTCGAATATGCCGTGATCGGCATGCAGAACCCCGACTACACCCCCGAGCCCTGGGAGCCTGCGGACTCGGTGGCGTGGTTGAAGGCGATGGCGTGGGACCTCCGCGGCAATGTCGAGGACGAGTCCGAGCGCGCACTGCTGGCCGCACAGCTGAACGCCGACGGATCCGCGGATCCTGATGCCGCCGACGAGACCTCCGCGATGCTCGAGAAGCTGTATCCCGCCTACCCGTTCGACGAGAACCCGGTCATCGTTCCCAAGATCTCGACCGTTCCCGTGCTCGACACCGACGCCGAGGCGGCGTTCGCGACCGAGCCCGCAGGCGACGGTGAGATGCAGCAGGCGGCCACCACCCTGGACTGGGAAGAGACCTCGAGCGTGGTCGAAGCGGCGAGCATCCTGGTCGGCGATGTCGGCGAGGGCATCGGGTCGAACTCGTGGGTCGTGTCAGGGGCGCTCACCGAGTCCGGACTGCCGTTGCTGGCCAACGACCCGCACCTCGGCGCGTCTCTCCCCTCGGTCTGGTACCAGGTGCAGCTGAAGTGCTCGACCGTGAACGAGGCGTGCCCGTTCGACGTCGGCGGCTTCTCGTTCTCCGGACTCCCCGGCATCGTGATCGGCCACAACCAGACCGTCGCCTGGGGATTCACGAACCTCACCACCGACGTCACGGATCTCTACGTCGAACGGATCGAGGGTGACCAGTACTGGCGCGACGGCGTACTCGTGCCGCTCGAGGAGAGCACCGAGACCATCAAGGTGGCCGGTGGGGACGACATCGAGTTGACCATCCGCTCGACCGTGCACGGCCCGATCATCTCGGGCCTGACCGACGACTTCACCGCGATCGCCGAAGACCCGTCCGCCGGTCTCGCAGCCGGGGGCGCATCGCCGACGACTCCAGCGACGGAAGCATCCGACGCCGAGTACGCCGTGAGCCTGCGCTGGACCGCGCTCGATCCCGGTACCGCCGCGACCGCCATCTTCGCGCTGTCGACCGCGCAGGACTTCGAGGACTTCCGCTACGCGGCATCCCTCTTCGACGTGCCGGCACAGAACCTCATCTACGCAGACACCGAAGGCAACATCGGCTACCAGACGCCCGGTCGCCTGCCGATCCGCGGCGCCGGTGACGGCTGGCTCCCCCAGCCGGGATGGGACAGCAGCTACGACTGGACCGGCTACATCCCGTTCGAGGAGCTGCCGGTCTCGTACAACCCGAGCTCGGGCTACATCGTCACGGCGAACAACGCGATCGTCACAGACGACTTCGACTACTTCCTCTCGAAGGATTGGGACTACGGCTACCGCGCGGCGCGCATCGCCCACCTGATCGAGCGGCGTGCGGCGGTGGCCCCGCTCACGGCGCAGGACATGCGCGATATCCAGATGGACAACGAGATGTGGATCGGCAAGCAGCTGGCTTCCGCACTCGGCGACGTGGACGTCTCGGGGAAGGGGCCGAAGGAGGCGATCGAGCTGTTGCGCGCCTGGGATGCCCAGAACACGGCATCCTCCGCCGGTGCCGCCTACGCGAACGTGCTGTGGTCGAATCTCGTGCAGAACATCTTCGAGAAGCGCGACCAGCCGCTGCCGATCAGCCACCAGAGCCGCCTGTTCACCGTCGTCTCGGAGATGCTCGAGAACCCCGCCGATCCGCTCTGGGTCAACGAGGAGATCGACGTCGCCGGGATGGAGGAGATGCTCGCGCTCTCGGCCGAGCAGGCCTACGACGAGCTCGCCGGGCTGCAGGGTGATGTGGTCGCGCGCTGGAACTGGGGGTCGCTGCACGCGATCACGCTCACCAGCGACACCCTCGGGTCCTCGGGCATCGCGCCGATCGAGGCACTCTTCAACCGGGGCCCGTTCCCCGTGAGCGGCGGCGCATCGGTCGTGAACGCGACCGGGTGGGAACTCGGCGAGAGCTACGCGACCACGACCGTCCCCTCGATGCGGATGGTCATCGACCTCGCCGACTTCGACGCCTCGAGCTGGAACCACCTCACCGGCGCCTCCGGCCACGCCTATCACGAGCACTACATCGACCAGACGGCCGACTGGGCTGTCGGCGTGCAGAAGCCGTGGGCGTTCTCGGCGAAGGCGGTGACTGCGGCTGCCGTCGACACCCTGGTGCTGGCGCCGAAGGGCTGAGCTCCCTGCGTGCCTGCGTCGCACCGCCCTGGGTCCCTGCGCCTGTCGAAGGGTCCCTGCGTCGTGCCGCCCTGGGTCCCTGAGCCTGTCGAAGGGTCCCTGCGTCGCACCGCCCTGGGTCCCTGAGCCTGTCGAAGGGTCCTCCCTGCTGCGTCGACTACCGTTGACGGGTGCCGAAAAGTCTGCTCGCCCCGAAGGGCGTCCCCGTGACCCTGGTCGAGTTCGAGCGCAGCGGGGCGAGCCTCATCGCCGAGACCTTCGGCGAGGGCGCGCACACGTTCATCCTGCTGCACGGAATCGGCATGGGTCGCAGCGTGTATCTCGACGTCGTGCAGAAGCTGAAGGGTCGCATGATCGCGTTCGACCTGCCCGGCTTCGGGGAGGCGCCTGAACCCTCCCGCACGTTCACGATGGAGCGTCATGCCGACCTCGTCGCCGCGTACCTTCGTGAGTTCGACGCGGGAAAGGTCATCGTGATCGGCCACTCGATGGGCAGCCAGATCGCGGCTGAGCTCGCGGCACGGCATCCGTCTCTCGTCGAGGGTGTCATCCTCGCCGGCCCCACGGTGAACAAGGCGGCCCGGAACATCCGCGCCCAGGCGACCTACCTGCTGCGCGACCTGATGGGCGAGCGACCCGAGGTGCTGTGGCGCGGCGCGCGGGAATACCTTCGCGGAGGCCCCCATCTGGTGCGCAAGATGAAGGCGACCATCGTGCACGAACCCGAGAAGGCGTTCGCGCGCATCGACGTGCCGGTGCTCGTGCTGCGCGGTGAGAGCGACCCGCTCGCGCCGATGAGCTGGTGCCAGGAGATCATCGACGCGATCCCCGGCGCCGACCTCCAGGTCATCCCCGACCACGGTCACGGCACGCTGATCAGCGACTCCGAGCCCGCCGCACGTCTGATCCAGCGCTTCGCCGACGCCCTCTGACGTGACCGTCGTTCACAACTCAGGACCAGCGCCTGAATCCTGGCCGCTCCACCCCTAGGTCCTGCGGCTTCGGCATCCCACCGCGCCATTCGTCCTGAGTTGCGGAGGGCGTCCCCCGTGGCTCTCGCCTCAGACCGCGGTCGGAACCACATCCTGCCCGCGGACCGTCCCCGTCTCCAACTCAGGAAGACAGCGCTGAATCTCGCTCCGCGCGCCGACCGGGGTCGCGCGCCGCCGGTTCCGCCTGAGCTATCGACGCGGTCGAGGCGCGTACCGGGTCCCGAGGGCCGCGATGATCGCCGCCAGCTCCCGCTGCACGGCCGTGAAGTCATGAAGGATGTCCGTGGCAAGGGGGCGTACCGTCACATATCCGAGGCGCGCGGCAGCCAGATCCCGCCGCCGATCCTCCATCTGCTTCTCCCACCCTTCGTGGAACTCCTTGCTGTCGCACTCGATGATCAGCCAGCCTTCCACGACGAAGTCGACGTACCCGACTCCCGCCAGGTGCACCTGAGTCTCATAGCTCACCCCGAGCGCACGCAGCATGAGCCGGACGAAGGTCTCCGGCCCGGACGCAGCGGAACCGTCCGCAAGCATGAGTAGAGCCTGAAACCTTCGCGGCAGCTCTGCGAAGAGTGCCGCGAGCTGTTCCCGGGTGACCAGCCCGTGGTGGAGCAGGCTGTCGAGCGTCGCCAGCGCAGCACGAGGCTGCTGGCACCGGACAGCATGCCGTATCGCCGCGTGGAGTCCTGTGACATGAAGGAACCTCTGCTCCGACGAGGCCGCCCAGTGCAGGTGCACCTTCTCCTTCGGGGGCAGAGCGAAGCGCGAGCTGTTCCGCGTCACCTCGAAGTGCCATTCCTTCGCCGACAGGACGAAGATTCCCAGCATCTGCAGCAGCGTCAGGCACGTAACTCTCGCCCCGATGCTGCCCGCAGCCGCGACAGCATCCGGGGCGCCCTGGCGCATGTAGCGATCTCGGCGCAGTCGTACGAGCGCTCCGGATCTCAGACTCCTCCTGATGCGCTGGACGGTGAAGCCGTGACTAATCAGGTCGTTCCGGGTGATGAGCACAGGCTTGAACACCTGACCCGCCCGGTCGCGCGGTGGAGAATCCATGTGAGCCAGGATGATTGTCCGTGGCGGTAGGCGGGAGACGCGGCGCAGCGATTGTGGACGGCTGCGCCGATCCGCGCTTTGTGCAGGAGTAGATGCGCCTCGGCCCGCCATCCGCAACTCAGGACTTCAAGCCGACCACTGTCAGGAGACAGCAGCACGGCGGATGCAGCGTGCGCTACGGCCCTGCTCATCCTGAGTTATGAACGCGCCAGCCAAGCCCGCGCCGGACCACCGGCCGTCCGACCTACCCGGCGCCGGGAGGGGTCTGCTTCGAGTCCGCGAGCTCGTCGACGACCAGGGTGCGCTGCTCCATGGTGCCGTTGCGGTAGGCCTGACGTCCGACCATGTGTGCCGAGAGCGGCGCGGTGGCGAACTGCATCAGCACGATAGGGGCGACCAGCACGATTCCGAGCAGGATGCCACCGATGCTGCGCTGCGACAGCGCGACCGCGAGGCAGATCAACACGAGGCCGAGCACCTGAGGCTTCGTGGCCGCGTGCAGGCGCGAGGGCACGTCGCGGAAGTGGAGCAGTCCGACCGCGGCCGACAAACACAACACGGCTCCGAGGAGGATGAGCACGAGAACCGCGACGTCGATCACGGCGTCGGGGATCAACAGACCGAGCACGTTCATGGTGTCGTGTTGTCCCTTCTCGCGACGAAGCGCGCGACGGCGATCGAGCCGAACACCCCGATCGCGGCGATGATCAGCAGCACCGGGATGCTGCGGGTGTGTCCGTTGATGGCCATCTCGGCGCCGATCACGCACATGACCTCGGTCAGCAGCACGTCTGAGGCGACGGCACGGTCGAGGATCGACGGACCGCGCACGATGCGGATGAGTGTGAGGATCGCGGCGACACCGAACACGATCATGATCAGGATCAGCAGCACGTTCATCGGACACCGCCCTTCGTCGATCCGGCCCTGAGAGCACGGTACTGCGCGGGACTTCCGAGTGCGCGCACGATCCGACGCTCCCAGACCAGCACGCCTTCGCGTTGCTTCTCGACGTCGGCGGTGGTGCGCACGCCGATCACATGCAGGTACAGGATGCGACGGTCGCGGTCGGCCTCGACCACGAGCGACCCGGGGATCAGCGACGAGGTGACGGCCACGTGCGTCATGACGAGGTCATCGGCGTAGCGCAGGGGCACGGCGATGATCGCGGCGCCGGGCTGGCGGCGGAAGTCGAACACCTGCACGGTCACGTACAGCGCACCCTGCAGCACCGCGAACAGGAACTGCACGACGAAGAGCGCCGCGTACCAGATGTTGATCCGGCCGGAGAGGGCGACCGTCGGCAGACGGAACACGCGGGTCACGAAGATCGCCACGACGAGCCCCGTGAGGAACGACAGCACGGTGAACTGCGCCCAGAGCAGCATCCAGAGCACGACGAGCCAGGCGAGGAACGGGAGCTGCGAGCCGATGTCGCGCCAGAGATGGCGGCGGGTGCGTTCCATCATCCGTCCACCTCATCCTGCAGCTGCACCAGGCTGACCGGATCGAGCAGCGTGGCTCCGATGCGATCGCACAGCGCGTAGAGGGGACCGGCGAAGATCGTCAGCGCGACGGTGACCGCCACCATGCCTGCCGTGGCATACGTCATGATCTTCGGGATGCGGCGACGTTCCTGCTGCTCGTCGGCAGCGGGGGCGTTGCCCAGGTACGAGATACGTCCCTCCGTCTCGGAGGAGTCCTCCTCCTCGCGCCAGAAGGCGAGGTTCCAGGCACGCATCAGGGCGTAGAGCGTGAGCAGCGAGGTCACGATGCCGCCGACGATCAGCACGATCATGAGCGGGGTGCCGACGGATGCCGCGGCCTCGAACAGCGCGAACTTGCCGATGAAGCCGGAGAACGGGGGCAGCCCGCCGAGGTTGATGGCCGGCACGAAGTAGAGCACGGCGATCACCGGCGCGACCTTCAGCAGCCCCTTCACCCGCAGGATCGACGTACTGCCGGCTCGACGTTCCACGAGTCCGACGGCGAGGAACAGCGTCGTCTGCACCACGATGTGGTGGACGATGTAGTACACCGTCGCGCCGATCGCCGCCGGTGTCGCTATCGCCAAGCCGAAGATCATGTAGCCGACGTGGCTGACCAGGGTGAACGACAGGATTCGTTTGAGCTCGGCTTGCGCGACCGCGCCGAGGACTCCCACGATCATGGTGGCCAGCGCCACGATCAGAAGCAAGGTGTCGATGTCGTTGTCGGCGAACAGCTGCGTCTCGGTGCGGATCAGCGCGTACACGCCGACCTTCGTCAGCAAGCCGGCGAACACGGCGGTGACGGGTGCCGGCGCCGTCGGGTAGGAGTCAGGGAGCCAGAAGGAGACGGGGAAGATCGCGGCCTTGATGCCGAAGGCGATCACCAGCATCAGGTGCAGCACCAGCTGCGTCTCCTGTGGCAGCTCCGTCATCCGCTCGGCGATCTGCGCCATGTTCACGGTTCCGAGCGCGCCGTAGATCATGGCGATCGCGGCGAGGAACAGGATCGACGACACGAGCGAGACGACGATGTAGACCGCACCGGTGCGGATGCGGGACTCGGTGCTGCCGAGGGTGATCAGCACGTACGAGGCGACGAGCAGGATCTCGAAGCCGACGTAGAGGTTGAACAGGTCGCCCGCGATGAAGGCGTTGAAGATGCCGGCCGCGAGGATCAGGTACGACGGGTTGAAGATCGAGATCGGGGTCTCGTCCGTACCGTCTGCAACGCCCTGACCGATCGAGAAGAGCAGCACCGCGAGCAGCACGATGCTCGAGATGAGCACGAGGAGCGCGGCGAGCCGGTCGACGTAGAGCACGATGCCGAACGGCACCGGCCAGCCACCGACCGAGACTGCGAGCGGCTCACCGGCGTCCACCACCACGAGCAGCACGGCAGCGATGACCGACACCGCCGCCAGGGTCAGCACGGTGACGAGCACCTGCAGGCGGGCGTTGCGGCCGAAGATGAGCGTGATGGCGGCGCCGAGCAGCGGCAGTCCGACGAGCAGGGGAATGAGCGCGGTCACGTGCGGTCCTCCCCTTCGTCTCGTGAGTCTGATTCAGGCCGGGCGTCGGAATCCGTTCCGGTGTACGGCCGCGATGGCAGATCGGTCGGGGCGTCATCCTGGATGGACGAGTGATCTCGCATGTGGAGCACCGTGATCGGCGCGGTCTGCACTCCCACGAAGTCGGTGGTGGCCTCGTCGTCCTCCGTGTCGCCCTCGTCGTCCATGACGTCCTCGTCGGCGTCGGTGCGTGCACGCAGAGCGATGTCGGCTTCGTCGTCCTCGACGGTGTCGGCCTGACCCAGCTGCCAGGAGCGATAGATCAGCGCGAGCAGGAATGCCGAGACGGCGAAGGTGATCACGATCGCGGTGAGGGTGAGTGCCTGGGGCAGCGGGTCGCTGACGCTGCCTTCGGCGTCGTAGAACGGGGCGTTGCCCGGCACGCCCATCACGATCAACAGCAGCAGGTTGGTGGCGTTGCCGAGGAGGAGGAAGCCGATGAGCACGCGGGTGAGGCTGCGCTCGAGCATCGCGTAGACGCCGCAGGCGAACAGCACGGCCATGATCACGATCAGGGTCAGCGAGACATCCATCAGCTGCTCACCGCCCGCTCGCGCATATCCTGCGCCTGCCGGTCGACCTCGGCACCGAGGCTGCGGAGCACGTCGAGCACGAGTCCGATCACGACGAGGTACACGCCGATGTCGAAGATGGTCGAAGTGACGAACTCCATGTGCCCGATGCCGGGGATCTCCCACTCCCAGAACGAGCTGGTGAGCGGGGCGAGACCGAAGAAGAGCGGGATGACGGCGGTGCCGACGGCGAGGATCAGACCAGCACCCAGGAGGCGTCCGGCATCCGTCGGCGCGGCGGCGCCGAGCTCCCAGCGTCCTCCCGCGATGTAGCGCATGACCAGGGCCATTCCGGCGACGAGTCCACCGGCGAAGCCGCCGCCCGGGAGGTTGTGGCCGGCGAAGAGCAGGAAGATCGACACCACGATGATCGTGTGGAAGAGGATGCGGACGATCACCTCGAGCAGGATCGACCGGTTCTCCGGCTTCATCTTCTGACCGCCCACGAGCCAGGCGCGGGGGCTGGCCTGATTCTCGGTCGTCTGGAAGCGGATGCCCTCGGTGGTCTCGACCAGCGGCCGGCTGCGCGCGGCCTTGCGCGTCGCGCGCGGCAGGGTCCTGGTGGCGGCGAGCAGATCAGCACGATGTGTGACGAACACCAGCGAGGCGACACCGGTCGCGGCGAGCACGAGCACCGACAGCTCGCCCATCGTGTCCCAGCCACGCAGGTCGACGAGAGCAACGTTGACGACGTTCTTGCCGTGACCGATCTCGTAGGCGATCTCGGGGAAGATGCCCGAGATCGGATCGGCCACGCGGGATTGCGTGGCGACGACCGCGATCAGCGCCATCGTCAGACCCACGCCGATGCCGAGCAGAGCGCGAGGGATGCGCCCGACCGATGCGTTGTGCTCTCCCATACGGGCAGGCAGTCGGCGCAGCACCAGAGCGAAGGTGACCATCGTGACGGTCTCGATGAGGATCTGGGTGAGTGCGAGGTCAGGCGCGCCACTGGTGGCGAACAGGGCGACCATGCCGAGTCCGGTCACCGAGACGAGTACGACTCCCGTGTACCGTTTCTGCGCGCGGACGGCGAAAACGCCGGCGGCCGCCATGATCGGCGCCACCACGATCTGCGCGGGCGTGTGCCACGCGGACAACTGGAACCGATCGATGTCGCTCGCCACGAGCGCCGTGACCTCCGCCGCGACGAACACCACGAAGATCGTGCCGACGTACACAGGGAGCGAACCACGCTGGGTCAGGGTGGTGCTGAGGACGGAGAGACGGTCGACGCCGCGGACGACGAGGTAGTAGACGTCCGCAGCCGTGAAGCGCAGCAGCCGGGGCTTGCGGTCCCAGCCGGTGCGACGGGTGAGGAGGAACAGTCCGAATCCGAGCAGGATCGACAGGATCGAGATACCGAGCGCCGGCTCGAAGCCGTGCCAGAGAGCGAGGTGGCCTGGTCCTTCGGTCGCCTCTCCCGTCGCCGAGTCGAGCCCGGGTGTCGCCGTCACCGCGTAGCCCTGCAACGCGATGTCGAGAGCCGGGGCACCGATACCGGCGGCGAGGGTCACACCCGCGAGGATGATCGGCGCGGAGAGGAAGCCGACGGGAGGGTCTGGCCACGCCGTGGTCGGCATCCGTCCACCCTGCGCATCACGCTTGGTCCAGAAGGCGCCCCAGAGGAACCGGACGCCATATGCCGCGGTGAGCATGGACCCGAGGACGACGCCGATGATGGCCACCAGGCCCCAGGGAGAGCCGGCCAGAGCGTCGTCGAGGAGAGCGGTGAGGGTGGATTCCTTGGCCACGAATCCGATGGTCGGGGCGACGCCCGCCATGGATGCCACCGAGATGAACGCCGCCGTCGCCATGACCGGGGCCTGTCGGCCGACTCCGGAGAGCTCGTTGATGTCACGGGTCGAGAGCTGGCGGTCGATCACGCCGACGATCAGGAACAGCGCCGACTTGAACAGCGCGTGCCCGATGACCAGCGCGAGTCCGGCGAGGGCTGCTGCCTGCGTGCCGTAGCCGACGACCACGGCGAAGAAGCCCAGCTGGCTGACCGTGCCGAAGGCGAGGATGCGCTTGAGGTCGGTCTCACGCAACGCCTGGATGCCCCCGAGCAGCATCGTCACGATACCGAGGGTGATCACGATCGGTCGCCACGGGGCGCTGAACGCGAAGATCGGCGCGAAGCGGGCGATCAGGTAGATGCCGGCCTTCACCATCGCGGCGGCGTGCAGGTAGGCGCTCACAGGGGTGGGCGCCGCCATGGCACCGGGCAGCCAGAAGTGGAACGGGAACAGCGCCGACTTGCTGATCGCGCCGATCAGGAGCATCACGATGGCGGCATCGACGATCGGTCCGGTGGGCGCGAGCGCGAGGATCTCGCGGATGCTGGAGGTTCCGGTATCCACGACCAGCAGGACCACGCCGACGAACATCACCAGGCCGCCGAGCGTGGTCACGAGAAGCGCCTGCAGCGCCGCACGTCGGCTGGCCGCGCGGCGGCGGTAATGGCCGATCAGGAGGTACGAGAGGATGCTCGTCACCTCCCAGAACATCACGAGCATCACGAGGTCGTCGGTGAGCACGAGCCCGTACATCGCGCCGGCGAACCCGAGCAGCACGGCGGAGAACTGGCCGATCCCGACGGAGTCGTCGTGGAAGTACCAGCGGCAATACAACAGCACGAGGGCGCCGACCCCGGTGACGATCAGAGTGAGCACCCACCCGAGCACGTCCATGTGCATCGACAGGTTGAGGCCGAGTTGCGGGATCCACGCGATCGACACGTACGGCGACGAGTCCGGGTCGAGCACCTGCGGCGTCATCACGAGCGCGTGGATGAATGCTGCCGCGGGAACGAGCGCGGCGATCGCGAAGGCCTGAGCTCCGAGCCAGCGCACCAGAACGGGCATCAACAGCGACCCGAGGAGGAACACGGCGAGGAGCGTCAGCATATACGCGGCTCCTTGGGGCTCGTCGGCCAGATGGCGCAGGCGGGCAGGTCCCCCCCAGTTTACCGGGCGATCGAGGTTCTCAGGTCCGCAGTATCCGCTGCCGAATCGATCAAATGGCTCTTTTCGCCGTCCTGACGCAGCATTCTGCCTATTGAAATCGGCGAAAAGAGATCATTCAGACGCGGATGCAGGTCGTGGCAGAGTATCGGACATGACACGGGTCTGGGTGCGCGAGCTGGCGGGATGGCTCGGTGCGTTGGCCCTCGCCCTGATCGTGACCGGCCAGGTCGCGGCATCCGCGCGCTCTGAACTGCTGTTCCGCGATGGCGACTCGCTCATCGTCGCCCTGTTCGCGCAGTCCGCCCTCTCCGGTGAGCCCTCGCACTGGGCGATGTCGAGCGTGCTCTTCCTCCCCGAGACCGCCGTGTTCGCCGGCCTCGACCTGATCCTGCCGGTCGACGTGAACGGCTTGCTCGCCGCGAGCGCGGTGGTCAACATCCTCGCGTTCTACGGCGCCCTGCGGATGGCGGCCGGTCGCCGACGCCGCGTCACCGCCCCGGTGTCGTGGGCGCTGATCGGGACGGCGGCGCTCGGGGTGCTCGCGATGACGGAGACCTCGTCCTCCCGCGACGCCCTCGAGCTCGCCTCGCTCCTGCTCACCACGACCTACTACTCCGCGACCGTGATCGCCGTCGTGCTGGCTGTCGGTCTGATCCGTCGCTTCGTCGAGCGCCGGAAGCGGGGAGCGGGTCCTCTGCTCGCGCTGGCGTTCGTGGCGGCACTCTCGACGCTCTCGAACCCGCTCTTCGCGGTCTGGGCGACCGTGCCCCTCACGATCGTCCTGGCAGGCCTGGCGCGGCGATCAGCCACCCGTTCACGGATGCTGCCGGCTCTCGCCGTCTTGATCGCCGCCACGGCTCTCGGTTTGATCGGACGCATGCCGTTCTCGGCATGGATCGCGAACACCGGCGCCGGCTACGCCCAACCCGCGCTGTGGGTGGAGTCCGTCGGCTACTACGCCGCACTCCTCGGTGATCGTGTGACGACGCCACTGGGCATCATCGGCACCCTCCTGTCGCTGGGGCTCCTGGCGTTCGCAGCGGTCAGGTCGATGCGCGTGCACGAGCCGGCCGAGCGCGTGGTCGCTCTGGCTGCGTGGGTGATCCCGGTGCTCGTGCTCCTCGGCGCGATCGCGCTGGGCACGCACGCCGCCCGCTACCTCCAACCGCTCGCCTTCGCGCCGGTGCTCGCGCTCGTCGCAGCGCCACGCGCACTCGCGATCCCACGCCCCCGCCCGATCATCGCCACCGTCGCGGTCCTGCTGCTGGCGGGATCCGCGCTCAGCGTCCCACGCCTGGTGTCCGCCGCGCACGCACCCGATGCCGACCTCACCTGCGTCACGGACTGGGTATCCTCCTCCGGCCGCACGGGCGCCGGTCAGTTCTGGACCGTGCGGCTCCCGAAGCTGCACCTCGACGACCGGACGCAGCTGGTGCAGGTGGACCACAGGCTGAACGGGTACGCCTGGCTGGTGAACCGCACCGACTTCGACGTCGGCGAGGTGTCGTTCCTGATCGAGGATGCGCAGACCGTGGAGTGGCAGCTTCCACTCGACATCGCGCCCGATGCGATCGTCGACTGCGGTCGCTACCGCATCCTCGATTTCGGGAGCACGCCACTGCCGCTCGGCCCGCAGCACAGCTGAGGCAGCCGCGAGCCATCCCGGTCAGCGGCTCAACGGGCGGGCGGAGCCGTCGTCGTGCCCTGGCGGAAGCGACACGTCAGGTGCTGCGTGATGCCCGGTTCGCCGCGCAGCATGCGAGCGACCTGTTCACCGGCGGCACGCCCCTTCTCGACAGCCGGCTGCACGCTGGTGGTGAGCAGCTGCGGACCGAGCCCGTCGACCGCGATGCCGTCGAAGCCGGCGACCGAGACGTCTTCGGGCACGCGCAGCCCCAGCTCCTCTGCAGCCCGGATGACTCCGACGGCGAGGAGGTCGCTCTGAGCGAGAACGGCTGTGGGACGCGTCGCAGGGTCCGCGAGCAGCATGCGTCCGACGATCGCCCCCTCATCGATGAGGCTGCCGGAGGCCGAGATCGCAGGGGCGTCGGGGAACACCTCGCGCATGCCCGCGAGACGGTCGATGGTCACATCGACGGTCGCCGTGGCGATGCGCTCCTGGGTCACGAGACCGCGTTCGCGCTCCGCGTCGAGGGAGAGTGTGACCAGCGCGACGTCACGGTGGCCGAGATCACGCACATGCCGCGCCACGTCGGCGGCCGCGGCCGCGTTGTCGAGCGTGATGCGCGGGATGTCGTCCCCGGCGTCCCCTTCGATCACGACGACAGGGAGCCCGCGACCACGCACGACTTCGAGCGAGGCACGTGTGCGGCCGGAGCATCCGATCAGCACGAAGGCGTCGACCGGGGCGCTCGCGAGTGCGGAGCCGTCTTCGCCGGGCTCGTCGCGCATCAGCAGGATGCCGGCGCTGAGCTCGGCGAGGCCATCGGTGAGCCCGTCCATCATGGCGGTCGTGACCGGATCGAGGAACGCCGCCCGGAGATGTCCCTCGAGGACGACCGCGACGATACCGCTGCGACCACGCCGCAGCGAGGCGGCACGGGGATCTGGTCCGGCATAGCCGAGCTCCGCCGCCGCGGCGAGAACGCGCTCCCTGGTTGCAGCCGCGACCTTGGCCTTGCCGCTGAACACCACGGAGGCGGTCGACGTCGCCACGCCTGCCCCTCGCGCGACGTCGGCGATCGTCGCCCGACGCGGCGTCTCGTGACTGCTCATACTTCGAGGATAGCTCCCTCCGGCTCCCGAGAGTCGAATCGATTCGATATGCTGTGCGACATGGAATCCGCTCTGACCCGCTCCCAGTTCGTCCGGTGGCGTGCCGCCATCTTCGCGATCTTCTTCGCCAGCGGACTCTCGATCGCCACCTGGGCTTCGCGGGTCCCGAGCATCAAGACGGATCTCGCCCTCGACAACGCACAGGTGGGGCTCATCCTCCTCGGCATGGGGGCCGCTTCGATCATCGGCATCTCGACCAGCCCTGCCGTGATGGCGCGCACCGGTGCGCGCCGGGGGATGCTCCTGACGATCCTGCTGTTCGCGCTCGGGATCACCCTCGTGGGGCTGGGTTCGACGGTCTTCGCGTCCGTGCCGGTCGTGCTCACCGGCATGGCGCTGTTCGGTTTCGGAAACGGCAGTCTCGACGTCATGATGAACGTCGAGGCCACGGCCATCGAGCAGCAGATGGGCAAGACGATCCTGCCCGTGTTCCACGCCTTCTTCAGCTTCGGCACCGTGATCGGCGCAGGTGTCGGCGCTCTTGCCGCACTGCTCTCCCTCACCGTCGCGGTGCACGCGTCGATCATCGGGGCGCTGATCGCCATCCTCGCCTTCGTCTGCTTCGCCCAGGTGCCCTCGCGGGAGGCGACGCTCGACCCCGAACCGTCCGAGAAGCCCCATTGGCGCGAACGGATGCATGTCGCGCTGGAGGCCTGGCGCGAGCCCCGCACCTATCTGATCGGCGTGGTCATGCTCGGCATGTCGTTCGCCGAGGGAGGCGCGAACGACTGGATCGCCCTGGGCACCGAGCAGGGCCACGGCTTCGCGGCCGGAACCGGCGCCATCGCTCTCGCGGTCTTCTCCGTGGGCATGACCGTGGTGCGCCTGTTCGGCGGACCGCTCGTCGACCGCTTCGGCCGTGTGGCCGTGCTGCGCATCCTCGCGGTGGCCGCGGCATCCGGCATCCTGCTGTTCATCCTCGGCCCGAACCTGCCGCTCGTGCTCGTGGGGGCCGCGCTCTGGGGGATCGGCGCATCGCTCGGATTCCCGCTGGGGATGTCGGCCGCAGCCGACGACCCTGCGAAGGCGGCCGCCCGTGTGAGCGCGGCGGCGACCATCGGCTATGTGGCGTTCCTCGGCGGACCGCCCGTGCTGGGTTTCATCAGCGAGCACATCGGCCTGCTGAACACCCTCTTCATCCTGGTCGCACTGGTCGTGGCATCCGGCCTGTTCTCCGGCGCCGCGCGTCCGCTGCGTGAAGACGAGAAGATCCCGGTGGTGACACCGAGCTGATCATCAGCGCTGCGGATGCCGCGACAGTGCCGCCGCATGCGAGCGGCTCCGCGCACCGAGTTTCGCCAACACGCTCGAGACGTGGGTCTTGACGGTCGGCACCGAGATGCTCAGCCGTTCGGCGAGCTGCGCATTCGACCAGCCCTGCGCGATTCCGTCGAGCACCTCCCGCTCCCGGAGCGTCAGCTCGGGGTGAGGGTGGCCGGCCCGGAGCGGCTCCGGTGCGCTCTGCGCGACCGCGGCGAGCGCACGTCGTGTCACCCGAGGGTCCAGGGCGCCGTCGCCTGCGGCCACCGAGCGCACCGCCTGAGTGAGGGTCGCGGCGTCGGCGGTCTTGAGGAGGAAACCGACGGCCCCTGCACGGATCGCGCCGAAAACGAGGTCGTCCTCGTCGAAGCTCGTCAGCACGAGCACCTCGCTGACTCCGCGTTCGACGATCTCGCGCGTCGCCGAGACGCCGTCTCGCCCCGGCATGCGCAGATCCATCAGCACCACGTCCGGACGCAGAGCCACCGCATTGCGCACGGCGACATCGCCGTCGGCAGCCTCCCCCACCACGACGATCCCCTGCGCTTCCAGAATGATGCGCAGCCCCGCACGGATCGCCGCGTGGTCATCTGCGAGCAGCACGGTCGGCGCGGTCATGCGTGCACCGCCACCGGGAGTCTCGCCTGCACCGTCCAGCCGCCTGCGACCGGACCCGCCGAGAACTCGCCACCCAGCGCATCCACGCGTTCTCTGAGCATGGCGAGCCCCCAGCCACCACCGGCGTACTCGGCCGCAGCCAGGGATGCTCCGCCCACCGAGCGCACCGCGATGCCGATCCCGCCGTCGTCTTCGGTGATCGCGACGTCGACCTCGGCTCCGCTCGCATGGCGGATGCAGTTGGCCAGCGCCTCCCGCACGATGCGCACGATCGCCTGCTCGACGGGCTCGCTCAGCGGAGACAGACCCGACACCGAGTAGCGGATGTCGAGCCCGGCCCGCTCCGCATCCTCCACGACGCCCTGCAGGTCGCCGAGCCGCGGGGTCGGCGACAGCTCACCATCACCTCGTCGCAGCACGGTGATCATGGAACGCAGTGCGCCGTGCGCATCGAGACCCGCACCACGGACGGCATGCAGCGCCTCACGGTCGCGGACCTCATCCGGCGCGGTCGAGAGAGCCGCTTCGGCGCGGATCGCCATGGCCAGCACGTGCCCTGCGACCACATCGTGCAGCTCCCTCGCCATGGTCTCGCGCTCACGGCGCACGGCCTCGACTCGGTCGCGCGCTGCCACCGCGGCCGCGTCATCCGCCCGCTGACGGTGCAGCTCCGCGAGCTCGTTGGCCTGCGAGACCGCGACCGCCCACCAGTAGTCCGTGCCGACGAAGGCGCCGAACTGCACTGCGACGAGGAAAGCGGTGGGAAGAGAGGCGTGCGAGACCAGCACTGCCATCGCGAACAGCGCGAGCACGGAGACGGCGATCGCGCCCAGCAGACGTACGCGGACTCGGGGCGTCGCGAGGAACGCCGCGGTCCACAGCACATCGAGCAGGACGACCAGTGGCCCGAGTCCACCGAACGTCAGCAGGTCGATCGCGAAGATCACCGCCGCCACCATCAGCGAGACCATCGGGAAGCGCCGCTTCGCCAGCACCAGCAAACACGCAGGGAGCGCGGTCGCGAGCGTCCACCATGCGGAGGTGCCAGGGGGGATGAGCGAGAACATGCCCCAGACCCCGCCGAACCCGAGCGCGGCACCGAGCACACTGAACAGGGCGATGATCAGCGCATCCGCCGCCGGCCGGTGCCCCCGGTACCAGTCGCGGATCCGCTCCGCCGTGGCCTCCATGACACTCATGCAACCACGGCACCTCCGCGCGTCGCATCCGCCGAAAGGATGAGCGCGCCGCGCAACATCAGGACTTTCGCCCGATCCGCTCGGCGGCGGGCTCGCACACGCTGGGGGGCATGGAACTCTTCGGCGGGCTGCCGCTGCCCCTTTCCCTGGCCGTCCTGGCGCTGATCGACGGGCTCAGCGTCGGCACCCTCCTCATCCCGGTCTTCCTCCTCCTGAATCCCGGTCGAGTGCGGGCGGGTCGCATCCTGCTCTACCTCGTGACGATCGCGGCGTTCTATCTGGTCATCGGGTTGCTCTTCCTATGGGGGCTCGTGAACCTCGTCGACGTCGCCGCGGACTTCCTCGCCTCCCCCGCCGGCCTCGTCATCCGACTCGTCGTGGGAGCGTCGCTGCTCATCACGGCCTTCGTGATGCCCACCGGATCGGGCTCACGCGAGAAGGCTGCGGCGACAGCACACCTCGGCGCGTCGTCGACCGGCCTGACCCCTCCCGCCGCTGACGTTTCCCCGGATGCCGCCTCTTCCGCGCCACCTGGGCGCATCACACGATGGCGCAAGCGACTGCTCGACCCGAGCACGCGCGGCACGGCCGTGATGGGGGTGGCGATCGCGGCGGGACTCGTCGAGGTCGCCACGATGCTGCCCTACATCGTGGCGATGACGATGCTGGCCGATGCAGGAGTCGGCACGCCGCTGCGCGTGCTCTCGCTCGTCGGCTACTGCGTTCTCATGATCCTCCCGGCGCTGATTCTGCTGGTGCTGCGTGTGGTGGCCGCGCGGCTCGTGCAGCGGCCCCTCGAACGCTTCGCGGCGTGGATGGAGCGCAACGGAGCCGAGAACACCGCGTGGATCATCGGCATCATCGGGTTCCTGATCGCTCGCTCCGCCGCGACGGAGCTCGGGATCTTCGACGCTCTCGGGCAACTCGGCGGTTGATGTGGCGAGCGCCGTCAGGACGCACGCCAGGATGCCGTTAGGCTCGACGGGTGCGTCTCGTCATCGCCCGCTGCTCGGTCGACTACACCGGTCGGCTCAATGCCCATCTCCCGCTTGCCACGCGTCTGCTCGTGCACAAGGGGGACGGGAGTCTGCTCGTGCACTCGGACGGCGGCAGCTACAAGCCGCTGAACTGGATGAGTCCTCCGTGCTCGCTGTCCACCGAGGACCCGGGCGAGGAAGAGGCGAGTGCCGGCGTCGTCGAGGTGTGGCGCGTGACCCACAAGAAGACCGGCGACGCGCTGCGCGTTCAGATCTACGAGATCATCCACGATTCCTCGCACGAGCTGGGCATCGACCCCGGCCTGCAGAAGGACGGGGTCGAGGCTGACCTGCAGCGCCTGCTCGCGGAGCAGGTCGAGCGCATCTCCGAGGGTGCGACTCTCGTGCGTCGCGAGTACCCGACCGCGATCGGGCCCGTCGATCTGCTGGTGCGCGACGCGGACGGAGCCGCGATCGCGGTCGAGATCAAGCGCCGCGGCGACATCGACGGCGTCGAACAGCTGACCCGGTACCTCGAACTGCTGGGCCGCGACCCGCACCTCTCACCCGTGCAGGGCGTGTTCGCCGCACAGGAGATCAAGCCGCAGGCCCGTGTGCTCGCCGAGGACCGCGGCATCCGCTGCCTCGTGCTCGACTACGACGACATGAAGGGCATCGAGTCCGGCATCCCCCGGCTGTTCTGATCCGGCAGCGACCACCCGCTGCTCGACACAGCGTCAGCGAACCGTGGCCAACCGTCGTGGCGGTCCTTCCAGCCGCGCGATCGCGATCCGCAGCTCGCCCAGCTCGCGGTCCACGCCGACGAACTTCTCGTCGATCCGCGCATCCTGCGCCGCGAACTTCTCATCGATACGCGCATCCTGCAGCGCGAACTTCTCGTCGATACGCGCATCCTGCACTGCGAACTTCTCGTCGATGCGCACTTCCATCCGCGCGAACCGCACGTCCATGCGATTGATCAACCACCCGCACCCGCTCACGAACGCGATGATGATCGACACGGCGCAGGCGAGCATCGTGATGACCTCTACCGACACGAACATTCCCCCAGTCTCGCTCTCTGCGTCCGAGCCTGTCATGCCCCGGATACGGGGGTTCGGCTCCAGCGCGCGGAAGGTGGAGGCCGATCGAAGATGCACACCTGTGCAGGAGGAGTCGTCGGTGCGCGTCAAGCCCATAGGCTGGAAGGCATGGCCTCCTCCCCCTACTCCTGCGTGCTGTGGGACGTCGACGGCACCATCGTCGACGCCTCGATCGGCATCCTCCGTCGCCTGAACGTCGCGCTCACGCACTTCGGCAAGCCGGCACCCACCCGCGAGGAGCTGATCCACTGGATCGGCCCGCCGATGTTCCAGTCCTTCCAGGACCAGGCGGGCATGACCCCGGAACAATCGGCCGAGGCGGTCTCGTTCTACCGCACGCTCGGCAAGGCCGACGGCTACACGACCGATGTGGCCACCTACCCGGGCGTGACCGATCTCATCCGCGATCTGCACGCGGCCGGAGTGCCCCAGGCGACGGCGAGCTCGAAGCCCGAGAACCAGGTCGATGCACTGATCGACCACTTCCAGCTGCGCCCGTCATTCCTCACGACGGTCGGCGCCACACCTGACGAGTCGACACTGGCCTCGAAGACCGACATCGTGGCTGAGGCGCTGCGCCGGCTGACCGCACTCGGCGCCGACGTGTCCCGTCCGGTATTGATCGGAGACCGCCACCACGATGTCGAGGGGGGAAACGCCAACGGGGTGCCCGTGATCTTCGTGGAGTGGGGTTTCAGCGAAGCGCACGAAGGCGACGACGCGGCATTCCGCGCATCCACGGTCGACGAGCTCCGGGCACTGCTTCTCAGCTGATCGTCGCGCGGCCGCGCCACCTGCAGGACGATCGGCGACGCGCAGGACGAAACGCCGCGCGCAGCTCCTGCATCCCGCGCCTTCTCCTGCACGTGGCGCATGACGGCTCCCTCAGGCGCGCTCCATCGCGCACCCCGAAGCCGGATCAGCCCCGCAAAGCACAGAACTCCCCGCCGGATGCCGCATCAAAGCGGATCCGGTCGGGGAGTTCAGTGCATTGTCCGCCTCAGAGGGGGCGGATGTTCTCAGCCTGCAGGCCCTTGGGGCCCTGCGCCACGTCGAACTCGACTCGCTGGTTCTCTTCGAGAGACCGGTAGCCGGATGACTCGATGGCGGAGTAGTGCGCGAAAACGTCAGCGCCGCCGTCGTCGGGGGAGATGAAGCCGAAGCCCTTCTCCGAGTTGAACCACTTGACCGTGCCCTGGGTGCTCATGTACTGCCTGTTCTGCTGGTGAAGAAGCCGACGCAGGTATGCCCCGACATCGCTAACGCTAGTGGAGGAGGCCCTGAAGGGAATAGCCGCGGCCAGAAGGTAACCCAAATGTTGCACGAGCGGAATCTCGCCGACATCCGCGGATCCCGATCGACGGGAGCGGGTCGACGTCGACACAGGCCCCAGAAAATGGTGTGGCCCTCACCGCGGGGGGAGCGATGAGGGCCGAAGACGACCGGAGGGTGCGTCAGGAACAACGCTAACAGCTTTTCCGGACGCTTGTCCCCCTTTTGGGGGACAAATCCCAAAAAAGATGAGAAGATGGGCGATAGCGGCCCCCTCGAATAGTCCATTGGGGACTGAACTACTCGAGAGGGCCCAATCGCATGCACGGATCGTCCTGCCTCTGGGGAAGGCTGCCCGTCATCTGGGGGTGACGGAGACGATCGAATCCCCTTGTGCATGCACCTTCACCATAGGGGAGGATGCACGATCTCGCCACGAACGATTCGTCCAGGCGGCGAGATCGGCGAAGGTCGGGGAGAAGATCCGCAAGGATCGCAGGTTTCGGGAGGAGACAGGGCGTTACAGCACGGAGGCACCTCCGTTCGCCCGTCTCCCCCGATCCCGCGAGAATCCTTCGACGCCGCCCGCCTAGGATGGCGCTCGTGGAGCCAGACCGAAAGCCGCAGCCATCTCGCGAGACCTCGGGAAGCGCCGCTCGCCGCCGCCTCACCCTCCTGCTCCGCGGGAGCATCTCGCGCGGGGACTTCCCGAATGGACGGCTTCCACGCGAGTCCGAGATCATGCGCGACTACGGAGCAAGCCGTGGCGTCGTTCGAGATGTGCTCCAGCAGCTGAACGACACGGGCGTCGTCACGCGGACGCAGGGCGTCGGCACCCGCTCCCTTCTCGCCTCCCCCGCGCACCGGCACCCGCTCCACGGTGGCGACGTCCCTGCTCCTCACAGCGTGCAGCGTCGGATCATCGACACACCACGAACGGTCGAGGAGCGGATGGACGGCTGCGGTGCGCGCGTGCTGTGCATCGAGCACCTCACGATCGTCGACGCCATCGTCTGCGCCGTGTCGACGAGCTACCTCGCACTGCCGGCCGCGGCGCTCCTCGAGAACGCGGATCTCTGCGGCGGCATCCACGATCTGCTGCACGATGGCGGGCTCGTCGTCGCCTCCACCGAGCACGTGATCGGTGCGATGCTCGCCGACACTGCGACAGCCCACCGTCTCGGCGTGCCGACGTCGAGCCCCCTGCTGAGCCTGGAACAGACGATGCACGACAGCACAGGCGAAGCTCTGTGCTTCTCGACCACCGTGATGCGCCCTGACCGGATGTCGCTCTTCGTGCAGACGGTCGGCGTCACGCCGGGCAACGGGGTCGAGCCGGCCACGGGATCGTCTGTCGGCTGAGCGCGGTCCGCACGCGAGTCGGTGAAGAGACCCACCCGCGAGGCTCAGGGAGGGGAGAGCGCCTCGCGGGTGGGAGCGCGGGGGTCAGTGCGGCGCCGTGCGGGGACGGGCGATGGCGAAGGCGATCGCGAATCCACCGGCCAGCATGATGGCGGCCTCCCAGGGGAACCTCGGCGACGCCGGTGAGGCCGACAGTGCGATCGGGGCCGCCTCGCCCGATCCCGGATCCGTCCGCTCTGCCCGCACCAGGAGGCGATGCGTGTTCACACCGATCGGCGTGCAGGTGAGGAGCGTGAGGTAGTCGCGGCCGGCTACCTCACGCAGGTCCTCGCCCACGTCGGGAAGGACGGTCTTGATCTGGTCCACGGCATAGGTCAGCCTCTCGCCGGCGACCTCCACCACGAGAGTGTCGCCGACCTGCAGCTCTCCGAGTCGGCTGAACAGACTCTCTCCGGGGATTCCCGAGTGCCCGGTGAGCACGGCATGCGCACCGCTGCCCCCGACGGGGAGCGCTGACCCGTAGAGGTGGCCGATTCCCTTCGACAGGGTGTCCTCGTCTGTGCCGTGGTACACCGGCAGATCGACGTCGATCGCCGGTATGCGGATGCGCGCCATCGGCGCACCGGGACGCAGGGCGAGCTGGGCGAGATACTCCGCATGCTGGTCACGGGTGTCGTCGGCGCCGCCCTCGGCGTTGAGCACGTAAGGATCGCGGAGCGGACCATCCGGAAGGTCGCCGTTGTACCGTCGCGCGGCGGTGAGGAGATCATCGAGATCGTCGGCATCCGTCGCCGCGACCTCCTGCGAGTATCCCGACACGGTGGAGGCGTGGGTGAGGTCGGTCACCCATGTCCCCGCCGACGGATAGGCGACCAGACCGGTGCCGACGACGACGACGAGGCCGACCGCGACGTTGGCGGGCGACCACCGCCGCCCGCCGCGCCGCGTCGGGAGGGTCGCACCGCTGCGAGTGGTCGTCATGCTCTCCTCCTGCTGCGGTGGTGGAGGACAGGGCGGTCAGGGAGCGACCGCCCTCTCCTCGGGATGGGGCGTCAGGCGTTCCGGCGGCGCTTCACGACGAGGAACACGACTCCACCCGCGATGAGGCCGATGCCGACCAGGTAGAGCAGACCCGAACCGGTGCCGCCCGTGAACGGCAACTGGAAACCGCCATTGTGGGGGACGTTGGTGATGGTCAGGTCGATGCCCACGGCAGATGTCGCGGCGGTCACGGTGAACTCGATCGGCTCAGCGAGCAACTCGTATCCGTCCGGCGCCTGCACCTCGACAAGGTAGTACTGCAGGTAGCCCGCGTCTCCCGGGGCGACGGTGACACCGTTCGCGAAATCGCTGTAGCGCAGACCTTCGATCGTCAACGTGCCATCTGCCGCGACGACCTCGAACTCCGTGTCGCCTCCGAGCGTGACGGGGTTGGTCTGAGCGGCGGCATCGGCCGCCGAGGTGAACACCTGGAACACGGCGCCCGTCAGTGGTGCGCTGTCCGTTCCGATCTTCTCCACGGTGAGTCCACCCCAGCGGGTCTCGACCTCGGGCGTCACCGTCGGACCACCCGGCTCACCGGGGTCGATGTCGAAGCTGGCAGCGTTCGGGTAGACGAGCGCCTGGTTGGCGATCTCGCCCACCGCGTTCACCGTGGTGTCGATATCGAAGACGACCTGCGTGGTGTTGTTCGCAGCGAGGATCGCGCGGCCTGCGGCGGTGAACTCGAGCGTGACGGCGTTCGTGCCTGCATCGTGGACGATCGTGAAGTCAGCGCCCTCGGCGATCGTGGTGCCGTCGGCGAGCGTGACCGTCGCGGCGACGTAGTCGAGCTTGGGGTCGAGCACATCGACGATACGGAACCCGTCGATCGGGTCGACGTTGGGGATGTCAGAGGTGATGGTGAACGTCACCTCGTCTCCGAGCTGCACGGCTTCCGCGTCGTCGACGGTCTTGCTCGCCGTGGTCACCGCGTTCTTGGGGTACACGTGCACGTCATAGAGCCAGGTGTCACGATCGTCAGGATCCGTGAGCGGCACGCTCACCAGGAACGGCGCCGACGGTGTCACCCCCGCCGGAACACTCGTCTCCTCGACGAGGTAGAGGCCGACAGGCAGCCCGGTGAAGGCGGCCTGCCCTGACGTATCCGTCACGAGAGACGCCCCTGCGGCGAGCGCGAAGCCGGCACCCGTGATCGATCCCTCCGGATCGACGGCATCGAAGACACCCGAGAGGTCGGAGGCGTCCGCCCACCCGTCGTTCGTCGACAGATCGACACCGGTGACCTGTCGGACCTGGAACTCGACGCCAGGGAGCGGTGCGAGCCCTGTGGTGTCGACCGCGGTGCCGTTGTTCGGGAGTCCCGTCGGGGAGTCGGGCGCCTGGAGCTTGTGCACCGTGATCGATCCTGTCGCGTTCGGATCGACCAGCGGAGCCGCCGCTGCGGGCGCCGCGAGGCCGAGCCCCAGGAACACCGCGACGGCGCTCGCTGCGAGAACGCCGCGGAGACCGCGCCGAGTCGGATTCATCGTGTTCATCTCTTTCTTCCCCCTTGTGTCGGGTGTTTCAGTCATGTCGGGCCGTGCAGTCATGTCGCCTCTTGGCCTCATCGGGTTCATCCGGTGGCGACCCTTCGTCGCCGCCGCACCAGAAGGGCGCCGGCGGCGGCACCGGAGACGAGGAGGGTCACACCGAGCAGGTACATCCAGGTCGTCCCCGGCCCGCCGGCGTCGGGCAGGTCGAGGACCGGCACGTCCTCGACCCGGATCGTGCGGATGCCGTCGACATCCACCAGCTCGACGTTCGACGACGCCCCGACGCCGGTGCCGAGGGAGACCGACCCGTCATCCGCGATCACGAACGGCACCCGCTGCGGCAAGAGGGCGAAGCCGTCCAGCGCCCGTGTCTCCTCCAGCCAGTACGTCCCGGCCGTGAGCGTCACATCACGGAAGAGTCCCGTCACCGGCATCCCGCCCGACATCGCCGGGGGCACAGGATCCACGAGGGCGGTGCCTCCCGTCTCGGCATCCCAGATCACCCATTCGGAGCCGTCCATCGGCACCAACTCGCCGGTCGATGCCTCGCCGACCTTCTGCAGCTGCAGCGGCGTGGGGGTGACCTGCGTCGTGGTGCAGGCGGTCGGGCACGGCTGCGGCGGCGTCGGCTGACCCGGCTTGCCTCCCGTGCCCGTGACGGTGTTGGTCAGACTCCGTGACCACGCATCGGCATCCACGACGACGCGATATGTGAGTTGCGCCGTCGTGGATGCGGGAAGCGCGAACGGTCCGGTCGTGAGCTGAGTGCCGACGGGGTCGGTCAGCGCGAGGGGCGCACCTGTGCCGATCACCAACTGTGCCGATCCCGCCACGAACGCCGCGTCGTCAAGCACCTGCGACAGGTCATCGGTCAGCGACGCACCACTCACCTCGACTCCGGAGGTGTTGACCGCGGTGACGCGATACGTGATCTCGTCACCCGGACGCACGACCGCGCCGGTGGGCAATGCTGCGGCTCCGCGATACGCCTGCTTCGCGAGCGTCCACGTCGGGATCGCGAAGTTCGTGAACACGCACGCCACATGCGCACCGGACGCCGAGCTGCTCGGCATCGTGACGGTACCGGTGGCGCCGGTCCCACTCGCGATGAGACTGCTGTCGCGGGTGTCGACGCACTCCCACAGCGTGCGGTAGTTGCCGGGCACCGTGCCCGCGCTGGGAGTCTCGGTGATCGTGTACGTGCGCCCCGGCACCCCCACCACCGGACCTGCGGATGCCGCAGGCGATGCCTGCAGCCCGGTCGTCGCGCCGGAGGTCGTGCCGGTGTTCCCGAGAGCAACCCCGTTGCCCGAGATGGTCACGGTGAACTGATCGCTCGCCGTATGGCGGCCGTCGATGAACTTCTGCGCCGTGAGCGTGCTGTTCAGACTGCACGACGCCAGATCGTTCACGAGCGTGTTCGTCGTGCCGTTCGGGTTGAGGATGTTCGACGATGACGCCACCGCGCCGGAGTTGGGGTCGATGCGGGCCAGGACACGATTCGTCGCGGTGGCGTACTGCCCGTAGAGGTAGCCATCGCTGCCGAAGGCCGCGCCCTGGAAGGCGGCGGTGGCCGGTGCCGGGTAGGCGAGCAGACGAGTGGTGGCGACGCTGCCGTTCGTCGGAAGGTTCTCGATCACGAGGAGTTGGTTACCCGTGGCGGTCCCGTTGCCGGACGAGCTGACCACGAACGCGCGGCCACGACTGTCGAAGGCGAGGTCGCTGTACACGACTCCCGAGATGAGCGACGGCAGTCGGAACCTCTCCCCCAGGGAGGTGTTCGTCGCGGTGTCGAACGCGTAGAACACGTACTGCGATCCCGAATTCGCACCGACGTAGTACAGGCCGTCGACGGGATTGAGTGCCCCCATGAAGAGGTTCACCGCGGACGCCTGCGGTATCGTCCCGACCGCGGCCGCGACCCCCGTCATGGAGTCGTAGCGGTACACCGCCTTCGGGCCCGCCTGGGACACGGCGAACGCGTAGCGCCCATCAGCCGACATCCCCAGGCCGTTCACTCCGCTCGTCGGGAAGACGCCCTCCTGCACGGACGCGCCCGTCGTGCGGTTGATCGCCAGCACTGCACCCGTGGAGTTGAGTCCGTAGACCACGTCGGCCGTGCAGCGGAACCCTGCCGAGAACGCGGCCGTCGACGTGCTCTGGTCGTTCGCCGGATTCGGATCGCGTTCGTTGCCGATCACGCGCGCCGTGTTCGCGAGCAGACCGGTCGTGGCTGATGCGACGGTGCCGGTCACTGTGATCGTGCGGGTCGCGCCGACCGCGAGCCCGGCGAGTCCGCAGCGGAGAACACCCGACGTCACCGCGCATCCCGCCGTGGGGGATGACCCTCCGGTGACCCCGGCAGGCAGAGTGTCGGTCACCTGGTACCCGGAAGAGATGCCGGGGCCGTTGTTCGTCACGGTGAGCGTGTACGTGATCGCCGCTCCGGGTGTGTACACCGCCGGTCCGGTCTTCACGATCCCCAGATCGACATCAAGACCGGGGATCGCCGCACCGTCGTTGTTCGAGGATGCCGGTCCACTCGTCGTGGATACGAGAGTGAAGGTCGGCGTCGCCGCCGAAGGATTGCCGATCGCGAGCTGGTGGATGAGGCCGGTGACGTTGTCCGACAGGCCGAGGTTGCCGTTGCCATAAGTCCACTGCGCACCGAAAGCCCCGTTGAGCGCGATGCCCGTGGCCCACGACGAGACCTGACCGTTGGCGGGATTGATCCGGTACATGACGTTGGCGCTGCTCATGCCCCAGAGGAATCCGTCCTTCCACGTCAGGTCCGACACGTTGGGGACGGCGGAGGAGAGCGTGATCAGCGACGCGGTCCCTGTCGTGACGTTCACGGCCCACAGCTGCGCGGACGACGGCTGGGATGTGCGCACGTAAAGGGTGCTCGCGCTCGCCCCGGCTCCGAACGCGCCCTGGTTGTAGACCTGCGCACCCGGCGGAGCGGTGAGACCCGACACCGCCCCGAGCGAGGTCACCACACCCCCCTGTCCGATCCGCACAAGCACGGTGCGGAAACCGTCGTCTCTGCGGAGTCCGTAGAGATAGTTGTCGACCGTGTGGAAGCTGATCGCGTTGTACTCGATCGCAGACGGTGCACCCTCCGGCTGCAGCGTGATCGATCCATTGCCCTGCACGGCGGAGTACAGACGCGTGGGAGCGTCCTGCGCGATGAACACCCGGGGCATGGAGGGGTCGAAGGGGTCGCCGGGAGCAGCGGCGGCCGGCAGCGGCTGCGACAGGGGGATCGACACGACCGCGACAAGGACCGCGATGAGCAGAGCCGCCGGTAGGCGTCGCCACCCGGCGCGGCTCTCCGCCACACGCGCGCTTCTGCGTGCTGCGCCCATGATTCCTCCCCAGATACGTGCCTCACCGCGGTGCGTCATCCGGATGTTGGGGATGGACGTCCACATCTCGGCGGGGTACCTGGGAAACGTAGTGAGCACCACGAGAACGGAGAAGGGAGGCGCTGTCTCGGTTTGGTTACGCCGGAAGATCTACTGAAAAATCAGGACATCTGCTGTCGATCCGCCGATTTCGGCGCTCCCTCGATCCCTCACTCCTAGGGATTGCGCAGCGTCGTCGTCGACTGATCGCCGGCGCACTCGACGACACATGAGCATGAGGGCGCGCGAGTAGCCTGGAGCCGTGACGATGCTCAACAAGGACATGACGCTCTGTATCTCGCTGTCGGCCCGGCCGAGCAACAACGGGACCCGCTTCCACAACTTCCTCTACGAGGCGCTCGAGCTCAACTGGATCTACAAGGCTTTCGCGCCGACCGACCTCGCGCAGGCGATCGCCGGGGTGCGCGGGCTGGGCATCCGCGGGTGTGCGATCTCGATGCCGTACAAGGAGGACGTGATCGCCCTGGTCGATCGGATGGATGCATCCGCGACCGCGATCGATTCCGTCAACACGATCGTGAACGACGACGGCGTTCTCGTCGCGTACAACACCGACTACTCCGCGATCGCACAGCTGATCGAGCGGAACAGCCTCGATCCGGCGACCTCCGTGCTGCTGCGCGGATCCGGCGGCATGGCGAAGGCGACCGCAGCGGCGTTCCGAGACGCCGGCTTCACCGCGGTCACGATCGTCGCCCGTAACGAGAACCTCGGCCGTGCACTCGCCGAGCAGTGCGGATTCGGATGGCACGAGGATGCCGCCGGCCTCGAAGCCGACATCCTGGTGAACGTCACCCCGCTCGGCATGGCGGGTGGGCCAGACGAGCACTCTCTCTCGTTCGATGAGGCAGCGGTCGCCGCGGCGTCTGTGGTGTTCGACGTCGTCGCACTGCCGGCGGAGACCCCTCTCGTGAAGGCCGGTCGCGCGGCGGGCAAGACCGTGATCACCGGTGCCGAGGTCGCGACGCTGCAGGCCCTCGAGCAGTTCGTGCTCTACACCGGCATCCGCCCGTCCGCGGATCAGGTGCGGGCCGCCGAGGAGTACATGCGCGCGCAGTAACGCGACCCCTGAAGACACGCGCCCCCCGCGAGCGGTCATGCTCGCGAGGGTCGCAGGCAGAAGACTCAGCCGTTGAACTGCGCGGGATGCGGTCCGGTGCGACCGTCGCGCTCGAGCAGGTCGATCGACGTGAGCTCCTCGGACGAGAGCACGAAGTCGAATACGTCGAGGTTCTCGGCGATCCGGGCAGGGGTGACGGACTTCGGGATCACGACACGCCCCTGCTGCAGGTGCCACCGCAGCACCACCTGAGCGGGAGTCTTGCCGTGGCGCGCGGCGATCGCCACGACCGATTCCTCGCCGAGAACCGCGCCCTGGGCGAGCGGGCTCCACGCCTCCGTGACGATGCCCTGAGCGGTGTTCGCTGCGACGACCGCCCGGTTCTGCAGGGCGGGATGCAGTTCGACCTGGTTCACGGCCGGGACGATGCCGGTGTCGCTCGCGATGCGTGAGAGGTGCTCCGGTTCGAAGTTCGAGACTCCGATCGCCCCGACGCGCCCGTCGGCGTACAGGCGCTCGAGCGCGCGCCAGGTCTCGGGGTAGGTGTCGTGCGCCGGGGTGGGCCAGTGGATCAGGAACAGGTCGAGCCGTTCGAGCCCGAGACGTGCGAGCGACTGGTCGTACGCACGGAGCGCGGCGTCGTAGCCGTGGTCGGACACCCAGACCTTCGAGGTGACGAAGAGCTCGTCACGGGGCAGCCCCGACCGGGCGATCGCGGCGCCGACACCCGCCTCGTTGCCGTAGATCGCGGCGGTGTCGATGCTGCGGTAGCCGGCATCCAGTGCACTGGCGACGGCATCCGTGGTCTCGGCATCGGGCACCTGGAAGACGCCGAAGCCGAGCTGCGGCATCTCGAGGCCGTTGTTCAAAGTGACGGTGGGGATGGAGGGAGTGGTCATGCTCGTTCTCTCTCTTGCGGGGAAGCGGGGTGGTAGTTCACGCCGTGACGGTGGCGAACGTCGCCGTGTCGGCGCGAGGACGGGTGCGCGCGGCGAGGTGGACGGCGACGAGCATCACGCCGAGAGCGGATGTCGTGAGCGCGGCGCCGATCCAGATGGGCGAGGTGTAGCCGAGGCCCGCCGAGATCCCGACGCCTCCGGCCCAGGCGCCGAGCGCGTTGCCGACGTTGAATGCGCCGATGTTCGCGCCCGAGGCGAGGGTCGGCGCTCCTCCGGCATAGTGCATGATGCGGCTCTGCAGCGCGGGGACCGTGCCGAAGCCGAAGCCGCCCATGAGCACGAGGATGACCATGGTCGCGGGCTGCGACCCTGCGAGGAGTCCGAAAGCCACGAGCACCGCGGCGAGCGCGGCGATGAACCAGAGCAGTGTGCGGTCGACCGAACGGTCCGCGAGGCGTCCGCCGATCGCGTTCCCCGCCACCAGCCCGAGACCGAAGAGCACGAGCAGCCACGGCACGGCCGCGGAGGCGAAGCCCGTCACGCTCGTGAGCGTGTAGGCGATGTAGGTGAACGCGCCGAACATGCCTCCGTAGGCGAGGATCGTCACCAGCAGCGAGAGCCAGACCTGGCCGGAACGGAACGCCGAGAGCTCCTGGCGCAGGCTCACGCCGGCGCCGACGCCTCGAGGAGCACGCACGAGCGCGCCGATGCCGACGAGCGCCACGACACCGATGACGGAGATCACCCAGAACGTCGACCTCCAGCCGAACTGCTGCCCGAGGAAGGTGCCGAACGGCACGCCGAAGACGTTGGCGGCGGTCAGCCCGGTGAACATGATGGCGATCGCCCTGGCCTTCTTCTCGGGTGCCACCAGATCAGCAGCCACGACGGATCCGATGCCGAAGAAGGCGCCGTGCGAGAGGGCGGCGACGATGCGTCCTGCCATCGCGACTCCGTAGTCGGGCGAGAGAGCGGTGAGCACGTTGCCGGCGATGAACAGCACCAGCAGTCCGAGGAGCACCGGCTTGCGCGGGAGTCGCGTCGTTGCGGCGGTCAGCAGCAGGGCACCGACCACCACGCTGAGCGCGTAGCCGGAGATCAACCACCCTGCGCTGGCTTCGGTGACGCTGAAGTCGGCCGCCACCTCGGGCAGCAGCCCCATGATGACGAACTCGGTGAGTCCGATTCCGAAGGCGCCGATGGCGAGTGCGATGAGTCCGAATGGCATGGGTGCGCTCCGAGATCCTCTGCTAAAGTAGTTGCAGACGCGGGATTTTGCGTCCGAGACACAATGATTGCACGCGCAAGTAGTTTGCGCAAGCAACTATCTCTGGAGGTCACTCATGGGCATCTCTGACGACGCCGTCGAGATCCGTGCGCGCGGTTGGCGCACGCTCGCCGCGCTCCACGGCATCATCGAGGCCGAGCTCGAACGGGCTCTCGGCTCCTCAGCCGACCTCTCCGTCGTCGAGTACACGGTGCTCGATGCCCTGAGCCGCCAGGACGGCTGGCACATGCGCATGCAGCAGCTCGCCCGCGCCACGGCGCTGAGCCCGAGCGCCACCACGCGCCTGGTCACCCGCCTCGAGGACCGTGGCCTGCTGACGCGCATCCTGTGCCTCGACGACCGCCGCGGCATCTACACAGAGCTGACGCCGGCCGGACGTGAGCTCTACGAGAAGGCGCATCCGATCCACGACGAGGCTCTGGAACGCACTCTCGGCGAAGCGATCACGCAGCCCGAGCTCGCCCCGGTCGTGCACGCGCTGCAGGGCAGCACCGCGCACGTCTGACTCGCATCACGCGGGAAGCGTCGGCACCTTCTCGGCCGCCGGCAGCACCCGCCCACGGATCAGGAACAGCGCCACGATGCCGAACAGGATCACGCTGTAGTTGCCGGTGCTGGCGATCGTGAGCCAGATGTTCTGCGCCGCACCCTCGACGGCCTTGTCGATCCCGCCCGTCGAGAGGAAGAGGGTCGGATCGGTGAGCCCGTGCATCACGATCGCCCAGACGATGCTGCCCGTGACGCGCATCACGAGGTACATGCAGATGCCGAAGAAGAACGTGTAGATCAGCAGGATGGCGATCGTGAGGTCGAAGCCGGTGCCGATCGCGTTGACGAGGTGCATCATCGCGAACAGCGTCGAGGAGAGCACGGCGACGACCAGTTCCTTGTAGCCGGCCTTGCGCAGCAGCGCCACACCCGCCCCGCGGGTCACCAGTTCCTCGGCGATGCCGATGAAGAGGCCGGTGATGAGCGCCACCACGACGACCCCCGCGGGGAACGATCCGTAGTCGATCCCGATGAAGCGGAAGATGATCGGATACGCGACGACCGCCACGGCGATCCACATCCATGGCCTTCCGGTGATCGGCTGGCGCCCGAAGACGGGCTTGATCCAACCGATGGCGGCGAGGAAGGCCAGGATGACGACGGCGCCGACCCCGATCGGAAGAAGCAACTCGACTGCGACGTTGGTGGCGCTGGCGAAAGGCCCACCGTCGACGATCAGGTGCCCGAGCGTCAATCCGACCAGCTGACTGACCCCGAGATAGATGACCAGATACCCGGCCGTGACGAGCAGTGCTCGCCACCATCCGCCCCGATGCCAGAAGCCGTCCCGCGTCTGCCAGAAGTCCGCCATGCTGTCCGCCCCTCAGCTCCGCCGCCTGTCGCGACTCTCCTTTTTCATCCTGGCGGTTCGAAAAAGGCGTGTCCAGAAGCGATACACCGGCGTGTCCGTGGCGCGGCACCCTCGTCGCGGGATCAGACGCGTCGAGCAGCCAGGGCTCGAAAAGCGCTGACCCCGCGAGAGGTGCGGATCAGGCGTTCGCGCCCTTGCGCGGCTTGATGAATGCCTCAGGCTCCTGCTTCGACCGCTTCGCGAGGCGCTTCTCCTTCAGCGAGAGCTGCGGAACCTTCTTGCCGTCGCGTGCCTGCGGTGACTTCTTGGACATGTGAAACTCGCTTCCCCTTGGTGGCTGGCGGCTGACACTCCCGACCATAGCCACTTCCCCAGGGAAGTCAAATTACCGCTGAACAGGAAAAAACTCCTGATCCGCTGCGCTCACTCGTCTTCGCGGGCCGCCGCGATCTCCTCTTCGACCTCTTCCGGAACCTCCGGCTCCTCCGGCACCTCCGGAAGGCCGGAGAAGTCCTCGAAACTGTTGATCAGGGCGTCGGGATTCGACATCGTGCACTCCGCTCATCGATGGAACTCTCCCCTCCAGAGTCGTACGGATGCGCCGGGAAAGGAAGGGCCATCGAGTCGTGAGGGGTCAAGACACGCCGCGGCCGGGCCGAGCGCTGCGGCGTGTCTTGACCCCTCAGGGGTTGCAGGGACGCGCGGGGCGCGGGGCGCGGCGCACGGAGTCAGGCCGTCGGCTGCAGTCCTCGCCAGAAGGTGTCGCTCGCGGTATCGACCAGGTCTTCCGCCGCGATGCCGTCGAGCAGCCCGCCGGAACTCAGCGTCGCCACACCGTGGAACGTGGCGAAGGCGGTGAGCGCGATGCGCTGCGGGTCACCGGGGCCGATCGCCCCGAGCCGCTGCGCCGCATCGACCACGCGCATCGTGATCGCCATCGACGCATGGCCCGCCTCGATGAGCTCGGCGCGCGCATCCGGCGCGTGCTTCAGGCCGAACATCAGCGACAGCAGTGTCGGCTGCGCGAGCGCGAAGGCGACGTATCCGCGAGCGAGCTCGTCGAACCGCTGCCGCACGTCCGCCACGGTCGTCGCCTCCGCGCCCGCGACGTCTTCGAGCGCCGCGCTCAGGCGGAGGAACCCATCTTCGGCGAGCGCGTCGAGCAGGGCCTGCTTGTCGCGGAAGTGTCGGCTGGGGGCCGCGTGACTGACGCCTGCGTCGCGGGCCAGTTGGCGCAGTGACAGCGCTTCGACACCCTCGACCTCGATGCTCGCGCGGGCGGCTTCGAGGAGCGTGCGGCGGAGATCGCCGTGGTGATAGCGCTGTTCGGGCACCCGTCCATCCTAAGGGCAGATGTAGACATTGACAACACGCGACGGCACGTGCACAATGATGACACTGACAACATCGAGGAAGGCACCATCATGACGCTCGACCTGCACGGAGGCACTGCCCTCATCACCGGCGCGAGCTCGGGACTGGGCGTGGAGTTCGCCCGACGATTCGCGGCGCGCGGATCGAACCTGGTGCTCGTGGCCCGGCGCGCCGACCGGCTCGAAGCCCTCGCCGCCGAGCTGCGGGCGAGCGCTCACGTCGACGTCGAGGTCGTGCCCGCGGACCTGGGCATCGCCGGTGCAGCAGTCGCACTCCGCGACGAGATCGACCGCCGCGGCATCCGCATCACCTCGCTGGTCAACAACGCGGGCTTCGGCTCCCACGTCGCCTTCGATCAGGCCGACCCCGCCCGCACGAGCAGCGAGATCCAGCTCAACGTGGTCACGCTGGTCGAGCTGACGCGCGCGTTCCTCCCGCAGCTGCTGCAGGGACACGGCGCTCTGGTCACGGTCGCGAGCACCGCGGCATATCAACCGACCCCCGGCATGGCCGTCTACGGCGCCACCAAGGCGTTCGTGCTGAGCTTCACCGAGGCGCTGTGGGCCGAAGCCCGCGGCACCGGCCTGCGGGTGCTCGCCGTGAGCCCCGGGTCGACGAAGACCGAGTTCTTCGATGTCGTCGGCACCGATGCGGCATCCGTGGGCCGGCAGCAGACCTCGGCGCAGGTGATCGACACGGCCTTCCGCCAGCTGGACCGCCCGCACGGCGCTCCCAGCGTCATCTCCGGCACCAAGAACCATCTGCTCGCGCTCGGCACCCGCCTGCTCTCACGGCGAGCCCTCGCGCGCACGAGCGCACGCCTGCTCGGCGAGGTGCGACTGTCTCGCCGCTAGATCGAACCGTGAGGGGTCAAGACACGCCGCAGCCGGGCCGCATGATGCGGCGTGTCTTGACCCCTCACGTGCAGAAGGGCACGGCGTGAGCGGGGTCCCTCAGGGCGACGGCGCGGCGGTCGACGCACGCACGATCAACTGCGAACCGAGGGTCACGATGTCGCTGATCACGACTCCCGACATCGCCTGGAGCAGCAGATCGACCGCCAGTGCACCGCTGCGCTCGATCGGCATCCGCACCGTCGTGAGCGCGGGGGTCACCGCACCGGCGAGGTCGATGTCGTCGATACCCACGATGCTGATGTCGGCAGGGCAGCGTCGGCCGAGCTCGATCAGTCCGGCCTCGAGACCGAGCGCGACGAGGTCGTTGTAGGCGACGACCGCGGTGGCGCCGCTCGCCGCAGCGGGTGCGGCAGCGGCACGGCCGCCCTGGATCGATGCCGCGTGATGGCTGAGAGGAGTCAACCGGATGCCGTGGCGCTCGCAGGCCCGCGCGATGGTGTCGGCGCGGCGGACATCGGCCCAGGAACCGCGCGGTCCTGCGGCATAGGCGATGTGCGTGTGACCCAGCGCAGCGAGGTGCTCGATCGCCTGGCTGGGCCCGTTCTCGGTGTCCATCAGCACACAGGCCGCACCGTCGATCTGACGGTTGACCACGACGTAGGGGGTGTCGCCGACGAGCGCGAGCACGTCCGCGTCGGGAAGTCGCGGCGAGCACAGCAGCATGCCGTCGAGCTTGCGCGCCTGCTCGATCTGCTCGCGCTCGCGCCGCAGGTCCTCATCGGCGTCGAACAGCACGATGCGGTGGCGGCCGTGCCACGCCTGGCCCTGGATCGCCTTGAGCAGTGTCGCGTAGACGGGGTTCGCGACGTCCGGCACCACGACGCCGAACGTGCGGGTGGCGACGGCCGACTGCGGCGTGGAGTAGCCGAGATCGGTGGCGGCCTGCAGCACGCGCTCGAGCGTTCCGTCCGCCAGACGCGCCGGTTCGCCGAAGGCGCGGGATGCCGTGGCGATGGACACGCCTGCGCGCCTCGCCACGTCTGTCAATGTCGCTGCCACTGTCGCCTTCCGGTTGTCCCGCAATCCTACGATCACCACCCGTGATGTAAAACAGGTTGACAAGTTTGTACAACTCATACACACTGCTTTACATGACGATCATCGCCGATCACCCCCAGTGGTGCGCCGAAGCCCGTGAGGGGAACACCCCATGAGCATCCAGGCGCACACCCTCGGCCGCGCGTCGTCCGGCACGGCAACGCTTCCCGCCGCCCCCTCCGGCGCCGGCATCCTGCATCTCGGACTCGGCAGCTTCCACCGCGCGCACCAGTCGGTCTACACCGCCGCGGCTCTGCAGAGCACCGGGGGCGACTGGGGAATCATCGGCGTCGCGTCACGCTCCCGCGCAGTCGTCGACGCGATGCACGCGCAGGATCTCCTCTACTCGGTCGCGACGATCTCCCCCGACAGCACCTCGCTCACCATCCCAGGAGTGCACACCGACGCGTTCGTCGGCGGGGAGCAGCCCGAGCGCATCGTCGCCCACCTGGCGGATCCGAGCATCCGCATCGTGACGCTCACCGTCACCGAGAACGGCTACAGCTACTCGGCGGCCACTCAGCGCCTCGACCTCGACGACCTCGTCGTGCAGGCAGACCTGCGCGGCGGGGCACCACGCTCCACCATCGGCCAGCTGGCGCGCGGCCTGCAGGCACGCGCCGCCGCAGGAGCCCCGGTCTCGGTGCTCAGCTGCGACAACCTCGCTGCCAACGGCAAGCACACCGAGAAGCTGGTGCGCGAGTTCCTCGACGCGCTGCCTCACGGCGAAGGCGCTGACACACTCGCCTTCCTCGACCAGTCGGTGAGCTTCCCCTCCAGCATGGTCGACCGCATCGTGCCGTCCACCACGGCGCAGATGCGCGAACAGGTGAGCGCGCTCCTCGGCGTCCGCGATGAGGTGCCGGTGCCCGCAGAGCCGTTCACGATGTGGGCCATCGAAGACCGGTTCGCCGGCGGACGCCCCGCCTGGGAGGCCGGCGGCGCCGTGTTCACGAACGAGGTGGGGCGGTACGAGCAGATGAAGGTGCGGCTGCTCAACGGCACCCACTCCCTCATCGCCTACCTCGGCGCGCTCCGCGGCGTCGGCACCATTCCAGAGGCCATCGGTCTCAGCGAGATCGCGGATGCCGCACTCGCGGTGCTGCGCGGCGAGTACGAGCCCTCGATCGAAGTGCCCTCCGGCGTCGACATCCGCGCGTACGAGAGCGAGCTCTTCGCGCGCTGGGGCAACAGCGCGCTCGGGCACCGCACGAGCCAGGTCGGCACCGACGGCTCCGTCAAGCTGCGCCAGCGCATCCCGGAGCCGGCGATGCTCGCACTCCGCAACGGCGAGATGCCGCATCTGATCGCCCTGACGGTGGCCGGATACCTGTCGTGCATCGCCCCGCTCCCCGGCTTCGACCCCGGAGTCCACGCGGCCGCGATGACGGATGCCGCCCGTGACCGCCTGCAGGCCGTCGCCGCCACCGCACGCGACGGCCACGAGCTCGCCGAGCGCGTGATCGCCGAACAGCAGCTGTTCGGTGATGAACTCGCAGGGCAGGACTCGTTCATCACTCGCGTGGGCGAGCTCATCGACACGATCCGCCATCGTAGCGTCGACGCCGCGATCGCGGATGCCCTCTCGGCATCCCAGACCATCAAGAAGGAGATGCAGCCATGAAGGCTCTCGCCATCCACGGCAAGGAAGACATCCGCTGGGAGGACCGCGAGGTCCCGACGCCCGGCGACGGCGAGGTGCGCCTGCGGGTGAACTACGTCGGCATCTGCGGATCCGACCTGCACTACTACTTCCACGGCGCGAACGGGGAGTACACGATCCGTGAACCCCTCACCCCCGGGCACGAGCTGTCGGGCGTCGTCGACCTCGATCCGTCCGGCCGCCTCGCTCCCGGCACCCCGGTGACCGTGCACCCCGCGCGCTACGGCCCCAGCATCCCCGGCCTCGAGGACCGCCCGCACCTGCGCCCCGGCGGCGACTACTTCGGCAGCGCGGCGGCGACCCCGCACCGCCAGGGCGGGGCATCCGAGTACCTGTTGGTCGAGGAGCAGATGATCCGCGTGCTCCCGGCGTCGCTCCCGCTCGAGCGCGCCGCACTCGCCGAGCCGCTCGCCGTCGCGATCCACGCCGTGAGCCTCGCGGGCGACATCAGCGGCAAGCGGGTGCTGGTCATCGGCGCCGGTCCCATCGGTCTGCTCGTGGTCGCGGCCGCCGTGCACGCCGGAGCGGGCGTCGTCGGCGCCAGCGACGTGCGCACCGAGCCGCTCGACCGCGCACAGGCCCTCGGCGCGACCGAGGTCTCACTCGTCGGCCGCGACACGATCGAGAACGAATCGTACGACGTGGTGCTCGAGTGCTCCGGCGTCGGAGTGGCGCTCACCTCCGCTGTCCGCGCTGCACGTCGCGCAGGCACCATCGTGCAGGTCGGCATGCTCCCCAACGCCGACATCGGAGTCAACCTCGCGCCCTTGCTCGCGAAGGAGCTGACCATCCGCGGTGCGTTCCGCTTCTCGACCGAGATCGACGACGCGGTGGCGATGCTCGCCGAGTCCGACGCTCTCGACCCTGTCATCTCCCACGTCATCCCCGCATCCGACGCCGTGCGCGCGTTCGAGCTCGCCCGCGACTCGTCCGCCTCAGCCAAGGTCCTGCTCTCCCTCTAGCGATACCCCCACCCGTTCCTGGTCCAAAGGAGTACCTCCATGTCAGAACCGCAGACGACGGCACAGGCCGTCGACGACCCCGCCGCGAAGAGGTCGGTCAAGGACCTCGTCCGCGCCGCCATCTCCGGGTGGCTCGGCACCGCCCTCGAGTTCATGGACTACCAGCTCTACTCGCTGGCCGCCGCGCTCGTCTTCGCCGATCTGTTCTTCTCTTCCGAGAACCCCGCCGTGGCGGTCGTCGCGGCGATGGCGACCTACGGCGTCGGCTACGTCGCCCGCCCGGTCGGCGCGTTCTTCTTCGCGCGCCTCGGTGACAAGACCGGCCGCACGAAGGTGCTGTTCTACACGATCCTCCTGATGGGTCTCGCGACCACCCTCATCGGCTTCCTGCCGACGTACAACCAGGTGGGTGTCCTCGCGCCGATCCTGCTCGTCCTCCTCCGCATCGCGCAGGGCTTCGGCGCGGGCGCGGAGATCTCGGGCGCCGGCGTCATGCTCGCCGAGTACGCACCGGCGAAGCGCCGCGGCATCATCGCCTCGCTCGTCGCACTCGGCACGAACTGCGGAACCCTGCTCGCCTCCGGCATCTGGGCGATCCTCCTCGTCGCCTACAGCGAGCAGGAAGTCATCGACTGGGCATGGCGCATCCCCTTCATCGGCAGCGCGGTCATCATGCTCTTCGCGATCTGGGTGCGCTTCAACCTCAAGGAGACCCCGGTCTTCGAGGAGCGCGACGACGTCGTCGACGGCAAGGCGCTCTCCCGCGAGGAGACGATCCAGCTCGCCACCGAGACCGGCGATGTGCGCACCCTCGAGGCGATGGAGCGCAAGCCCTGGAAGGCTTTCTCGATCGCCCTGCTGCTGCGCTTCGGCCAGGCCGGAAACTCCGGCATGATCCAGACGTACCTGATCAGCTACATCACCGTCGTGCTGCTGCTCGACCGCTCGATCGGCGTCAACGCCGTCATCGTCTCGTCGCTCGTCGCCTTCATCACCGTGCCGCTGTCCGGCTGGCTCGGCGACAAGTTCGGCCGCAAGCGCATGTACATGATCTGGGCGGTCATCGCGCTCATCATCATCATCCCGACGATGCTCATGATCAGCAGCGGCGTCACGCTGCAGGTCTTCATCGGCTACGTCGTGCTGCACAACCTCGCGGTGATGAGCTTCGCATCGCTCGAGAACCTCACGCTGCCCGAGCTGTTCGGAGCCCGCAACCGCTACACCTTCACGGCCATGGCCCGCGAGATCGCCGCGATCATCGCGACCGGTGCGGGGCCCGTCATCGCCGCCGCGTGGGTCTCGGCCGTCACCGGCTCGTTCATCCCGATCATCATCATGCTCTTCATCTTCACCCTGAGCGCACTGATCGCCTCGATCTGGATGCCGGAGGTCGCCGGTCGCGATCTCACCGATCCGCGCGACGCGATCTGACCGCACCGACACCCACTCGGGGTGCGGCCGACCCGAACGGCCGCACCCCACCCCCCCCACTCTGAGGAACCTCTGCCATGACCATCGAGCTCGTCGACGTCAACATCACCAGCCCCGGCCGCAACTTCGTGACGCTGAAGATCACGACCTCCGACGGCATCACGGGTCTCGGTGACGCCACCCTGAACGGCCGCGAGCTCGCGGTCGCCTCCTACCTCGCCGATCACGTCGCCTCGATGCTCATCGGCCGCGACGAGGACCGGATCGAAGACACCTGGCAGTACCTCTACCGCGGACCGTACTGGCGTCGCGGACCCGTCACGATGGCCGCGATCGCCGCTGTCGACATGGCGCTGTGGGACATCAAGGCCAAGAAGGCCGGGATGCCGCTGTACCAGCTGCTCGGCGGCGCCAGCCGTGAGGGCGTGCGGGTCTACGCCCACGCCTCCGGCACCGACTACGCGGCTCTCAAGAACGCGATCACCGGCTACGAGGAGCTCGGCTACACCGCCGTGCGCGTGCAGACCGGCGTGCCCGGCCTCGGCCAGATCTACGGCGTCTCGGCCACCGGCCCCGGCGTGCGCTACGACTACGAGCCCGCCAAGCGCGTCGAGAACGGCCGCCCCAGCGAGGAGCGGTGGGACACCCGCAACTACCTCAACCACATGCCGGGGATCTTCGCGAAGATCCGCGAGGACTTCGGCACCGACCTGCGCATCCTGCATGACGGCCACCACCGGATGACCCCGATCGAGGCCGCCCGCTTCGCGAAGGAGATCGAGCCCTACGACCTGTTCTGGCTCGAGGACTGCACCCCCGGCGAGGACCAGTCGGCCCTGCGCCTCGTACGCCAGCACTCCACCACGCCGCTGGCGATCGGCGAGGTCTTCAACTCGGTGTACGACTACCAGACGCTGATCACCGAGCGCCTGATCGACTACGTGCGCTCGGCCGTCACCCACACCGGTGGCATCACCGCGATGAAGAAGCTGCTCGACTTCGCCGCGATCTACGGCATCAAGTCCGGCATCCACGGCCCGACCGACATCTCGCCCGTCGGCATGGCCGCCGCCCTGCACCTGGACCTCGCGATCCACAACTTCGGCATCCAGGAGTACATGCCGCACAACGAGAAGACGCTCGAGGTGTTCCAGACGTCGTTCACGTTCGACAAGGGCTTCCTGCACCCCGGTGAACAGCCCGGTCTCGGTGTCGAGCTCGATGAGGAAGCGGCGGCCGGATACGACTACACGAAGGCGTACCTGCCGGTGAACCGCCTGCTCGACGGGACCGTTCATGACTGGTGAGACCCGGCCCGCTGCCGGCACTCGCGTCGCGCTGCCGGAGCGGACGGTCGAGTCGCGGCTCATCGTCGTCGCCCGCGCCCAGCGCGCCGAGGACTACGACGCCGTGCTCGATGTGCTGGTGGATGCCGGCATCCGCAGCGTCGAGCTGACGCTCACCACACGGGGCACGTTCGCGCACTTCCCCCGGTTGCGCGAGCGCTTCGGTGACGTGGTGGACCTCGGCATCGGCACGGTGACGAGCGCCGACGACCTCACCCGCGCGATCAATGCGGGAGCGACGTACATCGTCACCCCGATCACCTCGACCGCGTTCGTGCAGCAGGCGACGGATGCCGACGTGCCGATCGTTCCGGGTGGCCTCACCCCGACGGAGCTGTTCGCGTCGTGGTCGGCAGGTGCGTCGGCCGTGAAGGTGTTCCCCGCCGGTCAGGTGGGTCCCGGATATCTGAAGGACCTGCGCGGCCCGTTCCCCGACATCGTCGCTGTGCCTTCGGGGGGCGTCGATCTGGCGGGAGCCGAAGCCTGGCTGGCCGCGGGTGCGGTCGCGGTCAGCGTCGGGGGCCCGCTGCTCGGCGATGCCTTCAACGGTGGCGATCTCGGCGCACTGCGCGACCGGGCAGAGGCCTTCGTCTCGGTCTGCGCACGATGACCCGACCCTCGGTGGTCACGCTCGGCGAGACCATGGCGCTCGCGCGCACCACGGAGGTCGGATCGCTGCGGCACGCGTCCGAGCTGCGGCTCGGCATCGGCGGCGCGGAGAGCAACGTCGCGATCGGACTGGCGCGACTCGGCGCCGCGGTGTCGTGGCTGGGCCGTGTGGGCGACGACTCTCTCGGCGAGCGAGTGGCGCGGGAGCTCCGTGGCGAAGGCGTGGACGTGCGCGCTGTGATCGACGCGGATGCCCCCACCGGACTCATGGTCAAAGAGAAGCCGTCGGTCTCATCGACCGCCGTCCACTACTACCGCGCGGGGTCGGCGGGCTCACGGCTCAGCGCATCCGATCTGCCCGACGGCTGGGTCGAAGGCGCCGCGCTGTTGCACATCACCGGCATCACACCGCTGCTGTCGGAGTCGGCACGGGGCGCGGTGCACGCGGCCGTCGACCGTGCGAAGGCGTCGGGTGCGACCGTGAGCTTCGACATCAACTACCGGTCGGCGCTGGGTTCGGCGGCGGTCGCGGGCCCCGTGCTCCGCGAGATCGCCGAGCGTGCGGACATCGTGTTCGGCGGGGCTGAGGAGTTCGGCATCCTGTACCCGGATGCGTCGGCCGACGAGTCTCCCGCGCTGCTGCACGCGGCCGGGTGTGCTGCCGTCGTCGTCAAGCTCGGGCCGAAGGGCGCAGCCGTGCACCTCGGCGATCGGGTTGTCGCCTCGCCCGGGTTCGTGATCGACGTGGTCGACACGGTCGGCGCCGGTGACGCGTTCGTCGCGGGGTACCTCAGCGCCCTGCTCGACGGGGCCGATCTGGATGCCGTGTTGAGGCGCGCGAACGCCTGCGGCGCAATGGCCTGCCTGGTGCCGGGCGACTGGGAGGCCGCGCCCACGCTGCGCGAGCTCGAGCGTTTCCTCGTCGGCGATGCCGACCCGGTGCGGCGCTGACCACTCGCCTTCGTGCCCCGCGCTCGTCCAACCTCACGCCCGCGTCCTCACTCTCACGTGTGGGCTCACGACATTCGCGTGAGGGGTCACAACACGCCGCGAGCAGCCGGAGCGGCGCGGCGTGTTGTGACCCCTCACCGCGGTCGGCGTGCGCGTTCAGCTCTCGAGCGGCTCCGGACGCGCGAGGCCGACGTAGGGCGCCAGCCGACGTTCGAACTCCGCACGGTCGGCGGCCGGCAGCAGTCCGTTCGCGCCGTACATGACCGAGATCGAGTTCGGGAGCGAGCCGTACTCCGCTGAGGCTTCGGCATCCTCGGTGAAGCGTCCGTCGCGATCGAGGGAGAGGTCCTGCATGCCGAACATGAGCCACTGCCCCGTGGGGCCTTCGATGGTCCCCGAGACGACCACCGACTCCTCAGGGGTCACACCGCCGAAGGCCTGCTTCACCTCGGCGGCCGTCATGTACTCGGAGTCGTGATCGAGCGTCAGCTCCGTGAAGCCGTGCCGCGCCGCGATACTGGCGATGATCTCCAGCGCCCGCTCCTTCTCCGTCCAGGTCGCGGGCACGCTGGTGGACTGGCGCCCCTGCACGTTGAGAGTGCTGAGCATCGACGGCCCGCCGTAGAAGTTCTCCGCGGGGAAGGCGACCTGGTCTCCGTTGCCGGTGGACGGCGGGGCCCACGCCAGACCGAACTCGGCCGTCAGCGCCGTCTCGATCTCCTCCAGCAGGGCACGTCCCTCCGCCTCGCCCTGTTCCAGCGTCGGCCCGGAGAGGATGTCCTCGGGCTCGAGCTCCGGGATCCCCGGGTAGTCCCGCCAGAACACCTCGCGGTCGCCGCCATCCGTCGCCTCGACCGTCACGACACCGCGCGCATCGGAGACGAGCATCACTGCGATGGCTGCGGCGGGAGCGCCCACCACGACCGCACCGACGACGATCGCGGTGATCGCGAAGACCCGTCGGCGCGTGAAAGTCCCGCGCCGAGCGCTCACCCCCTCGGACAGAGCGGCCTGCAGCGCGCCGAGTGCCACCTGCACGCGAGGGATGCCGAGCTCTTCCGCGCCGGCGAGATCGGCGAGCCATTCCTCTCGGCGCACCTCCCGCCGCGAACGCGGAAGAAGGGCCGCGGCGATGCGGATGAGCGCCTCGGAACCGTTCATCCCGAGATCCCGAACGCGAGTCGCGGTGTCGGCGCGGCCGCAACGCGGCGAGCGCGCGCGGCGACGAGCGCGGCGGCCTCTGCACGCCCCTCATCCGTGAGGCGGTAGTACCGGCGGCGCGGTCCCGAGTGGTCGGACTCGCCCTCCCAGTCGCCGACGATCCAGCCGAGCTCCTCGAGCCGGGAGAGGATCGGGTACACCGTGCCCGGTGCGCGCTCCACGGCCTTGGCCAGCGCGAGGCCCCAGACCGGATCCGCGGAACCGAGCAGAACCTGCACCACGTCGAGGGTGGGTGCCGTGACCCGCGTCAGCTTCGTCATGAGGCTTATTCTATATATACAGAACAAGCTCCCACCAGGGGTGCGTGGCGGCAGGTGTCGCACCCAGGATCGACTCGCCTCCGAGTTGACGTGACCGGCGGGCGACAGCTATGGTCAGATCACTGAGAGAGCGCTCTCTCCTAGTGTTCACAGACTTGGAGCCATCACAGATGCTGACTTCCGACGCCCAGCCGCAGGCGTTGCCCTCGACGGTCAACGGCGATGATGCCATCCCACGTGACCTTGCTCGCCACGAGCTGCGGCACGCATCCGACAGTGGTCACGATGTGACAGTTCACGGAGAGCGGTTCCGGTTCCTCGAGCGGAGCGGAGCATCCGACGCCGACTTCCTCGCCCTCACCGCAGAACTCGAGACGCTCGGGAACGAGACCTATTCCGCAAGCGAACCCTCTGAACTCGACGCGATCCTTGCACTGCTGCCCGCATCGCACGCGACACCGATTGCCGGGGATGCCGCCAGCGCGGGAATTCACGCGGCCTGGACCGGTCGCATCGTCGGCAACATGCTCGGGAAGCCCATCGAAGACGGCACCCACTGGAGCTACGAGAAGATCAACGCCTACCTGACGTCTGTCGATGCCGTGCCTCTCGTCGACTACATCCCCGTCTCGAGTTCAGATGCTCTCGAATGGGGCTTTCTGCCCAACTGGACGGAGAGCACGCGCGGACGAGTGAACGGGTCGAGCCGAGACGACGACATCGACTACACGATCCTCAATCTGCACATCCTCGAGCAGCATGGAGCAGAGTTCGCTCCCGCCGACATCGCTGCGGCATGGCTCGAGCGGCTCCCGTATCGACAGACGTTCACGGCAGAGCGCGCGGCCTACAGGAACATCGTTCGTGGGGTGCCGCCGACGCTTGCGGGCGGCACCGAGAATCCCTACCGGGAGTGGATCGGTGCCCTCATCCGCGCGGACGTCTTCGGCATGGTGTGCCCCGGGGATCCGCGAAGGGCGGCCGGGCTGGCATGGAAAGACGCCGTCGTCTCTCACCGAGGAAACGGCATCTATGCGGAGATGTGGGCGGCCTCGCTGGTCGCCGCGGCTTTCGCGATCGACGATGTCTCCGAACTCATCTCCGAGTCGTTGCGTCATATCCCCCCGCACAGCAGGCTCGCGAACGAGGTGCGCACGGTGCTTGCCACCTTCGCGCGCGGCGAGAGCTGGGACAAAGCCCTCGTCGCATTGCATGCGAGGCACAGCGAGAAGAACTGGGTGCACAGCATCAACAATGCGGGCGTGATCACCGCTGCACTCCTCTGGGGCGATGGCGACTTCAGCCAGTCGATCGAACTGGCCGTTCGCGGCGCGTTCGACACCGACTCCAACGCCGCGACCGTCGGAGCCGTCGCCGGTGTGCTCGCAGGGCCAGGGGGAATCGATGAACGATGGACGATCCCCCTGCATGACCTCGTGCGATCCGCGATCTTCGGGTACGACCGAGTCTCGATCTCAGATCTGGCCGAGAGAACCGACACCGTCCGCGTGCGCATCGAGGAGAGGGGGGTCTAGTGCCTTCGATCATCGCGAGCGCCGAGGTCATCGTGTGCTCCCCCGGTCGGAACTACGTCACCGTGAAGATCGTCACGAGCGACGGCGTCGTCGGCTGGGGAGACGCCACCGTGAACGGGCGCGAGCTGGCTGTCGCCGCCTACCTGCGTGACCATGTCTGCCCTCTTCTCGTCGGTCGCGACGCCCAACGGATCGAGCAGACCTGGCAGTGGCTGTACAAGGGCGGGTACTGGCGGCGCGGACCCATCACGATGGCCGCCATCGGAGCCGTCGATCTGGCGCTCTGGGATATCAAGGGCAAAGAGCTCGGAGTGCCCGTGTACCAACTGCTCGGCGGCGCGGTGCGGGAGGGAGTGCTGACCTACGCCCACGCATCCGGCTGGGAGGTGCCGCAGCTTCTCGACGCCATCGACGAGAAGCTCGAGGCGGGATACCTCGCCGTGCGCGCCCAGTCCGGGATTCCGGGAAGACAAAGCGTGTACGCGGTCGCATCTCCTGAACCGGGCGAGCCGACGAACGGCCTCCCCACGATCGAGGTGTGGGACACCGATGCCTACCTTCGCCACATCCCCGGCGTTCTCGAAGCGGTGCGCTCGCACGTGGGGGACTCGATACGACTGCTCCACGACGCCCACCATCGACTCACACCGATCGAAGCGGCCCGGCTCGGCAAGGATCTGGAGCCGGTCAGGCTGTTCTGGCTCGAAGACGTCACGCCGGGCGAGAACCAGGAAGCACTCCGGTTGGTGCGACAGCACACCACGACCCCGCTGGCCATCGGAGAGGTGTTCAACACCATCTGGGACTGCATGGGCTTCATCTCCGGGCAGTACATCGACTTCGTCCGCACCAGCGTCATGCACGCCGGTGGAATCTCGCCCTCGCGCCGGATCAACGACTTCGCGTCGCTCTACCAGGTCAAGGTCGCCCCTCACGGCCCTTCCGATGTCTCGCCGATCACGATGGCGGCCTCGTTGCATCTCGATATCGCGACGCCGAACCTCGGGATCCAGGAGTACATGGGCTACCCCCGTGAAGCGCTCTCCGTCTTCCAGGCCGATTACTCATTCGACAAGGGATACCTCCACCCGGGTGACGCACCGGGGTTGGGCGTGGACTTCGACGAGGTCGCCGCACGCGCCTTCCCCTATGAACGCTCCTACCTGCCGGTCGCGGAACGTGAAGACGGTACCCCCATCGACTGGTGAGCCTTTTCGCAAGCCCGCCATGCGATGAGCAATCCATGGCTTATCCGCCGATGACTGGTGCGACCAATCGTCGGCGCCCTCTGACGGCATCCGCCGCCAGGAACACGCACGCAGATCCAGACGCAAAGGAGTGTCAAGTGGTGACCAGGAAACACAACATCATCCGATTCGGGGCAGGAGCGGCCGCAGCCGGACTGCTGCTGTCGGGGTGCGCGCCCGCCGCAGAAGACGACGCCGCATCGGGCGACGTGACCCTCACGGTGGGGACGTTCAACGATTCGGGGTTCGCCGACGAGATGTTCGCCGAGTACGAAGAGCTCAACCCCGGCGTGAAGATCATTCACAATAAGGCGGCCACGACCGATGACGCCCGAACCAACTTCTTCCAGAAGCTCGGAAAGACCGGGCTCTCGGACATCGAGTACGTGGAAGGCGACTGGCTGCCCGAGGTGATGGAGTATTCGGACCTGCTCGCACCCGTGCCAGCCGACCTGAAGGATCGTTGGCTGGACTGGAAGGTGGAAGAGGCGACCGATCCTGAAGGCAACCTCATCGGATACGGCACAGACATCGGCCCGCTGGCGATCTGCTACCGCTCCGACCTGTTCGAGGCTGCCGGCCTGCCCGCTGATCGCGACGCCGTCGCCGAGCTTCTCGGTGGAGATTGGGCCCGCTACTTCGAGGTCGGAGATCAGTACGTCGAAGCGACCGGGCTTCCGTTCTTCGACTCGGCGCGCGGAGTCTGGCAGGGGATGATCAACCAGATCGCTGCTCCCTACGAAGACCCGAAGAGCGGCGCGATCACCGCGACCGAGAACGACGAGGTCCGTGATTCCTACGACCAGCTACTGGCCGCGAGTGCCACGCAGTCGGCGCATCTCAGCCAGTGGAGCACCGACTGGTACGCGGCGATGGCCAACGGCGGCTTCGCCACCATGCTCTGCCCGGGGTGGATGCTGGGCGTCATCGAGGGCAACGCGAAGGACGTCACCACGTGGGACGTCGCCAACGTGTTCCCGAACGGCGGCGGCAACTGGGGAGGCTCGTACCTCACCGTCCCAGCCTCCGGAGCCAACGTCGAAGAGGCGCAGAAGCTCGCCGACTGGCTGACGGCGCCGGAACAGCAGCTCAAGTACTTCGAGAACGCAGGTCTGTTCCCGAGCCAGGTCGAAGCGATGAGCTCGCCGGTCCTTCTCGAGGCGACCAATCCGTTCTTCAACGACGCCCCCATCGGGCAGATCTTCTCCGACAGGGCGCAGGCGGTGGAGGTCGCTCCGTTCAAGGGTGAGCTGTACTTCCAGGTCGCCACCGCGATGGGAGACGCGATCGCCCGCGTCGAAGACGGCACGCAGGATGCCGCTGCATCGTGGGATCAGTGGGTCGAAAAGGTGAACTCGATCGAGTAATCCGCAGCCCCCGCCCGGGACTCGGGCGGGGGCTTCTCAACGAAATGAGACTTCGTCCATGCCTTCACATCGTTCGATCGCTCCGCAGCAGAACGGCCGCTCAGCCCTCCGGGAGAAGCTGACCCGGTGGGACGTGAAGACAGCGCCATATCTGTACATCGCGCCGTTCTTCCTGATCTTCATCGCCACCGGCCTCTTCCCGATCGGCTACACGGCCGTCATCTCACTCATGGAGTGGGACATGGTTCGCGGCACAGGTGAGTTCGTCGGGTTCGACCAGTACTGGCGTGTGCTGTCCGCCCCCGAGTTCTGGATCGCACTGCGCAACACGGTGAGCATCTTCCTGCTCTCGACCATCCCGCAGCTCGTCGCAGCGATCATCATCGCCGCTGCCCTTGATCGCAACATCAGAGCACGCACGTTCTGGCGCATGAGCGTTCTCGTTCCGTACGTCATGGCGCCCGTCGCGGTCGCTCTGATCTTCAGCAACATGTTCGGCGACAAGTTCGGGCTCGTGAACTCGCTGCTCACGCAGCTGGGAATGACGTCGATCCCCTGGCACACCGATCCGTTCGCCAGCCACGTCGCGATCGCCACGATGGTCAACTTCCGTTGGACCGGGTACAACACGCTCATCCTGCTCGCCGCTATGCAGGCGATCCCGCGGGAGTACTACGAAGCAGCGACGGTCGACGGGGCCGGGGCGATCCGACAGTTCCTGTCGATCACCATTCCCGGCCTGCGCGGAACCCTGATCTTCGTCGTCGTCACCTCCACGATCGGTGGGCTCCAAGTGTTCGACGAGCCTCGGATGTACGACCACACGGGAACAGGTGGGCCGGACAACCAGTGGCTCACGATCGCGCTCTACCTCTACAACGTCGGGTGGGGCGAGTGGGACTTCGGTCGAGCCGCCGCGATGGCCTGGATCCTCTTCGCGCTCATCCTGCTCGTCGGGCTGATCAACCTGATCGTCACACGGGGGCTGGTCCGCGACGATTCTGCGGCTGTCGCAGAAGACGCGGGGCGCCGGGCCCGTCGCGCGCGCCGTGCCACTCATGACAACGCACAACCGGTCGAGGAGGCCAGCCGATGAGTCGTCACATGTCGACGCCGAACGTGTCGAAGACCTTCCGTCGCGCACGACGTTTCTCGCGACCGAGCCCGTGGGTCTACCTCTTCCTGGGCGTCGTGCTGCTGGCCAGCGTGTTCCCCTTCTACTGGTCATTCCTGATCGGGTCCGGCGACTCGTACACCGTTCGAGACCCGCACATGTCGTGGCTGCCCGGTGGCAACTTCTGGGCCAACGTCGACAAGGTCGTGAACGACCCGTCGGTCAACTTCTGGCGTGCCCTGTGGAACTCGATCTACAGTTCCACACTGATCGCCGTCTCGGTCGTCTTCTTCTCGACCCTGGCCGGCTGGGCATTCTCGAAGCTCCATTTCCGCGGGCGGGGAAGGCTCCTGGTGATGGTCGTGGCGACCATGGCCGTTCCGATGCAGCTGGGCGTGGTGCCGCTGTACATCATGTTCAGCGAGCTCGGTTGGACCGGCAACATCGGTGCGGTCATCATCCCATCGCTCACCAGCGCCTTCGGAGTGTTCTGGATGACGCAGTACCTCAGACAGGCCGTCCCCGATGAGCTCATCGAAGCGGCCAGGGTCGATGGCGCATCATCCTTCCGATCGTTCCTCACGGTCGGAGTCCCCGCCGCACGACCGGCAGCGGCGATGCTGGGGCTCTTCACCTTCGTCTCCGCGTGGAACAACTTCTTCTGGCCGTTCATCGTGCTCGACCGGCAGGACCCGACGCTGCCTGTGGCCCTGTCCCTGCTGCAGTCGGGCTACTTCGTCGACTACTCGGTCGTCCTGACTGGCGTGCTCCTCGCCACGGCGCCTCTTCTGCTTCTGTTCGTCTTCGCAGGCAAGCAGTTGGTCAGTGGAATCATGGCAGGTGCCGTCAAGGGCTGACTGGGCCCGACGGGGGTCAGGTGGACGCGCGGACGATCAGGTCGGTCGCGAGCACCTGCCCCTGTTCGACAGGCTCTCCTGCCACCAGGGCAAGCGCCGTCTCCGCGAGCGCAGCGCCCTGCTCGCGTGACGGCTGGCGCACGGTTGTCAGCGGCGGAACCGTATCCGCCGCTGACGGCACATCATCGAAGCCGGCGACCGCGATGTCCTCGGGGATCCGAAGCCCCCGCGTTCTGAGCACGCCTATCGCTCCGATCGCCATCAGATCGTTCGCGGCGAAGACGGCGGTCCACCCGCTCTCGTCGAGCAACTGCTCAGCGGCGGCGACACCGCCGGCACTCGTGAAATCTCCTGCCACGATCGGCCCTGTCTCGATGCCCGCCGCCTCGTGCGCATCGAGATACCCCTGCAGGCGATCGGCCGCGGCCGGCGAATCCTCCGGCCCTCGAACCATCGCGATCCGGCGGTGGCCCCTCTCCAGGAGATGACGGGTGACGAGCTCCGCGCCTCCTCGGTTGTCGACATCGACGTAGTGGCACGTCGGTTCGGTTGCAGCGGTGGGTCGTCCCGCGAGAACGACGGGAAGCGAGGCCGACATCGTCGACATGAACGACTGTTCGATCCTGTGGGAGAAGAGGATGGCCGCGTCCACCTTGCCCCCGAGCAACAGGTCCGACGTCTGTCGAGGGTCGTCCGCCGCGATCAGCACATCGAGAAGAAAGCCGGAGCCCCGCATCTTTCCCTGGATTCCCGCCACCAGTGCCCCGAAGAAGGGATCACCGAAGAAGCGCTCCACATCTTCCGGTACGACGAGCGCGACGGCTCCCGCCCGGCGACTCGCGAGCGAACGGGCGGACAGATTGGGCACATAGCCCAACTGCTTCACGACCACGTTGACGCGCTCGGCGAGCGCGGGGTCGACGGTGGACACCCCGTTCACGATGCGCGACACCGTGGCGCGCGAAACTCCCGCCTGACGGGCGACCTGTTCCAGTGTGACTGCGCTGTGCCGAGGGAGCATTTTCTCTCAATGTGTGTGGTTCTGTCGCTACGAGACAAGCACGAGGAGCTGTCGGCGACCCGTCTCCACAATGCCCGAGATGGTGAGGCATGACAAACAGTCGGTCCATACCCGCCCCGTCACCGGAACGCGCGGCTGATACCCCCGGCGATCTGCGTCAGCTGCACGAAGCACAGGAAGCGGAACACCGGCTTGAGCAGCGCCCCGATGAGCCTCCGACGGCGGCGACTCGCGTTCAACTCCCACCCGAACGAGAGGCGCAGTTGCGCCCCAGCCGCGGCCGGCTCGATGTCGACCGCGACCACGCGCGCATTCGATCGCGGCTCATCCGGATAGGTGAAGTGCCAGGTGATGTGCGATGGCTGCTCGCTGCGCACGGACTCGGCGCACTGACGACGGATGCCGTCGCGGATCTTCAGCGGCTTGCCACCAGAGCCCACCATGCGCGTCCGCGCCTCCCATCGACCGGTCGCGGCATGCCTCCTCACGACCTCCCCGATGGTCGGCTCCCACTCCGCGAGGCGTTCGCCGTCGGCCAGCAGGCTCCACACGTCGATCGGATCCGCCGGTACGAACGCCGTGTGCGTGCCGTGGATGGTCGGCCGCTCGGCCGCCGTCCTCCGGTGTTCAGCGATCATCGCCGCGGCATCGTCGAGCGCCTCGACGATGCGCTCGGGCTCCACGTCCATCCGCTCGAGAAGATCCGTCATGAGGCCACTGGGCTCGGCGAGCAGCGCGCGCAGCACGGCAGCCGAATCACCATCCCGGTCTCCGGAGACGGCCGCCCTCATCACCGCGAGTGCACGCTCCGCCCAGTCGTATCCCCCGGTCTCCGGGTAGACGATGCGTCCGCCGGCGCTGTCGGCGTGCACGCCGAGCGAACCCAGCTGGTCGGCCTGCTGCGTCTCGATCGCCGAACGGGCCGCATCGAGGGTGACCCCGAGGCTGCGCAGCACCTGGCCACCGATCCCCGCGTCGATGGTCAGCGCGAGGAAGAGGTGCTCGATGTCGGCATCCCGCACGCCAAATCGGGACGCCTCCTCCATGGCCGCCAGCGAGAGCGTCTGGCTCGTCGCAGCGGCGCGGATGAGCTTGCTCATGCGTTCCTCCTCGGGATCTCGATCGAGGGATCGATCCGTTTCGCGTGCTTCTTGTGCACCGCCTGCCTCGTCACCCCGAGCGCATCGGCGATGCCCTGCCAGCTGATTCCCGCGCGCAACGCCGCTTCGACCTGCCGTAGTTCGAGAGTGTCGGCGAGACGTCGCAGCGAGGCGACCGCCCTCAGACCTGCGCGCGGGTCAGAGGTGTCGGCCGCGATGTCGGCGATCTGGACGGATTCCATAACGTCAACCTACGTTGCTAATCATGGAAATGTCAACCTTGGTTGCTTATGGCTTCGGTCCCGCCTCCGCCACCTCGCCCGCCTCCGCCCGCCAGACCGCCCGCAACACGTCGATTACGTCATCCTGGCCGGCGCCGGTCATCGCAGCCTCGGCCACCAGACCCCTGATGTGCTTCAGCACGGATGCCGGCAACAGCCCCGCCGACTCCGCAACGCGGGTGCCGGCGGCGGTGCGGCTGACCACCAGCCCGTCGTGCTCGAGCATCTTGTACGCCTTGGCGACCGTGCCCGCCGCGACACCGAGGTCAGTCGCCGCCTGACGCACGGTGGGCAGGCGCTCGTTCGCGCCGAGCTGGCCCGAGACGATGAGCCCGCGCAACTGCCGATAGATGTCCTGCGTGGGGCTCCCCTCGTCCGCCGCCGACAAGATCGGAGACGCGGTCATCGCGCGACCTCGACATCGGCCACGGCGGCCTCGGCCTCCGCCGGAACCTGGGGTACACGGAGCCGCACCGCGACCAGCACCAGCAAGGCGAAAGCGAGGACTTCGAGGGCCGGCGCAGCCCATCCCACCGCTGTCGCGAGTTCTGCGTAGCGCCAGATCACCTCGTAAGGGGCGCCGTCGTTCTTGCCGTCGATGACGAGTCCCGAGGTGGTGCCGGCACTGGCGATCAGCCGCCACGCACCCGCCAGGCCCAACAGCATCCCGGCGGTCGCGATGCGCACGGCATCCCGCGCCACGCCGCGACGCGCATCCCGCTCGGCAGCGACCGTCTCCGGGCGGATGTACGGCCGCGACGCGTTGGCATGCAGCACACCCCAGACGGCCGCTGCCAGCAGAGCGGCACAGATCAGGACCGGCACCCCGTAGGTCCATCCGTAGAAGTGCACCCGCACGGGGTCGATCGCCTCCTCGTTGGGGATCGGGATCTCGAGCCATGCGGAATCGCCCCGACTGTCTACGTAGGCCGCCAGGCCCGCGGCGATCGATGTTGCCACGATGGCGACCAGCGCGACCACTCCCCCGATGAGCCCGACGCGCGGGCCGAAGCTCGTCCACGTGCGCCGCGCGCCGGACACGACGGGGATCTCCGAGGGCGTGACCCCCCGCACCTCGATCGCCGCCACGATGCCGAGGCCCAGCGCGGCGACGACGATCGCCGTCGCGAAGCGCCACCACGGCAGCAGCTCGCCCAGATTCACGACATAGCCGCGCAGCACGTTCTCGACGGCGAAGACGACGATGACCAGGATCGCGGTGATCGCGAGCACCAGACGCTCGACCCGGTAGCGTGCGTGGACGGAGCGGATCACCTCCGCGGTCCCTGGCTGCGCCTGCCGAAGGGCGAGCTGCGGCCGGGACGCGAAGATCAGGATCGCGCCGACGATCACCGCAGCGAGGAACAGGGAGAACAGCGGCAGCGAGAACGCCGCTCTCACGAGATCCATCAGGCCGAACATGGGTGCTTCACTCTGCGACATCACGTCTCCGATCTCCAGGTTGTGTCATATGTCTATCACAACTTGTACCTTGAACGCGATACAAGCGTGGGGAGACAGAATGGTGGCATGGAGTACGTGAGGATCGAGATCCCCGTCCACCTCTGGTGGCAGGTCGACGGCTGCGTCGACAACAGCATGGCGATCGATGCGGTCAACGGTGTCATGCTGACGACGATGGCCGGCTCCTGCGTCCGCGATGCGGGATGGCGCGCATCCGCCGCATTCGACGGCGAGCGGGATCAGTACGGATGGCCCCCGCAGACCCATCCGCTGCCCATCGTGCTGCGCACCGCACACTGGGAGTGGGCCCTCGAGCAGCTCGACCGCTGGGAACCGTATGCGACGGACTCGAGCTCCTCCGACGTGCGCGCGCTCATCGCTCAGGCTCTGCGCGATCGGTGAGCAGGGAGTCCGGGCAGACTGATGCTGACCACTTGGAAAGGACACTCATGACCACCTCCGCCACCCTCCGCTCGCTCAGCGGCGTCGTCGACAGCCCTGCGACGCTGGCCACGTCGACCGTCGTGCTCGTCGACTTCCAGAACACGTACACGCGCGGCGAGATGGAGCTCGATGGCTGGGATGCCGCACTCGACGCGGCTGCAGACCTCCTGGCGAAGGCGAGGGAGGCGGGGGCGACCGTGATCCACGTGCAGCACGACGGCGGTGCCGGTTCGGCGTACGACATCCGCGAGGACATCGGTGCGATCCACGACCGCGTCACTCCGATCGAGGGCGAGGCCGTCGTGATCAAGCACGCACCGAACTCGTTCGTCGGCACCGAACTGGGAGACCTCGTGGATGCCGCGGGCCACGAAGACGTCGTCATCGCCGGCTTCATGACCCACATGTGCGTGACGTACACGACCGAGGGCGCGTTCCTGCGCGGCAACCGCCCCACCGTGGTCGCGGCGGCGACAGCGACGCGTAGCCTGCCGTCCGTCGCGGGCGATGTGTCGGCGGAGCAGCTGCATCGCTCCGCACTCGCCGGCATCGCCGACCTCTACGCCACCGTCGTCGCGGACGTGTCCGACCTGCGCTGACGGATCGGCGGCGTCGGCTACTCGATCTGCCCGATCGGCTCGCGCTTCTCCGCCTGGAACTGGTCCTCCGCACGGCCGCGTGCCCAGTACGCCGAGATCGACAGCGACTCCCGCGGCACCTCCCGCTGCTTCAGCAGGGCACGGATCTCCTTGATCGTGCCGCGCTCACCGTGCGCGAACACCCCGGGGGTGCCCTCGGCCCAGGGCAGCTCCGCGAGCGCGGCGAGGAGCTCGTCGTCGTTCTGCGTCCAGTGGATACTCACGCCCGAGGGCAGCGTCGGAAGGATGCGGTCCGCCGGGTCGGCGACGCTGAGCAGCACATGACCCCGGGCTGCGGCATCCATCGCCTCGACGGCTGAGGAGATCGCCGGCAGAGCCGTGTGGTCACCGATGAGCAGGTGCCAGGGTGCGGCAGCATCCGGACGGTAGCCGCCACCGGCACCGCTGACGACGATCGTGTCACCCGGCCGAGCGGCGCGAGCCCAGGGGCCGGCGACTCCCTCGTCACCGTGCACGACGAAGTCGATGACGATCTGCCGCGCCTCGGCGTCAGCCGAACGGATCGTGTAGGTCCGTCGTGTGGGGAGCTTCTCGGGCTCCTCCGTGCGCAACCGCGCGAGGTCATAGGGAGGAGTCAGCCCGTGACGCGCATCGGCGAAGAGGATCTTGGCGTACTTATCGGTGAAGAGGTTGTCGTTGTAATCGGCGAACCCGTCGCCTCCCGCCGTGATCCGGATCAGATCGGGGCTCACCTGCTCAACCTGCTGCACGGTGAGGACGGCCTGGCTGGGAGCCTTGCGGGGCTGATCTTGATTCATCACGTCTCCGGAAATCTGCGGATGGTCCTCCCCCAGTCTGCCGGTCACGGAGCGGGTCGGGGCCAGCCGCGGCGTCACCGTCGCCGCCGGTCCGCCCACATCGTGCGCAAAGACTCGGCTGCTCGCGACGCCGGGTCTCCCAGAGGATTGTCAGTGATCATGTACGTCCACGTCGCCGATGGTCTTCGCAGCCGCGCTGCTGCCGCGGCGGCCTGCGCATCGAACGCTCCCGTCACGAAGAGAAGTCGGTCCACGACCTGGTAAGCGCGTTCGAAGAAGCCGTCGAACGCGACCAGGGCGAGGCGATGGAACTCATCGAGTGGGTTCTGCCCGCCCAGCGCCCGAAGATGGATACCGTCTCTTGTCTCCTGCAGCATCGCAAGATGGTCGCACCAGAGGTCGTCCAACGTGAACACGGCGACTTCACGGACTGCCGTCGTGAAATCGTTGCCGGCGTCGAGTCTCGGATCTCTTCCCAGACGCTCCCACAACGTCGAATCCGAGGAGATGAGCGCCTCCCGCTCCCTCAACACCGCAGCTCGTTGCAGTGCGATGGCCCTGTGATATCCCCACGTCGCCCGGTGCTGATCGGCGCGAACCGCCTCGGAGATGTCCTGCGCGACGTCCAGAATGTGTTCCTTGCGCTTGCGGGTGAGTCGCGCGGGTCTCTCGAGCTGTGAGGCGATCGTTCTGGTCGCCGTCGTGGAGACCAGAGCGTCCTGCAGACTCACGATGCGCACGGCAGCCCCGGGGTCGCCTTGCCTTCCCGCCCGCCCTCGCAACTGCGCATCCAGGCGGCGCGACGGATACAACCCGACCTGAATGACCATGAGACCACCGACAGAAGCCACGGCGCCATGGTCAGCTCCGTCCACGCCACCGAGCACGATGTCGGTCCCTCTGCCCGACATCTGCGTGGATATCGTGATGGCACCGAGCTCGCCCGCACACGAGACGGTGTAGGCCTCCGCCTCGTCGTTCTTCGCATTGAGCACACGAACATCGAGGCCGCGGGCCGTCAATAGATTCCCGATGGTCTCAGACGCGGCGACACTCCGCGTCCCCACGAGCACAGGCCGTCCGTCCTCGTGGCATCGCTGCACCACATCGACCACAGCCTCGAAGACATCCGCCTCAGTGTCGACGATGATGTCGGGCTCGCTCGACCTGGCCAGTGGCAGCCGGCGCTCGACCCGTCCGGAACGCAGGCTGTAGAACTCCAGCAAGTCCTCTGCGACGTCGAGGACGGTACCGCTCATACCGACCAGATTCCGGTACGTCACCAGGAGATCTTGCACGGTCACCTGATCGAGCACGATGCCCGCTCCGCTCGAGGCGAGGCCCTCTTTCGCCTCTACGGCGGCGTGCAACCCGTCTGGCCAGCGCTGCCCCTCAGCGACCCGTCCACGAGTCGTGTTCACGAGTCGAAGATCGTCGCCATCCACGATGTAGTCGACGTCACGATGCATCAGTACTTTCGCGTGCAATGCCAGAGTGAGGCCGGTCAGGGTGGGGATGTTCTCCGGAGAATAGAGGTTGATGCCTCCAAGCTGTGACTCGAGCGCGTCGAGAGCCTTGTCGGTGAACGCCACCGTGGCACCGTCGTCATCCACCAGGTAGTCGACGCCGTCCTCGAGGTCGAGGACGAGCGATGCAGCCTGGGCGACATCACCTTCGGGGATCGTCGCAGTGCCCGCGAGGACGAGCGGGATGATCGCCTCGTCGATCATCACGGCATCGGCTTCATCGACGATGGCGACATCCATCGCCGGAGACACGCGGTCGACTTCATGCATGCAGAACCGGTCACGAAGCACGTCGTAGCCGACTTCGCTGACACTCACGTAGACGACATCGGCCCGGTACGCAGCGCGCCGCTGCTCGGTGGACGTCGATTCTTCGACGGCCGCCACCGAGACGCCCAGTGCCGTATACAGCGGCCCCATCCACGCGGCATCCCGCCGAGCGAGATAGTCGTTGACGGAGATGACGTGAACCGACCGCCCTCTCAGGGCGAAACCCGCTGCCGCCAACGCCCCGGCCAGCGTCTTGCCTTCTCCGGTATCGAGCTCCACCGCGAAGCCCGCGAGCATCGCCGCAGCGGTCAGCATCTGTTCGCGGAACGGAACGACGCCGAGCGCGCGTCGGGACGCCTCTGCGGCGAGCGCGAGCAACTGCTCTTGGGCTCCATTGCACGCCGCAGCTCGATCGCGGAGGCTGTCTCCCGAGAGCTGGCACAGCTCCGCCCGTAGTGAGATCGCCCGATCCACCAGCGACTCCAACGATGCGAACGAAGTGGCACCTGGTAGGTCGAGCGCCCTTCGAAGCCATTTCGGCGTTTCCACGCAAGGTCCTTTCTTCGATGCCTGCTCCGCCAGTGAACCAAACGCACGACGCGTCTCTCGCGTGTCGAGCAAGAAAAGTCGACGGTAAGGAAGTCGCCCGTCATCCGAAAGGGTGCGCGTCACCCATCCCCACACGGGTCGTCACAGCGGTGTGATGGGAAGAGCTGTGATGAGAAGCGCATCATCAGCATCTACCGACACCCGAACGGACGAGCATGAACAAGGAGCCTCTCGGTCTTGCCCTGGGCAGTGACCTCGCGATGGGGAGCGCGACGCCTGCGCAGGCAAGTGAAGAGCCTGTCATCCATCCGGATGTCCTGTACGCCATCGATGCAGTGCCGGGGGGCACCGTCATCGATGCGCACACCGTGGTCTGGCCGGAGCTCGGCTTGGAACTCTCTGTTCCGTCGCCCGACTCCCGCGCCGTCGGCTCCTGCGCTACCGGATCGTACTGTGCATACGCCGGAGCGAACAGGAGCGGCACGAAGCTCAGCTGGGCTACGTGCACGACGGTGAGCACCGCGGCATTGAGTACCGTTGGCTCGATCGCCAACGCGCGCTCATCCGGCACGGTGCAGGCGCGAAAGGGCGCCAGCACCGTGCTCGGAACCGCCGGCCCCGGCGCGACCGTGAACCTGCCCGGTGGCACCACGAACCTGCGTTGCCTCCTGTAGCGCTGCGCGTCGGCCGCTAGTCTGGTCGATCAATCCCACCATCGTGAGCGAGGTCCCCATGTTCGCGTTCGGGGCCGTCGGTACGCTGCGGATCGCCTTCGCGAGCGTCTCGCCCTCCTCCGACACGTCGACAGGTGCCGGACGGCTTTCGAGACGACGCCACACGACCGATTCAGCCCGGGCAGCGAACCCGCAGGGGGCACAGCGCAAAGAGGTCGTGTTCCGGCGCCTCTTCGATGACTTCTGGCCGCGGGTGCATCGACACCTCGCGTGCTACATCGACGACGCCGATGAGGTCGACGAGATCACCGCCGAGATCTTCACGGTGGCGTGGCGCAAGCTCGACGCCGACCGGCCGATGCCCGTCACCTGGTTCCTCCGGGCGGCGAACAACAAGCTGCGTGATCGCTCCCGGCGGGCGCGATCACGTGATCGGGCCCTCGAAGCGCTGATCCGCGGGCTCGAGAGCCAGTCAGGCGAGCTGGATCCCCTGGAGGTGCTCGCGCTGCGTACGGCGCTCACCGCGCTCAGCGCCCGCGAACGACAGATCGTGGTGCTCACCTATTGGGATGATCTGAGCGCCGGCGAGGTCGCCGAAGTGCTCCGAACCAGCCAGAGCGCCGTATGGACGACGCTCACCCGAGCGCGCGCGAAGCTCCGCGCGCAGCTGGAGGGCGGTGGCCAAGGATCATGAACGTCTCCGATGACGAGCTCGACCGGCTTTTCCGCGCCGCCCACCCTGCCCCGAAACAGGACGATGGGCTCTCCGCCGCGCACATCGCGATCCGCGAGGGCATCATCCGCGGATCGCATCAGACACTTTCGCGGCGCCCGCGGAAGGCGCTCTTCTGGGCCGGGCTCACGACCGCTGTCGCGACCGTCGCGGCGGCAGCAGTGATCGCCGTGAATGTCCTCTCTCCCACCGGCCAGGCGGTAGCGCTCACCCCGCCTCCGCTCGAGTACCGGTCCTCTGGTTCGCTCGCCGAAGTCGTGGAGGCTGCCGAGCAGGCGCTGCTCGCTCCCCCCGACGTGGAGCAGGAGTCACGAGTCCACTCCGTCAGCTGGGGCTGGAGCGTGGACGTCGCGCAGGGCCACGTCGAGGTCGTTCCTCAGGACATCACCTTCGTGTGGGCGCCCGGCGAGACCGCGACGAGCACCATCGTCGCCGGTGACCCGTACTGGTCGGATGCCGAGCGCCCCGCCGACGTCGAACCGAGCGAGTACCAGCCCGGCGATCTGATCGACGAGGTCGTCATCCCCCCGGAGGACTTCACACTCCCTGCAGAGGCGGCGACTCTCTCCGGAAGTTCGCCAGCGGATCTCGAGCCCGCGCTGTCCGTGTTCGGTGCCACCCCGGAATCGTCATCCGGTGAGCTGCTCGCCGCCATCACCGGGCTGATGCAGTACTGGACCTTGAGCGACGACCAGCATGCGACCTTGCTGAACATGCTGGTCGACGCCGGCGACGTGCAGGTGCTCGGCGAGACGACCGACCGCCTCGGGCGCGACGTCATCGGCCTCCGGGTCGCGTCGACCATCCCCGAACGGGTCGAGACCGCCTTCGTCTCCGTCGAGACGGGCCGCATCGTCGGCACCGAGAGCGAGCTGATCAAGCCGCTCGACACGCTCCCCGTGGGCGTGATCTCGTACACGATGTGGGATGCCGGCCGCTGAGCTCGATCCTCGACGAGATCAGCCGACGAGCGGGCCGCCGATCTTCCAGTAGCCGAGGAAGGACACTCGCTCCTTCGGGATGCCGACGTCCGACGTGAGGCGACGACGGACACGCGCGGTGGTGCCCGATTCACCCGCGATCCAGGCGTAGAACGTGGGATCGTCGCGCACCGCCGCCCCGTGTTCGGCGCTCCACTCGGACACGGCGCTTTCGGCACCGGAGACGTCGCCGGTACCGCGCGGGACGATCCGGATGCGCGCGTGTGCCGGCGCATCCGCCGACACGATGTCGTTCACGGCGTCGTGGCATTCCAGGATCACGTCTACCCTGTCCGCCGCGTCCAGCGTCTGCAGGATCGACCTCACGGCGGGGAAGGCGGTCTCATCGGCGACCAGCAGGAACCTGCGCGCGTCCTGCGGCGCCCAGTGCAGCCCGTACCCCGTCCACCCCATCCGCCGGTCGGGACCGGTGATCACGACCTCATCGCCGGGTGCCGCTGATGTCGCCCACGCGGATGCCGGCCCCGCAGGCTCGTGCAGGTAGAAGTCCACGTCGAGCTCATGCTCCTTCGGACGGATCGCTGCCGGTGTGTAGGTGCGCAGGATGTTGCGCTCGCCCTCCGGCAGCGCCTTCCAACGGGTGTACCAGTCCGAGGGATGGGGTGTCGGTTCCTCGAGCAGACCGAAGTCGGCGAGCGATCCGTCGGGCAGCGGCAGGACGAGCTTGATCCGCTGGTCGGTCCCCCAGGTGGCGAAGTTCTCGAGGGCGTCACCGGCGAACGTCAGCCGCACGAAGCCGGGACTCAGCACCCGCCGCGAGACGACGCGCACCGGGAAGGCGCTATAGGCCCAGGGGCGTTCGGCGCTCATGATGCGTCCTCCTTCTTCGGGGTGCCACGCAAGGGCACGACCAGCGGACCGCCGGTCACCGGGTCGGCGATCACGACGTTCGCCAGCCCGAAGACCTCCAGCACGCGTTCGCTCGTGATCACCTGCTCCGGAGTGCCCTCCGCGACGATACGGCCCTGGCGCATCGCGATGACGTGCGAGGCGTAGCGCGCGGCGTGGTTCAGATCGTGGAGCACGGCGACGATCGTCCTGCCGCGGGCGTTCAGCTCCGCGAAGAGCTCCATGAGCTCCACCTGGTGCGCAACGTCGAGATACGTCGTGGGTTCGTCGAGCAGCAGCAGATCCGTCTGCTGGGCGAGCACCATCGCCACCCAGACCCGCTGGCGTTGGCCCCCTGACAGCTCGTCGACGGTGCGGCCGGCCAGATCGCCGGTCCCTGTCGCCTCCAGCGCCTCACGCACGGCGGCCTCGTCATCATCGGACCATTGCCGCAGCAGGCTCTGATGCGGATAGCGGCCGCGGGCGACGAGGTCGGTCACAGTGATCCCGTCCGGCGCGACGGCACTCTGCGGGAGCAGGCCGAGTCGGCGAGCGACCTCCTTCGCGGGGTAGGTCGCAATCGACCTGCCATCGAGCACCACCTCGCCGCGCGAGGGCGAGAGCAGGCGGGAGAATCCGCGCAGCAGGGTGGACTTGCCGCAGGCGTTGGCGCCGATGATCACCGTGAACGAGCCGGGAGGGATGTCGGTGGTCAGCTCGTGCACGATCTCGGTGCGGTCGTACGACAGGCTGATCCCCTCGGCTCTCAGGCGGGCGGATGCGGCGGCGGAATCGTGGTCAGGCACGGCGACGGATCTCCAGGATGATCATGAGGACGAGGTAGGCGCCACCCACCGATACGGTGACGACGCCGACGGGGAGCGTGACAGGCAGCAGGTGCTGGGCGACCAGATCGGAGGCCAGCAGCAGCATCCCTCCGACCAGCGCGGAGAGAGATACAGACAGCGAGGGCGTGCGCGCGAGCAGGCGGGCGATCTGCGGTGCCGCGAGCGCCACGAATGCGACGGGTCCGGCGACGGTCGTCGCGGCCGCCACCAGCACCACGCCGATAAGAAGCGCGATCGTGCGCACCACGGCCGGCCGGGAGCCCGTGGCCGCCGCGACGTCGTCACCGAGGTCGAGCTGACGCAGCCGCGGACCGAGCAGACCGGCGGCGACCACGAACGGCGCCGCGCACAGCAACGCGACTCCCAGTCCTTCGGCTGTCACACCGTTCAGCGAGCCTGCACCCCACGCCGACGCGAACATCGCCGTCTCGAGTTCGATCTGCAACAGCATCCAGGTGTTGAGCGAGGCCAGGATCGCCGAGACGCCGATCCCGACGATGATGAGGCGGAACCCCTGGATGCCTCCGCGCGCTGCGAGGAACCAGATCACGGCGGCGGTCGCGAGACCGCCGGCCAGCGCGCCGACCGTGCGGGCGGAGACTCCGGCCGAGAAGAACACGAGCGCGAGGAGCATCCCGGTGAACGCGCCGTTCGAGAGCCCGAGGATGTCGGGACTGGCGAGCGGGTTGCGGGTGACCGTCTGGAACAACGCTCCCGCGATCGCGAGGAGCGCGCCCAGCGTGACAGCCGCGAGCGCTCTGGGCAGCCGCCAATCGATCACGACCGTGCGCTCGATGCCCTCGCCGCCCCCGAAGAGCACGCTGACGACCTCGCCGGGAGAGAGCGGGAAGGAGCCGAGACCGAGAGACAGGATCAGGAGGATCAGCGTCGCGGCGACACAGGCGGCAGCGACCAGGATGCTGCGCACCCGAAGGGGCAGCTGCACGGGTCCGAGCCTCAGGAGCACACGCCGCGGGCTGACCGTGAGCGAGGGGAAACGGGTGGAGGTCACAGGCTGCTCGCCTTGCGTCGTCGGGCCAGGGCGATGAGAACGGGCGCTCCGACCAGAGCGGTCACGATCCCCACCGGCACCTCGGCGGGCGCGATGATGACGCGCCCCAGCACGTCGGAGAGAAGGACGACGACGGGGGCCAGAACGGCGGAGAGCGGGATGATGAGGCGCTGGTCGACCCCGAAGGTCCAGCGGATCACGTGCGGCACCATGAGTCCGACGAAGGAGATCGGACCGGCCAGGGCGGTCGCGCCGCCCGCCAACAGGGTGACGGCGACGATCACGCCGATCCGGATGCCGAGGACGTTCGCCCCCTGCGCGCGAGCGATGTCGTCGCCCAGACCGACGGCGTTGAGGCCGGCGGTCAGACCGAGCGCGATCACCAGCCCGAACAGCAGGAAGGGCAGGATCGGCAGCAGCACGTCGAAGCCGCGGCCGAGCAGGGACCCGGCATTCCAGCTGCGCATGGAATCGAACGCCTCAGGGTCGCTCAGGGTGAGACCCGTGGTGATGCCGGACAGCACGGCCCCGAGCGCGACACCGGCGAGCGTGAGCCGGAGCGGATCCGCCGCACCGCGACCCGAGGAGCCGACGAGGTAGACGGCCACGGTGACCACCAGGGCACCGAGGAAGGCGAGCCAGATGAACTCCGACGCGTCACGCAGGCCGAAGAAGGCCACACCGAGCGCGACGGCCAGCGCTGCCCCGGCGTTGACTCCGAGGATGCCGGGGTCGGCGAGGGGATTGCGTGTGAACGCCTGGATCAGCGCGCCCGCGACGCCCAGAGCAGCACCGGCGACGAGGCCGACCGCCGTGCGCGGAATCCGCAGCTCGAACAGCACGAAGCTCGTCTCCGCGTCGCCGCGCCCGTTCAGCGCATCCCACAGCGCTGACGGAGGGATCGGATTGGCGCCGATCATCAGCGACAGCACGACGGCGAGCGCGAGAGCGACGAGGAGCACGACGGCTCCGGTCGCTGCTCGCCTCGCGCGTCGCCGGCGCGGAACAGTCTCCGCGCCGGCTCGGGCGGGAGATGTCAACGGTTCGCTTCGAGGTACTTCTCGATGTCGTCGAGCACGGCGTGGGCGCCCTTCGGTCCGACGCCGGAGACCCAGTAACTGGTGTCGACGAGGGTCACCGACGGGAATGCCGCGGCGTTCTGGGTGATGGCGGCAGGAACAGCCGATTCGTCATCCACGTCGGCCGCCGTGACGAACACGTGGTCGGCCTGCGCGTCGAGGATGTTCTCCGGCGAGATGTCGGCCTGCAGGCCGTCTGCCCAGTCCTGTTCGGGGATCGTGTACCCGACGCACTCGAGAAGGCTTCCTGCGAACGACACCGGACCGTAGAGGCTCAGCGTGGTCTCGTCGCGCGGGCGGAGCAGCTGAGCGGTCTCGCCGTCGACCGCGTACTCGTCCTTGAGGCTCGTGCACCGCTCGTCGACCGAGTCGAGAAGGTCGGCCACCTCGTCTTCGCGGTTCAGCGCCTCGCCGATGAGCAGCGCATTGTCGCGCCACGGGTCGGCCTGCGTCTCGATGAAGACCGTGGGGGCGATCGCCGACAGCTGCTCGTACAGCGCGGAGTGACGAGCCTCGGTGCCGAGGATCAGGTCGGGCTTGAGAGCGGCGATGGCTTCGAGGTCGGGCTCGGGGACCGTGCCGACGCCCTCGACACCGGTGACGTCGAGGTAGGCCGGGGTACCGGCGACATTCGACGCGACGGCCGCACCGACCGGCGTGATGCCCACGGCGACCGCGGTGTCGAGCTCGAGAGGCTCGAGCGTCACCACACGCTGCACGTCTTCGGGCACCTCGGTCGTGCCGCGCGCGTGCTCCACCTCGCGGACGCCGGACGGCGCGGTGGTGGGCTCCGCATCGGCGGGCTGTGCGGCGGCGCATCCGGTGAGCAGGAGCGCGGCAGAGGCGGCGAGGGCGAGGAGGGTGGTCGCGGGGCGTCGGAGGCGTGCGGGCACGTCGGGAGCCTTTCTCGGGGCGGGGGATGCGCAGAGCGAGTGTCTACTTAGGTAAGCCTAACAAACTTGGACCTCGTGCTGGACGACCCTGCCTGTGGGAATCGGTAAGGACTCCGCAGGAGTGACGAAAGGGCCGCAACTCGCCCGCACGTCGAGGACTCGCCCCCACGAAGACTGGAGATCGTCCGCGACATCCGCGGCGATGCGACGAGGTGGCAGGGATGGCGATCGAGATCACGCATGTTCGGTTCGGCGGCACAGTCCGCACGGCAGACGAGATCATCCGGTACCGGTGGGTGAACCCGGAATCCGGCAAGGTCGGCGATATCGACAAGCCGTCGCTCGTCGCCTGGGTCGAGGTCAAGGGCGGCGAGGCCTTCGTGGGCTCAGGTGCGGATCGCGTGCGGGTCGCGGTGGTCAGGCCGGGTCGCGGAAGTCCCTACCTCCGCACCCATGCGGATGGTCAGAGCGCCAACAACCTCGTGAATCTCGGCACGTTCTAATCGTCAGCGGGTGTAAGGGGTGCTCGTCGTCAGGCGGCGGGCTCCGCTGCAACCACAGACACCGTCGCTGGCCCGTTGGGCGCCGTGTAGGTGACGTGGTCGCCCACATATCTGCCGTTCACGGCCGCGCCCAGCGGCGAGCGCGGTGAGAGCGCGCGGTCGTCGGCCAGCACGGTGCGGTCACCGAGGAGGAACGTGTCGGTGCTGCCATCCGCGAACCCGACGGTGACGAGCATTCCCGGCTCCACCAGACCATCGTTGGGCTTCACAGCGACATCCGCGTTCCGCACGAGCGCGCGCAGCTCGACCGCTCGCGCCTTGTCGGCGAGAGTCTCCTCACTCCCCTTGGCTTCCAGAGTCGCGAGCTCGGCCTGGAGGGCGGCAAGGGTGGCAGGCGGCATCCACACGGCGGGTGAAGTCATGGCAGATCCTTCGATAGGCAGCGACGCAGGCATGATGCACGGGGCGAAGTCGGGCCCCGGTCTCTCACAAGACCTGCGTCGGTTTCCCTGCTGGAGGCCAGCAGGCGTAACCACCGACCATATCGAGTCACCGCGGGAAGTCAACATCCTCGGGGAGCGTTCCGGCGAGTGCCGCCTGCATCCAGGTGATGTCGATGGGCTCGGTCGGGGGAAGGAAGAGGTCTGCGGGGTCGATGTCGCGCTGTGGCACGGGTCTCCTGCCGGTGCTCACTGAGCCGGCCCGACGACGTCAACGGCCAGCACCTGTCGAAGCTCGCCCAGAGACTTGGCGATCCGGGAGCGTGCCGTCGAGGGATTGAGCCCGAGGATCGCCGCCGCCTCGTGCGAGCGGAAGCCATCCCAGTAGACGAGCTTCATCAGCTCGGCATCCTCCGGGGGCAGGTCCTGGATCGCGGCGCGCAGCATCACGCTGTCTTCATCGCTCGAGAACTCGGGCACGAGCACGCGCATCGTGTCGGCGAGACGCTGCACCGCCTCGGATGCGCGCTGGGCGGAGCGCCGCTGATTCTGGAGCACGTTCCGTGCGGCGCCGAACAGCCACATGCGTGCCGCTACCCCCTCGGAGGGGATCTTCGCACGCTGCTTCCAGGCGATCAGCAGCAGTTCCCCGAAGGCATCCGCGGCGTCCGCTCCGTTGGGTGTTCTTCGTTGGAAGTAGGCCAGCAGATCGGCTTCGTTGGCGCGGATCTTTTCGTCGAAGAGATCCGTCCGCTCCGCCCTGCTCGGCATCAGTTGCATCCCCTGTTCTCGGAGTACAGGCTCACGGGGGTGTTCACATCAGGGCTGGTGAATCCTCTGGCGTCGAGCTCCGCCCACAGGATCTCGGCGACCGCCTCGTGGACCGCCGACTGCTTCATCTCTTCGGGCGTGTAGAACACCGTGCCGGGCGAACCGTCGTCGAAGGGCTTGCCGATGTCAGCGGCGAGCTCCGCTTCACGGGCCGACGTGTCGAGGTCGGCGATGTCGACCGACGCGACGATGTCACGAGCCGCCAGGACGATCTCGGCGTCATCCGGCACGCCATCGGCCTTCACCTGGATGCCGGCGAAGCAGGTCTTGCCGTCGGGTCCGGGAATCGAGAACACGTTGTCAGCGGTCCAGCCCCACGGGGTCTCCATGCCGTTGCCCGCAACGGCGACGGATCCTGCGCCGACCATCACCACCGTGGCGACGGCGGCACCGGTCCACAGCCTCGTCGCCCGGCGCCGTCGTGCACGGATGTCGGTCAGGATGCGTTGCCGATGCTCTGACAGCCCCAGCGGGCCGGTCACCGTGGGGGCCGTGGCCCGCAGTCGCGTTTCCAGGTCGTTCTCGTCCATGGCTCATGCCCTTCGCTCGTCAACACCTACACCCTGTACATGTCGCGAGCGCGGAGGATTGTCCACGGCGGCGGGAGATCGGATGAGAGCGAGCAGGTTCGCTGCACTGCCGAGGGCGCGCCATAGCCTGCGGGATGAACGTGCTCTTCGCGTGCAGCCGGAATCGGTTACGCAGCCCCACGACCGAGAACGTGTGGCTTCCTCACCCCGGGAACTGACTCGGCGTGCAAACCGTTTGCACCTCGGTGAGGCTGACTGCGGCCGCGTGAATGAGCTCTTCTTCCTCGCTGGCGACAGGCATGTCTCCCTGCGCATCGTCGACACGATGGTCATGGAGCGCCCTGAGGTCGTGGCTGAGAGCAGAAACGGCGGACTTGAGGTCGCCAGTGACGTCTACCTCGGCGTAGGCGTCGGCGATCTCGTCCAGGTGCGCGTTGAGGGCTTCCGCCGAGCCCTCACCGGCGTTCCTTTGCTCGAAGAACGATTCCAGCTGCGAATCCAGCTCGGCCACGGTCTGGCATTGCATCAAGTCAGGCGACGAAGAGCAACCCACAAGGATCAATACAGCGAGCACGCTGCCCGAACACACAGAACGCCTCATCACTCCACCGTATGTGGCCCGTCAGACCCCGCCGCGAACCTCCGGCACTTCTGCCCCGTTCTGTCGAGCTTCACGAGAAGGTCATCCCGAACACGGATGACGACGCGATGAAGGACGACACCGCGAGCATCGCGAAGATCGCCTTCCACCCGGTCGTCCTGCTCATGACGGCCGCTGCGCCCGCGGCGACGGCTCCGATCAGGCCGAGGGTGGCGAACGTGCGGATCGCACTCGGATCGGGGGAGCCGAAGTGCAGCACGGAGGCCGCCACCGCACTCGCCACTCCGAGCGCCGCGACGACGATCGTGAAGCGTCGCAGGCCGCGCCATCGATCGGCCAACTCTTCTGTCGCCATGATGCTTCGTCCCCTCTGAGCGGAGCCCACACTCCGATCGACCACACGATCATCTTGCGCGAAAAGCCGGTATCCAGAAGTGCCGAGTACGCGGTACGAAAGTACTTTCGTCGGAGATACGCGACTTGTGTCGATTCACTCCCCGCGACAGTCGACGGGCACGCTCACGGACAGCGTCCAGATGCCGGCCGCGGATCCGGATACGAGGGTCCCGCCGATCCTCGAGACCCGCTCGCGCATCCGCACCAGTCCGAACCCGCCTGAGGGCACGCGCGGGGCGCGACGAACCGTGTCGACCGGGTTGCTGATCTCGAACGCGATCAACCCCGGAGTCGTGCGCAGTCGCACGACGATGTCCGTCCCCGACGAGTGCTTCAGCACGTTCGTCGTCGCCTCGCGCACCAGCCGGGAGAGGGTGAGGTCGACGATTCTCGGCAGAGGAAGATCACCGATCTCCCCGAGTGCGGTGCGCACCCTCATCCCGGCGCGCTCCATGGTCCGACACCCGTCCGCGACTGCCTCTTGAAGCTCGGACCTGCATGTCGCCGCCCCGTCCGCAGCGCGGAGATGAGACTCACCGACCACACGTCGAAGATCATCGAGAGCCCTTCGGGAGGAAGAGCGGATCGCCTCGAGCGACGCGTCGTGCGCTTCGCACTCGCCCAGCAGGTTCACGTGCATCGCGATGATCGTCAGGTCGTGGGCGACGACGTCGTGCAGCTCATCGGCGATCCGCAGGCGCTCCGACACGATGGACTCGTGCTCTGCTCGAGCGCGGACTTCCAGCTGCTCCTTCAGCCGACGGGATCCCGCTTCGAGCCGCCGCAAGACGAGACCGCTCGATGCCGACACCACACCGACGACGATGAGCACGACCGTCTCGCCGATAGGGGTGCCGTTCTCTATCGCACTCCACACCAGTCCGCTCGACCAGAGCACGGCGAAGAGCACCACGATGCCGAGACCGCAGGTTCTGACGACGAGAGCGAACGCCACAGCGCCGACCACGAGAGCGAGCGCCTGGGCGTCACTGAAGAACGCGCCGAAGAGGAGAATGACGCACACGAGCGCCGATAGCCGCGGCGCGAACGCGAACCCGGCCAGTGTGACGGTGAAGGACGACTCGTACACGACGGCCGGCAGTGGATCGCCGGCGACCACGTGCATCACGGCTCCGGCCAGGAGCAGCCCGGCCGTCAGGGTCAGAAGCGTGACCCGCTCCGCTCTACTCAGGGGCGAGACCTGGCCGAACCCGCGGTCGAGGCCGCGTTCGTCATCCGCCGTGCCCCCATCCACACGACCATTGTGCGCTGCAGATCGCCCCGCGAGTCAACTGTGAACGGACACTGCCATGAGTGGCGCAGTCCGAGCATCTTGCAGAGGTCCATCCCGAATGCACCTGCGCGCGAATCGAGAACCATGACTAGCGCCTCTCCTCACAGCACACACGCGTCGCGCCCCTCGGATACTGTCGATCGCGTGAGTGAGATCCGGGTGTTGATCGCCGACGACGAGCAGCTGATGCGCAGCGCTCTCGCGATCTTCGTCGAGCGCTCATCAACCATGCAGGTGGTGGGGACGGCGGAGAATGGCGCCACGGCGGTGGAGCTGGCCGAGAGGCTGCGACCCGACGTCGTGCTGATGGATCTGAACATGCCCGGAGTCGATGGCTTCGAGGCAGCGCAGCGTCTGCAGGACGCGGGCAACGGCGCGCGCATCCTCGCCATCACGACGCTGGGGACGACGGACGCGATAGTCCGCGCGCTCAGAGGCGGATTCGCCGGCTACCTGCTCAAGGATTCACCCCCCGAAGCGGTGGTCGCGGCCGTCGCGGCGGTTCACTCCGGGTCGGGCGCGCTGTCTCCCGAAGTGACCAGGAGGCTGATCCTCGATGTCACGTCGGATGCGACCACACCGGCGGTCTCGGTGAGGGAACTGAACGAACGCGAATCGGCGATTCTGCGCGAACTGGCCCGCGGGAAGTCGAACCAGGAGATCGCCGAGGCTCTCCACCAGGCCGAGAGCACGGTCAAGACGCATCTGGGCGCCGTCATGAAGAAGTGGAATGCACGAGACCGGGTGCAGGTGCTGATCATCGCCGTCAAAGCCGGCCTCGTGGAGCTGTGAGAAGACGGGCGACGGACGTCGCCGGACACGATGAAGGGCCCGATCCAACCGGACCGGGCCCTTCATCTCGCTGTGCGCGAGGGGGGACTTGAACCCCCACGTCCATAAGGACACTGGCACCTGAAGCCAGCGCGTCTACCATTCCGCCACTCGCGCGAGCGTCTCGTTCCGAAGAACTCAACTTTGCGAGGATATCACGCGTCTGGACCGCCGAGAAATCAGCACGGCATCCGGCGGTTCGGGGCCGTGGACGCGCCCGGATTTCGCCCCACAGCGCCGCTGCGGGGCGCACTTCCAGGTCACCTGGCTACGATGTCCCTACCAGTTGGCATGCCAGAGGAGCCCAGTGGGACTACTTGACAGCTTTGAGAAGGGTCTCGAGCGCGCCGTGAACGGCGCCTTCGCGAAGACCTTCCGCAGCGGCATCCAGCCGGTGGAGATCGCTTCGGCGCTCCGGCGTGAAGCCGATACGAAAGCCGCGGTCGTGAGCCGCGACCGCATCATCGCGCCCAACAGCTATGTCGTGCGTCTCAGCCCCGATGACGCCGAGCGCATGCGCGGCCTCGGCGGCGCTCTGACCGACGAGCTGCATGCCCTCCTCACCAAGCACTCGAAGGCGCAGGGGTACAGCTTCGCCGGTCCGCTCGCGATCGCGATCGAAGCGGATGACAAGGTCGCCACCGGCACCGTGCGCGTCAGCTCCGGCACGGTCGAAGGCCGCGTCAGCTGGCAGGCCGTGGTCGACGTCGACGGTCGCCGTCACTCGATCACCCGTGCCCGCACGGTCATCGGCCGGGGAACGGATGCCGACATCACGATCGCGGATGCCGGATCCAGCCGTAAGCACGCCGAGATCCTGTGGGACGGAGAACGCGCCATGATGCGCGACCTCGGCTCCACCAACGGCACCAAGGTCAACGGGCAGAAGCTGCGCGAAGCCGCCCTCCCCACCGACACCACGATCACGATCGGTCGCACCGACCTGGTCTTCAAGATCGTCCCGGTCGCGACGCCCTCACGTCCGACGGATGACTCCACCCGGGCGTTCGGAGCCCTGTCATGAGTGAACTCGTCCTGCTCCTGCTGCGCATCGGCTTCCTGGTCGTGCTGTGGTTCTTCGTGTTCGGTGTCATCTACTCCCTGCGCGCCGACCTGTTCGGCGTGAAGGTGCGCAAGCTCCCCGTCGAGGCGACGGCGGGCGGTGCTCCTGCGGCGAGCGCGACCCCGGCTCCCGTGGCGGCTTCGAGGCCGGCATCCGCGAAGCCGTCGACCGGCCCTGCGACGGTCGCGACGGCGAAGCGCCTGGTCATCACATCGGGCCCCAAGGCGGGACTGGAGCTTCCGCTCGGCGCCGACTCCCTCACGATCGGCCGCTCCAGCGAGTCGGCGCTCGTGATCCGCGACGACTACACCTCCAGCCACCACGCCCGCCTCATGCTGCGTGGCGACAGCTGGGCGATCCAGGACCTCGACTCCACCAACGGCACCTTCGTCGCCGGCCAGCGGGTCTCGGGATCCCCCGTCAACCTCTCGCTCGGCACGCCCATCAAGGTGGGCGCCACGACCTTCGAGCTGCGAGCCTGACCCCGGCATGGTCTTCGAAGGCTCGAGCTCTGCGATCTCCCATACCGGGAAGGTCCGCTCCAACAACCAGGACTCCGGATACTCCGGGGCGAACCTGTTCGCCGTCGCCGACGGCATGGGCGGCCACGCCGGCGGTGACGTCGCCTCGAGCATCGCGATCCAGCGGCTCGAGCCGCTCGACCAGGGCTACGCCTCCACCGAAGACGCGCAGGCATCGCTGCAGGCCGCGGTCACCACGGCCGCCGGAGACCTCATCCGCGCCGCCAAGGAGCGTCCAGAGCTCGCGGGACTCGGCACGACCGTCAGCGCGATCATCATGGTCGACGACTACGCCGTCATCGGCCACATCGGCGACTCCCGCATCTACCTCTACCGCGATGACGCGCTGACCCAGATCACGGCCGACCACACGTTCGTGCAGCGCCTGGTCGACTCAGGTCGCATCACCCCAGAAGAGGCGCGCTACCACCCTCGTCGCTCGGTGCTGATGCGCGTGCTCAGCGACATGGACTCCGACCCGGAGCTCGACCTGTTCGTGATGCACACCCAGCCCGGCGACCGCTGGCTGCTGTGCTCCGACGGGCTTTCGGGCGTGGTCGACGAGACCCGCGTGCTCAAGGCCATGCGCCTCGGCCTCGCCCCCGGCCGCACGGCCGACAACCTGCTCAAGCAGGCGCTCGACGGCGGAGCGCCCGACAACGTCACGATCGTGCTGGTCGACGTAGGAGGACAGCATCCGCTCTCCTCCGGCACCCCGACGATCGTCGGCGCGGCATCGAACCCCTCCGGCCTGCTGGTTCCCTCCGCCCGCCCCGCCCGCTCGAACTGGCTGCACCCGGTGCGCCAGGCGGCGAACGAGCCGAGCCACTTCGAGCCCGCGGCGGAGTATCTCGAGGAGCTCATCGAAGAGGACCGTCGCCGCGCGAAGCGTCGCCGCCTCGGCTGGATCGCGGGGGTGCTCGTGGTCATCGCGATGCTCGGCTTCGCAGCCTTCGCCGCCTACAGCTGGACGCAGACGCGCTACTTCATCGGCGCAGACGAGGACAGCGTCGTGATCTTCCAGGGCGTGCAGCAGAACATCGGCCCGATCACCCTGTCCACACCCGTGGAAGACACCGACATCCTGCTCGCGAACCTGCCCGAGTACCAGCGCGCCTCCGTGGAGCGCACGATCTCGGCCCGCTCCCTGTCGGATGCGATGGCCATCGTCGATCGGCTGCGCGCCGGTGCCGACGCGAACGCCCTTCCGACGCCCACTCCGACGGCGACACCCATGCCGACACCCATGCCGATGCCGACCGAGACCCCCACCGGGGGTGACGGATGAGTACCGATGTCTCGGCCGACACCAGTGTCATCACGGCCCTCAAGCGCCTCCGCCTGCCCCAGACGCAGCGCAACCGCGAGTTCTGGCTGCTGCTGTTCGCGTGCGCCATCGCCGGTGCCTCACTGACCCTGGTGCAGCTCGGCGCCCTCGGCGTGATCGACCCCGTGGTGCTCGGCATCGGCGGCGGTCTGGCGGTGCTCGCGTTCGCGCTGCATTTCGTGCTGCGCGCCGTGGCCTCCGACGCCGACCCGTTCGTGCTGCCGATCGCGACGCTGCTCACCGGCCTCGGCATCGCGATGATCTATCGCATCGACATCGCATTCAAGAACACCGGGTGGAATGCGTACTCCACCAAGCAGCTCGCCTGGACGGCGATCTCGCTCGCCGGTGCCATCGCGGTCGTGATCGCGCTCCGCAACTACCGCATCCTCTTCCGCTACACGTACATCTTCGGCCTCGCCGGCATCCTGCTGCTGCTTCTTCCGTTCGTGCCGGGCCTGCGCATCCCCGACGCGAACGCCGCGGTGTGGGTGTCGCTCGGCGGCGTCTTCGCCTTCCAGCCCGGTGAGCTCGCGAAGATCTGCCTGGCCATCTTCTTCGCCGGCTACCTGGTGCGCACGCGCGAGAGCCTGACCTCGGTCGGCACCCGCTTCCTCGGCATGACCTGGCCGCGCATGCGCGAACTCGGCCCGGTACTCGTGGTGTGGGTCATCTCGCTCGGCATCATCGTGCTGCAGCGCGACCTCGGCACCGGAACTCTCATCTTCGGGATGTTCGTCGCGATGCTCTACGTCGCGACGGGCAAGACCAGCTGGGTCGTGATCGGCCTCACCCTCGTCGTCGCCGGCGTCGCCGTGGCCACGCAGATCCTCAGTTATGTGCGTGGGCGCTTCATCAACTGGCTGTTCCTGTTCGATCCGAACCAGGTCGACCCTGATGGCGCGGGCTACCAACCGATGCAGGGCCTGTTCGGCCTGGCGCGCGGCGGCCTGATCGGCACCGGGTGGGGTCAGGGACGTCCAGAGGTCACTCCCCTCGCCCACAGCGACTACATCATCACCAGCCTCGGCGAAGAACTCGGCCTGATCGGGCTTTTCGCGATCCTGTGCCTCTACATGGTGTTCGTGAGCCGCGGCGTGCGCATCGGGCTCGCCGGCCAGGATGACTTCGGCAAGCTGCTGGCGACGGGACTGTCGTTCACGATCGCGCTGCAGGTGTTCATCATGGTCGGTGGTGTCACGCGGGTCATCCCGCTGACCGGCCTGACCACGCCGTTCCTCGCCGCCGGAGGCTCCTCACTCGTGGCGAACTGGCTCATCGTGGCGCTGCTGCTGCGCATCTCCGACGGCGTCCGCCGCCAGCCCCGGGTGGTGATCGGATGACCCGTGAACTCCGCCGGCTCAGCATCGTGATGCTGTTCATGTTCATCGCACTGTTCGCCGCGACCAGCTGGATCCAGGTCGTCGAGGCCGACGCACTGGCCCAGAACCCGAACAACAAGCGCACACGACTGGACAGCTACGAGATCCAGCGCGGGTCGATCATCGTAGACGGCACCGCCATCGCGACCTCGGTGCCGAGCGACGACCAGTATCAGTTCCAGCGCGTGTATGCGGATGCCGCGATGTGGGAGCCGGTGACCGGCTACTTCAACGCGGCGCTCGGCTCGAGCACCGGCATCGAGCAGGCCATGAACACCGACCTGTCGGGCACCGGCTCCAACGCGTTCTTCGCGGAGATCGAGCGCATCATCTCGGGCCAGCCGCAGCGTGGCTTCAGTGTCGAGCTGTCTCTCGACACGGCGGCGCAGCGTGCGGCCTACGAGGCACTCGACGGCCTCTCGGGTGCTGTCGTCGCGATCGAACCGAAGACCGGACGCATCCTGGCCATGGTCTCCACGCCCGGCTTCGATACGAACCTGCTCGCGACCCACGATGCGGATGCCGCGAACTCGGCCTATGAGCAGCTCGCCGCAGACCCATCGAAGCCGCTGTCCAATCGTGCCATCGCCGGTGACCTGAACCCCCCTGGGTCCACGTTCAAGATCGTGGTCGCCGCTGCCGCGTTCGCGAGCGGTGACTGGACCCCCGAGTCCACGCTGCCGAACCCGGCCAGCTACACGCTCCCCGGTTCGTCCAACAAGGTTTCCAACGCCTGGGGCAGCGCCTGCGGGCCCGGCGACACGGTGACGATCGCCGAGGCTATCCGCCTGAGCTGCAACATCCCGATGGCGGAGCTGGCCGTGGAACTCGGCGACGACGCGATCCGCGAGATGGCCGAGAAGTTCGGCTTCAACCAGAGCTTCGACACGCCGCTCACCTCGACGCCGTCCAGCTACCCGCGTGCGCTCGATGACGCGCAGACCGCGCTGACCGGTTTCGGACAGGGGCAGGTCACCGCGACCCCCCTGCAGATCGCGATGGTGGCCGCGGGGCTCGCCAACGACGGGGTCGTCATGAACCCGCACATGGTCGACGCGGTGATCGGAGACGACCTCTCGGTCATCCGCGCGTTCGACAACAGCGAATTCGGCCGCGCGATGGACGCGGATACGGCCGACGAGGTCACTGCCGCCATGGTCGCGAGCGTCGCAACGGGCGCAGCGCAGGGTGCAAGAATAGACGGGGTCAACGTGGCGGGTAAAACCGGTACAGCCGAGAACGGAAACAAGCCGCATACGTTGTGGTTCACGGGGTTCGCCCCGGCGGACGACCCGGCGGTCGCAGTAGCAGTCGTCGTCGAAGACGGCGGCGGTCAGGGACAATCAGGATCCGGCGACACCATCGCGGCTCCGATTGCGAAGAAGGTCATAGAGGCGGTGCTGGGCAGATGAGGCCGACGCAGGGTGTGTCGTTCGGTGGTCGCTACGAGTTGCTGTCGCGAATCGCGATCGGCGGCATGGGCGAGGTGTGGGAAGCGACGGATCACGTCATCGGACGTACCGTCGCGATCAAGATCCTCAAGGACGAGTACATGGGGGACCCCGGGTTCCTCGAGCGTTTCCGTGCGGAAGCACGTCACGCCGCACTCGTGAACCATGAGGGCATCGCGAGTGTCTTCGACTACGGCGAGGAGAACGGCAGCGCGTACCTCGTCATGGAGCTCGTGCCAGGCGAAGCTCTGTCGACCGTGCTCGAGCGCGACGGTGCGCTGAGCGCCGACAAGACGCTCGACATCGTCGCCCAGACGGCATCCGCACTGCAGGCGGCGCATGCCGCCGGCCTCGTGCACCGCGACATCAAGCCGGGAAACCTGCTGATCACGCCGGACGGCCGCGTCAAGATCACCGATTTCGGCATCGCCCGTATCGCCGACCAGGTGCCGCTGACGGCCACCGGTCAGGTCATGGGAACCGTGCAGTACCTGTCGCCGGAGCAGGCGTCGGGTCACCCGGCCTCCCCCGCGACAGACACGTATTCGCTCGGCATCGTTGCCTACGAATGCCTGGCGGGCAAGCGTCCGTTCACCGGCGAATCGCAGGTCGCGATCGCGATGGCGCAGATCAACGAGCAGCCGCCGCCGCTTCCGCCGACCGTGCCGATCCCGGTGCAGAACCTCGTGATGGCGATGATCGCCAAGAAGCCGAGCGACCGTCCTTCGTCTTCGGCGACCGTCGCACGTGCCGCGCAGGCTCTGCGTCGTGGTGACCTCAACTCGGCGGCCATCGCCGTGCCTGCGATCGCCACCGGCGGTATCGCGGCGAACGACGACGCGACGCGCCTCCTCACCGCCACCGGTGACGAGGGCGCCACCCGCATCCTTCCGACGACGGCGCAGCTGCCCACGGGCGACGGCACCGAGGAGGAGACCGAGAAGAAGAAGCGCAGCCCGTGGACTTGGCCGCTCGTCGCCCTGATCACGCTGCTCGTCATCGTTCTCGGCGGCACCGTCTTCGCTCTGATGAACCAGGGCGATGGCGACGACAAGCCCTCCGATACGCCGACGACCTCGCAGAGCACGCCTCCGGCGACTCCGTCCGACACACCGGACCCGGAGCCGACCCGTGTCGACGTGAGCGCACTCAACCTCAACGGCATGGACTGCGCGACGGCGACGGCGACGCTCAAGGACAACGGCTTCAACAGCGAGATCACCTGCGTGAACGGCGACCCGGCACCCACTGACGCCGAGGTCGGTCGCGTCTACAACGTCGAGCCCTCGGGCAACGTCGATGTCACCCGCGCGATCTCGCTGACCGTGTATGCCGCTCGCACAGCTCTCCCTGTGCCGAGCGACGCCCCCACGATCACCGGTGCCCCTGTTGCCGGCAGCACCGTGACGATCTCCTGGGGTACCGGATTCACCTGCCCGAGCGGAACCTCGCTCTCGGGCTACGTGGTCTCGCTCACCAACGGCACCTTCGCCGCCGGCGGTCCGAACTTCCCGGCCAGCCAGCGCAATGCGCAGGTCGTCGTCGGCGATGCCGTGGGCAAGCAGCTGATCGCCAGCTACCAGGGTCTCTGCTCCGGCGGCGACCAGCGCACGTCGGACGCATCGCCGCCGCTGTCGGTCACGATCACCGCTCCCGCAGTGGACCCCGGCGAGGGTGACGGCGGCGACGACGGCCAAGGGTAGCCTTATTCCAGCTCAGTATCAGTTTTGCCAGGGGGTAGTACGTGTCCACAGAGCCACGCGTTCTCGCGGGTAGGTACCGCGTCGGCGAGCTCATCGGGCGCGGGGGCATGGCCAAGGTCTACCGCGGCCAGGATCTGACGCTCGGCCGCGAGGTCGCGATCAAGATCCTCGACCCCGAACTCGCCAAAGACACAGCGTTCCGCACGCGGTTCCGCCTCGAGGCCCAGGCCGCGTCGCGGATGTCGCACCCGTCGATCGTGCGTGTCTACGACGCCGGCGACCCCTCGAACACCGACAGTTCCTCGGACGACCCTCCCTACATCGTGATGGAGCTGATCAGCGGCACGCTGCTGAAGGACATCATCGCGTCCGGACCCGTGCCGGTGGAGGATGCTGTCCGCTACACAGACGGCATCCTCGAGGCGCTCGACTACTCGCACCGCGCCGGCGTCGTGCACCGCGACATCAAGCCGGGCAACGTCATGGTCACCGAGAAGGGCCAGGTCAAGGTCATGGACTTCGGCATCGCCCGCGCGGTGTCCGACTCGTCCTCCACCGTGGCCGAGACCACGCAGATCATCGGTACCGCCGCCTATTTCTCGCCGGAGCAGGCGAAGGGCGAGCCGGTCGATGCGCGCGCCGACCTGTACTCCACCGGAGTGGTGCTCTACGAGCTGCTCACCGGACGCCAGCCCTTCCGTGGTGAGTCGCCGGTCGCCGTCGCCTACCAGCACGTGAGTGAGACGCCGATCCCTCCGACCGAGGTCAACGAAGACGCCCCCGGCGCCCTCGACCCGGTGGTGCTGCGCGCTCTCGCGAAAGATCCGTACCAGCGCTACCCGGATGCGGCGCACTTCCGCGCCGCTCTCGACAGCGCGGTCAGCGGCCACGCGCCGAGCCGCAAGGAGCTGGGCGCACTCACCAGCGAACTGTACGGTCCGAGTCCCCGCCAGGCGCAGGAGACCGCACGCTCCCTGCGCCAGCTCAGCACGGATACGACGATGGCGCGTACGCAGTCGGGCCCGCCCGTCGCCTGGATCTGGGCCGGCGTCGCTCTTCTCGCCGTGCTCCTCGCCTCGGTGCTGTTCTGGGTCTGGACCATCAGCATGCGTCCTCCCGAGGTTCCCGCCACGTCGCGCGTCGTCCCTGATCTCGTGAATGTCTCCTCCGAGCGGGCTCAGTCCGACCTGTCGGATCTGGACCTCACGACGAAACTGGTGGTCGAAACGAGTACCGACATCACCGAAGGCAACGTGATCCGCACCGATCCCGAGGCCGGGGAGACCGTCAGCGAGGGCGACACCGTCACGCTCTACGTGTCGTCAGGGGTCGAGACCTCGACAGTGCCCCAGCTCGAGGGGATGTCTCTCACCGATGCCAAGAAGGCGCTGACCGCCGCCGGACTAGAACTCGGCACGGTCATCCAACGCAACGACAAATCGATCGCGGCGGACACCGTGATCTCCGCGAGCGAGAAGGAAGCCGCCGAAGTCGCACCCGGCACCGTGGTCAACCTGGTCGTGGCCAGCGGCAAGGTCACTCTGACCGACCTCGCCGGTTGGACGCTCGCCGCGGCGACCACGAACCTGGAGTCTCTCGGGCTCACCGCCACTCCCGTCGAGTCGGCTGACTGCCCGGCGACGACCCCACCCACCGTCGTGTCGATGTCGGTGGCACCGGGCGACGTTCCGATCGGATCGCCGGTCGAACTGCGCTACTGCACGGGGGAGTAGGGCTCAGCGCGACAGCGGGTGCAGTGCTTCCGCCCGCTCGACGGCGGACGGGTCGCCGATCGATTCGAGCCAGTTGGCCAGCAGCCGGTACCCTCCGTCGGTGAGGACGCTCTCCGGGTGGAACTGCACGCCGTGGATGGGCAGGTCGGTGTGGGATATCCCCATGACCGTTCCGCTGTCCGTGCGTGCCGTCACTCTCAGCTCCGGCGGCAGATCCGCGGCGGCGATGGCGAGCGAGTGGTAGCGCCCGACATCGAGGGGAGACGGCAGTCCGGCGAACAGCAGGGAACCGTCGTGGTGCATCGGCGACACCATCCCGTGCATGAGTTCCGGGGCCTCGGTCACCGGGGAGCCGAATGCCGCGCCGATCACCTGGTGCCCCAGGCACACCCCGAGCAGCGGCATGTGCATGCGCGCCGCGACCCGAACGGCCTCGAGCGAGACACCGGCATCAGCCGGGGAACCCGGGCCCGGCGAGAGCATCAGGGCGTCGACCTCGGGCAGCAACTGCACGAGTCCGTCGACATCGATGGCATCCGACTCGATCAGCGTGGTCTCGGCTCCAAGCTCCTGCAGGTAGCCGACGAGAGTGTGGACGAAGCTGTCGTGGTTGTCGACCACGAGCACGCGGGTCATTCGAGGTCGATCTCACCAGGGGAGATGATCGGGCTCACCCAGGGGAACACGTAGTAGAACAGGGCGTAGATGACAGCGGACACCACGACCAGCACGATCAGCAGTCGCACCCACCAGGGGCCGGGCAGCAGGCGCCAGATTCCGGCGTACATCAGTCTTCTCCCTCGTCGCTTTCCACAACCTACACCGACGGTGCGGCCGGGGGCGGCGGCGGATCGGTCAACGCCTTCGGCGGCCCCTCGGCCCGGGGCTGGAAGCTCTCGAACACCCCATAGGCGACGATGCGCTCGGCGAGCGAGTACAGCGGCGAGCACGCGGTGAGGGTGATGTACCGCTCACCTGTCTGCACCTCGGGCATCTGCGGCACGTCGGCGAGCACATCCGTCTGCGTCGGCTTGACGTACTCCAGCGTGCGGAAGCGATAGGTGAACCAGCCGTCGGGAGTCTCGACCACGATCGCGTCGTTCAACTGCAGCTTGTCGAGCTGGTTGAAGGGCTTGCCCCACGTGGTGCGGTGTCCGGCCATCGCGAAGTTGCCGACCTCGCCGGGCATCTTCGAGTTCGTGTAGACGCCGATACCGAGGTCGTCGAGCGTGCGGGCGCGGCTGGTGCCACCGTAGATGCCGAAGTTGTAGTCGGCGCCGAACCGCGGCACGTGCATCTGTCCGAGCCATTCGGTGTCGGCAGGGGCGGCGGGGATGACCGGCTCGTAGGTCGTCGTGCCGTCGTCGGCCGCGACCAGAGGAGGAAGCTCAGGCGCCTCTGCCTGGGCGAGCTGGGCGGAGACCGCGGCGCCCTCTTCGTTCTTCTGGGCGCTGATGATGATGTCGCCGATCCACATCTGCCAGGCGACGAACAGCAGCACGAGAACACCGGCGGTGAGCAGGAGCTCCCCGAGGACGCTCGCGAAGGTCGCCCTGGATCGTGGCCGGGAGCGATGCGAACGTCGTCCCCCAGGCGCGACGGATGCAGTCATGGATGCGATGCTATCGCCCGGTGCTGAATGGATGCCGAAGAGGCCGAGAACCCGCATCGATTCGAGACAGCACTCTTGGGTACAATGACGGAATGGCACGAGAGCGCAAGAGTGAAGAACCCGTCGTCGAGCGCGCCGAGGGCGAGGCAGCTCCGAACGCCGTCTGGTTCAAGCCGGTGATGATCGGCTTCATGCTGCTGGGTCTGGTGTGGATCCTCGTGTTCTACATCTCTGGGATGCAGTTCCCGATTCCGGGGCTCGACAACTGGAACCTGGCGATCGGCCTTGGCATCGCCCTGATCGGCTTCCTGATGACCACCCGCTGGCGCTGACCCGCACCACACACTTCCCGAAGGGCCTCTCGCAGAGCGAGGGGCCCTTCGCTTTCCCCACTCCCCAGGACCCCACAAGCCCTCAACAAGTTATCCACAGATCTCTCCACAGCCTGGGGAGAATTACACCGGTGTTATTCACAGGGGTTAACAACCCTGTTAACAACTCGGGATCAGGACAAGAGAATCAGCGGGGGAACGACGAACACGACGACGAGCAGCGCGACGACGGTCACTGCGAGCAGGACGATCTGCCAGATGCGCTGTTCACGCCGCTTCGTGCGGGTGTAGATGAAGGCGATCAGGGCGCCGACGATGGCGCCACCCAGGTGCGCCTGCCAGGCGATGCCGCCGACGAAGAACCCGAAGGCGAAGTTGATGCCGAGGATCACGAGGATCCCGGTGACGTTCGCCCCGATGTGCCGACCGATGATCAACAGCGCGGCCATCAGGCCGAAGACGGCACCGGACGCACCCACCGTTGCGGTGGTGGGGGCGAGGACCGCGACCATCACGGATCCGCCCAGGCCGCTGATCAGATACAGCGAGAGGTAGCGGGCGCGGCCGAGCATCGGCTCGAGGCTCTGCCCAAGCATCCACAGCGCGAGCATGTTCAGGGCCAGGTGCACGAACCCGCCGTGCACGAAGACGGCAGTGAGCAGGCGCCACGGCTCGAAGGGGTAGGGCGAGATGCTCGGGTAGAGATAGGGCGCTGCGAAGAGCAGCGCATCGGTGATCTGAGGGCCGAGCCCCGGGATCAGCTGCAGCAGTCCGATGAAAGAAGTGATCGCGAGCAGCGCATAGGTGACGATCGGCTTGCCGCTGCGTACAGCGGTGACGGATCCGCGACCTCCCCAGCGACGCTCGGCGCGCTTCTGCGCGGGGGTGCGATTCTTGCGCTGCTCCTGCATGCACTCGGGGCAGATCACCCCGACGGGTGCCGGGGTCTGGCACTCCGGGCAGATGGTGCGCAGGCAGCGCTGGCAGAGCACGAAGCTCTGCCGATCCGGATGCCGGTAGCAGAAGTTGTCGCGATTGCTCGTGAACTCAGGCGTCGACATCCGGATCGGCCGCAGCTGTCGTCAGGCCGCGACGATGTCGATCGACTGCAGCACGACCGGCTCGATGGGGCGGTCGCCCGCACCGGTGGCGACGGCGCCGATCGCGTCGACGACAGCCTTGGAGGCGTCATCGGCGACCTCGCCGAAGATCGTGTGCTTGCCCTGCAGCCACGGCGTCGGGTCGGTGGTGATGAAGAACTGCGAGCCGTTCGTGCCCTCGGGCTTGCCCGTGATGGCGTTGCGACGCAGGCCGGCGTTGGCCATCGCGAGGATGTAGGGAGCGTTGAAGTTCAGCTCGTTATTGATCTCGTCGTCGAAGTTGTAGCCGGGGCCGCCGACGCCCTGTCCGAGCGGGTCTCCGCCCTGGATCATGAAGTTCGGGATGATGCGGTGGAAGACGACGTCCTTGTAGAGGGGACCCTCGCCCGGCTTGCCGGTGGCGGGGTGCGTCCACTCCTGGGTACCGTCGGCGAGGCCGACGAAGTTCTTGACCGTCTTCGGGGCGTGGTCACCGAAGAGGTTGATGACGATGTCACCGTGGTTGGTGTGCAGGGTTGCGACGTGAGAGGCGTGAGGCATGGCTTCATTCTCGCAGAGCTTCCCATGAGTTGGCTTTGTTCCCGCGCCCGAAGAGAGGCAGAGAAGGTACATCGTGGCCTCCGAGTTGGCAAGGGGTAGGTGTTTTCCCGCCTCGCGTCCAGCCTCTTCTGGCAAGATGGGGAACCCGCACCTCCAATCGACAGGAGAACATCGTGAGCCTCAGCCGCAAGCGGAAGAAGGAACTGCGCCGACTGCAGAACGACGCGACCCAGCTCTGGGAGTCGCAGCAGGTTCTGGTCGGCCACGCCGCCGATGTCGCCCGCGAGGCCAGCCGTCAGCTCGGCAGCCTCGGTCGCGAGCAGGTGCTGCCCGTGGTCCAGGACACCTACAACCGCCGGGTCGCCCCGGTAGTGGACCGTGGTGTCAGTTTCGGCAAGCACGTCGTCGACGACAGGGTCGTCCCGATCGTCGGCGGAGTCGTCGGCAGTGCACTGACCGCATGGGATGTCGCGAACGCGAAGCGTCTGGGCATCGAGAAGCAGGTCCGCAAGGCCACCAAGCCCCAGAAGAGCGGCCCTGGTCTCGGCTCGGTCATCGCGATCATCCTGGGTGCCGCAGCCGCCGTCGGCGTGCTGTACGCGGCATGGCAGGCGCTTCGTGCCGACGACGAGCTCTGGGTCGCCGATGACCCGCTGTCTGCTCCCGACGCGTGACTTCCACTGATCCCGCCTCCGCACCTTCGGGTGACGGAGGCGATCAGCATGCCCGGGTCCGCGATGCCGCCGCGGCACGAGGACTGGCGATCGACATCAGGGAGCGGCCGCAGGCGAACAGCCTGTTCGAGGCGGCTGAGCTGCTCGGCATTCCGGCATCCGGAATCGTGAAGACCCTCGTGGTCAAGCGCGCCGACGACACCTACCTGTTCGCCCTGGTGCCCGGTGGACGCTCGATCTCGTGGCCGAAGCTGCGCGCCCTCGTGGGCGTCAACAAGCTGCGGCTGCCCGAACCGGAGCTCGCCCTGGCGGCCACCGGATACGAGCGCGGAACCATCGTCCCCATCGGCAGCACGACGGACTGGCCGATCTACGCCGACGAGTCGATCGTCGGGCAGCGCATAGCCATGGGCGCGGGGGCCCACGGCTACAGCCTGTTCGTCGACGCGGATGATCTGATCGCCGCCTACGGCGCGACAGTGGCCGACATCTCCGTTCCGGAGGAACGTCGGGACTGACCGGTCAGTAGATGCCGGCCATCCGCATCGCGATGTCGACCAGCTTGACCCTCTGCAGATCGGCGACCGCGCGGCGGGAGAACCACTCCGCCATGTCGGTCGAGCCGTCGGTCTCGAACCGCAGCTTGCCGCCCGTGACCTGCGCACGGTAGACGATGCGCAGGGTGTGCAAGGGCTCCGCCGCCTTCTGTACCCGCTGTGTCGCCGGGATCACGCGGGAGTGGACACCCAGCAGTTCTCCGACCTTGACGCTGTAGCCCGTCTCCTCGCGGAGTTCACGGCGCACGGCGTCTTCCGGTGGTTCGCCCGGCTCGAGCCCACCGCCGGGCATGGTCCACGCCACACGGCGACCTTCGGTCCAGCGCGCGAGCAGCAGCCGGCCGTCGTCGTCTGTGACGACCGCGTACGCCGCGACACGCAGGTCCATGACTTTCACCCTAGCCCCGCACGCGGACCCTCGCCGTCCGTGAGTCAGACCACCCGCTCGCCGGCGAGATAGGTCGACAGCACGACGGTCTGCGCGAGTTCTTCTGCCGGAACTGTGACGGGATCACGGTCGACCACCAGGAAGTCGGCGAACAAACCCGCGGCCAGCGATCCGACCTCATGCTCACTGAACAGCTGCCATGCCGCGTTCGCCGTGTGCGCGAGGAGCGCCTGCTCGCGCGAGACCGGCGTGCCCCCCGGCATCCGAAAGCCGTTGCGGGTGGTGCGGGTCTCGGCGACGGCCATGTTGCGGAACGGCTCGTTCGGGGTCACCCAGCCGTCGTTGTGGAAGGTCGCACGGTGCCCCGCAGCGAATGCCGCTCCGGCATCCGCCCAGGCGCCGCCGTGCTCCGGGCCGAACAGGTCGTCGACCAGCACTTCGCCCCAATAGGTGATGTGGTCGACGAAGAGGCTGACCGTGACGCCGAGCTCGGCTGCGCGTGCGAACTGTGCCGGCGTCATGGCCCCGCAGTGCTCCAGCCGGAATCGATGGTCGTGCAGGTCGTGGCGAGAGATGATCTGCTCGTACACGTCGAGGGTCGCGTCTACCGCGCGGTCGCCGTGCGCGTGGCAGGCGAGCTGCCATCCACCGGCCGCATAGGGCTCGGCGATCGCCCGGAGTTCATCGGGCGTGTAGTTCGCGTGACCGATGTGGTGCGGCTCGAGTCCCAGATCCCGCGTGGCCTGCGTGTCGAGGTAGGGGAACGACGTGGCGATGTTGCCGATCCACGGAGAGCCGTCCGACCAGGTCTTCACCCCGGTCTGCCGGAACACCGGATCGGCGTCGCCGCGCGGGGCTGCGACTCCGCCGGGACGCGACATCTCGTACCAGCGCAGTCGCACCGGCAGCTGGCCCCTCGACCGCAGCGCCGCAATCAGGGGGTTGAGCTCGGAGTTCCACGACAGGTCCGAGACCGTGGTGACCCCGCGCGCGGCGAGATCGCGCAGGTGACCGGCGAGCAACGCCGGCATGTGCCGCTGCGCGGTGGCGAGCAGGGGAGCGAGGACCATCTCCACCGCGGCGGCCTCGAGCGCGACGCCGGTGAGCGCGCCGTCGTCGGCACGACCGAACGAGGCGCCGACCGGGTCCGTCGTGGATTCGTCGATGCCCGCGGTCTTCGCGGCGGCCGCGTTGAAGTACGCCGAGTGACCCGAGTTGTGGATCACGACCAGCGGCACCGATCCGGCGAGCTCGTCGAGGTAGCGCATGTCCGGGTCGGGGAGCCCGCGCTGCAGCAGCGCATCCCATCCGTTCACGAACACGGCACCCTCGGCATCCGCCACGGCCCGCCGGATCGTCTCGAGCGCACCATCGGCATCCGGGACGATCACCGGGCGGATGTCGACGACCAGGTCTGACAAAACGATCGCCGAGAACGAGGGATGCCCGTGCGGTTCGATCAAGCCCGGCATGACCCATCCGTCAAGGGCGATGGTGTCGGCGTCCGGGAACCGCTCGGCCAGCTCGGCGGCAGTCCCGACCTGCACGATCCGCCCGTCCTCCACAGCCATCGCCTCCGCCTCCGCCTCGATCGTGGGGGAGAGCGGACGGATGCGGCCGGTGAAGACAGTCGTCATGGCGCCAGTCTGGCAGCGATGCCGTTCTCGATCGATCACGAATCGAGAAGCACAGTGAGCGACGGCATCCCTACTCTGAAGTCATCACTGATCGCATCGCGAAAGGAACGGCCGTGGCCGACAACGAGAAGAACTTCAGTGCCGAAGAGCGCGAGGCCATGCAGGCAGCTGCCAAGGAGGCCAAGGCTCGGCGGTCCCGCGCGAAGAAGACTCCCGAGGAGCAGCGAGCCGAGGGCGAAGCCGACCTCAGGGCCGCCATCGAGAAGCTGCCCGACGAGGGCGACAAGAAGCTCGCCACCGCGCTGCACGAGCTGGTGACCGAGGTCGCCCCCGACCTCATGCCGCGCACCTATTACGGGATGCCGGGATGGGGCAAGGACGGCAAGGTTCTCTGCTTCTTCCAGCCGGCCAGCAAGTTCAAGGTGCGCTACGGCACCTTCGGCTTCGAGCCCATCTCGAACCTCGACGACGGCACCATGTGGCCGACCGCGTACGCCCTGCTCGAGTTGACATCTGCGAACAGAAAGCTGCTCGCTGAGCGCATTCGTCTCGCCATCAGCTGACGACAGCGGTCTGCGCGAGAAGGGCGGAGACACCGGCGATCGCGCGCAGTAGCGTGGACGCCGTGAGCACTCTGCCCTTCTCCTCGTCTGTTTACGCCAGCCGCCTCGACCGTGCCGCCGCCCTCGCGGCCGACGCCGGACTCGACGCGATCATCGTCGGCCCGGGTCCGGATCTGCAGTATCTGGTGGGCGTCGAAGGCGACACGATCGAGCGTCTGACCGCCCTCGTCCTCGGCCCCGATATCGCCCCCACCGTCGTGGTGCCGCGGATGGAGTTGGCGAAGGTGCGCTCGACAGCGGTCGGTGCGCTCGGCCTGCGCCTGGCGGACTGGGTCGACGGCGAGAACCCGTACGACCTCGTCGCCGAGGCGCTGGGCACCGTGACCCGCGTCGGCGTCTCGGATGCCCTGCCGGCGCTGCACGTGATTCCGATCGGAGAGCGGCTGGGGGTGACCCTCGAACTCGCGACCCCGGTGCTGCGCGAAAGCCGCATGGTCAAGGACGACGCCGAGATCACGGAACTGCGCCGTGCCGGTGACGCCATCGACGCCGTGCACCGCCGCGTGCCGGAGTGGCTGCGTGCCGGTCGCACCGAACGCGAGGTCGCGGCGGACATCGCCGAGGCGATCGTGGCGGAGGGACATCGCACGGTCGAGTTCGTGATCGTGGGCTCGGGGCCGAACGGTGCGGATCCGCATCACGAGGTCTCGGATCGCGTGATCCAGGAGGGCGACATCGTGGTGGTCGACATCGGCGGTGCCGTGCCCAGCGGCTACAACTCCGACAGCACCCGCACCTATGTCGTCGGACAGCCCGACCCCGCCGCCGCCGAGCGCATCTCCGTGCTCGTGCGCGCACAGCAGGCCGCTGTCGATGCTGCTCGTCCAGGGGCCACCGCTGAAGAGGTCGATGCTGCCGCCCGCGACGTGCTCACCGCCGCGGGACTCGGAGAGGCGTTCCTGCACCGCACCGGCCATGGCATCGGCGTCTCGGTACACGAAGAGCCGTACATCGCACCCGGCAACGACCTCGTGTTGCGCGAAGGCATGGCGTTCAGCATCGAGCCCGGCATCTACTTCGCCGGCGAGTGGGGCGCGCGTATCGAAGACATCGTGGTGGTGACAGCCGAGGGGTGCGAGCGCCTGAACGTCGCGCCGCACGGACTCACCTCGGTCTGACCGCCGCATCCCGCCGGTGAGGGGTCAAGACACGCCGTGTGCGGATGCGAAGGCGCAGCGTGTCTTGACCCCTCAGCGCCGCAGGGACGACGACGAAGCCGCCCACCCCGGGGAACGGGATGGGCGGCTTCGGTATGCGGAGCCCCTGGGGGTCAGGACTCCACGCGACGCCGGCGGACGACGAGCACGCCACCGGCGGCGAGCAGCACCAGCAACAGGCTGATGAGCGTCAGAGGGATCGCTCCACCCGTTCCTGCCAGTCCGTCGCCGCCACCGGCCGCAGCGGTCACCCGCAGGGCGCCCTCGGCACTCAGACCGGAGTCGACGCCTTCCGCGATGAGCGTGTGGGCGCCCACCGGAGCGGATGCCGGCACCGTCAGCTGCACGCGGAACGCTCCGGTGCCGTCTGCCGTGACCTCACCGAGGCGGATCGGGTCGGAGTGCAGTGTGAGGGTGACCTTCTCACCCGAGGCGAAGCCGCGGCCGATCACCTCGACGCTGCCGCCCTGCATCACGCTCTTCTGACCGATCACGAGCTCGGCCTCCAGCACCGGGGTGCCTCGGACCTCGAGCGTGAGCGGCGCAGACTCGGAGCCGCGGTAGGCCTCCGGGTCCGACGGCACGAACCGCGCCACGAAGGTGTGCGTACCCGAGGTCGCGATCAGCACATCGGCCGTCGCAGTGCCTGCGGTGACGGTGGCCGAGCCGACCACGGTGTCACCCTCGATGAAGTCGACCTTGCCCGCCGCGCCGGCCGGGGTGACCGTCGCGGTGAGCTCGACCGACTCGCCGGCGACGGCGTCGTCTGTGCCCGCGGTCAGGGTGACCGAGGTGCTCTGCGGCGCCGAGGTCTCGGCGGTGACCCGGAGTGACGTCCGGGCTTCGACGTTCGAGACGTCGCCCAGCGCCACCACGGGGTGATCGCCATCCACCGCATCCTCCGGCACGATGATGTCGCCGCGGATCGCGCCGTCGTCATCAGCCTTCACGACCACCGCCTCCTCGTCGTCGATGCGGATCGACACGTTCTCGCCGGGGGCGAAGCCGGTGCCGGTGATCTCGACCGAGTCGCCGGGGTGGGCTTCTTCGGGTGCCGCGATCTCCGGAGCGTACTCGGGCTCCGGCTCCTCGACCGCGATCTCCAGCGTCGCATCCGCCGACTGCACACCGTCGTCCGCCGTGACGGTCACCGTGAAGGTGCCCGCCGTGGCGTAGGTGTGACCGGCGGCGACGGCGCCGTCCTCGACATCGACCGCGGCGACGGGAGAACCGTCACCCCAGTTGACGATCGCGGTGCTGTCTCCGGCACCGCCGGTGACCGTGGCGAGCGTCGCGTCGAATGCCTCACCGGCGATCTGACCCGACACCGTGCCGGCCTCGACGTTCAGCGGTGCAGCGGCCGAGCGGTCGCCGTCGGAACCGATGGCGAAGATGTGCACGCGTCCGTCGTTCAACGAACCCGGCTCCTTCGGCATCGTCAGCGACTCGACGACCTTCGGGGCACCCTTGTCATCGACATCGAGCGTGATCGGCGCGGTCGCGAAGATCGCCGTGTTCTTGGCGCCTCCCGATTCCGCACCCGTCCCGGAGAGACGACCCTCCGAGATCGTCAACACGGTGTTCTGCTTGTAGGGGTTGCCGGATGCTCCGACCCAGTCGCCGAGGCTGATCGTCACCGTCTGCGTGCTGCCGTCGGTGAAGTGCAGCACGGCCTCCGAGTCGCGGTTGCTCTCGGTCGCCGTTCCGATAAACGAGAGCTGCGTGGCGCCGGAGCCGAGCGACAGGCGCACGGTCTGGCCCTCGCCGGTGATGTTGTCGGGTGCACCTGCCGGGATCGCCGGGAGGTCGTACGTCAACTCGGTGCCGGGGATGGTCAGCGTCTCGCCCTGCACGAACCCGTCGGCGACGAGCTTGTCGCGGTAGTAGCCGTGACCCTGCGAATCGCAGTTGGCCGCGGTGACTCCCAGGTCGCCGATGCAGACGTTGTTGAACGCGCCGACCAGCGTCTCGTCGCGGTAGACCGTGACGGTCGCCGTGGTCTGGGCCACTGCGCCGCTCGAGTCGCGCACCGTGACGGCAGCCGAGTACGTGCCAGGAGCGGTGAAGGTGTGCGGTGCGCTCACCTTCCAGCCACCCAGATCATCGCGCACCAGCTTCACATCGGTCATCTCGGCGCCGTCACCGTAGTCGACCGTGACGGTGTAGCCGGAGGCCTCCGTCTCGGTGCCGACGATCGTCGCGAGCGAACCGGTGAACTCGGTGTCGACCTTCACCCGCTGCGGGGCGCCGGCCGAGATCTGGAGTCCGTCGGCGGCGGATGACGAGGCGAACAGCTCGACCTCCGACAGCGACAGCGTCTCGCTCTTCGACGTCAGCGTGAGCTTCACGCTCGTGAAGCCATCCGCGTTCTGAGCCGTGAACGGCCGGGTCTGGGTGTCCCACATGAATGTCTCGCCCTCGCGGCTGTCGATCTCGGTCCACGTCTTGCCGTCGACCGATCCCTGCAGCGTCCAGCTCGACGGAGCATCCGCCTTCGCGGCGCTCGTCAGCGTGTACTGACCGATCGAGACCGGTCCGGACTGCGAGGTCCACACCAGTTCGGTCGAATCGCCTGCGAAGGTGACCTTCGAGTTCATGTTGTCGTCGATCAGCGAGCCGACGGGAGTCCCGTCGGTGGCCGTGAGCGTGCCGCGGCCGACCTTCGTGGCATCCACCAGGGTGGTGGGCACCTCGAGCTCCTCACCCAGGTCCTTGCTGCCCCAGGCCGAGGGCTCAGCGCTCATCGTGAAGTCGAGCGTTCCTCCCTCGCGCACCAGATCGCCGTCGAACGTGGTCTCTTCGACGGCCGTGCCGTTGATGCTGACACCCGCGACGTAGTCCTTGCCCGCCGACGCTCCCGGTGCGTTGATGACCAGGTCGGTGCCGCCGATCGAGAGCGTCGCGCTGTCGAACAGCGGCGTACCGATCGTGTAGTTCCCCGATCCCACCTCGAGCGGGTAGAAGCCGAGGGCCGAGAAGACGTACCAGGCCGAGAACTCGCCGTTGTCCTCATCGCCCGCGTAGCCCTGGCCGATGTCGGAACCCACGAAGAGGCGGTCCTGGATGTCGCGGATCAGCTCCTGCGCCCCTGAGGGGTCGCCCGCCTCGGCGAGCACGTAGGGGATGTGGTGCGCGATCTGGTTCGACATCCCGAGCATGCCCAGGCGCACATCGCGTGCCTCGCGTGCCTCGTGGATGCCGGAGTAGTCCGCCTTCTCCCGCGTGGTGAGGAAGTCGTGCATGACGTCGACGAGTTCCTGTCGTCCGCCGTACAGCGCGGCGAGACCGTCGACGTCGTGGGGGGCGTGGAATCCGAAGGTCCAGGCGCTGGCCTCGGTGAACGCGCCACCCCAGGCCTTCTTGTCGAAGTCGGCGCCGGAGGTCCAGCTGCCGTCCGCGTTGCGCGAGGTGAACGTGCCCGCTTCGGGGTTGTACATCTCGACGTAGTGCTCGGCCCGTGCTTCGAAGTACGTCGCCTCCTCCTTCAGCTGTGCGACGCGGTCGGTCGGCGTCTTCGGGTCTTCCGAGAGGGCCTTCGCCATCTCGGCGATGCCGAAGTCGTTGATGTAGCCCTCGAGCCCCCACGACGCGCTCTCGTGGGTGCTCGCCTCGGTGTAGCCGAGGAAGATCGACTGCCCGAGACCCTTGCGCCCGACGGCGTTGGATTCCGGGAGCACGGTGGCGTTCTTGACGGCCGCGTCGTATGCCTCGAGCGCGGTGTCGGTGCTGAGGGCACCAGCGAGATAGGCATCTGCGAAAGCGACGTCGGAGCTCGTCCCGGTCATGAGGTCGGCGTAGCCGGGGGACGACCACCGCGCGACCCATCCACCGTCGCGGTACTGCTGCACGAAGCCGTCGACGAGTTCTTCGGTCACGTCGGGGTAGAGCAGCGAGTACAGCGGCCAGGCCGTGCGATACGTGTCCCAGAATCCATTGTTGACGTAGATCTTGCCGTCGACGATCTCGGCGTTGGTCTGCGTGTCGCTCGCCGATCCGCTGGTCGCGGAGACCGGGCTGGCGTACTTGTAGACCGGCTTGGTGGCCGTACCCGTGTTCTCGAACTGCGAGTTCGGGTACAGGTTCAGGCGGTACAGGCTCGAGTACAGCGTCACCAGCTGGGTGTCGCTCGCGCCCTTGACGTCGTGCACGACGCTGAGTCGCTCGTTCCATGCATCGCGGACCGCCTTGTGAGCGCGGTCGAACGAGACGCCCTCGAGCTCGAAGCCGTGGTTGGCCTTCGCCTGGTCCTGCGAGATGAACGACGACGACAGACGCAGCTCGACCGTGCGGTCGGTGGTGGTGTCGAAGGCCGCGTAGCGCGCCGTGCCGTTGCGGTCGCCACGTGTCGTCGCGCCGGATGCCGTGGGCTCGCGGTCGAACGTGCCGTAGACGAACATGCGGGTGCGCCCGGGGTAGCCGGATCCGCCATCGACCCATCCACTCACTGTGTCGCCGGAGATCGTGAGCTTCGAGCTGTTCACGAGCTGGTCGATCAGCACGGAGCTGGCGTCACCGGTGAACTCGAAGCGGTAGATCGCGCCGTGGTCGGTCGCGGTGACCTCGGTGTTGATGCCGTTGTCGAACTCGACGCCGTAGATGTCGGGCCGGGCGGTCTCGTTCTCGTGACGGAACGTGAGCTTGCGGTCGTTCAGCGACGATGTGGGGTTCGCGTTCGCGGCGGGCAGCACGGCGATCTGGTTGCGATCGCCCATCCAGATGCTCGGCTGGTGCGAGAAGCCGATGCCGTTCAGAGCCGGCAGGTTCTGCGCGTTGTTGGCGCGCTGGTACTGGTAGAGCGTGCCGACGTTGTCGGCGTTGGTCATCGGCGTGATGAAGTTGAAGCCGTTCGGCCACGCGGTCGCCGGCAGGTTGTTGCCGCGCGAGAATCCACCGGTCGAGTTCGTGCCGCGGCGGGTGTCGACGTAAGAGACGAGTCCGTCGGTGGTGTCGAGCTCTTCGGCCGCACCGATCGCGACGTCGTCCAGCCAGCCGCTGAAGGCGGTCTCGCCGGTGGGCACCTCGACGCCCTTGACGTCGGTCCCTGGGTGGTCATACGTGAAGAGGATGTCGTCGACCGTGCGTCCGGCGAACTGGCCGAGGTCGACCGTCACCTTGTTCCACTGGTTGGGCCACAGCACGTTGGACTGCCCCTGCTGCCGCGCGTTCGCACCGTAGCCGTAGGAGTCCACGGCGCCACTGGTGGAGAGCGAGGTGCCGTCATCGAAGGTCAGGTCGACCGCGACGAACGTGGCGGCGTAGGTCTGCTCGCCGTCGAGCACGGGGAAGACGAGGTACGACAGCTCGCTGTCATCCGCGACCGCGAGGTCGACGTCGTCGTACAGGACGCTCGTCGACGAGGCGGGGCCGGCGGCGAGGTGGCGTCCGGTGTACTGCAGCGCCTTCGTGCCGGTGAACCCGACACCGGTCTTCGCCGTATCGGAGCTGGTGGGGCCGTTGCCGATCTGCAGCTTGAGGTCGGCGGGCTCTGGCGATGCGCCGTCGACGGCGATGGGCTCCCATCCGGCCAACTGCACGATGTTCTTGCTGGGGGTCTTGGTGGCGAGCACGTCGAGCCGGTAGTACGTGTACTCGGCGCTCGGTGCCGCGAGAGTGAAGGTGCGTGTCTCGCCGCGGCCGCTGAACAGCTCGCCGCTGCGCTCGTCGACGGTGACCCAGTCGGTGCCGTTGTTCGAGCCCTGCACCCGGAAGTCCTTCGGGTCGCGGTCGGGCTCGTCGTTGCCGGAGGTGAGGGTGTAGCGCACCATGGGCTGCGGCTGCGCGAGCTGATACTGCACCCACGCCTTGTTCGTGAAGGCGAGCCACTTCGAGGAGGCGTTGCCGTCGGCGAGGAAGGCTGCACCTTCGTTCGGAGTGTTCTGGGCGGATGCCGTCACGGCAGTGACGCCGCCGAGCACGCTGCCGGGGGCGAACTGGCTGCCGGTGACGTTGATCGCGTTGCCGGTGCCGGTCAGCGCGGGCGCGGCATCAGTCGACTCGAACGATGACGCGAACGTCGAACCGGCCGCAGCGGACGCCTGAACCGGCGTCAGCATGGCCAGGCTCACCGTCACCGCGACGCCGGCCGCCGCCCATGATCGGCGGGCGGGTCGTGCATTCCTCGGGCTGGGGACCCTCATGGTTGCTCCTCAAACTCCACTGCTGTGTGTCGTCCGTCTGCCGCGGGCCTTCCGATGAGACCGCGTGACGATATGACATCGCTGTCATATGATGAGGACGCTACCACAGCGTTCGCCGTGCAGGGAAGGTGCATCTCGCAGCGACCGACCGCGATAATGAGCTATCCGCCCCCGGCGGACGAGGGGGACGCATGACACGAACAGACGATGAGGCGACGCCGCGACCGACCCTCGCGCAGGTCGCCGCCCGTGCGGGCGTCAGTCTGAAGACGGCGTCCCGAGCTCTCGGCGGCGAGTCCTATGTGAGTGCGAAGACGCTGGCGAGCGTGCTGGCCGCAGCCGCCGAGCTCGACTATCAACGCAACGCCGCCGCGAGCCTGCTCGCCAGCGGACGGCTGGCCGAGTCGATCGGACTCATCACGGGCGACTTCACCAACCCCTTCTATTCCGCGCTCGCGCAGGCCATCGAAGATGAGATCCGCCCCCGCGGCATGCACCTCTCGGTCGCGAACTCCCGCGAGTCTGCCGAGCAGGAGCAGCGCGTGGCCCACGACCTCGCCGACCGACAGACCAAGGCCGTGATCACGGTCTCCGCCATGACCGACCACTCCGAGTACGCCCAGCTCCAGGCCCGCGGCATCCCCGTCGTCTTCGTGGACCGCCCCGCCGAGAACCTCGACGCGGACTCGATCGTCTTCGACAACCGCGAGGGCGGGCGGCTGGCCGCCCGGCACCTGATCGACGCCGGCCACCACCGCATCGCCTTCATCGGCGACTACGCCTGGCTGCCCACGTATCGCCAGCGCCTCGCCGGCATGGGCGACGTGCTCGACGATCTCCCTCGCGGCGAAGGCGCGGACTGGCGCGAACTGCTGCGCACCGACGCCCACGACGTCGCCTCCTCGCGCGAGTGCATGCGCGGGCTGCTCGCCCTCGAGAACCCGCCGACCGCGGTGGTCGCGGGGAACAACCGCATCCTCCTCGGTGTGATGGAGGAGATCGCCGATCACCCGCAGGCGTCTCCCGCGGTGATCGGCTTCGACGAACCGGAGTGGGCGCAGGTGCTCGGCATCAGCGTCGTCACCGGCGACGTCGAGGCACTGGGGCGTCAGGCCGCACGCCTCGCCGTCGCGCGCCTGAGCGACCGCACCCGCGCCTACGAGAGCGTCGTGATCCCGATGCAGCTCATCGCACGGCGATCGACGGTCGCGTCCCTGGGCTCGACCGACTGAGCCTTCCGGCCGCGCTCGCCCGAGCCAGCCCCCGAGGGGTCAAGACACGCCGTGGACGGATGCCGGGGCGCGGCGTGTCTTGACCCCTCACGCCAGGAGGACACTGACCTCGTCGACCGTGACCAGGTCGGCCATCGTCACGGCACCGTGGGTCGAGCCGGCGATTCGGGCCGCGGCGAGGGCGGTGAGCCTGCCGGTCGCCTCGGACTGACCGGAGCCGGCGGCCTGCCGACGCTCGCCCGTGCGCCGGTTGCGGGCGACGACATGCCAGTCGTCGCTGCCCACGTGCGGGGCGATCGAGAGCACCCCGCGCAGTGCGGGCAGGCGTCCCACCAGATCGAGGGATGCCGTCATCGCCGCCGAGCCGAGCGTGAGGTACGAGCGGATGGCGGGTGCCCCGGTCGGCGCCAACAGGATGTGGTCGGGGAAGTCCGCACGGAGGTAGCGGCGGGTGCGACCGTCCGGCCCCTCGACACGCAGGCTCGTGCGGAAGTTGCGCACCCTCCCGGCCTCGGGCGGCAGGTGCACATCGGTGCCGACGAGTCCTGCCGTCCAGGCGACTGCGGCCGGTCCGTGCTTCTCTCCGCTGCCGAGCATCACCAGCACGTCGATCTGGTCGTGCGGACGCGTGTCGAGTGCGGCGGCGAGCACCGTCGTCAGGCCCGGGGCGAGCCCGGCGCCGAGCACGACGGGTCCACGTGCGGCATCCCGGAGCGCGGCGAGGTAGCTCCCCGTGGCCGAGATGTCGACCAGCGGCGTGTCCGCCGCCGCGGTTGCGAGCTCAGGGCGCTCGATGCCGGAGGCGTTGATCACGACGTCGTGGTCCGCGGCGAGGACGGCCAGGGACGCGAGGTCTCCACGCAGGTCGATGCGGACCCCACCCGCCTCGGCCCGACTGGCCGCGGTCACGGTGTGATCGAGTCGTTCGAGTTCGCGGCGGATCACGGTGCCGACGGCGCCGCGGGCACCCAGCAGCAGCGCCCTCATCGGATGTTCACGGAGGGAGGTCGTTCGGTCATGGTGCTGCTCCTTCTCGCCCGGCGTGAGTCTCGAGCGGACTCCATCGTCGGACCGCGAGGCCACCGGCATCCATTGTGTTTGCAGATTCTGCAAAGATGGCACGCATGGATGCCGACACCGCCGCCGTGCTGGAGGCCATCGGCCCGCGACTGCGACGTCTGCGCGCGTCACGCACCCTGACGCTTTCCGAGGTCGCCGCTCTCTCCGGCCTGTCCGTGAGCGCGCTGTCGCGCATCGAGACCGGGCACCGGCAGCCGACGCTCGACGCGCTGATCCCGCTCGCCCGCGCGTACGGCGTCTCGCTGGACCGGCTCATCGCCGCACCCGAGACCGGGGATCCGCGGGTGAACCTCGAGCCGCAACGACTCAGCACGGGGGGAGTGGCCGTGCCGCTCACGCAGTACCCCGGGCGCGTGCAGGCGTTCAAGCACGTGCTCGGGCCGCGCGAGCCGGTGCTGGTGAGCCACCGCGGTCACGCATGGATCCACGTGCTCGCCGGACGCCTGCGGCTGATCCTCGGAAGTCAGGAGCACCAGCTCGAACCAGGGGAGCAGGTGGAGTTCGACTCCTCGACCCCGCACTGGTTCGGTCCGGCCGATCAGCTGGCGGTCGAGATCCTGCACCTCTTCGTCCCCGACGGCGAGCGGCCGATCACCCGCGCGCTCCCGACCCCACCCGCGTGAGGGGTCAAGACACGCCGTGCGCCCGCGCGCACTCGCGGCGTGTTCTGACCCCTCACCGGTGAGTGAAGCCGCTCGCCCGTCAGACGAGGGCGGCGGCGGCCTGCAGCTCCTGTGCCCGCAGGGCACGCTCGACCTTCTCGACGTCGCGCACGGCACCGCGGTCGGCGGAGGTCGCCATCGCCGCATACGCGCGCAGCGCCAGCGACACCGGCCGGGCACGATCGACCGGCTGGTAGCCCGGGCCCTCAAGCAGCCGTGCACGCCGCTCCTCGAGCTCGGCCTCGCTCACCTGCAGCGACATGGAGCGTGAAGGGATGTCGATGTCGATGATGTCGCCGTCCTGCACCAGGGCGATCACGCCACCGGCGGCCGCTTCGGGGGAGACATGGCCGATCGACAGCCCCGACGTGCCGCCCGAGAAGCGGCCGTCCGTGATGAGCGCACATACCTTGCCGAGGCCGCGGCCCTTGAGGAACGACGTCGGGTGCAGCATCTCCTGCATCCCTGGGCCGCCCTTGGGGCCCTCGTAACGGATGACGACCACGTCGCCCGGTTGGACCTTCTTGCCGAGGATCTTCGCGACCGCCTCCTCCTGCGACTCGCACACCACGGCCGGGCCGGAGAACACCAGGATCGAGGGGTCCACGCCGGCGGTCTTCACCACGGCGCCGTCGACTGCCAGGTTGCCGCGGAGCACGGCGAGACCGCCATCGACCGAGTAGGCGTGCTCCACATCGCGGATGCATCCGGTCGCGGCATCCTCGTCCAGGGCCGCCCACCGCTCCGACTGCGAGAACGCACTCGACGAGCGCACCCCGCCGGGGGCCGCGTACCAGAGGTCCTTCGCGGCATCCGTCGCCTTGCCGCCGCGGATGTCCCAGTCATCCAGCCAGGCAGCGAACGACGTGGAGTGGATGGTGCTGACGTTCTCGTCGAGCAGGTTGCCGCGGCGCAACTCGCCGAGCACCGCGGGGATGCCGCCGGCGCGGTGCACGTCCTCCATGTAGTACATGCGGCCGTATGCCGGGTTCGGCGCGATCTTCGCGAGGCACGGCACTCGGCGCGAGACCGCGTCGATCTCGTCGAGGCCGAAGCTGATGCCCGCCTCGTGCGCGGCGGCGAGCAGGTGCAGGATCGTGTTGGTCGAGCCGCCCATCGCGATGTCGAGCGCCATGGCGTTCTCGAAGGCCGCGAAGCTCGCGACCTCACGCGGCAGCACCGAGGTGTCATCCTCTTCGTAGAAGCGGCGGGTGATCTCGACCGCGACCTCACCGGCCTTCTCGTACAGCGCACGGCGGGCGGTGTGGGTGGCGAGCACTGAGCCATTGCCGGGCAGCGCGAGGCCGAGCGCCTCGACGAGGCAGTTCATCGAGTTCGCGGTGAACATTCCGGAGCACGAGCCGCAGGTCGGGCAGGCGTTCTCCTCGATGCGCTTCATGTCGGCATCCGACACCGTGTCGTTCGCGGCCTCGGAGATCGCATCGACCAGGTCGAGCGTGCGCACGGAGCCGTCGACGAGGGTGGCCCGTCCGGCCTCCATCGGGCCGCCCGAGACGAAGACGGTCGGGATGTTCAGGCGCAGCGCGGCCATGAGCATGCCGGGGGTGATCTTGTCGCAGTTCGAGATGCAGACCAGGGCGTCGGCCTGGTGCGCATTGACCATGTACTCGACGGAGTCCGCGATCAGGTCGCGCGAGGGGAGGGAGTACAACATCCCGCCGTGGCCCATCGCGATACCGTCGTCGACCGCGATCGTGTTGAACTCGCGAGGAATGCCGCCGGCGGCGGAGATCGCGTCGGAGACGATACGCCCGACGGGCTGCAGGTGGGTGTGACCGGGGACGAACTCGGTGAAGCTGTTCGCGACGGCGATCATCGGCTTGCCGAAGTCGGCGGGGTTGACGCCGGCGGCGCGGAACAGAGCACGGGCTCCTGCGGCGTTGCGGCCGTGCGTGACGGTACGGGAACGAAGGGGGGTGGGCATTCTTCCACCCTGGCGTCTGCCGACACCGGCAGGAAGACGGCGCTGACACTAGTAGTGAGAGCACTAGGTTTGTACCCATGGCCAGCGACGAGCAGCAGCGGAGAGAACTCGGCGCTTTCCTACGCGCCCGCCGCGAGCACCTCGACCGAGCCGCCTTCGGACTCCCGCCGGCCGGACGCGGCCGGACGGTCGGCCTCCGTCGTGAGGAGATCTCGTACCTCTCCGGCGTGAGTGTCACGTGGTACACCTGGCTCGAACAGGGGCGCGACATCAACCCGTCCCGCCAGGTGCTGGATGCGATCGCCACCACGCTGCACCTCACGGTGACCGAGCACGACTACGTGCTGACACTCGCCGGCTTCGCTCCGGCGCGACCGAGCGGCGGCGCCGCGGTCGAGACCGCCCCCGCCCATGTACAGCGGTTCCTCGATGCGCTTGAGGAGCATCCGGCGTATGCGCTGGCACCCGACTGGGGCGTCGCCGGGTGGAATGCGGCCTACGAGGCCCTGTACCCGAACGTGGCACAGACGCCACCGGAACAGCGCAACCTGCTGTGGCTGATCTTCACCGACCCGTATGTGCGCTCGCTGCTCGACGACTGGGATGTCACCAGCCGCCGGTTCCTGGCCGAGTTCCGCGCCGAAGCAGGCCCGCGCCTGGGCGACCCCCGCTACCGCGACCTCGTCTCGCGCCTGGTGGAGGCGAGCCCGGAGTTCCGCGAACGCTGGGAGAGCCACGACATCCGTGGGTTCCAGTCCCGTGAGCGCGTATTCCAGCATCCGGAGCTCGGCCGACTGGTCTTCGAGCACCACCAACTGCGCCCCTCGGATCAGACCGAGATCCAGCTCGTCGTGTACACGCCCGACGAGGCGACGCGCGAGCGGTTCGGGAGACGCGTGCGCTGACACTCGAGAGTGTCAGCGCGGTGAGGAAGGATGAGCGGATGGCGTTCACACCGTTGCGATCCAAGTCCCGCAGTCTGTACCCGTGGTTCGCGACGCGTCGCGACCTCTTCGAGTCGGAGCGATCCCCCAAGAAGACGACCACGTGGGGAATCATCGCCGGGCTCATGGCGGTGCTCGCGCTGCTGATCTATCTGAACCCCGAAGCGACCGTCGACCTCCTCGGTGGCCGGGTCAGGAGCGGCCTGGCGATCGGCGGTGCTTTCGCTCTCCCGCCCGTCGTGTTCGTGGTGAGCATCGTGATGATCTTCGTCGGTGCCCGCCGCTGGCGGATCAAAGGCGGCGGGGTGCTCACGAATCCGGTCATCCACGGCGTCAGCGCAGCCTTCCCGCTCGAGCCGGTGCTGGATGCGATCCGCGCGGGTCGGAGTGAGGGCGACACGATCGTCGCCGGCCTCTCGGCGATGCAGAAGGCCAGAGCTGATGAGCGTCTCCTCACGATCTGGGCATCGGAAGAGGACCGGATCATGTACGTCGGCGTGCTCCGCGTCGACGGCGATGCGGTCTGGATCGATGCCGAACCGTTCCGCGTGGACGGAGACCGGTACTTCGATGCGAAGGAGCTCGACGCTACGGCGCAGCCTTCATCGCTGCCTCCCCGCCGCACTCACGGCCAGTAGGGCTTCGCTCGGTCGGTGAGCTCGCGCATCGCCGTACCGTCGAGCACCACACGGGTCTCCTCGACGCCGAGTGCCGGCCACTGCACCACGAGTTCGATCGGACCCGCCGGGGGCGCGGGCCAGAGCCAGAGCTGGTCCCCGCCGGAGTAGGTGCTGCCTCCGCCGCCGCCACCCTGCCCCTGGTTGCTCAGCACGTGCCCGTGCGGCTCTGACATCGGGTCACCCGCACCGGAGTACGGCGAGTCGGCCAACACCTTCTCGCCGTTGCCGAGCACCATGCCGTACCGGAGTCGGCCGGTCTGCCCCGAGGGGCCGCCGAACGGCATGTATTCCATGAACGTCGAGCACAGCTCGTTCCATTCCGTCATCGGCAGTCCGTTACGGCGAAGGCGGCGATCCACCCGGAACTCCACGCCGTCGCTGTACACCGCCACGGCGACCAGTGCGATCGCGAGATGGTCGGTCACCGCCAGAATCTCCGAGATCGGCAGCAGCGCGGGCAGCTCGCCCTGAGGGCTGCTCCACCACCGCGGTTGCGGGATCTCGCTCTCCTCGGGTTCGGCGATCTCGGGGTCCGGCGGGAAGAACGTCATTCCTCCAGCAGATCACGCCCGCTTCGCGGCACGCAAGAGTGCGGGTTGATACGGTCGAACGCATGAACATGTTCGGCATCGCGATCGCTCTCGCCGGAGTGATCCTGTTCCTGGCAGCTCTGCTCGCCACCATCCGTGCGAACCACGACGCGCCGATTCCGTACTGGACGCGTCCCGCGAGCGAGGGTCGCCACTCGCTGCCCATGCGCGCGCTCGGGGCGGGTCTGACGATCTTCGGTGCCGCACTCATCGCGCAGAGCGCCGGCTGGTGGGCGCTCATCGTCGTGCTGGCGGGCCCGGTTGTCGCGATCGTCGCGATCGTGCTCCATAACGCGAGAGTCCGCCGGCCGGCGCGCTAATCCTCGGACTCGGAGAGTGAGGATTCTCGCCCTCTCCACCGACCTCGGAGTTGTTAACAGAGTTGTTAACACCTGTGGATGACGCCACAGCCTGAAGCGCACTGGACAGAAGAAAAAGGCCCCGAGCGATGCTCGGAGCCTTGATCAAACTGTCTCAACACAGTGTGGAGCCTAGGAGATTCGAACTCCTGACATCCTGCTTGCAAAGCAGGCGCTCTACCAACTGAGCTAAGGCCCCGTGAGGGAATATTGAATTGAAAGTGTGGGGCTACCAGGACTTGAACCTGGGACCTCTTCATTATCAGTGAAGCGCTCTAACCACCTGAGCTATAGCCCCGTCAACCTCCGAAACTTTACCCGAGTTTCACGGAAAATCCGAATCGAGGGCGAGGACCCCTGCGGAGACCTCGCCCTCGATGGAGATCAGCGGCCCGGACGGATGGTCACCCTGCCCGCTTCGAGCGAGACATCGATCGCGCGGCGGGCGTTGGATGACTGCTCGACCTTCGCGTCGAGCGAGCCGGCACTCACATCCTGCGTGATGTTGTACTCGACATCGGGGACCGTCAGATCCAAGGACCCTGCGCTCACCTCGACCGAGGTCCGGCTGGGTGCCGTGCCCGTCAACTCGACGGTGAGATCTCCGGCCGAGACGCCGAGGTCGGCCTCGTCCACGCCATCGAGCAGGATGTCGGCGCGCCCGGCGCTCATGTTCACCTCGAAGGTGGTCGCCGCACCCTGCACGTCGAGCGCCCCGGCGTTCACGTCGATGTCGAGAGCTCCGAAGTCACCGATCACGTCGAGGCTTCCGGCGTTGAGGGTGAGGTCTCCATCGAGTTCCGTGCCCTGCAGGCTCTCAGGCAGCGTCAGAACGGCCACTTCCTCGTCTCCGAACCAGCTTCCGAACCACCAGCCCCACACACCCTGAGGGCTGCGCACGACGAGCTCGTCGCCATCGCGCTCGAAGGTCCATGCCGCGCCGCGGCCGTTCGTGATCGCCAGCTCGGCCTCGTCGACCTTGCCATACTCCACGCGCATGCTGCTGGCATCCGCACTGATGTCGATACCGGTGATGCCGTCGGTCGACACGGTCTGCACGGAGTCAGGAGCGCTCGACGACATGATGCTCCCGGCAGCAGCGGCCGCTGCGGCGCCACCGGAGCCCAGCAGCGCGATGCCCCCGACCACAGCCGTCACGACCATGACCGCGGTGGCACCGGAGGAGCGCCCTCCTGCCGGAGGTGCTGGCTGCGTCTGCGGCACGGGTGCCGGTGGAACGGGCTGCGCCGGACCGGATACCGGCGGGGGAGTGAGCGGCGTGTGACCACCCTGGAAGTCGTTCTGCTCAGTGGTCATCGTGCCACTCCTGTCTGGCCGGTCGGAGGCGTCGGGCCTCCGGTGTTCTCGATGTGAGCGAGGGCGGCGAGCACGCGGCGGTTTCCCGACTCGTCCTGCTCGAAGCCCAGCTTCTGGAAGATGGCGGTGATGTTCTTCTCGACACTCGCCTCCGAGAGGAAGAGCAGTGCGGCGATCGCCTGGTTGGACTTGCCCTCGGCGATGAGCGCCAGCACGGTGCGCTCGCGCTCGGTGAGGCGCAGCATCCGGTCATCGCGATTGCGGCGGGTGAGCAACTGGGCGACGACCTCGGGGTCGAGCACGGTCGCTCCTTCAGCGATGCGCTGCACCGAGGCGAGGAACTCCGACACGTCAGCGACCCTGTCCTTGAGCAGGTAGCCGAGTGGCCCACCCTGCGCCGCGATCAGATCCGACGCGTACCGCTCTTCGACGTACTGCGAGAGCACCAGGATCGCCAGCTGAGGGTGCGTGGACCGCAGTCCCAGAGCCGCCCGGATGCCCTCGTCGGTGAAGGTCGGGGGAAGCCGCACATCCAGGATGCAGAGCTCCGGGTCGGTGCCGGTGACCGTCTCGACGAGACCACTGGTGTCGGGGAGAGCGGCGACGACCTCATGACCGGCATCCTCGAGGAGACGGACGAGACCTTCGCGCAGCAGGACGGAGTCCTCACAGATCAGGATGCGCATGGCACGTTCACCTCCAGGCTGGTCGGGCCGCCCTGCGGGCTGTCGAGTCGGAAAGTCCCGCCGGCGGCGAGCACACGGTTGGCGATGCCGTCGAGTCCGCCACCGGGCTGCACCTGCGCGCCACCCATGCCGTTGTCCTCGACGCGTGCCCAGAGCGTGTTGCCCTCGCGGATCCGCACGGTGACGCGTGCCTCACTCGCCCGCGAGTGCTTCGCGGCGTTGGTGAGTGATTCGGCGATGGAGAAGTACACGGCGGCCTCGGCATCCCGACTGCACCGCCCATCCATCCGCACATCCAGATGCACGGGGATGTGCGAGCGTCCGGCCAGCGCCGACAGCGCCGCATCCAGACCACGATCGTCGAGAACCGACGCATGGATGCCTCGGGCGAGCTGCCGCAGCTCGGTGATCGCGGCCTTGGTGGAGGTGTGCGCCTCGGCGATCAGCTCCTTCGCCGTGTCGGGGTCGTTGTCGATCTTCTGCTGTGCCAGACCGAGCGTCATGCCGACCGACACCAGTCGCGGCTGGACGCCGTCATGCAGATCCCGCTCGATGCGGGTGCGCTCGAGGTCGGCGGCACGGACGGCACCCTCGCGCTGCGCCGTCGACGTGCGCACCTTCTCGGTCAGTTCGGTCTCTCGGCTGCGGATCACGATCGCGAGCGACAAGGTGCGGTGCAGCAGTGCGAGCCCGATCATGCCGACGATGGACGCGGCGATCCCCAGGATGCCGACCAGCGGCGCCCAGGCCACGGGAATGCCACCGCCGCCGAACGGGCCCATCACAGAATCCGCCGAGGTCAACGGAGCGAAGGAGATGATGATCGACCACACCAGCGTCCACGCGAGCCGGAGCACGATGAAGCCGAGGATCGCCGCGATGGCGAAGTTGGCGATCGCACGCCACATGCGTCCGTCGATGGCCTGTCGGCCGAGCGAGCGGAGCCATCCGCCGAATCCGGGACGGTCACGGCGCCGCAGACCCAGCGGCGCGATCGGGGTGCGGTAGAGCGCACCGACACGGGCGACCTCGAACCAGCCCACCCCGAACAGCGCGTAGACCAGCCCCACGAGGAGAACGGCACCGATGCCGGCGACGAAGAGCAACCCGAGGCCGGTGCCGAGCAGCCCGCCGAGAGTGGAGAACATGATGCCGCCGATCACGCCCACACCTGCCAGATGCAGGATCGTCGTGAAGATGCGCAGCGGCGGTTTCGCGGCCGTCGCCGGCGGCGGAGTCGCAGTCTGAGTGGTCATGCTTCCAAGGTACGGGCGCCCCGTTCGCGCCGACACCGAGTCATCCGGACTCCTGCGTTCGGGTTTTCCCTACTCTGCGGCTCTGTCCGCCGTCGAGCCGATCTGATTCACTGAGCCCATGACAGTGCATGAAGGAGAGCAGCACACGCCGAACCTCGGTCAGAGGCTGAACTGGCTCCGAGCCGGTGTGCTCGGAGCCAACGACGGCATCGTGTCGGTCGCCTCGCTGCTGGTCGGTGTGGCAGGCGCCACCACCGACAACGCCGCCCTGCTCACCGCCGGCATCGCCGGACTGGTCGGCGGTGCGATCTCGATGGCGTTGGGGGAGTACGTCTCGGTGAGCAGCCAGCGAGACAGCGAACGAGCCCTCATCGCCAAGGAGAGCGAGGAGCTGCGCACCATGCCGCAGGAAGAGCTCGACGAACTCACGGCGCTGTACCGCGAGCGCGGACTCACAGTGGAGACCGCGCGTCGTGTCGCCGAGGAACTCACCGCGCACGATGCTCTCTCGGCCCATCTCGAGGTCGAGTTGGGGATCGATCAGGACGACCTCGTGAACCCCTGGCATGCCGCTCTGTCGTCGGCGATGGCCTTCACTCTGGGCGCACTGCTCCCTCTCCTCGCGATACTGCTCCCCCCACCCGGATGGCGAGTGCCGGTGACCTTCGTCGCCGTGCTTCTCGCCCTCGCACTCACCGGTGCTGTCGCGGCGCGGATCGGAGGGTCGTCTCCTGGCCGGGCCTCTCTGCGATTGGTGGCAGGCGGTGCGCTTGCGCTGCTCGCGACCTGGCTGATCGGTACTCTCCTCGGAACGACGGGTGTCGTCTAGGAACGACGAAGGGCGGATGCCGCAGCATCCGCCCTTCGATCGTCAGGCCTGTGGGCCTCGGCGACGTCAGTTCGACATGAAGCCGACGAGCAGTCCGCCCGTCACCTTCACGGCGAGGTTGTAGATTCCCGCGATCACGGCACCGAGCACCGTGAACACGATCAGGTTCAGGATCGCTACGACGGCGGCGAAGGCCATGACCTGCGGCAGTCCCACGAGCGTGGACAGCGCGATCGCACCATCCGAGAACTTGTTGATGAACTCATCGGCGGTCGCCATGATGCCGGTTGCCTGAAGTACCAGGAAGATCAGGAAGAACGACACCATCGTGACGACCGCGAGGGCCACCGCTCCGAGGAACGAGAGCTTCACTGCCGACCAGAAGTCGACGTAGACGAGACGCAGGCGAACCTGCTTGCCACTGGTTTTTCGTGTGGACTTCTTCGCCAGCTTGTCGGCTACTGTGCTCATGCGTCCGTACTTTCCTCAGGGTTCTGTGTCGTCTCAGGGGCTTCGGATTCCCCCTCCGCCTCTGTGGCGTCCTCGTCGCTTGCGAGGCCCCGCTCACTGTTGCGGGCGATGGCGAGGATACGGTCGGCTTCCGTCGTCCGTGCGAACACCACTCCCATGGTGTCTCGGCCCTTGGCGGGCACCTCGGCCACGGCAGAGCGTACCACCTTGCCGCTGGACAGAACCACCAAGACCTCGTCGTCCTCGGCGACGATCAGACCACCCGCGAGAGTGCCCCGATCATCGTTGAGTTTGGCGACCTTGATGCCCGTTCCGCCTCGTCCCTGCACGCGGTATTCCTCGACCGCGGTGCGCTTCGCGAACCCTCCGTCGGTGACGACGAACACGAACTTCCCGAGTGCGGCGACCGACGCCGACAGCAGGCAGTCGCCGTCGAGCTTGAACTTCATACCCCGCACACCGGCGGTCGCGCGACCCATCGGACGCAGCGCCTCATCGGTCGCCTCGAACCGGACCGACATGCCTCGACGGCTGATCAGGAGGATGTCGTCCTCCTTGTTCACCATGAGTGCGCTGACCAGCTCATCCTCGTCGTTCAGACGGATGGCGATGACGCCGCCCTGGCGGTTGGTGTCGTACGCCTCGAGGCGGGTCTTCTTGACCAGACCCTCTCGCGTTGCGAGCACGAGGTACTCGGCGACCTGGTAGTCGCGGATGTCGAGCACCTGCGCGATGCTCTCATCAGGCTGCAACGCCAGCAGGTTCGCGACGTGCGTGCCCTTCGCGTCGCGGCCAGCCTCGGGCACCTCGTAGGTCTTCGCCCGGTAGACGCGTCCCTTGTCGGTGAAGAACAGCAGCCAGTGGTGGGTCGTCGTCACGAAGAAGTGCTCGACGATGTCATCCGCACGCAGCTGTGCGCCCTTGACGCCCTTGCCACCGCGGTGCTGCGAGCGGTAGTTGTCACTGCGCGTGCGCTTGATGTAGCCCTCACGAGTGACGGTGACGACCATCTCCTCTTCGGCGATGAGGTCTTCCATCGAGACGTCGCCGTCGAAGCCGTGCAGGATGTGCGTGCGACGATCGTCGCCGAAGCGCTCCACGATGGCCGTGAGCTCTTCGCGGATGATGGTGCGCTGACGGGACTCATCGGCGAGGATCGCCTTGAAGTCGGCGATCTGTCCCTCGAGCTCGCTCGCCTCGTCGAGGATCTTCTGACGTTCGAGAGCGGCGAGACGACGCAGCTGCATTCCGAGAATCGCATCGGCCTGGTCGTCGTCGATGTCGAGCAGGGCCTTCAGACCCGAGCGGGCATCGTCGACCGTAGGAGAACGGCGGATGAGCGCGATGACCTCGTCGAGCGCGTCGAGCGCCTTCAGGTAGGCGCGCAGGATGTGCATGCGGGCCTCGGCCTTGCGCAGCCGGAAGCCCGTGCGCCGCACGATCACTTCGATCTGGTGGGTGATCCAGTGCGTGATGAAGCCGTCGATAGCGAGCGTGCGCGGAACGCCGTCGACGATCGCCAGCATGTTCGCGCCGAAGTTCTCCTGCAGCTGCGTGTGCTTGTACAGGTTGTTGAGCACCACCTTGGCGACGGCATCGCGCTTGAGCACGACGACCAGACGCTGACCCGTACGGTCGGAGGACTCGTCGCGGATGTCGGCGATGCCGGTGATCTTGCCGTCGCGGGCCAGATCACCGATCTTCACTGCCACGTTGTCGGGGTTCACCTGGTACGGCAGCTCGGTGATCACGAGGCACGTGCGTCCCTGGATCTCCTCGACGTTGACGACCGCGCGCATCGTGATCGAACCACGACCCGTGCGATACGCCTCGTGGATGCCCTTGGTGCCGAGGATCTGTGCACCGGTCGGGAAGTCCGGGCCTGGTACGCGCTGGATCAGTCCGTCGAGCAGCTCTTCACGAGAGATGCCGGGGTTGTCGAGTGCCCACAGGGCGGCATCCGCAACCTCACGCAGGTTGTGCGGCGGGATGTTGGTCGCCATACCGACCGCGATGCCGACCGAACCATTGACCAGCAGGTTCGGGAAACGCGCCGGCAGAACAGTCGGCTCCTGGGTCTGACCGTCGTAGTTGTCGGTGAAGTCGACGGTCTCCTCTTCGATGTCGCGCACCATCTCGAGCGCGAGCTGAGCCATCTTCGTCTCGGTGTAACGCGGGGCCGCAGCACCCATGTTTCCGGGGGAGCCGAAGTTTCCCTGTCCCTGAGCGAGCGGGTACCGGAGCGACCATGGTTGCACCAGACGGACCAGGGCGTCGTAGATCGCCGAGTCACCGTGCGGGTGGTACTGGCCCATGACCTCGCCGACCACACGCGCGCACTTCGAGAACGACTTGTCGGGGCGGAAGCCACCGTCGTACATGCCGTAGATCACGCGGCGGTGCACCGGCTTGAGTCCGTCACGGACATCAGGCAGCGCGCGGCCGACGATGACGGCCATCGCGTAGTCGAGATAGCTGCGCTGCATCTCCGACTGCAGGTCGACCTGATCGATCTTGCCGTGGTCGTGCGCCGGCTCGGTGCGTTCTTCGTCAGTCATTTGTCATTTCCTGGGTTGCTGAGCTTGTCGAAGCATCCGGGTCCCCTCGACGAGCTCAGGGACCCATGTCTCCACTAGATATCGAGGAAGCGGACGTCCTTGGCGTTGCGCTGGATGAAACTGCGTCGGGACTCGACGTCCTCACCCATCAGCACGCTGAAGATCTCGTCCGCGGCCGCGGCATCCTCGATCGTGATCTGCTGGAGGGTACGAGTGGAGTGATCCATCGTGGTCTCCCACAGCTCCTTCGGGTTCATCTCACCGAGACCCTTGTAGCGCTGGATGCCGGCATCCTTCGGAATGCGCTTGCCGTTGTCGAGACCGTGCTTGAGCAGGGCGTCGCGCTCGGCGTCGCTGAACACGTACTCGTGTGCGGAGTTCGACCACTTCAGGCGGTACAACGGCGGCATCGCGAGGTAGACGAAGCCCGCCTCGATGAGTCCCCGCATGTAACGGAACAGCAGCGTGAGCAGCAGCGTCGTGATGTGCTGACCGTCGACGTCGGCATCGGCCATCAGCACGATCTTGTGGTATCGCGCCTTCTCGATGTCGAACTCTTCACCGATGCCCGTGCCGAAGGCCTGGATCATCGCCTGGACTTCCTTGTTGCCCAGCGCCTTGTCGAGGCGCGCACGCTCGACGTTGAGGATCTTGCCTCGCAGCGCCAGGATCGCCTGGGTGTGCGGGTCGCGCCCCTGCACCGCCGACCCACCTGCGGAGTCACCCTCGACGAGGAAGATCTCGCTGATCGAGGGGTCCTTGCTCGTGCAGTCCTTCAACTTGTCGGGCATCGCCGCCGACTCGAACACGCTCTTGCGACGGGCGGTCTCGCGCGCTTTGCGAGCCGCGAGGCGCGCGGTCGCGGCGTCGAGTGCCTTGCGGATGATGTTCTTCGCCTGGGTCGGGTTGCGGTCGAACCAGTCGCCGAGCTGATCGCCCACGACCTTCTGCACGAACGCCTTCGCCTCGGTGTTGCCGAGCTTGGTCTTGGTCTGACCCTCGAACTGCGGCTCGCCCAGCTTGATCGAGATCACCGCGGTGAGTCCCTCGCGCACATCGTCGCCGGAGAGATTGTCGTCCTTCTCCTTGAGGATGTTGTTCGCACGGGCGTACTTGTTCACGAGCGTGGTGAGCGCCGCGCGGAAGCCTTCCTCGTGCGTTCCCCCCTCGTGAGTGTTGATGGTGTTCGCGTACGTGAAGACGTTCTCGGTGTACGAGGTCGTCCACTGCATCGCGACCTCGAGCGAGATCTTGCGCGCGACATCCTCGGACTCGAACGCGATGATCTCCTCGTTCACGACCTCTGCGTGACGCACCTTGTTCAGGTACTCGACGTAGTCGACCAGACCGCGCTCGTAGAAGAAGACATCGCCCGGCTGCTTCGTGACAGTCTGCCCGTCGACCTCGATCTCATAGGCGGACTGCGGACGCTCGTCGCGCAGATCGATGCGCAGTCCCTTGTTCAGGAACGCCATCTGCTGGAAACGCGTGCGCAGCGTGTCGTAGTCGAACTCGATCGTCTCGGTGAAGATCTCGGCATCAGGCCAGAACGTGATGGTCGTTCCGGTCTCGTCGGTGGCTTCGCCCTTCTCGAGCTGCTGCTGCGGGGTGCCGCCGTTGGCGAAGCTGTGCCGCCAGACGAAGCCCTTCTGCTTGACCTCGACGTCGAAGCGCGTCGAGAGCGCGTTCACGACGGACGAACCCACACCGTGCAGACCACCGGAGACGGCATAGGCGCCGCCGCCGAACTTCCCACCCGCGTGCAGGATCGTGAGGACGACCTCGACCGTCGACTTCGTCGGATCCGAAGAGTGCGGGTCAACCGGGATGCCGCGGCCGTTGTCGACGACACGCACGCCACCGTCGGCGAGCATCGTGACGAGGATGGTGTCGGCGTACCCGGCCAGCGCCTCATCGACCGAGTTGTCGACGATCTCGTAGACCAGGTGGTGAAGACCTCGGGGACCGGTCGATCCGATGTACATGCCAGGACGTTTGCGAACGGCCTCGAGGCCTTCCAGGATCTGGATCGAGTCCGCACCGTACTCACCCGGCTGCTTCACCTTGGGGGAGATCGATGTGGACCGGGTCCCCTCGTCCGTCGGGGTGTGGGTCTCTGAGCCCGTAGACGGGTTCGAGGTTCCTTCGGTGTTGGATTCCGTCTCGTCAGCAGGGGATTCAGGCGTCATCAGAGGGCATTCTCCACATCGATATCACGAACTCCCATTCTAGCCGGGTTTTGTCGTGAAATCCCGCTCAACGGCCGCGTGTGGCCCTCTGAGCCGTCTGGACCCTGCCGATGGTGTCCTACCCGTAGGTATCGCGTGGGCCCCGCCCTGGGACGGCTCTGGGACCCCATTTCCAGGAGGGAACGTCCGGTCCGATGAAGCGGAGGTTCTCCACGCCGGCATCCGGATAGCGTCGCCCGATCTCCGTGACGATGGTCGCTCGCATGTACTGGAGGTTCTTCGCCCAGGCTGTCGAATCGCACTTCACGGTGAGCAGACCGCGCTCGAGCGAGACCGGCTCGGAGTGCTTCGCGGTGTCGGCGCCCGCGAGATCCGCCCACTGACGCACCAGGTCTTCACGGGCGAGCGTGGTCTGCCAGCCGGAATCGCGACTGAGCTTGTCGAGCACATCCCCCAAGGTTCCCGGGTCACGACCGGGTGTGAACGGAGCATTGTCGTCGTCGTCGCGGATGCGACGCTTCCGCTTCCACGAGTTCGGGCTCGGCTTGAGACCGCGGAGGCGCAGGTAGGTCGAGACCGTCTCCGGAGCATCGGATGCCGCCGCGGCGAGGTTCATGGAGATGTCAGTCATGTGTCGCCTCCTGATCCGTGTCGTTCCCGGTCGCCGCGCCGGCCGAAGCCTCACGATCATCGCTGATGGTTCCCGCAGTGATCCGCACCACGTGGGCGTGCAGCACCTCAGGAATATCCTCCTCCACGGCCGCCGTGACCACCACCTGCTCGTACCCCGCGGTGAGATCGGCCAGACGTTGGCGACGGTTGGCATCGAGTTCGGCGAACACATCGTCGAGGATCAGCACCGGATCGCCAGCGGGCGACTCGCTGCGCAGCAGTTCAGCCGAGGCCAGGCGCAGCGCGAGGGCGACCGACCACGATTCTCCGTGCGACGCATATCCCTTCACCGGAAGGGAACGCACCCGCAGGATCAGATCGTCGCGATGCGGCCCGGTGAGCGTCAGACCGCGGTCGAGCTCGCTCGACCGCTTGGCGAGGAGCGAGGCGCGGAACAGCTCGGCGATGTCTGCCATGGTCTCGACCGCCGCAGCTCCCGCGGCCTCCGCCCGACCGGCATCCTCTTCCGGATCGGCGCCCCGCACCGACAACGCCCATTCGAGTTGTGGCTGATGATCAGCACCGGCGATCGCGGCATAGGCATCGGCCACCGGCTTCTGCAGATCCGCGGCCAGCCGCTGTCGAGCGACGATGATCTCGGACCCGAGCGACACCAGCTTGTCGTCCCAGACATCAAGGGTGCTCAGCGCCTCCCCCTTGATCCCGCGGGCACGCGCGGACTTGAGCAGGGCGTTGCGTTGCTTGAGTACGCGGTCGTAGTCGGCGAGAACCGCGGAAAGACGGGGTGTCCGCTGCACGAGCAGTTGATCGACGAAGCGGCGTCGCGACGACGGATCTCCCCGCACGATCTGCAGATCCTCCGGCGCGAACAGCACCACGTGCGCGTACCGGGGGAGCTCGTTCGTCTTCGACGGGGATCCGTTGATGCGCGCCTTGTTCGATCCCTGGCGGTTCAGCTGCACCTCGACCAGCACCCGGCGCTCACCATGCGAGAGACGAGCGCGGATGATCGCGAAATCCTGGCCGTCACGCACCATCGGCGCGTCGGAGGACACTCGGTGGGAACCGAGCGTCGCAAGGAACACGACCGCTTCTGCCAGATTCGTCTTCCCCTGCCCGTTGAGGCCGACGAGGACGTTCGGCCCCGGATGCAGCGCGAGATCAGCGGTCGCATAATTGCGGAAATCGACCAGACTCAGGTGCTCCACAATCACGGCTTCACACTACCTTCGGCGTCTGACACTGGACACACGACGAGACGAGGACGCCCCGAACGGGAACCCGGATCAGCGCAGGAGCAGGTTCGGCTGCAGCAGGTACTTGAAGGAATCCAGGCCGGCCTGGTCGACCGAGGTCTGGCTCGTGATGAGAACCGGGCTCAGCTTGTTGGCGTTGTCGCTCGACGTGAACGTCACCCGGACGAACTCGCTCTTCACAGCACCGAGCGCTTCGATCAGGTACTGCGGGTTCAGTCCGAGGGTCACCTCGTCACCACCGTTGAGGATCGCATCGACCGACTCCGATGCTCGTGCGTGCTCGCTACCGGATGCGTCCATCGTCACGCTGTCGCTCGAGAACGTGAAGCGCAACGGAGCGGCGCGGTCGAGCACCAGTGCGACACGACGAACGGCCTCGACCAGATCCGCCGTGTTGACGACCGCGTAGTGTTCCGTCTGCTCGGGGAACAGTCGGCGCACGGGCGGGAAATTGCCCTTGATCAGGAGAGAAGTCACTGTCTTGTTGCCCGAGGTGAACGCGATGATCTCGCGGTCGCCGGCACCCGAGAAGGCGATCTGGATCGTGCCGGCGTGGCCGAAGGTCTTCCCGACCTCGAGCAGGGTGCGAGCCGGAACGAGTGCCGTCGTCTCGACGGACTCTCCGTCCCAGGGCACATCGCGCAGGGAGACCCGGTAACGGTCGGTGGCGACGAGGCTGAGGTTGTGACCCGACACCTCGAGCTGCACACCGGTGAGGACCGGGGTCACGTCATCGCGGGATGCAGCGAAACCGACCTGGGAGATCGCGGTGGCGAAGTCATCGGCGGGAACGACGCCGGACGAGCCGGAGACCTCAGGGATCGAGGGATATTCCTCGACAGGCATGGCAGCGAGGGTGAATCGTGCGGAACCGCAGGTGACGGTGATTCCCCCGTCCTCCTCGACGGCGATCTCGATCGGCGCGTTCGGAAGGCGGCTCGCGATGTCCGACAGCAGGCGACCGTGCACGAGGATCGTGCCAGGAGTGTCGACCGTTGCTTCGATCGTCGTGCGCGCGGATGCTTCGTAGTCGAAGGCCGAGAGCGTGAGCCCGGAGCCATCCGCCTCGATCAGAACTCCGGCGAGGATCGGCTGCGGATTGCGCTGCGGCAGAAGTTTGACGACGAACGAGACTGCCTCGCTGAAGACATCGCGGTTGACCTGAAACCTCACTGGTGCTCCCTTGTCGTCGTTCTGCGACGCGTGTCGTCGTCTTTCCCTGTGCAGGGCTTCCCATGCTAGCCCCAGAGTCACACGTATCCCTACGCCCGAGGGATTTGTCATTCGGATCCCGGTTTTCACACTCTCTGGTGATCGGATCGCGCCTTAACTGGTTTAACTCCTTAACAGTGTTAACAGCTGTGGATTCTGTGGATAACTCGGTGGATAGCTGTCGGGAGTAAGGAACTACACAGTTGTCACTTGTGGAATCCCTGAGGAAACCGGGGGCGTGGGGCCAGGGAGTCGTTCTGAGCTTCCCCGGAGTTATCCACAGGTTTGACTGATCGACCCACATTCATGCGTCGCAGTTCAACAGTCATCCACAAGTTATCCACATGTGCATAGAGGCATCTATCCGTAGCGCGGACGGCGTGTCAGATCAACAGAAAAGGGGGACACGGCACCAGAACGGATGCGGTGTCCCCCTTCACACAGGCGTTACGTGGTCAGCGGCGACCGAGTTGCGTGGTGATCTCGGTGACCTGGTTGTAGATCGAGCGCCGTTCCTTCATGAGCTCGCTGATCTTCTTATAGGCGTACATCACGGTCGTGTGGTCGCGGTTTCCGAAGAGCTGTCCGATCTTCGGAAGAGAGAGACTCGTGCGCTCACGGCACAGATACATCGCGATCTGGCGCGAGGTCGCGATCTGCTGTGATCTGCTCGATCCGTAGAGGTCGTCGACCGTGAGCTTGAAGTACTGCGCTGTCGCCGTGATGATGTCGGTCGGCGAGATGATGTTGTCCTCGGCCGTATCGATGATGTCGCGCAGCACGGTCTGAGCGAGAGAGATGTCGAGCGCCGACCGGTTGAGGCTCGCGAACGCGGAGACTCGGATCAAGGCACCCTCGAGCTCTCGGATGTTCGACGAGACCACGGTTGCGATGTACTCCAGCACCTCGTCGGGGATGTGGAGCGCCTCGCTCTGGGCCTTCTTGCGGAGGATCGCGATACGCGTCTCGAGGTCGGGGGCCTGCACGTCGGTGATCAGACCCCACTCGAACCGGCTGCGCATCCGATCCTCGAAGCCGGTGAGGTGCTTCGGTGCGACATCGCTGGTGATGACCACCTGCTTGTTGTGATCGTGCAGCGTGTTGAAGGTATGGAAGAACGCTTCCTGCGTCTCCGCTCGTCCCTGCAGGAACTGGATGTCATCGATCAGGAGGATGTCGACCTCGCGGTAGCGCGCCTGGAAAGCCGCGCCCCGGTTGTTCGCGATCGAGTTGATGAAGTCGTTCGTGAACTCCTCGCTTGAGACGTATCGCACCTTGACGCCCGGATAGAGCGACTGTGCGTAGTCGCCGATCGCGTGAAGGAGGTGCGTCTTGCCGAGTCCGGAGTCTCCATAGATGAAGAGGGGGTTGTACGCCTTGGCCGGTGCCTCGGCGACCGCGACCGCTGCGGCGTGGGCGAATCGGTTGGACTGACCGATCACGAAGTTGTCGAAGGTGTACTTCGGGTTGAGCCGGGACTCGTGCCGCATCGGTGTCGGCTGTTCCATGGGGGACTCGACCCGCACATGGTCCTGCCGCGCGAAGTCGCCGTCCTGTCGTCCGAACTCGGACACGGCGATCGGCGCGGTCGGCTGCTCGGCGAGCTCATGGTTCACGACGACGCGGAAGGCGGTGACTTCGTCGCCGAGGTGCGTCAGTGCCTCCATGATCGGAAGACGGAGTCTCTTGTTGATCTGCGCCGCGGTGAGGTCGTTGGGCACTTCGAGGTACAGCGTCGCGGCCATGACGCCGGCGGGGACGGCGAGGCTGAGGAATCCCTGCAACTGAGGAGTGACGCGATCGTCGGACTCCAGCAGCTCCTGCACCGTGGTCCAGATCGGAACGTCGGGCTGGGCTGGTGTGGACATGACGCTCCGCGCGGGGGTTTCGATGAGGGTTCCCCGATGCCGCGGTCCCCTGTGGATAACTTGCTCTGCCACGGTAGTCATCCCGGCTGTGAACGGCAACCTGCCCTTGGAAACACGCGAGCGTGTTGTACCCGTGGAGAGAGCGTGGGTTGTGGATAATGGCTGTGCGGTTCACTCTGGACGCCGTATGCCTCAGCGCGCAGATTTGCTCTGCGCGCCGCCAAGACGTACCCTTACTTGGTTGACTTATGCCATTTTTGGCAGTACCCCATGTCTCCGGTCGCAGTGAACCCGGTGGCAGCATTCCCGGAGTGATTCCATGACTAAGCGCACCTTCCAGCCCAACAACCGTCGTCGTGCCAAGAAGCACGGCTTCCGTGCTCGCATGCGCACCCGCGCCGGCCGCGGCATCCTCGCCGCTCGTCGCGCGAAGGGCCGCACCGAGCTCTCCGCGTAGTCCGCTGTGCTCGCCCGCCCGTATCGGCTGACCCGCGGGAGCGACTATCGACTGGTCGTTCGACGTGGATCCCGTTGTGGCGGGGCGCGCGTCGTGACCTCGATGTTGTCGACGGGCGAGAGCACTGCTGCACGGTTCGGTTTCATCATCAGCAAGCAGGTGGGGAACGCCGTGGTGCGCAACTCCGTACGTCGACGACTCAAAGCCGTCTGTGCGGAGGCGCTGCCGCGCGTCCCCGAGGGCACGGATGTCGTCATCCGTGCCCTTCCTGCGTCTGCCACCGCGACCTATGCCGAACTGAGCGCGGATGTGAACCGCTGCCTCGGTCGACTGAGTGCCGCGCCTGCCGAGGTACGGATATGACGGCGCTCCCGGCCTCCTCCATCGGCGAGGCGCATCTGCAGGGTCGCGATCTGCTGCGGAGCATCCCGCTGATTCCTCGCAACCTGGTGTTGGGCTTCCTCTCGGGTTACCGCACCGTGGTGTCTCCTCTGTATGGAGATGTCTGTGCGTACTACCCCTCCTGTTCCGCCTACGCTGTAGGTGCAGTGCAACAGCACGGCGCTGTGCGGGGATCCCTGGTCTCTGCCTGGCGCATCCTCCGTTGCAACCCTTGGTCTCGCGGTGGCGTCGACGACGTACAACCGCACAAGCACTTCCGCTACGACCTGACTGCTCGCGGTTTCGTCGTCCCTGCCCGAAAGGACTGATCAGTGGGTCTTGATCTCCTGCTAGCCAGCACCACCCCCAGCGACGCACCTGCGAGCGGTGGCTTCGACCTGCTCGGCACCATTCTGTGGCCGCTGAAGTGGGTCGTCGAGATGATTCTCGTCGCCTGGCATTGGCTTCTCACCGCGGTGGGTCTCCCTGCTGCTTCCGGGCTCACATGGGTGCTGTCGATCGTCGGTCTCGTCATCGTGGTCCGTGCCGCTCTGATCCCGCTCTTCGTGAAGCAGATCAAGAGCCAGCGGAAGATGATGGAAATCGCTCCTGAACTGCGAAAAGTTCAGGAGAAGTACCGAGGCAAGAAGGATCAGCTCTCTCGCGAGGCCATGAGCCGCGAGACCATGGCGCTGTATAAGAAGCACGGCACGACGCCGATGTCGAGCTGCCTGCCTCTGCTGGTGCAGATGCCGATCTTCTTCTCACTCTTCAGCGTGCTGAGCGATGTCAGCAAGCACGCCAAGGACAGCATCGGAGGCGTGGGTCTCCTCAACCCGGAACTCACCCAGCAGTTCTACGACGCCAAGCTCTTCGGTGTCGCCTCGCTGCACGAGACGCTGGGGAATGCCGTCGACACCGGCAACACCACCGCGATCATCATCCTCGTCACGCTCGTCGTGCTCATGATCGCGTCGCAGTTCTTCACCCAGCTGCAGATCATCTCGAAGAACCTGTCGCCCGAGGCCAAGACCGGCCAGGCGTACCAGATGCAGAAGATCATGCTCTACGTGCTGCCGCTCGGCTTCATCTTCTCGGGCATCTTCTTCCCGCTCGGCGTCGTCGTGTACTGGTTCATCTCGAACCTCTGGACCATGGGACAGCAGTTCCTCGTGATCCGTGAGATGCCGACCCCCGGTTCCGAAGCTGCGAAGGCGCGTGAGGAGCGGCTGGCCCGCAAGGGCAAGGCGATCGATGCGACGGGCAAGGTCGTTCCGATGTCGGTGTACGAGGCCGAGCAGCAGCGCAAGCTCGAGGAAGTCGAGAAGGCCAAGGCCGAGGCTCCCAAGCGTCAGCAGCCTGTCGGCAAGAAGCGTGCGAAGAAGAAGGGGAGCGCCTCATGACCGAGAGCGTGACGGAGAGCGTCGAGCCCACGGTGGCTCAGCTCGAGAATGAAGGCGATGTCGCTGCGGACTACCTCGAGGAGCTCCTCGATATCGCCGACATCGATGGTGATCTGAACCTCGACGTTCGTCAGGGCCGCGCGTACGTGTCAGTGGAGGCGGAGGATGACGGACTCGCCCTGCTTTCCGCGCCGGATACCGTGCAGGCTCTCCAGGAGCTGACGCGTCTCGCCGTGCAGAACAAGACCGGTGGATTCTCGCGACTGATCCTCGACATCGGCGGATCGCGCGACATCCGTCGTCGACAGCTCGAGACGCTGGTCGATGCTGCTGCCGCAAAGCTCGACGAGGGCTCGTCGCAGGCATCCCTGCCTGCCATGTCGAGCTACGAGCGCAAGCTGGTTCATGACATCGCTTCGGACCGCGGTCTGGTGTCAGAGTCCTACGGCGAGGGCGCCGACCGGCACACGGTCCTCCGTCGTCGTTGATGTTTCACGTGAAACATCGCTCGGGAGTCCGGCCATGACCGGCCTCGAGCAGGAGCCCGCCATCGCTGCGGAGCTCTTCGGTGATCGGATCGATATTGCGCGCGCCTTCACGGATTCCCTCGCGCGCGAAGGGGAGGAACGTGGCCTGATCGGGCCGCTGGAGCTTCCTCGCCTGTGGACACGACACATCCTGAACAGCGTGATCGCAGCCCCGCTCTTCCATGGATCTGTGGCGGACATCGGTTCCGGCGCAGGCCTTCCCGGGCTCGTGCTTGCCATTGCTCGACCGGATGTGGAGTGGACCCTGATCGAGCCCATGGAGCGTCGCGTCAACTGGCTCAATGAGCAGGTGACGGAGCTGGGGCTGGAGAACGTAGAGGTTCACCGTGCCCGCGCCGAGGACGTGCGTCGCCCTGAGGGTTTCGACGTCGTCACGGCGAGAGCCGTCAGCGCGCTTCGCACCCTCATTCCTCTCACTGCCCCGCTGGTCAAAGACGGCGGAGAGCTGGCGTTGCTCAAGGGCATGAACGTCGACAACGAGATCGAGGCTGGACAGAAGGCCATCAAGAAGTTCCGACTGTCGAACGTACGCGTCGAGGTTCTCGGCGAAGGAGTGCTGGGCGAGACGACTCGTGTTCTGCGGGCGGTTGTTCGCTAGTTTGTCGGCGGGATGTTTCACGTGAAACATACTGATCGCGTCTGAGGATGCCTGGGTTGCTTGTGGGCGACTGAAGGCGATACTCCCTTCGTTCGCGGAACGCGCACCCTCCCTGCAAGCGGGTCCCCTCCCGATCCTCACTCCGGGAGCATCCCCTTCAGTCACAGCGTTTCGTTTCGGCCGAGACTTCGGTGCTTGTTGGCTTCTAGTTGGTAGCGGGGTGTCGCCGCAAGAAGCCGCTTCGTCGGGGGAGGAGAGCGTTTCACGTGAAACATCAGCCGTTGATCGAGTGGTTGGATCGCCATCGAGTCCTGTGCGGAGATCATGGTGAGTGGCGACTGATGCGGTGGTTTCGCGGGGCGTGATCTGCGTCAGGTGGGGGATGTTGGGCGCGCCCTGGGGTGCCGATTGTGCGCTGGGTGTGAGCAATAGTCTCAGGTGAGGCTGCTCTTGCGCACGGGGGTGCAGCGGCTCGGTGCGAGGGATGTTTCACGTGAAACGGTGGCATCTGTTGCGGTTGCGCTGTGCATCTGGTGCGCTGGCTATGAGTTGCTTGAGTAGGTTATCCACAGGCTCGCCGCTGTGGCCCGGAACGAGACGAGGGCCCGCTAGCCCTGTGGTTCACACGAAACACGGCGACATCTGACGGCTGGCGGCCGATGTTTCGGGAACGAGCCGGCGTCTGCTCCACAGATCCATCCACAGGGCTGGGTCCTCTGTTCAGCGATGGATCCGTAGCTCGGGGGAGATCGCGTTTCACGTGAAACATCAGGGGTGAGTCGCGCGCGACGCGGGTGCGCCCACTGTCCTCGGCACTACTGTGCGGTGCTCGACACTGAAGATGGGTCGTGTTCGTGTTCGTGTTCGTGTTCGTGGTCGTGGTCGTGGTCGTGGTCGTGGGGTGCCTGCCGTGTGGCGCGTGAGGACACTTCTGCATGCGAGCCGGTCGACTTGGTAGCCCGGTGGACGAGCGCGCACCGTGTGCGCTGATCCCGATCTGGCCGATGGTGGGTTCGGGCAGGCAGGGGCTATGTCCGTCGCCAGGAGTAGGGCGTCACTCTGATCCCGTGGCCCGAGTCCCATGACGCTGTGGTGCTGACGACGTCGCTGCGCAAGACGTGCACCCATTGACGGCGGTCGGTTGTTTCACGTGAAACATCGGCCTCCGTGAAATGGTGAACGGGGTGAGGCGGCCTCATCGTCGACGTGGGCGCCGACGCTGGTCGGAGGGATGCTCGAATCCAGGCACACATGGGCATGTTTCACGTGAAACATCGACCTGTGCCCGAGGGCGACCGTCGTCAGGAGCGAGGGTTCCACCCGCGAGTTGGCCATTCTCGGCCGCTGGACCAGAGCAAACGTAGGAGCGTTTCACGTGAAACACGCCTATATCCGCCGTGTGTGGGCGCACGTCCGTTTGTGCAGCCGCGGAGTCGCTACCTGAGCGCGTGCCTAGCCAGCTCGCGTCGCAGCTACGCGCCCTATCGACCGAGCCAGAACTCACGCGGTATCGACGATCCCGAACTACTCCAGTGGGGAACCCGCTGGCCGTGCTGGCACACGGGACACCGTAGGGATGGCCTTACGCCGGAGCGACCCGGTGGAGCGGGGGAGGGCCGGTGTCCGGTCGCCCGGCCCTTACCCGCCAGCGCGGCACCGCATTGCGGGAGGACCAGCACGTGTTCTTGCCGCAGGCGATCCGCACACGGCAGTGTCGGTGACCCAGCCGCACACTGAGCCGGCGCCCCGCGCCGGGTCTGACGCCACCCAGCCGCGGTTCCTCCGCGCGAGTCCGTCTCGGTGGGTGAGTGCAGCACCCTCAGCAGCCAGGACCTCGGATCTGCTGCGTAGCTCGCGCATGGTGGTTGCGGGCGAGGGCGTGCCGCCGAACTGGCGATCAAGGCAGGACCAGCGCCGCGAGGGAGGGGTGGACGAATAGCAGGAGAGGGGACGCGCCCGCCACCCCGCGAGGTCTCACAGGGCCACAAAGCGGATCGTCATCGGTGTGCGCGCAGCCGTGGACCGCGGAAGCCGGCCGAAGAACCCGCCAGAAGTCCTGATCATCCGACAATCAACGTCCTCCCCAGCTATTAGAGTGGAACGCGGCCCCGAAAGGAGTGGATGTTTCACGTGAAACAGTCCGAAAAGGCATCCTCGAACGATTCGTTCGGTACGGATACACCGCTCGCGCGGGAACTTGCAGACCTCTCCGCTCGGCGGCGTGCCCTTGAATCCGCAAAGGTGGAGTTCTCGGGGGATACACGTGTGCTGACGGTTTCCAATCAGAAGGGTGGCGTCGGCAAGACGACCACAGCCGTGAATGTCGCTTCGGCACTTGCCGGACTCGGTGCCAAGGTCCTGGTGATCGACCTCGACCCTCAGGGCAACGCCTCCACTGCGCTGGGGGTTCCACACAGTGCGGACATCCCGAGTGTCTATGACGTGCTGATCGAGGAGTTCCCGCTCGCCGACATCATTCAGCAGAGCCCGGAGAACCCGAACCTCTTCTGCGCACCGAGCACGATCCACCTCGCGGGCGCCGAGATCGAGCTGGTCGCCCAGGTCGCCCGTGAGCACCGCCTGCGCCGGGCTCTGGAGGAGTACCTCACGAACAGTCCCATGGACTTCGTGATCATCGACTGCCCACCCTCGTTGGGCCTGCTGACGATCAACGCGTTCACTGCGGCGTCTGAGGTATTCATCCCCATCCAGTGCGAGTACTACGCCCTGGAGGGGCTCAGCCAGCTGCTCGGCAGCATCCAGATGATCCAGAAGCACCTCAATCCGGCGCTTCACCTCTCTACGATCCTGCTGACAATGTTCGACGGGCGTACCCGCCTGGCGCAGCAGGTCGCCGATGAGGTTCGTACCCACTTCCCGACTCAGGTGCTGGAAACCGTCATTCCCCGCTCGGTGCGGGTGTCGGAAGCCCCGAGTTTCGGTCAGACCGTGATCGCCTACGATGGGCAATCCGCCGGCGCGATCGCGTATCGCGAGGCCGCTGTCGAGATCGCGTCGCGCACAGCGTCGCAGAGCAAGGAGAAATGATGGCGAAGCGCACTGGATTGGGCCGCGGTATCGGCGCTCTCATCCCCACCGCCGATCAGTCCGAGCGTCCCGTGGACGTGTTCTTCCCGGGGGCCAGCCTGCGTGCGGCGCCGGAGAGCACGGCGCCGGTGGTCGAAGCGGAGTTGGAGGCGGTTCCCGGCATCCATCTCGTGCAGGTCGACCCGCAGAAGATCGTGCCGAACCCGCGGCAGCCGCGCACGCACTTCAACGTCGAGGACCTCGCCGAGCTGGTGCACAGTGTGCGCGAGTTCGGTGTGCTGCAGCCCGTGGTGGTGCGCAAGAACTCCGACGGCGACTACGAGCTCATCATGGGGGAGCGGCGTACCCGCGCGGCACGTGAGGCCGGCCTGGAGACCATCCCCGCGATCGTGCGGGAGACCGCCGACGAGGATCTGCTGCGCGATGCGCTGCTCGAGAACCTGCACCGTTCCGAACTGAACCCTCTGGAAGAGGCATCGGCCTACCAGCAGCTTCTGGAGGACTTCGGCATCACGCAGGAGGAGCTCGCGACGCGGATCGGACGCTCTCGTCCGCAGATCAGCAACACGATCCGTCTTCTCAAGCTCCCCGTGCCCGTGCAGCAGCGCGTGGCCGCCGGTGTGCTGACCGCCGGACACGCACGGGCGATCCTGAGCCTCGACAACGCCGAGGCCATGCAGCGCCTCGCAGACAAGGTCGTGAACGAAGATCTCTCCGTCCGTGCGACGGAAGAAGTCGCCAAGCACCAGCCGGCGGTGGCCGGCTCGACCCCCAAGCCGACGCCGGGCGCGCGACGCGCCTACCTCGACGAAGTGGCCGGAAAGCTCGGCGATCGCCTGAACACCCGAGTCAAGATCGCGCTGGGCGCGCGTAAAGGCCAGGTCACAATCGATTTCGCTTCCATCCAGGATCTGAACCGGATTCTCGAAGAGCTCGGCGAAGAGGGTTACGGCAAGAGCTGACGCCGCCCCGCGCGGACCTCGACAGGCCTAGACTCCCCTTCAACAGACGTCGGGGAGGACATCATGTCAGCGACACCATCGGGTTCAGCTCTGAGGGGTCGCGTGATCGCGATCAGCATCGCGGCGGCATTGGGCGGATTCCTGTTCGGTTTCGACACCGCGGTGATCAACGGCGCGGTGGATGCTCTCGCGGGCGCAGGCTCGGGCTTCGACCTCGGAGTCGGGCTCAAGGGCTTCGCCGTCTCCTCCGCGCTGATCGGCTGTGCGGTGGGCGCCTGGTTCGCCGGTCCGCTCGCCAACCGCTACGGGCGCATCCCCATCATGGTGGCGGCAGCGATCCTGTTCCTCCTCTCCTCGATCGGATCCGGCCTCGCGTTCAGCGTCGTCGACCTCATCATCTGGCGCGTCGTCGGCGGACTCGGCGTGGGAGCGGCATCCGTCATCGCCCCGGCCTACATCGCCGAGGTCTCGCCGGCGCACATGCGCGGTCGTCTGGGATCTCTCCAACAGCTCGCCATCGTCACAGGTATCTTCGTCGCGCTGCTGTCCGACGCGATGCTCGCCGACGTCGCCGGGGGAGCTGCAGAGCCGCTCTGGGGCCTCTACGCCTGGCGATGGATGTTCATCGCCGAGGCGATCCCCGCCATCGTCTACGGAATCATGGCACTGCGTCTGCCGGAGTCTCCGCGCTACCTGGTCGCCAAGGGCGAGCTGAAGAAGGCCTCAGAGGTCCTGACAGCCGTCACCGGGACCGTCGACGTCGACGCGAAGATCAAGGAGATCACCGGAACGATCAACACTGAGCGCTCCGAGTCGCTGCGTGATCTGCGTGGAAACCGCTTCGGTCTGAAGCCGATCGTCTGGGTCGGCATCCTGCTCTCCGTCTTCCAGCAGTTCGTCGGCATCAACGTCATCTTCTACTACTCGACCACGCTGTGGCAGTCCGTCGGCTTCGGCGAAGCGCAGGCCCTCACGATCACGGTGATCACCTCCGTCACCAACATCGTCGTGACGATCGTGGCCATCCTGCTGGTCGACAGGGTGGGCCGGCGCATCATGCTGCTCGTGGGCTCTGTGGGCATGACGATATCGCTCGGCTTGATGGCTCTCGCCTTCTCGTTCGGCACTCTGGATTCCGCCGGCGCGGTGACGCTTCCCGACCCGTGGTCCACGGTGGCGCTGATCTGCGCCAACGCGTTCGTGGTGTTCTTCGGTGCGACCTGGGGCCCGCTCGTGTGGGTGCTCCTGGGCGAGATGTTCCCGAACTCGATCCGTGCCGGTGCTCTGGCGGTCGCCGCGGCAGCGCAGTGGGCGGCGAACTTCTTCATCTCGACGACCTTCCCGGCGTTCGCGCAGATCGGGCTTCCGTTCGCCTACGGGTTCTACGCGTTCTTCGCACTGCTGTCGTTCTTCTTCGTCTACTTCCAGGTGGCGGAGACCAAGGGCAAAGAACTCGAGGAGATGAGCGAAGACGTGAAGGTCGAGCGCCGACCTCGCCGCCCTCGCGCGTAGGCTGGAGATATGACCGAGTCCGTCCCCCGTCGCGCCAGCCTGGAAGTGCTGCGTGCAGAGGCAGCCGACGAACTCGCCGTGCTGATCCAGGAGCGCCTCCTCGGCGGTGAGGACCCCTGGGAGTTCATGGAGGAGCTGCCGAGCGTCGACGAGCTCGTGGTGTATCTGCTCCGCGCCGACAACATCACCGCGAACGACGGCGTGCGCCCCAATGCCGCTCGGCACTACCGTGTGCTGCGTCAGATCGCCCTGGAGTATCCGGAGCTCACTCCGGCCGTCTGGGGGCTCCTGGACGAGAAGCAGCGCCACCGGCGCTGGGACCCCTCGGTCGCCGACGCCTCCTGATGCCGCGGCAGCTCGTCTCGTACGACCCGTCCTGGCCCGCTCAGTTCGAGCAGATCGCCGCTGAGATGCGTGCGCACGGCAACCCGGCGTGGATCGTCGAGCACATCGGATCGACGGCGGTGCCGGGGATGCGGGCGAAACCCATCATCGACCTCGCCGTGCGGGTGGACGATGCCGAGGATCTCGCCCGGCATCGGGATGCGCTTGAGCGCCTCGGATGGCGACTCGGCAGCGGCGTGCGCACCCACACGGTCATGGTGTTCGAACGCGACGGCATCCGTACCCGCATCGCCCACTTCTTCACGGCTGCGGAGTGGGACGACGTGAACCAGCGCATCCTGCGGGACTGGCTGCTCGCGCATCCGGACGACGCCGATCGCTACACGCACGCCAAGTGCGATGCCGTGGCGGCTGCGGCGCAGGGGCGCTCGTCGTACAACGCTGCGAAGACGCCGGTCATCCAGGAACTGGTCGATCGTGCACGGGAGGCGAGGGGATTGCCATCCGTGCCGGTGTCGGACAAGGAATGGACGCCGACACTTCCCGGAGGACAGGACAATTCCCTGTGACGAATCGCGGTGACAGGTCCGCGATTCGTCACAGGGTCCGCGATTCGTCACCTTGCGGGGCGGGTGGGATGACGAAAGGCCGCCGCCTCCCGGAGGAGACGACGGCCTGAGACGTAGCGGGACTCAGCCGATGAAAGCGGCGAGGTCCTTCTCGAGAGCGAACTTCGGCTTCGCGCCGATGATGGTCGTCTTGACCTCACCACCGCTGAACACCTTCATCGCCGGGATCGACGTGATCTGGTACTTCATCGCCAGCTCAGGATTCTCATCCACGTTGAGCTTGAGGATGGTGATCTTGTCGGGGTTATCGGCCTGGATCTCGTCCAGCACCGGGGCGACCATGCGACACGGGCCGCACCATTCCGCCCAGAAGTCCACCAGCACGGGACCGTCGGCCTGCAGAACGTCCTGCTCCCAGGTCGCCTGGCTCGTAGCCTTTGCACTCATCAGAGTTCTCCTTGATTCGAGGTTCGTCTGCTACAACAGCCGACGAGGTGAAACTGTTCCCGCCGGGTCACGCAGTGAGGATCTCGGCGGCCTCCGCAGCCGGGAACTCGACGGAGGCGTCGTCAAAATCCGCCAGGAAGTGCTCCGCGTCGAGGGCCGCGACCGTCCCGGAGCCGGCAGCCGTGATGGCCTGACGGTAGGTGGGGTCGATCACGTCACCCGCGGCGAAGACGCCGGGCACGGAGGTCACAGACGAGCGGCCGTCGACCCAGATGGTGCCCTCAGCCGTGAGCTTCAGCTTGTCGTGCACGAGGTGCGTACGCGGGTCATTGCCGATCGCGATGAAGACGCCGTCCAGCGGCAGGTCGCTCAGGGTGCCGTCGACAGTGGAACGCAGCTGGACGCCGGTGACGGAGTCTCCACCGAGAACCTCTGCGACCTCGCTGTTCCACACGAACTCGATCTTCTCGTTCGCGAACGCGCGCTCCTGCATGATCTTCGAGGCGCGCAGGGAGTCCTTGCGGTGGATGACGTAGACCTTCTCCGCGAAGCGCGTGAGGAAGGTCGCCTCCTCCATCGCGGAGTCACCGCCGCCGACGACCGCGATCGTCTTCTCGCGGAAGAAGAAGCCGTCGCACGTGGCGCACCACGAGACGCCGTAGCCCGACAGGCGCTCTTCGCCCTCGATGCCGAGCTTGCGGTAGGCCGAACCGGTCGCGTAGATCAGCGACTGGGTCTCGTGCTCCGCGCCGCTTCCGAGGATGACCTTCTTGACGGGGCCGTCGAGCTGCAACTCGGTGACGTCGTCGTAGACGACCTCGGTACCGAACTTCTCCGCCTGCTCCTGGAACTTGGCCATGAGCTCCGGTCCCTGGATGCCCTCGGGGAAGCCCGGGTAGTTCTCCACCTCGGTGGTGTTCATCAGCTCGCCGCCGACCTCGACCGAGCTCGCGATGAGCAGAGGCTTGAGGTTCGCTCGGGCCGCGTAGATGGCAGCCGTGAATCCGGCGGGGCCGGAGCCGATGATGATGACCTGACGCATGTGCTCTCCGTCTTAGAAACTGCAGTCGAATGACCTTCGAGTGCTTCAACCCATGGTAGCCGCGCGGCATTCCCTGACCAGGGTCGCGCGCCGGGCTGTGAGACGGCTCAACGGACGCGTCAGCGTGAGGGCAGGAACCGTCGCACCAGAGAACCGGCGACCTTGAGCTCCGGGGCACGCATCAGGGCGAGGATGCCGATGTAGACCACGACCACCACGAGGCCGATGACCGCGGTGCCGATGGCCCCGAGGAACTGCCCCCCGACCATCCAGCCGTCCGCGCCGCCGGCGAGCAGGTACACGCCCCAGCCCGCGAGCCCGGCGGGGATGCCGGCCACGGCGAAGCGGCCGATCGTGAGCATCCAGCTCCCGACCTGCAGGCCGCCGATCTTGCGGTGCAGCAACCAGGTGGCCACCACGGTCTGGAGGATGCTCGCGATCGACTGACCGAGGGCCACCGCCGCGGCGAGAGAGGTGATCGGGATGACGTCGGCCTCGAGCAGTCCCCAGGCGCCGAGCGCGGTCGCCACGATGAGCACGCACTGGAAGATCGTGAACCAGAACGGCGTGCGGGTGTCGTCGTAGGCGTAGAACGTGCGCTGCACGATGAAGAGGATCGTGAGCGGGATCAGGCTCACGAGGTAGCAGAGCAGCACGAGGGCGGCGGCTTCGGACGCGCTCGCGGCGCTGACCTCTTCCGTGGCCTTCGAGAAGACGCGTGAGGCAGGGATGGCCGCCGCGGCGACAGCGGCGACAGCGGCAACGATGAAGAACAGCAGCGTCCGGATGCTGCGAGCGATGTCAGAGCGCACCTCGCCGTCGCGGCCGGCCGCCGCGTGCTCGCTGATCTGCGTGAAGTACGGCGTCCCGATCGACAGCACGATGACCGAGTACGGGAGCATGAAGATCAACCAGGCGTTCGCAGTAACCGTCGCCGAAGCTCCGGCGCCGGCCGCCTCGCTGATGATGAACCCCTGCAGCATCCCGGCGGCAAGACTCGCGAATGCCATCAGGAAGGTCCACCCGGCGAGGCGTCCGACAGCGCCGAGCCCCACGCCGCGCCACCGGAAGTCGGGCTTCAGGGCGAGACCGGTGCGACGCCAGAACACGAGGAGCACGACGGCCTGCAGGGCGATGCCGAGGGTCGCCGTGCCGCCGAGTGTGTTGATCATGGCGGGCGTCCACTCCGCTGCGTTCGTGGAGACCGGAGCGAACACGGCGCCCAGGATGAGGAACCCGATGATCGAGACGACGTTGTTGATGACCGGAGCCCACGTGAACGGACCGAAGATGCGACGGGCGTTCAGGGCCTCGCCGAGGAGTGCGTAGAGGCCGTAGAAGAGGATCTGTGGCAGACACCAGTACGCGAGCGCCGTGGCGAGAGCCAGGATCTCGGGCGTCGCCTTGCCTGCGGCCAGATGGACCAGCCACGGTGCCGCGGCCGTCGCGATCCCGGTGACCACGACCAGGACCACGGTACCCAGCGTGAAGAGCTTCGAGATGAAGGCGTTGCCGCCGTCGGCATCCGCAGCCGCCTTCACGATCTGGGGGACGATGACGGCCGTGAGAATGCCCACGGAGATCAGCGAGAACACGCTGTTCGGGAGCTGGTTGGCGTAGGTGAAGGCGTTGGCGGGTCCTGAGAACGAGCCGATCACTCCGACCAGCACGATGCTGCGCAGCAGTCCCGTGAGGCGGGACACCATGGTGCCGGCGCCGATGACGGCGCTCGCGCGACCGAGGCTACTCATTCGGCTTCTCGGTCGAGCCAGCATCCGGGGCGGTGTTCACGACGTCCTCTTGCACGGCATCAGGATCGGCGGCTGCATCTGCATCCGCCGCGCTTTCGTTCGCCTCGTTTCGACGGCGTCGTACGGTGCGCCACACGCCCAGACCGATCAGCACCACGATCAAGCCGCCGAGGACAGCGAGTCCGATGGTCTCCCACTCGGCTCGCACGGCGACTCGTACGCTCTCGGTTCCGCCGATCGCCACGCCGGTCGGGCTCGACAGGCTCAACCGGAGCGTGAGCTCACCACTGCCGACGCGGGCCGACACCGGGACCTTGACGCGCGTGCTGGAGTTCGCCGGCACCTCGGCGGTGGTGACCTGCTCCACATCGAGGCGCAGGTCGGTCGGGATGACGGTCAGCCGAACGGTCACCGGCCAGGGCAGGTCGTTGCGCACCCGGAAGGGAAGGTCGGCTGCCGCGGTCAACAGCTGGATCGTGCTCGAAGGGGGGATGCTGACGGCGCCCAGGGTCTCGCGGGTCGCGTCGCGGTGCTCGAGGACCTCGGCGTCGAAGGAGGCGGTCGGGATGCCGACGGCGAGAGTGCGCAGGATCCGGATGCGCTCCGGGCTGAGCAGCAGCGCGGGATCCGCGAGGATCGTCGAGAAGCCCGTGAGGGTGCTCTCGTCGGCGAGCAGCTCGTTCACCGCGGCGGCACGGGCTGCGTCGGGTTCCGCCGTCAGTGACGCGGCCGCGGCGGGCGTGGCACGCAGATCTGTGAGACTGAAACCGGCGGTGTCCGCCGTCGAGATCGCATCGCGCAGCGCATCGGCACTGCGCGTCTCGTCGCGCTCGAGTCCGACCAGCAGGGGAGACGTCGGGGAGCTCTGCGCGGCGACGGCCAGATGCGCGGTGGCAGCGGCCAGGGCGCGCTGGCGGGCTGCGGGATCGTTCTCTGCAGCAGCCTGCGACAGCACCGCCGATGCCGCGTCGACGGTGACCAGGAGCCCCGACGAGCCGGCTGTGGCATGGGCCGACACTGCTCCGTCGACACTGCTCGACGGGAGGACCGTGAGCGGCGCTCGGCCGAGGTACTCCTCGAAGGTGGCCAGATCGTCCTGCGTGACATCCCCGCGCGGCCAGAGGATGCCGGGTGCGGCGCCGTCGACCTCCGAGAGCGCGGCATCGTCCGGGAATGCAGGGGAGTCCGTCGCTGCGGGGGAGGGTGTGGCCGTCGTATCGGGTGCATCGGTGATCGGGGCGGCCGGCGTCTTCGGGAAGTTCCGTTCATCGAGGAACGGTGCGAGCGTGGTCGGCTGCAGGAGCGACGGGAGCTGAGCATGCGCCTGCGCGGTGGCATCCGCGTCACCGAACTGGAGAGCGAACCTCTCATTCGGAAGATCGTCGAGGCGGGCGAGCCACTCGGTCGCCGAGGCGGGCGCCGCCGTACCGAGGACGCGGATCGACGCCATGATCGCCGGGTCGATGGCGAGAACCGCTGCGGTGCCCACGACGCCGTCGAGCTGAGCGGTGAGCGCCCCGTCTTCGGCGGTGAGTGTGCTGAGCTCCTCCGCCGTGAGCAGCGCGCCCCCTGCCGGCGTCGCCGTGATCGGCACGAGTACGCCGATCTGCGCGGTCTGGCCGGCCGTGATGACAAGGACGCTCGTCGCGGCCACCTCACGGTCGACCTCGTCGTCGGATCCGGGTGTCCCCGTGCTCGCGCCCGTCAGGGCCGCACGCAGCGGGTAGACGCCGGGAGCGATGTCGCCGAGCACGTCATCCGGAACGAAGACGGTCGTCGTCTCCTCGTCACCGGCATCCACGGTCGTCGTCGTCTCACTGCCGAGGGTCGTGAAGTCGCCGGACGCATCGCCGTCGTCGAGCCAGGTCGTGATCGCGTCGTCGTCGGTGAGCGGAGTGCGGTTGATCTCCACGAGAACCCGTCCGCCGCTCAGCTGCGAATCCGTCTCGTTCTGCACCGTGACGACGGCAGAGGTCGAGCCGCCGGGGGCGACCGCACCGCGCGCACCCGCCGATACGTAGAGTTCGACCGTCTGGTCATCCTTCCCCGGGGAGTCGTCGGTCGCGCCGACCGCTGCACTCGGAGCCACGAATCCACAGACCCCGAGTGCGATCGCGAAGACCGCGGTCCTGCGCGTGAGTCGCAGAACGCGCGCACGGAGGCCGGTTTCGGGGGTGGTCACGGTCATGAAGGTCTTCCTCGAACGCCCGGGACAGGGGCTGATCGTGAGTACTGACCTTGTGATTCTAGGAGGCCGGAGGAAGGAGAACCCTGAAGACGCGTAGAGTGACGGCCGTGTCCGACACCCCTGCACCCGTTCCCGAGCCCCTGTTGTGTGCGGCGCTCGCCGCCGATCTCGACGCCGCCGACCTGCGTTCGGAGCCTCTGCGAAGCCTGTGGGGGGAAGAGGCGGATGACGCGCTCGCCCGCGGCATGCGCGAGCCGATCCTCCGGGCCATCCGCGGCGACGACGGCGTTCTCGCGACCCTGGGACGTCTTCTGGTGCTCGGGATGCCGCAGCCCCGGCCCGCGGTGGAGACCGCGCTGCCGCGACTGGGCGTCGACGGACTCGTCGGCCTGGGCCTGGCGACAGCGGATGCCGACACCGTGACCCCGATCGCGCTGCTGCGCCCGCAGTCCTTCGTCGACACGGAGGGTGTTGGTGAGTGGTGGATCGCGAGCGACCTCGACGAGGTGGCCCTCGACGGAGCCTTGCCGCCCGACCACGTGCTGGGCGTCGGTGGGGCCTCGCGCACCCTGGCGGAGATCGTGGTGCCGGTCGAGGTGCAGCGTGCTCTCGATCTCGGCACCGGGTGTGGGATACAGGCGTTGCTGGTCGCCCGCCGTGCCGGCGCGGTGGTCGCCACCGACATCTCGGCCCGCGCACTCGCCTACGCCGAGATCAATGCGCTGCTCAACGGTGTGACCAACATCGAGTTCCGTCTGGGCAGCATGTTCGAGCCGGTCGTCGGCGAGGCGTTCGATCTGATCGTCTCGAATCCCCCGTTCGTGATCACGCCCCGCGGCGACGACGTGCCCGAGTACGAGTACCGAGACGGGGGACTGGTCGGCGACGCGTTGGTGGAGCTGTTCGTGCGCACCGCGCCCTCGTACCTCACCGCGGGAGGCATCGCGCAGCTGCTGGGCAACTGGGAATCGCGCGAAGGCGTGACGGGGCTGGCGCGGCTCGAGGCGTGGGTCCCATTCGAGCTCGACCTCTGGGTGATCGAGCGAGAGCAGCTCTCGCCCCTCGGCTATGCGGAACTGTGGATCCGCGACGGCGGCACCACGCCCCGTGACCCTGCGTTCACGCCCCTGTTGACCGCCTGGCTCGACGACTTCGCGGCGCGCGGGGTGACGTCGATCGGATTCGGGTACGTGTTGCTGCGGCGCGGCGGCGGTGTGCCTCTGCGCCGGACGGAACGGATCGTGCAGCACGTCTCCGGCGTGGGCCAGGCACTCGGCGCCGGGCTGCACGGGCACGACCTCCTCGCCGAGGGGGTGCCGGCCACGCTCCTCACGGCCGCGGATGTCACCGAGGCCCGCCATCTGCTTCCCGGTAACGACGACCCCAGCGTGATCGAGCTGCGCCAGGGCGGGGGCTTCGCACGCACCGTGAACGTCGACCCCGCGCTCGCCGCATTCGTCGGCGCGTGTGACGGCGACCTCACCGTCGGCCAGATCGCCCAGGCGCTGGCGGACCTGTTCGACGTGGCGCTTCCTGAGCTGTGGACGGAGCTGGAGCCGCGCATCCGCTCGCTCGTGTTGGACGGGTTCCTGGTGCCCGCGGAATAGCCCGCGGCATCCATGCGTTCGAATAGATCATGAAGGCTTTCGGATTCCTCTCTTTCGGGCACTACGCCGACGTACCAGGCTCGGCGACCCGCACCGCGGGCGACATGCTGAAGCAGACGATCGCGATCGCCGAGGGCGCTGACGAGATCGGCGTCAACGGCGCAGCGGTGCGGGTGCACCACTGGGCGCGCCAGGCGGCGTCTCCGATGCCGTTGCTCGCGGCGATGGCCGCGCGCACGAAGCGCATCGAGGTCGGCACCGGCGTGATCGACATGCGCTACGAGAACCCGCTGCAGTTCGCGGAAGAGGCCGCAGCGCTCGACCTGATCGCCGATGGGCGCATCGCTCTCGGCGTGAGCCGTGGGTCACCCGAGACCGCTCTGCGCGGCTACGAGGCCTTCGGCTTCCGCGATGAGGAGGACCCTGAGCGCGGCAGCGTGCTCGCACGTGAGAAGTTCGACATCTTCCTACGCGCGATCGATGGTGAACGCCTCGCCCAGGGCGACCCCCGGATGGTCGGGGCCGGGCACTATCTCGCGATCGAGCCGCAGTCGCCGACCCTCCGCGACCACATCTGGTGGGGTTCCGGGTCCCGCGCCACGGCCGAGGAGACCGGCCGCAAGGGACTCAACATGATGAGCTCCACGCTGGTCACCGAGGCGACGGGGCAGCCGTTCCACGAACTGCAGCGCGAGCAGATCGAGCTCTTCCGCTCCGCGTACAAGGAAGCCGGTCACACCGGCACCCCGCGCGTCTCGGTCAGCCGGAGCGTCTTCCCGCTGATCTCCGACATGGACCGGGCGTACTTCGGTCTGCGCAGCGAGGAGAACGGAGACCAGATCGGTGTCATCGACGGCTTCCGTTCCACGTTCGGCAAGACCTATGCGGCAGAGCCCGACGTGCTGATCGAGCAGTTGAAGAACGACGAGGCCGTGATGGCCGCGGACACCCTGATGCTCACGATCCCGAACCAGCTCGGTGTCGACTACAACCTGCACGTGCTGCAGGCTTTCGCCGAGCACGTGGCGCCGGCGCTCGGGTGGAAGCCCAACACGGAAGGTCCGGTCCAGGGCGATCCGGTCTGACCGCGGGGAACGCGTCTCCGGGCGGATGCCGACGCATCCGCCTGGAATCGATCCTGTGTCATTCCGATATATCGGGGTAGCCTGTCCGCATGCGCGCGCGGGGGAGAGGCCTTGTCATCGGAGTCGTGGCGCTGCTCACGGCCGTCGTCCTCGCCGTGCCCGCATCGGCGGCCACCACGTCGACCTGGGCCACCTGGCAACCGTTGACCGGAGGGGGCGGTGCGTTCACGACCTCGGTCGCCATCGCCGCGAAACCCGCCGTCACGGCCGCCGTCACGAGCGACTCGCGCGCCGGGCAGGTCGGCATCATCTCGGGGGCATCCGTCTGGCTGTCGCAAGGCACACCGGTCGGCGCGAAGTACGGCTCGAGCCTCGACCAGCCGTACCTGAACCTCCGCCCGAAGGCCGACAACGCGACGAGCCCGTCGACGACCACGTACTCGTTCGCCGCCCCGACTCCCGCGTCGGGCTGGGCGTTCGTGCTGGGCGACATCGATGCCGACGCTGTGCGCATCAGCGCGGTCGGGGCAGACGGGCAGGCGCTGACGGCGGCCCAGCTGGGCTTCCAGGGCGGTTTCAACTACTGCGCGCCGGGCGTCGCGGGCAAACCATCCTGCACCGGCTCCGCCGATGACATCCCCACGTGGAACCCCGTGACGCTCACGCTCACCGGAAACGCGGCCGCGGCCGACACCAGTGGTTCCGCCGCGTGGTTCGAGCCGAATGTCCCGATCACCTCACTGAGCCTCATCTTCACCCGCCGCGCCGGATTCCCGGTGTACCAGACGTGGTTCGCGTCTCTCGCCCGCGACATCACCGGCACCGTCACCGACATCGTCGAGGGGCCTCTGACCGGGGTCGCGCTGAGCCTCACCGACGCGAACGGCACCGTCGTCGGCACGACCACGACGGCGGCCGACGGCACCTACTCGTTCCCCGGATTCGTGGCCACCGATGGCTACACCGTGCGGGTGACGCCGCCCGCGGGCAAGATCTCGACCGGAGCCACGACCCAGCCTGCTGACCTGACCGATGCGGATGCCGTCGCCGACTTCACCGTGCGCGACATCGTTCCGGTCGCGGTGTCGGGTCAGGTGACGGATGACGGTGGAAACCCCGTCCCCGGAGTCACCGTGACGATCGACGGGCAGACCACCACCACAGACGCCGACGGGCGTTACCTGTTCGACTCGATTCCCGTGGGAGAGCACACGGCGGAGATCACCGCGCCGCCCGGGTACACGATCACGGGCTCGCCGCTCCCGTTCACGGTGCCGGAGGGCAGTGAGGAACCGATTCCGGACATCGACTTCGAGGTGACCGAGAACCCGACGCTGAGCGGCACCGTCTCGTCGAACGGCTCCGGTGTCGCCGGTGTCACCGTCACGGCGAGCGGCCCCGGGGGCACCCTGAGCACCGTGACGAACGCGAACGGCGACTACACGTTCCCGCGCCTGGTGTCCGGCGACTACGAGATCACGATCACGACCCCCGGCGGATACGTCGCCGCCGGACCCGTGACGCGAGCCGAGCAGGTCGGAGCGGATGACGTGGAAGACGTGGACTTCGCGCTCGCCCGTCTCGGGTCCTTCGACGGCGTGGTGCGCGACGCCGGAGGAGGACCGGTCAGCGGTGTCGTGGTGGAGGTCTCCGGTCCCGGCGGCACCCAGCAGCTGACGACGGACGCCGACGGCTCCTACGGACTCGGAGCCCTGCCCCCCGGCACCTACACGCTCACCGTGGTCGCGCCCGCGGGGACCACGGTCGTCGGCGCGGCGACACGCACAGTGGTGATCACTGCTGTGGGTGAGGCGATCGCGGATCAGGACTTCACACTCTCGGCGGTCGTGGTCACCCCGACCCCGACTCCGACCGTCACACCGAGGCCGGGCGCCGGGGGCGGGCAGGACCCGCTCGCCGGTACGGGCCTCGGCCCGGAGACGTTCGCCTGGGCCGCCGGTGGCGCTGTCGTGCTGATCCTCGGCGCGACGTTGCTGATCGTGTCCCGTCGCCGCTCGAAGCGCGACTGACGCGCGCGGCAAACCTGCAGCATCCCCGGCGGGTGCGGTCGCCACGTCCCCTACGCTGTGAACGTGCCGGAGAAGTGGACTCGACGAGTGCTGTTCGTGGAGGATCAGCAGATCGTCAGCGTGCTGGTCGGCGAGCTTCTCGTCGGTGCCGGTTTCGTGGTGAAGTCCGTCACGAGCGCGGGGGATGCTCTGGACCTTCTCGAGGATTTCGACCCTGACGTGCTCGTGACCGACATCGAGCTGGGCTCTCGTCCGGACGGCGTCGAGCTCGCCATGATCGCCCGGTCGCTCGCCCCGCATCTCGGGGTCGTATTCCTCACGAGCTTCACTCGTGCGGCCACGACAGGATTCGGCCGCACGATCACCGGCGCGGTGACCGTGGACAAGCTCACCTTCAGCGACCCGAGCGAACTGGTGGCCGCGATCGAAGCATCCGTGCGTGTGGACGCCACGCCCGCGCCCGGCGTGGAGGCGGATGAGGAGCTGATCGACCGGCTGACGCCGCATCAGCGACGCGTCCTCTCACTGATCGCTGCCGGGCTCTCGAACCGGGAGATCGCGGAGCGGAGCGGCGCGAGCCTCCGCGCTGTGGAACGAAGCGTCAGCCGTGTGTTCGACACGCTCGGTGTCTCGCATGTGAGCGCCATCAACCCCCGGGTCGCCGCGGCGAATCGGTACAGCCGACTCTTCGGCCGTCCCTCGGAGCAATGACACGGCTCGGCCGCGTGCGCGCAGCGCGTGACGTCTTCACGAGCGGGACCTTCTTCACACCATGGAGCTGGGTGCTGACGGCCCCGTTTGCGCTGACCATCCTGGGTGGACACGACGCAGCGTCCACCGGTCGGGATCCTCTCGCGGGGGTGGCGATCGCCGCCGCCGTCCATGTGCTGTGCGGTCTGCCCGGCATCCTCGCAGCAGGGGGCGAGCGTGCGACCTCGTCACGAGGGGCACGTGCCGGCATCGTCGTCACGACGCTCCTGATGATCGGGGTGATGCGTCCGGTCCTCATCGGATGGTTCACCCAGCAGGCCGGACTGCCCGCCTTTCCCGTGCCGATCTCGATCCGGATCACGACCAACCTCTTCGCCGTCGTCGTCGCCACCACCCTGATCGCGATTCTCGTCGGCTCCCTGCGTCGTCGAAAGGAGACGGTCGCCGAGCTCGGAATCGTCGCGGGATGGCTGAATGCGGAGAGGACCTACGGGCGTCGACTGTTCGCAGCAGTCGATCGTGTTCTCGCCGACGTGGAGCGGGCGCTGCTGGTGCGACTGGACGAGCTCGAGCACCAGGGTGGAACCCTGTCGGCATCCGCGCAGGCGGAGCTGCTGCGTGCGTTCAGCGGGACCGCCGTACGCTCCGCCAGTCGTCGCCTCTACGAACTCCGGGAGGGGGATGCTCTCGCGGCATCTCTCGAGAAGGAACGACCGCCGTCGCCGCCGGCGCGCCCTCGCGGGATGCGCCTGGCGCCTGCGGCGACCGGAACGCCCATCACCCTGTATCTCGTGCTGCTCGCCCCGTTCGCACTCGCCCGGCTCCCACTCACGACCGTCCTCCTGGCCGCTGTCATCGCCGGGGTGATCGGCTGTGCCGCTGAGATGCTCCTGCGGTGGGTGGCCGTGAGAGTGATCGGGCGGCGCACGTCGGCGCTGGTCGTCATCGGCGGGAGCGCGGTGATCGCGGCGCTGATCCTGATGGCGACGGCATCGTTCGTCGGCGGCGGGGTGATTCTGACGGCGCCCGTGGTGTACGCCGTCGTCGCCATCATGTGCGCCGCCGTCACCGGTCTCGACACGGAGCTCCGTGCGCAGGAGTTGATCCTGTCCGAGCAGATCCGCGCCTACAGAGCCGATGAGCACGATGCACACCGTCGTGCCGAGCAGCGCTTGTTCGATGCGGCCCAGGCCCTGCACGGGCGTGTGCAATCGACCTGCCTGGTGGCGGCCATGCAGCTCGGCGGAGCGGATCACAGCAGCATCTGGGAGACCGCGCTCGTCGATACTCGACGGGTCATCGCAGAACTTCGCCACACCGTTCCCCGGCCGGCAACGACGTCTGCAGCCACGCTCAGCGCGGTCGTTGCGGGCTGGAGCCGCGTCATCGACATCCGCTATCGCGCCGATGAAGCCGCGTGGGAGATCGCGGACCGCCATCCGGAGATCCTGCAGCAGGTGGTCGATGCGACGTCCGAGGCGCTCACCAACATCCTGCGACACGGCACCGAGCGGGCTGCCACGGTGGAGTTGTCGGCATCCGATGGGCGTCTGCGGCTCACCGTCGATTCGCCGGGGGGAATCCGCTCCGTCTCCAGCGACGGCATCGGCCTGCGCGCGCTGCGCGCACGCGCCGAGTCCGCGCACCTGACGCAGCACGAGGGGGCCGTGCGTCTGACGGTCTCATTCCGCAGCCAGCCCCACGGGTCGTAATTCCCGAACCCCCCGCCACGTGCCCGGATGGCGGGAGATACCGTTCCAGCGACGGCATCGAGGAAGAGGGATCATGCACGTGGGCGACCTTGGCCAACTCCTGCCGCTGGCGGTGGGCAGCATCATCAGTCCGCTGCCGATCGTCGCGATCGTGGCGATCCTGCTGTCCCCCCGAGGTCGGGCCAACGGGCTCGCATTCGCCGGCGCGACCACCGCCGTCGGTGCGGTGTTCACGATGATCGCGGCGGTGACGACGGCCGGCGCCGGCGCCGGGCACTCCGACGGAGACGACACGGTCGTTCTGGTGCTGACCGCAGCGCTCCTGATCGGTTTCCTGGTGCTCGCCTGGGTCAGCTGGCGCAGCAGGCCGCGCGACGGTGCAGAACCGAAGACCCCCTCCTGGCTCGCCGCCGTCGATTCCCTCACCCCGATGAAGGCCGCGGGGCTGGGCGCCCTGATGGCGGCGACGAACTCCAAGAACATCCCGATCGAGCTGAAGGCCGGCTCGCTGATCGGCGCCCACGACCTTCCGCTGCTGACGGTCATCCTCCTGAGCGTGCTGTTCGCCGTCATCGCCGCGCTCGGCGTGCTGCTTCCCACGGCACTCGCTGCCAGCGGCTCGCAGACCATCGCGCGCGGACTCACCCGCCTGAAGACCGAGATGGTTCGGCACAACGCGGTCATCATGGCCGTACTGTTCGCGATCCTCGCCGGCGTCGAGGGCGCCCACCTCATCCATCAGCTCGCATGACAGGAGAAGCCCCCGTGGACGATCAGGAAGCCCGCATCGCACAGTCCGCACTCGGTGCCTACGCAGGCCGCAGCGACCAGGGCGTCGTCTCGTGGCGCGGCATCCGGTATGCCCAGCCCCCGGTCGGCGAGCGGCGGTGGCGTGCACCCGTCCCCGTGGAGGCGCACGCCGGGGTCGCCGATGCGACCTCGTTCGGTGCCGTGTGCCCGCAGCGACCCAACCCCGCCGTGCCGCTCGGTCCCGATGCCGTGATGGACGAGGACTGCCTGTCCCTGAATGTCTGGACCGCGGACGGTGCGCTCGACGCCGCGCGTCCGGTCATGGTGTGGGTGCACGGTGGTGCCTACACGTTCGGTTCGTCGAGCCAACCGCTCTTCGACGGTCGACGAATCGTCGAGGACGGTGAGGTGGTCGTCGTCACCGTGAACTACCGCCTCGGGGGACTGGGCTTCGTCGATCTGACCGGCCTCGCTGAGCAGGGGGAGGTCGCGGACAGCAATCTCGCGATCCGCGATGTGCTCCTCGCGCTCGAGTGGGTGCAGGCGAACATCGCCGGATTCGGCGGCGATCCCGCACGCGTGACCGTCTTCGGCGAATCGGCCGGTGGAGGCATCGTCTCGACGCTGCTCGCCGTCCCCTCCGCGCGGGGACTGTTCGCACGCGCGATCGTGCAGAGCTCACCGGCGAGTTCGGTCTACGGAACCGATCGCGCCCGCATCGTCGCGCAGCGGCTCTTCCGTGAGCTCGGGGTGACGAGCATCGATGAAGCGCGAGTGTGCAGCGCCGAGCAGATCGTCGAGGCGAGCATGGCCGTCTACGCCGAGGTTCCTCGTGAGACGCCCGGTGTCCTCCCGTTCGCACCCGTCGTCGACGGGGTGCTCATCCCGGAGCATCCGCTCTCCACCCTGCAGAACGGACGTGGCCTGCCGGTGCCTCTCATGATCGGCACGAACCGGGACGAAGCGACGCTGTTCAAGTACATGAAGTCCCCGCTCATGCCGATCACCGCCCCGACGCTCGACGCGATGTTCGACGCGATGGCATCCGAGTACCAGGGCGATGAGCTGCCGAGTAGGGAGCAGGTGATGGCGGTCTACGAGGATGCCAGACACCGCACGATCGGGCTCGGCATCGCGCGCGACATCGGATTCCGAATGCCCACACTTTGGCTGGCCGAGGGACACAGCGCGGTCGCGCCGGTGTGGCTCTACCGGTTCGATTTCACCACCACCATGCTGCGGCTGCTGGGCATCGGCGCCACCCATGCGACCGAGCTTCCCTATGTCTGGGGCAACCTCGACACGACTCCGAAGGACCCCACGTTCCTGCTCGGAGGACGCCGACGCGGGCGGGCCGTGTCACGGCGGATGCTCGCCCGTTGGACCGCGTTCGCCCGCGGTGCTGCGCCCGACGTCGACGGCGCTGATGCGTGGCCGACCTACAACCTCACCGAGCGATCGACGCTGGTGATCGACGAGCAGGATCGCGCGGTGCCCGACCTCGATCATGACCTGCGCGAGGGCTGGGGAGACAGGGTGCTCGCGTTCCGCTGACTCTCCGTCGAGTCGCGGAAGACGGGTCGCCCTGCGAGAGGAGGTTCAGCCTTTGGGAGGACCGAACAGCTCATCGCCGTGCTCGTGCAGCAGGCGGTATGCGTCGGCGTAGGTCTCCGGCTCGGGCTCCCCTGGCTTGCCGTAGCGCCCCATGAGGAGGCCGAGCAGGCCACGCGCCGGGGGCGTGAGCGGCTTGAGGTGCTCCTTCACATCGGGCTGCGGCACCACCTGCTCGGGATTCGGCGGGGTGTACGCGGGTCTAGTGATCGGCCAGTCCGCAGGATGCCGTGGTCGATCCAGGTTCACGACGTTGAACAGCGTGTTGGCGGAGGCATCGCGGGCGTTGAGCGGTTCCAGGCCGTGAAGGCGGGAGAGGGTCGCGGTGACCGATCCGTGGTGCATCTCGTCGTGCACGATCGTGCCGCGCTTCGTGTAGGCGGAGACGGCGATCGCCGGGACACGACAGCCGAGCCGGTCGAACGAGAAGCCCATCTCACCGGCCTTCGTATCCGGGGTGGGCTTGGTCGCGGCGGGCGGCGGCACGTGGTCGTAGCATCCGCCGTGCTCGTCGAAAGTGATCAGCAGCAGGGTGTTGACGGCGTTGGACCCCTTCGGCGAGGCGCTCGTGCGCACAGCCTCGTAGATCTCATGGATGAGCAGGTCTCCCGCGCGCACATCCGAGATCGCACTGTCGAACACCTCCTCGCCCTCGACGACGCTCTCCCTGGGTGAACCGAACGGCGGGTGGAAGTCGTTGTGGTCGTAGACCATCCGCGGCTCGATGAAGGCGTAGGCGGGGAGCGTGCCGTTCTTCGTGTCGGCGTAGAAATCCTCCATCGTGCCGAAGTGCTCGGTGCGCCAGTACTTCTCGAGCACGGGGGCGTGAAGCATCCCCGTGAAGGAGACGAGCTGGAGCTTGTCGATGTAGATCTTCCAGCTCAGCTTCTTCTCTTCGAGCCGGTTGAACACCGTCGGGGCGGCCGGGGCATCGAGCCACTTGTCGTAGCCTCCACCCGCCTTGTTCGTGACGAAGCCGTGCGACGTCGAGGCATGGAAGAACGACCGATTGCAGAACGTCTGCGATGGCACGGCCGCGTACCAGTGGTCGAACACCGCGAACTCGGCAGCGAGTGTCGACAGCACCGGCAGCATCTCAGGCGAGAACGAGCCCATGATGTGCTTGGCCTCCTCGACGGTGGGCTCCGTGCCCTTGCGAAGACGGCGGAAGTTGATGATGTAGTCCTCGAGGAACCCCGACATCGTCGCCTTCTCGCCCCCGGTGGGAGCGTTGAAGGGGGCTGTCATCTGGTCGACGAACAGGTCGGCATTGGTCTTCGGATTCACCGTGCCGAAGATCTGCGTGTTGACGTGCGGGTATTCCTCACCCGGGTCCGGGTCCGGGTGGCTCATGATGCGATCGGTATCGCCCACGTAGACGTGCGCCTCGACTTCTGTGCCGTCGGATGCCGTGTTGCTGTGCTTCCCGAAGGCCAGACCCTCGAACTTCTCGCCATCGGGGAGGTTGTCGCTCGAGTACAGGTAGCCGAGCAGGTTGTCGAAGGAGCGGTTCTCGCCCATCACCACGACGATGTGGTCGAACCCTGGTTCGCTCCGCGGGGTCAGGGCGGCGAAAGGGTCGGGGCCGTCGGCGAAGCCATCGCGGGCGCCGGCGATCGACGCGCCGATGGCTGCACCGCCCGCGCCACCGACCACGGCGCCCGCCAGAGCCGCACCGCCCATCTTGAGGAAGCCTCGGCGGGAGGTGTCGGGTACGGGGGAGGGTTCGGTGTCGTCAGCGGCCACGAGCTGATCCTATGACCGCAGCTCGCGCTTCGCAGGGTTCTCGGCCGTGCGCGGCTTCGGATGCACGGGGGAGGGGGTCAGGCGGCCGCGATCCAGAGCACGGCACCCTCACGCCAGCCGAGACCGGCGGTGCCCTCGGGAATCGGAGTCTCATGACGAGGACGCACCACGCGCAGCCGGCGACCGGCGAGCTCGACGATGTAGACGATGTCGGCGCCGCGGTAGACGTGGGTGACGACCTCGACGCCCACGGGAGCATCCGCGCCCACAGCGGGCGACAGCCGCAGATCCTCCTGGCGCAGCACGACCTCACCTGCGCCGTCAGGGCCCGCGCCGGTCATCGGCACCTGGATCGAGGTGCCGTCGAGTGTCGCCACGGCACCGGAGCGCGTTGCGGGAAGCAGGTTCGCCGCACCGATGAAGTCGGCCGCGAAGGGTGTGCGCGGTGCGCCGTAGAGTTCGGAGGGTGCGCCCTCCTGCTCGATCACGCCGGCGTTCATGAGCACGATCCGGTCGGACAGGCTCATCGCCTCCTCCTGGTCATGCGTGACGAACACCGTGGTCAGGCCGAGCGTGCGGTGCAGCTCCTTCAGCTCGACCTGCATGTCTTCACGCAGACGGGCATCGAGGTTCGACAGCGGCTCGTCGAGCAGCAGCACACGGGGCTCGAAGGCGATGGCTCGGGCGAGCGCGACGCGTTGCTGCTGACCGCCGGAGAGCTGCGCCGGCATCCGATCGGCGAGGTGGCCCATCTGCACCCGCTCGAGCGCCCGAACGGCGAGTTCCCTCTGCTCCGTCTTGGACTTCTCGCCCGACATGCGCAGTCCGAAGCGCACGTTCTCGACCACGCTCATGTGCGGGAAGAGTGCGTAGCTCTGGAACATCATGCCCAGGTGGCGCTTCTCGGGCGGGAGCTTGGTGACATCCTGTCCCGCGATCTCGATGGTGCCGCCGCTGGGCGACTCCAACCCCGCGATGCAGCGGAGGAGTGTCGTCTTCCCGCACCCGGAGGGGCCGAGCAGGGAGACGAACTCCCCCGACTGCATCGAGAGGTCGATGCCCTTGAGCACCGACGTTCCTTTGAAATCCTTGGTGAGTGAGGTGATGGTGAGTGTTGTCATCAGACGAACAACCTTCCCAGGCCGATGATGCGTTCGAGCACGATCATGAGGACGACGGTGAGCAGGACCATGAGGGTCGAGACGGCCGCCACGGTGGGCGACGTGCTGAACTCCAGCTGGCCGTAGATGGCGATGGGCAGCGTCTCGAGCTGCGGGGTGCGCAGGAAGAGGGCGATGACCGCATCGTCGAAGGAGATGTTGAAGGCGAAGAACGCTCCGGCGGCGATGCCGGGGCGGGCGATGGGGAGCACGACCAGGCGGTAGCGGTTCCAGGCGCTGGCGCCCAGCGTGCGGGCTGCCTCCTCGGTGAAGTGGTCGGCCCTGGTCATGACGCCGGTGACGGTGCGCATGACGTAGGGGATCGCGATGACCACGTGGATGGCGATCAGCACGCCGACGTTCGGGGCGCCGATCGTGAGGGAGGAGATCGACAGGGCGCCGATCGCGAGGATGATCGTGGGGATCGTCAGCGGCGACATCAGCAGCCCCTGGATCGCCGCGCCACCCGGAACCTTGAACCGGGTGAGGGCGAGGGCGGCGGCGGTGCCGATGGATGCGGCGACGATCGCGACCGTGATGCCGACCAGCAGGCTCAGTCGGAACGGCTCGAGGTAGGTGTCGGAGGTGAGCGCCTCGACGTACCAGTCGAGCGTGAAGCCCTGGCCGGGGAACGTGAGGAAGCGGTTCTCACCCACCGATGCGCCGGCGACGACCATGAGCGGCACGAGCATGTACAGCGTCACGACGACGCCGAGGACGATGGCGAGGACCCTGCCGAGGATAGGAACGGAACGGACCATGGTCACACCTTCTGCTTCCCGAGTCGGGACGTCGCTGCGAGCACGAGCATGACGCCGGCGAACAGCAGCACGGCCTGCGCGGCTGCGAACGACCAGTCCAGGTTGGTGGTCGCGTCGACGTAGATGGTCTGGGCGAACACGGGGATCTGCGCCCCGCCGATGAAGCGGGGGGTGATGAACGAGCTCACCGAGAGCACGAAGACGAGCGAGGCGCCGGCGACGATGCCGGGGACTGCGAGGGGGAGGACGACGTGCCGGAGCGTGCGCCAGAAACCGGCGCCGAGCGTGCGGGACGCCTCCTCCAGCTGGGGGGTGATGCCGGAGATGACGCCGAGGATGCTCAGCACCGCGAACGGGAGGAGCACCTGCACCATCGCGATGACGACACCGGTCTCGGTGCCGAGGAAGCCCTGGGTGCCGCTGACGAGGAACTCGGCGCCGGGGATCTTCATCAGCAGACCCGACGGCCCCATGAGCACCACCCACCCGAACGTGCGGACGACGACGCTGGTCATCAGTGGCAGGATCACGACGATGAGGAGGAAGGAGCGCACCTTCGATCCGGCGCGTGCCATCACGTAGGACAGCGGGATGGCCAGGGCGAGGGTGATCACCGTCTGGATCACCCCCAGGCGGAGCGAACGCAGCGCCGCCTGGAGGTGATATTCACTCGTGAACAACCGGGTGAAGTTGTCGAGGGTGAACCCGCCTGCCGACGATTGCACGCTCATGAGGAGCATGCCAGCCACCGGGGTGATGAAGGCGAGCGTGAGCAGCACGATCGCCGGCAGGAGCAGGAGCCAGGGCTCCCTACGGGTTCGGACGCTCATTTGGTGATCAGCGCATTCCACTCGTCGGTCCACGACTGCCGGTCGGCGGCGATGTCGCCGGGCGCGTAGACCACCACGTTGTCCAGCTCGTCACCGGTCAGCACCGCATCCGCCGCCTCGCCCGAGAGCTCGACCTTGGTGTTCACCGGCGAGTACCGCATGTTCTCCGCGAAGACGGTCTGCGCTTCGGGGCGCAGCTCGAAGTCGATGAAGAGCTTGGCGAGCTCCGGGTTGTCCCGGCCCTCGACCACGTTCGCGGTGATGAGGGATGCCGTGGCACCTTCCTCCGGGACGATGAACTCGACCGGGAGCCCTGCATCCTGCAGCGTGCCGGCGTAGTCCATCGCGTAGGGGGCGATCCACGTCGCGCGCTGGGCGAACGCGGTCTGCAGGTCTGGCGAGGTGGGGACGACGATCGCGTCACCGGACGATGCCAGGGCACCGAGATCGGCGATCGCCTGGGACGGGTCTTCGATGCCGCCGCCGAGCGCGTCGGCGACGCGGAGCATCGAGAGCACGCCGTACGTGTTCGAGAAGTCCGTGAGCGCGACGTGTCCTGCGTAGGCCTCGTCGAACAGGTCCAGCCACGAGGTCGGCGCGGGGGCATCGGCCTCGGTGTTGTAGACCAGCCCGATCGGGGCGAGCTGGATGACGGGTCCTTCGCCGCGCTCGAGACCGGCGGTCGCGAGGTCGATGAGGTCACCGGACTCCGAGAGCTCGTCGGCCGCGATCGGGGCGATGAGCCCGTCCTGGGCCGCGGTGAACTCCTGGCCGCCGGAGAAGTGCACGACGTCGATCTGCGGGCTCGCCTTCTGGGCGGTGACCTGCGCGAGAGCGTCGGCGCTGTACAGCGTGATCAGCTCGACCTTGGCACCGGTCTCCTCCTCGAAGGGATCGACGACGGCCTCGATGAAGGCCTTCTCCCAGTCGCCACCGAACGAGGTGACGACGATGGTCTCGCCGGCGAACTCCTTGTCGCCGCTTGCTGCGGTGTCGTCACCGGCTGCACAGCTGGCGAGGACGAGGGCACCGGCGGCGACGAGCGCTCCGGTCGTGAGAATTCTTCGGGTATTCATGCACTGCTCCTTCGGGATGGGTCCAGCACTGAGTGGACGCCTAGACCAGGCGTCCGATGGTGAGCTGCTTCGCTCCGTCGATGCGGATCGCCGCGCTCTCCTTGGCGAACTCCGCCAATCCTTCGGTGATGCCGCCCCAGATGTTGACGGGTGTCCATCCGAGCGGGCCGAGAGTACGTGCACCACGATCGTAGAAGACTCCGATCTCGTACCACTCGAACGGCAGGCCGCCCATCTGCATCGGACGCTGCCAGTACCACTGCAGATCTCCCGGTGCGGGCACGACCTGCTGGTTCTCGAACGGCACCTTCTCGGGGTCGAAGTTCTGTGCCTCTTCGGGGAGGCCGACCATGACCTCGGGTCCGGCGTACATCGCGTGCATCGCCTGCATGGTGACCGGCTTCTCCAGCGCACCCCACATGGCCTCGCACGTGCGAGGGGCGAGGTCCTCGAACAGGGTGGCGACGGCGCGGACGCCGTTCTCGTACTCGAGGAAGACCTGCTTGGTCATCGTGTTCCTTTCTCCACAGCGGCGTGTTCCGCTGCTCGTTCACGGGCGGCCGAGACGAACGCCGCGAACAGCGGGAGCTCCTCTGCGGCCTCGACGGGGTCGATCATCTTCTCGGGGTGCCACTGCACCGCCCAGAAGGGCCAGTCGCCGTCGGCTTCGACGGCTTCGACGATCCCGTCCGGGGCCCATGCGACGGGGCGCAGACCGGGGGCGGGGACGTCGACGGACTGGTGGTGGATGGTGTTCACGACGCGCTCGCGCACGCCGTACAGGGCCGCGAGTCGGCTGTCCGTCGCGAACGAGACGGAATGCCGGGCGGAGAGCTGCTGGTCGGCGCCGCGCACGGGGTGGTGGTCGTCGGTCGAGGGGATGTCGACGATGAGCGAACCGCCGAATGCGATGTTGCTCACCTGCAGCCCGCGGCAGATCGCCAGGACGGGAAGGCCGCGCTCGCGGGCGCCGAGCGCGAGCGCGATCTCGAACTCGTCGCGGGCCGGGTCGTAGTTCTTCTCCGCCTGCGGCTCGGCACCGTAGCGGGCGGGGTGCACGTCTTCGCCGCCGGAGAGCACGAGTCCGTCCAGGCGGTCGAGCACCCGGTCGACCCCTGCGGTCGGAGGCAGCAGCACGACGGCTGCTCCCGCGGCCTCGATCGGCGCGGAGTACTCGGTGCCCAGGCTGTGGGCAGGACGCCCCGTGCCCAGGTCGGTGTCGATGAAGCGGCGCCACGTGGTGATGCCGACGAACGGACGGATCATGAGAGCGCGATCCAGGTGGTCTTCAGATCGGTGAACTTCTCCATGGCGTGCAGGCTCTTGTCGCGACCGAAGCCGGAGCCCTTGACGCCGCCGAAGGGGATCGTCATGTCGCCTTCTTCGAAGCAGTTGACCCACACGATTCCGGCGCGCAGTCGACGCGACAGGGTGTGCACGGCGTTCAGGTCGTTGCTCCACAGCGCCGCGGCCAGCCCGAACTCGGTGCCGTTGGCGATCGCGAGGGCGTCTTCCACGTCGTCGTAGGCGATGACGGAGAGCACGGGGCCGAAGACCTCGCGCTGGGCGACCTCGTGCGCAGGGGTGACGCCGAGCACGACAGGGGCGAAGTAGCTGCCGCCGTCGACGGCGGAGAATCGGTCCGCGCTGCCGGCGGCGAGCACGCCGCCTTCGGCCTGGGCCCGCTCCACGAATCCGGCGATCCCGGCGAGCTGCTTCTCGCTCACGATCGCGCCCATCGACGTGGTGACATCGAACGGGTCGGCGGGAAGGCTGTTCCTCGCCACGTCGGCGGCGATCTCCAGCGCGCGCTCATGCTGCGCACGCGGTACGAGCAGGCGGGAGGATGCGGTGCACATCTGCCCCTGGTTGTAGAAGCAGCCGTCGGCGGTCGCGCGCACGGCATTCTCCAGGTCGGCGTCCGGCAGCACCAGGCTCGCGGTCTTGCCGCCGAGCTCGGGCCAGACGCGCTTGCCGTTGGATGCCGCGGAGTATCCGAGGAAGCGTCGGCCGACCTCGGGCGAACCCGTGAAGGTCACGACGTCGACGTCGAGGTGCTCGCCGAGCGCACGGCCGGCGATGTGTCCGGCGCCGGGGGTGACGTTGAGCACACCGGCGGGGATGCCGGCTTCGTGGGCGAGCTCCGCGAGGCGGAGTGCCGAGAACGTGGTGTGCTCGGCGGGCTTGAGCACGACGCTGTTGCCGACCGCGAGCGCGGGAGCGAGCTTCCAGGCGGTCATCGTCAGGGGGAAGTTCCAGGGCACGACGGCCGCGACGACACCGGCCGGCTCGCGGGTGACGAGCGCCAGGCTGTTCGGTGCGGTGACGGGCAACTCGTCGAGGACCTTGTCGGCGGCCTCGCCGTACCAGCGGAAGCAGTTCACGACCGCGCGGAGCTCGGTCTGCAGCGCCTCGCGTACGGGCTTGCCCATCTCGAGCGAGATGGTGAGGGCGAGCTCTTCGGCGTTGTCGTGGATCTTCTGTGCGAAGGCGATGAGCAGCTGGCCGCGCTCGCGGGGCGCGATGCGCGACCACACGCCGGAGTCGAAGGTCTGTCGCGCGGAGCGCACGGCCCGATCGACGTCGGCGACCGATGCCGCGGAGATCTCGGGGAGGATCCGTCCGTCGCGGGGGCTCGTCGGGGTGAGGGGCTCCGCCGACCCGGCCTCCCACGCGCCGTCGATGAACATGCGGGTGCGCAGGCGCAGGGTCGCAGCGCGATCCGCCCAGTCGTCTCCAGTTGCCGTGAACACGGTCGTCCTCTCCAGGGGTGAAGGCCCTGGAGAGATAGTCGCCCTATTTCGCCATGAGGTCAAGCTTTGGCGAACGATCTCGCCATTTCTTTACACGCTCGTAACAGAATCGGCCTACAGGCGGATCGCCCCCGTCGGCATGTCGATCGCCAGCGCCTCGGGCGCCTCGTCGACGATGAGCGATCCGCGCAGCACCGGCGTGATGACCACGAGCGACTCGACGACCTCCAGGCCGTCATGCCCCGCCACAGCGGGACCGGTGAGGAAACGGTAGAACTCGTCGGCATCCTTCACGAGCACGTTCGCGAGCAGCTGCGAGGTTCCGGTGGTCGCTGCGATGAACTTCACCTCGGGGGCTGCCGCCAGCGCGGTGCCCACCTTCTCGAGCCGATCCATCGGCACGCGCAGCCACACCAGGGCCTCCAGGCCGAGACCGAACAGGCTCGGCACGACTTCGGTGCGCGGGTGCATCAGACCCCGCCGGTTCAGCGACTCCATGCGTCGGCGGGTGGTCGTGACGTTCAGGCCGAGAGCACGCGCGAGCTGGGCCACCGGCATCCGTCCGTCCTTCAGCAGCAGCTTGATCAGCGCTTCCTCGTCTTCGCTGAGCGCATCGGCGGGGTCGACCTCCGACCCCGAGGACTCGTCGAGCATGCGTGCCTGTTCGTCTGTGAGCACTCCAGCACGCCAGTCATGACCCGAGCGGAAGAACTTCAGCACCGTCGTCACGTTGATCGACGCGATGCCCTCCAGCTCGGGGAAGTCGGTGAACAGGAGTTCGCGGATCGAGGCGTCATCGCGCGGCAGCAGCATCCCGGCGATGTCGCTGCTGCCCTCCAGCACGGAGACCGACGAGGCGTCGGATCGGCGCGCGAGGGTGCGGGCCACGTACCAGAGGGCGTGAGGCTCTGTCGTGATGCGGAAGAGCACGGCGCGGGCGTGCAGCACGCGGGCGGGATCCACGTAGGTGGACACGCGTACCAGTCCGCGATCGAGCAGCCGCTGGCCCCGGCGGGCGACGGTGCGCTCGGGCAGATCGACCACGCGGCCGATCTCACCCCACGAGGCACGGCCGTTCACCTGCAGGGCCGCAGCGACGATCCGATCGGTTTCGTCGGCCATCACATCGTTCGCGGGCACGGGTTCTCCTTCGGCGGGACGGACTCGGTGGAAGGTTATCCCAGTCCGGCGTCGACTCCCGGTGCACAACTTCGGAGATGCCGGACGACACGCCGCGCAGGATGCCGAAACCACGGTGTGTCGTCCGCGACATCCGAAGTTGTGCTCGGGGACCGGTCGGAGCTGTCGTCATCCACGGCGTGCGATCGCCGAGACGAGCTTCTCCGATGATCCATACTGAGCGGATGAACCTCCTCGGCCACGCCTTCACCACCACGACGTGGGCGGACATCGAGCCCACCATCCACCCGGGCGTCACGGGACAGGCGGCCTGGCGAACGCAACAGATCGGGGATACGCGCATCCGCACGGTCGAGTACTCGCCCGGATATCTCGCCGACCACTGGTGCTCCCGTGGTCACGTGCTGCTCGTGCTGGAAGGCACCCTCGTGACCGAGCTCGATGACGGCCGGACCTTCACCCTGCACGCGGGGGAGAGCTACCAGGTCGGCACCGATATGGAGGCACATCGCTCGAGCACGGAGACGGGTGCTCGGCTGTTCGTCGTCGACTGACGACTCTCCATCCGTCGGAGAACACGATCACGACAGAGGGCGCCGCCGCGGCCGAAGCCCCGGCGGCGCCCTCATGGACGGATGCCGACGACTACTCGGCGTCCACCTCGGCGTGCGGGCGGCGACGGCGCATCGCGAACAGGCCGAGGCCCAGCGCGAGGAGCACCACGGCGCCGATCACGTACGGCGCGCTGTCGGCCCCGGTCGTGGCGAGGTCCCCGTCGGTCGAGCCTCCGGTGTTCCCGCCCGGGGTCTCGTTGCCCCCGGTGGACGCCGCGGTCACGGTGAGCGAGGCGGTGACCTCGGTGCCGTCGGCGCGGATCACGGCGAGCGTGTGCACGCCGGCCGGGGTGTTCGCGGGGATCGTCAGCGTGCGGCTGAAGGCGCCGTCCGCACCGGCCGTGACCGTGCCCAGGTCGACGGGGTCGGACCGGAGCTCGAACCGGAGCTCGGCGTCGGCCGCGAAGCCGCTCCCTGACACCGTGACCGTGCCACCGGCCGCGACGGATGCCGCGCCCAGCTCGATCTCTGCTGGAACCTCGGGCTCCGGGGTGACCGGCGGCGTGACGCCCTTCTCGGTGACCCACTTCTCACCGGCATCCGACTTGGTCACCGTGAAGGTGTCGTAGACGGCGCCGACGGGAAGGTCGGTCGTGGAGTTCTCGGTCTTCTCGGCGAGGTACGAGCGGTAGACCAGCTGGTTCTTCGACACGTCGATCACCTGGTAGGTCGTGACGCCCTGGCCGCGCAGCACCTGAGTGGCGCCGTTGTTGGTCCAGACGTTCTTCTCGGGGGTCTCGAGGTCGTAGTGCTTCGCGCCCGAGTTCGACACGACGTAGACCGGTCCGGTGGTGAGGCCGTGGGTCTCGGTGGCGTCGGTGTTCACGTAGCCGCGGGCGTAGGTGTGGTCGTGGCCCATGAGCACCAGGTCGATGTCGTTGCGCTGGAAGATCGGCAGCCAGTCGGCGCGCAGCACCGGCTCGTCGCGACCCTCGGATGCCGAGAACACCGGCTGGTGGAAGGTGACGACGTTCCACTTCGACGGGCTGTTCTGCAGCAGCAGGTCGAGCCAGGCGCCCTGGAAGCGGGTCCACAGCACATCGATCTTGTTCGCGGGGCAGTCCGTTCCGGTGCAGGACGGGAGTCCGGCCGGGGTGAGGAACGTCTTGTCGCGGGTCGCGTTCAGCGTGATGAAGCGCACGTCCTGATAGTCGGTGTAGTACGCGGTCTCTGCGGCGAACGAGCTCCAGTGGTCGAAGAACGCGCGGTACTGCTGCGCCACCTCGGAGTCGCCCTTCGCGAGCTCGGCCAGTTCGCCGACCGAGCTGCTGGACGGGTTGTTGTGCGGGTACTCGAACGCGGCCTTCCACGCCGTCAGCAGCTTGTCGCCGGAGTACTCGTGGTTGCCGGGCGCCGCCATCACGTTGGTGCGGACCGCGGAGTCCTTCATGCCCTTGAACCAGTTCAGCCACTCGTTCTCGTTGCTCGAGGAGTTGATCAGGTCGCCCGCGTGCACGGATCCGATCGACCGAGGAGCGTTCGCCTCGGCCTGCTTCACGACGCTCGGCCAGGTCGTGTCGAGACCGATCTGCGCGTCGCCGTAGTAGATGAACTGGAAGTCCGTGGCCTTCGGGTCGGCTGTGCGGAACTGGTACCAGTCGCTCCAGCTGCCGGGCAGGCCGACGCGGTAGCGGTACTCGGTGGCAGGGGTGAGGCCCGTGACCGTCGCCGAGAAGTGCTTGTTCGGGTTGCCGTTCACGACGCCCGCGTCGTAGGCGTCGACCGTGCGGGTGTCGCCGCCGGCCGTCAGGGCGATCTCGACCTGCCCGATCGTGTGCGAGGCGTCACCGGCGAGCCAGGTGAACGACTGCGAGATCTCGGGGTTCTCGGTCGGGGTCAGGATGACGCGGGTCGGCGCGGCGACGACCGGGGTGCCGGGGTCGGCCGCTTCGACCAGCGTCAGCGACGACATGTCGAAGTAGATGTCGGAGCTGGACTCGCGGTCCTGGAACAGCGAGACGGCGATCGTGTTCGTGCCGTCGTGCAGCAGTTCACCTTCGGCGCTGAACGAGCTCGTGAGCGGGTCGCCGTTCGAGTCGCCGGCGTATTCGACGTTCGTGGTGTCGGTGATGCGGCCGTCCACGTAGCGTGCGACCTCGGTGCCGTTGATCCAGACGATGATCGCGTCGTCGTACGTGATGGTGCTCTGCAGGGCGGCGACCTGCTCGGCCACACCCGCTTCGAGCTCGAACGTCGTGCGGAAGAAGTACGTCGGCACGGTGGGGGCCTTGGTGCCGTCGAGGTAGTGGTTGAGCAGCGTCTTCGGGGTCTGGGGACCGACCGCGCCGAGCGCGCCCTTCTTGGCACCGAACGAGCCGGGCGCCGTCTTCCAGGTGCTGTCGTCGTAGGCCGGCAGTGTCCAGTCGCGCAGGGCCGCGGGCGCGGGCGACGGGTCGGATCCGTCGTCCAGGTAGTGCCAGGACGTGTCACCGGAGATCAGCGAACCCGTTGGTACCTCGGGATCGGGTGCAGCGAGGGCCGCGGGGGCGACGACGGCGCCGCCGAGCAGGGCGAGGAGCGCGACGGACGTGAGTCCGCGACGCCGCCACCGCACCGCAGGGGTGGGGGAGGTCATGTGAGTCCTTTGTGGGGGTGGGGTTTCCGTGCTCAGCCGCACGGGGCCCCTTCAGCCCATCGAAGAGTGATGACCGCGGGCTGACCGACCGGCAACCGGGAGATGAACGGATGCCTCGGCATCCGCGGAACGCGCGTTGTCCGAGCGGCCCCGATCACCCGTCGCTAGCCTGGGGGCATGAGCTACGCCGGAGACTCCTCGATCGAAGCCCGTGTCCAGGCCGTCGAGACGCACTTCCGCGCCCGCCAGACCCGGCTGTTCCTCGGGTTCGCGCTCGTCGAAGGGCCGGTGCTGCTGGTGCTCGCCGTCGCGATCTACGGCTTCGAGGTGATCGACCCCGACCTCGGCATCTGGCTGCTCGTCGCGGTCGCGCTGGTCGGCGGTTTCCTGATGAGTGCACTCCTGGTGCGTCAGATGCAGGCGCGCACGCAGGCCATCGCTCAGGCCCGGGGCGAGAATCCGCTGTTCTGAACCGAGCCGCCGGTCAGGTCAGCCGCTCGAGCGGGTGGTTCTCCAGCTTGCCGACGACGCCGCCGGTGACGAGTCGGTGCGCGGCGGTGTGCGGCTTGCGCGCCGCCTGTTCGACGACGCCGTCGCCGAACTCGCGCGCCAGCTGCAGACGGGGATACTCGGCCAGCACCTCGCGCATGAAGCTCGCGGCAAGGACATCGGCCCGAGCCCCTGAGATGTCGAGAGCGGTGCCGATCTCGAGCAGGTAGCCCTCGACGTCCATGGCGGGGTCGACCGACGGCCAGTTGTGCCGGATGATGACGTCGAGTGCGCGCCGGCTGCGATCCGCGTCCCACCCTGCGCCGGTTGCGAGAGCCACGGCAACATGCCCGCCCGCCTCCTCGTACGACAGGTTCACGTTGTCGAACTCGGGCACGATGCCGATGTCGTGCAGCATCGCCGACACGTACAGGAGCTCGTGATCGATGTCGTTCCGGCCCTCGGCGGCGGCGAAGGCCTCGGCCCACAGCCACGACCTCACCACATGGTTCCGCATCGACTCGGAGTGGTACTGCTCCGCGAGGGCGAGGGCCGCGCGGGCCGCGGGCGTGGTGGGAGGCGTGAATGTGCTCAGCTGCATGATGGCCCTCAGAATACCGGCGCGACCCCGCCCGGTACGCTGGAACCCATGCTCAACATGGCTGACGGCCTCGCCCGTCTCGGCGCGCTCGCCGAGAATCCGGTCGTCCGCACCCTCGCGACGGCCTTCGCGGACGCCGGGTTCGACCTCGCCGTCGTCGGCGGTCCGGTGCGTGACGCGCTGCTCGGGCGCGAGACGCACGACCTCGACTTCACGACCGATGCCTCGCCCGACGAGATCCTCACGATCGTGAAGCCGATCTCCACCGCGCACTGGGACATCGGTCGCGCGTTCGGCACCATCGGTGCCCGGGTGCAGGGCGAGCAGGTCGAGATCACCACGTACCGCGCCGACAGCTATGACGGTGTGACGCGCAAGCCGACCGTCGAGTTCGGCGACTCGATCGAGGGCGACCTCGTGCGGCGCGACTTCACGGTCAACTCGATGGCGCTGCAGGTGCCTTCGGTGAAACTGGTCGACCCGACCGGTGGGGTGGAAGACCTCGTCGCCGGCATCCTGCGCACTCCCGCCGACCCGCGCATCTCTTTCGGAGACGATCCGCTGCGCATGCTGCGGGCCGCCCGCTTCAGTGCGCAGCTCGGTTTCCGCGTCGAGGATGCCACGGCCGACGCGATCACCGAACTGCGCGAGACCCTGAAGATCGTGAGCCCCGAGCGCATCCAGTCGGAGCTCGTGCGCCTCATGCAGAGCGGTGACCCGGTACGGGGCATCCGGGTGCTGGTCGACAGCGGGTTGATCGACGAGTTCCTTCCCGAGGTCAGCGCCCTGCGGCTCGAAGTCGACGAGCACCATCACCACAAGGACGTCTACGAGCACTCGCTCACCGTGCTCAGCCAGGCGATCGAGCTGGATCAGTCCCGCAACCCGGGCGCCGAGCCCGATGTCGCGTTGCGGATCGCCGCGCTGCTGCACGACATCGGCAAGCCTCGTACGCGCAAGCTCGAAGACGGGGGCATCGTCACCTTCCACCACCACGATGTGGTGGGATCGCGGATGGCTCGCAAGCGGATGCAGGCGCTGCGCTTCGACAACGACACCACGGATGCCGTCGCCACCCTCATCGAGCTGCACCTGAGGTTCTTCGGATACGCGGAGGGCGCATGGACCGATGCGGCCGTGCGACGCTACGTGCGCGACGCCGGCGATCAGCTCGAACGCCTGCACATCCTCACCCGCGCCGACGTGACCACGCGCAACAAGCGCAAGGCCGCCCGCCTCGCCGGGGCCTACGACGACATCGAGTCGCGGATCGCGGCGCTGCGCGAGCAGGAGGAGCTCGACTCGATCCGTCCCGAGATCGACGGCAACCGCATCCAGCAGGTGCTCGGCATCACGCCGGGTCGCGAGGTGGGGGAGGCGTACAAGTTCCTCTTGGAGTTGCGTCTCGACGAGGGGGTTCTCGGCCCCGAGGTGGCTGAGGAGCGCCTGCGCGCCTGGTGGGCCGCGCGCGGCTGAGTCAGCGCGATCACCGGGGGTCCCCGTGAGGGGTCCGCGCCCCAGACGAGGCCCCCTCACGGCGAGGAGGCTCCATGGACTCCTCGGGCAGGCTCCGAAGAGCCGTACCCTCGACCGCTCCCGAGGCGGCCAGGGACGCGTTGTGCGATGACGATCCCCCACCCATCGCGCGATCGCGTCCTTCTCGCGAAATCCTCTCCGGCAGCGTGGCCCGTCCGCGGAGCCGCCGCGTCATTCCTCGCTTCTTTGGCGCGTTCTGTCCGGTTCTCGTCGCGATTCCGGCTCCTTCGTGGCTGCGCGCGCGTGCGTCGCTCGCCAGCGTGCCGGAGGGACACCGTGAACCTCTTGGAAAGCGCGCCGCATCGTTCGTACGCTGCTGAACCCGCTTCGGCGCGCCACTTCCGCTGTCGTGAGCCGCTCAGCCCCGAGCATCAGCATCGCGGAGACACCGACCCTGTGATCGCGGATGGCGTCCTGCACGGCGCGGCCGTCGCGCGCATAGGCGCGTTGCAGTTGTCGGGCAGACACGTGGAGCGCGTCAGCCAGCGTGTGCAGGGTGAAGTCGGCGTCGTGTCCCTGATCCGCGATCCGGAGGTCGCCGAGTTCTCGCAGTGCGTCCAGCGGATGCCCCGCGAGGATGTCCTGCTCGGTCGGGTCGTCCGGTCGTGCGGCGGGTGTGCAGATCTCGACGAAGCCACTGTGGATGACCCCATCGATGTCCGCCTGTCCGTCGAAGCTCTGGCGGGAAGCCAGTGCAGAACGCACGCGTGCCACGGACCGGAGCCTCAGGCGCAGCTCGCGCACCGAGAACGGTTTCGCGAGGTAGTGCGCTACGCCCAGCATCCGCATCTGGTCGATGCTGCGGGCGCGTCTGTCCGCTGTCACGGCGATCACATCGACATCGTCGCCGAGGTGCGTGCGCAGCAGGCGCAGAACGTCGATCCCCGAGATCCCGGGGAGCTGGAGATCGAGCAGAACGACGTCCGGACGATTCCGCGTCATCATCTCCACCGCCTCCTCGCCCGAGTACGCGAGCCCCGTCACGACGAATCCCGGAGTCCCTTCGACGAACATCCGATGCAACTGGGTAGCCATCGGCTCGTCGTCCACGATCAGGACACCGAGCTCACTCATCGGTGAACCTCCACTCGTCGGATTCCGGTACGGGAAGGCTCGCCTCGAAACGCGCGCCGCCCCACTCGGAGGGCATGCACGAGCAGCTGCCACGCAGCCGGGTGATGGTTCCGCGCACGATCGCCAGACCATAGCCGCGAGCGTCGCGGCCGGTCTTCGCCGTCATCCCCAGAGCGAACACCTGATCCCGCAGATGCGCCGGCACTCCCGGTCCGCTGTCGTCGACCTGTATCGTCACGACGAAGCCGCCGTCGCGGGCGGGCTTCGTCAGAATGGTCAGACGCACACGGTCGTTCACCGCGCAGCTCTCGACGGCGTTGGAGAGATAGTTCCCCACGACGAGCAGGCTGGCCTCGGTGAACAGCGGGTCCGCACCGGCAAGGTCGGGGAGTGCCGCACCCGGCGCGACGACGAGCTCGATGCCCCGTTCCCGCGCGCGGGCCCGGTGCGCGTAGATGAGTGCTCGGACGCTCGGGTCCTCGATCCCATGGGCAGGCATGCCGAACTCTCCGGATACCCCTCCGGCCTGGACGAACTCCAGCGCGCGATCGGGTATCCCCATCTCCAGCAACCCTTCGATGATGTGCAGCGTGTTCGCGAACTCATGCCCGCGTGAGCGCAGCGCATCGATGTGGTTCTGCGCGCCGTCCAATTCGCGCAGCAGCGATGCATCGCGGGAGTAATCCCTGAAGATGACCAGCCGGCTCTCACCGGCATCGTGGGAGATCTTCAGGTCGGATGACAGCATCAGCACGCGGTCTCCGATCTGGATCAGTTGCGCGTCGAGCGCGTGCCCGTGCGACCCCGCGCCCGCCGACATCAGCAGCTGTTCCGCGCTGGTACCGATGTCGTCATCCGTCAGACCGAAGAGATCTCCGGCGGCCGGATTGAACCAGAGGAGCCCGCCGTCCCGATCGATCCCGACCGCGGCTTCCGCGATGCTCTCCAGCAGCGTCGCCCGCTCGCGCACGATCTGATCGACCTGCTCTGGGCCCATGCGATACGCCGCGCGGGTCATGCGCACCGACAGCACCCGCAGCAGGATGAACGAGGGCGCGGCGGCCCCGACGATCAGGAGCGAGACAGGCAGGGCGATGCCCATCACCCGCCCGGTTCGCCAGGTCTGATCGATCTCCACGAACAACCAGCCGCCCTGGGCGAGTGGGAAGGAGAACCCCTGTTCGGCAGATGCCCCCTGCTCGCCGCCGAGCCCATCCAGGTGCCGTCCGATCGACTTCTCGCCGTCGGATCCTCCCGCCGCCACGATGTCTCCGGTGGCGTTCACGACGGCATACAGCGACAGGGGCCTTCCCAGTGGGCGATCGTCTCCGCGCAGAACCCGGTCGGCGATCTCATCGGCGACCCCACCCTTCAGCATGCCGATGACGCCCCGTTCGTTCTCGGCCCCGGCGAATGTCAGGGCACTGACCAGCGTGGCGGCGAGCAGCATCGCGAAGACGAACATCTGCGTGAGGAGCACGGCTCTGCGCGACAGCCTCTTCGCGCCACGGTGTCTACGATCGACGCGGATCGCAGAAAGACCCTTCTGCACATCCCCTCCGCCCTGCTGTTGCTGGTCTAGCCGGGCGGCAGGTCCGGACGCAATGCGCCCTCGCGGTTTCCCCTACTTCCGGTGGGGTCGGATTCGATGTCGGTCTGTGCGGAGCCCCTGGGTTACGCCGCATCAGCGTCGTACACTGGCATAACGCTCCACCGCTGATGATCGGAGACTGCCGTGTCTGCCTCGTGGCACGACTCCCGGGACGTCCAGCCCGCGACCTCCCGCCTCCTGATCGAGCGTGCGCACGAGGAACTGCTGGCGGGCAACCTCGACGATCATCGTCTCGCACAGGTGCGACCGCTGGTACGCGAGTCGTGGGAGCGGTCGTGGCGACGCCGCGTCGGACCGGAGACGGCCCCGGTGCTCGAGCTCGCGACCGAGGAGCTTGAGGCGTATCGGCTGGCGCATCCGCTCGCCTCGGCCATGGACATGATCCGCGCGCTCCTGCTCCCCGGTGATGCCGAAGACACCGGAGTGGTCATCGCGGTCGGCGACCAGGCAGGGCGGCTGCTCTGGATCGAGGGCGACCGGCAGCTGCAGTCCCTCACCGACGGGATGGGTTTCGTGGCCGGTGCGAACTGGGCAGAGGATGCCGTCGGCACCACCGCTCCCGGTACCGCGCTCGCCCTCGGCCAGTCGGTGCAGATCCGCGGCGCCGAGCACTACAACCGGCTGGTGCATCCGTGGTCGTGCACCGCGGCCCCTGTCAGGGACCCCGAGACGAAGCGTGTGCTCGGCGTGATCGACATCACGGGGGGCCCAGAGGTCGTCAGTCCGCAGGCCCGGCTCCTGGTCGATGCGACCGCCCGCGCCGTGGAATCCGAGCTCCTGGTCGCCCGGCTGCGTTCGCGCGCCGAGACCCCGTCGCGTTCGCATGCGGCAGCGTCCCGCACCCGTGCCACGGCCCGCGCGACCCTGCACGTGCTCGGGCGCGATCGGGCGCGGCTCGAGACCGAGTCCGCGCACGAGGAGGCGATGATCGAGCTGAGCGCACGGCACGCCGCCATCCTGCTGATGCTCGCCGTGCACCGCCAGGGCCTCTCGGCCGAGCGCCTGTGCGAACTGGTCTACGGCCCGGGCGTCTCGCCCGACACGCTGCGCCCCGAGATGGTGCGGCTGCGCAAGGTGCTCGAGCGCGCGGCCCCCGATCTGGTTCCCGAGTCGCGACCGTACCGGTTGCCCGTGCCCCTCGACACGGATGCGCACGACGTGCTCTCGTTGCTCGACCGCGGCGCGCACCGTGTGGCGCTGACCGCCTACCGTGGACCGGTGCTTCCGGAGTCGACCTCTCCCGGTGTCGAGGAGTTCCGCGAGTCGGTGCGTGCAGGGTTGCGTGAGGCCATGCTGTCGGAGGCGAGCCTCGACGTGCTGCTCGCCTACGCCGAGATCCCCGAGGGCCAGGCGGATGCCGAGATCCTGCGGCTCGCGCTCGAGATGCTGCCGGCCCGATCGCCCAAGCGCGCCGGTCTGGTGGCGCGCATCGAACGCGCCGAGTAGCCCCGGTGCAGGGTCGAAAGCGCATCGCTCCGGCCCGGTTCCGCTGCACTTCTGACCTCGCGCCGTCGCCGCATCCCATTCGCACGACGACTGCAACCATTCGCAACGTTGCGCACTCGGGTGCAACGTCCCGCGACCTACCTTCAGAGGACACGCCGCAGCACCGACGCGCGGCCGGTCGAAGGAGTCACGATGACCATCGTCGAAGAAGACGTGTCCACCGCCTACACGGCCCCGGGTCAGCCGGGCGCCCTTGCGAACTACCGCGCTCGCTACGGCCACTACATCGGGGGCGAGTTCGTCGACCCCGTCAAGGGGCAGTACTTCGAGAACGTCAGCCCCGTCAACGGCAAGCCGTTCACCGAGGTCGGCCGCGGAACAGTCGAGGACATCGACCGAGCGGTCGACGTCGCCTGGCAGGCATTCGCGGGATGGGGCAAGACGAGCCCGGCCGAACGGTCCGTGATCCTCAACAAGATCGCCGACCGCATCGAGCAGCACCTCGAGGAGATCGCCATCGCCGAGACCTGGGAGAACGGCAAGCCGGTGCGCGAGACGCTCGCCGCCGACATCCCACTCGCAGTCGACCACTTCCGCTACTTCGCCGGCGTGCTGCGCGCGCAGGAGGGTGGCATCAGCCAGCTCGACGAGAACACGGTGGCGTACCACTTCCATGAGCCGCTGGGTGTGGTCGGCCAGATCATCCCCTGGAACTTCCCGATCCTGATGGCGGTGTGGAAGCTGGCCCCGGCGCTCGCCGCGGGCAACTGCGTCGTCATCAAGCCGGCCGAGCAGACCCCGGCATCCCTGCTGTTCCTGTTCGACATCATCGGCGACCTGCTGCCGGCCGGCGTCGTGAACATCGTCAACGGCTTCGGCATCGAGGCGGGCGCTCCGCTGGCTCAGCACAAGCGCATCCGCAAGGTCGCCTTCACCGGCGAGACCACGACCGGTCGCCTCATCATGCAGTACGCCTCGCAGAACCTCATCCCGGTGACGCTGGAGCTGGGAGGAAAGAGCCCGAACGTCTTCTTCGAGGATGTCGCGCGCTCCACCTCCGACCCGTTCTATGACAAGGCGCTCGAGGGCTTCACGATGTTCGCGCTCAACCAGGGCGAGGTCTGCACCTGCCCCTCGCGCGCACTCATCCAGCGGTCGATCTACGACGGCTTCCTCGCCGACGGCCTGGAACGGGTCAAGAAGGTCGTGCAGGGCAACCCGCTCGACCCGGCGACCATGATCGGCGCACAGGCCTCGAACGACCAGCTCGAGAAGATCCTCAGCTACATCGACATCGGCAAGCAGGGCGGCGCGCGCCTGCTCACCGGCGGCGACCGGGTCGATCTCGGCGGAGACCTGAGCGAGGGGTACTACGTCGCGCCGACCGTGTTCGAGGGCACGAACGACATGCGCATCTTCCAGGAGGAGATCTTCGGCCCGGTGCTCTCGGTCACCTCGTTCGACGGATTCGACGACGCGATCTCGATCGCCAACGACACCCTTTACGGGCTCGGCGCCGGTGTCTGGAGCCGCAGCGGTGACACCGCTTACCGCGCCGGCCGGGCGATCGAGGCGGGTCGCGTCTGGACGAACACCTACCACCAGTACCCGGCGCACGCCGCGTTCGGTGGATACAAGCAGTCGGGTGTCGGCCGTGAGAACCACAAGATGATGCTCGATCACTACCAGCAGACCAAGAACCTCCTGGTCTCGTACGCGGAAGGCCCGATGGGCTTCTTCTGAGTTCGATCCGGCGGGTCGCTGAGCCTGTCGAAGCGTCGCCGAGCAATCGGCCCTTCGACAGGCTCAGCTCTTCGACAGGCTCAGGGCCCAGGAGTGTGGGAGAGGAACGAGACATGGTGAGCATCGGCACCTACCAGCGGGTCGACGTGACGGATGCCGCGGCATCCCTCGTGCGGGATCTGACCGCGCAGCACGGCCCGCTCATGTTCCATCAGTCGGGCGGATGCTGCGACGGTTCGTCGCCCATGTGCTACCCGGTGGGCATGTTCATCACGGGACCGGGCGACGTGCTGCTCGGTGCACTCGATGTCGGGCTGGAGGCACCGGTCGAGGTCTTCATGTCGGCGTCGCAGTTCGAGTACTGGAAGTTCACGCATCTCACGATCGACGTGGTGCCGGGGCGCGGCGCCGGCTTCTCGGTCGAGGGTCCGACGGGCATGCGGTTCCTGATCCGGTCGCGGATGCTGAACGAGGCCGAGCTGGAGTACTTCGGGCTTTCCTCCGCGTCGTAGGGCGCCGGGGGAGGAACTCTGCGGGCTGCCTCTCGCCCCCGTGACGGACCCCCATACCTAGGGGAATCCGGGGGCACGCCGTGATGAGAGCCGCTCGCTGCCGTCTCATGGAGTGTGGCGATCGGTGGGGTCGCCGCTTCCTTCGTGCCCGCGAACGTCTGACGTACGCGCGTGCGACCGACACGGAGACAGCCATGCACACCCTGAAATCCACAGCAGAGACGAGACCGCGCGCCGTTCTGGCGCTCCTGCTCGTCGTCCTCAGCATCCTCGCCGGAGTGCTCGCCGGTGCCGCGCCGGCACGCGCGGACGTACCGAACCCGCCCGCCAGCGAGCCGTTCAATGCCCCGCTCTGCGAAGGAGAGACGGCGTACGATCCGACCGATGGCGACGCGCTCAACGGGATCGAGGACCTGACCCGCGTGTGGGGTCAGCGCCTGACCGACTACAACGCCGGACAGGTCGTCGTGCTGTACGGCGCGTACGGGGACAATGAGGGAGTGCCAGCGTGCGCGCTCCGCTACGTCGATGGCATCGGCCCGGTGTCGGAGTGGATGTATTGCACGGACGTCCATAGCCGCACCTGCACGCGCGTCAACGCCGATGGCGAGATCACGTACGGCGGCGTGGTCGTCCCCGGTCTCGAGCATCTCGACCAGAACGTCCGCCTCACCACCGAGCAGGAGCGCATCATCGCGTACATCCTGCGCCACGACATGCCCGTGACCATGTTCGGGGGTCTCGCGTCGAACGCCAACCATGACTCCCGCGAGGCGCGTCAATATCTCGTATGGTGCGTCTCTGATCCCGAGTGGGAGAACGAGGAGGGGTACTGCGAGGCGAACATGAACACGGCCGAACAGCAGCGGATCCTGGCTCTGACCGGGGCCGAGAGCGAACTCACGTTCGACCTGCGTGCAGAGGACACCGACCTCGAAGTCGGCGAAACGGCACGCGTGGATGTGACCACCAACGTCTACGGTCAGCCGATCGCGCTCACCGTAGACGGCGGCACCGCGACGGTCTGCGAGGGTGACGCGTCGCTCTCCGGTGGAGTCCTCACGGTGGAGGGCGCGGATGCGGCGACGTCGACGACGGTCACGCTGTGCATCATTGCAGACGAGGCCGGCACGGTCACCGTCTCGGGAGCGGCCACCCCGGCTTCTCGGGAGCAGATCTCCTGGGTGCAGTCTCCCGGAGCTGACGGAGTCGTCTGCCAGGTGTTCGCGACGTTCGAGACGACGCGCGCCGCAACCGTGCGGGGAGCGGCATCGGTGCAGTTCCGCGAGGCGGCGGCTGCGAGCGGCGGCTTCTCGGTGGCGAAGGTCGTCGAGGGGACGGCGTCGGCTGCGGTGCCGGATGACACGGTGTTCACGGTGGAGTACACCGTGGGCGACGGCACGGCACAGGAGCTGTCCGTGACGGCAGACGGCACCCCTGTCTCCGTGAACGGTCTGAACGAGGGGGACGTGGTGACGTTCTCTGAGGTTGACCTGCCGGCGATCACGGGCGTGACCTGGGGCGCGCCGGTGTTCGAGGTCGACGGGGCGGTCGCGAACACGGTGACGATCGGTGCGGATCAGACGATCGCGGTCGTGCTCACCAACACCGCGAACACGACGCCGGTCACGCCGGGAGAGCCGGAGAACCCGGAGGGGCCGGGCACGCCGGTGGAATCCGGTGACAAGCCGGGTGAGGGTCTCGCCATCACCGGCGGAACCGTCACCTGGGGAGCGGTGGCGCTGGGCGCGCTGCTGCTGATCGTGGGCGCAGGCGCATTCGGGTTGCGTCGTCGCACCACCTAGTCCGCTGTGACAGCGAACTGATCGAGGGCCTGGATGCGTGTCGGCGCATCCAGGCCCTTCCCCGTGCCCCCGCAGATCCCGGCGGGAGCCTCAGGACGCGTGGACTGCTCTCGGAGATTGTGCTCGATTCGCTCACGGCGCTCGGGCATCCGCCTGATTTCCTCGCCCCGTAGCGTTCGCGGAGGTAGGCGGATCCACCTGCGCAGGCCGATCGGGCCAGGATGCGCCTACGCCGGCGCGATCGCCTACCTCCGGGACCCCCGCGAAACCATACGTCTGAATGGACGCAAGACTTTGCAACGTCATCCGGTATACCATTCCCGTAAGCGCCGAGCAGCGTCAGTCCCCAGCTGACCGCGGGCGCGACGGCTATGCCGTCATGCGGGAGGAGATCCCCAGTTCTTCTCCTGATCCCGAGGGGGGATGGGGTGGGCAGTCGTTCCCCAAACGGCACCCACCCCCACATACACGCGGGTCTTTTTCTCGGCGGCCTCGAGTCTCTAGTTCGCTCGACTCCAGAACCAGAACACGACGAAGCCGATCAGGATGACGATCGGCAGCCACGTTCCGCTGCGCTTGAGGCGTCGCCCTTGCGGCGCGACACCCGGCGGGGGAGTGAGCAGTCCGACCGGCGGGGCGAACGGCAGAGCCGAGTCGGTCGTCGGCGCGGCTGACGTCGATGCCACGTCATCCGCGTTCTCGGCGAGAAGCCGCTCATCCCGCCACCGCGCCCACTGGTCGAACTTCGTGAGCAGCGCACCGACCGCACCGAAGAGCCACGCCCAGGTCGCCGGGTCGAGCGTCGACACCTTGCGCTGCGTGTAGAGGAAGAGCCAGTCGTCCACGATCTCGACGTCGAGCTGTGCGGCATTGTCGATGAACCGGGTCATGATGTCGGGCGTGAACAGGTAGAGCGCATCGCGCTCGTATCCCGCCGGGCAGTACAGCGTGAAGTGCTGGTCGAAATCGCCCTCGAGTGACAGGCGCTGCTCCTTGTGGAACGAGGCGGGAAGGTTCGATCCGAACCCGTTGTTCCCCTTGGCGTCGAGCACGATGTTGGGAAGCGGAACGTCGAGCTTCACCGCCACGTAGCCCCACCTGTAGGTGGTGGAGTTCTTCCCCGACTGTACCGTGTACTGGTAGTTGCCGAACTCGACGAAGCGCGGTGTCGACCCTCGTACCAGGTCGGTCGCGAGCCGCGAGCGGCCCAGGCTGAAGATCATGCCCGGCAACGGCGGATCGGAGACACGAGCCTCGTACGACATGCCGTTCGCCTGCGCGAAGCGGTCGAGCCGGTACCGGGTGTCGCGTCCGTTGCGCCAGCCGAGCCAGACCATGATCCCGATCGCGGCCAGCACCAGGCCGATCAGCAGCAGGGGGACCGCGGCGGCACCGGGCGAATCGCTGAACGAGGCGAGGCTGAGGATGACCGTCACCACGGTCGGCACCAGCACGAGCGCCACGACGACCGCGACGACGATGCCGATGATGGTCGAGATCGCCGGCCGCTGTGTCCCCCGCGCACGTACTTCGGCGGCGAATGCTCGCACGGCCGCCGGATCGACCGGGTCGGTCAGCGGCCCGGCATCGAATGTCGAAGGGAGCCGCGGCGTGCTCACGCGTTGACCTCGTCGGCATCCCAGCCCAGGTCGGCGCCTTCGCTGATCGGCAGTGCTTCGAGGCGCGCGTCCGCGCAGATCGCCTCGATCAGCTCGGCGGATCCGGCCACGACGGTCGAATCGAAGTCGACCTCGGTCACCACGACCCAGGCCCGGTCCTCGGGCCAGATGATGCTGGGGCCCTGCGCCGCAGGCGGGAACCCGTGCTCCTCGGCCACGCGATCCCGCCACGGTACGTCGAGCACCCAGCTTGGATCCGCGAAGATGCGAGGGGGTGCCGAGAAGAGCACGTGGTCCCGACCGGGCAGCCGGAGTCGTGGCCCCTCGGAGATCTCCCGCGAAAGGATGCCCTCCTGCCACGACGGCTTGCGGAACACGTTGTTGAACGGGTCGTGCGTGCTGCGGTTCAGCATCGCCTCGTGGTTCGGGTCGCCGCCCATCGCGAAGAAGACACGCGAGGGCGACTCGCCGAGGTAGCCGACCAGACTGCCCGTGCCCTCCCACAGTGCGGCGTAGCCGGCATCCGGAGTGCGCGTGTGGGTGATCAGGTGCGTGGCGACGACAGCCAGGGCGTCGACGTCGAGCTCGCCGTCGATCGGCGCGCTGAACTCGCGGCCGTCAGGAGCGACGCGTGTGCGCCAATCCTCCTCTGGGGGCGTCCGCACGATCCGCTGCCACTGCGCCAGCGGGTGCAGCATCGTGCCGAAAGCGGCGGCGGTCTCCGCCCAGGTGGTGGGGGCATCCACGAAAAGCTCGGTGAGCCGGCCCTGCTCCTCGGGTGCCAGCTGCTCCCACTCCTCATGGGTCGGGACCGCCCGGTCCGGCAGCGAACGTACCGCAGCGGGGTGGAACACCCGCGCATAGGCCGGGTATCCGCGCGGGACGACGCCGTGCATGCTCGAGTAGTCCTCATCGAGCTGCTCTCGCAGCCAGTCGCCGACGCTCGGGTTCGCGATCCACTCCATGCGACCCACGGTACCTGTCATGCAACAGAGGTGCCCTATGATCCGAACGTCGAGAAGTGGGCATTCTGAGGGGATTGCGCGTGGAGAGTCGGACTCCGGTGCGGAGCGGTGGGTTCGACCCCGAGTACCCGATCGTGACGACGCGGCTGCTGCTGCGGCCGATCACCGCCGGCGATGCGGTCACGATGCACTCGTACAAGTCGGATCCGGATGCGGTGCGCTACGTGCCGTACGCGCCGTTGACACTCGACGAGGTGGAGCAGCGCATCGCGACGACCTGGTCGCGCACGGTCTTCACGACGGAAGGTGACGGGGTCTGCCTCGCCGTGGAAGAGCGCGAGAGCGGTGCGCTCGTCGGCGACGTCGTGCTGTTCTGGCGCAGCGAGACGGATCGCGCGGGCGAAGTCGGCTACATCTTCGCCCCCCGGTTCTCGGGGCGCGGCTACGCCTCGGAAGCGGTCGACGCGCTGCTCGCGCTCGGCTTCGACGGGCTCGGACTGCATCGGATCGCGGCGCGGATCGACGAGCGCAACACCGCGTCGGCGCGCGTCGTGGAGCGACTGGGCTTCCGCCGCGAGGCGCGTCTCGTCGAGAGCGAATGGTTCAAAGAAGAGTGGACGACGCTCCTGATCTACGGCCTTCTCGAGACCGAGTGGCGAGGGCGCTCCGCGTCCATGCAGTGACAGCATCCCCCATAATCGAGTGGTGACTGCCACTGCAACGATCCCCTCCCTCGACGGCCGCCGATTCCGCATGGTGTCGTCCACGACCTCTGCGGTCGACCCCGCTGCGCCCAGCATCTTCGAGTACTTCGAACGCGACGGGGCGATCTGGGGCGGGTACGAGGGGGACACGGTCACGTTCGGCAAGTTCGTCGGCACCCGCACCGGAGACACGATCTGGGTCTCGTTCGTGCATGTGCTCGTCTCCGACGGCACCGTCGTGACCGGAGACGGCGAGAGCGAGCTGGAGCTCACCGACGACGGAGCGATCCGTCTGGTCGAGCACTACGAGATGCACGGACTTCCGCAGCTCAGCGTGTGCGAGGAGATCGCAGCCTGATCCTCTTCTCCGAACCGTGAGGGGTCAGGACACGCCGCGCTCGGATGCCGCGGCGCGGCGTGTCCTGACCCCTCACGGGGTGGGTGCGGGTCAGCGCGGCGGGAGCGCGTCGCGGCCGGGGGATGCCGGTGTCCAGCGGGTCATGCCCAGCGGGGCGATGCCGCTGTCGCGCTCTGGCAGGTCGCCCGGCAGCAGGTAGGGGCGCCGGATGACCTCGTCGAGGACCACGACGCTCACGACCGTGCGCACCTCGGGCAGCTGCGCGATCACGCCGGTCGAGAACTCGTGCACACCGCTCACGTCGACGGCGCGGATCAACAGCATGGCGTCGTGCTCGCCCGTGGTGATCGCACACCACTCGACATCGGGCATCTCGAGCACGCGGTCGCGGAACGACGCCCAGGCCTGCGGCAGCACCGTGACGAACACGAGCGCACCGATCGAGAGTCCGGCCTTGGCCTGATCGACTCTCGCACTGAAGCCCGTGATGACCCCGTCGTGCACGAGCGATTCGACCCGGGTGTACGCATTCGCGCGCGAGATGCCCACCTTGTCCGCGAGGGCGGCGATCGAGACGCGACCGTTATCACGGAGCACTTCGAGGATTCTGTACGCGGTCTCGTCCAACGGGGTGGCATTCCGTCCAGAATGCTTTGACTGTTCGGCATCCTTGCTGGACATATTGCTCCTCACATCCGAGGTTCTAGACAGACCATGATCATGATCCGCATCCTTGCTGGACACATCGTCGCATATGATGCGAATCTGATCACCGGTCGTCCACATCTGGGGCGGCCGCACCCGAATGTACTCCTCGCCTCTGGAGGCTCTCATGTCGTCACGTCGCAGCACGTCGGTCATCGCGATCGGAGCCGTTGCGCTCCTCGCGCTCGCAGGATGCTCAGGAGGGAACTCGGCCAACAACGGCGAACAGTCCTCCGGCACGGATTCGCTGGTCATCGACACGGCGTTCTCGATCGAAACGGCCGACCCCGGCCACACCTACGACCCCACCGGCAACATGATCGCGAAGGCGATCTACGAGACGCTGGTCGACTTCGAGGGCTCCGACGTGTCGACCCCCGTCCCCGGCCTCGCCTCGTGGGAGCAGAACGACGAAGCCACCGAGTTCACCTTCACGCTCGAGGGTGACCGCGTCTTCTCCGACGGATCGCCGATCGAGGCGAAGGACGTCGTGTTCTCGCTGCAGCGCATCCAGGGCATGACCGATGCCAAGCCGAACTTCCTGCTCGGCGGTCTCACGATCACCGAGATCGACGACAAGACGATCACGTTCACGTCCGAGACCCCGCTGCTGCAGCTGCCCGCGATCCTCGCGAACCCGGCGCTCGGCATCGTCAACTCCGACGTCGTGATCGAGAACGGCGGCACGACCGACGGCACCGACACGGCGCAGAAGTTCCTCGACGGCGAGTCGGCCGGCTCCGGCCCGTTCGTGCTCGACACTCTCGACCTCAGCTCGCAGGTCGTCCTGACCCGCAACGACGAGTACAACGGCGACGAGGAGTCGGCGTACAAGCGCGTCGTCGTGCGCAACGTCTCGGAGAGCGCCACGCAGCTCGCCAACCTCAAGGGCGGCGACTCGATGGTCGCGATGGACCTGAACGGCGACCAGGTCGCCGGTCTGGGCGACGACATCACGGTGGACTCTGTCCCGTCCGGACAGACCATCTTCCTGCTGCTGAACCAGTCAGAGGCCGTGGCCGGTGAGCTGGCGAACGTCAAGATCGCCGAGGCCATCCGCTACTCGCTCGACTACGACGCTCTCCTCGAGCTGGCAGGTGCCGGCTCCGTGCAGGCGACCGGTGTCATCCCGCCCGGATTCGAGGGCGCGCTCGACAGCGGAGTGACGCAGGACCTCGACAAGGCCAAGGCCGCTCTCGCGGAGGCCGGCTACACGGGCCAGACCCTGAAGCTGCAGTTCCCGAACGACTACCCGGTCGGTGGCGTGGAGTTCACCCCGCTCGCCGAGCGCATCCAGGCACAGCTCGAGGATGCCGGCATCACGGTCGAGCTCGCTCCGGCCCCGTTCGCGACGGAGCTCGACGCCTACGTCAACGGCACCGAGGGCTTCGGCCTCTGGTTCTGGGGCCCGGACTACGCGGACTCCGCGAACTTCCTGCCCTTCGCTCCCGGTCTGAAGGTCGGCCTCCGCGCCGGCTGGGCGGCTGAGGCCAACCCGGAGATCGCCGGCATCGCCGCAGGTGCTGCCAGCGCCACGGATGCAGACACCCGCACCGACGCGTTCACCGAGTTCGCCGAGGCCATGCAGGCCGAGGGTCCGTTCGTGCCGCTGATCGTTCCCGGTCGCAACATCTCCTCGGCCGACAGCGTCACCGGCGCCGTGTACAACTCCGTCTGGGAGATGGACATCGCCGAGATCACCCCGGCCGGCTGAGCGGATATCTCATGACGACAGTGGCCGTGCAGAGGCAGGCGCAGCGGCGCCGATCGCCTCTGATCGGATACCTGCTGCGGCGGGCAGGGACCTCTCTGCTCCTGTTGGTGGGCGTGACGATCGTCACGTTCGCGCTCACCAACCTGGTGCCGGGAGACCCGGTCTCGGCCGCACTCGGTGAGGGCGCGTCCCAGAACCCGGCGACGCGTGAGGCGTTCATCCGGGAGCACGGACTCGACCAGCCACTGTTCGTGCAGTACTTCATCTATATGGGGAACCTGCTGCGCGGGGACCTCGGCACGTCGCTGGTGACCGGACGCCCGGTCACCAGCGACCTCGCCACCGCGGTGCCGGCCACGATCGAGATCGCCATCGGCGCGATCATCCTCAGCCTCGTGGTCAGCATCGTGCTCGGAACGCTGGCCGCCTACCGGCGCGGACTGGTCACCGACCAGGTCATCCGCGTGGTGACGCTGGTGGGACTCAGCGTGCCGACCTTCTGGCTGGCGCTCGTCAGCTTCTACGTCTTCTTCCTGGAGCTGCGCATCGCGCCTGGTTCCGGGCGCATCTCTCCGTCGATCACGCCGCCCCCGCGCGTGACCGGGCTCTACACGGTCGACTACCTCCTGAACGGCGACGCGGTCGGCTTCTTCGACGCCCTCGCGCACCTCGCCCTGCCGGTCATGGTGCTGTCGCTCGTCACGATCGGTCTGCTCACCCGCTTCATCCGCACCTCCGTGCTCGAGGTCCTGGGCAGCGACTACGTGCGTGCCGCGCGGGCCAAGGGCCTTCCGGCGATGCGCGTGATCCTCGACTATGTGCTCCGCGGCGCCTCGCTGCCGATCCTGACCGTCGTCGGTGTGGCCTTCGGCGCGCTGCTCTCGGGCACGGTGCTCGTCGAGTCGGTGTTCGCCTGGCCGGGACTGGGCACCTATGCCTACAACTCCGCCGCGAACCTCGACCTGCCCGGCATCATGGGCGTCGGACTCGTGGTCGGGTTCATCTACCTCCTCATCAACTTCGTCGTCGATCTGCTCTACGGCGTCCTCGACCCGAGAGTGAGGATCGCATGAGCCGCATCGCCGCCGCGACCCCGGCCGGACGCTTCCGCTTCCGGTGGCCCCGAGCCTGGCGCACCCCGCTCGGCATCATCGGCACCGTGATCGCCGGAGCCTGGGTCATCGTCGCCTTCACGGCGCAGTGGTGGGTGCCCTTCGGCCCCAACGCCCAGGTGCTCCCTCGCCTGCAGCCGCCGGGCATCGATACGCTCCTGGGTACCGATGGCAACGGTCGCGACATCTTCTCGCGTCTGATGACCGGCGCCACCGTGAGCCTGCCGCTCGCGCTCACCCTGGTGATCGCGGCCATGATCATCGGCACCGTCATCGGCGCGCTCGCCGGCTACTTCGGCGGCTGGCTCGACGAGACGCTGATGCGCATCACCGACCTGTTCATGGCGTTCCCGACCGTCATCCTCGCGATGGTGGTGGCGGCCTCCCTCGGCCCGTCGCTGTTCAACGCCGTGATCGCCGCGATCGTGGTGTCGTGGCCGCAGTACTCCCGTGTCACCCGCAGCATCGTGCTCGGTCTGCGCGGACAGAACTACGTGATCGCCGGACGGCTGCTCGGCCACTCCCCGGTGCGGACGCTGTTCGTCGACATCCTCCCGAACATCGCCGGCCCCGTGCTGGTGCTGGCGACGCTCGACATCGGCGCGGCGATCCTCCTGCTCTCCGGACTCTCGTTCCTCGGACTCGGTGCCCAGCCGCCGACGGCCGAGTGGGGATCGATGATCTCCGGTGCGATGCAGAACTTCGACGCCTGGTGGCTCGGAGTCTTCCCCGGACTCGCGATCCTGACCGTGGTGCTCGCGTTCAACTTCCTGGGCGACGCGATGCGTGATGTGCTCGATCCCACGGCCGAGATCGCCCACGAGAAGCAGGCCGAGCACAAGGCCTCCGCGACGGGAGTCGCCGCATGAGCGCCCAGACCGCCTCCGCACAGGCCACCCCGGCCGAGATCGCTCCGACGCTCAGCATCCGTGAGCTCACGATCGACATCGGTCGTCCGCTCGTCAAGGGCGTGTCGATCGACCTCGTCCCCGGACGCATCCATGGCCTCGCCGGCGAGTCCGGCTCGGGCAAGACGCTGACCTCGCTGGCGGTGCTCGGACTGCTGCCGCGTCAGGCGCGCACCGGAGGGTCGATCCGCCTCGGCGACGATGAGCTCGTCGGACTCGGACGCCGCGCGCTCAACCGCATCCGCGGGAAGCGAATCGCGATGATCTTCCAGGACCCGTCGGCCTCGCTGCACCCGCAGCTGCCGGTCGGCCGTCAGCTCACCGACCACATGCGCGTGCACCTCGGCCTCAAGGGGGCGGCGGCGCGCGCCAGGGCGGTCGAGCTGCTTCAGACCGTGCAGGTGCCGAACCCCGAAGAGGCGCTGAAGCGGTACCCGCATCAGTTCTCCGGCGGGCAGCGTCAGCGCATCGCGATCGCCTGCGCCCTCGCGTGCGACCCCGACGTGCTGTTGGCGGATGAGCCGACCACTGCGCTCGACGTGACGGTGCAGGCCGGCATCCTGCGGCTGCTGCGCGACCTCGCGACCGAACGCCGCCTGGCCGTGCTGCTCGTCACGCACGACCTCGGCGTCATGAGCGCGATCGCCGATGAGGTGGCCGTGATGAAGGACGGACGCATCGTCGAGCGGGCCGACCGCGAGACCCTGTTCCTCTCGCCGCAGCATGAGTACACGCGCACGCTGCTCGCCGCGCTGCCCGGTTCGAAGATCGAGGAAGCACCCGAGGGAGAGGCCGCTGATGAGTGAGGTCGCCGTTCTCGACGCGCAGAACATCGTGGTGCGCTACCCGGGAAACCCGCCCGTGATCGCCGTCAACGGGGTGTCGCTCAGCGTCGCCCCCGGCGAGACCGTCGCCCTGGTCGGCGAGTCCGGCAGCGGCAAGTCCAGCCTGGCGCGTGCCGTGGTGGGCATCGAGAAGACCGCGGGCGGGACGGTGCTCTTCCGGGACGCTCCCGTGTCGCCGCTCGGCATCCGCCGCCGTTCGATCGCGCTCACCGGCATCCAGATGGTGTTCCAGGATCCGTCGACCTCGCTGAACCCGCGGCGTCGGATCGGCGAGCAGATCGCCGACGGCATCGCCACCGCCAAGGCGCGAGGCGCGGCAGGCTCGACGGTCGAGGAGTGGCTCGAACGCGTCGGGCTGCCGACGAACGTGAGCACGCGGTTCCCGCACCAGTTCTCGGGCGGTCAGAAGCAGCGCATCGCGATCGCCCGTGCGCTGGCTGCCCGGCCCTCACTCCTCGTCGCGGATGAGCCGATCTCGGCACTCGACGCTTCGACGCAGACGAGCGTGGCCGGACTCATGCGCGACCTGGTCGCGGAGGCCGGAGCCGGGATGCTGTTCATCTCGCACGACCTCGCCGTGGTGCGGCGCATCGCCGACCGCACCTTCGTGATGTTCGGCGGACGCGTGCTGGAGTCGGGCCCGACCGACCGGGTGTGGGCCGATCCGCAGCATCCGTACACGCGTGCACTGCTCGCCGCGATCCCGGAGCCGGACGGCGCCGGGCACATCCCGGTCGCGCCGACGACCGAGGAGCGCATCATCTGGTCGGAGATCCCCCCGGTCCTGAACTGAGGTCGCTCGCGCGCCTCGTCCGCCGGCCCTCGTCGGGGTCGTCGGCCCTCTGGCTCCCCTCGTCCGACGGTCCCGTCGGGCGAGGGGGCACCACGTACCACCGGGCTGCGCTGGGCGCTGTGCCTGTCGACGGACCCGCGTCCCTGATTGTCGAAGGCGATGATCTGCGACCTCTGCGCGCCCAACCGGCGCATCTGGTCGTGACGGCAGAGCTGTGACTATCATGTCTCGGTGTCGGACCGGGAAGATCTGAGAACTGTTCCAACGGCGCCCCTCGAGGGGGTGCGCGTGCTCGATGTCTCCACGCTGTTCGCCGGGCCTCTGGCGGCGACCTTCCTCGGGGATTTCGGTGCGGATGTCATCAAGGTCGAACATCCGACCCGGCCCGATGCCTCGCGCGGACACGGGCCGCAGAAGGGTGGCGTCAACCTCTGGTGGAAGACGCTGGGGCGCAACAAGCGCACCGTGACGATCGACCTCAGCGATTCCGCCGGCGCCGAGGTGCTGCTGCGACTGGTGGCCGATGCCGACGTCATGGTCGAGAACTTCCGCCCCGGCACACTCGAGCGCTGGGGGCTCTCGCCCGAGCGTCTGCACGAGGCGAACCCTCGGCTCGTGCTGGCCAGGGTGACCGCGTTCGGGCAGTTCGGTCCGTACTCCGCGCGGCCCGGCTTCGGCAGTCTCGCGGAGGCGATGAGCGGCTTCGCCGCCCTCACGGGCGACCCGGATGGCCCGCCCACGCTTCCCCCGTTCGGTCTCGCCGACGGGATCGCCGCTCTCGCCACCGCCTATGCCGTGATGGCTGCGCTGCGCAGCGCGGAGCGTGACGGCCGCGGGCAGGTCGTCGACATGGCGATCATCGAACCGATCCTGATGCTGCTGGGTGGCCAGATCACCGCGTGGGATCAGCTCGGCGCGGTGCAGCCCCGCACCGGCAACCGCTCGGTCAACAACGCCCCGCGCAACGTCTACCGTTCACGCGACGGCGTGTGGCTGGCGGTGTCGACGAGCTCTCAGTCGATCGCCGAGCGTGTGATGACCGTGGTCGGCCGTGCCGAGCTGATCGATGAGCCCTGGTTCCGATCAGGACACGAGCGGGCGCTGCACGCCGACGAGCTCGATGAGGCGGTGCAGTCCTGGATCGGGGCTCATGATGCCGACGAGGTCGTCGCGGTGTTCGAGGCGGCATCAGCGGCCATCGCCCCGGTCTACGACGTGCGCGGCGTCGTCGAGGACCCGCAGTATCAGGCCCTGGGCACGATCGTGCGCGTCGAAGACGACGACCTCGGAGATGTCGCGATGCAGAACGTGCTGTTCCGCCTGTCGCGGACGCCCGGGTCGATCCGGTGGACGGGGCGGAGGCACGGCGCCGACACTGACGAGGTGCTGCGCGATGCCGGTCTCTCCGATGCGGAGATCGCGCGTCTCAAGACGCGGGGAGCGGTGTGATGGACGGCTACCGCAGCGGTCTCTACGTGCCGGGGGATCGTCCTGACCGCTTCCTCTCGGCGGAGGAGAGCGGCGCCGATCTGGTGGTGTTCGACCTCGAGGATGCCGTCGCGCCGGAGCACAAGGCCGAGGCGCGCGACGCCGTGGTCGAGTGGCTCCGCAACGGACGGCGGGGGAGTGCCGCGGTGCAGGTGCGCGTGAACGCGGGCGACGATCGGGATCTGCAGGCTGTGTCGGCACTGGCGCCCGAGATCGGCATCCGGCTGCCGAAGGTCGAGGGCGTCGCCGATCTCGACCATGCGCTCGCGCTCGCACCGGGCCGGCCGCTCATCGCACTGCTCGAATCCGCTCGTGGGGTGGTGAACGCTGTCGCGATCGCTGAGCATCCGGCCGTGGTCGCCCTCGCGCTCGGGGAGAGCGACCTGCGCAGCGAGGTCGGGGGAGGCGAGCCGGTGATCACGCACGCGCGCCTGTCGATGCTGTTCGCGGCGCGCGCGGCGGGATTGCCTGCTCCTATGGCGTCGGTTTATCCCGCGATCCGTGACCTCGAAGGGCTGGCGGCGGACACTCGTCGTGCCGCGGACCTCGGCCTGTTCGGCCGGATGGCTGCGCATCCGCTGCAGCTCGCGGTGATCGCCGCTGTCTTCGCCCCCACCGAGGCCGAGGTCGCCTGGGCGCGGGACGTGCTCTCGGCGCTGCAGGGTGGAGGAGTCATGACCCTCGCCTCGGGCGAGATGGTCGACCCCGCCATGCGAGGACGCGCAGAACGGATTCTGGGGATGACCGAACCGAGGTCTTGACACCCGGAGGGAGTCCGCCTAGATTCCCTGGAGCCCAACCACCGCCGATTTGGAAACGTTTCCAAATCGCATCTTGGAAACGTTTCCGCTCGACGAGGAGAATCATGGGGACGAAGCCGACTCTGCACGAGGTCGCCGCCGCGGCCGGTGTCTCACTCGCTTCCGCATCGCGCGCCCTCACCGGCCGTTCCGCGAGCCCGGAGATGGTGCGAAAGGTGCGCACAGCGGCGAAGCGCATCGGCTACCTGCCGGATGCCACGGCGCGCTCACTGCGTCTGGGCGGTCATCCGCAGGTCGTCTTCGCCGTCGACGACATCGGCAACCCGAACTACGTGCAGATGCTGCGCGCGATCGAGGAGGAGCTGGGAGAGACGACGCGGATCAGCGTCTCGGCAACCGGCCGCCGCCCTGACCAGACGGTCGAACTCGTGCGAATGCTGAGCATGGGGGCCGGCGACGGCCTGATCATCTCGCCCCTGCGCGTGACCCCCGCGCTTCGCCAGGCGCTCGCCGACACGGTCGTGCCGGTCGTGGTGATCGGCACCCTGCACTCCGAACTCAGCATCGACAGTGTCTTCGTCGACTCCGCGGTCGCCGTCGGGATGGTCGTCGACCACCTGGTCGAGATCGGGCGCACCCGGATCGGCGTGATCAACGGGCCGGGCAACACGAACCCCGGTGCGGCCCGCCGCGCCGGATTCGCCGCCGCCGTCCAGCGGCACGGTCTGACGCGCACCGATGCCCTGCAGATCACCGCGGCCGACTTCACCGTCGGCGCAGGGGTGGATGCCGCCGAGCGGCTGCTCGCCGCGACGACGGAGAGCGGCGAACCGATCGACGCGATCGTCTGCGCGAACGATCTGATCGCGATCGGCGCCATCAACGCGATCCGCCGACAGGGTCTGCGCGTACCGGAGGACATCGCCGTGACCGGCATCGACGACACCGATCTGGCCGCGCTCTACAGCCCGCCGCTGACCTCGGTCTCCCTTCAGTCCGAGCGACGGGGGCGGATCGCCGCGCGCATGCTCAGCGAGCGTTTCGCCGATCCCTCGCGTCCCACACGGCGCGAGACGGTCGAGGCCACGCTCGTCATCCGAGCGTCGACGATCGGGGAATCCGCATGAGCACGACAGCTGCGAAGACGTCCACGACGAAGGGGATCGCGCCCAAGCCGGGCGGCCTCGCCCGCTCGCGCCGCAACGAGGCGCTCGGTCTCGTCATCCCGACGCTGATCCCCATCCTCGCGCTCAGCGTGATCCCGCTGTTCATCGGTGTCGCCACGGCGTTCACCGATTCGCGCCTCGCCCGGAACCACGAGACGCAGTTCGTCGGATTCGAGAACTTCATCAAGCTCGGCTCCGACACCCAGTTCTGGCAGTCGTTCGGGATCGGCATGATCTGGGCCGTCACCGTGACCGCCCTGCAGCTGATCGGCGGACTCAGCCTCGCGCTGCTGCTCAACACCGATCTGCGCTTCCGCGGCATCACCCGCGTGCTGGCACTGATCCCGTGGGCGATGCCGCCCGTCGTGGTCGCTGTGATGTGGCAGATGATCTACTCGCCGACCAACGGGCCGCTGAACTGGCTGATCGAATCGCTGGGAGGGCCGGAGAACATCAACTGGCTGGGCGACTTCGGACTGGCGCTGCCTGCCGTCATCCTCGTCGGGGTGTGGGTGGGCATGCCGCAGAACACCGTCGTGCTGCTCGCCGGCCTGCAGCAGGTGCCGGGCGAGCTCCTCGAGGCGGCCGCCGTCGACGGCGCGAGCACCTGGCGCCGCTTCATCAGCGTCACCCTGCCGGCGCTGCGCCCGGTGATCTTCTCGATCGCCAGCCTCAGCTTCATCTGGAACTTCAACTCCTTCGGCATCGTCTACGTCATGACCGAGGGCGGTCCCGGTGGTCGCACGATGCTGCCGATGCTGTTCACGTACCTCGAGGCATTCAAGTCCCGCAACACCGGAGGGGCGGCGGCGATGGGTGACGTCATCGTGATCTTCCTCGTCGTGATCCTGGTGATCGCCCTGTGGCGTCAGCTGCGTCCGGAGAGGAGCCCGCGATGACTCAGAGCACCGTCACCCGCGCCATGGTCACCCAGAACACGACGAAGAAGCAGCGCAGATCGATGAATCGGCGCACGAAGAAGCCGCTGGTCCGCATCCTGCAGTACGTGGCGCTCGCGGGGTTCCTGATCTTCCTGGGCTTCCCGCTGCTGTGGCTGATCTCCACCGCGTTCAAGTCGTCCGCCGAGATCAACTCCCTCGCCGTCAACCTGTTCCCCCTGCAGCCGACGATCGACAACTTCGTCGTGGCGCTGGAACGGCAGGGTCTCGTGCGCGCGGCAGGCAACAGCCTCCTGGTCGCCATCGCCACGACGATCATCGTCACGCTGCTGTCGATCCCCGGCGCGTACGTCATGGCGAGGTACCAGGGCAAGCTCCGATCGATCGGGGTGGGCTACATCCTGGTGAGCCAGATCTTCCCGGTGATCCTCATCGTCATCCCGCTGTTCTTCATCCTGCGGTCGGTCGGCCTGGTCGACTCCCTGCTCGGGCTCGTGGCGGTCTACTCCGTCTACACCTTGCCGTTCTCGCTCTGGATGCTGCAGGGGTACGTCGCGGCGATCCCGTACGACATCGAAGAGGCCGCGGCGATCGACGGTGCCAACAAGGCGCGCACGCTGCAGCGGGTCGTGTTCCCGCTGCTGATGCCAGGGCTCGTGGCGACCGCGATGTTCAGCTTCGTCTCGGCGTACAACGAGTTCTTCTTCGCCCTGGTGCTGCTGCAGTCGCCGGAGAACTACACGCTCCCCATCGCCCTCAGCACGTTCGTCGGAGGTGAGGGCAAGGTCGCGGTCGGGCCGCTGGCCGCCGGGGCTCTGCTGTCGAGCATCCCGAGCATCGTCTTCTTCACGCTGCTGCAGAAGCGTCTCGCCACCGGCCTGCTCTCCGGCGCCGTCAAGGGCTGAGCTGAGCCCATGGACTTCCCGCAATTCCCATCACATAAAGAAAGAGGTATGAAGTGAAGAAGCTTCATCGCGCGTCCATCGCGCTCGCCGCAGCCGCGGTGACGGCGCTGACCCTCGCATCCTGCTCCGCGGGCGGCGACACGACCGACGACGCCGGCGATGGCGAGCCGGTATCGATCACCTTCCAGTCGTTCTCCGACCAGCCGGCCGCGATCGAGGCGACCAAGGAGATCGTGGATGCCTGGAACGACGACAACCCCGACATCCAGGTCGAGATCGTGCAGGCACCGACCGACAGCCTGGACGACAAGCTGACGACGCAGTTCGCCGGTGAGGTCGCGCCCGACATCATCCACTACGAAGTGCTCGGCATCGTGCCCTTCGCCCGTGATGGCTACCTCGCCGACCTGAGCGAACTGCTCAGCAAGGAGACCATCGACGACATCGACCCCGGCGTGCTCGCCTCGGTGACGGTCGACGACCAGATGATCGGCGCCCCGACCGAACTGCAGACCTACGTCGTGTTCGCGAACAAGACGCTGCTGGAGTCCGCGGGCGTCGAGATCCCGACGGGCGACTCCATGACGTGGGACGAGCTCGACGAGATCGCGAAGGCCACGACGTCCGGCGATGTGCACGGCATCACGTGGGGCCTGAAGAGCCCCACCGCGGCGTTCATGAGCCTCGGCATGGGCTTCGGTTCCGAGTACTTCACCGGCGAGGGCGAAGACATGAAGGTCGAGGTGAAGGATGCCGACCTCGAGGTGCCGAACCGCGTGCGGTCGATGATCGAAGACGGCTCTGTCGACCCGATCGGCGTCACGCAGTCGGGCTCCGACGTGCTGGCGACGTTCTACGCGGGCAAGGCCGCCATGACCGTGCAGGGCTCGTACCAGGTGGCGAACATCGCCACCGACGCCCCGGCCGACATGGACTGGATCGTGCTGCCGCCGCTCGCCGGATCCGAGGGAGCGGTGCAGGCCGCCAACCCGCAGACGCTGTCGATCAACATCGACTCGCCGCATCAGAAGCAGGCCGCGAAGTTCCTCGACTACTTCATGCAGACCGACAACCTCGTGAAGATGAACATCGCCGACGGGCTCATCCCCACGACGATCTCGGCACGTGAGGCGCTCGCCGAACAGACGGCCGACCAGAACGGCTGGCCCGAGATCGTGCAGTCGGCAGAAGGCCTCGACGGACCGGCCTTCCTGCAGGCGAACGGCTTCGTGCGATGGAAGGACACCGTCGCGACTCCCGCGTTCCAGAAGTTCCTGGGCGGGGAGATCGACGACAAGGGCCTGGCATCCGAGCTCGATGACGGCTGGGCACAGGTCAACGGTTGACGACGGTGGGGCGGATGCACGCATCCGCCCCACCTTTAAGAGAGGAATGGCATGAGCTGGATTCGGGAACGCACGGCGGCCGTGCTTGCGGGGTCGGCCATCGGCGACGCCCTGGGTGGGGCGGCCGAAGGCTTCAGTCCGGAGAAGATCAAAGAGCGGTACGGGGGTCCGATCACGGGCATCGTCCCGCCCTATCACCTGGACTGGCAGACCGCTCGACCGGTCAGCCCGTACCACAAGGGTGATGGGCACATCACGGATGACACCCTGATGACGCAGGCGCTGATCCGGGTGTACGCGGAGCGACGAGACCACATCGACGCGTTCGCCGTCGCCGAGTTGCTCGTGCCGCTGCTGCAGACCGAGGTCCGCTGGATCCCGGAGCTGGAACGTGAATCGATCCTGTTGCAGCGCATCTTCCTCGCCGAGAAGTGGCTGGTCACTCGTCTGCAGTACGGCCACGTCGATCCACGGGAGGCGGGCGTCGGGAACGTGGTCAACTGCGGCGCCGCGATGTACATGGCACCCGTCGGCATCATCAACGCCGGCAACCCGGAGGCGGCGTACGCCGAGGCGATCGACGTCGCCGGCGCTCACCAGTCGAGCTACGGACGGGAGGCCGCCGGGGTGTTCGCCGCCGCGGTCGCCGCATCCGTGGCTCTCGACGCGACGGTCGACTCCGTGATCGACGCCGCGCTGCGCGTCGCCCACGACGGCACGGCCGCAGCGATCCGTGCGGTGGTCGATGCAGCTCGCGGCCTGGGGTCAGACGCCGATGAGGAGCAGATCGGGCTCGCCCTGCGCGACGCCATCCGTCCCTTCGACACAGTGGGCGACGCGTATCGCGAGCCGCTGATGGATGCGCGAGTGCCGTCTCGGACCAAGTCGATCGAGGAGCTGCCCGTCGCGCTCGGCTTCCTCGTCGCGCATGAGGGAGCGTTCCTTCCCACCGTGCTCGGCGCCGTGAACTACGGCCGCGACTCCGACTCCATCGCGTCGATGGCCGGAAGCCTCGCCGCGGGCATCGGCGGTCAGGCCGTGATCCCCTCGGAGATACTCGACACCATCGCCACGGCCAGCCGGGTCGATTTCGACGAGTACGCCGCGCTGCTGTCGGGCGTCGCAGTGGATGTCATGCAGAAGGACGCGGCTCGCGCCGAGGCCGACCTCCGCCGGGTCGCGGCGCTCCGGGAAGCATGATGCGCCTGACCTGGGCGCAGCCGGAAGACCTGCTGCCGCACGAGCTGGTGCAGGCGCGCGCCGAAGGCAAGGACGTCGAGGCGGTGGCTGCCCGCTGGACCGCGGCGGGCGGCACGCTCGACCCCGTGCGCGGCGGGGCGACGGCGGATGCGGCGTCCGACGACCTCCGGATGCTGGCCCGCGCGCTGCTGATCGAACTCGACGCGGTTGCCCCCGCGGAGCCGGAGGCGACGACATGGGGCGAGGTGCGTGCCGAGCTCACCGGCATGCCCGCACCCATCGCGACGCCGGATGACGCCGCGCTCCGTGCCCGCATCCATGGCGCGTGGGCCGGTCGGTCGGCCGGCTGCCTGTGGGGCAAACCCGTCGAGAAGATACCGCGGGCGGGGATCGAGGAGATCCTGCGGGCGACGGGTCGCTGGCCGCTGACGGACTACTTCACCGCGCACGGGCTGCCCGACGACGTCGCACGGCGTTGGCCGTGGAACCGGCGCTCGGCGGTCAACTCCCTGGTCGAGAACATCGCCGGGATGCCGGAGGACGACGATCTCAACTACCCGCTCCTGAACCTGCGGGTGCTCGAATCCGTGGGTCGCGGGTTCACGACCGACGACATCGCACAGGCGTGGTTGGCAGACCTCCCGGCGGGGCGCACCTTCACCGCTGAGCGCATCGCGTATCGCAACCTCCTCGACGGCTATCGCCCGGATGAGGCGGCTCGCGTGCGCAATCCGTTCCGCGAGTGGATCGGCGCCCTCATCCGCACCGACGTCTACGGCTGGATCAATCCCGGTGACATCACCGAAGCGGCCCGCATGGCCTGGACGGATGCTCGCCTCAGCCACACTCGCAACGGACTGTGGGGAGCGATGTGGGCGGCGGCGCTGACCTCGGCCTCGCTCGTCGCGGCATCCGTCGACGAGGTGCTCGATCTCGCAGCGACCGCCGTTCCCGTGGGGAGCGACCTGGGCGAGGCGATCGCCTTCGGAGCCGCTCTCGGGCGCGGCGACCTCGACGACGCGGCAGCCATCGACGCGCTGCACGACGCCTACGGTCACCTGCACTGGGTGCACACGATCAACAACGCGGCCCTCATCGCGTTCGCGCTGGCACGCAGTGGTGGGGACTTCGCCCGCGGAGTGCCGCTGGCGGTGATCACGGGGTGGGACACCGACTCGGCGGGAGCCACCGTCGGCTCGGTGCTCGGCGGGCTCGCGGGCATCGACGGCCTGCCCGCTCGCTTCATCGACCCTCTGCAGAACCGCATCGCGACGAGCCTTCCCGGGCTCGACGGTGTCGAGATCGACGACCTCGCCCGCCGCACCGTCGCGCTGCTCCCCGCGCACTCCGTTCATTCCCAGAGACAAGGACGTTCATGACTTCTCCCACGCCGACCCTGCAGGACCGCGTCCGTGGTTCGCTGGCCGGACTCGCCATCGGCGATGCGATCGGTCGGCCGGTCGAAGGCTTCTCCGCCGCCGAGATCCAGGCCGCCCATGGCCGTGTGACCGGGTACCTCGATCCGGAACCGGCCGGCAGTGACGACACCGAGTATGCCCTGCTGACCGCGAAGACCGTGCAGCGCGTCGGCGTGAACGCCACAGCTGAGGACTTCGCGCAGACCTGGATCGAGGACGTGCTCCCGCAGGCCGACGACTTCAAGGGCGGAGGGTTCAGCGAGATGGCCGCGATCGACAACCTGCGTCGGGGCATCCGCCCGCCCCTGAGCGGCGACACCATGCACGGCTGGAGCGACGGGCTCGCGATGCGGGTCAGCCCGCTCGGCATCGTCGCCGACGGCGATGTCGACCTCGCCCGTCGCCTGGCCGAGGCCGACGGTGCGGTGAGCCACACGACCGAAGGCATCTGGGCCGGAGTGGTCGTCGCGGTCGCCGTGACCACGGCTCTCACCGGAGCGGATGCCGCCGCCTGCTACGACGCCGGGCTCGCCGCGATCCCCGCGGACAGCTGGACGGCGCGCAACCTGCGCGATGCACGTGACCTGGTCCGCTCCGGGCTCGACGACGACGCGCTCGCGCTCGCGCTCCACGACCGTCTCGCCGTGGCCGACTACTTCTGGGCCGACCTCGCGCCCGAAGCGGTCGGGCTCGCGATGGCCTCGGTGCTGCACGCCGAGGGGCGCGCGGCCGACAGCATCCTGTTCGCCGTCAACATGGGACGCGACGCCGACACGACCGCGGCGATCGCCGGCTGCATCGGGGGCGCGATCTCCGGCATCGGCGATCTGCCCGAGGAATGGGTGGCAGGACTGCGACCCGTCGTCGGCTCGTGCATCCGGTCGATGGCCGGAATCCACCCCTTGGACGCCGCCGACACCCTGACCCGCATCGTCGAGGAGGCGCGCGCATGACCACCCCCCTGATCGACCTGTTCACCCGGGGCATCGTCGCGGGAGAATCCGCGTCGTCGATGAACGCCGACTTCCGCGTCTACGCGCTCCCGCCCAAGCGCGTGAACCGGGTGCGCATCCTCGCCAAGCTCGGCGACGATGACCGCACCACGACCGTTCCGCGTCCGTTCACGCATGCGGCCCCGCCCACCACGCTGCATCCCGGACCGGGCGAGAACGTCGAGTGGTTCGCGTTCTCCGCACGCCAGCACGCACGCGGGCTGGGCCTGACCGAATGGCGCGAACTCGCCGAGCTCGAAGCCGACCCCGATGGAGGGCTGCGCGCCCGCATCGGCACGAAGCTGGCACTGCAGAATCTGCGCGCAGGCGCCGAACCGCCGCAGTCCGGGCACGACAACGCCCACTACTTCGACGACATCGCCACGGTGCGGGCGCTCGCCGCCGTCGCGGTACACGGTGCGGACGGAGCCCTGGACGCCGCAGAAGCGGATGCCGCCGTCACCCACTCCCTCGACGGCCTCTGGTGCGCCAGGGCCAGTGCGGCGCTGTTCGGTGCGCTGGTCGATGGGGCCGCGGCGGCCGACGCCGTGCGGCTCGCGGTCGATCAGCTCCCGGAAGACACCTGGAGCCGACGGATGGCGGAGACTTCGCTGCGGGTCGCGGCCGAGGCGACGGGCCCGCTGGATCGGGCGCGCCGTTTGAGCACCCAGGTGGGCGACTGGGTCTACAGCTACCCGATCGCAGCACCCGAGACGTTCGGCTTCCTGCTCGCGCACGTGGCGACGGCCCGGAGCGCCGACGACGTGCTGCTCGGAGCGCTCGCACAACCGCGGAACGCCGCATCGCTGCCTGCCCTGGCCGGTGCCGCGGCTGCCGTGCTGTTCGGCGAGGACTGGATCCCCGTCGGGCTCGACGCCGACGGCATCCGCCTGACCGGACTCGGCATTCCGGCGCTGGCCGGACGCACGGTAGCCGAAGTGATCGCCGGCTGACGGACGACGCCCTGCGGAGTCCCGGTTGTGCGTGTTCGCGACGCGCCCGGGACTCCGCTAGACTGTGCAGGTTGTCTGCCTACCGGCATCCGATCTGGATGCTTCGGGCGGACACGTTCACACACCCTCCTGCTCCCGGGAAAGTCCCGAGAGCCGTTCTAGTCCGAAGGAGGTGGGTAAGTGACGCACCAGTACGAACTCATGGTCATTCTGACCCCGGAGATCGATGAGCGAACGGTCGCCCCGACCCTCGACAAGTTCCTGAAGGTCATCACCAACGATGGTGGCTCGATCGACAAGGTCGACATCTGGGGCAAGCGCCGTCTTGCATACGAGATCCAGAAGAAGAACGAGGGCATCTACGCCGTCGTCAACTTCACCGCGACCAGCGAGGCCACGCAGGAGCTCGACCGTCAGCTCAAGCTGAACGAGCAGATCATGCGCACCAAGGTTCTTCGTTCGGAAGAGGCTCAGGCAATGGTCGCAACCGAGGCCAAGCGCACCGAAGAGAAGGCAGCCCGCAAGGCCGCCAAGGCTGCGAAGGCCTAAGTCTCATGGCCGGCGAAACCGTCATCACCGTGGTGGGCAACCTCACGGCCGACCCCGAGCTGCGTTACACGCAGAACGGGCTGCCGGTGGCGAACTTCACCATCGCATCCACGCCGCGCAACTTCGACCGTGCTGCGAATGAGTGGAAGGACGGCGACGCGCTGTTCCTCCGCGCATCCGTCTGGCGCGAGTTCGCAGAGCACGTGGCGGGTTCGCTGACCAAGGGCATGCGCGTCATCGCGCAGGGCCGTCTGCGTCAGCGTTCCTACCAGGACCGCGAGGGCAACCAGCGCACGGCGATCGAGCTGGAGGTCGACGAGATCGGCCCCTCGCTCCGGTACGCCACCGCGCAGGTCACCCGCGCTGCCTCGAACGGTGGTGCCGGCGGTGCCGGTGGTGCCGGCGGCGGGCAGGCTCGTCCCGCACAGGTGTCGGAGGAGCCGTGGTCCACGCCCGGCTCGTCGACCAGTGCAGATGCCTGGAGCACTCCCGGCAGCTTCGGCGACGACACCCCGTTCTGAACAACTTCTGGATCCGGCCTTCGCGGCCGGCATCCGCTCATCACTAAGGAAAAACAATGGCTGGAAAGTCGAGCGGCGACCGCCGCAAGCCGCGGAAGGGTGGCAAGCCCACCGCTCCCGCGAAGTCCATTCGGGTTGGTGTCATCGATTACAAGGATGTCGCCACCCTTCGCAAGTTCGTCTCGGAGCGCGGCAAGATCCGTGCCCGTCGTATCACCGGTGTCTCGGTGCAGGAGCAGCGTCTGATCGCCACGGCGATCAAGAACGCGCGCGAAATGGCGCTCCTGCCCTACGCTGGCGCCGGCCGGTAAGGGGTATCGAGATGGCAAAGCTGATTCTCACGAACGAGGTCGCCGGGCTGGGTAGTGCCGGTGACGTGGTCGAGGTCAAGAACGGGTACGCCCGTAACTTCCTCATCCCCCAGGGTTTCGCTACGGCGTGGACCCGCGGTGGCGAAAAGCAGGTCGCATCGATCCAGGCCGCGCGTCAGGCCCGCGCGATCCACGATCGTGACGACGCTGTCGCACTGAAGAACGCACTCGAGGGCACCAAGGTCCGTCTCGCCGTCAAGGCGGGCGCCGCTGGTCGCCTCTTCGGTTCGGTCAAGACCGAGCACGTCGCCGACGCTGTCGCGGCTGCCGGTCTCGGTGCGATCGACAAGCGCAAGGTGCACATCACCTCGCCGATCAAGTCGACGGGTGACCACGAGGCCACGGTTCGTCTGCACGACGACGTGACCGCAGTCATCACGCTGCAGGTCGTCGCCGCCAAGTAAGGCGCGACACCTTCCGAACGCCCTCTGTCCTTCGGGACAGGGGGCGTTCTGTGTTCCGGGGTCGCTCTCGGCGCCGGTTGCAGGAGATTCGGCGGGTTGCAGGACGATTCGGGCCCGATTCCTCCTGCACGTCGCCGATTCTCCTGCAGATGTCGGGATGCTGAGGCAGATCCCGCAGTCCGGGCGTGCGCCGCAGCAGCCGGGCGAGCCGTGAACGACGCACTATCCGCGGGAATCTCCCGACATCCGTGCATCGTTCACGGCCCCTGGGCTTACTCCCTGTCGGCCATGACCTCGAAGACGTCCGTCGACTCCTCGGCGGAGGCGAGACGGCGTTCCTCGCGGCGGGCCCGTCGCTCGGCGCGCTTGGCGATCCGGCGATCCCGGCGGCGCTCAACGAGCGTGTACAGGACCGGCACCAGCACCAGGGTGAGCAGTGTCGATGAGACCAGCCCGCCGATCACCACGATCGCCAACGGCTTCGAGATGAACACGCCGCCACCGGTCAGGCCGAGCGACATCGGCACCAGTGCGAACACCGTCGCGGCCGCCGTCATCAGGATCGGGCGCAGACGCAGACGCGTTCCGTGCTCCACGGCCTCGTCGAGGCTGGCGCCTGCCACCCGTAGTCGGTTCACGAGGTCCATCAGCACGATGGCGTTCGTCACGACGATGCCGATGAGCATCAGCAGTCCGATCAGGGCGGGGAGCCCCATCGGCGTACCGGTGAGGAGGAGCCCGAGGATCGCACCGGTCGCCGCGAACGGGATCGAGATGAGCAGCACGAGCGGGCCGCGGAAGTTGCGGAACGTCGCCACCATCACCAGCAGCACGAGAACGATGGCCCCCAGCATCGCCAGACCGAGCTGACTGAACGCCTCGTCCTGCTGAGCGGACGCGCCGCCCTGTTCGAACGTGACCCCCGCCGGCAGATCGGTCTCGGCGATCGCCTCGTCGATCGCCCGGCTGGCCGCCGACAGACCGCCCTTCTCCGGCGTGACCGTCAGCGTGACCTGACGCTCGCCTTCCGCGCGGGTGATGGTCGGAGCTGTGAGCTCCTCCTCGATCGACGCGATCGCGGCGAGAGGGATCGCCGTACCAGTGACCTCGGTGAGCGCCTTCTGCTCCGCCTCGGCGGCCTCGGCCTCGACCTGCTGGGCGGCGGCGTCGGTGCGGCTCTGCCGCAGGGCCTTGATCTGCTCGTCCGCCGCCGTGATGCCGGACTGCGCGCCTTCGATCGCACCTTGCAGCGCCGCGAGCTGCTCGGCGCGCTCCGTCTGCGCCTGGAGCACAGCCTCATCCTCAGGGCTCAGCGGGTCCGCGGGGATGATCGGTGCCGCCGACAGTTCCGCGAGCTGCTTGTTCAGGGCGCCGATCTGACCCGCGAGCTCAGCCCGCTGCTTCGTGGCCGTGTTGATCTGCGAGTCGAGTTCGTTCTCGGCCTTGGCCTTGGCCTCGTCCGCCTTGGCCTTGGCCTTGGCTTCGAGCGCGTCGGCGGCCGCCTTCTGCGCCTCGGCCGTCTGCTGAGCCGTGACGGGCAGCATGATCTCGCCGAGCTTGTCGGCGGTTCGCGCCGAGCCCGGCGTGCGCACGACGATGTCGCGCTCTCGACCCTCGTACATGAGGGTGCCGACCGTGGCGCCCGAGAGCGCCTCCTGCACGGCCTTCGCGATCGTGGTCCGGTCGAAGCCGAGGCGCGCGGCCAGCGGCTCGTCGACCTTCACACGCAGCACCGGCTGCTCGCCCGCGAGCTCGCTCTTCACGGATCGCACCCCGTCGGCGTCGGCGAGCTGTGCTTCCAGCAGATCGCTGGCGGTCCGCAGCGCGGCCGGGTCGTTGCCCTGGATCGCCAGGGCGATGCCGTCACCGGCACCCGCGAGGGAGGCATCCTGCGAAGCGAGCTCGATCTTCCCACTGTCGGCAAGGCCGTCCAGCGCCTTCTGCACCTTCGACTCGACTGCGGCGACGTCGGCTCCGTCCTTCACCCGCAGGTCGTAGGTGATCGACGTCGGGGTGCCGGGTGTGGGGACGGGGATCGAGGTGGTGATGTCGTCGATCTCCGCGATCTTCCCGAGCGTCTTCTCGACCGGCTCCGCGGCGGCGACCAGGTCGGCCGTTGCTTCTGCTGGAGGCGTCTGCACGACCTGCAGGCTCGCCTGGCCCGATGAGCCGAGGAAGTCGGTCTGGATGAACGGCGTCATACCCAGCGTCGCGACGAGCAGCAGCCCAGAGGCGACCAGGGTGATGACCGGGTGTCGACGGGTCGCGTTCAAGGCCGGCATGAACGTGCGCTGCAGGCGGTCGGGAGCCGTGTGGATCTCGTCGAGCTCGGACGGCACCTCGTACTCGGGGGCGGGCGTCTGTGCGACAGCCACAGCAGGGGCGGCAGCAGGGGTCGGGAGCGCAGCCGTCGCTTCCGGAGCCTCCGCGGCGAGCGGCACCTCGTCGGCCGATCCCTCGGCCACTGGCTGAGCCGCATCGGCGTCTGCGGCACGGTGCTTCGGGGCCCTGTTGAGGAACCAGGAAGCGAGCACCGGCACGATCGTCAGCGAGACGACGAGCGAGGCGAGCAGGGCGATCGAGACCGTCACCGCGAACGGTCGGAACAGCTGCCCGGCGATTCCGGAGACGAAAGCGATGGGCAGGAAGACCGCGACGGTGGTGAGCGTCGAGGCGGTGATGGCGCCGGCCACCTGGCGCACCGAGGCGACGATGCCATCGGTGGTGAGCGGGCCGTCGCCGCGGCGTCTCGAGATGTTCTCGATCACCACGATCGAGTCGTCGACGACACGTCCGATGGCGATCGTGAGCGCGCCGAGGGTCAGGATGTTGAGGGTGTTGCCGCTCCACCACAGGCCCACGAGGGTGATCAGCAGCGACAGCGGGATCGACACGGCCGCGATCACCGTCGAGCGCCACGAGCGCAGGAACGCGAGGATCACGAGGACCGCGAAGAGGAGGCCCAGCCCACCCTCGACGGAGAGGTCGTGGATCGACTGCTCGATGTAGGGCGCCTGGTCGAAGATCGTGACGAACTCCGCCTCGAGGATCGGAGCGAGCCGGTCGAGCTCGGCGTTCACGCCGTGCGAGATGTCGACGACGTTGGCTCCCTGCGACGGGATGATCTGGAGCGTGAGCGACGGGTTACCGTTCACCCGCGAGATGGTCTGTGCCGGCACCGTCTCGATCGAGACGTCGGCGAAATCGGCGACAGTGACGGCGCCGTCGGGCGTCGGCACCGGGAGGGCCTGGATGTCTTCGAGAGTGGCGAGTCGCGACCCCACGGTGATCGACACAGGGCCCTCGGCGGAATCCGCCTGCCCTGCCGGAAGGGCGGCGCCGTGCGCCTGGAGGATCGGACCGAGCGTCGAGGGCTCGACCTTCAGGCGCGTGACGTCTGCGGGGCGGAGGTCGATCGTGATGCGCTGTGTCTCCTGGCCCGCGAGCTCGACACCGCGCACACCGGGCACGCCCTTGAGTGCTGGGACGGCGGTCTGCTGCAGGGCGTCGCCGAACGTCTCCTGGTCGACGCTGGTGCCAGCGCTGAGTACCATCGCCGGCAGATCACCGGCACCGCCCGACGCCACCTGGACCTCCGTGCCCGAAGGGAAGCCCGGCTTCAACGACTCGGTGGCACTGCGGATCGTACGCAACGTCTCCTCGTCGTTCTCGCCGAACGACCATTCGACGAGAATCTGCGCAGCCCCGCTGGATGTGGTGGAGGTGACGCTCGTCACGCCGGGGACGGCACGGACCGCCTGCTCGACGGGCTCGGTCACGCTGCTCGCCATCTCCTCGGGCGCGAGACCCTGCGACTGGGCGGAGATGAACGCCATGGGCGCCTGCAACGACGGCATCAGCTCCTGCTTGAGCGAGCCCATCGAGATGAGGCCGAGAGCGACGATCGCCAGTGTCGCGAGCGACAGGATCAGGCGATTCTTGAGGCTGCTGCGTGTGAGGAACGACATGGAGCGGTGAGGTCCTTTGTGCGGGGTCGCAGCGGCGGGCACAGTGGCACGCGCGCGACGCGGAAGCCGCCTGTGATCACTCGACTCTCGTCACCCCGTGCCGAATCCTGTGGTTCCGGCTCAGCGCGACGAGAGGCGACTGAGCTCCGGCGACACGATCGACGATTCGAGCCTGCCGGGTCGCACGCGCCGGGACATCCTCCCGCAGTACGATCCTCGTCCCCCTGTGGGACTACTCGGAGGCGTCGTGACCCGACGATCGGCCTCCCCGCACGTCGCCGATTCTCCTGCGGGTCGCACAGATGTGCCTGCCGAGATCCCCTCGATGGCACGGCGGATGCCCCGTGGAGCAGAATCCCCACGAGGCACCCGCGATGTCGCGCGGGCTGCGACGCTGCAGGATGCCGGGACGCAGTGCCCGGTCGCCGCGATGGTCGACGCACCCGCGCACCGACGGTGCAAGGTCTCCTCCCCCGAGGACGCCCGCACCGCCGGGGCTGCGGCTACGCCGTCATCGTGCGACGACGCAGCAGGGCGAGACCGCCGAGGAGCAGCAGCGCTCCGATCGCGAGCAGGCCCGGTGCGGGGGTACCGCCGGTCATGGCGAGACCTTCCGCTGAGCCGGTCGCGGCCGCACCGGATGCTGTTCCTGTTCCGGCGCCCACAGCGGGGTCGGTTCCGGTGCCAGAGCCCGGGTCGGTTCCGGGGTCCGTTCCCGGGTCGGTTCCGGGGTCCGTGCCCGGACCCGTGCCGGGGTTCGTGCCCGGGTCGGTTCCGGGGTTCGTCCCCGGCGTCGTGACCGTGCTCTCGCCTCCCACCGCGATGGCGTTGCCGCCGATCGTGATCGGCAGGGTCACCGGGAGCGACAGCTGCGTGCCGCCGAGGATCGAGCCGAGGCCGGTCGTGAGGCCGCCCCCGGCAAGGGGAGCGGTCGTTGTCGGCGCTGCGCCCGCGCCTCCGGTGACACTGCTGTCACCGAGGACGCCGATCGCGTTGCCGACCACCGAGACCGGAGCCGTGATGGGTGCGATCACCTGCGTGCCGCCGAGCAGCGCATCGTCACCCGACGTTTCCGCCGGGGTGCTGGGTGCGGATGCCGGTGCGGACGTGGCGCCCGCGCCTCCGGTGACACTGCTGTCACCGAGGACGCCGATCGCGTTGCCGCCCACCGTGATCGGTGCGGCGATGGGAGTCGCCACCTGGCTGCCGCCGAGCAGCGCATCATCGCCCGAGGTGCCGCCGGACGGTGCCGGAGTCGATGCGGGCGCGGATGCTGCCGACGCTCCGGTGACACTGCTGTCACCGAGGACCGAGATCGCGTTGCCGCCGACCGTCACCGGTGCGGTGACCGGAGCGACGACCTGCGTTCCACTGCCGATGCCATCCGATCCGTCCGTCGCCGCCTCGCTCGGGGCGGGGGATGCCGGTGCTGCGGCTCCCTGTCCTGCCGGGGCGCTGTTGCCACTGGTGCCGAGCAGCGACACCGAGTTGCCGGTGACCGTCACCGGCACATCGACCTGCAGCAGCGCCTGGGTGCCCGAGAGGACGCCGTCGATGCCGTCGGTCGTGACGGAGGGCACCCCGGCCGCGGGAGTCTGGGCCTGGGGAGCCTCACTCTGGGAAACCGCGGTCGGAGTGCTGGTCGAAGAGGTGCCCAGAAGGCTCACCGCATTGCCCGTCACGGTGACGGGAACGGTGACGGTCACGGCGGCCTGGGTGCCGGAGGCGGTGCCGGACTCGCCGCTCGTCACCGGCGCAGGCGCGGGCGCCGGGGCTGGAGCCGGGGCTGGTGCTGGAGCCGGTGCCGGGGCGGTCGAGGTGCCGAGCACCGAGATCGCGTTGCCCACGACGGTGAGCGGCGCGGAGACCGGGGCCAGCGCCTGAGTGCCGGAGAGGAGTCCGTCTTCTCCCGATGTCTCGGCCGCGTTCGCGGCCGTCGCGCCGAGCAGGGTGATCCCGCCGGCGATGAGCGTCCCCCAGAGGGCACGCTTCAGATATGTACGCATGATGTTGCTCCTGACTGGGTGTGGGGTGTCTGGGATGTGCGCGCGCATCTGGGGTGCGCGCAGCACAGCATCTGTCGTTCACGGAGAACGACGTGACAACCCGTCAGTCAGGAGAGACGTCGGTGTCGGCGACCGGAGACGCCGGAAGGGCGTCGTCGGATGCGCCGGCAGCCCGCTCCCAGGCACGGAGCGGGGGCACGCCGGAGTCGCTGAGGCGAGCATGGGCGTACGAGGAGGCTCCGCCGGGACCGGCGGAGGAAGTCGGGGATGCGGGAGTGCCCGGCGGGGCGCCGGGGGCGCCGTCTGCGGGGAGATCAGCCGGAGTCGCATCGTCGTTGAGACCGACGACCGGCGGGGGCACGGAGGCCCCGATCGAGGTGCGCGCGAGCGCCGCGGGCGCGTTCTCAGCCCCTTTGCCGGACGTGACGATCGTCGATGCGGTCGAAGCCGCGTCGGTGACTGCGGGCGACGGCGGAGTGCTCGGCACGACGTCGGTGTCGGGAGTCACCGGATCGAGTGCCTCGAGCACCGGCGGAAGGGTCTCGGATGCGACTCCGCCGATGAGTCCGGTCGCGTCGTCGACGACGCCGACGACATCTCGGACGACGCCGCTCACGCCGAGGTCGTCGACGAGGCCCCCGACCACAGGAAGGCCGGTGACGGCATCCAGGATCGGATCGGTGACCTGCGCGACCGGGGAGTCGGTGAGGAGGTCGGTGACCGGGGTGGTGACGGCCTGCGCCGTGTCAGCGACCGCGATCACCACGGGTGCGGCGGCAGGGCCGACGACGGGGACGGCGGCAGCGGTCTGCGTGACGGCCTTCACGACCGGCGGAGCGGCCTGCTGCGCGGGCGCGACCACGGTCTGCACGACCGGTGCGACGACCTGGGTGACGACGGGAGCGACGACCTGGGTGACGACGGGCTCGGTCACCGAGGTGACCGTCTGGCCGACAAGCGAGGTGAGTCCGTCGAGAGGGCCGTCATCGCTCTCGTCCGCGTGCGCGGCACCGCCGTTGAAGATCGCGAATGCGGACCAGAGGAGCACGCCGAGGCCGCCCCAGATGACGCCGGCGGGTACGCCGCGTCGGGTGGCCCGAGCATCCACGTCAACCTCCCCCTCCGAAGGCAACGCACGTTCACACGAAGTGCATCGATTGCCGGAGACCTTACTCGCACGTACACCCCCTGTCTAGGGGGTTTTCCTCTCGCTGCCGGGGATGTCGATCCGTGACGCGCCCGGGAGAATCTGAGCTTGACTTTCCCCAGGTTGTACACATTCCTCCCCAGAGGGGGCAACCTTCAATCGAATATTGAAGCTGTTTCTCATCCACAGGGTGGGGAAACAGAAAAGCCCAGGTCAGTAGCAATAAGAAAGTTCTTCTGGCGACCCCTCCACCGAGTTATCCACAGCGGTTCTGCACAGACACTCCGATCTTGTTCGCACACTTTGCACAGGGTTATCCACAGGCCGTGTTGCATGTGGATAGCGCCCCTCGTAGCGTTAGCGAGCGACCGAATGTCGGAGGCGTCTGGTTCGCTGTGCAGGTGGCCATCGCGTGGCCGATGCGCATACGGCTCCACCTCTCAAGTCGGAGCCATGCACTCAGAAAAGTCGCATCGAAGGGAACAGTGTGTCGATCGCGGACATCTCGCAGGACCGCCTCGGAGGGCAGCGTTCTCCTGAGCGCGTGCCGCCGCACGACCTCCTCGCCGAGCAGAGCGCCCTGGGCGGCATGCTCCTGTCGAAGGATGCCGTCGCCGATGTGATCGAGACGCTCAAGGGCGCCGATTTCTACATCCCGAAGCACGAGCTGATCTTCGAGGCCGTGCTCTCGCTCTACTCGCACGGCGAACCGACCGACGTCGTCGCCGTCACCGACGAGCTCATCAAGACGGGCGAGCTGGGGCGGGCCGGCGGTGCCGACTACCTGCACACGCTCACCTCGATCGTCCCCACCGCCGCCAACGCCGGCTACTACGCGGGTATCGTCTCGGAGCGCGCGATCCTCCGCCGCCTCGTCGACGCCGGAACGCGCATCGTGCAGCTCGGCTACGCGGGCGAGGGCGACGCGACCGACATCGTCAACAACGCCCAGGCCGAGATCTACTCGATCACCGGATCCGAGACGGCCGAGGACTACGTTCCGCTGCAGATCGCGGTCGACGCCGCGCTCGAGGAGATCGAGGCCGCCAGCGGTCGCGACGGCTCCATGACCGGCGTTCCCACCGGTTTCAAGGAGCTCGACGAGCTCACCAACGGCCTCCACGGTGGCCAGATGATCGTCGTCGCCGCACGACCCGCGATGGGTAAGTCGACGCTCGCGCTCGACTTCGCGCGATCGGCGTCCATCGGCCACAACATCCCGTCGGTGTTCTTCTCGCTCGAGATGGGCAAGAGCGAGATCGCGATGCGTCTGCTCAGTGCCGAAGGGCAGATCCCGCTGCAGAACATGCGCAAGGGAAACCTCGATCCTCGCGACTGGACGACGGTCGCCGCCACCCGCGGGCGCATCAACGACGCTCCGCTCTACATCGACGACAGCCCCAACATGACGCTGGTCGAGATCCGCGCGAAGTGCCGTCGGCTCAAGCAGCGCGAAGGCCTGCGTATGGTCATCATCGACTACCTGCAGCTGATGACGTCGGGCAAGCGCGTCGAGTCGCGTCAGCAGGAAGTCTCGGAGTTCTCGCGTAGCCTCAAGCTCATCGCCAAGGAGCTGCAGGTTCCCGTCATCGCCCTGTCGCAACTGAACCGTGGTCCCGAGCAGCGCACCGACAAGAAGCCTGCGATCAGCGACCTGCGTGAGTCCGGCTCGATCGAGCAGGACGCCGACATGGTCATCCTGCTGCACCGCGACTCGGTCTACGACAAGGACGTGCGCCCCGGCGAGGCAGACCTGATCGTCGCCAAGCACCGTAACGGTCCGACCGCGACCATCACCGTCGCGTTCCAGGGGCACTACTCGCGCTTCATGGACATGGCGCCGGGCGGCGACTTCCACTGAGTGCAAGTCCTGGGCCGACATGCCGCGATCCGCGGGGTGACGACGGGGTTCGCGATGGTTGCCGCGGTGTCCGCGGAGGCACACTTTAGCTACCTTGATAGAACCTCAGACCTCACCTCGACGGTCGGCGAGGGCGCGAGAGGAGCAACACGATGGGCGTCGTATTCCCGGCAGGGTCATTCTCGGTCACGACCACAGACGGTGACATCGTCATCCTGCGTATCTGCGATCTGTGCGGTGCGGCTGTCGCCGAAGCCGACGGCACCGATCTCGCGTTCCACAAGCGATGGCACCGGATGACCGGTTCGGGCAACTGGATCGACCCCGAGACCCGCCGTCACCACGGTCCCGCAAGCCCTTTCTCTCCGCACGGATCGGTCTGACGGGATGTGCGCCCGGGATCTCTTACGGCGATCTCGGGGTGATGATCACGCATGCCTTCCGGCATGCAGCCACTGCTCGGGCGTCACCTCGGGGTGGTCGAGCCAGTAGTCGGCGTAGTAGTCCATGAGGGGCGCGTACTCGTCGACGATGCGGCGCAGCTCGTGGATCGAATCCGCCCCCTCGGGGGCGATGTCCACCCGCAGGTCCAGGCGGGCGCGACGCGCGCCACGCACGGTCGTGATGATCGACGAGGACAGATGGCGCCTGCCCTCGCCTCCGGCCGTGAGCCCTGCCTCGAGCGATTGCAGCAGGCGCTCCTCGAACGGCAGATCCTTCGCGGACTCGAAGTGCGCCCCCATGGCCTCGAGAACGCCCGCTCCCACCAGCCCGTTGCCCAGCGCGGCGAAGCCGTCGCCGACAAGGTGGCCCGCGTACAGCTCGCCCTCGACGAAGTCTCCGGTGTGGGCGGCGACACGGCCATCGTCGAGAACGACCCCGATCTGCCGGTACCGGAAGAACGGGTCGGTGGTCGACAGCGCCGCGATGATCGACCGCGGATCCAGACCGGTCTGTCCGAGATCCCACGCCCGTTGGCCGAGACGCCAGTCGGAATGCCACTGGCTGGTCACCGCCACTCCTCCCGCCACCTGCGGACAGCGTGACGCGAGTGCGATCGAACCGGTGCCCTGGCACACTCCCACCGCACCCGTGCGGGGATCGGTGGCGATGATGCTGAATGTCATGACTCTCCTCTCGTGCGAGTGGGGGCGCGCCGTCGGCCCGCCCCCACTCTGAAGGCGCTCAGCGCGCCGTGATCTCCCAGCGGATGACGATCTTTCGCAGCACCCGCACCGCAAGGTTGAGCAGGATTCCCAGGACCGACAGGATGATCAGCAGTGCGAACACGGCCGCCGTCTCCATCCGCCCCTGGGCCTGCAGGATCAGCACGCCGAGACCCTTCTGCGCCCCGACGAACTCCGCCACGATCGCGCCGATCATCGAGTTCGCCACGGCCAGCTCGAGTCCGGAGAAGATCTGCGGAAGCGCGGCGGGCAGCATGAGCCGCGTCTGGATCTGCAGCGGTTTCGCGCCATTCACGCGGAACAGGTCCAGCTGATCGCGATCGACCCCGCGGAACCCGTGCAGAGCATTCACGAGCATCGGGAAGAACGCCAGCAACACCACGACGACGACCTTCGACGGCATCCCGAAACCGAACCAGATGATGAACAGCGGCGCGACAGCCACCTTCGGGATCGACTCGATCGCGACGATGTACGGGAACACCACGGCATAGGCGGTGGGAGACTGCGCCAGCACGATGGCCAGCACCAGTCCCGCCACGACACCGATGACGAGACCCGACAGCACGATCGTCATCGTCGAGGCGGCGTTCTCCAGATACCGCGGGAGCGCCGCCGGATCGAACAGGGCCGCCAGCACGTCGCTCAGCGGGGGCACGACGTACTCGGGGGTGTTCGTCCACCCCGGCAGGAACTGCCACGCGAGGAGCAGTACCGCCAGCAGGCCCAGAGACGCGAGAGTGCGCTTCATGGGAGTGTTCACGAGGGCCCGGCGCTGTGTCGGGATCTGCACCGTGACGGTCATGCTGCCACCTCGAAGTGACGACGGATGTGGGCAGTGAGCGCCGCGAACTCGGGATCGCCGAGCAGCTCGGGGGTCCGCGTCTTCCCGAAGGGGATGTCGATGATCTCCGCGATCCTTCCCGGACGGGCAGTCATCACCACGACCCGCTCGGCGAGGAACACCGCCTCGCTGATGCTGTGGGTGATCAGTACCGCGGTGGTCGCAGTCTCCCGCCAGATGCGGTTCAACTCCACGTTCAACGCGTCGCGGGTCATCGCATCCAGGGCGCCGAACGGCTCATCCATCAGGAGCACCGCCGGATCGTGCACGAGCGCCCGGCAGATCGCGGCACGCTGCTGCATGCCGCCCGACAGCTCATGCGGATGCTTCGACACGAACTCCGCGAGACCCACCATCGTCAACAGACCCGTGGCGTGAGTGCGGTCGTCCGCCGTGATGCGCCGTTTCAGGCTCAGCGGCAGCAGCACATTGTCGAGGATGTTCAACCACGGCAACAGCGTCGCCTTCTGGAACACCATCCCTGCCTCCCCGCGCGGGGTGCCGATCGGTACGCCGGAGATCGTCGCCGACCCGGCCGTGTGCTGCTCCAGACCCGCGAGGATCCGCAACAGCGTCGTCTTGCCGCACCCACTCGGTCCGAGGATCGAGACGAACTCGCCCTCACCGATTCCCAGGTCCACATGCGAGAGTGCGGTCACATCCCCGGTGCGGGTCTGATAGACCTTCGACAGGTCTTCGATCTCGATCAGCTTGTTCACAACGCCTCCAATCCATAGACACGACACAGGTTCTCGTTCAGTACACGACGCGCCAACCAATCAGCCTGCGTCGTCGTCCACAGCCGATCGGCCACCCCTGACGCGAGCGCCCGGTCCAGCAGTAGACGCCCGCGGGCCACCGACGCGACATGGAACTCCGGCTGCCCGGTGTCCGTCCCGAACATGACCTTGTCCGCCGGCAACAGCTCCAACCACTCCTGCAGCATGCGTTCCAGCGCGTGGTGGTGCAGATACGGCATCCAGGAGAAGTCGACGAACACGTTCCCGTGCGCCTGGCTGAGCGCGGCGAGATGCGACGTGTACGGATATCCGCCGTGGATGAGGATCACCCGCAGCCGATTCAGCGCACGATCCGACAGCAGCGGCTCGAGAAGGCGAGGATCGGCCCCCGACAGCAGCAGCCCCGGTTCGGCGTGGCCCATGCCGGTGTGAATCTGCATGGGCAGCTCGCGCTCCACCGCCAGCTCCGCGATCGCGAAGACCAGGTAGTCGGCGAGGGCGGTGTACGCCGGGGTCTCCAGCGCTCCCGCATCCTGTCGCAACAGCGCGTACGCCGCCTCGGCCTCCTCGCGTGAACGCCGCGTGAAGTCGAGCGAACGCACGTAGGCCGAGGCGATCTTCAGCCCGACGAACCCGCTCTCCTGACGCCGGATGATCGAGCTGCGCACGAACTCGAGGTAGGCGCCGAGAGTCGCCGGCGGTTCGCCGAGTCCCTCGGCATCCAGCAGATCCCGCAGGATCGAGCCGAACACCCTCTGGAACCTCGGGGTGTCCGAGCCGCGACGGCGAAAACCGGGGTGACCGAACGGATACAGGTACGGGTCGATCCGTCCGATCGGCTTGTACCGTTCGGGGGACCAGGACTGCGCGTCGATCGAGGGGATGTCGGTGAGCACGAGGGCCGTCCCCGACACCTCCAATGCGCGGTCGTACAGGCCGGGGAAGTCCTCCTCGCGCTGCTGGGTGCTCACCCGGACGGCGTCTGCGTGGTCGAGCTCGCCGTAGAGGGCACGGGTTCCCTCCGCCAACGAGACGCCGTAGACCGATGTCGACTGGAAGACGCTGCTCTCATCGAAGAGCGCCTGGATGCCGTGGTCTGCCTCCAACTGTGCGAGCACACCCGCGTCGCCGGAGGCTCGGGCGGCGATGAACGCGTCGAAAGCCTCGACAGGAAGGTTCGCCTCGATGTGACCCATGGCGTTCTCGCGCTGGAGGGCGTCGATCCCCTCCAGCCGCTCGCCGGGTCGCACATATCCCGCGTGGGAATGGTGATCGATCGCCGGGACACCGGCGGTGAAGGTCGGATTGCTCACTCGGCGCTCCAGTTCTCTGCATCGGCGACGACCGCGTCGGCGTCGAAGTCGTTGTAGGCCTCGACGAAGGTGTTCGGTGCTGCGGCGACCGTGTCGACGGCGGCGTCGATGATGCCGGCATCCAGAGCGAATGTGCCCCAGGCCGTCAGTGCGTCCTCGTCGTATGCACCCCACGACTGCGCGGCCTGGGGGTCACCGGCAGTCAGCAGGGCGATCCGCGCGTTGAGCGCGACCAGGTCGACCCTCAGCTGGTCGTCGATCGAGTTGCCGGCCACGAGAGTGTCGGGGTACTCGTCGTACATGATGCGCAGCGCCGCCTCGGGGTTGGTCGCCGTGAACAGGGTCGCCTTGGCCATGGCACGCCCGAAGCCCTCGATCACCTCCGGGTTGTCTGCCACGAAATCGGCACTGGAGAAGTACGTCGTGGAGAACAGCAACGCGACCTCATCCGTCGTGAAGTAGCGCAGGGGAGTTCCCTGAGCCTCGAACGCCGCGTACTCGGTATCCCACAGCGACAGCGCATCGACCTGGCCGGTCTTCAGTGCCTGCAGCGCGGCCGCGCCCGTCCCCACGGCCAGATGCGTGTAGTCGACGTCGGGCTCCAGTCCCGCCGAGGCGAGGATCCCCTCCGACAGCAGCATGTTCGAGGTGCCGAGACTGTACTGGCCGATCGCTGCGCCTTCGAAGTCTTCGAGCGACGTGATCGGGCTGTCCTCGAGCACTGCGAGCGAACCGGTCTGCTTGCGGATGTAGTTGTAGACGAGCTGCAGATCGCTGCCCTTCGTCATCGCCTGCCAGATCGGCTCGGGGGGCGTGCTGCCGATGTCCAGCGAGCCGGAGTCGATACCTTGCACGATCGAGGTCGAGTCTCCCGTCACGACGATGTCGACCTTCAGGCCTTCGTCCTGGAAGTACCCCAGCGCCTCGGCGACGGCCATCGGCGAGTTGTTGGCGCCCATGTTCGTGGGCAGACCGAACTCGACCGTGGTCAGGGCTTCGGTCGAGCCGTCGGCGCTGCCCGAGTCGGTCGAGCAGCCAGCGAGAGTAGCGATCATTGCGGCAGCGGTGAACGCGGCAGCCGTGGTCCGGATGGTCTTCATGGTGTCTCCTTGCACATAGTCGGGGTGGTGCGGTTCGGGTGGAGCGGTAGTGAAGGTAGAGCGTTTTCGGCATCGCCGAACACCGCTGCCGTCGGACGACGAAGCGGACGTGCAGGGGGTGCGGCATCGGTGCCGCACCTCGGATCAGGTTGTGACGGGCGGGGCTGCGGAGGGTGGGGTCACCACCCACAGTGCTTCGCCGACGGAGTCGCCGACGTTCACGATGCTGTGCGGGGTCGACGTGCGGTAGTCGATGCTGTCCCCGGGCTCGAGGATGAACTCCTGGTCGCCGAGGTTGAAGCGGAAGCTGCCTCGCAGGATCACGCAGATCTCCTGCGAGTCGCCGTGCGTGTAGTTCTCGCCTCCTTCGCCGTGGCCGGGCTCGTACTCCGAGGTCAGCACCTCGACGTTGCCCAGCGGCGGTTGGGTGATGCTGAAGTGTCGAACCGAGTTGCCCGATGAGAGCATCGGACGCTCGCCACGACGCAGCACCGTGCCCACCGCGGGCTGTGCGCTGAACAACTCGGTCCACGGAATGCCGACGGCCGCGGCGATGCGACGCACGACATCCAGGCTCGTGTTGGCCTGGCCGTTCTCGATCTGGCTGACATACCCGGCACTGATGGATGCACGGCGCGCGAGTTCGCGCGTGGACATCTGCCGTAGCGTGCGCAGCTCACGCACGCGAGCGCCGAGATTGCTGTCGTCCATCACGACCTCCCCTCTCCGGTAATCAGTTCGATTACCTCCAGTAAGCACACTGTAAACTGGCGGGGGTTCGCAGACAAGACGTTTGTGTTACGGAATCGTAAACTGTGACGCGGAGCGGGGGAGAAGATGAACGGCCGGCATGTACGCGAGGACTACTCCGCACGTGCGGCCGAGTATGTGGAGTTCCTCGGCGACATCGAACAGATGGATGAGATCGACCGGGAGCGCATCGGAATCTGGGCAGAAGGCATCGATGGACGGGTTCTTGATGCAGGGTGCGGCCCGGGGCACTGGACGGCATTCCTCGCCGACCGTGGGCATGACGTCGAAGGCATCGATCTGGTGCCGGAGTTCATCGCCCACGCTTCCACGCGGTATCCGCACGTCCCGTATCGGGTGGCAGCGCTGGAGCGCACCGGTATCGAAGGGGGCTCACTCGGCGGCATCCTTGCCTGGTATTCACTGATCCACGCCGATGCTGAAGAGCTCCCCGCTCTCCTGGCCGGCGCCCGACTTCTGCTGCGCCCCGGAGGGCGCCTGCTCCTCGGATTCTTCGACGGGGTGGACGGCGAGCCTTTCGCGCACGCCGTCACCACCGCCCACTACTGGTCGATCGAGGGGATGACGGCGCTGCTCGAAGGGGCGGGATTCTCGGTCGTCGACAGCGAAGCGCGAGTGCAGGATGGACGACGCCCGCACGCGTCGATCAGCGCGATCGCGGTCCGATCCGACTGAGGAGAGCGGGAGGTCGGATGCCTACTGCCGAAGCTCCTGTCGAAGCTCCGTCGCCATGGGGACGGCGGGGGCGGCGGAGCGGTGCGGCCAGGTCCAGGCGGTGCGCAGGATGAAGGCCAGGATCACGACCTCGACGCCGATGGTGAGGGCGTAGTAGACCGCATAGTCCCCGGTCGCCCCCGCCGCGTTGAACACCATGATGGGGATGTACAGCGATGCCACGACGAGGTTGGTGACGCGGTTCACACGTGCGGGCAGGGTCATCGAGAGCATCACCATCAGTGCCGGGATCGCGATGACCACGAAGAAGATCGACATCAGGGCCCCGCTGATGTCGAACGTGAAGATGACACCACCTCGGATCTCGTCGATCTCGCCGGGCTGATAGAGGTGGAAGTAGTCGATGTAGATGACGAGGAACATGAGGCTGGTCCATGCTGCGGCGAGTCTGGCCTGCACGGGGATCGGAGGGTTGTCGAGCGGGTTCCGGGTGTTCGTTCGGGTGGACATGATCCTTCTTCCTGGTCAGTTTCGTACACCGTACGACGTACGCTGTACGAAGAGCGTACAGCGTACGATGCTCACACGGTGAAGAATTCTCATTCCGTTCGTCCATGTGAGGAGACACGTGTCTGCGAAGGAACAACGCCAGGTCGCGTCAGACGCGGGGCTCAGCAAGCAGCGCGTGGTGGTCGAGGCGGTCCGCCTGGCTGACAGCGAAGGCGTCGACGGGCTGAGCATGCGTCGGCTGGCTGGCGAGTTGGGCGCGGGCGCGATGTCCCTCTACCACTACGTGGCGAGCAAGGAGGAGTTGCTGGACGCCATGATCGACAGCGTCTTCGAGGAGATCGAGCTCCCGCCTGAGCAGGCCGACTGGCAGTCGGCGATCCGTCAGCGGGCGGTATCCGCGCGACAGGTTCTCGCACGCCACCCGTGGGCGATCGGTCGCATGGAGTCACGCACATCGCCGGGGCTCGCGAACCGCCGCCATCACGAAGCGGTCACCGCCTGCCTGCGGAAGGCGGGATTCTCCGTCGTGATGGCGACGCACGCCAACTGGTTACTCGACAGCTACGTCTACGGTTTCGCACTGCAGGAGGCCAGCCTGCCGTTCGACACGGCCGGCGTGTTCGCCGACATGGCCGAGGGCGTCTACCTGCCCCAACTTCCTCCCGACGAGTTCCCCTACCTCAACGAGTCCGCCGCGGCGCTCGTCGCTGCCGGCTACGACCCGGCGGAGGAGTTCCTCTTCGGCCTCGACCTCGTACTCGTTGCGCTCGAGCCGTTGAGAGCCTCCGCCTAGTCGCGCTCCGGGGCCGTCGCGCGGACCCTCTGCAGCCGGCGGATCCTGCTCACGGCGTCACGGTGGCGACCACGCGCCGATTCATCTGCATCTCTTCCGCTGTCGTTGCGTCCGCGACCGCGGGGTCAGCAGAACCGCGTCCCTCGGTCGTCATCCGAGATGCGTCGATGCCGTTGCGCGCGAGCCATGCCTTCGTCGCATCCGCGCGGGCGAGGCTCAGAACGTCGTTCTCCGCGTCGCTGCCTGTGGCATCGGTGTGCCCGGTGATCAGGATCTCCCCGGTCGTCGACGCGAGGAAGTCGCGCAGCTGGTTCAGTGCCGGCAACGCACTCTCGCCGAGCGTGGCGCTTCTGGTCGCGAACAGCACATCGGCTCCGAGCGTCGCCTGCACGGCCCCGTCGGTCGTGGTGCTGAACGACAGATCCTCGTAGGAGCCCGGCGCTACGATCCCTGTCGAGAACGAGGTCTCCGGGCCAGGACCCGTTCGAGGCTTGTCGATCATGACGACCTCCGCGTTCGCGGCCTCGATGAACGCGCGCCAGATCGCTTTCACCCCGTCACGTTGTGGGGGTGTGAGATCCGGCTGAGGTGCGGAACCGTACCCGAAAGCGACCAGGGTCACCGTGGTTCCCTCCGGCATCATGGGGAGGTAGCCGTTCTGCTCCGCGACCTCGACGACGACCTTGCTCGTCCCGGGGGCCAGAATCCCCGGCGTCGTCAGCATCGGATAGCCCCGATCGCTGAGGCCGCTGTCGATCACGATGATCGATGCGGCGACGGCGCCGTCGGCCACTGCCTGGTCGCGCGCCACAGCGAGCGCTGCCCCCAGATCATTGCCGTCGGAGTCGGCGGTCACATCGGCGATCGCGTCGATCACCGCGGCGACCACGCGGTCGACGTCGTTGCGCGTGGCTTCGGGGTTGATCGTGCTGATCGTGTAGCCGGACACCTGGAACGCGACGGCGGGGGTGCCGTCGTTCGCGACCACGGTGATCGGTGCTTCGTTGCGCACCGCCGCCTCGAGGACCGGTGCGAGCTCGACCGGAACCTGCGCGGCAGGCATGTTGGCATGCGCGCCCGCGACGAAGATGACCGCATCGGTGGGGTCTTCTGCGGTGCATCCGCAGTTGTCGTCCTCTGCACTCGAGCATCCCGAGAGCACCAGGATCGCGACGAGGATGCATGCGAGGGAACTCCACGGCGCCCTCACAGTGCACCCCCCTCAGCCGGGAGCCACGGGTTCGGCGCGCTGGCCCAAGCCGGAACAGCGAACGCGGTGCGCTGGTTGAGCGGGTGATCCGCGTCTCCCGGTGCGCGGCGCAGATAGGCGCGGATCTGGTTCGCCGCCCGCCGCTCGTAGTGGTTCGCGAGAGACGCCACGCGCGCCTGCAGCGCCTCGAAAAGCGTCGTCAGATGGCCGACGAGTTCGGCGTCTTCGAGTTCGCGGGCGGACAGCTCGCTGAGCGTGGCCTTGTGGCGCCCGATGAGGGGAGCGGCCGCGCGGGCGGTCTCGCGATCGCGGCGCTCCCGCCGCTGCGCGGGAGAGAGGTGCGCCTCGCTCTGCGGCACACGATCGTATGCGGCGGGGTCGGTCGCCGATGCGGCCTCGATCTCGGCGGCACCAGCGGCGATCCGGCGCCGGAGCGAGGCGATCACTCGGAGGTGCTCTCGGTGCTCGTCGATCAGCGGCCCCGCGATGCGGACGGCCTCGAGCAGCTCCCATTCGCACAGGGTGGACAGCTCGGCGGCGAGGCCGCGCAACGACGCGGAGGGCTGGGAGTCGCCGACGATCTCGTGTGCGAGCTTCTTCTGCGCGTCGCGACGACCGATGAACCACGCGTCACGCATGCGCAGGAGGAAGGGGTAGGGGATGGGGCGGGACAGCGGCTTGTTCATCGCCGTGTAGTGCGTGGTGTGAGTGCTCACGATGGGTTCCTTCACTTCGAAGCGGAGTCGGTGGTGTCGGGCAGGGGCAGGTCCAGACCGCTCGTCGCGGTCGGGTTGCCGAGGTGGATTGCCACCTCGGTGCGGGCGAGCTCGCGCAGCTCGCGGTTGAAGGCATGAAGCCCGCGGATGGCCTCGTCGCGCTCCTCGGGCAGCCGGTCGAGGCGGATCTCCGCCATCGCCTGGTTTTCATTCAGACGCACGAGCGAGCCTTCGAGTTCGGCGACGGTGACGTTCGAGGACGCGAGACGCCGTTCGAGATGGCGGAAGAGCGCCTCCGCGGGCGTCAGGGTGATCTTGTACCCGTCGACCCAGGCGAGCATGGCCACCGCGAGCATGGCCACCGCCAGAGCGACCGCGATGCCGAGCTCGGCGCCGACCCCGTCCTCAGGCCCCGTGCCTCCCTCGTAGTCGAGCGTCGATGAGTTGACGGCAGCTGCCTGCACACGCAGGAAGAACAGCGCGATCACCATCGCCACGGTGGCCAGAGCCACCACGATGCTGATCGGCCTCTTCCGCTGGGTGAACATCGCCCCGCTGCTGAACGCCGCGCTCACCGAGATGAGCGCGAACGCCGTGGCGCAGATCAGCGACTGCCACGGCTCACCGCGCAACAGGCCGTTGAAGGCCGGGATCGCGATGAAGATGTCCATCGCGCCGGCGAAGATGAGCACGGCGAGCGCCCAGGTGCGCGCGGTGCTGCGGGATCGGGACGATGCCGTCGCGCGCGACAGTGAGCCGTGGTCGGGCGCGAGACCGGAAGCGGCCTCGGAGGACACCGCGGGCTGCGGTGCGGATGTGGTGATCGCGTTCATGCGGAGAGCTCCTCGGAGTCGGAGTCGGAACGGCCGTCGGCAGGAGCCGCGACCGGGAAGCCGATCACAGGCGGCGCCGTGACCTCGGTGCCGGGGGCCAGCTCCCGGTCGGAGGATCTGTCGGCGGTCGTCTCCGCGCGCGATACCGCGAGCACGCGGGACGCGGTGGCGGGCGCGGCCGAGGGCGCGGCTGCTCCCTCATCCGTGCGGGCGGCGAAGCCCCAGCCCCGCAGGATGCGTGCGCGGGCATCGGTGATCTCGGCGAGTGCGGAGCGCATCGTGGTGAGCTCGCGGGAGACGACGGCCTTGTCCTGAACCGTCTGGGCCAGGAGAAGCTGGGCGATCTCGGTGCGGCTGGTGTGCTCCTGTTCGACCTTCTGGCGCCAGGTCGCGAGCCAGGAGGAGATCTCCTGGGACAGCGCCTCCAGGTTGTCCTGGTCGAGAGCGCCGGCTGCGGCGAGTGTCCCGACCTTCTGGCGCACGAGCGTGCGGAAGGAGTCCGCACCGTCGTGCGGATCGACCTGGTTCGCCGCGTGCGGCAGCGGCATCCGGGTGTCGGGGTTGGAGATGGTCGTGATGCGACCGGGATCGGTGCGGTGCTCGGTCAGCGCGAGCGGGCGAACATCGGTGTTCACTGGCGTGCGGGAGAAGAGGTTCTTCACGGCGGTTGCGCCTTTCTGGAGGGGGTGGTGCAAACGTACGAACGAGGAAGTCCGGGAGAGGGTTCCGGGCCCGAACAGGACCCGGAACCCGACAGAACGGGACGGCTTCTGTCACCGGCCGGCGGTCAGCTCCACTTGATGCCGCAGACAGGGCACTTGACGAAGCGGTTCGGATAGGCGCATTCGGTACCGCAGCTGCGGCACACGTACATCGCGCGGGCGAGCGGACTGGTCATGTCAATCACCTCCCTCGGTGGGTTCGCGGCGTACTCGCGCACCGCGGAGGATGCGCGAGTACTGGTCATCGGTCAACAGGCCGCAGTCGAAGTAGGCGACGTCGACGGCGTCGAGGCTGTCGGGCTCGAGGAAGATCTGGTTCGCGGAGGCGATCTGCCGGTACCGGGGGATGTAGGTCCACGTCGAGAGGATCGTGACGAGTTCTTCGCGACCGAGCTCGCCTCGGTTCGCCAGTCGCACCGCGTCGAGGGCAACGCAGAGCCGCGGGCTGCGAGGATCGCGGGGGACCGCCGTCATGCGGCACACGTCATGTCCGTCTGACGCGTCGCGGCGTGCACGGCAGACATCAGTGCGGCACGAGAGCGGGCTGCGCTGGCAGCCCGCTCGGCATCTGCGGCTGCCTCCGCCATCCGCTCTGCCTCCCAGCGGGCCTGGCAGAACCGGCGCCATTCCTCCGGGTCGCGGTAGGTCTCACTGGTGAGGTGGTACCCGGCGCACGAAGCGCACTTGTAGAAGCTGGTTTCGCGACGGTTCGAGTGCCCCGTCTGGAACAGCTCGAGAGAGGCGACCCGGCGGGCTCCCTGCAGCGCGTGCGCTGCCTGGTGCGAGTCCCGCAGGCGCACCTTGCCCGTTGCGGGGCAGAAGGTGCGGGTGTGGCGGTTGATCGTGAGCGCTCCGGTGCGCCGCGAACCCTGGTAGCGGGACTTCGTCGTACGTGCCATTTCGTTCTCCTCGTCAGTGGTGGTGAGGAGAGTCAAGAACAGTGGTGCGGGCAGGGGAATCGGATCGGCGGATTCGGGCGGCCCTCATGACAAAGCGATACCGGAACTGTCAGAAGAGGCCATGAACGAGGCGAAACCGGCTGTTGCCCCTTGCTGCGGCGGGATTCGTCCTGCCAGTGTTCCGTCATGACCGAGGAAAAAAGGTACTCTTCCGCCGAGAAGCGGAGTCTTCTCGCCGCGTACCGCGATGCGCAGAACAACGCCCCGCACACGATCGAGATCTTCCTCGACGTGATCGACGTCCCGCTCGCCCGACTCGCGAAGTGGCAGTGGCAGCTGGATCACGGCGAGCTGATCGGGGACGAGGAGGAGAACCTCCCCGTCCTCGTCGGCGACGGCAGCCTGCTGCTCCTCGGACGCACTCTGCGATCGGTGCTGACCCAGAGCGGACGTCCGGGCAGGATCTCGCACGATTCCGCCGTCGCGAAGGTCGTGTACGACGAGAGGGGCGACTGGCGCGTGGACTACCTCGCCCGAGCTCGCTCGGCGCTGACGGCCGTATTCGACGCCTTCGCGCTCGACCCAGGGGCCGTGATCTCACCCCACAGCGACACCGCGACCTCTGCGGAGGCGGTCGCCGCCGTGCGAGCATCGTGGGGCCTCGATCACCTTCCCCGCATCGAGTGGGATGAAGGCGTGATCGCACCAACCGCTGATCGGCGCGTCGACCGGTGGGCTGAGACGATGTGCAGCAGCCCGATCGCGTATGAGGCACTGCGCACCTGGTACCGGAGCCGACCGGCGACCGAGTCGGCCCGTCTCGCCGTGGTGTCCGACAAACCCCCGGTGTGGAGAGCGCGGGCCGAGAAATGGCCGCCGCCTGCGGAGCGAGCGTGGATCCGTGACTTCGCGGAGAACCGTCTGGGTGAGCTGCCCGATCTCACCACTCTGATCGGCGATGACAGTCAACTGAGCGTCGTGCTGCGCCTCGCCGTGGCGCAGGTCGATTCCTACGTGCAGCTGAGCGAGGGATACGGCGGCATGAAGATCTTCTTCCAGCAGTACATCGTGCGGCCGTGGCAGGGCTACACGATGATGGATCTTCGCACGGAGAAGGAGAAGAGCGACGGGCTCGAGCCCAGCTCGCGGGATGAGCTGATCGTCGCCGCGGTCGTCGCGATGTGTCTGCATGGCGTCGTCAACGACTGGAATGAGGCCGCCGCGCAACAGACGATCGATCGCATCTTCGCGCTTCAGAGGCCGGGAAGCGCGGAACGCCCCGAGATGAACTATCGGGCGCGATCCGTAGCGAGCCGGCAGGCCCAGGCCCGTTTTCCGAAGATCCAAGCACTCCCGGGCAAGAAGCGCCCGGGATACATCGAGAAGGCGCATCCGCGAGTCTTCGACATGTTCTGCGCCGCCGAGTTGCTCCAGCTCGCGCCCGGCGCCACTACTGCCGATGCCTTCATACAAGCCCGAAGTCGAGTCACCCTGGAGATGGTGCACAACGAGAAGAACGCAATGGTGTCGATCCTTGCCGACCTCGCGGCGAACCTGGCGATCGCTCCGCGAAGAGTTCGCAAGCAACTCGATCCGAAGGTGGTCGCCAGGATCCGGGGTGGGCTGCAGCGAAACCCGGCGAGCAAAGCACTGGGCGCCGCCGACTATCGCAATGAGGCGCTGGCGCTGCAGAACTCTGACTATGACGGGGCCATCGCGAGTGGGATGAAGGGCCTGAGCAGCCTCCGCATGCAGCACGCCCAAGGGCTGCGCCGCGATCGCGACATGCTCATCATGGAGGAGCAGCTGGAGATGAATCTCGCCGGCTCCGCGATCCAATGGGTGGAACAGCTCCTCGCGGGTGAGAAGACGTGGCAGCGTGACGTGGTGCCACGGGAGCAGTGGGAGCGGTTCAGCAATTTCGCCGTGCATCACGCGACGGAGGCGGTCGCGATCATCGAGCATCTCCTGGCGGAGGGGGAACTCGAGGGCCAGCGGTACAACGACGGGTTCCTGGCCGATGCGAACTTCGTCTACAAGGCGCACGACATCCTCTACCGATGCACGGGCGCCGCCGCGGTGGCGGCGCTGACGTTCCCGTTCGGTGAGCCAGGACGCGGTGAGGCGCTGATCGGGCAGCTGGAGACGGTCCACCTCGGCGTGACCACCATCGCTCATCCCATCGCGCCCGGCGAGCTGCCGCGGCTGATGCATTCGATGCTGCTGCACACATTCCTCACGGGCGGGATCCTTCCCGCGCTCCAATACAAGAATCTGAACCCGGCGCTGTTCGACAAGGATGCGGTCACGCGCGTCCTCGACGAGAGCGAGATCGGGGATCCGAGCGCCCGGACGGTGATGACCTACAACCGGATCGCGCTGTTGACGGACTGGCTCATCAGCCGCAACTGGAACGCCGGATGGATCGGATCCGTCGCGGAGGGCTCGCCGGTGTGGAAGACGCTGGAGGACCGCAGCGGAGGGCTCTATGCGAGGTGGCGAAGCGACTTCGGCGAGCTCCTGCTGGGCGCCGAAGCGCCCGACGGCAAGCGCCCGTCGTCGGCGAACTACTCGTTCCACGTCAACGCGCCGAGACCGAAGGATCTCGACTCCCCAGACAGCCCGCGCATCGCCCGGTCCGACTGGAACGGCGAACGGCACGGTCTCATCGCCCCCCTGTTCGCTTCCCAGACGCCCGATGACGATGTCCAGGAACATCAGATGGGTGACCGGCGGGACTGATCGTCCCGCCGGTCACGAGGTCAGGCGATCCCGCGCACGAAGGTGCGGATGTCGTCCGCGAGCAGCTCCGGCTCCTCCATCGCCGGGAAGTGGCCGCCGGCGGCGAACTCGTTCCAGTGGCCGACCGTCCCGAACGGGTCCATCGTGCGGCGCACGAGCGGATGCGCGTCGAACACCGCCCATCCGGACGGCACCCCGATGCCCATGACGAAGTCGAGTTCGGTGTGCTCCGCCTCGTAATAGAACTGCACGCTCGATGCGCCGCTGCGGGTGAACCAGTACACGCTGATGATCGTCAGGAGCTGGTCGACGTCGACATCCGGCGCCCGGTGCCCGCCCTCGACCCTGCGCTTGAACTTCTCCGCGATCCACGCCAGCAGACCGACGGGCGAATCGGTGAGCGCCGGGCCGATCGTGTCGGGGCGGTGGTTGTGCATCGCGAGGTATCCCCGCTCCGTCGCACTCTCCGCATGCGCTGCCTCCAGCTGCTCGATCTCTGCAGCGGACAGGTCGGCCGGGGCGGGGAACTTGGTGCCGACCAGCCCGAGCCAGGTCCGGTCGCCACCCACGTGTGTGCCGATGATGCGGTCGGAGTGGATGGCGGCGAGGCGCCCGGTGAGGCCCGCGCCCATGTCGGTACCGTGGACCGCGAACCGCTCATAGCCGAGCCGCGTCATGATCTCGGCATAGGCGTCTGTCGTGCGGGCCAGCTCCCATCCGGTTCCGGAGAGCGGGGTGGAGAATCCGAAGCCGGGCGGCGAGGGGATGACGACGTGGAAGGCATCCGCCAGCAGCGGGAGGAGCCGCTGGTACTCCACGAATGATCCGGGCCACCCGTGGCAGAGCAGCAGAGGGGTGGCGTCCGGGTTCGTCGATCGCGCGTGCACCACGTGGAAGGTCTGCCCGTCGACGACGGTCGTGAACTGCTCGTGCGCGTTGAGCTTCGCCTCCTGCGCTCGCCAGTCGAAACCGTCGCGCCAGCGTTCGGTGAGCTCCTGCAGATATCCGAGGGGGATGCCACGGCTGAAGTCCATGCGATCGTCGCGGCCGGGAATGGGGTGCGGCCAGCGGGCGCGCGCCAGACGATCGCGCAGATCGTCGACGTCCGCCTGAACGATGTCGATGCGGAAGGGGATGAGTGCGGTGTGATCGGTCATGGCATCCACACTCCCAACCAATGCGGAAGATAAGCTTCCGCGATTGCTGAGATGATCGACACATGTTGGAGACGTCGGCTCGCCTGCTCGAACTGCTCTCGTTGCTGCAGCTCACGCGCGAGTGGACGAGCTCCGCGCTCGCCGAGCGTCTCGGCGTGAGCACACGGACCGTGCGCAGCGATATCGGAAAGCTGCGGTCGCTCGGCTACCCGGTGGATGCGCGCCCCGGAGTCGCGGGCGGGTATCGGCTGGTCGCCGGCGCGGCGATGCCCCCGCTGCTGCTGGACGACGACGAGGCCGTCGCGGTCGCGGTCGGCTTGGGGGCTGTCGCCACGTCGAGACTCGGAGTGGAAGAGACATCGCTCACCGCGCTCGCCAAGCTGGAGCAGGTGCTGCCTTCGCGTCTGCGGCGCCGAGTCGACGCGGTCCGAGGAGCGACGAGCGTCGTCGCCGGCGCGGAACCTTCGCTCGATCTCGCGGCGCTCGGCCAGGTCGCCTTCGCGATCCGCGGCCACGAGCGTCTGCGGTTCGGATACACGAAGCCCGGGGGCAGTGAAGAGGCGCGTCACGCCGAACCGCAGCGGCTCGTCAGCTGGGGGCCGCTCTGGTATCTGCTGGCGTGGGATCTCGAGCGTGACGACTGGCGCGTCTTCCGCGTCGATCGCATGACCTCGCCGACACAGACGGGTGCGCGGTTCCGCCCGCGCGTGATCGCGGAGGGGAGCGTCGTCGACTACGTCGTCGGACGGGTCATCCGCGCGAGCTGGAAGTACCGTGCGCGGATGCTCGTGCACGCCCCCGCCGCCGTGCTCGCGGCGAAGATCGTCATCCCGGTCGACATCGAGGAAGTCGACGAGTCGACGTGTCGGGTCGAGCTGGGTGCCGACGATCCGCACCGTCTCGCGCTGTGGGTGTCGCAGCTCGATGTCGACGTCGAGGTGATCGACGGCGACGAGCTCGCCACCGCGTTCGATCGCCTGGCGGCGCGATTCGGTCGCGCAGGTGGCGCACCCACACAGTGAAGGAGGGCTGCGACCGGCTCAGTCCGCCTTGACGGCCTGCAGCGTGTAGGTCAACGGAAGCCGCTCCGCATGCTCGGTCAGCATCCACTCGCCGTTGTCGTCGAGGTGCATGCGCCCTGGCAGAGCCTCCCAGGGGACGCTGGTGTGTTCCACGAACCGGGTGATGGTGAGCCCCGCATCCAGGACAGCGGTCAGGATCTCGCCGATGCCGTGATTCCACTCATGAGTGACGGACGCCTTGATGCTCTGGTCGGTCTCGACGTAGGTGCTCGAATCGTCCCAGACCAGTGGCTCGGACTGCTCGAAGTACGGATATCCCAGCACGAGCCCATTCGTCTGCTCCTCGTCGATCGCCCAGAGCACCGGGTGGCCCTCTCGGATGAAGAGGCGTCCGCCGGGGGCGAGGAGGGAGGAGACCGTGCGTGCCCATGCGGCGATGTCCGGCAGCCAGCACAGGGCGCCGATCCCGGTGTAGACCAGGTCGAAGTGCCCGGCACCGAGAGCGGCGACGGCGTCGTCGACGCCCGCCTCGACGAACACGGCCGTGCTCTTCGCGCGCGCGGCCAGGTCGCGGGCGCCTTCGATCGCGGCGGCGGAGAAGTCGAGGCCGGTGACCTCGGCGCCCAAGCGCTCGAGCGAGATGGTGTCGGTGCCGATGTGGCACTGCAGGTGCACGGCCTTGACGCCGTGCAGGTCACCGAGGCGCTCGCGGTCGAAGGAGACGACGTCGGAGAGCCGGGTCGGATCGTCGATGTACGACCGGACGGCATACTCGCGAGAGGCCAGATGCAGCGGCGCGCGCTCGTTCCAGTTGGCGCGGTTGAGGTCGTAGGAGGAGTGCTGCACGGGAGTGTCCTTGCAAGAGTGATGGGTCGCTCGAGTGCCGAGCCTTGCAGTTTAGGTCATGGCTTCCCGCACGGCAACGGACGCCGTGCGTGCTCGCTCTCATCGAGCCGCGGCGGACCTGATCAGCCGGGTGAAGTGAGGGTGAATTCTCACGCCCCTACACCTCCATCGGGGCGAGGTCGCCGCGTCGGGAGAAAACCCTGGCAGCATGGGATCTGCTCGCCCGTGCCTCCGCCATGAACCCCAGCCTCCGCGACTCCCACGCCTCGACCGACCAGTCGGGTGTCGATCGCGCGTCCGCAGCGGAGGACACTGCACTCCAGGACGTCGTCGCCGAACTCGGCATCGCTCTCGAGAGTCGGAACTGGCGCGGAGCCGTCGGTCTGATCGGACAGCACTGGTCCGCTCTGCTCGATCGACCGGGGGACCTGCTCGACGACGCCTTGCGGCGTATCCCGCTCAGCGCCTTCGAGCACGACACCCGCGCGGCCGCGGTGCGCGACATCCGGCTTCACAGCTCCGCCGATGCCGTGGATCGGATGCTCGGAGACGTCCCCGTGCCCGATGCCGGAGATCTCGTGGCGCTCGAAGCGATCGCCCGCTCGGAACGCGCCCTCAGCCTGCTGAGCGTCGCCTCGGCGCGCATGATCGCGTTCCGAGTGCGCGGGCGGCTGGTCAGTGCGACGAGGCTCGCCGAACTCGTCGAGAGATTCGGCCGCATCGCCGTGGTCCACCAACCCGCCCTCCTGACCGACCGTCTTCCGGCGGCGCTGCTTCAGGCAGGAATCACCAGAGGGCTCGCCGATGACATCCCGGGCGCGCTGATCACTCTGCGCGACGCCTACGAGCGTGGGCCCGGTGCTCGCGTCCGCTATGTCGAGAGGGATGCGGCGGGCAAGGCGGCCTTCTTCAGTTCGTTGGCGGGCGACCTGGATCAGGCGGAGGTGTGGCTCGAACGCCTTGATGCCTCACCGCCGGCCCATGGATGGTTCGGGCCGAGGGTCGCCTTGACCGCGGACATCGCACGTGCCGTGATTGCCACCGAGATGCTGAACCATGATGCGGCCGCGGCGGCGTTGGGTCAGCTCGACCAGCCGGTGAACGCGGAGCAGGGATGGGGAGCGGGTGTCACCTTCGCGCGGGCGCGGTATGCGCTCGCATGGGGTGACCGGCTCAGCGCGATCGAGATGGTGCGTCGAGATCGCGCGCGATACGCGGATTGGCTCGGGGAGAGCAGCGCGCTCGGCCCGATGCTCGCGCAGGCGGAGGTGGAACTGCTGCTCTCGGTCGGCCAGCTCCAGAAGGCTCGACGGGCGGTCGCATCGGACCCGTCGCAGCCGGCGAGCATCATCGCGCTGGCGCGCATGGAACTGGTGAGCGGGTCGTACGATCTCGCCGCTCGCCACGCCGCGGCGGCACTGGCGCGTCCGCAATCGTCGAGGATTCGGACGGAAGCACTCGCGATCCTCGCTCCCGCGCAACGACGAGTCTCCGATCCGGCCGCGGCTGCGCAGACGGCCGCTCACCTGCGTGATGCGATCCGTGCCAACGGTCTCAGCTTCGTCGGCGTGGGGGTCCCCGCCGAAGATCGTCGGGAGCTGGAGCTCGACCAGAACGACCCGACACGCGCGGTGCGAGATCCGTTCACAGTCCTGGAGCAGCCGATCCGCATCACGCGGCAGCAGAGCATCGTGCTGCAGGGACTGGAGAAGGGATGGAGCCTGCGGGAGATCGCGACCAGAGAGCACCTGTCGCACAACACGATGAAGACGCACGCGCGCGGCCTGTACCAGAGACTCGGCGTGAGCAGTCGCGACGAGGCGATCGCTCGCGCCTACGAGGTGGGACTGCTCTGATCGGACGCGCGCAGGCCTCGGCCGATGCCGGCCCGCTGCAGAGCTGATGCGAGAGCGCGGGATGAGACGACGGCGAGCAGCTCCCCTCCGAGGCGACCGACCAACGTTCCGACGACGATGGCCGGGGTCAGGTGCTCGGGTGAGAACACCGCGAGCGACACCGCCCACAGCACGACGGCCGTGACGGCACCGGCTGCGAGGTAGCGCGCCTCACGTGTGGCGCCCCGCGTGGAGCGCCACAGCGCAAGATCGATCATGACGCCCGCGAGGAGCGCGGGGATCGCGGCGATGAACCCCGATGAACTCGACGGGATGACGAGGAGCGCAGCGATCCCGCTGGTCACGATCGCGGAACCGGCCACTCCGGTCACGCGGCGCGCAAGGAACGGCATGACACTGTGCACCCCGGCGACGAGGGCGTACGCGGGCGGGGCGAGGGGAGCGAGGGTCGTCAGCACAGGGACGGTGCACAGGTGCAGGAGCAGATGGGCGACCGCCAGTGCGGCGCAGGTCAGCAGCACCCGGGTCGAGAACCACCGGGCGGAAACGGGGGCAGGCATCAGGACCACGATAGCCACCCGCAGGGCTCACGGATCGAGGTCAGGATTCACCCTGGTGTCACCCAGGTGGGCTTTTCGTCGCCCACCTGATTCGCCGCATCCGCGTTGTTAGCGTCTTCCCGGAGCTGAGGACCATCAACCGCCCAGGGGTACCCGGGCGGCGCCCACGGCGACACCGAATCGCGCCGGCTGCTGGTCGGTTCTCCCCTGCGCGGTGCCCGTCGACCGCCGCACGATCGATAGACCAATCGGAGAGGCAACATCATGTCGGAAACACGCACGGACCTGCCGGCAGGTTCCTCGGATCGTCGGACGTTCCTCAAGGCGGCTGCGTGGTCGGCACCGGTCGTCGCCGTGGCCGTGGCGACGCCGCTGGCCGCAGCGAGCGCGGCTGAGCCGCTGCCGGCACCGGGTGGCGGGTTGTCGGTGTGGCAGGGGGGAACCTCTGTGCAGACCCTCACCGTGGTTCAGCCGAACCGCGTGCAGGTGAACACGGGCCAGACCGTCGGCTTCAACGTCTTCAACGCCGACACCGGCGACACGGAGCCCGGCGGCATGTACCGCTCGGGGGTGATCACCGTGACCGTGCAGTGGGGAGCAGGGAACGGCGTGCCCACTCCGGCGAGCTACCGTGCCGAGGAGCGCACCCTGAACGGGTGGGTCCGCTCGGGTGCGCTCCCCGAGCCAGGGGTCTCCGGGTTCGTCGAGTACACGCTCAGCGGCGCGCTGAACGGTGCCGACAACGTCGTCCAGCTTCCGGTGCTCTGGCTGTACCCGACCGCCGGCGGGGCGTTGGGGGAGACTTACGTGAACACGTCGCTCTCGGCGCAGTTCCTCAGCGAGAAGACCTCAGGGTCACGGGTGCCCTGAACGCGATCATCTGCTCTTCGGTGGCGATGCCCGGTCAGGGGCGGACGCGGACCGTGCGGCCTTCGAAGCTCACCAGGTCGCCGTCGTGCAACTGGCGCCCGCGGCGGCGGTCGACCTCGCCGTTGACGGTCACGTAGCCGTCGATCACGACCTCCTTGGCGTCGCCGCCGGAGTCGAGCAGACCCGAGTACTTCAGGAACTGGCCGAGGCGGATCATGTCGCCGCCGATGGATACGTCGTCGATCGGAGCGGAGTTCGTCATCCTTGAATGCTAACGGCCTGTCGCGCGGCGCACCTCGCTGGCTACACTGAGCGTCGTGAAACGGGATGCATCGCAGCATCTGCGCGAACCGGACGGCAATGCCGAACGGCGCAGACTGAACCTTCTGCTGCGGTCGGCGATCGGCCGCGGCGACTATCCCCGAGGTCGGCTTCCTCGGGAATGGGAACTGATGGACGCGGCCGGTGCCACGCGCGCGGTCGTGCGGGACTCGCTGCGCGAGCTGGCCGAGTCGGGGGTCGTGTCCCGAGAGCCAGGGCTGGGCACCCGCACCGGGGTGCTTCCGTCGATCTTCGGCCTCCGGGCGTTCCACGGCGTCGACGGGGTCCCCGAGCAGTCCACCTATCCGCGCGTGACGGACCGGTCGGTGATCCGTACCCCGCCGGTGGTCGCCGCACGGATCCCGGAGTGCGGGCCTGAGGTGCTGCGCGTCGAGTACATCGCGGTGGCGCAGGAGTTCCCCGGGGCCGTGTCGACCAACTACTTCGTGCTGCCGCGTGCCGATGCGCTGCGCGATGCGGACTTCGGCCACAACATCTACGCATTCCTCGCGAACGGTGGCATCCGCCTGTCGGCGAGTGAACTGCTCATCGGTGCGGCCGAGGCCGACCCGTTCACGGCCGGGCGTCTGGCCATGGAACCGGGAGCGCCGGTGCTCACCCTCGAGCAGATCATGTACGACGAGGCGGGTGTGGCGATCTGCTTCTCGACCGTCGCCCAACGCGGTGACCGGGTGCGCTACTTCGCCCACAACGTCACGGCAGGCGTGCGACCCGTCGACGGAGATGCCGTTCAGGATGCCGCGGAAGAGGGCGCTCCGACGGCGTAGCATCCGCTTCCACCCGGTGTTCTTGCGGCATCGAGCGGCGCAATCCAGGCGCAGTCGCGGCGCCGTTGTCGTCATGGCGCGGAGCGTCGTAGCCTCGTGGCGAGCGATGATCCACCTTCGGAGATCCGGAGGGGAGCAGCGCGACCCGAAGAATCTCCGGCCCAGCGGAGATTCCTATGGCCGCCGTCGTCGATGGTGCAGGCACCGGCGACGACCGCTCACCCGCCGGACCCCACCTCGCCGGCGGGTGAGCGCCGGCGTCAGCCGTGGGCGTGCGAGAACACGGCCAGTCTGTCGCCCCGCATCGCGACCACCGAGAAGCTCAGCGGATCACCCGCGTCGTCGTAGATGGTCTGTTCGAGGAACAGCACGGCACTCGCGGCTCGGGCCCGCAGCCGCAGCGCCAGGGAGTCGCCGGCCGTGATCGCTCCGATCACGAAGTCGGTCGCCGACACGGCGAGCCCCGCCGCGGCCAGGAAGCTGTAGACGTTGTCTCCGAAGTCGGCGGTCCGCAAGGGCTCGGCCTTCGGCAGCACGAAGAACCCGGTCGAGACGCCGTCGATCTGCTCATCGGGCATCGAGAGGTACTCGACGCGCAGCACCTCAGCGCCCGCAGTGGGCAGACGTGCCGCCACCATCTCCGGAGTCGGCACCGTGGCGATGTCGATCACGCGCGGATGCATGCTGTACTGCGGCACCCCGCCTTCGACCTGCATCGACAGCAGGTTGAAGGACGCGGGCCGGTTGTCGGTCGGCAGGGTCCCCATGCCACGGGTGCGGGTGAGGATGCCGACATCCGACAGTGCGGTCAGCGCATCGCGCACCACGGCGCGCGGCACATCGTAGGCAGCCGCGAGCTCATCGTCGGTCGGCAGACGGTCGGGATAGTCCCCCCGGGTGATCGCGGCGCGCAGCAGCAGAGTCAGCCGGCGCCGTGCGGCATCGCCGGCTTGTTCACTCAGATCGGTCATGCCCCAGCCTTCCCAGCCACAGCATAGTGACGCGGGCCGAGGCAGCGGAAGAGTGCGGCGAAGCGTCGGATGCGGACGGCGGAGCACGCCCGCATCCCGCGGGATCACGGTGAGTTCGGTGGCGCAACGGTGGCGCAGTCTCGGCACTGTTCCGGCGTGATGGTCGGTCGTTCTAGCCTGAACCGCCGCACGAGGAGCCGGTGAATGATCGCCGTGCCGTCCTCGCCACATTCTGGGGGAGAACACGCCATGTCCATGAGCCATGCACCGCGCCGTCGCCGGGCGCCGCGACCCGGCAACCGTAGACCACTGTCCAGGGTTCGCGCCTGGCAGGTGATCCCGCTAGCATGCGCGATCGCGGCGGGGGCGCTGGTGCCCTCGGTGATCGGGGCCTCTTCGGCTGTCGCCGCGCCCGTCAGTGGTGTCGTGAACACGTATCAGGCCGTTTCCGGTATCGCCGGAGGGGTCGTCACCGTCAGCGGTGCGCCGCGCGGAGCATCCGCTTCCTTCGCTGTCGGCGATCGGGTGATGCTCGTGCAGATGACGGGTGTCTCGCCCGCCGTGGCGGGGTCGAACATGGGCAACTACGACGTCGCGACCATCACCTCGATCTCGGGGGCGGACATCGGTCTCTCCGCGATCACGCGCACGTACTCCCCGGGCTCGGAGGCGGTGCAGTTGGTGCGCCTGGTGCACGATCCCGCCAGCACGACGATCGTGGGCGACATCACCGCCGCCCCGTGGGACGGCGCCACGGGGGGAGTGATCGCCCTGTCGGGGGGAGCGCTCGAGCTCGACGGCGATATCGACGCCAGCGGTGCCGGATTCACGAGCGCCCTGCCGCCGACCAGCGCTGTGACCACCAGCGCCAGCACCGGGCCCGGAACGCCGACAGGGCGTGGTCAGAATGGGTCGATCTCCGGTCCCGCGGCGAACATCGCCGGAGCGGGCGGAGGCGGCGTCGGCGGTGGTGGCGGTGGCGCCGTCGGCACCGCCGGTGCGGGTGGCGGAATCGCCGGGGGAGGGTCGGCAGAATCAGCCGCCGAAGCCCCGGGCACGAACGGCGCGGCGGCGGGAACTCCATTCTTCTACGGTGGTACACCCAGCGGCGCCGGCGGCGGCGGTGGAGTGATCGGCGGCGGGGGCGGCGGTGGCGCAGACGTCGTCGCGAGCATCTCGTCCGGCGCATCGGGTGGTGGTGGCGGCACCGATGGCGGTGGCGCCGGCGGTGACGTCATCGCCGAGAACCTGGCGCGATACATCGGCGCCGGTGGCGGTGGAACTCGCGGAGTGGCGAACGGCGGCGACGGTCTGATCGGCGGGGCGAGCGGTTCCGACCCGATCACGAGTGCCAACGAAGGCAGTGCCGGCGGCGGAGGCGGGTCCTACGGCGGAGGCGGCGGCGCGCCGTCGAACAGCTCCGGGGGCGACGACTCCTCCGGCGGTGGTGGCGGCGGCAGCTGGACCGGCGGCGGATCCGGTGGTACCGGCGGTGTCGGACAGGCGAACGTGCCGTACCCGGCAGGAGGCGACGGCAACACCGCCGTCGCGGCGCCGCTCCCTGATTCCGCCCACTACCTGAACCTGGCGAACCCGCGTCTCATGATGGGCGGTGCCGGCGGACGCGGTAGTCAGGAGTCCGGCTTCAGCGATGGGGGTGCCGGTGGCGGCATCGTGTTCCTCGACTTCGCCTCGATCGAGGGTGCGGGTGCCGTCCGCGCCGACGGCGGCCAGGGCGCGAGTCCGGCCGGAGGAGGTGCCCATTCCGGTTCGGGGGGCGGCGCGGGTGGCCAGATGCGCGTACGCGCGCAGTCGGTGGATGCGCCGCTGCTGCTGACCGCGAACGGCGGGATCGGTGGCGCGCCGACGGCGAACCTCTACCACGCCGGTGTCTCAGGAGGCGGCGGTGGGGCCGGAGGCATCTGGGTCGAGCTGCTCGACGCACCGACGAGCTGCCCGGCCGATGGTGCCCCGAACGTGACGTTCGAGCTCGGTGGTGGCAACGGCGGCACGTCGATCACGAACCCGAAGAACAACCTGCCCTCGGGGACCGGTGGTGCCGGCGGCACGGGCCTCGGCTGCGTGAGCCCCCTCCAGGTGCCGGAGCTCACGTTCGACAAGTCGTCTGATCCGACCCCCGGCACGGCGGTGAAGCCGGGCGATGAGATCACGTATGCGGTCACGATCGAGAACACCGGCACGGTGGTGTCGGAAGACGGCCTGGTCACGGATGACATGTCGGAAGTGCTCGACAAGGCGACACTTGTGGCTCCTCCTTCGGTCACGTGTGCACCGGTTGCGAACTCGTGTGGCGAGGTCCTCTTCACGGGTGGTGACACGGAGTTCAGCTGGCAGTCGACGCCTGCGGTGCCGATGGACGGCGGGACGACGGCGATGGTGACCTACACGGTGCTCATCGATGATGATGCGACGGGCACGGTGGGAAACCTGCTGGTGGAGCCGGACGTGCGGGTGGAGCATCCGATCATCGAGTGGTCGAAGACGAGCGATGTCGGCGACGGTGTGCTCGTCGCACCGGGAGACACGGTGATCTACACGATCTCGGTGTCGAACACGGGCGCGGTCGACGCGGCATCGTTCTCAGCTGTCGATGACCTGAGTGATGTGGTCGACGATGCGACGCTCGATGTCGGTTCGATCGCGGTCAGCCCGGCGGGTCTGGGTGTGGTCGTATTCGACCCGGTGGCGGAGACGCTGACGTGGACGGGTGCTCTGCCTGCGGGCGAGACGGTGGAGGTCAGCTACGCGGTGGTGGTGGACGAGGATGCGGCCGGTGAACTCCGCAACGCGTTCTTCGATACGACTGTCGTGAACCCGATCTCGGCAGCCCTGCAGTGGAACAAGGTCGGCGACACGGCCGATGCCGAGCTGTTGACCGGCGCCGAGTGGGAGCTGACTCCGCTGGACGGTGACGGTGAACCGGCCGGTCCCGCGGTCGCCGTCGTGGACTGCGTCGAGGTTCCGTGCACCGGAACGGACACCGATCCGGTGGGTGGTCAGTTCCTCGTCGAGGGACTGACTCCGGGCGAGTACCGCCTCGTTGAGACGCGCGCTCCGGTCGGGTTCGTGCTCGATCCCACGCCGATTCTCGTGACGGTGCTCGATACGACCTCTGTCACGGTGCTCGACGACATCGTCAACACTCAGCAGCCGACGCCCGTGCTGCCGTTCACGGGTGGGTTCGGCGCTGACCATCTGCTGATGATCGGTGGCGGCCTCCTGGTGCTGATGACAGGACTCGGTGCGTGGCAGGCGATCCGCCGCCGACGCACCGCATGAAAGCCCCGGGGCGGGAAGGATCTCCCCTCCGCCCGCCCCGGCCCTTCTCCGGCCCGAGCGTCGGCGCCGGAATCACCTTCACCACGGCTGTGGTGAAAACTTCGAAAGGAAATGCAATGACTTCACTCACACGTACGCGTGTGCGTCGGGCCACCGCGCTGACTGCAGCGCTGTCGCTCGGGGCGCTGGGCGTCCTGACCGCGGGGGTTGCGGCCCAGGCGGCGGAGATCGACCCCGATCAGCTCGGATCGATCACGATCCACAAGTTCGCGAACCCGGGCAACGGTGCGGCGAACCCTGATGGAACCGGCACGCAGCCGAACACGGACCCGATCGCCGATGTGGTGTTCGAGTACTGCCTGATCAACGGTATCGACCTGTTCGACGGCACCAACACCGGGTGGGACGCGATCAACGCGATCACCCAGGCTCAGAAGAACGCCGCACAGACCGGTGCGACGCTCGCCGGTTACGACCTGACCGGGTGCCAGACGGTGACCACCGGAGTCGACGGCACGGTCACGACCCCTGATCTGGCGACGGGACCGTACTTCGTGCGCGAGATCGACGCACCGAGCAATGTGGTCGCACCCGCCCTCCCGTTCATCGTGACGGTTCCGACGCCGGCGGTGAACGAGGGCGTCGCAGGTGATCCGCTCGACGGTGAGTGGGTCTACGACGTGCACGTCTACCCGAAGAACACGATCGCCGAGGGCCCGCGAAAGAACATCGTCGACCAGGAGGAGAACGGAGCCGCTCTGGGCGCTGCGATCGACTACCAGGTGACGACGAAGATCCCGGCACTGGCGGAGGGGCAGACGTACGACTCGTTCGTTCTCACCGACACGCTCGACTCGAAGCTCACCCCGAACACCGACCTCACCACCGTGAGCGTCTCGGTCTTCGGTGGGGCGACCTTCGTGCAGGGTACGGACTACACGCCGGCGTGGGCGGGGCAGACCCTGACGGTCACCTTCACCCCGACCGGACTCGCGAAGCTCGCTGCCGACCAGAACGTCGTCGTGGCGTTCGAGGCCGCCGCGAACGCCGTCGGCGACATCGTCAACATCGCGTACGTGAACATCAACGACTTCGAACTGACTCCGGGAACGCCGAACGGCCCTGGTGGCTCGCCGACGAACGAGGTCAGCACGCGATGGGGCAACCTGACCGCGATCAAGGTGAACGCCTCCGATGAGACCGATGGTCTTGCGGGCGCACAGTTCGAGATCTACATGGGTCTGACGGAAGGCGCCGGTTGCGCCGCCGACATCGACACTCTCGACGTCGTCACCGAACCCGGCACCACGACCCCCCTCGTGGTGACCTCCGCTGCCGACGGCACGGTGGTGTTCCCCGGTCTGTGGGTCGGCGACACCGAGCTCGAGATCGCCGCAGACGGCACGGTCACCGACGTGAACACGCCTGGTCACGACTACTCCGAGCGCTGCTACGTGCTCAAGGAGATCGCCGCCCCGGCCGGTTTCGTCCTGCCGATCGGCGCTGCGGCACTCACAGAGGTCATCGTCGCCGCAGGTGACAACGGCACCGTGCCGCTGATCGCGATCGACAACACGCAGCAGGGCGTCCCGACGCTGCCCTTCACCGGTGCTGACGGTCAGCTCGCTCTCACGATCGCCGGCATCGCGCTGGCTGCGATCGCCGTCGGCGGTGTGCTGATCACTCGCCGTCGCGCTCAGGCTCAGGCCTGACCAGCGACGCCCGACGCCTCGGGGCAAGTGGCCCAGTGCCACTTGCCCCGAGGCCGTGAACACCGGAGCATGATGACGATGATCACCAGTGACTCTCAGGAGGGCGCACTCCCTCCGCCCCCGGCGACGCACGCTCGTCGGGAGCAGCGCCGTCCGAGTCGGCGCTGGCGGCCGAGCGCGCTCCTCATCCTGACCGTCATCGCGGCGGTCGCCGGTGCGACCGTGCTCACCTACTCGCCGGCAGCGAGCTGGCTCTCCTCCTACAACCAGTCCCTTCTCGTCGGAGACTACGGCGACGACGTGGATGCTGCTGCCCCTGGTCCGGCGGCGCAGCTCGCCGAGGCGCACCGCTACAACGACGCACTCTCGTCGGGAGCGCTGCTCGCTGCGCACGCCAATGTGCCGGAAGGCGACGGTGTCATCGAGGGCGGATTCGACTACGACAACGTGCTGCGAACGCCCTCAGGCGTGATGTCCCGCATTCAGATTCCCGGAATCGGCGTCGACTTGCCGGTCTACCACGGAACGAGTGAGCAGACCCTGCTGCGTGGTGCCGGTCACCTCGAAGGAACATCCCTCCCGATCGGTGGTGAAAGCACTCACGCCGTCATCACCGCGCACCGCGGACTCGCCGATGCCACGATGTTCACCGACCTGAACCGCGTCGAGGTGGGCGATCTCTTCACCGTCAACACCTTCGGCGAGGTGCTGACCTATCGGGTGGTCGACACGCGCGTCGTGGATCCGGCCGATACCACCAGCATCCGGCAGGAGGCGGGACGGGACCTCGTCACGCTCGTGACCTGCACGCCACTGGGCATCAACAGCCACCGCATCCTCGTCACCGGTGAGCGCGCGACTCCGACGCCCCCTGGCGCGCTCGAAGCGGCCACCGGCCCCTCCGAGGCACCCGGATTCCCCTGGTGGCTCCTCGGCTACGGTGCTGCACTGGCTGCTATCGCCGGCTATGCCGGGTGGGCGGGGCGGACCAGGGAGGCGGTTCCGGATGCGCGGCGGCGTCCGATACGGCACGATCGGGTCTCATGAGAAGTCTCTCGCCTGACGAGTACCGCCGCTCCGGTGCCGAGGTGCCGCGGTGACGCGTACCGTCCAGAGCACGCGGTCTTCGCGTCGCCTGCTCTGGATCGTCGGGGGTGCGGCGGTGCTCGTCGTCGCGGTCGTGGGGGGTCTCATGGTGTGGAATGCGAAGTCCGCGGGCACCCCGCCCCCTCCGGCGCTGCCGTCGCCATCGGCATCCGGGATCTCCGGCCTCCTCTTCCAGGACCGGGACGGCGACGGTGCGCAGGGCCGTGGAGAGCCGGTGCTGAGCGGCTGGACCGTGCGGGTGCATTCGACGGGACCCGTGGCGCTCGCGACGGCCGAGACCGACGCGTCGGGGGTGTTCGTGTTCCCGGAGATCGAGAACCTGACGCCGGGTGAGACCACGGTAGACGTGCGGGTGCAGCCGGTGGTCGAGGGGCCGGCCGTCACCCACCTGCCGCAGCCCACGGCGCTGACCCAGTCGTTCACGTTCACGCTCGGCAGCAGCCGGGCGGTACCGGTCACCGCCCTCGCCCCGTGCCTTTCGGAAGAGCAGTGCCCCGACCTCGCCCTGCCGGACCTGGCTCCGCAGCTGACAGTACTCGGCGACGACAACCCGCCCCCGACCGAGACTCTGGTCGACACCGAGACCCAGCCCGGACGGGTGCTGCTGCGTTTCGCCTCGTCCACCGCCAACCTCGGCGGGCTGCTGCATGTCACCGCCGGTGCGGTCAGCGCCGACAGCGGGATGCAGGACGTGCAGCAGCGGATCTATGCGCCCGGGCAGGTGCTGGTGCGCGATGCCGGGCACTTCGTGTATCACGCCGAGCATCACCACTTCCATCTGGACGAGTTCGAGAGCTACGAGTTGCTGGCCGCCGATCGCCGAACGGTGGTGGCGTCCAGCACCAAGATCAGCTTCTGTCTGACCGATGTCGTCCCGGTGGATCCGCCAGCGCGCGCGGACGGCGACGTGTTCCTCGAGCTGCCTCCCTTCGAGTGCGGGATCGAGGAGCAGGGGATCAACACGGGCTACGCGGACTACTACGGCGCTGACCTACCCGACCAGTGGATCGACGTCACCGGCCTCCCCTCAGGGGACTACTGGGTCCGCATCACGGTGGATCCGGGCGGACTGCTGCTCGAATCCGACACCACCAACAACGCGGTGGAGTTCCCGGTCGACTATCGCGCACCGTAGGGCTCGCGCCCGAGGTCCAGGTGCGCACCGGGCGCGACCACGAGTGCCGGACGCTCGGACTCAGTCGTCGATGTCGGTGCCGACCACCGCGAACGCGGAGTCGAAGTCGATGTCGATCGAACGGTTGTCGGTGGTGAGCACCGAGGCGTCGTAGGGGCTGACGTCGTCGCTGTCCACGTCGAGGTCGGTGATCATCCCGTCGGCCTCGTCGAGCGCGGCGGCCACGAGCGAGCGGATGGTCGCCTCGTCGAGGATGAGCGCGGGGCCGGTGTCATCGCCGTCGGCGGCATCCGTCGAGACGATGCTCGTGCCGAGGTCCGCGTCGACACGCACATCGGTCTCGTCGCCGTTCGCGGCGGTGAGCTGCACCTCCCAGGTGCCGTCGCGCTTCGCGTCGATCGAGGTGACATCGCCCTCGGCGGCGCGGCGGGCGGCGTCGGCGATCGCCACGAGCTCGTCGGCGGAGGCGGTGCCGATGCCGGTCACCGCCGCGCCGCGGTTCGAGCCGGCGCCTCCATCGTCGTCCCGGTCGCCACGCTGGTCGCCGCGATCGGCGGGGGCGTCGTCATGGCGTGCATCGTCGGAGACCGAGGAGCGATCATCGTCATCGCCGAACTCGTCGCCGATCGCGGCGCCGACGGCGATCCCTCCGCCCGCCAGGAGCACGGCGGCGGCGATGCCTCCTCCGATGAGCAGGGCGCGGGTGCGGCGCGGCTTCGGTGCGTCAGCGGCAGGCGCTGCGGGCGCGGGATGCTGGCCCGCAGCCGGATACTGCGCTGTGGCGTCGGATGCTGCTGCCGGGGCGACCGGAACGGTCGGGGCGTCGGGCGCGGAGGCTGCCGTGGGCTCGGGGGTCTGGTCGGGGGTGAGGTCGTGGTTCTGGTTCTGGTTCTTGTCGTCCATGCATCGATGCTCCCGCGGAGGCGCTGAAGCCACCCTGAAGCGTCCTGAAGACCTCTTCAGGAATGCCTGCTCCCTCTCGCTCAGCGGGCGAGCGGGAGCGTGACGACGAACCGGGCGCCGCCCCAGCGGGACTCGTCGACGATCACGGTTCCGCCTGCGGCGGCCGCGATGCCACGCACGATCGCCAGCCCGAGACCGCTCCCGCCGGCGTCCCGGCTGCGGGCCTCGTCGAGGCGCACGAAGCGCTCGAAGATGCGCTCGCGCTCCTCGGACGGCACCCCGGCGCCGTCATCCTCGATCATCACGAACACGTGCGCGTCGGAAGGCGCCACCCCGATCGCGATGCGCCCGCGGCTGTGGCGGGCGGCGTTGTCGGCGAGGTTGCGCAGCAGCTGTCCGAGCAGGCGCGGATCACCGTTCACACGCGCGGCACGGATGCCGGCGCCGTCGACATCGAGTCCGGAGGCGCGGAGCCGCCGCACCTCGCCGAGTGCGATGTCGTCGAGGTCGACCGGCTCCGCGCGCCCGCTCACCCCCTCGTCGAGGCGGGCGAGGAGCAGCAATGACTCGACGATCCCCTGCAACCGGAGCCCCTCCTCGGAGACGACCTCGGACAGTTCGCCGATGCTGGTGGTCGACGGATGGGCCTGCGCGAGTTCCGCGTGCTGACGGATCGTCGCGAGCGGGGACCGCAGCTCGTGCGAGGCGTCGGAGATGAACCGCCGCTGGGCCGCGGCGGACGCGTCGAGGCGGTCCAGCATCCGGTTCATGGTCGTCGCGAGTGCGGCGATCTCGTCTGCGGATTCCGGCACGGCGATGCGCTGATGCAGTCGTTCCGCGGTGATGCCGTCGACCTCCTGGCGAATACGGGTCACCGGGCGCAGGGCGCGACCGACCACGAGCCAGGTCGTCACGGCGACCAGGAGCAGGAGCAGCGGAACCGCGACAGCGAGCAGGGTCGCGACTGTCGCCAGGGTCTCGGCGCCGTCTTCGATCGACACCGCCAGCACGAGCATCTGATCGTCGTCGAGGTCATCCGACACGACCAGCATCGGCTCGCCGTCGATCGTCATGGTCTGCGGGTCGTCGGACAGGGGGAGGGGTGTCGACCCGAGCGCCTCGCGGGCATCCTCGCTGGCGGCCCGTACGGAACCGTCGGCGCCGATGAGTTGCACGATCTCGTCATCCAGCGAATCGACCGACCGTCCTCCCGGACCGTCGCCACGCTCGGTGAGCTCGGAGAGCCGCAGCTCCGCCGCACGCTCGGCACTGCCGTGCACGCTGGCGCTGAGCACACCGTAGAAGGAGAACGCCCCGACCAGCAGAGCGGCGGCGACGACGAGGGTCGCGCCGAGCGTGGTGCGCCCGCGGACCGAGCGCCAGCCGCGCTCAGCCACCGTCGGCCGCCAGCCGGTATCCCGCGCCACGGATCGTCTCGATCGCCTCGCGGCCGAACGGCTTGTCGAGCTTGCGGCGCAGATGCCCGACATAGACCTCGACGATGTTCGGGTCGCCGTCGAAGTCGTCATCCCAGACGCCCTCGATCAGCGCACGCTTCGACAGCACCTGGCCGCGATGGCGGAGCAGGTACTCGAGCACGGCGAACTCGCGTGCCGTCAGCGCTACGGGCGTCTCACCGCGCCACACGCGATGCGCGGCGGGATCGAGCCGCAGATCACCCGCCTCCAGGATCGTGGGTCGTGCGACGGCACCGCGTCGCACGAGGGCGCGGATGCGGGCGACGAGGATCGCGAACGAGAAGGGCTTCGTGACGTAGTCGTCGGCGCCGGTCTCGAGCGCCTCGACCTGGTCCCACTCGCCGTCCTTCGCGGTGAGCATGAGCACCGGGGTCCAGTTCTCCTCGGCGCGCAGCGCTTCGCACACCTTCCACCCGCTCATCCCCGGCATCATGAGGTCGAGAACGATCGCGTCGTAGCGGGTCTCGCGGGCACGCCAGAGACCGTCGACGCCGTTGTGCACGACGTCGACCGCGAAGCCTTCCGCCTCGAGTCCACGCCGGACGCCGTCCGCCAGACGCACCTCGTCATCCACCACCAGGATCCGCATTCCTCCAGTGTGGCGGGCGGCGGCTGAATCGGGGCTGAAGCGGGGGGCAGGGCGCGGAAAGCGCGATGCCGTCCTGGAGTTCTCGGATCGGCGTGGTCCTCTGGCCGGCGGCTGAGCCCTGCCGCGGCCGTCGCGGTCACACGTCGGTGCGGAACCCCGCGGCCTTGTGCGTGCCGTCGCAGAACGGCTTGATGGTGGAGAGCCCGCAGCGGCAGAGGGCGACCGTGCGGCGGCGGGGTTCGATGGGCTCGCCGTCGGCGGTGCGCAGCTCGACAGCGCCGCGTACCAGCAGGGGGCCGTCGGGGTAGGGCGTGATGGTGGCTTCTCGGTCGGCGGCGCTCATCGGGGGTCATCCGTTCGCAGGGAGGACTCTCCGCGCTCCCAGGCGTCGAGCATGTGCCCGGCGGCCCAGCCGTCGACGGTCAGGCAGGCGGATGCACCGAACATGATGTCGGACAGCAGCGCGGGGTGGTCCTCGGCCAGACCGCCGGCGAGATCGCGCGCGGCGATCTGCTCGTGCACGGCATCCGCCTCGACGTGCTCGTCGAAGTAGTCGGTCACGTCGTCTCCGAAGCCCAGCCGTCGCATCCCGTCGCCGTAGAGGCGGTTGGGGATCGAGGAGGTGATCTCGAAGGCCGCCAGGTGGCCGACGATTGCCCCGACCAGACGGCGGTTGATCCCGAACATCGACATCATGTTGTGCGAGGCGAGCGTGATGGCGGGCACCGCGTCGAGGAAGGCGCCGTAGGTGTCGTCGAGTCCCGCGCCCCGCATCGCCTTCGCGAAGATCGTGGCGTGCACGCGGTCGGGTCGCCCGCCGCCGTACTCGTCGGACTGGATCTCGACGAGCGCGGCCTTGGCGCGGCCGTGCAGGCGGGGGATCGCCCAGGAGTGCGGATCGGCCTCGTGCAGCGTGTAGATCGAGCGCTGGATGAAGAACTCCCGCGCCTGCTCCGGCGTCGCCTTCTTCGCGACGTACCGCGACAGGCTGGGGCCGGTGTCGGCCTCCGCGAGGGCGAACAGCGCGCGACCGACCGTGTCGACCGTCGCCTCGGGGAGGTGCGGCTGCGGCACGGATGTCCGCAGGGCGCGCTCGAACGCCGTCTCCAAAAGGCGTCGCGTCGCGATCAGGTCCGGGTCCCATTCCAGGGCCGGGTCGATCTGCGGGAGCGCCCCATAGGACGAGGCGAACAACAGGAAGAGCGCGAGCTGGATGTCGTCGTCGCGCACGATGTCGTCGGTCCGGGCGATCGCCGCCTCGGCCTGCGCGGCGTGGTCGGACTCCTCGTCGCCGATGAGGTTGCGGATGAGCGCGGCGCTCAGCGGACCTCGCTCGTGCAGGTCTGTGGTTGTCGTTGTGCGGACGGCGGTCGGGCTCACGGTTCTTCCCATCGATCGGATGGGGGCAGTCTGACCCGCCCGAACGGCGGCGGGAAGGGTCTTGACTCCCGCCGCTCGTTCGGGTCCGCGCAGCTCTCAGGGTGCGACGGGGTAGTGGCTGCTGACCGCGATGCGGTTCCAGCTGTTGATCACGACCGTGAGCCAGGTGACCGCGGCGATCTGCTTCTCGGTCAGCACGCCATCGACGTCGACACCGCGATCGGCGAGGCGTCCGTGGTCGCTCAGCAGGGTCACGCGCTCGGCGATCTGCAGTGCGGCCTGCTCCTCGGCGCTGAAGTACTGCGACTCCCACCACCCAGCGAGCACGGCGAGGCGGTCGGCGGTCTCGCCGGCCGCGACGGCATCGGCGGCGTGCATCTTCAGGCAGAACGCACAGCCGTTGAGCTGCGAGGCGCGGATCTTGACCAGCTCTACCAGCAGCGGCGAAAGCCCGGCATCCACTCCCGCGGCACTGGCCTGGGCGCTGAACTCGAGCATCGCCTTGTAAGGCTCTGCGTAGACCTTGCCGATGTTCACGTGCGACACGTCATCTCCTTCGTTCCGGGGCGCGTGCGCGCCTCCACCAGGTACGACGGCGCAGGTCGCGGATGTGTGACGTCGTGCGCGTTCACAACTCCTCAGAAATCGCTCGTTCGGCGCGGGGGACGCGGTTGTCAGGCTTATCGCACGCGTTCTTGAGGAGTTGTGAACCGTCGAAGCCACGCACCACGCACGACGAAGCCCCCACGCCGGGGGTGCGCGGGGGCTTCGGGGTGTGGGCCGGGGCGGGCTCAGGACGCGGCGGGGACGGACGCGTTCGCGATGAGGTCGTCCATCAGTGCGCGGGCGTTGCCGTAGCCTTCCGAGATCGCGGCGTGCTGCATCGTGAGCAGCACGTAGTCGGCGTTCTCGGCGATCGCGAACTCCTTCTCGACGGTGGTCCAGGCCGGCAGCACCCAGGGCTTGTCGTTCGCGCGGGCCGCGGCGATGACCTTGCGGAAGTCGTCGAAGTCCGCCTCGGTCTGGCGGTAGGCGCCACGACCGCTCATGGCGGCAAGGTCGCCGGGGCCGATGAAGATGCCGTCGACGGTCGGCAGCGCGGCGATCGCCTCGACGTCGCGGAGCGCTCCCGGGTCCTCCACCATCGGGAACACCTTGATGTCGCGATCCTGCGCGGCGATCCACTCGTCGGAGTATCCGCGGTAGCTCATGGTGCGACCACCCGCGAGGCTGCGCGAGCCGAGAGGGGGGAACTTCGCGAAGTCGGTGATGCGCTTGGCGTGCTCGACGCTCTCGATGTGGGGGATGATCACGCCGTCCGAGCCGAAGTCGAGGGCCTGCTGGATCGCGCCGCGCTCGGGCACGAGAACCTTCGACAGCACTTCCAGGCCGAGGCCCTTGAGCAGCGGGATGAAGCGCTCGAGGATCGAGAGGTCGAAGGATCCGTGCTCGATGTCGAGCACGACGAAGTCGTAGCCGAGCCCTGCGACGATCTCGCCGATCGCGCTGCTTCCATCCGACAGCCAGGCACCCTGCTTGAGCGTGTGAGACATGTTTCTTCCTTTCAGTTCTGTGGTGACGGCGTCACGCCGAGGCGACCACGGTGAATCGACGGTTGGCGAGTGAGGGGTTCACCGAGCGCACCTGGGCGACGCGCTGCGGTGTGGCGTCCGCCACCGCGATGCCGCTCTGCTCGCCGATCTCCCCGAGCGTGATGCCCATGGGATCGACGATGATGCTGCCGCCGGTGCCGACCGCCGGCCCCTGCGAGACGGCGGCGACATAGAGCGTGTTCTCGATCGCCCGTGCGCGGGCGAGGGTGTTCCAGTGATCCTCCTTGCGGGCGCCGGGCATCCAGGCCGCGGGGTACAGCAGCAGGTCGACTCCGGCATCCGCATGCTCGCGTGCGACTTCGGGGAAGCGCAGGTCGTAGCAGGTGAGCATCCCGACGGTGACGTCGTCGATCGTGAACGTCACCGGCCCCGCGATGTCGCCAGGGCGGATGTGGTCCGATTCGAGGAAGCCGAACGCGTCGTACAGGTGGAGCTTGTGATAGACCCGCGACAGACCCTCCTCGGGGGTCACGAGCACCAGGGTGTTGTAGCCGCGGGACTCGCCCTCGATCGTCTCGAGCATGCCGGCGACGATCGCGACCCCGGTCCTGCGCGCGAGGGCGGCGAGACCGGACACGAACGGACCGTCGAGCGACTCGCCCTCCTTGATGAACTCCTCGTCGAGCTTCGGCGCATCGAACATGGCGAACTCGGGGAAGACCACGAGGCGTGCGCCGGCGGCGGCCGCCTCTTCGGTCAACCGCGCGATCTCCGCGAGGTTGGCGGCCTTGTCTACACCGGAGACCATCTGGCCGATCGCGAACTTCATGATTCTCCTTCGGTTGGGGTGAGGCCCTCCAGATCGGAGAGCTCGGTGATGCAGTGACGGACGAACGCCCGCCCCACGGAGTCGAGACGGCGCTCGAACCACGAGATCGACGCCGTGAGCCCCACGGACGGATTGACCAGTCGCCGGTAGACGACGTCATGCGGGTGGATGTCGGACAGCGACTCCGGCATGAACCCCACGCCCATGCCGGCCGACACCATCGCGGCGTGGTCCATGTAGGAACCCATCACCTCGAGAGTCCGCGGTGAGAAGCCGGCGCGCATGCACGCGGTGACGACCGCGTCGTAGCCGGCCGGGTTGGCCACACGCGGACCTTGGAGGATGCGCTCGCTGCGCAGCTCCGCGAAGCTGATCTCCTCCTGGTCGGCCAGCGCGTGGTCCACCGGCAGGCAGGCGAGGTACTCCTCGCTGAACAGCGTCGTCGAGGACAGGTCCTTCAGATCGGGCTGGGTGAGCAGCACCGCGACATCGATGGACCCCTGCTCGAGCTCATCGATCAGCAGTGAGGTCGCGATGCTGCACACCTGCACATTGGCGGCGGGGTGCTCACGGATGAACCGGCGCACCGCTTTCGCCGGCGTGCTGTACATCATGGCGGGCACGATGCCCACGCGCACGCGGCCGAACTCGTGGCTGCGCTCGTCGTCGAGCAGCTGGGTGATGTGCTGCATCGCCTCGAGCACCCGACGGCAGCGGAAGTAGAACTCCCGCCCCGCCTCGGTGGGCACGATCGGGCGCATCGTGCGGTCGATCAGCGCGACGCCGACGTCCTTCTCGAGTCGTGAGATCTGCTGCGACAGTGCCGGCGGCGTGATGAAGAGGCTCGCGGCGGCCTGCTTGAAGCCACCGGCGTCGACCAGCGCGACGAAGATCTCCAGTCGTCGGGTCTCCATGGCTACCCCCTCCTCAGCGCGAGCCGCTCGGCGCGACGCACCTGCTGGATCTCGGGATCGGGCACCGGCGCGGCGGCGATCAGGCGTCTCGTGTACTCGTCGGACGGATGGTGCAGCACCTCTTCCGTCGGGCCCTCCTCGATCACGTCACCGTGCCGCAGCACCACGACCCGGTTCGACAGCGTCTCGACCACCGAGAGGTCGTGGCTGATGAAGAGGCACGAGAATCCGAGTTCGCGCTGCAGGGCGAGGAACAGATCGAGCACCTGCGCCTGCACCGATACGTCGAGCGCGGAGGTCGGCTCGTCGGCGATCATGAGCACCGGGTCGGTGGCGATCGCCCTGGCGATGCCGATGCGCTGACGCTGTCCGCCTGACAGCTCGTGCGGGAAGCGGTCGCACCAGTCCGGGTTCAACTGCACCTGCTCGAGCAGTTCCTTCGCCCGCTTCCTGCGCGCCCGGGGGTCTCGCACGAGCCCCTGCCAGAGCAGCGGGTCGGAGATGGCCTGGCCGATCGTGCGCCGCGGGTTCAGCGACGACGCGGGGTCCTGGAACACCATCGTCACGTGTCGCCGCAGCTGCCGCAGGGCGCGACCAGGGCGGCCGGTGATGCGCTCGCCGCGTACCTCCAACACCCCTTCGGTCACGGGCAGCAGGCCGATCGCGGCCTTGCCGATCGTCGACTTGCCAGAGCCGGATTCGCCCACCAGACCGACGATCTCACCGCGCGCGACCTCCAGGTCGATGCCGTTGATGGCCTGGAACCCGGGGCGGCGCCAGCGACCGGGGTAGCGGATGACGGCGTCCTGCAGCCGCAGCACCGTCTCGGGCAGCGGCGTGGCCGCGGTCACCCCGTCGATGCGCAGCTTGTTGCGCGCGGCCGAGAGGAAATCGTCGGCCTTGCCGAGGTGCGGCACCGCGGCGAGGAGCGCCTGCGTGTACTCCTCCTTCGGGGAACGGAACAGTTCCGCCGAGGGGGCGCCCTCCACCACGCGGCCGTCCTTCATGACCACGACGTCGTCGGCGACATCGGCGACCACGCCCATGTCGTGGGTGATGATCAGCACCGCCATCCCCATCCGCTCCTGGATCTCGGAGATTAGGTCGAGGATCTCGGCCTGCACCGTGACGTCGAGAGCCGTGGTCGGCTCGTCGGCGATCAGGAGGTCTGGCTCGGACGAGATCGCCATCGCGATCATGGCGCGCTGGCGCTGCCCTCCCGAGAGCTGGTGCGGATAGTGATCGACCTTCTCCTCCGGGTCGGGCATGTGCACGTCCCGCAGCAGCTGGATCGCGCGGTCCCTGACGGTCTTCCGATCGAGGTCGTGATGGCTGGTGAGCGCCTCGGCCAACTGGTGGCCGATCGTGTACACCGGGTTCAGCGCGGTCATCGGCTCCTGGAAGATCGTCGCGATCCGGGAGCCGCGCAGTGGCCGGAGCCCTTTGTCGCGCATCGGGACGAGGTCGACACCGTCGAACAGGATGCGTCCGGTACGCCGGGCGTTGGCGGGGAGCAGATCCAGGATCGACATCGCGGTGACCGACTTGCCCGACCCCGATTCGCCGACCAGGGCGAGGGTCTTGCGCCGATCGACGCGGAACGACACGTCGTACGTGACCTGACGCCAGCCGTCCGGCGTCTGGAACTCGACGGAGAGGCCGTCGACCTGCAGCAGCGGTTCGTTCATGAGCGCTTCTTCGCTTTCGGGTCGAGGAGATCGCGCAGGGCGTCGCCGAGGATGCCGAACGCGAGGATCGTCAGCACGATGACGGCACCCGGCACGAGCAGCACATGCGGGTCGGTGGTGAGGTACCGCTGCCCCGCGGCGACCATGGAGCCCCACGACGGGGTGGGCGGCACCACGCCGAGACCCAGGTAGCTGAGTCCGGACTCCATGAGGATCGCGGCGGCCATCGTGAGCGAGAACTGCACGATGATCGGTGCGGAGACGTTCGCCAGCACCGTGCGGAACAGGATCACAATCGTCGGGGCGCCGAAGGTGCGGGCGGCGTCGACGTATTCCTCGCGTTTGGTCGACAACACCTGCCCGTAGGTGATGCGGGCGAAGATCGGGGCGAACAGCACGCCCATCGCGATGATGAGCGTGATCGGTCCTGGTCCGTACAGGGTGACGGCGAGGAGCGCGAGCACGATCGGCGGGAACGCCAGGATAACGTCGACGATGAGCCGCATCGTGACGACTTCGGTGAGTCCGTTGAAGTAGCCGCCGAGCAGGCCGAGGAGCGTGCCCAGCACGGTGGCGAGCAGAGTGGCGCCGAGGGCGATGAACAGCTCGACCTGCGCACCGAACATGATGCGCGAGAGGATGTCGCGCCCCAGTTCGTCGGTGCCGAGCAGGTGACCGGGGCTGAACATCGGCTGCAGACGCATCGCGACGTTCTGGGCGATCGGGTCGTACGGCGCGAGCAGCGGTGCGAACGCCATCAGGATGATGATCACCAGGAGGTAGACGACCATGACGGTCCGCAGGGGCGTGATCGCCTGGCGGATGCGGGGGCTGAGTTTCATGCTCGCCTCACTCGGGGGTCGAGGATTCCATAGACGATGTCGACGACGATGTTGATCGCGATGAACAGCAGGGCGATCACGATCACCACGCCCTGGACCACGGGGTAGTCACGGGTGGTGACGCCGTCGACGAGCAGGCTCGACAGGCCGGGGTAGTTGAAGACACGTTCGACGAGGACCGTCGAACCGAGCAGGGTGCCGAAGCCGATGCCGACGACCGTCACGACGGGCGTGAGCGAGTTGCGCAGTACGTGCCGGCGGAACACGGTGAAGGGTGCGAGACCGATCGACTTCGCAGTGCGGACCCAGTCCTGCGTCTGCACTTCCAGCACGGCCGATCGTGTCATCCGGGCGATCTGCGCCGCGAACCCGACCGCGAGCGAGATCGCCGGCAGGGTGAGGCTGGCGAGCGAGCCGAGCAGATCCTTCGATGGGTCCACATAGCCTCCGGCCGGGAACCACTTCAGCGTGATCGAGAAGAGCAGGATCAGCACGGCGCCGAACACGAACACCGGCAGGGCGACACCGATAGAGCTGAGCGCGGTGACCAGCGTGTCGACCCATCCGCCCCGTCGTGCGGCGATGGCGCCCATCGCGACGCCGATCACGATCGACAGCACGGTGGCGAACACGACCAGCATCAGAGTGCGGGGGAGTCGGGCGCCGATGGCCTCGAGCACGGGCTGGGAGGTGCGGAACGATTCGCCGAGGTCTCCCGTGAACACGCCGCTGAGGAACGAGAAGTACTGGGTGAGCAGCGGCTGGTTGAGTCCCAGCTGCTCCCGCAGCTTCTCGACGGCCTCCGGGCTGGGCGCCCCGCCGTCGCCGGTGCTGAGAAGCAGCACGGCGGGGTCGCCCGGAACGAGTTGGAGTGCGGAGAAGATGAGGGTGAGGACCAGCAGGACCAGCCCCACCCCCATCGCCATCCGCTTCAGGATGAAGAACAGCACAGGACTTACTCCACCGAGGCGTGCGCGAGGTTGAGCGAGCTGTAGAAGACGAGGAACCCTGGCAGGGTCTCGAACCCGCTCACCTTGTCGTTGTACGCGTACGCCTGCTCCCGGGTGTTGATCGAGGCGAACGGCACCTCCTCGGCCCAGAGCTCGGCGACCTGCGCGTAGATGTCGCGCTTGGCGTCGTCGTCGCTGGACCGGAGCCCCTCTTCGATGAGTCCGCGCAGGGTGTCGTTGGAGTAGCCCCAGCCGACGTTGAAGTTGCGGCTGTCGACGACCCAGTTCAACAGGTACGACGGGTCGGTGACGACACCGGCATCACCGGAGACCGCGATGTCGTACTCGCCCGCGTTGCCCTTGCTGACGCGCGTCGACCAGTCGGGGGCGTCGAGCGTGACGTCGATGCCGATCGCGCGCAGATCCTCCTGCACCGAGAGGGCGTTGTCCTGCAGGAAGGTGTACTGCGAGGTCGACAGCAGCGTCGCGGAGAAGCCGTCGGGGTAGCCGGCCTCCGCGAGGAGCTCCTTCGCCTTCTCGGGGTCGTAGCTCCACAGGTCGGCCGCGGCGGGGTCATAGGCGGGGTCATCTTCGGGGATGACGATGCCGTTCAGTGGGGCGCCGTTGCTCTGGAAGGCCGCGAGCACCGCGTTCTCACGGTTGAGGGCGTAGGCGACGGCCTGGCGTACCTTCGGCTCGGCGAACGGGCCGTCGGTGACGTTGAACTGCACGTACTGGAAAGGACCCTGCTGGGCGTCGACCGTGAGACCGGCATCCGACACGCGCTGGAAGTTCTCCCACGGCACGTACTCGATCATGTCGACGTCGCCGCTGAGCAGTGCGTTGGTGCGTGCTTCCCCGTCGGGGTAGAACTTCACCTCGATGCTGTCGAGCGCCACGTCATCCGCATCGTAGTAGTTGTCGCTCTTCTCGACGGTGAGCCCGATGCCCTGCTCGAGATCCGTCATCTCGAACGGACCGGCGCCGACCCAGTTCGGAGTGTCGGCGTTGAGCGACGCGTCGGGCACGATCGCGGCGAACGGGAGCGCGAGGTACTGCAGGAACGCGGTGTTCGGCTGCGCGAGGGTGATCGTGACCGTGTCGCCGTCGGTGGCGATGTCGGTGATGTCCTTGAGCCCGGCGGCGAGTTGGGAGCCGTTCGCGGGGTCGCGGTAGTAGTCCAGCGAGTTCTTGACGTTCTCGGCGGTGAGGGGCGTGTCGTCGTGGAAGGTGAGGTCGGGGCGCAGGGTGAACACGTAGCTCGTGGGGTCGGTGGTATCGACGGATTCGGCGAGGCCCGGAGTGACGGCCCCGCTCTCGTCGTAGGTCATCAGGCCGCGGTGCACCATGGTGAGCAGCTGGTTCACCGCACCACCCTGCTGCATGCCGGTGATCGGGGTGGCTGGTTCGGCGGACAGGCCGAAGGTCAGCGTCTGCGATGCGGATCCGGAGTCGCCCGATCCGCCCGATCCGCCACAGCCGGCGAGGACGAGGATGGATGCGGCGCCGAAAGCGACGGCACCGATCCAGCGGTGGGCCGTGCGGCTCTCGGGCCGGCGGAGGTGCTGTGAAATGGGCATGACAGAGTCCTTCCATGGTGCAGGGCGCACCATCGCTCGAATGTCACGAAGCACGGAACGTCATCATCGACGGCTCCGTTGCTCGTCGGGTGTGAAGGTCTGAGTGGGACAAGACCTTTCGTGATTGATTATCTCGTCGGGGTGCATAAGCAGCTAGTTCGATTTCTCAGCGTGAGATAACAGAATGCTTAACCACCCCTTCTGACCTGGGGTTCTTATGAAGGGAACGCGCGATGTCCGCGGGCGTCTACGCTGAACGAGTGAACGACGCGACCACGACCGCGGAGCGGCTCGTACGCCGTTTCGCCCGCGAGACCAATCTGCTCGTCTCCGGCCGGAGTTTCTCCGTGGCCGGGACGGATGCCGTCGCCGAGGCGCTGCGCCTGATGCTCACCTCTCTCGGAGCCCATCTGGGTGACGGCGGCGTGGTCTTCGTCCCTGGGGGCACGGTCGACATCCTGCTCGACGGGCACCCGCTGCCGGTGCGCGACAGCGCGGAGAAGCGCGTGGACCTGGCCGGTCATCACATGCGGGTCTCCACCGAGTGGGCCGGCGGACTGCGCGAGAGAGGCACGGTGCGCGGCGTGCGGATCGGTATCGCCATGGTGCTCGAACCGAAGACCGCTCAGCTCGCCCTGTTGCTGCGTGACGCCGGTGCCGAGGTCGTCGTGTACGCCCACCCGGACGAGATCGACGTCGAGGTCGCCGCGGTCCTCCGGGCGCGTGGGATCGCGGTGGATGGCGATCCCGACCTCTCCGGTGCCGCAGAACGCGCGGCTGCCGTCGCCTTCCTGCGCAGCGGCTTCGATCTGCTGCTCGACGACGGTTCGCACCTGATCCGACTCGCGCATGAGGAAGGACTCGCCACGGGTCTGCGGGGGGCGGCAGAGGAGACCACGAGCGGACTCACTCCGCTGCGACTGATGCAGAGCGAAGGCGTGCTCGAGATCCCGGTCATCGCGGTGAACGATGCGCCGACCAAGACCTCCTTCGACAACCGTTACGGCACCGGCCAGTCGTGTGTTTTCGCGATCGCCGATGCTCTCGACTCGGTCGGCATCGGTCTGCGCGATCAGCCGGCTGTCGTGGTCGGCTACGGTCCCGTCGGCGAAGGCGTCGCCGCGCACCTCGCTGCGCTCGGTGTGCGGGTCGCTGTGGCCGAGGCTGATCCGGTACGGGCTCTGCGCGCGGCGCATGACGGATACGCCGTCGCACCGCTGCGCGAGTCGGCGCCCGGCGCGCTCGTGATCTCGGCGACCGGCGCTCCGCACACGATCGACGCCGGCATCGTCGCCACAGCGGCGATCGTCGCGGTCGCGGGTGGGGTGCCGCACGAGGTCGACGTCGACCTCGAGAGCCTGCGACCCTACGTCGGAGTCGGGGGCGCGACCTCTCCCTTCGTGGAGCGTGCGGGCGACGGTGCTCTGCTGATCGCGCGGGGCGGCTGCGTGAACCTCGCTGCGGGGGAGGGCAACCCGATCGAGATCATGGACCTGTCGTTCGCCGTGCAGTTGCGCGCCGTCGAACACCTGCTCACGTCGACGCTTCCTCCGGGCGTGCATGCCTTCCCGGCCGCCGCCGATCGGGAGATCGCCGAGGCTGCGCTCCTCGCGCGGGGCGAGTGCATCGACGAGCTCGGTCGCGCGCAGGTCCAGGCGCAACGGGAGTGGCGTTCGCCGCGATTCGTCGGAGCGAAGGCATGAGTGCCGTCACCGTCTTCTCGGCCGGGCTCGTCGTGCCGATCACCGCGCCGGCGATCCCCGATGGCGCGGTCGCGGTGCGCGATGGGCGCATCATGCACGTCGGTGAGCGCGCGTGGGTGCTCCGTTCACTGTCCGAGCGCGGCATCGCGGCGATCGAGATCCACTGGCCGGGTGTTCTCACTCCTGGGCTGGTGAACGCGCACACCCATTTGCAGTACACCGGCATGGCAGAGGTGGGTCGAGGTCAGTACGACGGCTTCGACGACTGGGTGCGGGCGTTCGATCCGGTCTACGAGGCCGGCCGTGATTGGGCGGCGGATGCCGCGGCCGGCGCCCAGCAGGCGCTGCGCTTCGGCACGACCGCCGTGGCGGACGTCGTCACCGACCGTTCCGCCGCGACTGCGCTGCACGATGCACGGCTGCACGGCATCACCTACTGGGAGGTGATGAGCTGGACCAACGCCGACTGGGCCCGCACCGGACGCGCGCAGGTCGAGCAGGCGTTGGACGCACTCCCGACTCCACCGGGTACCGGGCTCTCGCCGCATGCCCCGTACTCGCTCGACATCGAGCCGCTGCTCGAGATCCCCGACATCGTGCGCGAGCGGGGCGGCCGCATCCATATCCACCTCGGCGAGGCTGCGTTCGAGAGCGAGTTCGCCCACGAGCATCCGCAGGCGTGGCACACCGCCGGGCTCGCCAGCTTCCAGGCACTGCGCGACGCCGGATTCGGCACCAGCGCCACCGAGTTCGTCGATCAGCTCGGGGTGCTCGGGCCCGACTGCCACATCGCCCACGGTGTGTACATGAGCGCTCGCGACCGCGCTGTGCTGCGGGAGCGCCGCACGACCGTGGCCCTGTGCCCGCGGTCGAACGCCGTGATCGGACTCGAAGAGCCCCCGATCGCCGCCTATCTGCGCGAGGGAAGTCCCATCGCCGTCGGAACGGACTCCCTGTCGTCGAGTCCGTCGCTCGACGTGCTGGCCGATGTCGCCGCGCTCGCTCGCATCGCACGCTCGCAGGGATACACCGACCGCGACCTGCACGCCCGGCTGCTCGGCGCAGCCACCCTCGGCGGTGCGCACGCGATGGGCATCGATGTCGGCCCCGACCGCACCGGATACCTCGCCGTCGGGGCCCTGGCCGACCTGACGTTCTTCGACGTGCCGGCAGGGGAGGATGCCGTGGCTGACCTCGTCGAGCACGGCGCCGGTCGTGCCGCGGCGACGGTCGTCGCAGGCGAGATCCGCTACGCCGCCGCCTCGTTCGACACCTCCGCCCTCACCACCGAATCCCGAGGAGTCCGATGACCCAGCGCCCCGCCACCGCCGAACGCCTCGACCTCGCCGCCCACCCGGAGGGCGGCTGGTTCCGCCGCACGTGGACGAGCCCGCACCCCGTCGAGACGTCGAACGGCGTGCGCCCCGCCGCCACCTGCATCCACTACCTCTTGCTGCCTTCTGAGCGGAGCGAGTGGCATGTGGTCATGAGCGACGAGATGTGGTTGTGGCACGGGCCGGGCAGCCTCGAACTCAGCCTCGGCGGGGACGGTGCCGAACCGGGCTCCGCGTCCACGGTCATTCTCGGTCCGAAGCACGCCGCCCAGGTGCTCGTGCCCGCCGGGGTCTGGCAGGCGGCCCGCCCGCTCGATGATGCGGAAGTACTCGTCTCGTGCGTCGTTTCCCCAGGTTTCGACTTCGCTGATTGGCGACTCGCCGCATCACCTACTCTGTAACCAACCCGTCCTTCTTCGCACAGGAGTCGCCGTGCCCTTCGCCCCCTCGCTTCGTCGTGCCGCCACCGCGGTCGCGGCCATCGCTGTCGTCGCCTCGCTCGCCGCGTGCAGCCCGTCCACCTCGACTGATGCCGGCACCGAATCGTCGGATGGGACCTTGCAGACGGTGACCGAGGGCAAGCTCACCATCGCGACCGGCGAACCCAACTACGAGCCGTGGTTCGTCGACGACGACCCCTCCAACGGCGAGGGCTTCGAAGGTGCGGTCGCGAACGCCGTCGCCGAGCAGCTCGGCTTCTCGGCTGACGACATCGTGTGGGTACGCACCACGTTCGACGGCGCGATCGCGCCGGGACCGAAGGACTGGGACATCAACCTCCAGCAGTTCTCGATCACCGACGACCGCAAGAAGGCCGTGGATTTCTCCTCGCCGTACTACACGACCACTCAGGCGGTCGTGGCTGAGGGCGACTCTCCCGCCGCGTCGGCGACCACGATCGATGAGCTCAAGAAGGTCACAGTCGGCGTCGCCAGCGGTACCACCAGCTACACGGTCGCCAAGGCGCAGCTCGGCGAAGGCAACCTCAGCGTCTTCAACTCGGTCGACGACGTGGTGCTCGCCCTCAAGGGTGGCCAGATCGACGCCATGATCACCGACCTGCCCGGCGCGTTCTACGTGGTGGGCGCCCAGCTCGACGATGGCGTGGTCACCGGCCAGTTCGCCGAGAGCGACGGCGGCGACGAGTTCGGCATCGTACTGCCCAAGGGCTCGGCGCTCACGACCGCGGTCACCGCGGCCGTCGATGCGCTGCGCGAAGACGGCACTCTCGACGAGCTGCAGCAGAAGTGGCTCAGCGACGCCGTCGACGTGCCCGTCCTGAAGTGACCTCGCAAACCGTCGAGGCGGAGTGGCAGCCGAGCCAGCTCGAGCTGTCACGCCGCGCTCTGCGGCGCCGGGCGACGAAGAAGTCGGTCCTGATCGCATTGGGCAGCAGCGTGCTGCTCGCCGGAGTGCTGATCGCGGTCGTCGTCAACACCCCGGGATGGGCGATCGTCCGCGAGACGTTCTTCGATCCGCAGGTCGCGATCAAGAGCATCGGCCCGATCTTCCAGGGTCTGCTCCTCAACCTCCTGGTGCTCGTGATCGCGGCGGTGTGCGTCGCGATCCTCGGCACGCTCCTCGCCACGATGCGCTCGCTGCGTGGACCGGTCTTCTTCCCGCTCCGTGCGCTCGCCGCGGCCTACACCGACTTCTTCCGCGGGGTGCCGCTGCTGATCGTGCTGTACCTCGTCGGTTTCGGCATCCCCGCGCTGATGATCTTCCCCCGCATGCCCGCCGTGTTCTGGGGAACCATCGCGCTGGTGATCACCTACTCCGCGTACGTCGCCGAGGTGCTGCGCGCCGGGATGGAGGCGGTGCACCCGTCGCAGCGTGTCGCCGCCCGCTCGCTCGGTCTCTCGCACGGTCAGACCCTGCGGATCGTCGTGATCCCGCAGGGCGTGCGCAAGGTCGTTCCCGCACTCATGAACGACTTCGTGTCGATGCAGAAGGATGTCGGCCTGATCTCGGTGCTGGGCGCCGTCGATGCCGTGCGCGCCGCGCAGCTGCAGGTCGCGGAGAGCTACAACTTCACGCCCTACGTCGTCGCCGGGCTGATGTTCATCATCCTGAGCTGGCCGATGATCCGACTGACCGATGTCGTCACGGCACGCCTCAACAAGCGCGAGCAGGCCGGAGGAGTCGTATGACCGTTCCTGTGATCGAAGCCAGGGGAGTGCGCAAGCGCTTCGGCGACCACGACGTGCTGCGTGGCGTCGATCTCTCGGTCGACGCGCATGAGGTCGTCGTGCTGATCGGAGCATCCGGGTCGGGCAAGTCCACGCTGCTCAAGACCATGAACCTGATCGAGCGCGTCGACGACGGGCAGATCTTCCTGTCGGGTGAAGACATCACCGACCCACGCGTGGATGCCGACGGTGTGCGCGCCCGCATCGGCGTGGTGTTCCAGCACTTCAACCTGTTCCCGCATCTCACCGTGCTCGACAACGTCACCCTTGCGGCTCGACGCGTGCACGGCATGTCGAAGGCGGATGCCCGCGCGCGCGGACGCGAGCTGCTCGAGACCCTCGGGCTGGGCGCCAAGGCCGACGAGTACCCCGATCGGCTCTCCGGCGGCCAGCAGCAGCGCGTGGCGATCGTGCGCGCAATTCTCACCGAGCCCGAGGTGCTGCTGCTCGATGAGATCACGAGCGCACTCGACCCGCAGCTGGTGGGTGAGGTGCTCGACCTCGTCCGCACGCTGAAGGAGCGCGGTTCGACGATCGTCATGGCCACGCACGAGATGTCGTTCGCGCGTGAGGTCGGCGACCGCATCGTGTTCCTCGAGCACGGCGTCATCGTCGAGCAGGGGCCCCCATCGCAGGTGTTCGATGCCCCGCAGCAGGCCGCGACCGCCGAGTTCCTCTCCCGCGTGCGGCACTGAGGCTCGGACCTGCCTAGGCTGGAGTCATGACCAAGAACTCGCTCTGGACCGTCGTCGGTGTCGTCCTCGCCGTGGTGATCGCGTGGTGGCTGGTCAGTGCGCTCTTCTCGGTGCTGTGGTTCATCGCGAAGCTGGCCATCGTGCTGGTGGTCGCCGCCGGCGTGTTCTTCTTCCTGCGTTCGGTGTTCAGCCGCAGCGACGACTGAGCGAGCCGCTCATCGCGGGAACGTCACGCCGACCAGTTCCTCCGAGATCTGCCAGATCCGCGACGCATCCTCTCCGTTCGTGAGTGGTGCGTAGAGCCGCTGTTCCGCGGGCGCCCCGCCCACGTGGCCGGCGCCGCGGGGCCCGTACAGTCGCCCGCCGCGTGATTCCGGCGCGGTGGCACTCATGAGGGCAGGGAGTGCCGCGCTCTCGGGAGTGCCGACGATCAGTCCGCGCGCGGAAGCCCACCGGATCACCCGCACCTCGAGGGTGTCGGTGGCACGCCCGAGTTCCGGCCGCGCCGCCAGCAGGCTCGTCGGAGCGACACCCGGGTGCGACAGGTTGCTCGTGATGCCCCAGCCGTGCACTTCGCTCTGACGGTCGAGTTCGAGGCCGAACAGCCCGAAGGCGATCTTCGACTGACGGTAGGCGCGCATGCCGTCGTATGACCGCTCCCACTGCAGGTCGGACCAGTTGATGCGTCCGCTGCTCGCCGCGACGCTCACCTGCGACGTCACCCGTGCGCGACCAGCCCGAAGCACGGGAAGCAGGTGCGCGACGAGCGCGACGTGACCGAGGTGGTTCGTGCCGAACTGCAGTTCGAACCCATCGGTGGTCGTCTGCCGGGAGGGCGGCGTCATCACGCCCGCATTGTTGATCAACAGATGCACCGGCTGCGCATCGGCGTTCATGGTTTCGCCGAAGGCGGCGATGGACTCCAGTGACGAGAGGTCGAGCGGGGCGGTGCGGACTCGGGCATGCGGGACGGCTTCGCGGATGCCGGCCGCCGCCGCCGCGCCCTTCTGGGCGTTGCGCACGGGGAGCACGATCTCCGCTCCGGCCTGGGCGAGCCGCGTCGCGATGCGCAGCCCGATCCCGTCGCTGCCGCCGGTGACCACGGCCGTCTTTCCGGTGAGGGACGGGATGTCGATGTCGATGATGCTGCGCGTCATGATGCTCCTTCGAGGGTCGCCTCCAGCATGTGTGCCTGCCGCGACCGCATCCAGGACTCCTCATGCAGTGGATGCGCGCACCGCGACGGTGCGAGGATCGTGATCGGCACAGCGAGGAGATGAGATGGCGATCGACAGAGCGGCCCTGGCGGGTTTCCTGCGTCTGCGCCGCGACAGCCTTCAGCCCGAGGACGTGGGGCTGGGCCGTGGTCAGCGGCGGCGCACCGAGGGTCTGCGGCGCGAGGAGGTCGCCGCTCTCAGCCACATGTCGGCGGACTACTACGCCCGCCTGGAGCGCGGCGACGGGCCACTGCCTTCGGCGCAGATGCTCGCCTCCATCGCCCAGGGCCTGCACCTCACGGTCGACGAGCGCGACCACCTGTTCCGCCTGGCCGGACATCAGCCGCCGGCGCGCGGAGGGGCGAGCGAGCACGTCAGCCCCGGCATGCTGCGGATCCTCGACCGTCTGCAGGACACTCCGGCGGAGATCGTGACCGAGCTCGGGGAGACCCTGCGCCAGACACCTCTGGGAGTCGCGCTCACGGGCGACACCGCCGGCATCCGTGGACCGGAACGGAGCCTCGGATATCGCTGGTTCAGTGATCCACGCACGCGGGCGCTGTATGCCGAGGAAGAGCACGACTTCCTCTCCCGGCTGTGGGTCTCGGGTCTGCGAGAGGTCAGTGCGCGGAGGGGGAGCGGGTCGCGCGCCGCGGAGTTCGTCGAGGCGCTGCTCCCGCGCAGCGCCGAGTTCCGGGAGCTCTGGGATCGGCACGAGGTGGGTCTGCGGCCCCGCGCGACGAAGCACTTCGTGCACGCCGAGCTCGGGCCGCTCGAACTCACCTGCCAGAGCCTGCTCGATCCGGAGCAGTCCCACGCACTGCTCGTCTACACCGCAGTGCCAGGTTCGGAGAGTCAGGAGAAGCTGCGGCTGCTCTCGGCGCTCAGCCCGCGAACGCTCTCGTCCTGACGGGAGTGCGCCCTCCCGAACCGGATGCCGCCGCCTCACGATGCCGGCCGCTGCATCGTCATCCGGGTATGAGACGACTCCACATCCTCGCCCTCTCCGCTTCGGCCGCGCTCGGACTCTTCGTCGGCGGATGGGCGTACTTCGCCTCCGCCGGCTTCTACGACTCGTTCCCCGGTGTGCTCGGCTCGTGGGTCTCGGTCGACGGGCCCTACAACGAGCACCTGATCCGCGATGTCGGTGCCATGTACCTGGCGCTCGCCGCGGCCAGCATCGGCGGACTGATCTGGCGGAACGAGGTCGTCTTCCGCATCCTCGGCATCGCCTGGACCGTGTTCGGGCTGTTGCACTTCGCGTACCACGCGCTGCACCTCGAGCACATGTCACCGGCATCCGTGATCGGCGTGATGGTCGCCCTGGGGGTCAGCCTGCTGCTGGGTGCCGTGCTGCTGCTCCCCGAACGGATGCCGTCACGACGCGCCTGAACGTCAGCCGTCGTCACCTTCCGCGCGCCGCGGACTCGGGTCCGGGGGCAGGATCTCGACCGGCGTCGCGGAGGCCTTCACCTGTGCGCGCCACCAGATCACGAACCCGGTCGCGGTGAAGAGGCCGTAGAAGACGTACATCAACCCGGTGGCGTAGTAGCCCGAGCTGAACAGGAGCGGCACGCCCACCACATCGACGGCGATCCAGACGAGCCAGAACTCGGTCCACCCCCGCGCCATGCCGTAGGTCGCGAGCAGTGAGCCGACGAAGGTCCAGGCGTCCGCCCACACCGGCTCCCAGGAGCCGAGCGCGCGGAACAGCGGCGTCAGTGCGACCGTGCCGACGATCATGACGAGCACCATGCCGATGCGGGCGCCGGTGGGGGCCCAGCGCGGGGTCACGCGGCCACCGGAGGCGTTGCGCCAGCGGATCCAGCCGTAGATCGCGACGGCGATGAACATGACCTGGCGGCCCGCCTGCCCGAGCAGATGCGGCAGCGACTGATCGGGGCTGAGGATCGAACCGAGGAACACGGTCAGCAGCAGCAGGTTGCCGACGATGCCCACCGGCCATGCCCAGATCTTGCGGCGCATGCCGCCGATCGCGCTCGCGAGTCCGAAGACGTTGCCGACGACTTCGCGCACCAACAGGGTCTGCCCGCCGGGCAGCATCCATTGCGAGTTGAACGCATCGACGAGCCACTGCAGCGCATCCATCGTGTCTCCGTTCAGGACGCGGCGTCGGGAGCGGTGCGCTCGTCGAGGATCAGCTGCAGCAGGCTCAGGTCGAGCCAGCGACCGAACTTCGCGCCGACCTGCGGCATGCGCCCCACCTCGCGGAAGCCGAGCTTCTCGTGCAGGCGGATCGATCCGACGTTGCCGCTCTCGACCGCAGCGACCATGACGTGCACACCCTGCGCGCGCGCCCTCGCGATGAGCTCCTGCATGAGCGTCTTGCCGACGCCGCGTCCCTGCTGGTCGCCCCGCACGTACACCGAGTGCTCGACGGTGCGCCGGAATCCGGTGTGCGGGCGGAAGCCGCCGAAGGAGGCATAGCCGATCACGCCGGAGTCATCCGCGGCGACGATCACAGGGAAGCCGTGCGCAGTGCGATCCGCGAGCCAGGCCGCACGATCGGCTATGCCGACGGCATCGTCGTTCCAGATCGCGGTGGTGTGCACCACGGCGTGGTTGTGAATCTCGGTGATCTTCTCGAGGTCGGCGACGACCGCATCCCTGATCTGCACTGGGGTCTCCTGCGTCTGCGCTTCGGGCGCGCAACGCTGACGTTAGCAGGATGCGAAGGGTGACGGATCACGGGGACAGGAGGTCAGGAGATCAGGATGCCTTAAGTGATTCGCACGCCCGCGTACTGGACACTTCAACTACGCCACGAGCCCATCGTCGATCTCGTGTCGGACCCGCAACAACGAGCTGGCATACACGACCGTAGCAACGGCCATGCCTGCGACAATCAACACCAACGCTAACGCGGCACCTGCGACTGCGATGAGCGCTGAGGAGACCAGCCCTCCGAACCCCAGAGAACCGTACGCGAAGAAGCGATAGACCGCACCTATTCGGCTTCTCATCACCAGAGGAGCTCTCTGCTGCCGCAGGGTGACCGCCAGCACGTTGTAGATCACAAGTCCCGACCCATAGAGGAAGAACACCATGATTGCCAGTACCTGATCGAACACGCCGGCGTCGCTGACGAAAAGTAGCAGAATAGGCGACAGAGTGGCCCCGCTCATTGCGACGACCATCAGAACAGCCGGAGATCGGGGTTTCGCGTGACGCATCGCTGCCGCGGCGGCGACTGCTCCGAGCCCTCCAGCCGAGAGGATCACGCCGAGTAGCCCGGCAGAGATCCCAAGATCGCGACTTGCCCGAACCAGAAATGTTGTGATGAGTGCCTGTTCGGTCAGGTTGAAGATGCTCCCCGCGATCAGAAGACGTCTGAGTACCCGATCGGAGAAACTGAATCGCAGCCCAGCATTGAGTCGCCGAAACACGGAGGCGTTGAGGGGCGATTCCGGCTTCGTGGGCGTTGCTCGCACGGGTAGGAGGAGGAAGAACGCGCCCGCATACACGATGCTGATCGCAGCAAACGCAAGCGCCGGATACCCCAGGCCGACCAAGGCGCCGGCAGCTGTCGGTCCGAGCACCTGCGCCAGCGAGTAAGTCAGTTGGATGCGCCGATTAGCCTCCACCAACTTCGCCGAGGGCGCGAGATAGGGAACGACTCCTTGGACGGCGACATCGAATGCTGCGGTTAGTGCTCCGGCAAGAAACACGGCGACAAGTAGGGTGGACAGTTGCAACCTGCCGGTCGAAGCGAGAACCGCAAGCAGCGCGAACACGAGGGCGCGCCCAGCGTGCCCGATGAGCATCGGGGTGACCTTCGATGTCGAGTCGATGATGGCACCAAGGAGTAGCGTCAGGAGGATCACCGGCAAGAACTGCGCGAACGAGATCAGGCCGACCTGAGTGTCCTGGACGTGCAAGGTTGTCAAGGCAAGGAGTGGGATCGCTGCAGATGCAGTCTGCGCCGCGAACTGGGAGGAAGCCTGGCTCCATGCAAAGCGCTGAAATACGGGCGACCACGCTCTGCGTCCGTCTGGATTCACGCTTGTGTCCTGATCAAGACTGCAGCAACCACCTTCTCTGCGCGGCTACTTGCACTGCTCGCGTCTCTGCCGCTGCTTATGACATGTCCAACTCTGTCGTGCGAGGATCTGAGCGCGCCTACGACATTCCCTGACTGCACGCCGATGTGCACCTGAGTCTCGGGTTCGATCCAATTCGGGACAGACACGTGGAGCACGGCGCCGGGTGGTGCGACAAGGAACCGAATCGCCGCGCCGCCGCGATAGATGAGCTCGGTTGGCAGGACGGGGGCACCCGTTGCGGCGCGAATGATGAGGTCGAGGTAGTCGACTCCGGTCGCGTGATGTACTAGCTCGCGGATCTTGTCACCGCCTACCCGATTGTGCGATTCGATCAGCCTGGGCCCCCTGCTCGTGAGGCGCAATTCAGTGTGTGATGGTCCATCCCTCAGGCCGAGGGCGTCCAGAACTCCACGGGCATGCTCAGCGAGCGCGGCTGAGTCGGCAGGCGAGACGCGGGCGGGAATGGTATGCCCCATTTCAACCGAGCTTGCGGGGTCGACGGTCTTCTCCGTGAGCGCAACAATCCGATGTTCGCCGGACACCGAGAATGCCTCAACACTGAACTCAGGTCCATCGAGGAACTCCTCGATGAGTACGCTGCCGGTTGCCGCCCCAGCCGCCCTGCGCCAGGCTCGCTCCGCCTCACTCGATTCCCGGACGACCGAGACCCCGGTGCTTGCAGTGCCTTGCGAAGGCTTGACAACGACCGGTGCGCCGTTCTCCGCCAGAGCGGTAGCAACGTCAGCCTGGCAGCGCGCTTCCCAGAAGCGCACCTCCATGCCGGAGAAGCGGGCGAGGTGTCTTCGCATGAGCACCTTGTCCATCAGCAGCTGCGCGGTTTTTAGGCCAGCGCCCCACAACCCGAGGGACTCGGCCACCTCCGCGGCAGGAAGCAGTCCCTGCTCTGTGAGGCTGATTGCGGCGTCGAACGGCAATCGCTCGTGCAAGCCGATTGCGGTCTGAACGATCAGTCGCCGGTCAGGGACATCCACGTCGTGACCGGTGCCACTCCCGATCACAACGACATCGTGCCCAGCGCGACGTGCTGCGAGCACAAGCGCAGGTGTTCCCTCGATGACAAGAACTCGACTCAACCTGCACTTCCGTAGGCCGAACGGGCAGAGGCAAGAACGTCCGATACGTGCGCGATGGTGTTGCTGGTCGGCCACACGACATCTACGACAGATCCACCTGCGACTAACAGAGTGACCCGCGTATACAGCTCCTCACCATCGAATCGAAACGTGTCGAGGCCGAGCCGTCGAAGTGCCAAGCTCGGGTCCGACAGTATCGGGTACGGGAGATGGAGCCGTTCGACCGCCTCAGACTGATACTCGGTGCTTTGGGTTGAGAGACCGTAGACGCCGAGCCCGAGTTCGCGAAATGCGCTGTAGAGATCACGGATAGCGCAGGCTTCAACGGTGCACCCCTTTGCCCCGGGGATAGCAGCCCACGAGGCGTCATCAGGCTTGTTGGGGTCTCCGGTGCGTGGATAGATGAACAGCGCGAACGCACCGAGCGCCGGATCTGATAGGTCCACCCGATCTCCGTCGGTGGTTGTCAGCGCCGTCGTCGGCATTCGCCGACCTATCAGCCGGCCCGAACTGTCCTGCGTCATCGTTGCTCCTCTGCGGGTGGGCGCGTATCGAGGAAATAGGCGTTCTCGATCTGGCGGAGACGATCCGCGACCTGTCTTCGGTCGGGCGCGTCAAGTCTGCAGTAGACGATTCCTGTTGTCGTCGAGCTGTGCATTCGTGAGCTGATTTCATCGCCCACCCTTATGTGCATGTCAACGAATTGCATCCCGTCGACCGAGCGAAAGGCATTCTCGTCTGCGAGCGAAACTACCCTGCCGGGCCAGGTGGGCAGAGTAGTCCACATCAACGGTGCGGGATCCGACCCGTCGTTCGCGATCTCCGGGGCATGCCCGAGCGACAACGACATGAATGCATCCCAGAGGTCGACGCCGGTCGACAGACGAGCGCTATCGACGACGCCAGCGCCGCCTGGTCGACACGCGATCTCACCAACAAGCAATCCGTCGGAGGTACGTAGCATTTCCATGTGGGTCACACCTTCCTCGATGCCGAGCGCAGAGACGGTGCGAGCATGGAGCTCACGAACTTCTTGCGCGAGCGCATCGGCGCCGCGGAGAGTGGAGGCGCCGAGCATCTGGCCGATCCCGCCGAGGAGAGGAGTGTTGTAGAGCGACGCAAGAGCAAATTCGACCTTCCCACGCACCACGATCCCATCGCAGGTCAACTCATCGCCGACGGTCATGTATCGCTCGACGATCATCAGCCGGGTTGAGTCGGAGATCCGGTCGCCCGACTCGGACGCCAGTAGTCGCGCGAGTGTGTCTTCGTCGGCGAGGACATGAGTGTCCATTGAGCCCGTTCCGAACGCAGGCTTGATGATCACGGGGAAGCCGATCATTCGCGCGGCGGCCGACAATTGCTCGCGCCCCACAGTCACCCGGTGCTCGGCGACGGGAAGACCATGCTCGACGAGGCGCTGCTTCATCGCGAACTTGTTGGTCAAGAGGTTTGCAGTGGTGGAACCGATGCCGCCGAGCGCGAACACGTCTCGTACGTACCCGCCGGCAGGCATACTGCGCTCTGACGGGGAAACGACGTGTGTAACAGTGCTACCGCGATGCACAGCAGCCACTGCATCAAGCACGTCGCTTACGCGCCCGACGTCCTTCACTATGGTCATCGGTGTTCCTCTGGGATATTTCGACACGTACGCTGCCTCAGTGACGACATGCACGGTTGCGTTCGCGGCGACTCGCTGCAAGCGTTCCAGCGCCTCTGACTTTCCCGTGTTGACCAGAACCACGACGCCAGCGCGATCCTGATGCATCGCTTCGATTCCCTGCGGAATGTCATTCCTCTTCGTCATGCTGCTCCATCTCCTCGATCCCACGCTGGAGGTACCACAACATCGCGAAATAGGTCGCCGACCATGATTCGACAGTCGGCAGTGCCGCGGGGTACTTCAACCAGCCCGCAAGCGCGGCTGCCGCCCCGATCCGCAATCGCGCCACTCTTACGCTCCGTGATGCATCGTCAAACCAATCAAGCTGGTCGACGAAGCACGCCTCGATCGCGTTGATCAGGGCAGTCTGTGGCAGGAGACTGGAGAAGTGGACGGCGTCCGCATTTGCAGTCACATCCCAAACCGGTCCGCGTCGTCCGCTCTCCACTGAGTGCAGTACTGAGCTCATTGGCCAAATGCTGTGGAGCAAGGTAGCGAAGTCGTAGGTCGGATCTCCGCGGCCTTCATCTCTTCGCCGTCGACCGTCCCAGACCGTCCGCGGGTCGATGAAGCAGGGAGTGCCGTCTACCCGCCTCAGCATGTTGCGCAGGTGGGGGTCTCCGTGCACCACGGAACTTGATTCCGGCAACAGCTCCGGGATATGTCGAGCAAGGCGTGTACGGAGAGACGCGAGCCCTTCGACGGCATACTCAGCGCTAATCCACGGAAGAAGCCCCAGTGCCTCGCCGTTCCTGTCTCCAAGCACACGCTCTGCTGCCTGAATGAAACCGGGCTCGTGTGGTACAGCGGAGAATCTGCCCCTGTACAGATAGGCGGCCACCTCGGGGACCCCGGGCGCCACCGTCCTCCGATGGAGATTCCCGAGGAGCTCCAAGAACGGTTCGAGTCGGGAAATGGCATTGTGAACCGGAGTAGTTCGGTCCCCGTCGCAGAACAGATCTTCATCGAGGGGCTCGGCGCGCGCTGCTTCCATCACGTTGACTCCGATCCCCGCATGCTCAACAAAGGCGAGAACGCGAGGGAAGACGATCCTCTCAGCGCAGTGATGGTCATTGACCGCCCGAACTAAGTCGACCTCGGCCCGCACGATTTCGACGGGCCCCACCTTGACAACTCGGGCTTCCGCCGACCCGTCAACTCTCACGATCATGAGCGAATCGGCGCCCCGCGGGTATCGACTCACGATCACGCCAGGCTCTATGGATGCCATATCGAGCCATGCATCGACACAGAGTTGCTCAACAGCGCCGGTGATGCTCGCTGCGTCGTTGGCGACCGTAAGTCGTGAAGTCCGTGCACCGGTTGTGACGGTCACCTCGGTGCGGTCAGAGTTCGGGGGAGGAAGCAGTCGAAAGATGACGCTAGAGCCAAGTTCATCCGCGCGCTGCGTTGCATCCCGCAAGATGGCCTCCGTCGGAGATGGCGTCGTCGCCTCAGTCACGCAAGCGGGCGTCATGCCTGAAGTGGTCATATCTGCGTGCACGCAGGTTCGATCGAAGCGCGCGCCGCATTCTCGGCAATCTCTGCAGCCCGAATAGGCATCAACGAGAGCAGAACCTCGCTGAATCCGTGGGTCGCCTCCGCATAGCCTTGAAGGTAGATCTGAGGAGCCGAAATCTTCTGCGTGCGGATACTGTAGTCACGATCGATTTGATAGCAACCGTTCGGACCAAGATCGAACATTCCGGAGACGCCTTCAAGGAGAGGCAAGGGCATTGGGTAGGTGTATCCAGTGCCGAGGATGATGGCGTCGTAGGATTCTTCGCGCTCTGTGCCATCTTCGAGAGATCGGTAGCGTCCTCGGGCAACATTCCCGGAAGAGGACCCGCCGATGAATTCGACGAGACGCTCGAACTGGTAGTTGTTCGAGCCAGCCACTCGTGCTTCGTACCGAGCGCGGTAGATTCGCGGGATCAGGTCATAGCTCGCGCCGGAATGGGCGGCCGACGAGTGTTCGCGCAGAACGCGCTCGCGTACAGACGAATTGGCGCCGTAGAACCAGTCAGTCGTTTCCGGGAAGAAGAGTTCGTTGACAAAGTGGGTGTCGTCCTCAGGTCGCATCGCGAAGGATCGAGAGGTGATGGTGATGCTCGCGTTGGGATACTCAACGCGGAGGTAGGTGAACAGATCTGCAGTTGTCTGACCAGAGCCGACAATGTTGAAGCGGTAGGGCGCGGTCCGATCCGGGTATCCTGCTCGCAGTCGACCCAGCGATTCAGAGGCATGGAAAAGGCGCGATCCAACTACAGTGTCCGCGGGAATCTTTGGAGTCCCACCGTTTGCGATGACCAGGGCCCTTGTTTGGATACGTTGAAGATCGTTCCCTGACACATCTACCGAAGAAACAACGAGATACTCGCCATCAGCTTCAACGCTCGTGACGTTTCGGCCCCACTGCGTGCTTGCGTCAAACCGTCCAGCGACCCATCTGTAGTAGTCATCGAACTCTCTTCTGGATGGATAGAATGTGCGAAGGTTGATGAACTCATGCAATCTGCCCCGGTCTTTTAGGTATGCAAGAAATGAGAACTCGCTTTGAGGGTTCCTCAGCGACACAATGTCCTTCAGAAAAGGCACTTGCATCTCGGCCTCAGGGAACATCAAGTCCTCATGCCACGAGAAATCAAGCTTCCTGTCGATGAAGCGGCACGACAATTCCGGATGCAATTCGGCAAGAGCCACGGCGACCGAGATGTTTGACGGACCGAAGCCGATTCCGGCAACGTCGAAGCGATCCATTCTTCCCCCAATATCCCACTGGATCTCGCCAGTCTGGGCGCGATCACAAGGAGCGTAAGTCAATTTCTGGCGCGCAGAAGGCGAACTCCGGTAGAACACCTATAACTGGGGAGTGATGCGAAGCCAACGTATGGGTGGCCGATGGGCTAGTTGTTGATCGCCTGTCACCTGCAGGCAACAGGTGCTCGCTGCGGTCGATCTCATGGTCGCAGCGACGATGAAATCCCGTCCGCGCCCGAACCGCCACGCCACGAGGTCAGCTTCGCCGGATTCATCATGATCCACACCCGGCTGATGCGGCGGTTCTCGACTGCGAAGTTCATGACGGATGCGACTTCGCCCGCCGCGCGGAACACGAAGGCGAGGCCGTCTCCGGTCTCCAGCTCGGCGGCCTCGAGCTGAGGGTTCTTCTGAGCGATCCCGAGCAGGAAACGGGCGACCCGATCGGCGCCGCTGACGATGTTGAGTGCGGCGCGCACGACTCCGCCGCCGTCGCTGCGCAGCTCGACATCCGGTGCGAGCACCCGGATCAACTCGTCGACACCTCCTGTGAGCGTCGCGGCGCGGAACGCACGCACCACCCGGTCATGCTCCGCCCGAGGTACTGCCGTCGCGCGGTTCTCGCGTACGTGGCGTCGCGCCGAGGTCGCCAGTTGGCGTACGGCGGCAGGGGAGCGCCCGAGGATGTCGGCGATCTCGGGGAACGGTACGTCGAAGATGTCGTGCAGTACGAAGGCCACGCGCTCCGACGGGGTCATCGACTCCAGCACGACCAGCAGAGCCGTCGACACCGAATCGTCGAACGACACGCGCTCCAAGGGGTCGGTGATCTCGCGCGATGACGCGGACACCCGGCCGCTGTCCGCGAACGCGTCGGAGGGCACCGGCTCAGGCAGCCACTGACCCACGTACTGCTCACGGCGTCGCCGGGCCGAGGTCAGCAGATCGAGCGAGATCCGGCTGGCGACGGTCGTCAGCCAGGCGCCGAGGTTCAGGATGGCGTCGCGTTCGGCATCCGTCTGCCGGTACCAGCGCACGAACGTCTCCTGCACGACGTCCTCCGCATCGGCGAGGGTTCCCGTCATGCGGTAGGCGACGGCCAGCAGCCGACGGCGTTCGCGGAACACCTCATCCAGGTCGTCGTGCACGTTCTCTCCTCGCAGCGGATGCACTCGAAGACTACCGACCTCACACCTGCCCGCGTTCCATCGTCGGAGATGTGACAGGGTGACGCGCAGAGCACCCCGAACGAAGGGAACCCCATGAGGATCGCCATCGCAGGAGGAACCGGAACCGTCGGGCGCCACGTCACGGAGTCCGCGCGCGCAGCCGGTCACGAGGTCGTCGTGCTCAGCAGGGCGAACGGCGCAGATGTCCTCACGGGCAGGGGGCTCGCCGCTGCGCTCGCCGGAGCGGATGCCGTCATCGACGTCACCAACCTCGCCACCACGCTCTCGGCGAAGAAGTCGAGGCGCTTCTTCGAGACCGCGGCGCACCACCTGCTCGCAGCCGAGCGGCAGGCCGGCGTCGGTCATCACGTCGTGCTGTCGATCGTCGGGATCGACGACATCGACACCTCGTACTACGCGGGAAAGCTCGCCCAGGAGCGGGCCGTCGCCGCAGGACCCGTGCCGTTCACGATCGCCCGGGCGGGCCAGTTCCACGAGTTCGCGGGGCAGATCCTCGGCCTGGTGAGCGGACCGTTCGCGCCGATGCCCCGCACGCTCATGCGGCCGGTCGCGGCCCGCGAAGTCGCCGCGCACCTCGTGCGGGTCGCTGAGACCGGAGCGGTCGGTCGGGCGCCCGACCTGGTCGGACCGCGCGATGAGACACTCGCTGACGTGGCTCGACGGCAGCTCGCGTTCGACGGCATCCACCGCCGGGTGCTCGACATCCGGCTCCCCGGTGCCTACGGCCGGGGGCTCGCGTCAGGCTCGCTGCGCGGAGGGGCGGATGCGCTCCGGGGCAAGATCACCTTCGACGAATGGCTGCGCAGCGCAGACCACGTCCGGGTGTGAGAAGGCGCACGGGCTCTGGAGCGCGCGGGGCTCGGTGTGCTCTGATGGACGCATGAGCACCGTCGATCCCGATGCCGCCCGCCGCGCACGCGCCGCCCGAGTTCCTGCCGGGAAGGACCTCATCCTGCCCGGCATACTCGCCTTCGTCGGCCCCGCGATCCTGGTCGGATCGCTCATGTCGATGGCAGGGGAGCCGGGGGACGGCGATGTCGCCCAGAGCACGGTCCGGCTGCTTCTGGGCGCCGGCGGCACCACGCTCGGTGCCCTCGCGACCCTCGGAGGGTTCTTCCTCTGGCTGCGGCTCTCGATCAAGAACCGCCGACTTCCGGGATGGGCGGCGCCGTTGGCTCTCGGGTTCGGCGGCGCGGGGATCGCCGTCCTGTCGGTGAGCATGAGGGTCGTGCTGGCCAGCGTGCTGATCGGCATCGGTGTCGTGTTCGCCGTGGCCGCCGTCGCCGCGCTGCGTCGCCGCACAGTACGGCTCGACACCGAGGAGAGGCTCATGCGTGAGTCCGACCCTGTCGAGGGCGTCGTGACGAACCAGGGGTACACACACTTCGGCGACTCGAGCAGGATCCTGACGGCGGTGACCTACGCGTTCGTCGATGCGCAGGGGACGCAGCGGTTCGTGCAGCGCCCGGCGGTCATCGATGTGACCGCGCCGATCGTCGAGGGCGAGCGGGTCGATGTCTGGTACGACCGGATGAACCCGGGCGACGAGAAGAAGATCGTCGTGCGCCGACGGCTCTGACGCCCCGGTGACGTGTCCGCTCAGACGTGCACGTCGGCGGGGGACTCCTCGCCCTCGTGGAAGTTCGGCTTCTTGCCCAGCATCCGCGCGACGCCCAGCACGATGCCGACGATGATCATCCCGGCCACGAGTCCGGCGACGGCCGAGAACAGGGTGTCGCCGATCCAGACGATCACCGGTCCGAGCGGCTCGAGCAGGTGCTCGATGCCGTGCAGCACATCGGCACCGAAGTGCAGGCCGACCTCGCCGAGGTTCACGAGCAGCAGGTGGCCGCCGACCCAGAGCATGGCGACGGTGCCGAGGACGCTGATGAAGCGGAAGACTGCAGGCATCGAGCGCACGATCCGGGTGCCGGTGTGTCGCACGCGCTGCACCGGGTTCTTGGCCATCTTGAGGCCGATGTCGTCGATCTTCACCAGCAGCGCGACGGCGCCGTAGACGACACCGGTCATGATGAGCGCGATGACGGCCAGGATTGCGAGGGTCGTCCAGATGTCGAGGCCGGCCTCGAGGTTCGCGAGCGAGATGAGCATGATCTCGGTCGAGAGGATCAGGTCGGTGCGCACCGCGCCCCACACCAGCTTGTTCTCGTTGCGGTCGCCTTCTTCTGCGTGGCCGTGCTGCACGCCGAACCATTCGAGCACCTTCTCGGCGCCTTCGAAGCAGAGGTACGCACCGCCCAGGATCAGCAGGTATGGCAGCACCCACGGCGCGAAGGCGGTGAGGAGCAGGGCGATCGGGATGATGATGACGAACTTGTTCGCCAGTGATCCGACCGCGATCTTCGCGACCACGGGCAGTTCGCGTGCGGGAGTGATGCCCTGCACGTACTGCGGCGTGACGGCGGCGTCATCGATCACGACGCCTGCGGCCTTGGCCGAAGCCTTCATCGCCGCGCTCAGGATGTCGTCGACGACGGCGAGCAGACCAACCGACATGTGCGTCCCCCAGGTTCAATGTGCAGACGAGAAACTATATCCACATCGTGTGTCGGCGGCGGTGTCGGCGGAGGTGTCGGCTACTCGCTGTCGAGGAAGACGCCGACCCGGTCGCCATCGAGCACGAACTGCAGTGCGGTGCCGTCGGGGAAGGCCGCCGTGAGATCGCCGGGCGCTTCGGCGGTGATCGGAACCTCGACCGTCGCAGGGAATGCGCCGACGCCGCAGCCACTGTAGACGTTCCCGTCGATGCTCCATCCGGAAGAGTCGAAGTCGGCGACGGCCGGGATCTGATCGGTGTCGAGCGCGAGAAGGCAGGCAGCCCCGGGGGCAGCCGCGCCGCCGAACCCTCCGCCCACGAAGAGCGTCATGCCGTGGAACTCGAAGACAGGAGAGTCCTCCGCGGCTCCGATGAACCCCACCGGAACCTCGATCGCGTTGGTGGGGGGCAACGTGGAGATCTGCGGAGCCCCGGACGATGCCGAGACCGGGGCGAATGAGACCACGGCGTACGTGACGCCGGCGCTCAGCGCTGCCGCGGCCACGGCGGTGATCCACAGCGCGCGGCGTCGGTAGCGACGCGGACCGGCGGGCTCCTGCGGCGTGGTCGTCTCCTCTGCGGCGACAGGATGCTCTGCCGACGCGGGAAGCTGCGGCGACGCGGGAAGCTCTGTCGACGAGGGAAGCTCCGGCACTACCGGGAACAGCGCGTCGAGGTCGGAGAGGCCAGGGGTGAGCTCATCCGGCATCCGCTCGTCCACCGGCACGACGTCGACCGCCACCGGCGATGCGGCATCCGCGCTCATCGTCTCCGCGCGGCGCGCAGCGCGGAGGCCCTCGAGCTCATGAAGGCGCCGGACGGCCGCCGGATCGTCCGTGATGTCGGCGTGCGGACCGTAGGCACGTGCTCGTAGCGTGCGGAGTTCTTCGTCAACGGCATCCATCCCCGGCATCGTCTCATGTTCGGGGCGTTCGGGTGGTCCGCAGAAACTCACAGCGCGCTCCCAGCCCTGCGGGACCAAAACGGACGCCCCGCTGGTTGTGATCATCAGACGCTGCAGCCAGCCGCGTCAGACAAGGAGACAGATCGTGTCGAACGACTACCGCAAGACTTCCGAGGCCGTCAGCGACCTCACCCACCTGCAGTACGAGGTCACGCAGGAGGACGGCACCGAGCCCCCCTTCCGCAATGCGTACTGGAACAACCATGAAGACGGCATCTACGTCGACGTCGTCTCCGGCCAGCCCCTGTTCACCTCGATCGACAAGTTCGACAGCGGCACCGGATGGCCGAGCTTCACCAAGCCCATCGAGCCGGATGCCGTCACGACCCGCACCGATCGGAAGCTGTTCATGACGCGCACCGAGGCGCGCTCGACCGGTGCCGACAGCCACCTCGGGCACGTCTTCGACGACGGACCCCGAGACGCGGGAGGATTGCGGTACTGCATGAACTCCGCCGCTCTTCGCTTCGTGCCGGCCGACCGGCTCGAGGAGGAAGGGTACGGTCGCTACAGCGCCCTCTTCACACACCAGACCACCGACAACGCCGAGGAGCAGTCATGACCGACGACACCGGAACCATCACCCGCACCCCCGGAGCCGAGACCGCCGTGCTCGCCGGCGGCTGTTTCTGGGGCATGGAAGACCTGATCCGCCGCCAGCCCGGAGTGCTCGGCACCCGGGTCGGCTACACCGGCGGCTCGAACGCGCATGCGACGTACCGCAACCACCCGGGTCACGCCGAGGCGGTCGAGATCGTGTTCGATCCGACCAAGACCACGTACCGCGACATCCTGGCGTTCTTCTTCCAGATCCACGACCCCTCGACCAAGGACCGTCAGGGAAACGACATCGGATCGAGCTACCGTTCCGCGATCTTCCCGCTCAGCCCCGAGCAGGAGACCGTGGCGCGCGACACGATCGCCGACGTCGACGCCTCGGGTCTCTGGCCGGGCAAGGCCGTCACCACGATCGAGCCCGTGGGGCCGTTCTGGGAGGCCGAGGAAGAGCACCAGGACTACCTGATCAAGTATCCGAACGGCTACACCTGCCACTTCCCGCGCGCGGGATGGGTGCTCCCGAAGCGCGAGGAGAGCGCGGCGGTCTGACCGTCCGGCTGCTTCGACAGGCTCAGCAACCCAGGGTTCTGGGTCCCTGAGCTTGTCGAGGGGCAGGTCGGCGTTCGGCCGTCCTAGTGGCGGGGAAGCTGGATGCCGTACTGCGCGAGCTTGCGGTAGATGGTCGCGCGGCTCATCCCCAGCTCACGTGCGGCGTTCTCGATCGTCGCACCAGGGCGGGTGAGAACTCTCACCATCTCTTCGCGTTCGAACGCCCGGATGCGGGGCAGGTGTGCGCTGCGCGCCAGCATCTCCGGAGGAAGATGCTGTGCGTCGATGGTGTCGGTGCGAATCGCTGCCTCCTTCACCGCGGCGTAGAGCTCTGCGACGTTCCCCGGCCAGGCGTAGTCGACGAGTATCCGCACCGCCGCGGGGGTGAAGTCGATCGGCCTTCCTCGAGCGCGTCGCGCGAGAGCCTCGGCAAGGGGAAGGATGTCGTCGGGACGTTCGCGCAGGGACGGGACGTGGACGACGGTGTCCACCAGCTCGGCGAGGGGCGTCGGGATCTCATCGAATCGCTCGGCGGAGATCGTATGGCTTCTCCCGGTCTTCGCGTGTGCGCTCACCAGCAGGTCGTGAAGCTCGTGGGCTGCCCTGTCCGGTAGTTCGTCGACGTTGCAGACCACGACTCCGGTGTCGGCATGGCTGAGCTCCGGCGTCCAGAGCGACAGCCAGGTGTCGATGTCGTGCGGTTCCGGCGCACGCACGGCGAGGAGGCGGTCGCGCGGGTGTGCGATCCGCTGCGCCTGCGCGAGGACGGTGGCTCGTCCGGATCCCCACTCGCCGACGGCGGCGACGGTGCGGCCGGCCTTCACCGCTGCGGCCGCTTGCGCGACGGCATTGTTCCAGGCGTCTGACAGCGCGTGCACGGAGGCACTCCCGGGTTCCGGCTGGACCGCCTCGACACGGAACACGTGGCCACGGGACACCCGACGCGGTCGATGCCCCTGACCGCGCGCCAGCATCAGATTCGCCGTCGAGGTCGCCGCGGATTGGGCCAGTGCGAGCAGCAGATCGGGCCGGGCATCGGACCAGGTGGTGAGGTTGATTGCGCCTTCCAGCCGCCCGCTCTGCGGGTCGAAGACAGGTGCGGCGGCGCAGGTGTATCCGCAGAGGCTCAGCGTGTAGTGGTCATCCGCTCGCACCAGCGACGGCACCCGATCAGCCAGCGCCAGTCCGAGACCGTTGGTTCCGACTTCTCGCTCCGAGTAGGTGAAACCCGGAGCGAGATGCACCTGGTCGAGAGCTTGCAGGAGTGCGGTGTCGCCGCTGATCCGGTTGAGCACGAGTCCGTCGGCGTCGGTCAGCATCAGCCCCACAGGCTCCGCGGAGAGCGTGCTGTGCAGGTCGGCGAGGATCTGACGCCCGCACTCGTAGAACAGCGACTCGTCGTCGTAGGTGCCGGAGAAGACGGGGTTGATCGCTTCGAGCGAGATGCCGTAGGTCTGGCTGCGCTGCCAGGAGGCCATCAGGCGCGGCGGAACGTCACGGAGCGCGGTGTTGTCCACCTGCGCACGAGCGGGTAGATCGTGAGCGTCCATCAGCGCCTTCGCAGTTGTTCGTGGCGTCAGCTTACGCCGCTGCGCCCGGTGTCTCCCTGCCGATCTCAAAGTGAGACGGACCGGCGGTCCTGGACGGTCGGCACCCGCATATCGTTGCGCCAGGAAATGGGATTCCTTACATGCGGCAAAGGAGCAAACATGTATCAGAAGAATGGCGAGAGTTTCTTCATCGTCGATGCGCACGTGGCGCTGTGGGACGCGCGACCCGAGAACCAGCGCAACATCCACGGCAAGCAGTTCATCGACTGCTTCTACGACTATCACGCCAACCTCTCGCCGGATTCGGAGAAGTGGTCGTACGAGGAGTACCTCTACCAGGGCGGCGAGCGGTTCATGAAGGACCTCTTCACGGATGGATACGTCGACCACGCGATCTTCCAGCCGGCTCGACTCGGTGAGTTCTACCACCGCGGATTCGGGCAGACCGACGAGGCGTTCGCCCTGGCGCAGGCCCACCCGGACAAGCTCACCTACAACCACAACTTCGATCCGCGCAACGGCGAAGCCGGTCTCGATCGCCTGCGGGCGGATGCCGAGCGGTTCGGCCTGCAGGGAGTCAAGCTCTACACCGCCGAATGGAACGGCGACTCGCGCGGGTGGAAGCTCGACGACCCTTGGGCGTATCGCTATTTCGAGGTGTGCCGCGAACTCGGCATCCGCAACATCCACGTGCACAAGGGGCCGACCATCCGTCCGCTCGACCGCGACGCCTTCGACGTCGCGGATGTGGACCACGCGGCGACCGACTTCACCGACCTGAACTTCATCGTCGAACACGTCGGGCTGCCACGGCTCGAGGACTTCTGCTGGATCGCCACACAGGAGCCCAATGTGCATGGCGGGCTCGCCGTCGCGATGCCTTTCATCCACACCCGACCGCGGTACTTCGCTCAGATCATCGGGGAGCTCCTGTACTGGATCGGCGAGGACCGCATCCAGTTCTCGTCGGACTATGCGCTGTGGACACCGCGGTGGCTGATCGAGGCGTTCGTCGACTTCCAGATTCCTGAGGACATGACCGAGTATCCGCAGATCACGCTCGATCAGAAGCGGAAGATCCTGGGTCTGAACGCCGCGAAGATGTACGGGATCCCTGTTCCTGCGGAGCTTCAGCTGCCCGCAGCCGACGAGACCGCGACCGGGCCCCGTGGGGCGGACCTGGTGACGGCATGACGTCCGCAACCGCTCACACGGTCATCGAGCGGCCGCAGCTGCTCGCGCTCACGGAGAGCGACGTGCTGCGTGCCCTCGACGCGGTGATCGACCCCGAGCTCGACGAGCCGATCACCGATCTCGGATTCGTCCGGTCCGTGCAGTTCACAGATGAGGGGATCGAGGTGCATCTGCGCCTGCCCACCTCGTTCTGCGCCCCGAACTTCGCGTATCTCATGGCCTCAGATGCCAAGGACGCGGTGACGGCGCTTCCTGAGTCGGGTGTCGTCGTCGTCGAGCTCGATGATCATCACGACTCCGACATCATCAACGTGGGCCTGGCGGCGGATGCCGGATACCGGGGCACTTTCCTGCACGAGGCGGAGAGCGACCTCGATGACCTGCGTCGCACTTTTCAGCGCAAGGCGCATGTCGCCGCGATGGAACGGGCACTGACCGCCCTGCTCCGTGGCCTTCCGGATGCAGCGGAGGAGGAGATCGCGGCGATCACTCTCGGGGACCTCCCCGATGACGACGCGAAGGCCGCTCTGATCCGGCGACGATCCGCCATCGGGTTGGGGATAGAAGGGTCTGCGCTGGTGCTGGTCGACGAGCGCGGCGTCCCCGTCACCTCGGCAGCCGCTGCATTGGCGCTGCGCCGGGCGCGGGCGACCCGCATCTCGATCGAAGGCAATGCGCACTTCTGCCGAGGCCTGCTCGCCACCCGCTACCCCGGTGCGGAAGCGGATCAGGCGCCCCGCGCGGAAGAGGCGTTCTTCCCGCTCTCCACCGTCATCCGAAACACGGGAAAGAAGATCGCATGAGCACGATGAAGGCCGTTCAGGTCATCGGATACCACCACGACCTCCAGATGGCGGAGGTGGCAAAGCCCGAGGTCGTGCAACCGTACGACGTGATCGTGCGGGTCGGTGGCGCGGGAGTGTGCCGCACGGATCTGCACATCCTCGAAGGACAGTGGGAGCAGAAGTCGGGCGTCGCGTTGCCGTACACGATCGGTCACGAGAATGCCGGCTGGGTCGATGCGATCGGCAGCGCCGTCACGAACGTCGCCGTCGGCGACAAGGTCATCGTGCATCCGCTGATCACGTGCGGACTGTGCCGAGCGTGCCGCTCGGGTGACGATGTGCACTGCGAGCAGAGCGCCTTCCCCGGGATCGACACGCACGGCGGATACGCGGAGTACCTCAAGACCTCCGCCCGCAGCGTCGTGCGCATCGCGGATGCGCTCGAGCCCGCCGACGTCGCGGCGCTCGCAGACGCAGGACTCACCGCGTACCACGCGGCCGCGAAGGCGGCGCGCACGCTGGGCCCCGCTGACCGGTGCGTCGTCATCGGCGCGGGTGGACTCGGACACATCGGGATCCAGGTGCTCAAGGCGCTCACGGCGTCGGAGCTGATCGTGATCGACCGCAGCGCCGCAGCGCTCGAACTGGCCTCCGCGCTCGGTGCGGACCACACGGTCATCGCCGACGGCTCACATGTCGAGGCCGTGCTCCGGCTCACCGGAGGCGTGGGGGCTGAGGCGGTCATCGACTTCGTCGGTGAAGGCGGCTCGACATCGGACGGTGTGAAGATGCTGCGCCCCGCCGGCGACTACTACGTCGTGGGCTACGGCGAGAACATCGACGTGCCGACGATCGACATCATCTCGGCGGAGATCAACTTCATCGGCAACCTGGTCGGCAGCTACACCGATCTCACGGAGCTGATGGTGCTGGCCGCGCGCGGACTCGTGACGCTGCACACCGTGAAGTATCCGCTCGATGAATTCCAGCAGGCGATCGACGACCTGAACGCCGGCCGCGTGCGCGGACGAGCAATCCTGGTTCCCTGACCCATCTATCCCGCGGCAACGACGCCGCACTCATCAACCCTGTGAGGAAAGAACATGTCCACTGCCCTTCCCATCCGCACCGTCATCAGCCCCGGACGCTACGTTCAAGGCCCCGGAGCGATCACCCGTCTCGGTGAATATCTCGCCCCCATCGGCACCACCCCCTTGATCGTGGCAGACGACGTCGTCTGGGGTTTCGTCGGTCATGACGTCGAGGCGTCACTCGCCGGCGCCGGTCTCCCCGCGCGCCGGGAGAAGTTCAACGGCATCCCCAGCGCGATCGAGATCAACAGACTCGTCGCGATCATCGAGGAAGCTGGCTCCGACGTCGTCGTCGCGGTCGGCGGAGGCAGCACGATCGATGCAGTGAAGTCGGCCGGTCACCTCGCCGGTATCCGATGGGTGACCGTCCCGTCCGTCGCCTCGACGGATGCGCCGACCTCTGCGCTCGCGGTCGTCTACACCGAAGACGGTGCGTTCGAGGAGTACCGATTCTTCCCCCGCAACCCCGACCTGGTCCTCGTCGACTCCCAGCTGATCGCCAACGCGCCCGCCGCGTTCCTGGCGGCCGGTGTCGGCGACGCCTTGGCGACGTGGCTGGAAGCACGAGCCACCTCTCGCTCGCACTCGAACACCATGGCCGGCGGTCTTCCGACCGAGACCGGCACCGCCCTGGCGAGACTGAGCTGGGACGTGCTGTGGGAGAACGCGCTGCCGGCGCTGGATGCGGTGCGCGACCACGTCGTCACCCCAGCCGTGGAGAAGGTCATCGAGGCGAACACCCTGCTGTCCGGGCTCGGATTCGAATCCGGCGGTCTGGCCGCCGCACACGCTATCCACAACGGGCTCACGGCCGCTCCGCAGACGCACGGGCTCGCGCACGGACAGAAGGTCAACATCGGATCCGTGACGCAGCTTGTGATGGAGGGGGCCCCGAGCTCCGACATCCGCGACTTCATCGAGTTCACCACCCGGGTCGGTCTGCCCACGACTCTGACGGAGATCGGTCTGGATGCGGACTCCGTGGAACTGACCCAGGTCGCCGAGCTCGCCACGGTCCCGGGTGAGACCATCCACAGCATGCCTTTCGAAGTGCGTCCCGCCGAGGTCGTCGCCGCTCTCAAGTCCATCGAGCGGCTCTCCCGTCGCGTGCGGGCCGAGGCGAAGCTCCCTGAACCCGTCGCCTACATCGCGCGCCACTGACCGGCGCTGACGAAGAGAACGGGATCATGGACACTCTCACTGGAGTATTCGTTTCTGAGATCGTCGGGACCGCCATCCTCATCCTGCTCGGCTGTGGTGTGGTCGCCAACGTCGTGCTCGCGAAGGCCAAGGGGCACGCGGGCGGTTTCCTGCTCATCAACATCGGGTGGGGAATCGCGGTCTTCGCCGGCGTCATCGTCGCGTACCGGTCTGGTGCGCATCTGAACCCCGCTGTCACCCTGGGTATCGTCTCGAGCGGTGCGACCGAGTTCGTGCCCGGTGTGCCGGTGAACCTCCTCACGATCGCGACATACGTCGGGGCGCAGATGCTCGGCGCGATCGTCGGCGCGTTCCTCGCGTGGGTGGTCTACCGGCAGCACTTCGACGCCGAACCGGAAGCGGGCAGCAAGCTCGCGGTGTTCTCGACGGGTCCCGCCATCCGCAGCTACGGCACCAACCTTGCCACAGAGGTCATCGCGACCTTCGTGCTGGTCTTCGTCGTGCTGGGGTTCGGCCGCAATGGCGACGCATCGGGGCTCGCGGCCCTCGGCGCTCTCCCGGTGGCGCTGTTGGTGATCGGCATCGGTGCCTCGCTCGGAGGCCCGACGGGCTACGCGATCAACCCGGCGCGTGACCTCGGCCCCCGCATCGTCCACGCTCTCGTGCCGATCAAGGGCAAGGGGTCTTCGGACTGGGCGTACTCATGGGTGCCGATCGTCGGTCCGATCCTCGGCGGCTGTCTCGCCGGATGGGCATCGACGATCCTCCTGCCGATCATCAACTGACGACTCAGGGCCCCCGCGCACACCGGGCGACCCGCGGAATGCAGGTGATCGCACGGAATGACGGAGCGGATACGGCATCCGCTCCGTCATTCCGCGCGATCTCCTTCGGGACGGGAGGGCGGGCGCTTCGACAGGCTCAGCAACCCAGGGTTCTGGGGCCCTGAGCTTGTCGAACGGCCGCGTCAGCGCTCGCCGAGGAACTCCAGCGCCGCTTCCTTGAAGTCGCGCGAGCCGGGGGCGTTGAAGTGGTTCCGGTTCGGGATCTCGAAGAAGCGGGCGTCGGGCGCGGCGGATGCCAGGGCACGCGAGCCTTCGATGATGGCGTCCTTCGATCCGGTCGCGAACAGGATCGGGCGGGTCGGAGCATCCGCGGGGTCGGGGTCGATCGCCCCGGACGACCGCATGCCCTCGGCGAGAGCGACCAGGGCGCTCAAGTCGTTGCCGGGCACGCGCTCGGTGAGGGCGATGTAGTTCTGCGTCGTGGTGTCGCTGACCGGGGTGCCGTCGGCGATGTAAGCGCGCACCTGATCGAGGTCGAGGCGGGCGAGGGGGATGCCGTCCGGCACGCCGCCGAGCACCGCCCTGCCGATGCGCTGCGGCAGGTCGCGCACGACTTCCCACCCCACGCGGGCGCCGAGGGAGTAGCCGATGTAGACGGCGTCGTCGACGAGGTAGGCGTCCATGACGGATTCGACGTCGGTGACGAGCGTGCGGATGCTGTAGTCCTCGGGCTGGTGCGGCTTCTCGCTGTGTCCGTGCCCGCGCTGATCGAGAGCGAGCACGCGGTACCCGGCGTTCGTCAGTTCGCGCACCCACCCGGTGAGCACCCAGTTGTCGCGGGCGCTCGACGCGAAGCCGTGCACCGTGACGGCGACAGGGGCGTCGAGTTCACCCCAGGTGTACGTGGCGAGCCGAGTGCCGTCAGCCGCGTAGACCTGCTGCGGTTCGGGCATGCGGGTGAGGTCGGAGAGAGGAACAGCCACGGCATCCATTCTGGCCCTCTGATGCGGGGCCAGGGCCTTCCGGACATATGTGCCGCCTCGATCTTCGACCGTTCGATCACGTGACAGCGAGGCTCGCGCTTGCTCTCGCCGTCTCTTACGGGCTGCGCGCTGCGGATGCCGCGCACCTCGCCACCGCGGCGGCGGCCGGCGCGGACGCCGACAGCAGCCCGACGAATCGCGGAGGGGGTGACGAATCGCGGAGGAAATCTGCCCGATTCGTCCGCGATTCGTCGTTCCGTCCGCGGATCGTCGACCGGCCGCACACCGTCGTCGCAGAGCGATTTCCGTCGACCCCTTGTGCTGCATTGGGCTAATGGACTAGAAAGTAGACCATTAGCCCAATCCGCAAAGGATGGTTCACATGGATGCTTCGACAACGACGTCGCAGAGCGCGGGAACGACACGGGATCGCGACCTGCGAGGAAACCTCGGGGCGGTGGCCGTCACCTTCATGGTGATCGCGGCCGCAGCTCCCCTCACCGTGGTCGGCGGCCTCGTGCCGATCGGCTACCTGATCGGCAACGGGATCGGTTTCCCGGTCATGTTCCTCGTGGCCACCGTCATCCTGCTGCTCTTCTCCGTGGGCCTCACCGCGATGAGCCGCTACCTGCCCAAGGCCGGTTCGTTCTTCGTCTTCGCCACCCACGGACTCGGTCGCACACCGGGCCTCGCGACCGCCTATCTCGCGCTGGTCTGTTACACGACCGTGCAGATCGCCGTCTTCTCCTACCTCGGTGCGACCATCAGCTCGAGCATCGTGCTGCTGGGCGGACCCGAGATCCCGTGGTGGCTGCTCACGCTCGCCAACGTCGCCATCGTCGGCAGCCTCGGGTATCGGCGCATCGAGCTCAGCTCCCGCGTGCTCGTCGTCGTGCTGCTGGCCGAGATCGGCATCGTGGTCCTGCTCGGCGTCGTCATCCTCGCCACGGGTGGCGCCGACGGGGTCACCTTCGGCACGTTCGTGCTGCAGAACATCCTCTCCGGGGCCCCGGCACTCGGACTCATGTTCGCGATCGCGAGCTTCATCGGTTTCGAATCGACCGTGGTCTACCGCGATGAGGTGCGCACCCCGGAGCGGACCATCCCGCGCGCCACCTACGCGTCGGCGATCGTGATCGGCCTCTTCTACGCCTTCGCCTCGTGGACGATCGTGGTCGGCGTCGGAGAAGGCTCGATCGTCGAGGAAGCAGCGGCGGATCCGACCACGCTGATCACCCGCGTCACCGAGCAGTACCTCGGGCCGGTGGGTTCGGTCATCGTGGCGCTGCTCTTCCTGGGGAGCATGTTCGCGGCCGTGCTCTCGCTGCACAACGTGCTGACCCGCTATCACCACGCCATGGCGAACGCGCGGCTCCTGCCCGACCGCGTCGGCAGCGTGCACACCCGGCACGGCTCGCCGCACGTGGCCTCGATCGTGCAGGTGGTGACATCAGGTCTCGCGATCGTCATCCTGGCCCTCATCGGCTTCGCGCCGGAGAACATCTTCTCCTGGTTCGCGGGCATCGGAACCCTGGCGATCGTCATCCTGATGGCCGTGACCTGCCTCGCGGTGATCGTCTACTTCGCCCGCCATCGCGTGCTGCGCAGCCCCTGGCACACCGTGATCGCTCCGGGTCTCGGGTTCCTCGGTCTCGCGGTCTCGGCCGTGCTCATCGCCGCCAACTTCCCGCTGCTGGTGAGCGACGTCGATGAGACGGGCGCGCCAGCGTGGGGACCGATCAGCATCACGCTCGTCGCTGTGGTCGTGCTCGCCCCCATCGCCGGACTCGTCCAGGCTGCGATCATGCGCCGGAAGACCCCGGAGTCCTACGCCCAGATCGCCCGCCGTTTCGACGAGAACGCCTGAGATCTCGACACCCGCCCGCTCTCCACGAAGGATGGACATCATCACTACCCGCACACCGCACCCACCGCTCATCGGGATCACCGGACGGCGCAAGTCTGCCGGCATCGTCGGAGCGCCCCACGGCTTCGTCGATGCCCCGTTGGAGGCGTACATGAGCGAGTACGCGACCTCGGTCGTCAGGGCCGGCGGCTTGCCGGTGCACCTGCCGATGGATGCTGCGCCCGAGGAGTTCGTCGCGCGCCTCGACGGGATCGTGATCTCGGGCGGCGACGACGTGGATCCGCGTCGCTACGGACAGGCCCCCGGTCCGCACACGTTCCTGATCGATCCCGAGCGGGACGAGTTCGAGTCGGCGCTCATCGCGGCGGGAATCGCGAGCGGCGTCCCCGTGCTCGGCATCTGTCGAGGGGCGCAACTGCTCAACGTCGTGCGGGGAGGAACGCTGCATCAGCACCTCCCGCTCGGCGAGGGTGAGTCGCACGGTTCCTACGCCTACCCGCGGGCCCACCGCGTGCATGATGTGCACACCACTCCGGGGAGCGTCGCGCAGGCCCTCTACGGTGAGACGACACGCGTGAACTCCTTCCATCACCAGGCCGTCGATGTGCCCGGTGACGGCATCGTGGTCACCGGAACCGCGCCGGACGGGATCATCGAGGCCATCGAGGTCAGCGGCGTTCCCGCGATCGGAGTGCAGTGGCACCCGGAGACCTTCGGGGGAGACCCCGTCTTCGGCTGGCTCGTGGAGCAGGCCGTCCAGTACTCGACGAAGAGCAAGGAGACGAAATGAGACATGCAGACAAGAACGCCTTCCTCACCGGGGCAGGGTCGGGAATCGGACGCGAGACCGCACTCCGTCTGGCATCGGAGGGCGCGCGCGTGCTCGTCACCGACGTATCGCTCGACGGGGCGGCGGAGACGGTCGCACTGATCGAGGCGGCCGGCGGCACGGCGCTCGCGGCGAAGGTCGACGTGCGTTCGCGTGAGCAGATCCGCGCCGCGGTCGATGTCGCACGTGAATCCTGGGGTGCGCTGCACCTGCTCGTGAACAACGCCGGCGTGGTCACGGAGCACTCGTTCGAGACCCTCACGGAAGAGGCGTGGGACTTCGTCTTCGACATCAACCTGAAGGGGCAGTTCCTGGTCGCCCAGGAGGTCGCCCCGCTGATCGCGGAGTCCGGAGGCGGCGCGATCGTGAACCTCTCGACCGTCGAAGCGCTGGTCGTCGTCACCAGCACCGGCACGGCGCAGCCGCACTACAACGCCAGCAAGGCCGGAGTGCCGATGCTGACCAAGGCTCTCGCCGTCGAACTCGCGTCGAAGAACATCCGCGTGAACTGCGTGGCACCGGGTCCGATCGCCACCGACTTCTTCGATTACGAGAGCGTCACGAGCGCCGAGGGCCTGGAGTTCATGAAGCAGCGCCTGCTGGTGCCGCGCGTGGGTCTGCCCTCCGACATCGCCTCGGCGGTCTCCTGGCTGCTCAGCGACGAGGCCGCCTGGATCGACGGCATCCAGCTGCCCGTCGACGGAGGGTGGCTGACGCGATGATCGACGACGTGCGGCTCGCGCCCGACGATCTCGAGGCCGCAGGCATCCGCACCGTCATCGTGGCGACGCCCGACATGCAGGGACGTCTGGTCGGCCGCCGCATCCCCGTCGAGGGATTCGGTCGGGTCGTCGCGAACGGCGTCGACATCTGCACCTGCGCCTGGGCGTGGGACATCGATCAGGGTCTCGAGCTGATCGACGCCAACAAGTTCGCGGTCTGCGGGATGCACAACGGAGTGCCGGATGTGACGCTGATCCCCGACCTGGAGACCCTGCGCCCTGCCGCCTGGCTCGACGGCGTCGCGATCTGCCTCGCCGATCCGGTCGACGTGCACACCAAGGAACCGCTGCCGCTCTCGCCCCGCGTGATCCTCAAGCAGGAGCTCGCTCGCATCCGCGAAATCGGGCTCACTCCGCAGGTGGGCACGGAGCTGGAGTTCTACCTGTTCCGCAACGACCCCCGCGAGCTGCGCAAATCGGGATTCCGCGATCTGGATCCGACCACGCTCACCCCCTCGGACTTCATGATCCACGAGGGGAACCTGTACGAGCCGTTCTTCCAGAAGCTGCGGGCCGACCTGCGGGCCAGCGGCATCCTCGTCGAAGCCGCGCAGAGCGAATGGGGGCTCGGGCAGTGGGAGATGACGTTCACCTACGGTGACCCGCTGGAGATGGCCGACCGGCACGCCCTGTACAAGCTCGCGGTGCGCGACACCGCGGCGCGCGCCGGCATGTCGGCGACGTTCATGGCCCGCCCGCTGAACGACCAGCCCGGCTCCTCCTGTCATGTGCACGTGTCGTTCCTCGGCGAAGACGGCACGGAGGCGTTCTGGGACGAGGATGACCCCGAGCATCTGAGTCCGCGGATGCGGTCGGCGATCGCCGGCGCACTGGAGCACGCTCCGGCGTTCATGGCCTGGTACGCCCCGACCGTGAACGCGTATCGCCGTAGCAACTCCACCGACGTCGCGGGTAGTGGGCGCACCTGGGGCTTCGACAACCGCACCACGACGGTGCGGGTGGTGGGACACACCCCGTCGGCGCTTCGCTTCGAGTTCCGGCTCCCCGGTGCCGACACGAACCCGTACTTCACGCTCACCGGCGTGCTCGCCTCGGCGCGCGACGGCATGGCCAGGGGAGCCGAGCTCGGCGACCCCGTGCGCGGGAGTGCATACGAGCTCGCGGGCGACGGGGCGATGCCGACCGACCCCCGCCGTGCCGCCGAACTGTTCGGCGCGAGCAGCCTCGTCCGTGAACTCCTCACGCCCGACCTCATCTCGCACCAGCAGGTACTGCTCGAGCACGAGTGGACGACGTTCATGTCTCGGGTGACCGACTGGGACCTGCACCGCTACTTCGATCGGATCTGACATGACGTACCCCGCTCTGCGCACCTGGATCGGCGGCGTCGCCGAGGAGAGCCCCGAATCTGACGGCTCCTGGCTGCACGACCCCAACACGGGGGAGGTGCTCGCTCCTTCCCTGTCGAGCTCGACCGGCCAGGTGGATCGTGCCGTGGATGCCGCGCAGGCGGCGCACGACGATCGGCGCTGGCGGGGACTGGCGCCTGAGCGTCGGGCGGAGCTGCTCGATGCACTGGCCGAGTGGATCGATGCCCGTGCCGAGGAGATCGCTCGGCTCGACGCGCTCAACAGCGGGGTCCCGATCTCCGTCACGAGGCTCTTCGGCGGGGCGAACGGCGCCACGCTGCGCGATGCGGGGCGTCGGGCCGTCGCGGTTCAGGACTCCCGCGCGCTCCCCGCAGAGCAGGGCGACGTGCGGCTGCACCGTGTCCCCTGGGGGCCGACCGCCCTCATCCTGCCGTGGAACGCGCCGTCGGCGATGGCGGTGAAGAAGACCGCGTTCGCGCTCGCCGCCGGTGCTGTCGTGGTGCTCAAGCCGTCGTCGTTCTCACCGTGGAGCGCCCAGCTGCTGCTGGAGGGTGCGCACGCGGTCGGCATCCCCGACGGCGTCGTCAGCCTGGTGCAGGGGAGCGGCGGTGTCGGACGACGGCTGGTGGCCGATCAGCGCATCGCGGCGATCTCGATGACCGGCTCCACGCCCACCGGCAGGGCGATCGCCGCGACGGCCGCGGCGCGCTTCGCCCGGTTGCAGCTCGAACTGGGCTCGAACAACGCCGCGATCGTGCGTGCCGATGCGGATCTCCCTGCGGCGGCGAAGGCGCTGGCGGATGGCGTGTTGAAGCTCTCCGGTCAGTGGTGTGAGGCGCCGCGGCGCGTACTCGTCGACCGTGCGCGCAGGAACGAGCTCGCCGCGCTGCTGGCCGAGGAGTTCGGACGCCGGGTGATCGGGTCGAGTCTGGACGAGGCGACGGAGGTGGGGCCGGTGGCGTTCGCCGCGCGCCGCACCGAGCTGGAGGAGCAGCGTGACCGCCTCGTGCAGCAGGGGGCGGAGGTCCACCGCGTCGATGGCGTGCCGCAGGGCGGCTGGTTCTTCGCGCCGAGCGTGGCGGTGCTCGACGGCCCCGGGCTCGCCGACGAGGTGTTCGGGCCCATGCTCCAGGTCGGTGGCTACCGCGACGAGGACGAAGCCGTGCGCATCGCCAACACCGGTCAGGTCGGCCTCGCCGGCTACGTCTTCGGTGAGGATGAAGCGGCCGCTGCCGCTCTGGGTACGCGGCTCATCGCGGGCGAGGTCAAGGTGAACGGCACGAGCGTTCTCGACATGTCTCCGCAGTCGGCGCAGAGCTTCTTCGGTGCCAGCGGACTCGGGGGCCACGGCGACGACGATGTGCTTGACTTCTTCGTGGGGAAGCAGATCGTGGGCGTGGACAGGCCGGGTCTCCCCCTCTAGGCGGACGGAGTACGCATGGGCGAGCGCGACGAGGCGCACCGCGACTTCTCCCGCGCTGTGCTGCAACCCGTGTCGGGGTATCAGGCCGTGGTGGGGTTCCTGCGCCGCGAGATGGCGCTCGGTCGCATCCGTCCCGGTGACCGCCTGCCGCCGGAGCGACGCCTCGCCGAGCAGCTGGGCGTCGCCCGAGAGACGCTGCGGCAGGCGCTGCGCATCCTGGAGGGCAGCGGCCAGATCGTGATCTCCCGAGGAGCATCGGGCGGTGCCATCGTGCAGGATGCCGCGCTGGATCCGCGCCTGATCCGCGAGGAGGTGCGCACGCGCTCGGCGGAGATCGGCGAGCTTACGGAGTTCCGCGTGATCGTGGAGTCGGGCGGGGCTGCGCTCGCCGCGACTCGGCGCACCGACGACGACCTCGAGGCGATGGAGCTCGCTCAGCGCGATCTCGCCGAGTCCGAGACCAAGGCGGACTCCCGCATCGCCGACACCGACTTCCACATCGCTCTCGCAGAAGCGTCGCGGAATGCCCTGGTGCGGGATGCCGTGGAAGAGGCGCGGGTGCGCATGTTCGAGTCCGTCGACCTGATGAGCTTCGAGTTCGTCAAGGAGTCGAGCTGGGGAGCGCACGAGAAGATCCTGGACGCCGTGCGCCGGGGCGACGCCGAGGGTGCTGCCGCAGCGATGCGCGCCCATCTGCGCACGACGAGCGAGGAGTTCGCCAGGGTCGTCGATCTCTGACCCGCGGATCCCGCCGGGCAGCGAGCGTGAACCACGCCCGCCACCCGACGCGCTGAGCCTCAGGCGACGACGAGGAAGCCGAGCACCGCGCTCGCGATGGCCAGCAGCGCGAGCACCAGTGCAGGAGCGAAGGGCTCCTTGCGGCGCACGTGGACGATGGTCGCCCCGATCATGATGATCGCGAGGCCGGTGCCTGCGAGCGGGGTGAGGATCGGGGCGATCCCGGTCAGCAGGGGCAGGATCAGACCGATGGCGCCGACGACCTCGAGGCCGGCGATGAGCTTGACCACCGGTGCCGAGAAGTCTTCGGTCCAGGCCATACCCCGCTCGGCGAGTGTGGACTTCGGCGTGACGAGCTTCATGCCGCCTCCGCCCAGCATGGCGAGGGCCAGCAGGCCGTTGACGATCCAGAGGGCGATGAGCATGGAACTCCTAGGTTCTGTTCTGTGACTTTGTTACGATCAGTAACCAAGAATGGAGCATGCGGATGGCGGCTGCAAAAGGCACACCGATGTCACTGACCCACATCGACGAGCGCAACGTTGCCGGGTTCCCGGGCTACGAGAGTTCCTGCTCGCTCGATGAGAACGCGGGTCGCGCGATCCGCGAGGTGCTCGACCGGGTCGGCGACAAGTGGTCTCTGCTCGTCATCGCCACGCTGCGCGGAGACCGGCTGCGGTTCACGGAGCTCCTGAAGCACATCCCCGGTATCTCCCAGCGGATGCTGACGCTGACGCTCCGCCAGCTCGAGCGTGATGGTCTGGTCACGCGCACCGCCTACGCCGAGGTGCCGCCGCGGGTGGAGTACGAGCTCACCGACCTCGGCGCCACGCTCATCCCGATGGCCCGCACCATCGGCGACTGGGCGCTTGCGAACCACGCCGCGATCGAGGACTCCCGCGCCCGCTACGACGCCGCGCACTCCTAGCGCGCACTCCCGCCCCGGCCGCGCGCCGGGAGCAGCGCGCGCGGTTGCCGTGCGCCGAAACCCACCACTCCCGCCGAGACCCACCACCTGCGACGCGCGGGGTGGTGGGCCTGGGCGGGAGCGGTGGGTCTCGGTGGGGGCAGCCGTGAGGCTGATCGAGCCTCGACTCAGACCTGCGCGCGCAGGGCCTCGCCGAGAGCGGCATCCACGTTCGTCCAGTACTGGAAGAAGCGCTCGCGGATGACGTCGATCGTGATCGAGCGCCCCTGGCCGGTGAGGGTCTCGAGGAACCGGGCCCGCTGCGCGTCGTCGAAGACCGTGCGGTAGAGCGTGCCCGCCTGACCGAAGTCATCGTCGTCGAGGTGGAGGGTCGCGGCCGCGCGCATCAGCTCGCCGTCGGACTCCCAGCTCGCCTCGACCCCCGCGACCGGGTCGGCCACCGGGCCGCCGGCCGCCCCGAAGGAGTGCGGCGTGTAGACGCGGTGCGCGGCGTCGTTGTGCCGGTACTGCATCTGACCCTCGTGCATGTAGTTGCGCGTCTCGGCGGCGTGCGCCTGGTTCACGGGCAGCTGGTTGTAGTTCGCACCGATCCGGTAGCGCTGGGCGTCGGAGTACGCGAACACGCGCGCCATGAGCATCTTGTCGGGGGAGATGCCGGTGCCGGGCACCTGGTTCCCGGGCGAGAACGCGGCCTGCTCGATCTCGGCGAAGAAGTTCTGCGGGTTGCGGTTCAACGTGAACGTACCCACCTTGATGCGCGGGTAGTCCTTCTTCGACCAGGTCTTGGTGAGGTCGAACGGGTTGAACCGGTAGTCCTTCGCCTCGTCGTACGGCATGACCTGCACGTACACGTCCCACGAGGGGTGCTCGCCGCGGTCGATCGCATCGAACAGGTCGCGGCGGTAGTAGTCGGCATCCGATCCGGCGAGCTGCTGCGCCTCGTCGGCACCCATCTCCTCCACGCCCTGCTTCGAGAGGAAGTGGTACTGCACCCAGAAGCGCTCACCCTCGGCGTTGATCCACTGATACGTGTGCGAGCCGTAGCCGTTCATGTGGCGCCAGCTGCGGGGCAGGCCGCGGTCGCCCATGAGGTACGTCACCTGGTGGGCGGTCTCGGGCGAGAGGGTCCAGAAGTCCCACTGCATGTCGGCGTCGCGCAGACCCGAGTCGCCGAGGCGCTTCTGCGAGTGGATGAAGTCGGGGAACTTCATCGCGTCGCGCAGGAAGAACGTCGGGGTGTTGTTGCCGACGATGTCGAGGTTTCCCTCCGACGTGTAGAAGCGCAGGGCGAAGCCGCGCACATCACGCCAGGTGTCGGGGGAGCCCTGCTCGCCGGCGACCGACGAGAACCGCAGCAGCGTCTCGCTGGTGGCGCCGGGCTGGAACGCCGCGGCCCGGGTGTAGGCCGAGACGTCTTCGGTCACGACGAACTCTCCGAACGCGCCGCCGCCCTTGGCGTGCGGGTTGCGCTCCGGCACGCGCTCGCGGTTGAACGAGGCGAGCTTCTCGACCAGGTAGCGGTCGTGGAGCACGGTGGGACCGTCGGCCCCGACGGTGAGCGAGTGCGCGTCGCTGGCGACCGGGGTGCCGGTCTGCGTCGTGGTGGCGGGCTGGTTGGTGGCAGGATTCGTCATGTTCTTCTCCTTCTGCGCGCAGGCGCGACGAGCATCCCTGTCTCGTGGATGACGAGATGGGGCGGGCGCGTCGGACTACTGCGCGGCGTTCTGGCAGCTGGGGCAGAGGCCCCAGAAGGTGACTTCGGCTGTCTGGACGGTGAAACCCCCGGCCGAGGACGGCGTGAGGCACGGTGCATCGCCGACCACGCAGTCCACATCGCCGACCGCACCGCAGGAGGTGCAGACGACGTGGTGGTGGTTGTCGCCGATGCGCCGCTCATAGAGGGCTGCGGAGCCTGCCGGTTCGATCCGGCGGATGAGTCCCGCCGTCGTCAGGTCCGCGAGGATGTTGTGCACCGACTGGATCGACGTGGTCGGCAGCACTTCGGACACGGCGCGGTAGAGCCGCTCCGCATCCGTATGGGCCATGGAGGTCAGCGCCTCGAGCACGGCGACGCGGCCCGCGGTCGCGCGCAGCCCGGCGCCGCGAAGCGCCGAGTCGAGTTCTGTCTCCATGCCTCGACCCTACCTGTTGTTTTGAGTGATTCAAAAGAAGGATGCCGGTGGGCGTGTCATCCGCCGTCATCCTTCCCGTCATCCGGCCCGGGATCCGGTGACGAATCACGGAGAGGATGACGGATCGCGGAAGAATCTGCGGCGATCTCTCCGCGATCCGTCACGACCTCCGCGATCCGTCCGGGCCCGGCACCTTCCACGGACGACATAATCGTGACTGTGGCTTCCCTGATGACGATCGGCGACTTCTCGCGAGCCGTGCGCCTGACCGCCAAGGCGCTCCGCTTCTATCACCGCAACGGTGTGCTCGTGCCTGCCCATGTCGACGACCACAACGGCTACCGGCTGTACACCCCGGAACAGATCCCGGATGCTCAGACGGTGCGCACCCTGCGCACCCTAGATGTGCCGGTCGAGGTGATCCGCGAGGTGGTCTCGACGCCCGACGTCGAGCTGCGCGCCGAGCTGATCTCGGATCATCTCGCGCGGATGGAGGACAAGCTCGAAGAGACCAGAGCGGCCGTCGAGAGCCTGAGAGCGATGCTGGAGCGGCCTCGTCCTCAACCGGAGATCGTCCATCGCAGCGTCGCGGAGACCCGTGTGGTGGCGATCCGCGAGTGCATCGACCTGCGCGACCTCGGCACGTGGTTCCGCCGATCCGTGTCGACACTGCAGGGCATCGCCGACAGCGCCGACCCTGACGCGATCGGTTCGTTCGGCGGCGTATGGCCGGATGACCTGCTCGTCGACGGCCGAGGAACCGCGACCCTGTACTTCGCGATCCAGAACGGCTTCGATGAGCACGCCCTCCGCTCCGGTGCAGAGGTGCTGGTCCTTCCGGCCGTCGAACTCGCGGTCGCACGGCACGAAGGGTCCGACGCGCTGGTCCCTCAGGTCTACGCGGCGCTGGGCGCGCACGTCGCGCGGCACGAACTCCGCATCGATGCTCCCGTGCGTGAGACCTACATCCAGGGCTTCCCCGGCATCGATCAGCACTGCGTCATCGACATCGGATGGCCGATCTTCCGCGTGTTCCGATGACGGATGCCGTCACCGCTTGACCTTCCCCCGAGGGGAAGGCTCAGTGTGGAGGCATGCAGGAGAACACACCCCCTTCACGACCGGACCCAGGGGCCGGTTACCCTCCCGCCCTCGCACTCGTCGGCTCCCGCGCCCTCGTCGTCGGCGGCACTCGCGGGCTCGGCGCTGCCGTCGTGCGACGGCTCGCCGCTGCCGGTGCGGACGTCTGGGCAGCGGGGCGCTCGGCGCCTCCGACAGCACTGCCTGCTCGTCTCCTCCTCCTCGACGCCACCGCAGCGGAGGCACCTGGCCTCCTCGCCGACGCTGTCGCCGAGGCCGGCGGACTGGACATTCTCGTGCACGTCGTCGGTGGCTCCAGCGCGCCCGCCGGAGGTCATGCCGCGCTGACGGATGCGGACTGGCAGAGGGAGCTCGAGATCAACCTCCTCACGGCGGTCCGTATCGACCGTGCGCTGGTCCCCGCATTGAGCGCAGCCACAGACCGGGGAGCGATCGTGCATGTGGGTTCGATCCAGGCGCGGATGCCGATCCACGACGGCACGCTCGCGTATGCCGCAGCCAAGGCGGCGCTTCGCACGTACAGCAAGGGACTCGCGAACGAACTCGCTCCGCGTGGAGTGCGCGTCAACATGGTCTCGCCGGGCGGCATCGAGAACGAGAGCAAGTCCGCTCTCGCACTGCGGCTGGCTCAGGCGGAGGGCCTCTCGCCGGAAGAAGGCGAGCAGAAGATCTTCGACCTGCTGGGCGGAGTGCCCCTCGGACGCTTCGCCGACCCCGATGAGATCGCCGAGGCGGTCGGGTTCCTGGTCTCGGATGCTGCGGCGTCGATCGTCGGGACCGAGCTCGTCGTGGACGGCGGAACCATCAAGACCGTCTGAACCGACTCATCCGAACCATCCTCCCCAGCCGAACCATCACCCAGAAGAAGGAGAACACCATGACCGAATCCCACGACCTCAGCCCGTTCCAGCTCGCCGAGCTCCCGTCGGCCATCGCCGGCTATCTGAGCGCACAGGACGATCGCCTCCGGCGTGCGTCCGCGATCGAGGTCTTCGGCTCCGAGGCGCACGTCCGTGACGACGGCATCGACTATCGGGGAAGTGACGCCATCCGCGCATGGCTCACCACCGTCGCATCGGAGTTCACCTACACGACGACCTTCATCGGGCAGCGTCACGAGGGTGCCGACCGATGGGTCGTCGTCGCCCGCTTGGAGGGAGACTTCCCCGGGGGCATCGTCGAACTCCGGTACCGCTTCACGCTGCGCGACGGGCTCATCGACGACCTGGTGATCGCGCCGTGAGCCCGTCGTCGTGACCGGCCTCAGCCCCGGGTGATCGTGAAGCCCGTTCCGCGCACCCGCACCTTGCCGCCCTGCACGGCCTGGCCCCGCGGGGAACCGTCGGCGTCGTAGGCCCGACCGTTCCCGCGGCCGAGTGCCGGAACCCGCTGTTCGGCTCGCGTGCCGTTGGCATAGAGCACCGCCGTTCCCGCCGTGGTCGTGTACACCGCGTTCACGATGCGGGGCTGGATGACGAGTGCATCGAGCCGCACGTCGCCCCGGCTCGTGCAGCGCACGGTCACCGCGGAATCCGGCAGGTCGCCGCCGAGCAACTGGGGCGCCAGCATCCCGTCAGCCTCGGTCAATCCTCGATCGCCCGTGCCGCCGGCCGGGGTCTTCGTGCTCCAGACCTTGCGGCGGCCGCGGAACACTTCCCACACCGCGTCTCCGGCATCCGCGGCCTGACGCCAGATGAGTCCGTGCAGAATGCCACCGGCTTCGGTGACGTCGAACTCGACCCACTCGCCCTTCGCCAGACGCACGTATGCGCCGCCGGAGAGGTTGCCCTCGCCGGTCCAGGCGCCACCCGCCGGGGTCTCGACCACGGCACCGGTCGATCGGCGCGCGGTCTCGGCATCGATCACCCGCAGTCCCGAGAACGACTGGAGTCCGGTGATCGAGGTCGCGATGTCGGCGACGTCGCGGTGGGCGTCGAGCAGCAGCATCGTGAGGAGTCCGTGGATCGTGGACTCCGCGCCGGAGTTCCGGTTCACGCGTCCGTCGGTCTCGACGCCGTCGAAGGTGACGCCGGTCGCCGGGTCGTACACGGGGACGCCCGCGGTGTTCGCGCCGAAGAACCAGCCGGCGGCGAGACCCGCCAGCGCGCGCAGACCTTCGCCACCCACGGCGGCGGCCTGCAGTGCTCCGGCCACGCGGCCGTGCGCGCCGTAGGCGATCTGCGCCTCGGCAGGCAGCGGAGCCCACGCGTTGTGCGGACCACCAGAGGCGAGCACCTGCGGCGTGAAGCGTCCGGCATCGGCGATCGCGGAGGCGGTCCAGTCGCGGCGGCGCAGCAGCGAGCCGGCGCGGGCGAGGGCCTCCGGCGCGGCTGCGCCCCATGCGTGCCAGAAGCCGAGCGAACCGGTCCACGGCAGCACGGCGCCGAACGGCCAGCCCTTCGAAGGATCCGTGGCCATCGCGGCCACACCCTCGCCGTAGGTCTGCAGCGCACCACGACTGCGGGAGTCACCGGCTTCTGCCGCAGCGGCCAGGCCGAGCATGGCCTCAGCCGTGGCATCCGCTCCTCCGGCGATCAGCCAGGCGGGGAGCTTCCGGCCGTCGCTGCGCACCCACTGACCCGCTCGCGAGAGCGATTCCTTGCCGAGGGCGTCGAGGCACAGGTGCAGGCGGGTGAGCAGGAACTTCGCGAACTCGGCATCCTCGCGCCGGAATGCGGCATACCCTTCGCCGAACGCCCACACGCTGCGGGCGAGCCAGTACGACTCGGCGGAGTCGGAGGGGTCGGGCAGCTCGACGGGGATCGCGCTCGGGTTCAGGGTGCCGTCTTCCTGCTGCCACAGGACGACGCGTCCGGCGTTCGGACCGGTCGTGGTCTGCAGGAACGCGAGCGAACGCAGCACGTCGCGCGCCTCATCGCGGCTCTGCGTCTCGCCGCTCGCCTTCCAGTCGCGCAGGAACACGATCGCCGCACGGGCGATGTCATCGGCGTTGTAGGCGCCCTGGGTCCAGTACCCGGTCACCGCATCGCGGGTGCCGCCGCCGACGGGACGGAAGCCGCCGGCCCCATCCGTGTCTGCGTAGGTCCAGGGTGCGCGCACGGTCGGCCGGGTGTCGATGCCGAACGTCGTGTGCGTGTCGCTCGGCGCGACGGGCACCTCCGTCAGGAGGAAGCGCAGGTGCGCGAGGTTCGTCAGACGAGCGCGCCGGGATGCCTCGAGAGGCAGTGCACCGGGCACGCCGGGGGCGGCGGTCGTCGCGCCGACGGCGGCGTCGACGGGGAGGAGGGCGAGGGCGGATGCCGTCGCCGCGATGGTCAGGAATGAGCGTCGTGAGGTGTCCATGTCGTCACTTCTTCGTGCGGTCGGTGGATCAGAGGTGGATGTGGGGGTGGGGTGGGTGGGTGTCGACGCGACGGATCGCGGAACGGATGACGGATCACGGAGGAGAGCACGGTGATTCCTCCGCGAACCGTCCAAGCCTCCGTGATCCGTCGGGCCGGGGTCAGTCGCCGGAGGAACCGGACTCGCGCAGCGCGCGACCCCACGGCTCGGCCGGATCGTGGATGGCGACGGCCAGGGTCGTGTCGGACTGCCCGTAGTACGCGAACCACTTGTCCTGGAACTTCACGAGACCCTCCACGAAGGTCACGTTGGAGACCAGACCGTGCATGTCCTCGAAGCTCTGCGGGCGCAGCCACGGCTCCTGCATCCGGGCGATCACCCTGGTGGGCTCATCCGGATCGATCGCGATCTGTCCGCAGCGGTAGTCGACGTCTACGGTGCCGTCGTCGTGCACCACGCGGGTGGCGCCGTTGGTGAGGAAGAGCAGGAGCCCGTTGTCGGTCACGACGGGTGAGGTGCCGATCTCGACCAGGGCCTCGTCCCAGGTGCCCTGCGTCGGTGTGTACATCGGCTCGGTGTCGGGGGTGCCCGGCGTCCAGTGGATGAGGTCGTCGCTGGTGGCCCAGTAGATCGCGCCCTCTCCGAAGTACATCCACCATTTGCCGTGCATCTGCTGCGGCACGATGACCCCGGCCTTCGACCAGTTGAACCCGCGCGGATCCATGGTCTTGAACGTGTCGAAGTCGTCGAACAGCGGACCGTGCTTGGTCCAGGTGCGCAGGTCGGTCGAGGTGGCCAGGCACAGCTGTGCGCTGCGGCGGTCCCAGCCCGTGTAGGTGAGGTAGTAGGTGCCGTCGATCAGGGCGATGCGCGGGTCTTCGCAGCCGAACCGCTCGTAGTCCTCCGAGGGGGAGAGGATCGGTGCATCCTCGCGGGTGAAGGTGACGCCGTCCCGCGATCGGGCGATGCCGATGTGCGAGATGATGTCCTCCGCGTGGGCGCGGAAGAGGAGCACGACCTCGTCGCCGTCGACGATCGCGGCGGGGTTGTAGAGGTTCGCGGACTCCCAGCTCGCGCCACGGGGGCGCAGGATCGGGTTGCCCTCGTGGGGCGTGAACGGTCCGAGGGGGAAGGATGCTCCGGTGAACATGGATGCCCTTTCTGGCTAGACGGTGTGCGATCAGCCTTTGACGGCCGCGCCGAGGTCGGTGGCGGTGAAGAAGCGCTGGAAGACGACGAACAGGATGACGACGGGGAACGCGAGCGCTGTGGCACCCGCGAGGATCGCCCCGTTGGGGTTCGCGGTGGACTGCGCGACGTTGGAGATGTAGTTCGCGAGGGAGACGGCGAGCGGTTGCAGCGTCGCATCCTTCGTGATCAGGAACGGCCACAGGAACTCGTTCCAGGGGCCGATGAAGGTGACCAGCACCACCGTCACCAGCACGGGACGGATCAGCGGGATGGCCACCGAGGTGAGCAGACGGATCTCGCCCGCCCCGTCGATGCGGGCGGCCTCGAAGATCTCCACGGGCAGGGCCTTGAAGAACTGCACGAAGATGAACACCGCCGTCGTGTTGATCAGGAACGGCAGGATCATGCCCATGTACGAGTCGCCCAGGCCGTAGTTGCGGGTGATCTGCACGTAGAGCGGGATCATCAGCAGCTGGAACGGCACCATCTGCACGAGCAGCATGAGCACCCACACCACGCCGCGTCCGCGGAAGTCGAGGCGGGCGATCGCATAGCCGGCCAGCAGTCCGAACACGACCGTGCCCAGCAGGACGCCCGCCGTGAAGATCAGCGAGTTGAGCAGCGAGCCCATCAGGTCGATGCGCGAATCGATCGCGATGAAGTTGTCGACCGTCCAGCCGCCGGTGGGCAGCAGTTCGCTCGGCGAGTTCGTCGGGTTCTCCTGGAACGCTCCGACCAGCATGAAGTAGAACGGGAAGGCGAACCCGATCGCCGCGACCGTGAGCAGGATGATGCTCAGGATGCGGGGCAGTGAACGTCGGCGTTTCATCATCGCTCCCTGGTTGCGCGGTTGGCGGCCAGCGACAGCATCCCGACCAGGATCACGAGGATCATGCCGATCGCCGCGGCCGTGTCGGGGTTCTGCTGCTGGATGCCCAGCTGGTAGATGAGCAGCACCGGGGTGGAGGAGGCGCCATCGGGGCCGCCGCCGTTGGTGAGCAGGTACGGCTCGGTGAAGAGATTGGCTCCGGTGATGATCGAGAGGATCAGCACGAGCGTGGTCGCGTTGCGCACCCCGGGGATGGTGACGTGCAGGAAGCGCTTGAGGGCGCCTGCGCCGTCGGTCTCGGCCGACTCGTAGAGCTCCTTGGGCACGTTCTGCAGCGCGGCCAGGTACAGCAGGATGTAGAACCCCAGCTGCTTCCAGGTCACGTACAGCGCGATCATCGGCATCGCCAGTCCGCTGTTCACGAGCCACGAGGGGTCGGGAGCCAGTGGACCGAGAACGGTGTTGATCAGGCCGTTGCCCGAGAACAGCAGCATCCACACGCCCACGAGCGAGACGCTCGCAGTCAGGTACGGCACGTAGAACGCCACGCGGTACGCGGCGACCCAGCGGATGCCGGTGTTCAGCGCGGCGGCGAGCACGAGAGACAGCACCGCGGTGAGCGGCACGTTGATCACGAGGAACACGAGGGTGTTGCGGAACGCGTCCAGCACCCGCGGGTCCGTGAGCACCGTGACGAAGTTGTCGAAGCCCACGAATGGGCGGTCGACCTCGACGTTGGGTGCCGTGAAGAAGTAGTCGTGGAAGGCGATGTAGACCGCGAACGCGAGCGGGTAGGCGAAGATCGCGATCACGAACACGAAGTACGGCAGCGTGAAGAGGCCGCCGATCGGTTGCGCACCCAGCCATCGGGTGCGCAACCGCCGGTTGTCGGTCACGGCGTCACTCGGCGACGAGCTTGTCGATCTTCTCCGCCGCGTTCGCGAGGAAGTCGTCGATCGAGTTCTTGCCGAAGATCACCGCGGCGGAGTACTCGTCGCGGAAGGCCTGCCAGGCTTCGACCGAGTTGGGGATGCTGGGCACATCGGCGGTCGCCTCGGCCTGCTCCGCGAACGCGACGTAGTTCGGGTTCGCGTCGAAGTAGTCGCCGTAGGTCTCGGTCAGGTCGGTGCGCATCGGCATCTGTCCGGTCTGCTCGAGCAGTTCGCCGTCGCTCTCGACGCTCGTCGAGAACTGCAGGAACTCCCACGCCGTGGCCTGGTTCTCGCAGGCCGTGAACATCGAGACGCTCTTGGAGTCCGCGAACGTGATCGGGTTCTCGCGGCCGTCACTCGTCGGCACCGGCATGAAGCCGACGTCGACCGTGTCGGCGTACGACGGGATCGCCCAGGGGCCGGCGAGCTGCATGGCAGTGGTGCCGGCCGACATCGCGTCGTCCGTCGATGCTTCGTTCGGCGCGAGCTTCTCGTCGTAGAACGTCTTCCAGAACTCGGCGACCTCGCGGCCGGCATCCGAGTCGAACGTCGACTTTCCATCTTCCACGAGCATGGTGCCGTCGGTCTCGGCCAGGTAGAGCGGGTAGAAGTCGAACCAGGGCTGGTAGAACTCGCTGGTCGGTGCCGGCCAGATCGCGCTCTGCACGCCGGACTCGACGATGGCGCGGGAGCCCTCGAGGAACGCGTCGTAGGTGTTCATCTGCGGGTCTTCGGGGTCGATGCCCGCCGCCTCGAACAGGGCCTTGTTGTACATGACCATGACGGGGTTCGACTTCCACGGCAGCTGGTAGAAGCTCTTGTCTGTCGCGTAGGCGTCGACCGAGCCGCTGCGTTCGGTGATGTAGTCGCTGCCGCCCTCGAAGGTGCTGAGGTCGACGAGCCCGCCCTGCTTGACCCAGCCGGAGACGGCGGCCGGAGCCACGTTGTAGACCAGGCACGGTGCGGTGCCGGCGGTGATGGCGGCGGTGATGGCCTCCTCCGATGAGGAGCCGGCGGGGATCTCCTGCGCGGTCACCTTCTCGTCGGGGTGCTCGGCGTTCCACGCCTCGACGACGGCGGTGCCCCAGGCGACCTCCTGCTCGTTGTTGGAGAGCCAGACGTTGATGGGGCCGGTGCCTTCGGCGGCACCGGTGTCACCTTCTCCACCGCCTCCGGCGGAGCATCCGGTGGCGACGAGCGCGACGGCGCCGATGAGCGCGGCTGCACGGATCTTCTTCATGGTGTCCTCCTCGACACAGTGGGTGATGCGGCCGACGGTGCGGCCGTGCTCTCGCGGAAGTGCACGACGTTGCAGTCGACGATCTCGGTGCGCGGGTGCGCTCCGAGGATGTCTGCCCGCAGCAGGCGGGCGGCGGCGCGGCCTCGGGCCGCGGGGTCGGATGAGACGCTGGTGAGCGCCGGGGACAGATGCGCCGACAGGTGATCGTCGTCGAATCCGGAGATCGCGAGGTCGTCGGGGATGACGAGGCCCTGCGAGCGGGCGAACGAGAGGCCGGCGATCGCCATGGTGTCGTTCGAGTAGACGATGGCGGTCGGACGCTGGGGGAGGGCGAGCAGCTCCTCGGTGAGGGCGCGACCGCTGGCGGCAGTGAAGTCGCCCTCGCGCAGCAGAGTGTCGTCGCCGATCGTGTCGATGTAGGCGTCGGCGCGTGCGCGGGAGTGCACGTAGTCGAGGGGGCCGGAGACGTGGGCGATTCGTTCATGGCCCGCGGCACGCAGGTGCGCGATGATCTCGCGGACCGGCGCGGCGTCATCGGTGCGGACGCACGAGAACGCGGTGGGCTGCTCGTATGCACCGACCAGCACGGTCGGAAGAGCGAGATCGTCGAGGAACGGCACGCGCCAGTCGTCGTCGCGCAGGTCGAGCAGCAGGGCACCGTCGGCGCGGCCATGGGTGAGTGCGCGGTAGGCGCGCTCCTCGGCATCCCTGTCGGGCACGACCTGCAGGATCAGCGCGGTCTCGGTCTCGGACAGCACCGACTCGACCCCGGCGATGAAGGCGGGGAAGAACGAGTCGTTGGCGATGACCTCGGGATCTCGAGCGAGTACGACGGCGACCGCGTTGGCACGGCGGGTGGCGAGGGCTCTGGCGCTCTGACTCGGCACCCAGTTCAGCTTCGCGGCCGCAGCCAGCACCTTCGCCCTTGTCTCTTCCGAGATGGGGCGATTGCCGCTCAGCGCGTGCGAGACCGTGGCCTTGGTCACGCCGGCCTCGCGAGCGACATCGGCGATCGTCGTGCGGCTCATGCCACCTCCTCGTGGAAAGACCCCGTTCAGAGCGGGGGTACGGCAGCGAGCGTAAACCGGTTTGATAGCGGAAGTCAATGGGGTTGCCGAGGTCCCCCAGGTGTAGGGGACTGGGCATCCTGGGGGACGTCAACCCCCATCGCGGGTGCCCGTCGACGTGCTGCTTCTCGTGCGCCCAAAACATGGTCTGGACAGCGGCCCCCAGAGGGTCGACACTTGTCGCATTGGGGTGTGACGCTGGGGTCACGCGCCTCAGAAACGGGGATTGCCATGATCGGTCCTGTCCAGATCGAGCTGCCTGATGGCAGCAACGTCGACCTGTTTCTGCTGCGGTTCAGCAAGGACGGCACGTTGCTCAGTCGACAGACCGCGGCGATGGCTGTCGAGCGCGCGCGGAGTGCGACCGACGTGTACGTGTTCTCGCACGGCTGGAACAACGTGTTCGCCGATGCGAAGAGGGAGTACACGAAGTTCATCCAGGGCTACATCGCTCAGCGCGAGGAGCTCGGGATCCCGGTGCCCGATGACTACCGCCCCGTGCTGATCGGCATCATCTGGCCATCGACATGGTTCGTGAAGCAGTCTGAGGAAGGGCCCGTGATCGCGGCGACCGAGGGGGCCGACGATATGGCTGAGGGGAGTATCGAGGTACTCCTCGACGAGGTCGGCGACTCGCTCCCTGCCGAGAACCGCGCCGCGCTGACGGAGCTCCTCGACGGTGTCGAGCTGCTCGATGAGAGCGAGGCTCGTCAGGCGGCGGGTCTCGTGTCCGGTCTCTGGAAGGATCGGGACGAGACATCGATGGGACCGCCCGATCTGAATCAGATCCTGATGGCGTGGGCAGCGCTCGACGGCAACGTCGAACCGTATGACGATGACGGCATCGCCGGGGTCATCGACGAGAACGCACCCGACAGCGATGGGGAGCGATTCGTGATCGCCGGGGGTGGCTTCGACCCACGCACGATCCTCCGCTTGGCGAGCGTGTGGAAGATCAAGTCCCGCGCCGGCCTGGTCGGCAGACACGGCGTCGGGCCTGTGCTGGCCGACCTGCTCGAGAGCACGGCGCGGTTGCACCTCATCGGCCATTCCTACGGCGCCCGGGTGCTGCTCTCCGCGATCGCTCGGACGAAGCTCAGCAGATCCGTGCATTCGCTTCTCCTGCTGCAGCCCGCCGTGAACCGCTGGTGCTTCGCGAAGAAGGTGGCCGAGACCGGCCGGAAGGGGGGATACGCGAACGTGCCGGAGCGGGTCGAGCGTCCGATCATGCACACCTTCTCACGCCACGACTTTCCCCTGCACGAGGTGTTCCACCTCTTCGTCCGCGGCGACAACCTGGGTGAGTTCAACGCGGCGGCCATCGGCGATACCGACACCTACGGTGCGCTCGGCGGCTACGGGCCGAAGGGGGTCGCGTTCGCCACGAGGCCCGCGCTCGCCGCAGGGGAACGGTATGAGCTCGACGGCGGGATCGTGGCGGTCGACGGGGGAGGCGTGGTCGACGGGGAGAAAGCCATCGGCGGCCACGGCGACGTGAACAAGCCGATCACCTGGTGGCTGCTGCACACGCTTACCGCGAGATGAGGCAACAGCCGTGGCCGACCAGATCATGTGGAAATGGAAGCTCGCGGCACTCCACGTCGCACTCGACCTGAGCGAGCGTACCCCGCAGGTGCGGTCGCGGCTCGCCGGGTTCATCGATGGGCAGGAGCAGACCTTCTGGGAGCGCACAGATCGCCTGGAGGACTTCGGCCTGGATGTCTCGGCCGACGTGCAGGGGCGCCTGCGGATGCCGTCGGCGCTGAGCCGCGCGGTGGAGGACACGATGGGGGCGGAGCTGCGGGCCGAATCGGCGCTGTGGCTGCGTCTCGAACCGCCCTACGGTTACCTCGGCGCAGCGCCCTGGGAGCAGCTGGGTGAACGCATCCGCATCCCCGTCATCCGTGTTCCTGACCATCTGCCGGTGTCGGTGCGGCTGGGGCGGATGCATCGCATCGCGGTGATCGTGACCCAGCCGCCGCGTGCACGGTGGGGTGCTGCGCACGCGCGGGCGCTGGCGCAGGCTCTCGACGAGCGCATCCCCGGCGTCGCGATCGAGCTCTTCCCGGATGCGAGCGCCGCTGTACTTCTGCGGGACGAGCGGCTGCCGGCATCCGTCACACTCCATGATCCGGCACATGCGCCGACGACGGCCGTGCGCATCACGCGGGGTCCGCGCTCGGTGCCGGGCCTGCGTTCCCTCGAGTCGGATGAGGATCCTCGGTTGCTCTGGATGGAGTGGATCACCGGAGAGCTCGCCGACCGCGCCGTCTCGGCGGTGCACGTGGCCGCGGTCGGGATCGCCAGCGCCGAGCGCTCGATGCTCGCCGTTGCGGGGCATCCGGGACCGGATGCGGTCGACCTCCGCGGTTCCGTCGATGCGGACGACCTCTGGTTCCTGGCCGACATGCTCGGGGCCTCGACTGTGTCGGTCGCCTCCCCGGAGCCGCGTCGTGTCGACGTGGGCGCGCGGATGGTGGCCGACCGCCTCGGGCAGCTGCGGCCGGGGCCGACCCTGTTCAGCTCGATCCGTCAGGACCCCGACGCCACGGCGCTCGCCGACATCCATTCGTTCCTTGCGAGCAGGGAGGAGCGGCAGCTGCCCAGCGATCCGTCGTGGTTCGGTTACCTGCAACCTGAGGCGATCGTCGATGCGCTGGACGCACCGACTGCTGAGCCCGACCAGGCCGGGGCGGAGGCGCCGCTGCTGCGGGCGATCCTGCTTCCTGGGGTGCCGGCGGCATCCGCCTCCCGGATGCCACCGCCCCTTCCGCCGCCCTCGACCTCGCTCCCGGAACTGGCAGGGTCCGGATCCTACGAGGAGCTCGTGGAGGTGCCGCGCTGGGCGGCGTCGGCATCGCGGTTCATCGAGACGCGTCAGGCTGAGATGATCTCCCGCGCATCGTCGGAGGAGACCCCGGCCGCGCAGACGCACGAGACTGCGACCGGCCAGGCGCTCGCCGACATCCAGAGCCTGGTGCAGCGGCACCTCGGAGGCACCTGATGGGCATGATCGTCGCGTTCAACCCGGTGGACAAGGCCTCGGCGATGGTCTCGTTGTTCAAATCGTCGGTGGAGATCGAAGACATGGATGTGCCCAGACGAGTGGTCATCAAGCCACTGCAGGGAGCCGACGCGAAGGCGAGGGGTGAGGAACTGGCCCGGCTGCTCGGCCGGCACCGTCCGACGAAGCAGGCGATCGATCAGGCCCTCGGAGTGGATGCCGACACCGAGCCCTCGACCATCTACTTCCGCCTCGCGTCGCCGGCCGCCGACGCGCTGCCGTGGGAGCAGTTGTACGTCGAACCGCGCGGCTTCGTCGCTCTCGACGCACGCTGGCCGATCGCGCGCGTCGCCCGCCGTGTGCACGAGGTCGGTCAGCGGACCTTCGAGCCACCGTTCCGCATCGTCGCGGTGCTCTCGGCCGCCGAGCGTGACGGCGTGCCGCAGCTCGATGCGCTCGCGACCGCGATCGTCGCGGCGCGCGTTCAGGGGCTGCAGGTGGGCGTGCATGTGATCACCGGCGATCCGGCGGTCGCTGCGCGTGTGAAGGAGCTCGCCGATCCGGGGATCACGGTCGAGACGATCGCCACCGATCCGGTCGCGGTCGTTCGGCAGATCGCGGCCGCCCGACCTCACCTGCTCCATGTGCTGTGCCACGGCGGCTATGCAGCGCCCGGTGTCATGGGGCTCTCGTTCGCCACCCGCAGGGACTTCCTGTCACGGGCGAAGACGGGCAGGGTCGCGGTGTCGGTCGACATGGTGGCGGCAGCGCTGAAGAGCGAGGACCCCTGGCTCGTCGTGCTGGCGGCGTGCGAGACCGCGAACGCCGCGGCCGCACCCTCGATCGCGCACGAGCTCGTCAACAGCGGCGTTCCCGCCGTCATCGGCATGCGCCGCGTCGTCGACCTCTCGGCGACCGATGCGTTCTGCGCGCGGGTGTATCCGGAGCTGCTGGCCATGGTCGCCGCCGCGGCGGCCGCCGACGGCTCTTCGCATCACCGGATCGAGTGGGCGCCGGCGTTGACCGCGCCGCGCCTGGCTGCTGCAGGGGGTGCTCCTGCTCGCGAGGACGGCTGGTCGGATCCGGTGCTGTACGTGCTGCAGGAACACCTGCTCGTGTACACGCCGGCGGCAGTCGACTCGCACGCGCGAGAGCGCGCGGCCCTGCGGGATCGGCTGGCGGAGTACGAGCTGTTCGCGAAGACCCTGGATCCGCGGTCGACGCCGAAGGAGATCATCGTGACCGTGACGAAGGAGATCACGCGACTGCGGAAGGCGCTCAGCGAGGTGGAGGCATGACCTCCCACGTGGCTCTCCCGCGCAGCATCCAGATCGATGCGTGGGCGGGGAAGCGTGCGAGCGGGCGCATCGCCGAGGGGGGACTCGCGTGGGGGGCGGCGCCGCTCGGAGGGGCGCAGGAACCGCTCGATCTGGAGGCACCGGCGGACCCGACGCAGTGGGCGCATGAGGACGTCGGCTACGGCATCCTCGTTCCGGATGACGATGCCGGCGAGTGGACGAAGGCGAAGGTGACCGGCGCCGACCTCGCCCCCTCGCTGCGTCGCCTGCTCTCTGCCAGGAAGAACACGGTCGTGCTGCGCTGGCGACCCGCGCACGGCGCCACCAGGGTGCGGCGCTACTACCCGGACGGACGTGCGAGCGATCTGCGGATCGGCCTCACGTCGTTCGGGACCGGGATCGAGAGGCTGCCGCGTTACGTGCTGATCGCGGCTCCTCCCTCGGCGATCCCGTGGGAGGTGCAGTACGCCTTCGCGCTGCGCCACGCGGTCGGGCGCCTGCCGTTCGCCGGAGACGACTTCGCGCGCTACGTCGACGCGATGCTGGATGGACCTGACGGATGGGATGCGGCGCCACCTGCCGGTGGAACGGCGGCGGTCTGGGCGGTCGACCACGGATCCCGCGACATCACCCGGCTCATGAAGACAGCCCTCGCCGAGCCGCTGGTCGCGGATCTCACCGACCCGCGCATGAAGGTGCAGAGCCTGAAGGATGCCGACGCCACCGGCGACCTGTTGCTGAAGGCCTTGCGCGCCCGCCCGACGCTGGTCGTGACTTCGAGCCACGGCGCCACGCCGCTCGATCAGGCCGAGATGACCCGCACCCTCGGGCTGCCTGTGGATCGCGACAAGAACACGCTCCCGATCGACGACCTGGTGGCCGAGATGCCGTCCGGCGCGGTCTGGTTCTCGCAGGCCTGCTGCTCGGCCGGTGCGGACGGGCAGAGCAGCTACAGCGACCTGCTCGAGGAGGGGACGATGGCGCGGTCGATCGTGGACGCGGTGGCGCTGCAAGGATCGATCGTCGCTCCCGGCCCGGCGCAGCTGCTGGCCAGGGAGAAGCCGGTGCGGGGCGTGCTCGCCCACGTCGAGCCGACCTTCGACGTCACGCTGCGGGACCCTGCGACGAAGCAGCGATTCACGCACGACATCGTGGCGGGGCTGACCGATCACCTCCATTCGGGGCGACCGCTCGGGCTGATCCTCGCCGACTACTACGCCGGGATCGGGCCCATCCTGCGCGACTGGGCTGATCAGGCGGCGAAGTACGACGACCCAGGCACCGCCGATCCGGATGCGGCGGCGCGCGGCATGGTGCGACTGCGACTGACCGCATGGGATCGTCAGGCCGTGGTGCTGCTCGGTGATCCGACGGTGCACATCCCGGCGATCATCTAGGGGGAAGCGAGAGCTGTTGGCTGCGAACGCAGCGATCCCACACCGAGGAAGATGCCGGCCGCAGCCGCACCGAGGCCCACCGGGACATAGGTCCAGTCCGACGCATAGAGGCGATCTGAAGCCATGACGATGGTGGAGGCGAAGGAACCGATCGTCAGCACGCTGAGCGCCGCCCACTGCGAGGCCTTCCCGCTCTCGACGGCGAAAAAGGTGCCGACCAGGTATGCGATCGAGGATAGCGCTGCCCAGAAGACGAGCGGGATGGGGATCAGCAGCCCGAAAGTGAAGGGCCACGACCAGCAGATGAACCACCCACTACTCCCTGCGACGAGGAGTATCCACGTTCGTGGTTGCGAAAACCACCGGAAGGAGAGGCCCGATCCCACGAGGAGAAGCAAGAAGCCGCATCCCTGGATCGCGAAAAACGCCCAGAAGTAAGACATGAGGTAGAGCGCAACACTTGCCGCGATCGTCAGCCCGCCCAGTGAGATCAGTGCGCCACCCGAGAGCGGTACGAGTCTGCGGGTGCCCGTCATGCGATCTCTCCCGGATGCTGGCGCCAGCGACGTTGCTCTTCGTCGCGGTGGCGGCGGTGTCATCTCGGAGTATAGGGAGGTGTTCACCTTGACGTCTGTCCCCGGTTCAGGGGTCGGGTCCGGGGCGGCGGTGGCGCAGGCGTAGGTGCCGCGACCGGGGAAGCGAGAGACGGTCAGACGAATCGGACGGTCTGCTGCAGCCGGGTGCGCACGTCGAAGAGCTCGTTGCCGCCGATGGCCCGCGCGCCGGGAACGCCCTGGCGCAGCACCATCGCCAGCGCGCTGCGGCGCACCACGACGACGGGTACACCGCGGCTGGTGCCGAGCGGGGTCACTGCCTGGGCGAGGTCGTCGTCGGGGAGCACGATGATCGCGCCGCCGAAGCGCACGCGGGCGGCGCGGGCCACGGCGCGCATGCGCGAGAGCGTGCCGGTGACCGGGGCGCGCGTACCGAGGCTCGGGCCGGTGATCTCGCCGCGACGGAAGCCCACGACGCCGCCGAAGTCCTCGGACATGATTCCGTACAGGCCGGAAGGGCTCAGCACCACGTGGTCGAGCTTGTCGTCGGCATCCTTGCCCGCATCCACGTCGTGCCACACCGTGAACCCCATGCCGAGATCCGAGACCGTGCGGGCGGTGGACTCCTCGGCCAGAGCGTCAGCCAGCATGCGACGCAGCTCGCGCGGTGCCGAGCGCACCAGGGCGGGGTCGTACGGGTCGGGGACCTCGACGCCGCGGCCGGCCCACTCGCGGATGAGCACCAGGTAGCGCTCGCGCCGCCAGCCGCCGGGGTGGCCGTAGGAGCGGGCGCGGGGTCGGGTGTCGGCGCGCGCGGTCGGCGGCCGCCATCCGCTCCACGTGGTGTCGGTGGCCACGCCGGTGCGCCGGTCGTAGGCCGCGCGGTCGTCGGGGGTGCCGACCAGCTCCCAGGCGCGCTGCACCTGGATGAACACGGCGGCGTCGCCACCCGTGTCGGGGTGCGTCTGCCGGAGGCGAAGCCGATACGCGCGCCGCAGCTCGGCGTCGTCGACCGTGGCTTCCACGCCGAGGATCTCGTACGCCGAGGCGGAGAGCGGACTGTCGAACATCGCTCTCCTTCCAGGTTCGCGGCATCCAGGATATCCGCCGTGGCTTGTGGGTTCGCCGGAGGCGGGTGTTCATAACTCCGCAAGAACCGAGGCATCGGCAGCGCGGACCCGCGTCATTCCGGGGTCGCCGGTCGCGGGGGCGACAGTTCTTCCTGAGTTGTGAACGGCGACCGCGGCTGCCGCGGCGACGGGTCGGGCTCAGTCCGGCACGTCGACGATGCGCTCGACGCCGATCACGGGTGTGACCGCTCCGGCGGAGGCTGCGGCAAGCTCATCCGTCAGCCGCGCGATCTCCGCCTCGGGCACCCACAGCTCGAGAGTGGCGAGGGCGGCGTACTGCGGCTCTCCGAGTGTCGCGTCGTGGTGTGTGGCCCAGTCGCGCAGGAGGTTGTCGTAGCGACCGGCATCCGCATGCGCCACCTCGATGCGCACCTGTGTGAGCGCCGCCCGCCGCACGAGGGCGGCGAGGTCGAGCGTCTCGGAGACCGCCGAGGAGTATGCCCGCACGAGCCCGCCGGCGCCGAGCTTCACCCCGCCGAAGTACCGCGTGACCACCGCGACGACGTCGGTCAGTTCGCGTCGTCGCAGCACCTCGAGCATCGGCACACCCGCCGTGCCCGAGGGCTCGCCGTCATCCGAGGACCGGGCCTGATCGCCGAGCAGCCCGGTGACCATGGCGGTGCAGTTGTGGTTCGCGTCCCAGGCGCGTTTGCGGATGCCGGCGATCACCGCCTCCGCCTCCTCGACCGAGCCGACAGGCTCGATGCGTGTGAGGAAGCGCGACTTGCGGATGCTGATCTCGTGCTCGACCGAGGCCGCGATCGTCGCGGGGTACGTGCGGGCGGAGGTCATCCGCCTCAGGATATCCAGTCCGTTTCAGCTCACCGGTCGACGAACGACATCTGCTGCGGGTTGTAGCGGTCGCCGCTGACCCCGACGCGTGTGGCGAGACTCGAGAGATCGGCGACTTCGTCGGCGGAGAGCGCGACGGTCGTGCTTGCCGCATTCTCGGCGATACGGCTCGTGCGACGTGTACCGGGGATCGGCACGATCCAGGGCTGGCGGGCCAGCAGCCAGGCGAGCGCGATCTGCCCCGGTGTCGCGCCCTTGGCCGTCGCGAGCTGAGCGACGTGGTCGACCAGCGTCTGGTTGGCCGAGCGGTTCTCCGCACTGAATCGAGGAATCGTCGCGCGGATGTCGCCGGACGCGAAGTCCGCAGCCGTGTCGACGGTGCCCGTGAGGAACCCCTTGCCGAGGGGGCTGAAGGGCACGAAGCCGATGCCCAGCTCGGCGAGCGCGGGCAGGACCTCCGCTTCCGGATCGCGCGTCCACAGCGAGTACTCGCTCTGCAGTGCGGTGACCGGCTGTACGGCATGAGCGCGGCGGATCGTGTCGGCCGACGCCTCCGACAACCCGAAGTGGCGCACCTTGCCTTCACGGATAAGGTCGGCGACGGTGCCGGCGACGTCCTCGATCGGAACGGCAGGGTCGACGCGGTGCTGGTAGAAGAGGTCGATGGTGTCGGTGCGCAGGCTCCGGAGCGATGCCTCGGCCACGCGCCGGATCTGCGCGGGACTGCTGTCCAGGCCCACGCTCGCGCCGTTCTCGATCCGCCACCCGAACTTGGTGGCGATGACGACGTCGTCGCGGATCGGCTCCAGCGCCTCGCCCACGAGCTCCTCGTTCACATACGGGCCGTAGACCTCAGCCGTGTCGAAGAACGTGACGCCGTGATCCGGTGCCGAGCGCAGCACCGCGATCATGTCGTCGCGGCTTCCGGGATTGGGGCCGTAGCTCTGCGACATCCCCATCGCGCCGAGGCCGATGGCCGAGACCTCGAGCCCCTGACCGAGAGTGCGTGTGTGCATGAGCGATCCCTTTCCGCGCCGCGGGGTCATCTGTCATCCGACGGCTTTGCGATAGACGCTACACACCCGCGCCCCGATGAGGGAGGGCCTGGCGAAACCCCTCAGACCGCAGATGCGCGTATCCGGATCCATCGAATGGTGGAGACGGGTGTCAGCCCGTCGCCCGATCCGCGCAGGAGCTCGGGGGAATGGACTGGACGCATGCTTCGCACACTGCGCTCCCTTCCCCTCCGGCTCACGTCCCGGCGGGGCGCATGGGTTGCCCTCGTCATCGCTTCCCTGGCGCTCGTCGCTCTTCTCGGAACGCTGGGGAGGGCCTCTCTCCCCGCGGGGAACGATGTCGCTCCTCCTGATTCGGAATCCTCCCGTGCCGCCGCGCTCGCGGCGGACTTCCCTGATGCCGACGAGCAGACCGTGCTCGTGGTCGCCGCCCGCGATGATGGGGCCCGGTTGACATCGGAAGAGACAGCGGCGATCGCCGCGCTCACCGCTGACATCGAGTCGGAGACCGGGGTGTCTCCGCGCGAGCCGATCGCCAGCGAGGACGGCAGGGCCGCTGTCATCCCGGTGACACTCGTCCTGCCGGATGATGACGCGGCTGCGGAGGTGGTGCACGGCCTGCGCGACCGCCTCGCGGAGCATCCGATCGAGGGGGTGTCCGTGCAGGTCACCGGTGGCCCCGCCTTCGGGGTGGATGTCGCGTCGGCGTTCGACGGCGCCGACTTCACACTGTTGATGGTGACGCTCGGAATCGTGGCGCTGCTGCTCATCGTCACGTATCGCTCGCCGGTGCTGTGGCTGATCCCGCTGGTGGTCGTCGCTCTCGCCGACCAGCTCGCGAACAAGGCCACCGCAGCTGTCGGGACCGCGCTGGGGCTGCAGTTCGACTCCGGCATCGTGAGCGTCCTCGTCTTCGGCGCGGGCACGAACTACGCGCTTCTGCTGATCTCCCGCTATCGCGAGGAACTCGCCCGGGACACCGACCACCGCCGGGCGCTCGTCGCTGCCTGGCGCGGCGCCGCACCGGCGATCGTGGCCTCGAACCTGACCGTCGTGCTCGCGCTCTCGACTCTCGCCCTGGCGCTGATCCCCGGCACTCGGGGGCTCGGCATCGCGTCAGCGGTGGGACTCCTCATCGCGCTCGCCGCGGTGCTGCTGGTGCTGCCGCCCGCGCTTGCGGTCTGCGGACGCGGGGTCTTCTGGCCCTTCGCCCCGCGTGTGGGCGATGCTGCGACGACCGGACGCTTCTGGGGTCCTGTCGCGCGTCGGGTGTCCCGCCGCCCCTGGGTCCCGCTGATCGGTGGTCTGGCGTTGCTCGGCGTGCTCGCGGGCGGTCTCGCCGGAGCATCCGTCGGACTCACGCAGGTGGAGAAGTTCCGTGTGGAATCCGAATCCGCGGCGGGGCTGACGGTGCTCGGGGAGCACTTCCCCGCCGGTGAGGCGCAGCCGATGGCGATCATCGCCGACACGGGTGAGATCGCTGCGGTGAGTGCTGCCGTGGAGAACGTCGACGGCATCCTCCGGGTGACCTCGGCGGGGGAGAGCAGCGACGGCAGGCTCACCCGTCTGCTCGTCGTCGGTGAGCCTGCGCCCGGCACCACCGAGAGCCTCGATCTGGTTCAGGCGGTGCGCGATGCCGTGGCGACGGTGCCGCACGCCGATGCCCTGGTGGGCGGCCCCGTCGCTGCGGATCTGGATGCGCGGCAGGGCAACCTGCGCGACGTGCTTCTGCTCGTCCCGCTCGTGCTCGGGGTGAGCCTGCTGGTGCTGATCGTGTTGCTGCGAGCGCTGATCGCGCCTCTTCTGCTCCTCGCGGTGAACATGCTCAGCGCGCTGGCCGCGATCGGTGCGGGGACCTGGGCGAGTCGAGTGCTGTTCGGATGGGATTCCCTCGATCTGCAGGTCCCGTTGCTGTCGTTCCTGTTCCTGGTCGCACTCGGCATCGACTACACGATCTTCCTCGTCCATCGTGCGCGGGCAGAGGCCCACCGGCTCGGCACGCGCGAGGGGATGGTCGCCGCGGTGACGGCGACCGGAGGGGTCATCACCAGTGCGGGCGTCGTGCTCGCGGCCGTGTTCGCCGCGCTCGGTCTGCTGCCGCTGGTGACGCTGGGGCAGATCGGCCTCATCGTCGGGATCGGGGTGATCGTCGACACCTTCGTCGTCCGCACGCTCGTCGTGCCCGCTCTGTTCGCGATCGTCGGCGATCGGATGTGGTGGCCGGCGAAGAGCATCCGACGTCGTGCCGATCCGCGTGGCATGGCGACGAGCAGAGGAGAATACGAGGATGCCGCAGTCGCCGCCTCCGCAGACGCGGGCTGAATCGCACGGCCGCATCGATCCGACCGTCGCGCATCGCTCCCCGCGCACGTGGGCGAGCCTGGTCGGATCGATCCGCGTCGGGCAGGCCGTCATCACCGCCGTGCTCGTGGTGATCGGGGCGGCGCGGGCGGCATCCGACGGCATCCCTCTTCCGGTCGTGGTCGCCGTCTCGCTCGTCTTCGCCGGGTGGTACGGCGGAGGGCTGCTGCTGAGTGAACGCACCGACGATCGACGCCTCGCGACCTGGTGGTTGCTCGGGCTGACCGCGATCTGGCTCGGAGCGGTCGCACTCTCGCCGGAGTTCGTCTGGCTCGCCTTCTCGCTGTGGCTGCTCGCCGGTTTCGTGATGCGGATGCGCTGGGCGGTGCCGCTCAGTGCGGTGATCCTCGCGGTGGTCATCACCGCCCCGCTGCTGCACACCGGCGTGACGAGCTATGCGAATGTGATCGGGCCTCTGGTGGGCGGAGTCTTCGCACTCGGGATATCGCGCGGGTATCTCGAGCTGGTGCGTGACGGGCGCGAACGGCGACGCCTGATCGCGTCGCTCGTCGCGACACAGGAGGAGATGGCAGCGTTGCAGGATGAGCTCGCGCGCACGCAGCGTGAATCCGGGGCGAGCGCGGAGCGCACGCGAGTGTCGCGCGACATCCACGACACCGTGGCGCAGAGTCTGTCTTCCATCGGGATGCTGGCGCGTTCGGCCGTCGAGCTGAGCGGAGACTCCCCGGCGAGGAAGACGCTCGAGCAGATCGGGGCGCTCGCCACGGAGGGGATGGCCGATGCCCGGCGCATCGTGAACGCGCTCATGCCCGCCGAGCTCGAGGCGACCGCTCTCGGCGATGCGCTCGGGAGGATGCTCGAACGGCTGACCGATGAGACGGGGATCGAGACGACCCTGCACGCGGACGAGCAGCTGCCGTCGTTGGGGCTCGACGCCGAGGTCGCGCTGCTGCGCACGGCGCAGTCGGCGCTGGCGAACGTGCGGTCCCATGCGGGCGCATCGCGGGTGGTCGTCACGCTGGCCGATGCCGGGGAGACGGTCCGGCTCGACATCGTCGATGACGGGAGGGGCTTCGACGCCACCCGATGGGCCGCACACGGTGGCCTCGGATCGGATGGCGGCGGCTATGGACTGCGCTCGATGCGGGCGCGGCTGCGCGAGCTCGGCGGGGGACTCGATGTCGAGAGCGCTCCGGGTGACGGGACCGCGCTTTCGGCGCATCTCCCGCTCGGCGGTATCCCGACCGTGCGGGCCGTTGCGGACGGAGACAGGGAATGACCGCGCTGACCGTGCTGCTCGTCGACGACCATCCGATCGTCCGCGCGGGCGTGCGCTCGTTGTTCGACCGGCGTGACGACATCGACGTGGTCGGTGAAGCCGCCTCGGGCGAGGAGGCCATCGCGCTGGCCCGACACCTGCACCCCGACGTCGTCCTGTGCGACCTGCGCCTGGGCGAGGGGATGAACGGGGTGCAGACGACCGCGGCGCTGCGTGCGCAGGACCCGGCTCCCGCCGTCATCATCCTCACGACGTTCGACAGGGATGCGGAGATACTGGGGGCGATCGAGGCCGGAGCGGCGGGATATCTGCTGAAGGACATCGCTCCGGAAGACATCGTCCGCGCGATCCGGCAGGCCGCCGCGGGAGGGCTCGTGCTGACACCGGAACTGAGTGAACGGGTCGTGCAGGTCATGCGGGCGCCGCGGGTGCGGCTCACCGAGCGCGAGCTCGATGTGCTGCGCCTGCTCGACACCGGGTCGTCGAACCGCGAGATCGCGAAGACCCTCTTCGTCACCGAGGCGACGGTCAAGACGCACCTGGTGCACGTGTTCGAGAAGCTGGGTGCCGACAGTCGCGCCCGCGCGCTCGCCATCGCCCGTGAGTCCGGTCTGATCTGAGTGCAGCGGCCCGGCCGCATCCGCATCTCCACCGTTCGATGGATCCCGGATCTGCCCGCGACGCCGAGGCTGGAATCAGATCGAAAGGAATCTGATGCGCAGACTGTTCTACGCCGCGTTCGCCTCCATGGTGGCCGGGGTCGCCTCCGGACTCTTCTACCGGGAGTTCACCAAGCTCAACGACTTCCCCGAGGGGGCTTCGACGCAGCTGGGCCTGGTGCACACGCACCTGCTCGTGCTCGGGTTCGTCGTGCTGCTGATCGTGCTGCTGCTCGAGAAGCAGTTCGCGCTGTCGCAGAGCCGCCTGTTCGGCTGGTTCTTCTGGACCTACATCGCCGGTCTCGTACTGACCTCCGCGATGATGGTCTGGCACGGGTGCCTCACGGTGCTCGGCCTGGAGTCGTCGAAGATGATCGCCGGTATTGCGGGGCTCGGCCACATACTCCTCACCGCCGGGATGATCCTGCTCTTCCTCGCCCTGCGCACGCGCCTGGTCGCCTCAGCCCCGGCCGCAGCCCCCGCCGTCGTCGTCTGATCGCCTCCGTTCGCTCCGATCGCGGAGAGGCACCTTCCCGTGGGGAGAGGGTGCCTCTCCGCATCCGGAAGGCCCAGCCTGGAAACCAATGGATGACAGGGACCGAATCGATTCGATAGGCTTGGTGCCTTCCCCCGATCCGCACTCCAGTCCTGCGAGCTCCTCCTCATGGCCACCTCCCTCACCACGGGCCGCCCGTGGCGTGTCATCCTTGCCTTCTCCATCCCACTCCTGCTCGGCAACGTGGTGCAGCAGCTGTACCAGTTCGCCGACGCCATCGTCGTGGGGCGCCACCTCGGTGTGGATTCGCTGGCCGCGGTCGGCGCGACCGGCGCGTTGCTCTTCCTCCTGCTCGGCTTCGCCTGGGGACTGACCAGCGGATTCGCGATCCCGATCGCGCAGGCGTTCGGCGCGCGCGATGACGATGCGGTGCGCCGCTCGGTCGCGACCGGCGTCGTGCTCAGCGGCATCACGAGCGTCGTGCTCATGGTCGGTGCGCCGCTGATCGCCGAGCCGCTCCTTGCCCTGCTGCAGACGCCTCCTGAGCTCATGGCCGAGGCCACCGTCTTCACGCAGATCAGCTTCCTCGGCGCCGGCGCGACGATGTTCTTCAACTACCTCTCGGCGATCATCCGTGCGATCGGCGATTCGCGCACCCCGCTGGTGTTCCTGACGGTGTCGTGCGCACTGAACGTCGGACTCGTGGTGCTCATGGTCGGCCCGCTGGAGTGGGGCGTCGGCGGTGCCGCCCTCGCCACGGTGATCGCGCAGGCCGTGTCGGTGGTGCTGTGCCTGGAGTTCGTGCGTCGCCGGCTCCCGATGCTGCACCTGCGCCGCGCGGACTGGCGCATCACCCGCGCGGACTTCGCCGAGCACCTGCGCCTCGGACTGCCCATGGGCTTCCAGGCGTCGATCATCGCGATCGGCACGCTCACCGTGCAGGTGGCGCTGAACACCCAGGGTGCAGACGCGGTCGCCGCCTACACGACGGGATCGCGCGTCGACAGCCTCGCGGTCGCACTGCTCTCCTCGCTCGGCCTCGCGGTCTCGATGTATGCGGCACAGAACCATGGTGGACGCCGGCCCGATCGCATCCGTCGAGGTGTGGTCGAGGCGACGTGGATGGCGATCATCGCGGGCGTCGTGCTCGGTGGTCTGCTCATCGCCTTCGGGGCTCCGATGGTGCGTCTGTTCATCGGCGAGGGGTCCGATGACGTCGTCGAGCTCGCACACCTCATGCTGATCGTGAACGGATGCGGCTACTGGGCGCTCGGCATGCTCTTCGTGCTCCGCGGTGCACTGCAGGGTCTCGGCCACACACTGGTGCCGACGGTCACCGGAGTGATCGAGCTCGTGATGCGCGTGGGCGCGGCCGTGGTGCTCGGCGCGATCTACGGCTTCACCGGCGTCGCGCTCAGCAATCCGCTGGCGTGGGTGGGGGCGATCGTGCTGCTGGTGCCCGCATACGTGCGCGCGCACCGGGCGCTCGGACGCATGCCCGTGGATCCGATCGATGCGACCGAGACCTCGGCGATCGCGATCGTGGGGCCGACCGACGGTTCGATGGTCGTCGATGCCGTGATCACGCAGTCCGTGCCGGTCATCCGCACGTCACGCCTGCGGCGTCTGGCGCTCACCCGGCCGAAACGCGGCGCCCGCCGCTGACGCCGTCAACAGGGTGTGCGGAAAAGATCCTCCTGCAGGATGATGCGTGTCGCACCTGAGACGGATGGCTTATCCCGGACACTTTCATAGTGTGAAGTATGCGGATGTTCCGCAGACCGGGGGGTCATCATGACGACATTGAGAGTGGCCAACGAATTGGCCGCAGTGTTGGTGCCGATCGGCGTCATCGGAGCCGTGCTGGCGGCACTGTGCGCGATCGTTGCGGGAATCGCGATCATGCGAGGGGCCGGGGGGCTCATCGGCGGCGCTGTGGGGATGTGGATCCCGTTCGCGCTGCTGAGTTTCACCGCATCGTTCGCGAATCAGTGGCTGCCGCTGATCGCTTCGGGGGCCGCGCTCGCCGCGATGCTGGTGCTCGGGAGCGTGGTGCGTGCGATCGTGAACGTCGCCGACGGTGGACGCCCGTCGCGGCGACCCGTCACTGCACCGGTGGCCGTCACGTCGCCGCTCGTGTCGTCGGCGAAGTCGTCTCCGGTGACGTCGGCGATCCCGGTCGTCTCGACGCCCTGAGAGCTCCCGCTTTCGGTTCACAACTCCTCAAGGACACAGGCCTCGGCGCTGGTCGGGCCGCGTTCCCGGGCTCCGGACGACCCCGTCCGCTGATTCTTGAGGAGTTGTGAACGAGGACACGAGAGAGCCCCGCAGGAGCATGTCCTGCGGGGCTCTCCGTGCGTCACACCGCGCAGGCCGGATTCAGCGCGGTGAAGCTGAACGGGCCGACCCAGATGTTCTGGTTCGGTCGATCGCCCACGGCGCGCCCCGAGTTGTTGGCGACGAAGGTGAGATCGAACGCGCTGACCGCCGGAGCCGTGACGGTGACATTGCCGGCGGCGCTGGTGGGGATGACTTCGACGTTCGGCGAGCCGGTGAAGGGGCGCCACGGGTTGGCGCTGGTCCCCTGACCCCGGATCCAGTCGGTGTTGTAGGTGCCGGTGCCCTCCGACACGTAGACGCGCTCCGCGCCGCCGAGGCCGTCCACCGCTTGGAAACCGTCGATGTCCTTGATCTTGTACGACAGGGTGTCGACCGTGGCGGGAGCGCCGTCGAGCGCGAAGCTGAACGTCACCCGTTCACCGCCGCCGATGTTCCGGAGGTCGGCCGTGTCGAGCGACAGTCGCACGCTGGGCTGGGCCTCCCCGCCTTGCGTGCCGGAATCCAGAACGAAGTTGTTCGTGGAGTTGATGGTCATGTTCGTGGCACCGTTGGGCACGGCCGTCAGCGTCAGCGTGAAGTCCTTGCCGTCGCCGAACAGATTGGCCCAGGTGAACACCGCCGACGTGGCACTCAGGCGCGTGTATGTCGCGGTGGTCGTGCTGATGGCTGCGGTGCACAACAACGATGCCGCGGCGATCGGTGTGGATACGGCGGCGGCGATCACGGGCAACGACCACGCCGCGCCCTGAACAACGGTTCTGCGAGACAGGCCGCCCTCCGGCACTGCTGCGTCTTTCTTCTTCATCGGATCAAACTCCCCTTCGATTCGGACGAATATCGTCTTCACAGGGGTAATGAGTCGGGGGGAACCCGGAAGTGACGCAGCGTGCGGCAGAAAAGTTGTGAGCGCGGTCAGCGGTAGTCGCGGTCGCGGTGCTGGCCCGCGTCGTCGCCGGACTCCACTCGAGCAGCCTCGCGGGCGCGCAGTTCGACCCGACGGATCTTGCCCGAGATGGTCTTCGGCAGTTCGGGCACGAACTCGATGATCCGCACCCACAGATGCGACGACAGGCGGTCGTGGGCATACGTGAAGATCGCGCGGGCGGCGTCGGCGTCGTCGGCGGTGGCATCCGGATGCAGGCACACGTAGGCCTTCGGCACCGAGAGGCGTGTGGGGTCCGGGCTCGGGATGACGGCCGCCTCGATCACGAGCTCGTGCTCGAGCAGCACGGACTCGAGCTCGAACGGTGAGATCTTGTAGTCGGATGCCTTGAACACGTCGTCGGCGCGGCCGATGTAGGTCAGATAGCCGTCGGCGTCGCGCGCGGCGATGTCGCCGGTGTGGTGGTAGCCGCCGACGCGGGACTCCGCTGTCTTCTCGGGGTCGTCGTAGTACCCCGCCATGAGGCCGAGGGGTGCGCCGGTGAGGTCGAGCGCGATCTCGCCCTCGCCCTCTCCGTCGATGACGGCTCCGGTGACCGGGTCGAGCAGCACCACGGGATAGCCGGGCAGTGGGTGGCCCATCGAGCCGACCTTCACGGTCTGCCCAGGGGAGTTTCCGATGCACGCGGTCATCTCGGTCTGGCCGAACCCGTCGCGGATCGTGCCGCCCCACGCGTCACGCACGCGGTCGATGACCTCGGGGTTGAGCGGCTCGCCCGCGCCCACGAGTTCGCGCGGCGGGTGGGTGAGGTGGGCGAGGTCGGCCTGGATCAGCATCCGCCAGACGGTCGGCGGGGCGCAGAACGTCGAGACGTGGTGCGTGTCCATGACCTGCATGAGCGTGTTCGCGTCGAAGCGGTCGTAGTTGTAGACGAACACGGTCGCCTCGGCGAGGAACGGGGAGTAGAAGCTCGACCAGGCGTGCTTGGCCCACCCGGGGGAGGAGATGTTGAGGTGCACGTCGTCGGGTCGCACACCGAGCCACCACATGGTCGACAGGTGTCCGACCGGATAGGAGACGTGCGTGTGCTGCACGAGCTTGGGGCGGCTCGTCGTGCCGGAGGTGAAGTAGAGCAGCGCGGTGTCGGTCGCGGGGGTCGGACCATCGGGGTCGAAGGCTCTCGGGGCGCTCGCCGAGTCGGTGAAGCGTGCCCATCCGGAGGGGATGCCGTCGCCGACGCCGACGCGCAGGATGCCGTCGTCGATGCCCGCCAGCCGGTCGCTCAGCGACCCCAGCGTCACGACGGAGCGGGCGCGGCCGTGCTCGATGCGGTAGGCGAGATCGGATGCTGAGAGCAGGGTCGAGGTCGGGATCGACACCGCGCCGATCTTCGTGATCGCGAGCATGACCTCCCACAGTTCGATCGTGTTGCCGAGCATCACGATCACGTGATCGCCACGGCGGATGCCGAGGCCGGTCAGCCAGGCGGCGACCTGGTCGGAGCGCGCGGAGAGCTCGCCGTAGGTCCAGGCCTGCAGGCTGAGGTCGGCCGACACGATCTGCACGGCAGGACGGTCGGGGTTCTCAGCGGCGACGACGTCGAACCACTCGAGCGCGAAGTTGAACTCGTCGACCTGCGGCCATGCGAATCCGGCGCGTGCCGCGTCGTAGTCGGTCGCGTTCGCGAACAGGAAGTCGCGCATCTCACGGATGGTCTGCGTGGCGGCGGTGGCACTGCGGCTCATGATGCTCCCTTGCTGGCGTGCAGTCCATCCTCCCGCACGTAGCGGGGGAGGAGGCCGACGCCATCGCGCAGCTCGAACACCAGCTGCGTCTCGGTGCCGCGCACGACAGAGTGCACCGTGATGTGCTCGAGCACGATGTCGCGCAGCGCCGTGGCATCCTGCACCGCGACGTGCACGAGGAAGTCGTCGACCCCGGCGACATGGAACACCTGCAGCACGCGCGGGATGCTCGCGAGCGCGTCGAACAGCGCGGTGACCTTCTGCCCGGTGTGGTTGGCGAGGCGCACCTTGATGATCGCCTGCAGCGGGAAGCCGACGGCGGCCTCATCGAGACGGATGCGGGTGTCGCGGATGATGCCGCGCTCGCGCAGCGACCTCACGCGGTGCGCGCAGGTCGATTCGGCGAGGTTCAGGCGGTGCGCGAGCGCCTTGTTCGTGATGTCCGCGTCGTGGGTGAGGACGGCCAGGAGCTCGAGGTCGATCTCGTCGAGCGGTGTGCCTTGCGCTTTCGCCAATGTCATCCCTCCTCGGATGCCGAATCCTGCTCAGAATAGCGAGAATCACGATTTCTCTGGCGGATGCTGTCGATTCTCTGCGTTGAAACCGGGATTCCGGCAACGTGGAGGCATGACTGCACCGCTGCATCCTGACACCGTCGCCGTGCACAGCGGCCGCTCCGACCTCGAGGGTCTGGGGGTCCACGCGCTGCCGATCGACCTGTCGACCACCAATCCGCTGCCGGACATCGAGCGCGGAGGCGACTCGTACGAGGCGATGGCGACCGGTGGGCGACCGCCGGCAGACGGCAGCATGGTCTACGCACGGCTGTGGAACCCGACCGTCGCCCGGTTCGAGGAGGCGCTCGCCGAGCTCGAGCACGCCGAGGCGTCGGTCGCGTTCGCGTCGGGGATGGCGGCGATGACCGCGGTGATCCTCGCGCACACCGGTGCGACCGGGCTGCGGCACGTGGTGGCCGTCCGCCCGCTCTACGGGGGCACCGATCACCTCCTGGGTTCTGGTCTGCTCGGCGTCGAGACGACCTACTGCCACCCGGACGAGGTTGCGGCCAGCATCCGCCCCGACACCGGACTGGTCGTGCTGGAGACGCCGGCCAACCCCACGCTCGAGCTCGCCGACATCGCGGACGTCGTGCGCCAGGCCGGCGCGGTGCCCGTGGTCGTCGACAACACCTTCGCGACCCCGGTGCTGCAGAACCCGATCGATCTGGGTGCGGCGATGTCGCTGCACAGCGCCACCAAGTACCTGGGAGGACACGGCGACGTGATCGCGGGCGTGGTCGCGTGCAGCGAGCAGACCGCCGAGGCGTTGCGCCGGGTGCGGGCGGTGACGGGTGGGCTGCTGCATCCGCTCGGCGCCTACCTGCTGCACCGGGGCCTCACCACGCTGCCGGTGCGGATGCGCCAGCAGCAGGAGAACGCGCGCCGGGTCGTGCAGTGGCTGATCGACAGGCCCGAGGTCGCCGAGGTGTTCTATCCGGGACTCGACGGCGATCCGCACGGCATCCTCGCGCGGCAGATGCGCGGGACCGGCGCGATGATCGCGATGCGGATGCAGGGCGGGTACGCCGCGGCATCCGCTGTCACGACGGCGACGACGCTGTTCACGCACGCCGTGTCGCTGGGAGGCGTGGATTCGCTGATCCAGCATCCGGCGGCGCTCACCCACCGGCCGGTGCCGCCCGAGGCGCGACCGGCCGCTGACGTGCTGCGCCTCTCGATCGGCCTCGAGAACGTCGACGACCTGATCGACGACCTTGCGCAGGCGTTCGCGACGTTGCCCGCGGTCGTGGGCACCCCGATGCCGGAAGGGGCTGTTCGCGTCTGAGTGCCGGTTCGGCGGTCTTGTTGCTCCCTGCAGACCTCGCCTAGGGTCGTGACCGTGCCCCACCAGCCTTTCGCCGACCTGCGCGTAGCCGGGCGGCCATCGCTTTCCCATGTCGACCTCGTGGAGCTCGACGGCCTCCGCTTCTCAGACGGACTCGGTTTCCCGCCGTCGTACCGGGGATACATTCGTCACGCGGGCTGGGCGCGTCTCGTCGGACTGTGGTTGATCTACCCGCCGGTGCTCGCCGGCTGGGCTGATGGTCTGTCCGGGCGCGGCGGCGTGCTGACGCGGCGGTTCCGCGAGGCCTATGAGGACGGCCGTGTCGAGGAGTTCGATTGGATGGTCGAGCCGGACGGTTCGTGGGAGCTCGTCGCCTCCCTCGAAGTCTTCGGGTGGAGCGAGAACGGCGACTACCTGCTGTGGGATACGTCCTCACGCACGCCAGACGGTGAGTTCCCCGTCTGGGTGTCATGGGGCGGCGACGCGCTTCACCGCGCGGGTGCGGATCTCCGCGAGGCCCTCCTCATGATCTGCGGTCGCGTTGCGGGCCGGACGAGCGCATCCGGGGACGAACTGCACCCGCTGGAGCCGTCGCCTCTGTGACGGGCCGCTCGACGACGCGCCGATTCCGCGTCAGCCGGGGAGGCGGATGGTGCCCGTCGCCAGGCGCTCGGTGGGCATGCGGTCACGGTTGTAGGTGATGTCGCTGTAGCCGTGCGGGGTGGGCACGCCATCCTCGTCGAGGCTCACGAAGACGATCTTCTCGATCGTGAGGATGCGCTTGCGCGTGATCATGTTGCGCGCCACCGCGCGCATCGTGAGCGAGGTGTTGCCGAAGTGCGTGGCCTGCAGGCCGATCTCGATCAGGTCGCCCTGCACCGCAGACGCCTCGAAGTTGATCTCGGAGATGTGCTTGGTGACCGCGCGGTAGTTGCCCAGCTGCACGATCGCGTAGATCGCCGCCTCCTCGTCGATCCACTTCAGCAGACTGCCGCCGAACAGCGATCCGTTCGCGTTGAGATCCTCGGGGCGCACCCACTTGCGGGTGCGGAAGTTGAGTCCGTCTTCCGACCACGCCGGTGCCTTCTGCTTCGCCATGTGCCCGAGCGTAGGAGCGTCGTGAGTCCGCGGTGTTACGACGAGTTTTCGCGGAGGTGCGCGGGTGGTGCGGGGTGCGGGTTGCGGGGTGCGCGGGTGCGGCGTGCGGGGTGCGGGGTGCGGCGTGCGGGGTGCGCTGCGCGAACTGCAGGACCGATGGCGACGTGCAGGATGACACGCCGAGCATCCGTCCTGCACGTGGCGAACGGTCCTGCACGTCGCGGGGGCGAGGAGGGGCAGGGGCCGGCATCCGTCTGCTGCGGGCAGAGCAGCCCAGGGCAGAATCGGGCGCGCAGACCAGCGAGGCGGCGGATGCTGAGGGCATGACTGAAGACAACCCCATCCCGCAGTTCGGGCCCGAGGCCCGCCGCGCGCTGTTCCACGAGCGGGTGCTCGTGCTCGACGGCGCCCTCGACGACGACAACGGCACGCTGCTCATGACGCAGCTGCTCACGCTGTCGGCCGAGGATCCAGCCACCGACATCGCGCTCTGGATTCACTCGCCCGGCGGCTCCGTGCCGTCGATGCTCGCGATCCGCGACATCATGCGACTGATCCCGAACGACGTCGCCACCCTCGCGCTCGGGCTCGCGTGCAGCGCGGGGCAGTTTCTGCTGTCGGCCGGCACGCACGACAAGCGTCGGGCGCTGCCGCACGCCCGCATCCTGATGCACCAGGGGTCGGCGGGCATCGGCGGCTCCGCCGGCGAGATCGAGACCCAGGCCGATGATCTGCGCCACATGCGCGACACGGTGCTCGGGCTCATCGCCGCCGACACCGGACAGCCTGTCGAGCGCATCTTCGAGGACTCGCTGCACGACCGCTGGTACACCGCGGTCCAGGCGCAGGACTACGGGTTCATCGACGGGATCGTCTCCTCGATCGACGAGGTCATGCCGCGCAGGCGCGCCCGCGTCGGACTGGGGGTCGGGGCATGAGCGGCTACACGATCCCGAACGTGATCGCGCAGCATCCGCGCGGGGAACGCATCATGGACGTGTACTCGCACCTGCTCGCCGAACGGGTCATCTACCTGGGCACCGGCATCGACGCGGGGGTCGCGAACGCGCTGATCGCGCAGCTGCTGCACCTCGACGCCGACAGCCCCGAGGCCGGCATCCAGTTCTACATCAACAGCGAAGGCGGAGATCCCGGGGCCGCGCTGGCGATCTACGACACCCTGCAGCACATCCGTCCGCGCGTCGCGACGACGTGTGTCGGACAGGCGATCGGACCCGCGGCACTGCTGGTCGCGGCCGGAGCGCCGGGGGAGCGGGCGGCGCTCGCCCACGCGCGGATCGTGCTGCACCAGCCGGCCGGTCAGTCGCGCGGCGCGATCCCCGACCTGATCCTCGCGGCCGACGAGGTGGTACGGGTGCGCAGCGACATGGAGGAGATCCTCGCCAGGCACAGCGGACGCACGGTGGTCGAGCTGCGTGCCGACACCGACCGGGACCGGGTGTTCACGGCCTCGGCGGCGCGCGAGTACGGGTTGATCGACACGGTGCTCGGCGCGCGCAGGGACTGACTCCTGGCCTTTCGACGACCTGCCGCGCGCGACCTGCAGGACGGTTCGCGACGTGCAGGAAGACTCGCCGGGGATCGGTGCTGCAGGTCGCCGATGGTCCTGCAGGTCGCGCGCCAGTACCCCGCGAAAGGCAGCGAGCGGATGCCCCGGCTCAGGCCGCGAGTGCGAACGCCCCGCGCGACACCGACACCGACACCGACACCGACACCGACACCGCAGCGGATGCCGGGACCGCGGCCGAGCGCAGCGCGTCCGCCACGGCGCTGGTCAGTTCGATCAGGCTGGTGTCGAGCGCCCCGGCGATCGCGGCGATCATCTCGCTCGACGGCTCCTTGCGTCCGCGCTCGACCTCCGAGAGGTACTGCGGTGAGACGCCGGCCTTCTCGGCGGTCTCGGTGAGCGTCTCATCGCGGTCGTGTCGTCGGCGGCGCAGCTGGTCGCCGAGCAGGTGGCGCCACAGCGGCTCTGGATCGCTGAGGCGGGGGCGAACGGGGCGCGGTGCGCGTGCAAACGGGACGATGTCGGCCATGCCTCACGATAATCCGCGCCATCCGGCGGTTTCGAGGGTTTCTGCTCAGAGCAGAAACCCTCGGAATCAGAGCAGAACGGTCAGACTCCGGAGCGGTCCACGGCCTACAGCGCCGCGGTCACGCCGGGCAGCAGCTTTCCGAGGATCGTGCTGAGCTGGTCGCGCTCGTCCGCGCTGAGTGGATCGAGCACCAGCTCGCGCACCTGATCCACGTGCACGGGCGCCGCCGTGCGCAGCATCTCCCTGCCCTCCGGTGTCAGAGTCGCCGAGAGCGTGCGCTTGTCGGTGCTGCACGAGGTGCGGCTGACCCAGCCTCGCTCCTCGAGAGAGTCGAGCGCGTGGCTCAGGCGCGACCGGCTCAACCCGGCGATGCGGGCGAGCTCGGTCATGGTCACGGCGCCGTCGTTCTGCCCGGCGAGGGTGACCATGATCGCGTAGCGGGCGTGGTTCAGGCCCACCTCGTCCTTGAGCGTGCGGTCGAGCACCTGGGGCAACAGCTGGACGAAGCGGATGACGGGGAGCCAGGTCGCCATCTCGGTGTCGTCGAGGCGACGCGGGTGCCGCGGCTCCGCGGTCATGGTCTCCTCCAGAAGTGTCACGCTGCTGACAGGTCGAGCGTGTGCGCCGTGTGGTCCCGCTTGGCCTGCAGGTAGCGAGAGTTCGACTCCGACAGGTGCACCTCGGTACGCACCCGCTCCGTGACCTGGATGCCGAGCGCCTCGAGCTGCACGGCCTTGTCGGGGTTGTTGCTCAGCAGGCGGATCGCGTCGGTGCCGACCGCGCGCAGCATCTGCGCGGCGACCGTGTAGTCGCGCTCGTCCTCGCCGTGCCCGAGGGCGACGTTCGCCTCGTAGGTGTCCAGGCCCGCGTCCTGCAGCGCGTACGCGTCGAGCTTGGCGTACAGGCCGATGCCGCGTCCCTCCTGTCGGAGGTAGAGCAGGAAGCCGCCCTCAGCCGCGATCCGCTCCACGGCTTCGCGCAGCTGGGGGCCGCAGTCGCAGCGCTCGGAGCCGAAGACGTCGCCGGTCAGGCACTCGCTGTGGGGGCGCACGAGGGGTGCGTCGCCGCCGTCCGCCGCGCGATCGAGGGCGGCGCGCCAGTCGCCGAGTCCGAGCAGCAGGTGCTCGCGGGCGTCGACCAGTCCGTCGAAGGTCACGACGTCGGCCGTGGTGGAGAATCCATCGCCGAAGCGCAGCGGCACGCGGACGCGGGTGCGCTCCGTGGCGACCGGAGCAACGGTTGAAGTTTCAATCATGTCGGGTGAAACGCGGCATCCGCCGGAGTATTCCCGGATGCGCGAGAATTCGCGAGCTACTCCCGCGCGCGCCGTCGCACGAGTTTCAGTTCGCTGGCGAGGATGCCGAGCACCACGAGCGCCCCGCCGATCAGGGCCGTCGCGGGCAGCCGCTCGCCGGCGATGCGGCCGATGATGCCCGCCCAGACCGGTTCTCCCGCGTAGATGATGGTGGCCCGCGTGGGGGAGACCGACTTCTGCGCCCAGTTCATCGTCAGCTGGATGAGGCAGCTCGCCGCACCCAGACCCACCGCGCAGCCGACCCAGATCCAGGAGAACTCCGGCACGCTCTCCCCGGTCACCGGCATCGTGAGCAGACCCAGCATTCCGGCCGTGAGCAATTGGATGACCGTGATGCGCCCGAGGTCGATCCTGCCGGCGAACACGCTGATCAGGATGATCTCCGCGGCGATCGGCAGAGTGCTGAGCATGGTCGCGATCTCGCCGGCGCCCAACGTCAGGGTGAGCAGGGCGTCGGGCCCGGCGATGAGCACCAGGCCGATGAATGCGAGCCCGGCGCCGATGAAGGCCATGGCCGGTGGGCGCTTGCGGAACACCGCCCACTGTGCGAGCGGCACCAGCGGCACGTACATCGCGGTGATGAAGGCGGAGGTGCTGCTGTCGATCGTCTGCAGGCCGACGGTCTGCAACCCGTAGCCGAGATAGATCATCACACCGATCGCGACGCCGGCTCCGATGTCACGCCAGCGGATGCCGTGCAGCACCCGTCGGAAGATGACGACGCTGATGAGACCGGCGACGAGGAACCGGATGCCGACGAAGAACCAGGGGCCGGAATGCTGCATCGCCCAGTGCACGAGCAGGAAGGTGCTGCCCCACACCGCGGTGATCGCGATGAGAGCGGTCTCCTGGGGGCGCAGACGCATCCAACGCAGAGTGGAGGGCATGGAGAGGGCCCTTTCTCGACGGTGCCGGATCGAGCCTACATCCGGGAAAACACCGCGTCGACGTCAGAAAGGGTCATGCAGGCCGGATGTCGGTGGCGACTGGGTAGCCTCGCAGCATGAGCAACTTCACGACCGTCGATGAGCTGAACGCACTGCTGACCGAGGGCGCATCCGTGCGTGTGCTCGACGTACGGTGGCGGCTCGATCGCCCCGACGGCCACGCGGAGTACCTGGCAGGGCACATCCCCGGAGCCGTGTACGTGCCCCTGCACGCCGAGCTGGCCACGCACGGCGAGCCCTCGGAAGGACGTCACCCGCTGCCGTCGACCGAGACGCTGCAGACGGCGGCGCGTCGCTGGGGCGTCCGTCAGGGCGACATCGTCGTGGCATACGACGACGCGAAGGGTCTCGCGGCGGCGCGGGCCTGGTGGCTGCTCCGACAGGGGGGTGTCGATGTGCGCGTGCTCGCGGGCGGCATCCGGGCGTGGACCGCGGCGGGACTGCCGGTCGACACCGACGACGTGACCCCCGAAGTCGGCGACGTGGTGCTCGACGAGATCGGCGGCGAGGCGTTGACGATCGACGAAGCCGCCGCGTTCCCGGCATCCGGTGTGCTGCTCGACGTCCGCGCCCCCGAGCGGTACAGCGGGGAGACGGAGCCGCTCGACCCGGTGGCGGGGCACATCCCGGGCGCGGTGAACCTGCCCACCGGATTGCACCTCGACCCGGAGGGCAAGATCCTCGACCGCACCACGGTGCTGAAGACGTTCGCGAGCGTCGGTGTGACCCCTGGGTCTTCGGTCGCGGCCTACTGCGGCTCCGGCATCACGGCGGCGCACACGGTGCTCATCCTCGACGAGGTCGGCATCGACGCCCAGGTCTTCCCCGGTTCCTGGAGCCAGTGGTCGAACACGCCAGGACGCCCGGTCGCGACCGGCGACCAGCCCGGCTGAGCGTAGCGGGGCTCACTCCCGGGGGCCGTAGCCCCACGTCAGCTCGATCGCGCCGGGGCCGAAGGCCCGCCGCACCTGATGCACCGAGGTGCCGCCGTCGAGCGTCACTCCCGCGACCGTCGTGCCCGTCGGGGTCTCGATGCGCTCCTCGCACCAGTCCGGCAGCGCGTCGGGGTGGAAGCGGGTCCACACCAGCAGCTCGCGGCACTGGCGCGCCACCGCGTGGCCCGTCTCGCGCATCGTCGGATAGCCGGGCGGATACGAGATCGACCACTCCACCACGGTCGTGTTCGGAGCCGTCACCGGTGTATCGAACTCGAACAGCACCCCGTGCACCTCGCCGTTGGGGTGCGAGTACCGCTCGGTGATCCTGCCGCCCGACACCGCCGAGATGAGGGGCGCCGGGGTGTTCACGCCGGGTGTGAGTTCGAGGAACGGCGTCGCGGTGATGGTTCCGCTCGTGGACTGCACGATGCTGCGCGTGATGCAGAACGCCACATTGCCGTCGGCGCCCACATCCGTCACCGAGTGCGTCGTCACCTCGCGCGACATGTCGGGGTACGGGGCGCCGAGCGCGGCATAGGCCTCGCGCACCGCACGTTCGATGGCCTGTTCGTCGATCGGGAACTGGATCGGTCCGAGCGGTCCTGTCCGGTTCGTCGGGCCGAGGAACCCCGTCAGGGAACCCTGATCGAGGTCGAGCAGATCCTCGAGGTCGGCCACGGCCGCGAGTGACTGCGCCCCCTCGGGCCGCCGCGCCCCCGATCGCCAGTAGCTGAGCGTCGCGAGTGAGACCCGGTTCCCCCGCGCGCGCAGCCTCTCCTGCAGCCTCGACAGCGTCATCCGCTTCGCGTTGATGGCGTCCCTGAGCGCGCCGGCGAAGGCGTCGGCGCCGGACTCCTTCGCGTCACTTCCGATACTCATCACAGACCCCCTCCGGTATGTGAAGACGACATCTCTAGAGTGAGCTTACGACCGCACACGTGCACCTCAAGGGACGGGGTGAAGGTGTGGGGTCACTGGGCTGACTCGACGCAGGCAGGGTGCCCGACCTTGCGAACGATCAGTCTGACGCAGTGACGCCCCCCTTGCTGCGTATTTCGTGAGGCCCGGCGATCTATCTGGGGAGAGATCAGCCGGGCCTCACGAACAGCTGCTGCCCGGCGCTCCGCGGCTCGGTTCCGCGCCCGGCGGATGCGCTCCGTACCCCCGCGTAGACTGGGGGGAACATCCCGGAGGACTCTGCATCGTCATGTCTGCCCCTGCCCGCGCGTTCACCGTGCGTCACATCCAGCTGTTGCGCGCGCTGATCGCAGCCGCCGCGGCGCTGATGATCACCTTCTCTTCCGACCACTCGGCTCCGGTCGGGCTGGCCGTGTTCAGCGGCTTCGTGTTCGTGACCGCGCTGGTGCAGATCCTGGCCGCCTGGCTCGTGCTGCCTGCGGGCGCCCGCTGGTCCTCGATCCTCCAGGCCGCGTTCGGACTCATCGCCGGCATGGTCAGCGGCATCCCGATGTGGCGCACGGATGATCTGTTCTTCTTCGTCGTGATCACATGGGCGCTGCTCACCGGTGGGATCGAGCTGCTCGCCGGTATCCGCGCTCGCCGCACGGCGGACCCGCTCGCCCGCGATGCGATCACCGTCGGTGCCTTCGGCATCCTGCTCGCGGGTGCGTTGCTGCTCATCCCCGCCGGCTTCCTCCAGGAGTACACGATCGACAAGGCCGGCACCTTCCTGCTGTCCGGCATCATCCTCGGCGTAGGGCTGTTCGGCGGATACGCGGCGATCGTCGCGGTCTTCCTCGGCATCGCCGGCCTGACCCCGCGTCGCGCCGAACCCGTGGCGGACTCCACCTCGGATGCCGACGCCCCTGATACTGCACAGCACGCGACTCCGACGTCGGCTGAGCTCGGAGGAGACCGATGAGCGACGAGAAACCGACCCGGCGAGACATCCTGCGCCCGCTGCACCTGCTGGGCATCGCGCTCGCTTGTGGCGTGTTCGCGATGATCGTGACGCTGGTCTCGACCGGTGCCTTCACCTCGCGCGTCAACACCGCGATCGCGAACGGCACCTACGACGGACTGACCCCGGTCGTGCTCGGACTCGTGGTCGGAGGCGGGGCGTTCATCGCCACGCTGCTGATCCTGGCCATGCTGATCCTGGCCGTCGATCCGGCCGACGTGACCAAGACCGTCGACCGGCCGGTGCTCTACGACCCCGAGCCCGAGGGTGACGCGGGTACCGCACCCTCCGGCGACGCCGGGACCGGTCGCACGGACTGATTCCGGAGCCGTGGTCAGCCGCGGCTCGCGTTCACAACTCTTCAAGAATCACGGTCGGCGCGGACGGGCTCCGCGTCATGCCTCGAGCGGGGTGCTCGACGTGCACGGCTTCTGAGGAGTTATGAACGGCCGAAGCGAGCGCCGGAGGCCTGGACATACAGAAAACGCACCTGCGCGGTCGGCGCGAGGTGCGTTTCTGTTCTGCGGGTGAGGTCTAGCGGGCCAGACGCTCGGCGATACCGGTGTAGGTCGCCGGCGTGAGGGCGAGCAGGCGCTGCTTGGCCGCGTCGCCGATCTCCAGGCCCTGCACGAACTCCGCGAGGTCGGCCGCGCCCACGCGGTGTCCGCGGGTGAGCTCCTTGAGCAGTGCGTACGGGTCGGTGATCGAGGAGCGTCCGGCGACGACCTCGGCGCGGATCACGGTCTGGATGGCCTCGGCGAGCACCTCCCAGTTCACGTCGAGGTCGGCGAGCAGCACGTCGCGCGAGAGCGAGATCTCGTTGAGGCCTCGGCGCAGGTTGTCGAGAGCGAGCAGCGAGTGCCCGAACGCGACGCCGATGTTGCGCTGCGTTGTCGAGTCGGTCAGGTCGCGCTGCAGGCGGCTCGTCACGAGCGTCTGCGACAGCGAGCCGAGCAGGGCGCCGGAGAGCTCGAGGTTCGCCTCGGCGTTCTCGAACCGGATCGGGTTGATCTTGTGCGGCATGGTCGACGAGCCCGTCGCACCGGCGACCGGGATCTGCGCGAAGTAGCCGAGCGAGATGTAGGTCCAGATGTCGGTGGCGAGGTTGTGCAGGATGCCGCCGGCGTGACGCACGCGGTCGTAGAGCTCGACCTGCCAGTCGTGTGACTCGATCTGTGTGGTGAGGATGTTGAAGCCCAGGCCCAGCCCCTCGACGTACTCGCGGGCGATGGTCGGCCAGTCGGCGTCGGGGTCCGCCGACAGGTGCGCCGACCAGGTGCCGGTCGCGCCGGAGAACTTGGCCAGGTAGTCGGATGCGGCGATCTGGTCGCGCACACGCTCGAGGCGCCACGCGAACACGGCGATCTCCTTGCCCATGGTCGACGGCGTCGCCGGCTGTCCGTGGGTGCGCGAGAGCATGGCAGCGTCCGCGTGCTCCACGGCGAGTTCGCGCAGCTTGGCGATCACGCCGTCGAGCGCGGGCAGCCAGACGCTCTCGACCGCACGCTTCACGGTGAGGGCGTACGAGACGGAGTTGATGTCCTCGCTGGTGCAGGCGAAGTGCGTGAGCTCGGAGATCGCGTCGAGTCCGAGCGTCGAGAGGCGGTCGCGCACGAGGTACTCGATGGCCTTGACGTCATGACGGGTGACGGCTTCCTTCTCGGCGAGCCAGTCGATCTCGTTCTGTCCGAAGTCGCGGTAGAGCGCGCGAAGGCGCTCCTTGTCGGCATCCGACAGCGGCGATGTCTCGAACAGCGACCGGTCGGTGAGGGCGATCAGCCACTCCACCTCCACCTCGACCCGGGCCCGGTTGAGTCCGGCCTCCGAGAGGAAGTCGGCGAGTCCGGACACGGCGGCGCGGTAGCGACCGTCGAGGGGGCTCAGGGGCTGCGGCGGAAGCGAAGGCTGGAAAGTCAGGGGAGTCCTCCTGATCGGGCCCCTCAGATGCGGGGCGTGCGGGGGAGACGAAGAGCGGGCTCGAGCTGGCGGAACAGGCCCCGCGTCGCCGTCTCAATCATACCGAGCACCGAATCGAACATGTCGGTGCCGGCGTAGTAGGGGTCGGGCACGTCGTGCGTGGAGGCGTCGGGGTCGAAGGCGAGCAGGAGCGTGACCTTGCCCTCCTGGTCTTCGTCGCTCGCCCATTCCCGCAGGATGCGTTCGTGCGTGCGGTCGAGCGCGACGATCAGGTCGTTGTCGGCGAAGGAGGCCAGAGTGAACTGCTTGGCGCGGTGCTGTGAGCCGTCGTAGCCGCGGCGTGACAGTGAATCGATCGTCCGGTGGTCGGCACGTTCACCGAGGTGCCAGTCGCCGGTGCCGGCGCTGCGCGAGATGATGCGCGAGCCGAGTCCCTGCCTTTCGGCGAGATCGCGGAACACCACCTCGGCCATGGGCGAGCGGCAGATGTTCCCCGTGCAGACGAAGATCACGCGGAAGGGATCCGGGGATGTCACTCACCTATTCTGCCTCTACCGACCGATCCTGCACAGTTCTGGTAACTGTTCCTGCACGGCCCGGAGCGATATCGGTGGCTCCACAGCGGCCGCGAACCCGTCGATCGACGGGTGCCGCCGGGGCGGATGCTGGACGCATGTACTCCTTCACACCTGCTGAATCCTGGACTTCCGAGGCGTTCTGGTTCTGGTTCGTCGCCGACCGTGAGACCCGTGCCGCGCTCGATGCGGTCGAAGACGCCGCGGTCAGTCTTCACCAGCTCGCGGCCGATGCCGACTGGCAGGCGCAGGGTGTGCGCGCGCTGCACATGCTGCTCGTGGAACTCCGAGCGCGGGCCGAGGCCGTGATCGCCGAGCTGCGGGTGCGTGAGTGGGAGATCACGCGGGCAGGCGCGTCGTGAGTGGCGACCTCGACATCCACCACGGCGGCGCCATCGCGGTCGACACCGCCGCTCTCCGCGATGTCGGCATGCGCCTCGCGGCTGTGGGAGTGCGGTTCGACGACGCGCGCGCGGCGATCGCGCGGGCCCATGGGGCGGTCACCGCGGACCCCGGGCTCGCGAGCGTCGATGCGGTTGCGCTGGCGACGTCCGGGGGGTGCGCCGTGGCGCTGGGTGACGAGTGCGCGGACGCCGCGGCCGGCACACTGCTCATGGCCGATGCATTCGAGCTCGTCGAGCTGCGCGCGCAGGCGCAGGCGATGGGACTGGCCGACACCGTCACAGCGGCGGCGCTGCAGCGGCGGATCGACCGACTGACCGCCTCTGACGAGCGGATCGCGACGATGGCGGATCAGCTCGTGGCGGGATGGAAGGAGGGTCGGTTCGAGGGGTTGGGGGACCAGTACGACCTCGGCGGGCTGGTGGCACCGCTGTTCTGGGGCGGGCCGCTCGCGGGCATCATGCTCGGTCTGGGCACGGTGCGCCCGGAGATGACGTTGCGGGGCGTCGCGGACCCGGTGACCGTCACGCCGGTGCGCACGTCGACGCCGACCGGCCCGCCCGCGAGTCTGGCTGATGCCTTCCGCAGGTTCCCCACCGCGCCGGGAGCCCAGGTGAGGGTAGAGCAGTACGTGATGGCGGATGGGACCACGCGGTACATGGCCTACGTCAAGGGGTCGCAGTCGGTGGCGTTCGGCGGGGCGGAGCCGTGGGACATGCGGTCGAACACGCAGCTGTACACGGGCGAGAAGTCGGCGTCATATCAGGCCACGCTCGACGCGCTGGAGGCGGCCGGGGCGCAGCCCGGGGATCGCGTCGATGTCGTGGCCCACTCCCAGGGCGGGGTCATCGCCGCGCACCTCGCGATGGAGAGCCAGTACGACGTGCAGGTGCAGATGACCGCGGGCAGCCCGGTCGAACCGACTCTCGACGACGACCAGCTGCTCATCCAGCTGCGCCACACCGACGATGTCGTGTCGTCGCTGGCCGCCGGAGGTTCACCCGACGGCACCGGATCGCCCGACAGCTTCACCGCAGAGCGGGAGGCCGATCCCGCGGCGGGGCTGCAGGACCTGCTGCTCGCCCCGCACCAGCTCGATGCCTATGTCGAGACCGCGGAGCAGGTCGATGCGTCCGGCGACCCCCGTGTGGCGGCGCTCGACGAGCTGTGGTCGGAACTCGATGGAGCGGTGGAGGTCACGTCGACCGAGTACCACGCGGAGCGCGATGAGTGAGGGGTCGGGGTCAGTCGCGCCGGGGCTTCTTGCTCTGCGGGCGCAGGATGAAACCGAAGACGCCGTTGATCAGCGAGATGATCAGCGCGGCGACCACGCCCCACCAGAAGTCGCCGACCGTGAGGCCCCAGCCGAAACCGCTCGTGATCCATGCCGTCAGCCAGAGCAGGAAGCCGTTGATCACGAAACCGATCAGGCCCAAGGTGATGATGTAGAGCGGGAACGCCACGATCTTCACCACCGTGCCGATGATCGTGTTCACGAGCGCGAAGATCGCGGCCACCAGGAGCAGCGTCAGCACGAGCTGCAGCGTCTCGGCGGGCGGGAACGCGGTGATCTGCACCTGCAGAGCGGGGATCAGTGTCACGACCCACAGGGCGAACGCATTGACGACGACTCGGATGATGAAGCGCATGGTCCGTCCAGTCTTCCACGATCGCCGTGCGATGTCAGCGGTTCGGCCCGGGCTCGACAGGGAAGGGCGATACTCCCTCGGGTCTCGGGTCACCGACCGCGCCCGACTTCTAGACTCATGACTGTGACCGAGCCGATCCTGCCCCGCATCCGTCCCACCATCGCCGCCCTCGCGCCGTATCGCCAGGGCAAGCAGGCAGGCCCGGACGCGTTCAAGCTGTCCAGCAACGAGAACCCGTTCGATCCGTTGCCGTCCGTGCTCGCGGCGCTGCAGCACACGACGCCGATCAATCGCTACCCGGATGCGACCGCCGCTCGTCTGCGCGAGCGCCTCGGTGCCCGCTACGGTGTCGAGCCCGACCAGGTGCACGTCGCCGCGGGCAGCGTGTCGATCCTGCACCAGCTGATCCTCGCGACCGCCTCGGTCGGCGACGAGGTCATCTACGCCTGGCGTTCGTTCGAGGCGTACCCCAGCCTTCCGCTCGTCGCGGGTGCGACAGGGGTGCAGGTGCCGCTCACCTCGGAATCGCGCCACGACCTCGACGCGATGGCCGATGCCGTGACCGAACGTACGCGTGCGATCATCCTCTGCACCCCCAACAACCCCACCGGTCCGATCATCACGACCGCCGAGTTCGCGACCTTCGTCGAGCGCGTCCCGGCCGATGTCCTGATCATTCTCGACGAGGCATATGCCGAGTTCGTCACCGCGCCTGACGCGATCGACGGTCTGGCGGAGCGCGTCTTCGAGCAGCACCCGAACGTGGTCGTGCTGCGCACGTTCTCCAAGGCGTACGGTCTGGCCGGCCTCCGCATCGGCTATGCGATCGGCAACGAGAAGGTGCTGGACGCCGCCCGCACGACGGGCATCCCGCTGTCGGTCACGTCCGCGGCCGAGAACGCGGCGATCGCCAGCCTCGACGCCGAAGCCGAACTCCTCGAACGCGTCGCAGTGATCGTCGAGCGCCGCACCCTCCTGGTCGACGGGCTCCGTGCACAGGGCTGGAACGTGCCGGACGCCCAGGCCAACTTCGTCTGGTTGCCCACCGGAGCGGATACCGACGAGGCGGCTGCGGCCTTCGTCGCGGCCGACTTGATCGTGCGTCCGTTCTCGGGCGACGGCATCCGCATATCCGTCGGAGAGCATGAGTCGGTGGAGAAGGTCCTACAGGTTTCGGAATCCATTGTGCGGACCCTCCAGCCCTAGGACCGGAACCTCGGATAGCGTGGAACGGTGACCTCGTCAGAGACTGAACTCATCCGCGTCCTCGAGGCGGATGGCCGCTTCGCGCCCAGTCCGGCTGCCGAACAGTACCTGCCGTTGATCGAGGCGATCAGCGATGCAGAGCTGGAGCAGTTCTACCGGGACATGGTGGTCATCCGTGCCATCGACACCCAGGCCATCAATCTGCAGCGGCAGGGGCAGCTCGCCCTGTGGCCGCCGAGCCGGGGGCAGGAGGCGGCGCAGGTCGGCTCCGCCCGTGCCACCCGTGCGCAGGACACGATCTTCCCTTCGTACCGCGAGCACGCGGTCACGCGCATCCGGGGCGTCGACCCGGTCGACATCATCAAGCTCATGCGCGGCGTCTCGCACGGCGGATGGGACCCTACGGACCCGAAGAACGGCAACACGCGGCTCTACACGCTCGTGCTCGGCTCGCAGACACTGCACGCGGCCGGTTACGCGATGGGGATCGAGTTCGACGGAAGGTCGGGCAGCGGCGACCTCGACCGCGACGAGGCCGTCATCGTCTACTACGGCGACGGCGCTTCCAGCCAGGGTGACGTGCACGAGGCCATGGTCTTCGCTGCGAGCTACCAGGCGCCCGCGGTCTTCTTCCTGCAGAACAACCAGTGGGCGATCTCCGTGCCCGTCGCGACCCAGTCGCGCGTGCCGCTCGTGCAGCGCAGTGCGGGCTACGGCATCCCGAGCGTCCGCGTCGACGGAAACGACGTGCTCGCCAGCTATGCCGTGTCGCGTGTCGCGCTCGACGAGGCCCGCAGTGGCAAGGGCCCGCGGGCGATCGAGGCGGTCACGTACCGTCTGGGCGCACATACGACCACCGACGACCCCACGAAATACCGGGGAAGCGACGAGGAGGAGTCCTGGGCGCTGCGCGACCCGATCCTCCGCATGCGTGCGTTCCTCGAAGGCAAGGGTGCCTCCGCATCCTTCTTCGCCGACGTCGAGACGGAGGGAGCAGATGCCGCAGAGGACCTGCGCGCCCGCACCGTCGCGCTCGGCCCGCCGCCCGCCGGCAAGATGTTCGACCACGTCTACAGCGAACCGCATCCGCTGATCGACGAGCAGAAGGCGTGGCGCGCGCAGTACGAGGCGTCGTTCGAAGGAGACCAGGCATGACCCTCGAGACGATGACGTTCAGCCGCGCACTGAACGCGGGCATGCGCAGGGCGCTGGAGAACGACCCCAAGGTCCTGCTCATGGGCGAGGACATCGGCAAGCTCGGTGGCGTCTTCCGCGTGACCGAGCACCTGCAGCGCGACTTCGGCGATCGTCGGGTGCTCGACACTCCGCTCGCGGAATCCGGCATCGTCGGCACCGCGATCGGCATGGCGATGACGGGCTTCCGTCCGGTCATCGAGATCCAGTTCGACGGCTTCGTGTTCCCCGCGTTCGACCAGATCACGACGCAGCTCGCCAAGCTCACCAACCGGCACGAGGGCGCGCTGAGCCTGCCGATCGTGATCCGCATCCCCTACGGCGGACACATCGGCGCGGTGGAGCACCACCAGGAGAGCCCGGAGGCGTACTTCGCGCACACCCCTGGTCTGCGCGTGGTGTCGCCGTCGACCCCGAACGACGCGTACTGGATGATCCAGGAGTCGATCGCCTCGAAGGACCCCGTGATCTTCATGGAGCCGAAGAGCCGCTACTGGCAGAAGGGCGAGGTCGAGCTCGACGCCTCCGCGGCGCCTCTGCATGCCTCCCGCGTCGTGCGCACCGGCACCGACGTCACGCTCGTCGGTCACGGGGCCATGGTCACCGTGCTGCTGCAGGCGGCCGCGCTCGCCGAAGCCGAAGGCACCAGCTGCGAGGTCGTCGACGTGCGCTCGCTGTCGCCGATCGACTACGCGCCGATCCTCGACTCCGTGCGCAAGACCGGCCACATGGTCTACGCGCAGGAGGCCCAGGGCTTCACCAGCATCGGCAGCGAGGTCGCGGCGACCGTGATGGAGCGTGCGTTCTACGCGCTCGAGGCCCCGGTGCTGCGCGTCTCGGGCTACGACACCCCGTTCCCTCCCGCGAAGCTCGAGGGCTCCTATCTGCCGGATGCCGACCGCATCCTCGAAGCCGTCGATCGCTCGCTGGCCTACTGACACCGCCGTTCCATGTTCACAACTCAGGAAGATCGCGCCGCACAGGCCGTGAATCTGCGTCAGAGTGGGGTTCGCCCCGCACTTCTCCTGAGTTGTGAACGAGGCACCTTCCGAAAGGACCGCTCATGAGCACGCAGAACTTCATCCTCCCCGACGTCGGCGAAGGCCTGACCGAAGCCGAGATCGTGACGTGGAAGGTCGCCCCCGGCGACACCGTCGCCATCAACGACGTGATCTGCGAGATCGAGACCGCGAAGTCGCTCGTCGAGCTGCCGTCGCCGCACGCCGGCGTCGTGGGCGAGCTGCTGGTGGCGGAGGGTGTGACGGTCGAGGTCGGCACCCCGATCATCACCTTTGAGACGGATGCGGCGCCCGCAGCCCCTGCCACTCCCGCACCTGCGGCGGAGGAGGGCGGAGGTTCGGTGCTCGTCGGCTACGGGACGGGCGGTGGCGCGACCTCGCGGCGCAAGCGCGCGGCCGGGCGTCCGGTGAGCTCCTCGGTCGGCGTGATCGCGAAACCGCCGATCCGCAAGCTCGCCCGCGACCTGGGCGTCGACCTCACGACCGTCACGCCCACGGGTGCCGACGGCGAGGTCACCCGCGACGACGTGATGAAGCACGCCTCGCAGGCGAGCGTGTTCCGCAACATCGAGACGCCCGAGTGGGGCGCCGTCCGTGAAGAGACCGTGCCGGCACCGCAGAGCGCCCCGGTCGGACTCGCGCGCGGAATCGCTGCGGTGGCGACCGCGTTCGGCGATGACAGCCGCACCGAGTCCATCCCGGTCAAGGGCGTGCGCAAGGCCACCTCCTCGGCCATGGTGCAGAGCGCGTACTCCGCGCCGCACGTGACGGTGTGGAAGGAGATCGACGCGAGCCGCACCATGGAGCTCGTCAAGCGCCTCAAGGCCTCGCCGGACTACGCCGACATCCGCGTCTCGCCGCTGCTGATCATGGCGCGCGCCGTGATCTGGGCTGCGCGCCGCACGCCGATGGTCAACGCCGCCTGGATCGAGACGGATGCCGGCGCCGAGATCGCCGTGCGCCACTACGTGAACCTCGGCATCGCCGCTGCCACGCCTCGCGGTCTGCTGGTGCCGAACATCAAGGACGCGCAGGACCTCGGCATGAAGGAGCTCGCTCGCGCGCTGAACCGCCTCACGCTCACCGCGCGCGAGGGCAAGACCAGCCCGGCCGATCAGCAGGGCGGCACCATCACGATCACCAACATCGGCGTGTTCGGGATGGATGCCGGCACCCCGATCATCAACCCCGGTGAGGCCGGCATCGTGGCGATGGGCACGATCAGCCAGAAGCCGTGGGTCGTCGACGGCGAGGTGCGTCCGCGCTGGGTGACCACGGTCGCCGGATCGTTCGACCACCGCGTGATCGACGGCGACGGCATGAGCCGCTTCATCGCCGACGTGGCATCCGTGCTCGAGGAGCCCGCGCTGCTTGTCGACTGAGGCGCGCAGGCGAAGCCGCTTCGCGGCGTAGGTGATCACTCCGGCGTAGGTCGCCAGGGGAGGTATCGGCCTACGCCCGAGTGATCGCCTACCTCCGGATGCGGGGGGAATCGGGGCAAGCGCCTCCGGATGCGGGGATGCCGACTACGCCGTCGCCCGCAACCGCCGCTCCGCCAGCAGCGGCACGGCGTGGTCGCGAGCGGCCTGACGCGCGGTGGCCACGGCGCCGCGGGAGACGACCTCCGCGCCGAGGCTCGAGGCGAGGATCTCGGGAGCGGGAAGATGCAGCTCCTCCGGCAGGATGCGCCGCGCGGCGGCCAGCACCGGCTCGATGCTCTCGGCCACGGCTCCGCACACGATCACGCGCGCCGGGTCGTACATGCTGCCGAGCACACCGACGACGCGGGCCACGGTCGCTCCGACGCGTGAGGTGACGAGCAGGGCGTCCGCATCCCCGGACGCGGCGAGCGTCAGCACGAGGCGCGGGTCGATCCGGTCGGCGTCGACGAGCCGGCCGACCGTGCTGTCGGGGGCGATCTCGCCGGTATCCACGGCGAGGCGCACCTGGTCCTGCACCGCGTAGCGGAGTCCGAACGCAGAGCCGACGCCGATGATGTGGTCGAACACCACGCCCTCGCCGACACCGCCGTGCGCGCCGTGCAGCACGTGGCCGTCGACCACCACGCCGCCGCCGAAGCGCTCGCTCGCGAGCAGGGCGACGTAGTCGCGGCATCCGATCGCTGCGCCTTCCGCACCCTCCGCGATGGCCGCGAGCTGGGCATCGTTCTTGATCTGCACGACCGGGGCCCATCCGCTCAGAGCCTCGGCGAGACCGGGGTTGGTGCGCTCCCAGAACCCGTCGGGGTGTGGAGGAGAGATGCCGTTGCGGTTCACGGGGGCTGCCACACCGACGCACAGCGCCAAGACGTCGTCTCGCGTGACGCCGGCCTCGGCCAGAGCGGCGTTCAACCGCTCGAGGATCGTCGCGCGGCGTGCGGACGCCGACTGGTCGGGCTCGAGGTCTGTGCGGTGGTGCACGAGGGTGCGGTCGAGCGGGTCGGCGACGGTCACGGCGAGGTGGGTGTCTCCCGCGTCGACGCCGACGACCACGCCGAGTTCCGACGACAGCACGAAGCGCCGTGAGGGGCGTCCGGAGCGGTAGCTGCCGGCGGCGCGGGCGTTCGGGAGCTCGCGCAGCAGCGCGGCGCCGAGCAGGGTGTCGATCGCGTCGATCGCGGTGGAGCGGGTCAGCGAGGTGCTCGCCATCGCCTCGGTCGCGGTGAACTCGCCGGCCGTCCAGGCGAAGTCGAGGACGGCGCCGACGCTCGCGCGTCCGGTGCCCAGGTCTGCGGAGACTTCTGTCACAGCACTTGACCTCCCTGTCGTCCAAATGAGAGAGTACCGTTCGACAGAGTAAATTCGCTGACTAGATTTAGTACGCGGATCTACATATCGAAAGGACGACGGTGTCTGTGAATCGAGTACGCGCGGTGCGACTGGTCGCCGGGGCTCTGGGGCTCACGCTGGTCGGGGCCGCCCTCACGAGCTGCGCAGCCGGCTCCGGAGCGGAGACCATCCGCTTCACCTTCAGCAAGCGCGAGGCGATCGGGTTCATGACCGAACTCGTCGCCGAGTACAACGCGTCGCAGGACGACGTGGAGGTCGTGATCGACACCTCGGGCGTCGACGTCGTCTCTGCGAGCTTCGTGCGGGGCAATCCGCCCGACATCATGCTCGCCAACTACAACTACGAGATCGCCCGCTTCGTGCAGCGCTGCGCGCTGACCGACCTGTCCGGGACGGATGCGGCCGCGACCATCCGCGACGATCTGCAGCCGCTCATGGATCAGTACGGTTCCTGCGCCGGACGCACCAGCGCGCTGCCGTACTCGGTGATGGCGGCATCCGTCATCTACAACAAGGAGATCTTCGACGCCCAGGGGCTCGAGGTCCCGCAGACCTGGGACGAGCTGATCGCGGTCTGCGACCAGCTGAAGGACGCCGGCATCGACCCGTTCTACGGCACCTTCAAGGATGACTGGACCGTGGGCCAGGGCTGGTACGACTACACCGCCGGCGGCTCCGTCGACGTGATCGACTTCTTCGACGCGCTCGCCGAGGAAGGCACAGAAGTCGGCCCCGACTCCGAGGTCTCCTTCCAGAAGGACTTCGCCGAGCCCATGGACCGGATGCTGCTGCTCGCCGACGAGTACACGAATGCGGATGCCGCGAGCCGCGGCTACGGCGACGGCAATCTCGCCTTCGCCAAGGGCGAGGCCGCGATGTACCTGCAGGGGCCGTGGGCGTTCAGCGAGATCGCCAAGACCGCACCCGACCTCGAACTCGGCACCTTCCCGTTGCCCATGACCGACGATCCTGCCGACCTCGGCGTGCGCGTCAACATGGACCTCGCCGCGATGATCCCCGAGGGCTCGCGCCACCAGGAGGCTGCCCGCGACTTCCTCGAGTACCTGTATCAGCCGGGCCACATCGAGGAGTACAACGCCTCGCAGCTCGGCTTCACACCGACGAAAGATGCTCCCGCGCCGGACGACCCGCGCATCGAGGGGATGATCGAGTACTACGACAACGGGCAGATCTACCAGGGCCCGTCCGTGCTCGTCCCCAAGACGCTCCCGATCTTCAACTACGCGCAGGCGATGGTGCTCGGCGCGTCCACCACCGCCACCCTGCGCACCATGGATGCCGACTGGGCCAGGATCGCATTCCGCGCTCCGCTCCCATCGACCCAGGATTCGGCATCGGGCGACGCATCCGCATCCGGCGAGACAGAGGAGTCCGCGCCATGACGAACACCGCACTGCCGAACCCGGCAGCCTCACGCATCACCAAGCCGAGCGCCCCGACGACCGACACCACGGCGATCGTCACGGGCGGGAAGCGCACGCTCGGTCGGCGTACGCGCAGGGTCGAGCCGATCTACTACCTGTTCCTGCTGCCGACGCTGGTGCTGTTCACTCTCGCGATCACGGTGCCGGGTGTCATGGGCATCTTCTTCAGCTTCACCGATTCCATCGGCATCGGCGAGTGGAACTTCAACGGCCTCACGAACTACATCGCGATGTTCAGCGATCCGGCCATCCTGCAGAGCTACCTGTTCACGTTCGGCTTCTCGATCGCCACGGTGATCGTCGTGAACGTGGTCGCGTTCCTGCTCGCGGTGGGGCTGACCTCCCGCATCCGCTTCAAGACAGGCCTGCGCACGATCTTCGTGATCCCGATGGTCATCTCGGGCATCATCATCGCCTACGTCTTCAACTTCCTGTTCTCCAACTCGATCCCGGCGGCGGGTGCAGCCACGGGCATTCCGTGGCTGTCGACGAGCCTGCTCGCCAATCCCGATCTCGCATGGATCGCGATCGTGATCGTGACCGCGTGGCAGGCAGTGCCCGGCACGCTGCTGATCTACATCGCCGGTCTGCTCTCGGTGCCCGGCGAGGTGTACGAGGCCGCGAGCATCGATGGCGCGAGCAAGACCCAGCAGCTGACGCGCATCACGCTCCCGCTCGTCGCCGGCTACGTGGTGATCAACGTGATCCTCGGATTCAAGGGATTCCTCAACGCCTACGACATCATCGTCGGACTCACCAACGGCGGACCGGGAACCTCCACCCGCAGCGTCGCGATGACCATCATCGCGGGCTTCAACGGCGGCGACTACGCCTACCAGATGGCCAATGCGACGATCTTCTTCATCGTCGCCGTGCTCATCTCCCTGCTGCAGCTCTCGCTGACCCGCGGAAGGAACGCACTCTGATGTCGACGCAGACCATCACCACCGTCACCGCCTCCGGAAAGAAGCCGCGCATCCGCATGGAGCGCGTGAACTGGTCGGGCACCATCATCCTGATCCTGTGCGCCGTCACGGTGCTGCTGCCGCTGTACGTGACGATCTCGATGGCGTTCAAGACCACGGCGCAGGCCGTCGACGGCAACGCCTTCTCGCTCCCTGCACCGTTCAGCATCGACGGGTTCGTCGAAGCCTGGAACCTCACCAAGTTCCCGGTCGGAGCGGGCATCTCGCTGCTGGTCACCGCCGGCACCGTGGTCGCGACCATCGTGCTCGCGGCATTCGCCTCCTACGCGATCGTGCGCAACTGGGACCGGAAGCTGTTCCGCTACTCGTTCTTCTACCTGCTCGCGGCGATGTTCATCCCGTTCCCCGTGGTGGCGCTGCCGCAGATCCAGCTCACCGGACGCGTCGGGCTCGACAATCCCTTCGGCGTGATCATCCTCGCCACGATGTTCCAGCTCAGCTTCAGCGTGCTGCTGTTCACGGCGTTCCTGCGGTCGATCCCGCTGGAGCTCGAGGAGAGCGCGCGCATCGACGGCGCCACCACCTGGCAGACGTTCTGGCAGCTGATCTTCCCGCTGCTCGCCCCCATGAGTGCCACGGTCGGCATCTTCGCGTTCCTCTACGCCTGGAACGACTTCATGATGCCGTCGCTGATCATCTCCGATCCGGCGCTGCAGACGCTGCCGGTGCGGCAGAACCTCTTCCAGACCCAGTTCAGCAACAACTACAACGTGTCGTTCGCCTCATACCTGATGGCGATGGCCCCGGCGATCCTGGCGTACCTGTTCACGCAGCGCTTCGTCATGGAGGGCGTCACGCAGGGCGCCGTCAAGGGTTAGGGATGCTTCGACAGGCTCAGCAACCCAACCGCACCAGACCGCAACACGCAAAGGAGTACCACCCCTCATGACCGAAGCGCTTCTCACCGAGACCCGCGAAGACGAGAAGACGGCATGGTGGCGTCAGGCCGCCGTGTACCAGATCTACCCCCGCAGCTTCGCCGATGCGAACGGAGATGGACTGGGCGACATCCCCGGCATCCTGTCCCGTGTCGACTATCTCGCCGAGCTCGGGATCGATGCGGTGTGGCTCAGCCCGTTCTATCCCTCGGCGCTCGCCGACGGCGGGTACGACGTCGCCGACTACCGGAACGTCGACCCGCGCCTGGGCACCCTCGACGACTTCGACGCCATGGTGACGGCGCTGCACGCCCGGTCGATCAAGGTCGTCGTCGACATCGTGCCGAACCACACCTCGGACCTGCACGAGTGGTTCCAGGAGGCGCTCACCGCCGGACGCGGCTCGGCCGCACGGGAGCGGTACATCTTCCGTGAAGGCACCGGGCCGGACGGTGCCGAGCCGCCCACGGACTGGGTGTCGGTGTTCGGCGGCAGCGCCTGGGAGCGCGTCGAGGACGGCCAGTGGTACTTCCACAACTTCGCCGTCGAGCAGCCCGACCTGAACTGGGACCACCCCGAGGTGCGTGCCGACTTCCTGAAGACCCTGCGCTTCTGGTCGGACCGCGGTGTCGACGGCTTCCGCATCGACGTGGCCCACATGCTCACCAAGGACCTCAGCGAGCCGCTGCCCTCGCGGGCGGAGCTCGACGCGATGGACCGCACCTCGGGCACGCATCCGCTGCTCGACCGCGACGATGTGCACGAGATCTACGCCGAGTGGCGTGAGGTGTTCAACTCCTATGACCCTCCGCGCACGGCGGTGGCTGAGGCCTGGGTCGAGACGCCGGAGCGCCGGGCTCGCTACGCCTCCGCCGAGGGGCTGGGGCAGGCGTTCAACTTCGATCTGCTGGTGGCCGACTTCGACGCCACGCAGTTCCGGAGCATCATCGACGACAACCTGCAGCAGTCGGCGCGCACCGGCTCGTCGACGACGTGGGTGCTGTCGAACCACGACGTCACCCGGCACGCGACGCGCTACGGACTCGCACCGTTGAACGGACGCCCGGTCAAGCAGGGGACGGAGTGGGTCATCGCCGGTGGCCCAGCGGATCAGCTCGACCGCGAGCAGGGTCTGCATCGCGCGCGGGCGGCCTCGCTGCTGCTGTTCGGGCTCCCCGGCAGCGCGTACCTCTACCAGGGCGAGGAGTTGGGACTCCACGAAGTCGCCGAGATCACACCGGAACAGCGGCAGGATCCCGGGTTCTTCCGCCAGGCGGAGTTCGACGGATTCGGCAGGGACGGATGCCGCGTGCCGCTGCCCTGGACCGCGGAGGGGGTCTCGTTCGGATTCGGTGACGCGGAGGCCCACCTGCCGCAGCCGGCCTGGTTCGCATCGGCCGCAGTCGACGTCGAGGCGGCTGATCCTTCGTCGACGCTGTCGCTGTACCGCGAGGCGTTGCGGCTTCGCCGCCTGCTGCAGGCGAGCGAGGAGCTGGAGTGGATCGAGACCGGGCGGGCGGACGTGCTGCGATTCGCGCGACCGAACGGCTGGCAGATCGTGACGAACTTCGGCGCCGAGCCGTTCGACCTCGGTGCTGATCCCGCAGACGTGGTGCTCTCGAGCACGGCGTTGGACGGTTCCGCGCTGCCGGGCGACGCCACTGCGTGGATCACACGAGCGTAGGCGATGGAGCGGGCGTAGGCCGATATGGCTGGGATCGGCCTACCCCCGCGTCATCTCCTACCCGCCAACTTGATAATGGTTCTCATTAGCGTTTAGAGTGAGAGCATGAAGAAGCCCGTGATCGCCCTCGCCCTCGCATCCGTCGCCGCCCTGACGCTGGCCGGATGCTCCACCGCCCCCGCGGCGGGAGAGGGTGGCGGCGATGACGGCACGATCACGGTCGTGGCCAGCACCAACGTCTACGGTGACATCGCAGCGCAGATCGGCGGAGACCGGGTCGACGTGACGTCGATCATCGCTTCCGCGACCCAGGATCCGCACTCCTACGAGGCGACCGCGCGCGACCGACTGACCGTGCAGAAGGCCGACCTCGTGATCGAGAACGGCGGCGGCTACGACGCCTTCATCGACACACTGCTCGCAGACGCGAAGGACCCGCACCTGGTCACCGCCGTCGAGTACTCGCACGACTTCCCCGGCAACGAGGGTCATGAGGCGGAGGGCGACGAAGCCGAGCACGACCACGATCACGCCGAAGACGCCGAGGGTCACGAGGGCCACAACCACATCGAGGGCTTCAACGAGCACGTCTGGTTCGACCCGCACACGATGGTCCACGTCGTCGAGGCGATCGCCGCCGAGCTGACCGAGATCGACCCAGACGGCAAAGCCGACTTCGAGGCGAACGCCGCTGCGCTCACCGCCGACCTGGAGGGTTTCGAGGCCGACCTCGCCGGTCTGCAGGCGCAGGCCGAAGGAGTGAACGTCTTCATCACCGAGCCTCTTCCCGGCTACCTCGCCGCCGCGGCCGGTCTCACGGATGTCACCCCCGAGGGCTTCGCCGAGTCGGTCGAAGAGGGAACGGATGTCGCCCCCGCCGTGCTGCTCGAAGCGCTGAACGTGATCGACAGCGGAGAGGTCGGCGCGCTGCTCACCAACGCGCAGACCGGTGGCTCCGAGACCGAGCGCGTCGAGGCCGCCGCGAAGGATGCCGGCATCCCCGTCGTCGCCTTCACGGAGCTGCTGGAGGACGGATCGTCGTACTCTGAGTGGATGAGTGACGCGATTCAGAGCCTCGCCGCCGCGATCCAGTCGTGAGCGGGGCCCTTCGACAGGCTCAGGGACCCAGCGAAGGTCGGCCACAGGGACCCAGCGAAGGTCGCGGCGAAGGATCCGCGGCGAGCCCCGTGCTCGAGATCGCGAACGCGTCGCTGCACCGCGACGACCGCGAGCTCTGGTCGGGGCTCGACCTCACGGTGCATCCAGGAGAGTTCATCGCCGTGCTCGGGCCGTCCGGCTCCGGCAAGACCACACTGCTGCGCAGCATCCTGGGCCTGCAGCCGCTGTCGTCCGGCACGATCCGCGTCGCCGGTGAGCCCGTGCACCGAGGCAACTCGCGCATCGGCTACATCCCACAGCAGCGCTCGCTCGCCCCCGACACCAGCATGCGGGCCCGCGACCTCGTGGCTCTCGGTGTGCAGGGCAGCCGCTTCGGCTTCCCGATCCCCCACCGCGGCGACCGCGCCAAGGTCGACCGGCTGCTCGAGGCCGTCGGGGCCGCGCACTATGCCGAGCGTCGGGTCGGGATGCTGTCGGGCGGCGAGCAGCAGCGGCTGCGGGTCGGACAAGCCCTCGCCGACGAGCCCTCGCTGCTGTTGTGCGATGAGCCCCTGTCGAACCTCGACCTCGCCAACCAGGTCGGAGTGACCGACATCATCGACCGCCAGCGCCGTGAGCGCGGGGCAGCGGTGCTGTTCGTGACGCACGACATCAACCCGATCCTGGGCCGCGTCGACCGCATCCTCTACATCGCGGGTGGCCGCTTCCTGCTGGGCACGCCGGACGAGGTGCTGCAGACGCGGGTGCTCACCGAGCTGTACGGCACCCCGGTCTTCGTGCTCCGCGCCGGCGACCGGCTGGTGGTCGTGGGTGTGCCGGATGCCGAGCCCCACCACTTCCATGACGACGACCACGACCACGGAGGTGCCGCATGAACGTCTTCACCGGCATCGTCCCGATGGTCGACTGGAGCGACGTCTTCTCCTTCCAGGACTACGGCGAGCTCGTCGCCCTGCTCGCGAACTCGATCGTCGCCGGTGCGGTGCTCGGCATCGTCGGCGGACTGATCGGCGTCTTCGTGATGCAACGCGACCTCGCGTTCGCAGTGCACGGCGTGAGCGAGCTGTCGTTCGCGGGTGCCGCGGCCGCGCTCCTGTTCGGGGGCAGCGTGGTTGTCGGATCGCTCGGCGGCGCCCTGGTCGCGGCGATCCTGATCGGACTGCTCGGCGCGAAAGCCCGCGACCGCAACTCGATCGTCGGTGTGCTGATGCCGTTCGGCCTCGGCCTCGGCATCCTGTTCCTGTCGCTCTATGACGGACGCAGCGCCAATCGCTTCAGCCTGCTCACGGGCCAGATCGTCTCGGTGTCGAGCCCCGATCTCGGCTGGCTGATCGGCATCAGCGGCGTCGTTCTGGTCGGGCTGCTGGTGATGTGGAACCCGCTGCGGTTCGACTCACTCGACCCTGAGTCCGCCGCCGCGCGCGGTGTGCCGACCCGCGCGGTGAGCCTGCTGTTCATGGTGCTCCTCGGCCTCATCGTCGCGGTCAGCGTGCACATCATCGGCGCGCTGCTGGTGATGGCGCTGTTGGTGACGCCGGCCGCCGCCGCGATGCGGGTCACCGCCGGTCCGGTCGCGGTACCGCTGCTGGCCGCGCTCTTCGGCTTCGTCTCGGCCGTCGGCGGCATCCTGCTCGCCCTCGCCGGAACCCTCCCCGTCAGCCCCTACATCACGACCCTGTCGTTCACGATCTACGTGGTGTGCTGGCTCGTGCAGCGGTCGCGGGCGCGCGTGCGGCGCGTGGCGGCGTGACCTCGACCCGACGGATCGCGGAGCTCCGGACGGATCACGGACCTTTCTGCGGCATCCGTTCCTCGATTCGTCATGAACTCCGTGATCCGTCGCACGGATCGGCCCACCAGCGCCCCATCCGTTCCCAGCCCTCGGCAATGCCCGCCGCTTAGACTCTCGGTATGGCTCAGCGGAACACCTGGCAGCGCGAACGCGTGCGCGAAGCACTCGCCGACGCGCGCGGTTTCGTGAGCGCGCAGAATCTGCATGCCTCGCTGCGTGACGACAACACCGGCATCGGACTGGCGACGGTGTACCGCGCCCTCGCCGGACTCGCCGCCTCCGGCGACGCCGATTCGCTGCAGAGCCCCGAGGGGGAGGCGCTGTATCGCGCCTGCACCACGCAGGGCCACCACCATCACCTGATCTGCCGCTCCTGTGGGCTGACGGTCGAGATCGAGGCGAAGGACGTCGAGCAGTGGGCGCACCGCACCGCGGCGCTCCACGGATTCACGGATGCCGCGCACGTGGTCGACATCTTCGGACTGTGCACCCCCTGCGCCAACAAGCGTGACGCCGAGAGGGCTGCGACGGCGTGATCCTCCGGACAGACTCAGGGACCCGGCCTGGGGTGTCGCGCACAGGCCATTCGCATCGTCCCACCGCTTCTCCGCGTTCGCCCTGGATCGGCGTCGCGGTCGGGGCAGTGGTCATCGCGGCGCTGTTCCTGATCGACCAGTTCCTCCCGACGCTCTTCCCGGCCTCCCTGCCGACGAGGGCGCAGGATGGTCTGACCCTCGCGCTCAGCGTGCTCATCGAGGCGCTGCCGTTCGTGATCCTGGGCGTCATCCTGTCGATCGTGGTGCAGGTGTGGCTGCCGCCGGATGCGATCCAGCGCTGGCTGCCGAAGCGGGCCTGGGCGCGCCGAGCGGTGCTGTCGCTGCTCGGCATGCTGATCCCGGTGTGCGAGTGCGGAAACGTGCCGTTCGCCCGCGGGCTCATGATGCGCGGGCTCGCTCCGGCCGAGGCGATGACGTTCCTCATCGCGGCGCCGATCGTGAACCCGATCGTGATCCTCACCACGCACGCGGCCTTCGGCTGGGATGGTGGCATCCTCGTCGCCCGCCTCGTCGGCGGCTACCTCATCGCCAACCTCATCGGCTGGATCTACAGCCGGCACCCCGATCCCGACGGCATGCTCACGCAGCGCTTCGTCGAGACCTGCGACCGTGTCACGCACGAACACGGCACTCCCGTGAAGCGCAGCCTGACGCAGTTCCTGATCGAGCTGCGTGCCGTGATGCCGGCGCTGGTGATCGGTTCGGCGCTCGCGGGCGCGGTACAGGTGCTCATCCCGCGCGACATGCTGCTGGCCATCGGGTCCAACCCCGTGCTCTCGATCGTCACCATGATGGTGCTCGCGATGACCGTCGCCATCTGCTCGAACGTCGACGCCTTCTTCGCGCTGTCGTTCGCCTCGACGTTCTCGTCGGGTGCGCTGGTGGCCTTCCTGCTGGTCGGACCCCTGGTCGACATCAAGATGCTCGCCCTCATGCGCACCACCTTCACCGCCCGCACTCTCGCCGGAATCGTGGGCATCGTGCTGACCGCGGCCTTCGCGATCGGGATCGGGGTGAACGTCCTTGTCTGAGCAGGCTCCCTCCCGCGCGCGCGCACTCGGCACCCGGTGGCTGGGCGTCGGCCTGGCCTCGGTCATCGCCGTCGTCACCCTGGGTCTCGGGGTCACCGGACGGCTCACGCTCTACATCAGCCCGGAGTCGATCTGGTTCGCCTGTGCCGCTGCCGTCGTGACCCTCGCGGGTGCGATCTGGTCGTGCACGCTGCCCATCGGGGCAGAGGGCGACCACGGTCACGACCACGGGGATGCCGCGGATGCCGCGAGCGAGGAGACGCCGGCGGTGTCGCGACGGCGCACCCTCGCGACGGTCGGCGCGGTGACCGGAGGAGTCGTCGCCACGGGTGTCGTCGCCGCGGCTCTCGTGCTGCCGCCTGCGTCGCTGTCGGTGGAGCTGGCGATGTCGCGCGCGGGTGAATCGACCGCACTGTTCGCGGGCGCCGACACCGTCTCGCTCGGCGTCGCCGACACCACGACCTTCGGCATCGGCGACTGGGCCAGCGTGTTCGCCACCGCCACCAACACCGCCGCCTACGACGGCGCCGACGTCACGCTCACCGGCTTCGTGACCCCGGGCTCAGGTTCGGACGGTGTGAACCTGACGCGCCTGGTCATCACGCACTGTGTGATCGACGCGCAGACCGCGACGCTTCCGGTCGAGGTCGACCCCGGCGAATACAAGACCGGCCAGTGGGTCGAGATCACCGGAACCGTGCGCGCGGATGCCGACGGCGCACTGCACATCGAGCCGACCGACGTCGTCGCGATCGACGAGCCCGGAGACCCGTATGAGTACTGACGACGAACGTCCACACGTGCCTGCGGTGCCGCAGACGCGCGCCGAGATGCGGGCTGCCCGTGAAGCTGCAGAGCAGGCGGAGGCTGAGCGGATCGGCCGCGCGGTCGCGCACACGGATCAGACCGCAGAGGGTGTCGACCAGCCGGATGCCGCTTCAGGCGAAGGTGCCGCTCGCGAAGCTGCTGCGCGAGAAGAGGCTGTTCGCCGGGCCGGCGACCGTGAGGTCGCGGAGCAGGAGGCCGCCGCGCGGAAGATGGCCGCCTTCGAGGCTGCCGCTCGGAAGGACGTCGAGGCGACCGCCGTTCCTGCGGTTCCCCTCGCCCCTGAGCCCGTGGTCGTGGGTGCGGGTGCCGAGCCGGAGACCCCGGGAGCGGAGCCGGAGACCTGGGTTGCTGAGCCTGTCGAAGCATCCCCGCCCGTGGAGGGCACCCTTCGACAAGCTCAGGGACCCAGCTCTGCTCAGGGGCCCCGCTCCGCCGAGGGGCCCCGCTCTGCCGAGGGACCCCGCTCCGCACAGCCGACGCGAACGCTGCCGTCGCGCCGCTTCGTCCTGACTCTCGTCGCCGTGCTCGGCATCCTGGTCCTGGTCGGCACCGGCCTCGGCATCGTCAGCCTGCTGCAGGGGCCGCGGGTGACGAAGGTGCAGTCCGACGCTCAGCAGGCGATCGAGTCGTCCGGCAGCCGCGTCATCCTCACTGCGAACCAGTCGCTCGCCGCGATCGACCCATCGCAGGTCACGGTCGAACCGGCCGCCCCGTTCACTGTCGACGCCTCCGGCCGCAGCATCGGCATCCGCTTCACCGTGCCTCTCGACGACGACACCGAGTACAAGATCCGCGTGTCCGACGTCGTCGGCGCCGGCGGCGGACCGAAGGCCGATCTCACCACCACCATCACGACACCGGCCTCGAGCTTCTTCCTGCTGCGCCGTGATGTCGACGGCGAGGACAAGGTCTTCCGCACCGACCTCACGGGTGAGGGAAGCGTCGTGTTCTCGGCCGACAAGATCAACGACTTCCGCGCGACGTCCGCGCAGCTCGTGGTCGCGGTCGAGGAAGAAGACGGTTCGACACTGCTCGTGATGAACCGTGACGGCTCGGACCCGCGCGAGCTCGAGCTGCCCGGGACCGGCTACGTCGGTTCGGTCCAGGTCTCCGAACGCGGAGGACTCGTCGGATACAGCTACTCCGATCGCGAACTCAGCGATACCGAAGGCCGCGCGAGCGTGCTGGTCACCCAGTCGCTGAAGGGCGACGACAAGCCGCAGGTCATCGAGGTCGCCGACAAGGAGGCCAGCGTCTTCGCCTGGCAGTTCGTGCCCGACAGTGCTGCGGTGCTGTTCATCGACTTCGACGGTGCTCTGTCGCTCGTCGACCGCTCCAGCGACGCCGGAGTGCAGTCCCTCGGGCTGGCGGCCAACATCCAGGGCGTCTCTCGTGGTACCTACACCGCGATCGTGGAGCGACTCGACGGAGCCGTCGTCGAACTGAACCTCACCGATGGGTCGGAGGTGCCGCTCGCCGCATCCGATCCCGACTACGGTGCAGCGACCACCATCACGCCGTTCCCCGGTGGCACGCTGCGGCACGTCGTCGCGCGCAACGAGAACGGCATCCCGTCCGGTCAGGCGATCATCCGCGTCGATGACGACGGCACCGCCGAACCTCTCGTAGAGGTGGCGGCCACGGACTCGATCCTGCAGGCGTGCGCGTCTCCGAGCGGCCAGTACGCGGCGGTCGTGATCGCCCCTGACCTGGCGAACAACCCCTACGACGAGATGCTGCTGCCCCTGCCGCAGAACATGGAGACGCATCTGATCGACCTGCGTACCGGCAAGGAGATCGTCGCGCTGACCGGCTTCGACGTGTCCTGGTGTCAGACGGCTCCGCGGTTCTGACATGGCGGCGTCGGACGGTGCACTGCGCCGGGCGGCCCGGGCGGATCTGAGGGGATCCGCCGTCGAGGTCGCCCCGCGGCTGCTGGGCGCCGAGCTGCGCACGATCGTCGTCGGCGATGCCGATGCGCCGGTCGAGGTGCGGCTGCGGATCACCGAGGTCGAGGCGTACCACGGGCAGGGAACGGGCGAGCTCGCCGACCCCGGTTCGCATGCGCGCATGGGGCGCACGAACCGCAACGCGACGATGTGGGGGGAGCCGGGGCATCTGTACGTGTACCTCAGCCACGGCATCCACTCCTGCGTCAACGTGGTGTGCGGGCCGGAGGGTCAGGGTGACGGCGTGCTGCTGCGGGCGGGCGAGGTGGTGTTCGGCGAGGATGCTGCCGCGCAGCGCCGTGGAGCCGTGCCGCCCCTCGGGGTGACGGCGCGTCGCGACCTCGCCCGCGGACCCGGTCGGCTGGGGCAGGCGGTGGGTCTGCGGTATCCGACCCACGACGGCATCGATGCCGTCACGGGGGAGGAGCTTCTCGGCGCGCGCGCCGAGCTGTGGCTGGGCGACCCCGTGGCGGAGTTCTCGTCAGGACCTCGGGTCGGCGTCGCGGGCATCGCCGGAACGGACGCCTTCCCGTGGCGCTTCTGGATACCCGGCGACCGCACGGTCTCGCCGTTCCGGTGGGGGCGGGGTGCGGCAGACGCCGTGGCGGCGCTTCCGGCACGCGACACGCCCGGTGCGGCGGCCGTGCTAAACTGACTCCTTGTCTGCGCACACTCCTGTGCGCAGTTCGTGTGCTGTCGGGTCCCCGCGCTTGTCGAGGGGGCTGTGGCACGCAGACAAGGGATCTTGGGTGAGGCCGTCCGGCCTCACGGTATAGAAGGAGTCACCATCATGGCAGCAGTGTGCCAGGTGACCGGAGCTGTTCCCGGTTTCGGTCACAACGTCTCGCACTCGCACCGCCGGACGAAGCGTCGCTTCGACCCGAACGTGCAGAAGAAGACCTATTTCGTGCCGTCGCTCGGTCGTAAGATCACGATCAACGTGTCCGCCAAGGGCATCAAGACGATCGACGTCCGCGGCATCGAGAACGTGGTCAAGGACCTCCTCGCGAAGGGTGTGAAGCTCTAATGGCGAAGAAGGCTCAGGACGTACGTCCGATCATCAAGCTGCGTTCGACGGCAGGTACGGGATACACGTACGTGACCAAGAAGAACCGCCGCAACACCCCCGACCGCCTCGTGCTCAAGAAGTACGACCCGGTCATCCGTCAGCACGTCGAATTCCGAGAGGAGCGTTGATCAATGGCTAAGAAGAGCAAGATCGCTCGCAACGAGCAGCGCAAGGTCATCGTCGAGCGTTACGCAGAGCGTCGCGCAGAGCTGAAGAAGACCCTGGTCGACCCGAACGCCACCGACGAGGCCCGCGAGGCCGCACGCGTCGGCCTGCAGAAGCTGCCGCGCAACGCGTCGCCGGCTCGCGTGCGTTCGCGCGACGTCATCGACGGCCGCCCCCGCGGTGTCCTCACGAAGTTCGGCATCTCGCGTGTCCGCTTCCGTGACATGGCACACCGTGGCGAGCTGCCCGGCGTGACCAAGTCCAGCTGGTAAGTCTCAGCAGACAGTCGAAAGGGGCGAGGATCTTCGGATCCTCGCCCCTTTCGCGTACCCGGGGGTGCGGCGCCGCGGCGTGCGGCTCGCGGTACGACGGAGATCTCTGCGGATGAAGGGCACATTGCCGAAATCGCTCCTTCATCTCGAGCGTTCTCCGTCATGTCGTGCGAGGGAATCACGGATGCCAGTTCGCCTGCACCTCAGAGTGCTGGGAGCACTTCTGCACACTCACCGCGTCGAGGATCGGTCACCCCTCGTCGCCGCGCCATCATCGTTCGATGGATCCCGTCGGAGAACTGCGTCGTCGTGGGGGAGTCGCGCGTCTGAGCGCACTTCGGGAGGCCGGAGTGAGCGCGTATTCACTCCGACGGGCGAAGGAGCGGGGCGCGATCCGGACAGTGCGCCAGGGGTGGGTGGCGCTGCCCGATGCCGACCCGCAGGTCGTCGGAGCGGTGGCGCGCGGCGTCATCCTCAGTTGCGTCACAGCGGCGAAGAGGCATGGCCTGTGGGTGCCGGAGGAGTTGCCCCTGCATGTCGCCGCCTCGCCGAAAGCCACCAGAATCACGGTGCCATCGCAGGTCGTCGTCCATTGGGCCAAGCCGATCATGCCGCGTCCGCCGGATGCGACGGTCGACGAGCTGGTGAATGCGCTCGCCTTGATCGCGCAATGCCAGCCGTTCGAGTCGGCGCTGGTCATCTGGGAGTCGGCGATGAACAGAGGTCTCGTGGATGCGGCGCGGCTCCGCGGCTTCGATCTGCCGGCTTCGGCTCGCGAACTCCTGGCGAAGGCGCGGCCGTTCGCCGACTCCGGGTTGGAGTCGATCTTCGTCTACCGCCTGCGATGGATGGGACTGCGGATGCTGCCGCAGGCGTGGATCCTCGACCGGCGGGTCGATCTGCTGATCGGTGAGCGGCTGGTCGTCCAGATAGATGGGGCGACACATACCGGTGCGCAACGCACTCGCGACATCGCCCACGATGCGCAGCTGGTGCTTCACGGCTACTTTCCCCTGCGCTTCAGCTACGAGCAGGTCATGGAGCGCTGGCATGAAGTGCAGGCCGTGATCATGGAGGCGGTCGCCCAGGGCAAGCATCTCGCGTGACCAGGTGCCCTCGCGCGCAATGACGGAGATCTCACAAGATGCAGGAGCGATCACGGCATCCGCTCCTGCATATCGTGAGATCTCCGTCATGTTGATCGAGGCCGGCCCCGGCCCGCGGGCCTGCCACCGCGCATCAGGCCGCGGCGGTGGCGGATGTGGCGTGTGCCACGGCCCAGGCGAGGGCGTCGTCGGCGATCTGCTCCCAGCCGTCCTGGCTGACGAGGCGGTGGGTGCGGCCGGCGTACTCCTTGCGCTCGACGACGGCGGGGCTGCCGGACGAGCGGTACTTCTTCTCGATCGCGCGGACGATGGCCGGCGGCACGACGTGGTCGATCTCTCCCGCGATCAGCAGCAGCGGGGCGCGGTCCGTGCGGGCGTAGTCGACGTGCGTCACGCCGCGCTTCTCGTTCAGTACGGAGGTGACCCCCTCGAAGAAGACCCGGTTGTACGAGTTGACCGCGTACTCCTCCCACAGGGCGTCGGACGCCGCGCGGGGCAGGTCGTTGCCGAAGGTGAAGTGGAAGTGGCGCTTCGACAGCGGCTTCGCGCCGTTGCGGCCGAACGGGTTCGACAGGATCGGGGTGCCGGTCCAGAGCGTCGACAGGGGGAGTGCGGTGACGCCGGCGGTCTGTCCGGGAGCGACGCCCACGTAGGCGACGCCGAGGCCGCGGTCGGCGAGCATCTGCGTGATGACACCGCCGAAGGAGTGGCCCATGATGATCGGCTTCACGGGCAGGGCGCGGATGATGCGCTCGTAGTGATCGGTGATCTGCTTCAGCCCGATCCCCTTGAGAGCGGACGGATCACGGCGGATGTCGGCGACGGTGCGGTCGTCGATGCCGGGCCAGCCGGGGACGATGACCTCGTGGCCCTGTGCGCGGAAGCGCTCGGCCCAGGTGTCCCAGCTGGTGGGGGTCATCCAGAGTCCGTGGATGAGGACGATGGGGGTCTTGGCGGAAGTGCTCATGATCTTCTTCTCTCTGTTCGGCCCGGGCGATCTGCCCGGAGTGCGTTGCACTGATAGTAGACCGAACGTTCTATCTACCACAACTTATTCCTGAAGATCGGATCCGACACGGGAAAGGGGGATACCATCGAAGTAGACCAATCGTTCTGTCTATCCGTGCGAAGGAACCTCATGAGCACCACCACGTCGAAGCGTCCGAGTCCGGCTCGCGCGCGACTGATCGACACCGCCACCCGTCTCTTCTACGCCGAAGGCATCCACTCCGTCGGCGTCGACCGCGTCATCGCCGAAGCCGAGGTCACCAGGGCCACCCTGTACAAGCAGTTCGGCGGCAAGGAGAACCTCGTCCTCGCCTATCTGCGCAACGAGGATGAGAACCTTCGCGCGATGTTCGCCGAGGCCGGAGCATCCGTCGCCGATCCGGAGGGACTCCTCGACGCCGTGGTCGACGGCATCGCGGCCGACATCCGTCTGCGGCACACCCGTGGATGCCCGTTCATCAACGCGGCGGCGGAGTACCCGGATGCCGAAGGCGCGGTGCGCCGACTCATCGACGAGCACCGGGAGTGGTTCCGGAGCACGCTGCAGAGCGTGGCCGAGACGGCGGGACTGCCGCATCCGCCGGAGGTCGCGGCATCCCTCGTGCTGCTGCGCGACGCCGCTCTCGTGGGCGGATACCTCGACGGTGAGGAGCGTGTGGCCCCTGCTTTCGAGCGCACGGCGCGCGCCGTCATCGACGCGTATCGGCCGCGCTGAAGGCCTCAAACCTGTTAACAGAGTGACAAAAGTGGTGCGACACGCCCTGGATATCGCCAAAACCCGCGAAATGACGCGGAAATGTCAGTGGCGGTTGATACATTCAAGGCGGTCACTCGACCAGGAGCATCCGCTCCGACACCTACAACGATGCGACGGGATCTCGTCGCTGGAGGATGACATGGCTGACAAGTCCATCACCAAGACCGAGCTCGTCGCGAGCATCGCAAGCGCCACCGGCCAGAGCCAGGCCACCGTCTCCGGTGTCCTCGACTCGCTGTTCGCCACGGTCTCCGACGCTGTTGCCAAGGGCAGCAAGGTCTCGATCCCGGGCTGGATCTCGTTCGAGCAGGTCGACACCGCTGCCCGCACGGGCCGCAACCCGCAGACCGGCGCCGAGATCAAGATCCCGGCCGGCAAGCGCGTCAAGGTCACCGCTGGCTCCAAGCTGAAGGCTGCCGTCAAGTAATTCTGACCGCACCTCTTCGAAGGCCGTCGCCCCTGTGGGCGGCGGCCTTCGTGCATCCCCGGGAAGGATGCCCCGCGACAGGTCGGACACCCCGGATCCGCGGCCTAGGCTGGAGGGGTGAGTTCCCGCGCCGATACGACCAGCCGGAGTTCGGCGTATCGTCTCGCCGGCGTGGCAATCCTGATCATCGCCGCGCTCGTGGCCGTCGTCATCGCCCTCGTCGTCGGAGGTGGCGCTAAGACGCCGCTCCTGCAGGATCCGGGCGCGTTCGTGCTCTGGGGCACGCCGATCGCGAAGCTGCTCATGAACATGGCGGGCGCCGCGATGCTCGGCTCCCTCGTGCTCGCGCTGTTCGCACTGCGCAGCGGCGACAAGTCCTTCGACACCGCTCTCAACGTCGCCTCGATCGGTGCCGCGGTCTTCACGGTCGCCGCAGGGCTGGCCGGGTTCCTCGCGTTCATGTCGGCGTTCAACCCGCAGCTCAGTCTCGAGCGGGAGTTCGGGGCGCAGCTCGGCCGCTTCCTGCTGACGCTGCCGCTCGGCCAGTCGTGGCTCATCACGACCGTGTTCGGCGCGGTGATCACGGTTCTCGCCTTCGCATGGCGCAGCTGGACCACGACCCTGCTCACCGCGATCCTGGCGGCCGCCTCCTTCCTACCGCTGGCCACTCAGGGGCACGCGGGCGACCTCGCCGGCCACAACGTCGCGGTCAACTCGATCCTCCTCCACACGATCGGCGCCGCGGTCTGGCTCGGCGGACTGCTGCTGCTGGTGGTACTCCGCGGTCGACCCGACGTCGACACCCCCCGCGTCGTGGCCCGCTATTCGACCCTCGCGATCGCGGCGTTCGTGGTCGTCGCGGTGTCGGGTGTCGCACGCTCGGTCGTCGCGCTCGGCGACTGGAGCGCGCTGTGGACGCCCTACGGCGTCATCCTGATCGCCAAGGTCGTGCTGCTGGGAGGCATGGGACTGCTCGGTGCCTGGTACCGCGCGCGGCTGATCCCGAAGCTCTCGGGTGAGCGCGCCTCCCGCTGGTTCTGGATGCTGGTCCTGTGCGAGGTCGCACTCATGGGCCTGGCGTCCGGCGCCGCGGCCGCGCTGGCGCGCACCCCTCCGCCGACCGGCGAGGTGGCGTTCGCGCAGACCCCCGCCGAAGTGCTGACGCGCACCGCTCTGCCGCCGGAGTTCACGATCGACCGCTGGTTCACGTCGTGGGACATCGACATCCTGTGGCTGGTCGCCGCCGGATTCGGGCTGTTCTTCTACCTCGCCGGCGTCATCCGCCTGCACGGCCGTGGCGACCGCTGGCCGATCTACCGCACCATCTTCTGGGTGCTGGGCATGCTGATGCTGGTCTGGGTCACCGGAGGTCCGATCAACGCGTACCAGGAGTACCTCTTCAGCGTGCACATGCTCGGGCACATGATGCTGTCGATGGCGATCCCGCTGCTGCTCGTCAGCGGAGCGCCGATCACGCTCGCCCTGCGCGCGATCAACAAGCGGAACGATGGCACCCGTGGCGGCCGCGAGTGGATCATGTGGGCCGTGCACTCGCCGTTCTCCCGGGTGGTCACGCATCCGTTCGTCGCGGCGGCGATCTTCATCCTGTCGCTGTGGGCGTTCTACTTCACCGACCTCGTGCGCTGGTCGATGTACGAGCACCTCGGCCACGAGTGGATGGTCGCGCACTTCCTGATCTCCGGCTACCTGTTCGTCATGAGCCTGATCGGCGCCGACCCGGTGCCGTATCGTCTGCCATACCCCGGCCGCTTGATCACCCTCATCGCCGTCATGGCCATGCACGCCTTCTTCGGCATGGCGATCATGATGCAGGAGGGGCTGATGGTCGCCGACTGGTTCGGGTCGATGGGGCGCACCTGGGGACCCTCGCCGATGGAAGACCAGTACATCGGCGGCGGCATCGCCTGGTCGATCGGCGAGATCCCCACGCTGATCCTCGCGATCACGGTCGCGATCCAGTGGAGCCGCGACGACACGAAGGTGCAGCGCCGCGGAGATCGGCACGCGGACCGCACGGGCGATGCCGAGCTCGAGGAGTACAACGCGAAGCTCGCGGCGCTCGCCGAGCGTGATCGCCGTCAGGCGGAGCGCGCCCGCTGAGCTCAGTCCGCTTCGGGCTCGCCGGGTGATCCGACGCGGATCGATGCGGAGCCGTTCGGCAGGATCACGATCGAGCCGTTGACCTGGAAGGGGACGTCTTCCGCGACGGCCTCGACCGAGCCGTCGAACAGCGACTGGATCTCGACCTCGACGCGCGCCACGGCGTCAGCGGGAGGGATCTGCCACTGCCCGCCGTCCGGGGCGACGGTCACCTGAGGCTGCTGTGCGATCGACCACTTCGGCAGGGAGGCGATTCGGTTGCTGACCTGCAATCCGAACGGGCACGCGGTGGGCTGGAGGACCTCCTGTGACGTGCACTGCGTGAGGAACTCCTCGACGCGCTCCTGCACGACGCCGACGAACTCCTTGGTCGGCGTCGTCTGCACGTCGAGAGGAGTGATCGCGAGCGGGGTGTCGGCGAGGACGCCGATGCCGCTCGCCTCTGCGATCGCCGTGTCGACTGTCACGGAGTACAGACCCGGGGTGAAGACGAGGAGGGACAGCGGATCGAGAGCCTCGGCCTCGGCGCCCGCGGTCGAGATCTGCCGGCGATCCACTTCGAAGCCGTTGACGGCGAACTGGTCGGCGCCGCGGACGGTGAGGTCGACGACGGCCAGCGGGCTGGTCACGAATCGCCAGTTCGGGGTGACGCCCGCCCAGCCGTCCTGGGCGATGAGGAAGGTGGTGGTCCCCTCATGCCCGCCGGCCTGGTAGCTGACGGTCACCGCGGTTCCGCCGTCGACGGGCTTCTCCGCGTCGACGTGCACATCGGTCAGCGGCGACAGAGCGGCGTGACGCAGCATCGCCTCCGATGCCCCCGCATCGACGCCCGCCTGAGCGAGGGTCTCGCGGTCGATCGCGACTCCGGGGATGCGCAGCGCATCGGCCGCCCGTCCCGCCGAGAGCAGGTCCAGGTAGCGGGTGACGAACGCGGACGGGCTGTAGAACTGCTGGTACAGCGTGGCGCCGCCGGCGCCGATGGCGGCGACCAGGAGCAGCCCGATGACGGTCAGCATCGCGAGGTCGACGGCGAGACGGGCGCGCCGAGGCGCCTTCGTCTCCACCTGGTTCATGGCGCCAGTCTAGGAGTGCGTCCTGAGACGATGCCGAGCGTTGCGAGGCGCGGGCGGAAACCGGGCCGTAGCATGGGGGAGCCTCTGCATCCATCCGCTTCCCCGTGAGAGAACCGTGTCGATTCCCGCCCTGTCCGACGAGCAGCATGAGCTGTTCCGTCTCATCGAGGACACCAGCGAGCATGTGTTCATCACCGGACGTGCCGGTACGGGAAAGTCGACACTGCTGCAGTACTTCGCCTGGAACACCAAGAAGCAGATCGCGATCTGCGCGCCCACCGGGGTCGCAGCGCTCAACGTCGAGGGGCAGACGATCCACTCGCTGTTCCGTCTGCCGATCGGCCTGATCGGCGACGGCGACATCGATCAGAACGACGCGACCCGCCGCATCCTGAACGCGATCGAGACCCTCGTGATCGACGAGATCTCGATGGTCAACGCCGACCTGATGGATGCGATCGACCGATCGCTGCGCCAGGCGCGGGGCCGCCGCGGCGAGCCGTTCGGAGGGGTGCAGGTCGTGATGTTCGGCGACCCGTATCAGCTCGCACCCGTGCCTCCGCGCGGCGACGAGGCCCGCTACGTGCAGGACCACTACCGCTCGTTCTGGTTTTTCGATGCGAAGGTGTGGGCGGGCGGCTCAGGGGGGACCGGCTCTTCCGACCAGCAGGGCCTCTTCGAGGTCGACACTCGCGCGAAGTTGCACGTGCGCGAGCTGGTGCAGATCCACCGTCAGTCGGATGACGGCTTCAAGGCCATGCTCAATGCCGTGCGCTACGGAAGGGTCACGGCCGAGATCGCCGGAGTGCTCAACACTCAAGGCGCGCGGAAGCCCCCTGAGCCTGAGCCGGGTGAGGTGCCGATGATCACTCTGGCCACGCGCAACGACATCGTGAACAGCACCAACAGCCGACACCTCGCCGCGCTCGCCGGCAAAGAGCAGACGGCGCGCGCCGAGGTCAGTGGTGACTTCGGACGCGGAGAGGCATCGCTGCCCGCCGAAGCCGAGTTGAAGCTCAAGGTCGGGGCGCAGGTGATGTTCCTCCGCAACGACACCGCCATGTCGGGTGAGCCTCCGCGCTGGGTGAACGGCACGATCGGCACAGTGCTGCGTATTCTCGGCAGTTCGGTGCGCGTCGACATCGACGGCGAGGAGGTCGACGTCGAACCGGCCGTCTGGGAGCGTTTCCGCTACGCGTACGACCAGAACACCAAGAAGCTCAGCCGCGACGTGGTCGCCGAGTTCACGCAGTTCCCGCTGCGGTTGGCGTGGGCCGTGACGATCCACAAGTCCCAGGGCAAGACGTACGAGCGCGCGATCATCGACCTCGGCTCCGGGGCGTTCGCGCCGGGTCAGACCTATGTGGCTCTCAGTCGGCTGACCTCGCTGGAAGGGCTGTACCTGTCGCGCGCGTTGCGTCCGCGCGACATCCGTGTCGACGAGGACGTGCGTCGGTTCATGCGCGACGCCTGGCTGGCGGCGTCCACGCCGGAGATCCCGAAGAGCTGAGGGGGCACAGGGGCGCTTCGACAGGCTCAGCGACCCAGTCCGGTGGGTCCCTGAGCTTGTCGAAGGGCTCGACAGCTCAGGCCGCGGCGCGTGCCCGGTCGAGGTCCTCGAACAGCTCCGTGTTGAACCGGTAGGCGAGCAGGACCTCATCGATCACGCGCTCGCGCTCCGCCTCGTCCCAGGGAGCGGAGTCGAGCTGCTCGCGGTAGACGTCCTTGAACGCGGCGGGGTCGGCGATGTCGTCGAAAAGGTAGAAGCCGATGCCGTTCGTCTCGAAGCCGAAGCGGCGGGCCATCACGCGTCCGATGAAGATGCCGCCCGAGAGGTCGCCGAGGTAGCGGGTGTAGTGGTGTGCGACGAAGCCGCCCGGCCAGGTCGCTCCGACCTGACGGATGCGGTCCACGTACCGCTGCGTCGTCGGCAGTGCGACGATCTGCTCGCGCCAGTCGGCGCCGAGCAGGAACGCGAGGTCGGCCTCGAGCGCAGGAAGGCGGGTGAGCTTGTCGCTGAGGAAGACGGATGCCACCGGGTCCTGGCGCATGCGCTCGCCGACGCCCTCGAGAGCGTCGTAGATGAAGTAGTGCTGCGCCACGAGAGAGATGTAGTCCTCGCGAGAACCCTCGCCCTTGAGGAGGTCGGACATGAAGCCGGCGGTCTCGCTGCGCGAGTGCGATCCGGAGGAACGTTCCCGGAGGGCGGCGGAGAAGGAGAGGATCTCGGACATGACCTCAGTGTAAGGGTTGCCTAAGTAGTCACGAAACCCCGCGACACATGAATTCCCGGTGCGGATCCTCGGGATCAGTCGTGCGGGCGGGGTTCGATGCCCAGCCGCTCGCACGCGGCATCGTAGATCGCGACGACTTCACGGCGCACCGCAGGGCGGTCGGAGATCGGGCCCCCTGGCCACGCCACCGTCAGCTCGGAGGTGATGCCGTCGCGCGTGACATCCCACCGGCCGCCGTCGCCGTCGAAGCCCGTCATCACGGATGCCGTGATCGCGCCGCCGTCTGCCGGGGAGAAGGCGCGGGCGATCAGGAGGTTGTCGTCGGTGTGGTCGCCGTTCATGTGACGCAGCACGGCGGCGGTCACATCGGCATCGAAGGAGTGGGGCACATTCACACCCTATGGCGCTTCGCGCGGGGTGGTCTTTCAGCATCCGCGTTCTAGACTCGGGAGACATCTTCTCGGGGGTACCTTCCATGCAGCTTCTCTCGTCGCGCCGGTGGCGCGCCGCCGCGGCCACTGCGGTCGTGCTCGGTCTCGTCCTCACCGGTTGTACTGCGGAGGACTCCTTCACGTACACGCCGCCCGCTCAGGTCGACGGCGCCCTCCCCGACGACACGGTCGCCGCGATGCAGGCGGCCGTCGACAGTGCGCTGGTCGCCTCGGGTGCCACCGGAGCGATCGTGGGCGTCTGGGTGCCATGGGCCGGCTCCTGGGTGACCGGCATCGGAACGACCGAGAAGGACGGCGCCCCCGTCGACACCGACATGTCGTTCCGCATCGCGGATGTGACCCGTCTGATGACCTGCGATGTGCTCTACGCTCTGGCGGACGAGGGCACCGTCGAGCTCGACGCCCCTGTGCCCGAGTACGTCTCCGGCGTCGCGGACATGAAGGACATCACCCTCCTCGACCTCTGCAACGGCACCAGCGGTGCCGGTTCCTCCGAGGCCACCGTGAAGTCGGCGTGGATGAACACACCGGGGCGGGTGTGGGCTCCGTTGGAGCTCGCCGGCTACGGCCTCGCGCGCGAGCGGATCGCACCGCACACCACGTACCGCGATTCTGATGCGGGCTATCTGCTGCTCGGGCTCGCGCTGGAGCGCGCGTCGGGCATGTCCGCTTCTGAGCTGATCGCGGAGTACGTCACGGAGCCTCTGGGGCTGCCGAACACCTCGCTGCCCGGCGATGCGGCCGCTCCGCCGTCGACCGGACCCGTGTTGAACGGCCACTATCTGAACGCCGTCGAGGGCGGGTACAACTGCGTGGCACCAGCCGACATCACCACGCTGTCGGCGAGCAGCGGGTTCACGGATTCCGGTGTGGTCTCCACCATCACCGACCTCGGCCGCTACGTGCAGGCGGAGGCATCGCAGGTGCTGCGCACGAAGGAGGAACCGAGTCGGTTCGGTTCCCCTCTGCCGGTGAGCGAGACCGCTCCGTCGTGGAACCAGGCGACCGGCGGTGCGATCCTGATCGGATCGATGATCGGTCAGCACGGCTGGACCCCTGGTTACGCGACGGCCGCCTACTCCGATCCCACGACCGGCTTCACCGTGGCGGTCGTGCTCAACGACTCCACGATGGCGGGCAGCATCGCCGCGTACCTCTCGTTCGAGCTCGCCGCGATCGCCTCGAAGGCACCCGCGGCGGAAGGGCAGACCGCCCCCGAGTTCGGGCTGCCGTTCACTGCGGAGCAGTACCACCAGGCGATCGCAGACAATGCGATCACCTGCGTCGCGCCTCCCGCGGAGTGATCCCGGCCCGACCTGCGGCGACGTCCTGAAGGAGCGGCGATGACGATCATCGACAACGCGATCTACGTGGACGGCATCCGCACGGCGAATCCGAAGAGCCTCAGCGAGACCTTCGAGCGGATGCGCGAGCGGCAGGGAATGAGCTGGATCGGTCTGTACCGGCCCAGCGAGGAGGAGATCCGCGAGGTCGCCGACGAGTTCGGCATCCACGCGCTCGTCGTGGAGGATGCACTCGCCGGACATCAGCGTTCCAAGCTCGAGCGCTACGGCGACGTGCTCTTCATGGTGCTGCGCCCTGCGCGATACCTCGACGATGCCGAGGAGGTCGAGTTCGGTGAGGTGCACGTCGTGGTCGGGCCGGACTTCGTCGTGACGATCCGTCATGCCGAATCGCCGGATCTGGGGCGGGTGCGCCGTCGACTCGAGGGCGATTCGGCGCTGCTCGCCCGGGGACCGGAAGCGGTGCTGTACGCGATCCTCGACGAGGTGGTCGACGAGTACGCGCCCGTGCTGGCGGGGCTCGAGAACGACATCGACGAGATCGAGAGCCAGCTGTTCGCGGACGGCGTGGATGCCACCCAGCGCATCTACGAGCTCGGACGCGAGGTCATCGATTTCCAGCGCGCGACCCAGCCGTTGTCAGGGATGCTGGAGGCGTTGCTGCGCGGCTCGGAGAAGTACCTGGTCGACGAGGAGCTGCAGCGGTACCTGCGCGACGTGCTCGACCACACTCTGCGCGTCGCCGACCGGGCGAACACCTTCCGCACGGTGCTGGACAACGCCCTGACGGTGGAGTCGACGATCGTCGCGCGCCGGCAGAACGAGGAGATGCGGCGCATGACCGAGCTGAGCATCCGCCAGAACGACGAGGTCAAGAAGATCTCAGGCTGGGCCGCGATCCTGTTCGCGCCGACGCTGGTCGGAACGATCTACGGCATGAACTTCGACCACATGCCTGAGCTGCACTGGGTGCTGGGGTATCCGATGGCCATCGCGATGATGCTCGCGATGGGCCTCGGGCTGTACGCCGTCTTCAAGCGCAAGGGCTGGCTCTAGCGCCCCTCGGACAGGGGGCGCGGGAGTGGTCAGCCCTCATCGGCGTCGGGCATCCCTGGGCCGGGGCCGGGTCGCACGGCCGCATCCGGGGCGATGTCGATGCGGGTGACGCCGTCGCGCTCGGTCACCTCGATGCGCGGAGCCGCGTCGGCTTCGGTGGCGTCTGGCGCGGCCGTGAGCTGGTCGTGGCGCTTCTCCTCGCTCGTCATCTCGGGCACGGACGTGGTGTCGGCAGAGCTGTCATCGGGTTTCGTCATGGTGCTTCTCCTCGATATCGGGGGTGTGGGTCGTGTTCTCCGCGCGCCGGCGCCCCCAGCGGGCCAGGAGCGAGAGCAGGGCGCCGACCGCGAGCAGGATCGCTCCGAACAACCAGACGATCGGGCGCTGCTGGGTGAGCAGCAGGATGCAGGAGCCGATGCCGAGCACGGGGACGAACGTCCACACTCGGAAATGGTCGTGTTCGACGCGGTCGCGCCGCAGCACCAGCACCGACACGTTCGCGCTCAGGAAGACGAAGAGCAGGAGCAGCACCACCGTCTCGGCGAGCGTGGCCAGGTCGCCGATCAGCGTCAGGCCCATGGCCACCAGCGTGCTGGCCAGGATCGCGACCCAGGGCGTCTTCCGCTTCGGGAGCACACGGGAGAGCACGGCGGGCAGGAGCTTCTGCTCCGACATCCCGTAGGTGAGGCGGCTGACCATGATCATCGTCAGCAGCGCGCCGTTGGCGACCGCGATCAGTGCGATGAGACTGAACAGCCAGGACGGGATGCTCACCCCTGTGGCCTCCACGACGGCGAGCAGCGGACCGCTGGACTCCTGCAGCTCCGCCGCCGGCAGCGCGATCGAGCTCGCGACTCCGACCAGCACGTACACCGCTCCCGCCGTGAACAACGCGGCGAAGAGGGCCCGCGGATAGGTGCGTCGCGGGTCCTTCACCTCTTCGATCATGTTGGCCGACGTCTCGAACCCCACGAAGGAGTAGTACGCGATCACGGCGCCGGCGAGCACCGAGAGCGCGACGCTGGTGCCCTCCGGAGTCTCGGTGACGCGGGAGATGTCGCCCCCGCCGCCGCCGACGAACATCGCCACGACCACGACCACGATGACCAGGCCGCTCAGTTCGATCGCCGTCATCACCAGGTTGGCTCCGAGCGACTCGCGGATGCCGCGGGCGTTCAGCGCCGCCACGACGGCGAGGAATGCGATCGCCACCGGGATCGTCGGAAGATCGACGAAGGTGCTCAGGTAGTCGCCGGCGAAGGCGAGAGCGAGTCCGGCCGCACTCGTCACACCGGCCGCCAGCATGCTGAAGCCGACCAGGAACGACACCAGCGGGCTGCGGAACGCCCGTTCGGCGAAGACGGCGGCGCCTCCGGCCTTCGGATACTTGGTGACGAGCTCCGCGTAGGAGCCTGCGGTGAGCAGGGCGAGCAGCAGGGCCAGCAGCAGCGGTGCCCACAGCATCCCGCCGACCTTCTCGGACAGCACGCCCATGAGCGCGTAGATGCCGGCGCCCAGCACATCGCCGAGGATGAAGGCGAACAGGAGAGGGCCGGTGATCGCCCTGCGCAGCCGGGTGGGGGTCTCCGCGGCGGGAGCGATCTCGGTGGTCATCCGCACACGCTATGTGCGGCGATGCGCGTACGGCGACGGGGTTGACACCGCTCCGAGCGGCTGCAGCGTCGCTCCACGCGCACCCGTTCCGGTGATTCTCCGGGCTCCGTCGCATTCAGCCTTCTCACAGAAAACCCGCGCGTCCCCCGCCTGGCCGCCTCTCGGAGTCGATATATTGTGGTCGCGCGAAAGGCGGGGGAGCCGGCCGAGTGCGCGGGCGATCATGCGTATCGCTCACAACCTCACAAGAAATGAGTTCACTCATGACCGGTACCGCACGCAAGGCGCTCGCCGAAGCGCTGGCGACCTTCCTGTTCGTCCTCGCGATCATCGCCGCCGTCAACAGCGGCAACCCGCTGACTCCGCTGGCCATCGGTTTCACGCTGGCCGTCCTCGTCTACGCGACGGGCCACATCTCGGGTGCGCACCTGAACCCCGCCGTCTCGGTGGGTGTCTTCCTGCGCGGCGGCCTCAGCGTCGCCGACTTCATCGCCTACCTCATCGCCCAGCTCGTCGGTGGCGCACTCGCGGCTCTGGTGAGCCTGACCGTGTGGCCGGCCGGTGAGAAGGCCATGGTCATCGAGGTCGGCCCCGCGTTCCTCGTCGAGGCGCTCTTCACGCTGATCCTCGTCTACGTCGTGCTCAACGTCGCCACCTCGAAGGACACCGCGGGCAACTCGTTCTACGGCCTCGCGATCGGTGGCGTCGTGTTCGTCGGTGCGACCACGGTCGGCTCGATCTCGGGTGGTGGCTTCAACCCGGCCGTCGCGCTCGGCCTCTCGGTCAGCGGGCACTTCGCCTGGAGCTCGCTGTGGCTCTACTTCGTCGCCCCGATCATCGGTGCTGTGATCGCCGCGATCCTGTTCCGCGTGCTCAACACCGAGGACGCGAAGAAGATCGCCGCCGGCGAGTAACTCCTTCGCTCCGGAACGCCGCGCATCCCCGTCCGGGGTACGCGGCGTTCTCGCGTCTGCGGGCCGCTGCGCGTCCGCTATCCGTCGTGCGGGGGATGCGGCCCGCGGACGAGGCGTCGTACCGTGGCGTCATGCTGATCGTCGAAGAGCTCCACCTGCTGCTGCTGCGCCCGGACGGCCGCCGTGAGGCCTCCGCCGCGTCGTACCGCCTGTTCGGCGAGGTCGCTGCGGTGCTCGTCGACCTCACCCTGCACGGCCGGGTGATCGTGACCGAGGGGAAGAGGTCCGTGGTGCAGGTCGTCTCCGCCGAGCCGACCGGGCATCCCGTGCTCGACGCCGTGCTCGCCCGACTGGTCCCGCTGAGCGGCAAGCGCCTGCAGTCGCTGGTGTACTCCACGAAGCTCGACCCCCTCGACGAGGTCATCGCCTCGCTCGCGGCGCAGGGGGTGCTCGTGCGCGGCGAACGGGGCTTCTTCGGGTTGGGCGCGGAGCGCACCCCGGAGTCCGATCCCGGTCCGGAGATGCTGTTGCGCTCGCGACTCGCCGCGGTCATCGCCGGTACCGCGGCACCCTCTGAGGCGGACCTCACGCTGCTCGCCATCCTGCAGGGTCTCAACGCCGCCCACCCGCTGCTTCGTCAGGAGGCCGGGGGGCTCTCGGCCGGCCAGCTGCGCACGCGGATCGAAGCGCTCACGACCGGCTCGGCCGCGGGCGGTGTCGTCTCCTCGGCTGTGAGCTCCGCGATCGCCGCGACCATGATGGCGGTCATGACCCCGGTGATCGTCGCGACCACGATCTCCTGAGTGCTCGCCATCGCGGTTGTGCCGTCACGCCCCCGATGCCGTGGTGATCACGATCTTGCCGGTCGCATGCCCGGCGATGGAGCGCGCATAGGCCTCGCGCACGCTTCCCAGCTGGTGCACCGAGTCGATGGGCAGTTCGATCGCGCGATCGGCGAGCAGCTGGGCGACGATCGCGAGTTCGCGGGGGCCGGCGGCGGCGCCTCCCACCCCGGCGATCGGATGCCGCTGCCGTGCCTCGTAGTCTGCGACCGAGTTGATGCGTTCCGGGACGACTCCGAGGGCGAGTCCCAGATCGACCGTGCCGTGCCCGACCGTGTCGAACACGACGGTGAGCCCCTCGGGCGCTGCGGCACGCAGGTGATCGAGCAACGTGTCGTCGTAGGCCAGCGGGTGGATGCCGAGCCGACGCAGCAGCGCATGATGGCGAGGGCTCGCAGTGCCGAAGACGCGGGCCCCGGTGCGGGCGGCGAGCTGCGCGGTGAGGATGCCGACGCCGCCGGCCGCACCGCTGACCAGCACCACGTCGTCAGCGGTGAGATGCTGCGACTCGACGCTCGCGTATGCCGTGCGCCCGACCACGTTCAGCGATCCGGCCACGAGGAGCGACAGCCCCTGCGGCACACGCACCAGCAGGCGGGGATCGATCACCAGGTGGTCGGCCTGCGCGTGATAGCGGAGTCCACCGAACACCCGGTCGCCGACGCGCCAGCCCGCGACCTCGGCGCCGGTCGCGGCGATCGTGCCCGCGAAGTCGTAGCCGTTGCCTGAGGGGAGGCTGCGCTCGTAGGAATCGTGCAGCGGCTGCCCGCTGAACAGCTTCCAGTCGACCGGGTTCACCCCGGCCGCGGCCACCCGCACGAGCACCTCGTCGGGCGCCGGCACGGGGATCGGGCGCAGCTCGACCTCGAGCACCTCCGGCCCGCCGAAGCGGCGGAACACCACGCGGCGAGAGACGGCATCCGGTTGGGCGGCGATCATGCGCTCAGCATAGGAGGCCGGGGTCGCGAAGGTCGCGACCCCGGCTCCGGGTGTGGCGGCCGTCGCATCCGGCGACGAGTCGATGCCACATACTCGTAATCATGGCTACAGAAGCACCCGGTGACGACGTCAATCTCTATGGCATCCGTGCTGTCGAGAGGACCTGCGACCTCTTGGACACTCTGGCGGCGGCGGGCGGCCCGGTCTCGCTCACTGCCCTCGCGACGGCCTGCGGTCTGCCGAAGACGTCAGCGTTCCGCTACCTGTCCACCCTGGTGGCACGCAACTATGTGGAACGCGTCGGCGACTCCAACGATTTCCGTCTCGGCGTCGGGGTGTACTCGCTGCAGGCGGACCACCTGGAGCGACTCGGCCAGATCGCCCGTCCGCACCTGGAGCGACTCAGGGATGAGCTCGGTGAAACCGCGAATATGGGGATCCTCGTGGGGCGCGAGGTTGCCTACGTCGACATCGTCGAGAGCACCCACGCGGTGCGGCTGGCGGCACGGCCACGCGACCGGGATGCGTTGCACTGCACCGCACTGGGCAAAGCGATCCTCGCCCGCATGTCTGCCGAGAAGGCGGAAAAGCTGGTGGGTGAGAAGTTCTCCGCTCGCACCGAGCGCACGATCCTCTCGTGGCCCGCGCTCCGTGTCGACCTCGATCGGGTGCGGACCCAGGGGTACGCGGTGGACGACGAGGAGAACGAGATCGGCGGGCGGTGCATCGCAGTGGCGATCCCGATCGAGTCGCCGAGCATCGCCATCAGTGTCTCTTCGGTGACTCCGCGCCTTCCCATGGACAGGGTCCCCGAGGTCGCTGCGCGTCTCCGGGCGGTCTCTGCAGTCATTGCGCAAGAAGCGGCGGGACTGTAGATTCCATTCAGTGGACAACACGGTTCACTGAATGGAACGGGGTGGAACGTGCAGGACACATGGTCGATCGAGGAGATCAACGCGCCCTCTTCACTGCGGTGCTGAGCGACATCATGGACGGGCTGGGGCTGGGAGGGCAGGTCGCCGATCCATCGCTGCGCCCGCTGCAGGCCGGAATGCGTGTCGTGGGCTATGCGCGGCCCTGCCGTGCGGTCTCGGTGAACCGCGAGCCGGAGGCGCCGTACGCGGCTCTCATGCAGATCATCGATGACCTCCAGGATCAGGATGTCCTCCTGATCGGGATGGACCAGCACGCGACCAGCGCCATCTTCGGCGGCCTCCTCGCCACCGCGGTCTCGTCGGCGGGCGGCCGAGGTGTGATCGTCGACGGCTTCGCGCGTGATGCGGACGAGATCGTGGGGATCGGCCTGCCGACGTTCGTCAAGGGGCTCGTGCCGCTGGACTCCTACGGTCGCGACGAGGTCGTCGAGATTGACCAGCCGATCAACATCGCGGGGGTTCCCGCCGGACGAGGAGACCTGGTATTCGGCGACGAGGACGGACTCGTCGTCGTGCCGCAGGCGCGCCTGGGCGAGGTGTTGCGGCTCGCGTTCGAGAAGGTGGCGGGCGAGGGGGACGTACGCGCTGCGCTCAAGGGCGGCATGTCGACATCCGACGCGTTCGCCCGTTTCGGAATCCTCTAGGTGAGGGCGGGCCCGCACTCACTGTGAGCGCGGGCCCCCATCGAACGCCGTATACGGCAGTCGGTCCAGGACGGAGTCGGTCTCGCCACGGGTTCCTGCATCGATGAAGCCGTCCACGTACGGCGCCCAGCCGGCGCGAACGGCGGCGGCGCCCTTCAGCATGACGGCGTCGTATCCACGCAGATCGATTCCGAGATGCAGGAACATCTGCGGATCGTTCGGCTGGGCCGCCCGCTGCTGCAGGACGATGTCGATGTTGTCCAGGCGCACCCAGCACGCGGCGCCCATGTCGATCGTCGCACCGGTCGCCATGGGGCCCTCGTTGACGAACACACCGGAAGAGCGGCCGATGACCGTCACGGTGCCGACCAGCGGGGCGCCTGCGCTCTCGCCGGCCCAGCCGCCGATGCTCACTGCGGCGCTCTCGCCGATCGCGACCTCGCGCAGCTGCTCGATCGCTGCGGGGTCGCAGATCGTGGTCAGGAACGTCGCAGGCGCGTGCGCTCTGGCCGCGTGCGCGAGCCACGTCGTGTCTCCCGGCGATCCGCCGTTGATGTTGTCTCCGGTATCGACGACCGCAGTGAGTCCTGCGCCCGCGAGCGCGGCGGCAACGGCGCTCTCAGGGCTCGGATAGTCCTTCGAGAGAGCCGGAGCGAGCGCAGTCATGAGTGTGCTCAGCTCGTCGACGATGGACTCCGCGAGTTCGCCGCTGCCGGCATCCCCGAACGCCGTGAAGCCGATCCCGGTGTACGACGCATCGAGGTAGGCGTACCCGCCATGCACGTTCACGGACCAGATGGCCGGGTGGACGGCGAGCCGCCGTGCCTCAGCCATGATCGTCGCGAAGGGCTCGATCGTCGTGCGCTGCGCGACGGGAGGGGCCACGATCGCCAGACCGCGATGGGCGCGGGCGGGCGCTGCCTCTCCGCTCATCAGCCGGGCGAGGTGCGCCGCCGCCTCTCTCCCGCGCTCGTAGGTGTCGATGTGCGGGTTCTCCTGATATCCCACCAGGACGTCGGCCTGTGCGAGGCGCGGTCTGCTCATGTTCGTGTGGAAGTCCAGGACAGCGACGATCGGGAGCGTGCCGACGAGCTCCCGGACGAGAGCCGTGATCACTTCCTCGGGGTCGGAGACGAGGTCGACGTCCATATCTCCGTGAAGCTCGAGCAGGATCCCGTCCAGGCCGACGACGACAGGCTCCAGCGCGGTGCGGATCGTCGACAGGATCTCCGCGAACGCCGGCGCGGTGATCCGTCCGGACGGCGTCGCATAGGTGCCGAAGAGCGGGACGCTCTCGGCGCCGTGTTCGGAGTTCCCAGCCAGGAACCCGCCGCCTACGGTGCGGGACCCGGCGAACGCGGTGGTGAACTCCTCGCCGAGGTACCAGCGCGGCCGGAACGATTCAATGTCCGTGCCGTGCTCGGAGAAGCTGTTCGTCTCGTGGAAGACGCCGATGATTCCGACGCGTGTCATGAGATGCCTCCAGGATGTTCAGGGGTGGTGGGGCCGTCGGGCTCGAGAGAGGAGAACAGCCGCGCGATCCGCTCCACGGACGCTCGGGTGCCCTGATCCGTGTGGGGGTAGAAGCCGGAGCCGGTCTTCGCCCCGACCCGTCCTGCGCCGACCAGCGACGTGAGCAGGTGGCTCGGCTCATCTGCGACGGAGAGGTCGGGGAAGATCTGCGTGCAGACTGCCGCGAAGACATCCAGGCCGCCGAGGTCGGCGACCCCGATCGGCCCGGCGACCGCCCAGCGCGGGGCGAGTGCGCTCCTCACGACTTCGTCGATGTCTTCCGCGGAGACGACGCCCTGTTCGATGAGAGAGAGGCTCTCGCGCAGCACTGCAGCCTGCAGGCGATTGGCGACGAAGCCGACGCGCTCCTTCTCCAGCAGCACGACCTTCTTGCCGGCATCGCGGAGCATCTGCTCGACAGCGCGGCGGGCTTCGATCGATGTCCCCTCATGCGGGACCACCTCGACGAGCGGCACCACATCTGCCGGGTTGAAGAAGTGCGCGATGAGCAGATTCTCCGGCCTGTCGACGAATGCGGCGAGCACGCGCGGCATGAAGGTGGAGGTGTTCGAGGCGATGATCCCCGTTGTCCACCGCGACACCTCGCGGAGCACCGATTCCTTCACGGCGGGGTCTTCGCTGACTGCTTCGAAGACGAAGCCCGCGTTCTCCACGCACTCTCTGATGCTCGCGCAGACCCGCAGGTTCGTGCCGAGCGATGCCGGAAGCGATGCCGCCTCGGACACCCGTGTGTCGAAGACGCGGACGTCGAGCCCGTGATCATGGAACAGCCTCGCGAGGGCGATCCCCATCGTGCCCAGGCCGATGACCGCCACCTCTGCAGGTGAGGCGCCCGTCGTGCTCACAGCCGCAGGCTCGACATCCCGCCGTCGACGCGCAGAATCTCTCCCGTCGTCGAGCCCGACAGAGGCGAGGCGAGGTAGGCGAGCGCCCTTGCGACCTCCGCGGGGGAGACGAGCCGCCCGATCGGCTGTCGCTGGCGCAGGGCCTCCGCCGCTGCATCCGGGTCGTCCGACTCCTGCAGCAGCCGTCCGATCCACGGGGTCTCAGCCGTTCCGGGTGCGACGGCGTTCACACGGATGCCGTCGCGCACGTGGTCGGCGGCCATCCCGAGCGTGAGTCCGACGACCGCCGCCTTGCTCGCGCTGTACAGTGCGCGGTTGCGCACCCCGACGTAGGCGACCGCACTCGACATGTTCACGACCGCCGCGTTCTGCGAGCGCTCGAGATGCGGGAGCGCCTCGCGGACGACGCGCGCCATCCCGGTGACATTCACGTCGAGCACGCGCGCCCACTCCGCATCGTCGTTGTCGGCCACCGTGCCGGAAGCGCCGATGCCGGCGTTGTTGATGACGATGTCGATGCCGCCCAGCTCCGCGGCCACGCGAGCCACAGCGCCCTTCACGGCGGCGGGGTCTGCGATGTCGCACGCGATCGCAAGTGCATCGGGAGTGGCTCCGGAGACGTCGCGGTCGAGGATCGCGACCGTGGCGCCCCGCGACAGCAGCTCGGCGGCAGTGGCGGCGCCGATGCCGCTCGCAGCTCCCGTGACGATCGCGACGAGTCCCGCGAAGTCGCTCATGAGCCGACTCTCGTCCGTGCCGCGATGACATCCTGTCGCTGGCTTCCGAGGCCGTCGATACCGAGCTCCATCACATCTCCCTGCTGCAACCAGACCGGCGGCTGGAAGCCCATGCCCACTCCCGGCGGTGTGCCGGTGTTGATGAGGTCGCCGGGCTCCAGCACGAGGAACTGCGACACGTAGTGCACGATGAACAGGGGGTCGAACACCATGGTCGACGTGTTCCCGTTCTGGCGGCGGGTGCCATTGACATCCAGCCAGAGGCCGAGGTCGTGCACATCGTCGATCTCGTCCGGGGTCACCAGCCAGGGTCCCGCCGGATTGAACGTCTCCGCGGACTTCCCCTTGACCCACTGGCCGCTGCGCTCGAGCTGGAATGCTCGTTCGCTCACGTCGTTGACGAGCGTGTAGCCCGCGATCGCGTCAGCCGCGTCCTCGACGGTCTCGAGGTAGCTGGTGCGGCGTCCGATCACGATCCCCAATTCGACCTCCCAGTCGAGCTTGGTGGAGGCCCGAGGAACGCGCACGGCGTCGTTCGGCCCGACCAGCGTGTTGGGGGCCTTGTTGAACAGGATCGGCTCCACGGGTACCGGCTGTCCGGTCTCGGCGGCATGATCGCGGTAGTTCAGCCCGATGCAGAGGATCTGATGCGGACGTGCGATCGGTGCGCCGATGCGCTCGCCGGAGAACTCCTCGATGTGCCCCGCGGCGACGCGGGACTGCACGATAGGCCGCAGCGCCTGGATGCCGTCGCCGCCGAAAAACCGTTCGTCGAAGTCATTCGTGATGTCCGAGACGTCGACGTACGTCTCCTCGTTCAGTCGGACGACGGGCCTCTCGGCGCCGATCTCACCGATGCGCATCAAATGCACGGGACGTTCTCCTGAGGGTCGAGCGCATTCGCGCCAGCGGCAAACGCCAAGCGAGAATACCGGGCGTCGTGGAATGGAATCACTGTACCGTCTGGTGAAACAAAGTCCAGCGTTCAGGCAGACATGAACCTGCCGCCTCAGCGCGTGAAGATGTTGCCTTTGAGGTCGGCTGCCCACGGCGACGCCAGCAGGGCGAGTGCGCGGCCGATGCCCTCGGGGCTCACGGCGATCTCGCGGGCGTGGTCCGCGTAGGACTGATCAGCGCCGTTGGCGACGCCGTTGTCGAGTGAACGGTTGAACAGCGGGGTGTCGACCGAGCCCGGCAGGAAGTTGTGCACGCGGATGCCGTGCTCTCCGAGGTGGCGTTCGAGTGTCATCGCCAGGCCGTTCACGCCCCCCTTGCTGCTGCCGTAGGAGATGGAGCCGCTGGCCCCCGCCACGCCGGCGGGCGATCCGACGAGGATGATGGTGCCGCCCCCGGCGGGGATCATCGTCCGGCTGGCGGCGCGCGCAGTGAGGAAGCTGCCGGTGAGGTTGACGTCGAGGACGCGCTGCCAGTCCTGCACCGTGATGTTCCGGATGTCGGCCATCTGGTCGCGCATGATGCCGGCGACGTTGATGAGCACGTCGATTCCGCCCCACTCGGAGGTGATCGCCGTGAATGCGCTGTCGACCGACTTCTCGTCGCTGACATCGACCTGGTGCGTCACGGGGGCGGTGTCGCCGGAGAGTTCAGCGGCGGTCTGTGCGAGCCCCGCTTCGTCCCAGTCCAGGAGTGCCAGGCGGGCGCCTGCCCCGGCGAGCGCGATCGCGGTCGCGCGGCCGATGCCGCTCGCGGCGCCGGTGACGACGATGCGCCGATCCTGCAGTCCCAATGTGCTGTCGAACGATGCCATGATTCTCGGCGCCTCTCCTCTGAGGATTCAAAACGGTCATTCAGTCCCAGGGGAGTGGATTCTCCGCCTGTCGGACTCATCATTGCATGAATGTGCACTGACGTGCTGGCTGGAATTCCATATCTTGATGGCTGTGCGTTGACCGGTCGACCGCGCCGGGACTAGAGTGGTCACCAGTAACGGAGTAATACGGACATTACGGAGTACCGATGGCGATGTATCTGGGCCTGGCGAACGGCGATATCCCCGACGAGCCGGCGGGATTCACCGTGCCCCTGATCGCCCGCTGGGCGGAGATGGGCATCCGATCCCTCTCGGTGCACTTCGCGGCGGGGCCCGCAGCCGTCCTCGACGAAGCGCCCGGTGTGCGCGCCCGCCTCGCCGACGGCGGAATCCACGTCGCCCAGATGGCCGGCGTCAATGCGAACTTCGTGCACGCCTCCCCCGAGGTCAGAGCGGAGGCCCATCGCCGTGTGCTCGCGGCGATACCCACCGCCGTCGCCCTGGGGGCGACCATGATCAGCTCCGGCGCGGGGACCAGCCGCGACGACTGGCAGCCGAACTTCTACGCGCCGCACGCCGACAACTACTCCGAGCGCGCGAAGGCCGACCTGATCGACGGCCTGCGCGGCATCGCCCCGCACATCGAAGACGCAGGCATCAGCTACACGATCGAGTGCCACCAGCTGTCGGCGACGCGCTCGCCCGAAGCCATCCGAGAGATCCTCGACGCCGTGGACTCACCCGTGATCACCGCGAACTTCGACCCGGTGAACCTGCTCGACAGCGCGGTCGCCGTCTTCGACAACGCCGCGCGCATGAAACACATGATCGACGTCGTCGGACCCCGCTACGGAGCGTCCTGCCACCTGAAGGACGTCGCCGTCACGGATGAGTTCGTCTGCCGCATCCTCGAGGTGCAGCCCGGCGAAGGCGTGCTGGATTACGACGCGTTCTTCGAGCAGGTGCGCCGCCTTCCCGACGGCTCGGCCCTGATCGTGGAGCATCTCGCTCCCGAGCGCAGCGCCGAGGGTGTGCGGTTCGTGCGCGAGCGCGCGCTCGCCGCCGGGATCGAGCTGCTGTGACCGTGCAGGAACGTACAGCTGTCGACGAAGTCGAGGACCTGCGCGGTGTGCGCCGCCGGCTGCACTCGCTCGCCGAGCTCCGGTTCACCGAGCACCGCACCGGCGCCGAGATCGAGTCGCTGCTGGACGGCTGGGTGGATTCGCTCACCACGGGTGTCGCCGGCACCGGCATCATCGCCCGCATCGGCGGGGACGCGCCGGGACCTCGCGTGCTGCTGCGCGCCGACATGGACGCCTATCCGGTGCAGGAGGTCAACGACCTGCCCTACGCATCGACGACCCCCGGTGTCTCGCACGCCTGCGGCCACGATGCGCACATGACCGTGATGGTGGGGGTGCTGCGCCGCCTCGCCGCCCGCCGCCCCGAGCGCGGCAGCGTCGAGGTGCTGTTCCAGCCGGCCGAGGAGATCCCGTTCGGGCAGCCGTCCGGCGCCAGGGGCGTGCTCGAGAGCGGGGCACTGCAGGACTCGTACGACGCGGTGCTCGGGCTTCACTGCTGGCCGAACCTGGAAGCCGGTTCCGTGGGCGTCGATCCGAAGATCGCGATGGCGGCGAAGGATGCGTTCCGGATGGTCGCGCGCGGCCGGGCCTCGCACGCCGCCACCCCCGGTCTCGGACGCGACGCGCTGCTCGCGATGAGCGACCTGGTCACATCGCTGCACGCGGTGATCGCCCGACGCCGCAACCCCGACGAGATGGTGGCCTTGAACGTCGGCACGATCTCCGGTGGCGCATCGCAGAGCCAGGTTCCGGAAGAGGTGGCCATCACCGGCACCCTGCGCACCCACGACCCGGCGGTGCGCGCCACCTGCAAGCAGACGATCGCGCAGCTGTGCGAGGGCGTCGGCCGCGCCCACGATGTCACGATCGAGCTCACCTGGGCCGACGAGATGCCGTCGCTGGTCAATGCGCACGCCCTGGTCGAGCTGGCCCGCGAGGTCGGCCCGGAGGTCTGCGATCTCGTCGATCTCCCCAAGCCACCCCTCACCACCGACGACTTCGCCCTGCTGGCCGAGCGGTGGCCGGGGCTGTATCTGAAACTCGGTGTCGCCGAGCCGGGGCGATCCGGCACGCGCGCACTGCACTCCGGCGACTTCGACATCGATGAGCGGTGCCTGACGACCGGTGTGGACATGATGGAACGACTCACCCGTGCGGTGCTGTCGACAGACGAGAGGAATCGGTGAGCGCTGTGGGCGACATCGTGCACATGTATCGCGAGATGCGGCGGATCCGCGCCTTCGAGGATCGACTGATGGATCTGAAGGCGGGCGGCGAGGTGCCGGGTTCCATGCATCTCACCAACGGGCAGGAGGCGATCGCGGTCGGCGTGGCGAGCGTCCTGCGCCCCGACGACTACGTCACCGCGACCTACCGCGGTCATGGGTGGGCGATCTCCCGCGGCAGCGACCTGACCGGGCTGTTCGCCGAGGTCATGGCCCGCTCCGGGGGAGTGAACGGCGGGCGCGCCGGTTCTCCCTACTTCAGCGATGCGAGCATCAACTTCCTGGGTGAGAACTCGATCGTCGGTGCCGGCGTCCCCATCGCTGCAGGGGCGGCACTGTCGGCGCAGCGGCACGGCCAGGGCCAGGTGTCTGTGGTCGCGATCGGCGATGGAGCGACCAACCAGGGCGCCGTGCACGAGGCGCTGAACCTCGCCGCCGCCCTGACGCTTCCGATGGTCCTCGTGGTCGAGAACAACATCTACTCCGAGATGGTCCGCATCAAGGACATGACGAAGATCGATCAGCTCGCGATCCGCGCGGAGGGATACGGCATCCCCGGCGTGACGATCGACGGCAACGACCCCGCCGTGGTCGCGGCTGCTGCCGCCGACGCGGTGGAGCGCGCTCGCCGCGGCGAGGGGCCGACCCTGATCGAGGCGATGACCCAGCGCCTGGTGGGCCATCACAGCGGCGATGCGCAGCACTACCGGCCACGCGGAGAGGTGGCTGAGGCGGCGTTGGACGAGCCGCTGCACCGCATCCGCTCCGCCGCCGACGCCACGCTGCTCGCCGAGCTCGACGCGATCGATGCTGAGGTCACCGCCGAGATCGAGCACGCCGTCGCTGCGGCGCGCGCCACCGAACTGCCCGACCCGAACACCGCCAAGGACCACGTCTATGCCTGACGCCACCCAGACCCTCAGCTACATCCAAGCGGTCCAGCACGGGCTGCGCTGGTCGCTCGAAGCGCTCGACGACACCGTCATCTTCGGCGAAGACGTCGCGGTGCCCGGCGGTCCGTTCGGTGCCACCAAGAATCTGCACCGGGACTTCGGCGACAGCCGGATCTTCGACACCCCCATCTCCGAGACCGCGTTCCTGGGCATGGCGCTCGGTGCGGCCATGACGGGTCTGCGTCCGATCGCCGAGATCATGTACGCGGACTTCATGTTCGTCGCGATGGATCAGCTCGTGAACCAGATCGCGAACACGCACTACGTCAGCCGAGGCACGTACGGGGCCCCGCTCGTCATCCGCACGCAGCAGGGCTACTCATCGGGGTCGTGCGCCCAGCACTCGCACTCGATCGAGGCGTACATCGCCCATACTCCCGGCCTGCGCCTCGCGGTGCCGTCGACAGCGGATGACGCGTACCAGATGCTGCGCGCCGCGATCGTCTCAGACGACCCGGTGGTGGTGGCAGAGGCGCGCATGCTCTACCCGACGAAGGGGGACGTGCGTCTCGATGCCCCCGTCGAGCCGATCGGTGGAGGACGCATCACCCGCGAAGGAGCAGACGTCACGATCGTCGCCTGGTCGCGGATGGCGGCAGCCGCGCTGGAGGCGGCGGAAGAGCTCGCCGCGGACGGCATCGACGTCGAGGTGGTCGACCCGCGCTGGCTCGCGCCTCTCGACTTCGACCTCATCGCGGCATCCGTACGCAAGACCGGACGCCTGGTGATCGCGCACGAGGCCAACCTCACCGGCGGCTTCGGTGCGGAGATCGCCGCGCGCGCGGCCGAGGAGTGCTTCAGCGATCTGCGCGCGCCGATTGCCCGGGTCGGGGCACCCGACGTGCCCACTCCTGCGGCCCCCGCGCTGCAGGCCGTGGTGATTCCTTCGGCTGCCGATGTGGTGTCGGCAGTGCGTCGTGTGGTTCGCTGAGCAGAGGCATCACAACGGATGGAGGCGGCACAGTGATCGGAATCGTCGGACCAGCTGACTCCGTCGCTCTGGCGACGCAGATCGCGGCCGAAGCCGGCTTCGCGGACATGCTCCGGCCCGGTGTCTACCGACACGCGGACGAGGCCTCCGATCTGGCCAGGGAACTGGACCCCTCGTGCACGGTGGTGCTGTTCACGGGGCAGGCGCCGTACATGATGGCGGGTTCGGAGCTGACCGAGGCTGAGCCGCAGTTCGTCTCGCACTCGGGCGCCGACCTGTACCGCTGCATCGCCCAGGTCCTGATCGAGTGCGGCGGCGCGATGCCCCGAGTCACGGTGGACTCGATCGACGAGGCGACCGTCCTCAGCGCCTTCGCCGACCTGGGGCTGCCGACTCCTTCGGCGCATCCGCTCGGATCGCCCGAGGACCACGCTGTGCCGGCCGATGTGGCCGAGATCATCGCCTTCCACCGCGCGGCGCTCGCCGACGGTCGGGCCGACGCCGTGCTCACCTGCCTCGCCGAGGTGCACGCGGTGCTGCTCGCCGAGGGCGTGCGCGTCTGGCGCATCGAGCACACCGCCCGCACCATGGCTGATGCACTGCAGCGGGCGCTGCTCTCGCATGACCTCATCCGCTCGCGCGAGGAGCAGCTGGCGGTGGCGCTGTTCGCCCCCGACCGTGCACGGCTGGCGGAGCTCGACGTATTCGAACGTGAAGTGGTGCGGATGCGGGTGCACCGCGAGCTGCTGGAGGTCGCGCGGCGCAACGGCGGTCGCCTCACGGCCGTCGAGGGCGGGCTGTTCTCGGTGGCGATGAGTCGTCTCACGCTCGATGACGATCTCGACGGCGGGTTCGGTGAGGCCTGGCCGATGGAGATCGCGGTGGACGGCCTGGTGCTGCACGTCGGCGTCGGCGTCGCCAACACCTTCGAGCATGCAGAGACCCTCGCCCGCACGGCACTCGACGGTGCGCAGCGCTCGGGCCGGACGCAGGTCTGCTTCCCGGATGGGCGGATGGTCGCGATCGACGAGGCCGTGCAGGGCCAGCCCTGATCGCGAAGGAACGGATCAGGCGGACGGCGGGTACTGCTCGATCACGAGGACCCGTGTCGCACCGTTCACGCTGCGCAGGAAGTGGGACTGATCGCTCGGGAAGGTGATGAGATCGCCCTGCATGAGCAGATCGGAGCGGGCTGTCGTGCCCACCTCTACGACGCCTTCCACACACACGATGCGCTTGACAGCTCCGCTGCCGTCTCCGCGCGCATCGATCCGCCCGTCTGCGGCGATGGTGACGACGGAGAGCTCGGCCTCGCCGCGTGCGGTCCATCCGCTGAGCAGCTGCGCGATCGACTCGCCTTCGACGTGCGAGAGCACGGGGGCATCCGACAGCCGGCGGATGTCGACGTCTGCGGGCCCCTGGGCTTCGTTGAAGAGGAAGGCGATCGGGATGCGGAGCGTGCGGGCGATCGCGCCGAGCGTGTCGAGGGAGGGATTGCCGATGCCGCGCTCGAGCTCGGAGACCGTGGACTTGGAGATCTCCGCGTCGCGCGCCAGGGCGGACAGACTCAGCCCTCGCCGCTCGCGCCAGCGGCGGATGTTGCCGGCAAGTGGCGGCTCCGACCACCCGGTCGAACCTGCGCTCATGCGTCGGTCCCCCCGATCGAGTCAACGTGTGCCAGATGCCTGAGCAGTGTACCGCCCAGGATCGCATCCGTCTCGGAGGGAGAGAGGTCGGTCAGGATCCACTCGGGCGCGACCATCGCGTCGTCGGGAGCGACCTCCGAGAGGACGGGGGAGAAGTCCGATCCCCAGGCGATGCGGTCGGCGCCGAAGGCATCGAGCACTGCATCCATGGTCGTCCGCGCCCCGAGATGCGGGTAGCGGGGATCGATCGCATAGAGCCCCGAGAGCTTGACGGCGATGTGGTCGAGCGGAGCGAGGGGCAGCAGGGGGCCGAGCAGATCGCGCACCGTGGCGGTATCGACATCGCGCGCGGTGCTACCGGGGAGCCCCAGGTGGCTCACCAGCACGCGCGTCTCGGTGATCGCCGCGAACGCGGTGCGCGCACGATCCAGCGCCGAGGGAGTGGCATTCACGCTCAGGATGCCGCCGGCCAGTGCGGCGAGCTGCTCGGATGACCAGTCCGACAGCGAAGGCCCCTCTTCGGGGAGGTAGATGCTCCATCCGGTGAATCCGTCCTCGCGCATCTTCCGCAGCGCGGCGGGGGAGGGCGGGGCTGCGACTTCGACGAACGCGGTCGGCCGCACCCAGTCGAGTCGCCGGGAGAGCGCGAGGATATGCGCGTTGTTGCCCGCGAAGCGCGGGCTGCCCTCGTACCCGACCACGAGCGCCGCGGTCACGCCGGCTGTCGCGCGGAGCTCCTCGTACCAGGCGAGCTCGTCGCGCCCGCCTTCGACGAACCCGTCGCGGAAGAGGTGGATGTGCGCATCGGCCCGTGCGTGCGAGGGGGTCAAGCGTCGAACTCCGGCGGTGCGGCGAGAGGGAAAGACGGGGCCGCGAACCCGCGCGCGAAGGCCACGGTGCGTTCGACCACGAGGTCGGCCAGTCGGCGCCCGCGCTCGGGTGTCGCCCGCGAGGGGTCGCCCAGCGCTCCGGTGGGCGTGAGCTCGTCGAACCACAGGGGTACGTCGATCCGGGCGGTCGGCGGTGCCGCGTGCGGTGCGAACTCCGGTTCCAGCCAGGCGCCGGGAAGCGGTTCGTGGACGATCTCCGGGCACAGCTCCATCGCCAGCGACGTCTCGATCTCGCAGGCGTGATTGTGCATGCCGCGTCCGGCCATCTCCTCCGCGATCGCATCGCCGGCGACCTGCGCCCACATCACGTGCGCCACCCGTGAGCCCAGGTCGCGGCGGGATTGGCGGGCGGCCAGCCGGATCGCATCCATGTTGCCGCCGTGACCGTTCACGATGATCACGCGGTCGATGCCCTGCGCGGCCATCGACTCGACGACGTCGAGGATGAGCCGGATGAGGGTCTCGGGTCGCAGCGTCACGGTGCCAGCGAACGCCGTGTGGTGCTCGGAGAGTCCGTAGGGCATCGGGGGGAGCAGCAGGGCCGTGTCGCCCAGCGCGTCGGCGACGCGGGAGGCCAGTGCCGTCGCGATCGAGATATCGGTGCGCAGTGCGAGATGCGGGCCGTGCTGCTCGATCGCGCCGAGCGGAAGAATCGCGAGGGCAGCCCGCTCGATCGCCTCGGCGGCTTCGACGGTGGTGCGGTCGGCGAGCGGAATGCTCATGCGTTCTCCCTCGGTGTGGTGGCTTCGCGACGGGCGAGCGGGCGCCAGCCCAGCAGCTCCCGTGCGTCGGCCAGATCGATGTGGTCCCCGGTGTGATCACCCGAGATCATGCAGGTGCGGTACCCCGTGGTGGGAGCCTCGAGCGCTGCGAGGAAGGCCTGAGCCACGTCGGTGCCCGCGGTCATCACATCGCGGCTGTGCGGGTCGTCGTAGTCCTGCCAGTCCTCGTCGGCGAGCGGGCCGACCAGGCGCAGCGAGATGCCGGACAGGTCGTGTTCACGTGTGGCGGCAGCGCACACGAGTTCCGCAGCCGTCTTGCTCAGGCCGTAGGCATCGACCGCATCGCCCGTCGCGGGAAGGAGGGGGGCGCGGTAGTCGGCGAAGATGGACGCCGTGCTGGCATGCACGAAGCGGCGAACGCCGACCTCTGCGGCTGCGCGCAGAGCGGAGTAGAGCCCTTCGACGTTCACTGCGAACTGATTGCGCGCCCATTCGGCGCTGTCCCAGTCGCGTTTGGTGCCCATCGCCAGGAAGATCAGCGTGTCGGATCCCTCGCAGGCGGTGCGCAGTGAGGCGGGGTCGGCCACATCCGCCGAGACGTAGTCGCCGTGCCACCCGTTCGCAGGGCGCAGATCTGCCACGCGCACGGTGTGGTGCCGGGAGAGCAGCGGGAGTACGAGGGCGCCCACGTCACCGGCTCCGCCCACCACGGTCACGCGCGCCATGTCGTCGCCTCCCCCGCGCTGTCGCGCGGGTATGGTCCCGCCGTCACGGCCGTCCAGTCCTGCATCGGCTCATCCTCTCCACGCAACGATGCGTCGAAGTAGTCATTGCGTCCGAAGTGTTCGTCATATCGAACGCACTTCGTTAGATCACAGCGTAGAGCCTCAGAGGGCTGAGCGCGAGTACGAAGTTGTCCCGCCTGATTCTGCCTTGAAAAACCAAGGAATCTGCCGTTCTCTTCCTCGCTGTCAGACGTCAGGTCATTGCGTTCGCTTTGACCGTTGACGGGTGGCAACGAGTGCGATAGCGTTTGACAACTCGAACGATTCGCTGCTGAATCGATCACCCGTCGATCCGAGGCAGCTGCCGAGTGCTCGCAGGAAAAGAGAAGGAGGCCCGATGTCCGCGACAGCGACACTCGTCACACCGACCGACGCGAAAGGTCGCCCGCAGCGCAAGATCGCGCCGGGCGAATCGGCATTCGACCGGACGCGTCGGCGCAGCTACCGACTGTTCGTCGCACCGGCGCTGATCGTCTTCGCGGCGGTGCTCGTCGTACCGACGCTGTTCAGCATCTACACGAGTTTCACGCAGTGGGCGGGCACCGGCCCGATGGAGTTCGTCGGCTTCGACAACTACGTGCGCATGTTCCGCAATCCGATCTTCATCAGCTCGATGTGGAACACCTTCCTCATCGTCGTCGGTGTCGGCATCATCGTCTACGCGATCGCCTTCGCGCTGACCCTCGTTCTTCAGAACACCTTCGGTCGCAAGGCGATCCGTTCGATCATCTTCTTCCCCACGCTGATCCCCGGCATCGTGATCTCGGTGCTCTGGGGGTTCCTGTTCAACCCCGACGGTCTGGTGAACAGCTTCCTCAAGACGCTGGGTATCGCCGAACCTCCTGCCTGGCTGGGGTCGCAGCTGATCTTCCCGACGATCATGCTGGGACTCGCCTGGCTGAGCGTCGGCACCTACACGGTGATCCTCCTGGCAGCCGCCGACCGGATCCCGAAGGAGTACTACGAGGTCGCCGACCTCGCGGGTGCCAGCGCCTTCCAGAGGTTCCGCTACGTCACCCTTCCGCTGATGTGGGATCTGGTGAGCGTGACGGCCGTGCTGTGGTGCGTCGGAGCGCTCAAGACCTTCGAGTTCCTGCTGCTGTTCTCCTCGTCGGCCGGCACCCTGCCCAGCACCGACATCTGGAATATCGCGATCTACTCCTACGCCCAGGCGTTCCCGACGAACGGCATCGCGAAGTTCGGGGCGGCAGCCGCCTGCGGTGTCGTGATGCTGCTCCTGGCGCTCGCGCTGACGATCCTTGCCCGCCGTGTCATGAGGAGTGACGACATTGAGTACTGACACCTCCGTCCGCATGTCGGACCACACGCGCCAGAGCCGAAGGGTGCGCGAGATGCGCTCGGTCGGAGTCAAGGTCATCCTGATCCCGTTCGCCTGGGCGCTCGCCGTGTTCGACGTGTTCGTGCTGCTGTGGATCCTGCTGAGCTCCTTCAAGACCACGCGCGAACTGATCTTCGAGCCGTGGGGCCTGCCGGCCTCTCCGCAGTGGGAGAACTACGTCGCAGCCTGGAACTCCGCGAACCTCGGGGCCGGCATCCTGAACTCGGTGGTCCTCGTGGTCACCTGCAGCCTCGCCAGCGTGGCTCTCGGCGCTCCGGCGGCGTATGCCTTGGCGCGATTCCGCCGCCCCAGCTCCGGCCCGATCACCATCCTGTTCATCCTCGGCCTCGGCGTGCCCGTGCAGGCGATCTTCATCCCGCTGTTCGTCGCTTTCGACCGGATCGGTCTGATCGACTCGATCTTCGGCCTGTTCGTGATCTACACCGGGCTCTCCCTGCCGTTCACGGTCTTCCTGCTCACCGGGTTCTTCCGGTCGCTGCCCCGCGACCTCGAAGAGGCGGCGGCTCTGGACGGCCTGAAGCCGGGCATGACGTTCTGGCGCATCATGTTCCCGCTCGCCCGCTCCGGACTCATCACAGTGATCGTGCTGCAGGCCATCGGATTCTGGGGTGAGACGTTCTTCGCCCTGGTGTTCCTGCGGCACGAGAGCACCATCTCGGTCGCCCTGATGCAGTTCATGAAGACCATGCAGTACACGGGCGCCCGCTGGGAGGTGCTCTTCGCGGGCATCGCCCTCATCATCCTTCCCCTGCTTCTGCTCTACATCTGGCTGGGATCCCGTCTCGTCGACGGGATCGCGGCCGGATACAGCAGATGATCCGAGCCGTACCCGACCCACCGAAAGTTCTACCGAAAGGAAATCACGTGACTCACACCACTCGTGTGCTCGCCAGCGTCGGCGTCTTCGCCACAGCGGCACTCGTCATCACCGGATGTTCCACCGATGCCGGAAACGGCGGCGGCGACGGGGAGAAGAACGACACTCTCCGTTACATGAGCTATTGGACGGAGGGTGAGCCGACCTCCGACATCATGAAGGAGGCCTTCGACGCCTTCACCGAAGAGACCGGCATCAAGGTCGATGTGACCTGGCAGGGGCGTGACCTCCCCAACGTCCTCACGCCGCTGCTCACCTCGTCCAACCCCACCGTCGACATGGTCGATTTCGGGTGCGCGGGCGTCGGTTCGTCGCTCGTGGCGACAGGCAAGGCGGCCGACGTCTCCTCCGTTCTCGGCGAGGAGGTCCCCGGTGAGGGGAAGACGGTGGAGGAGACGCTCTCCGCCGATGCGCTCGCCACCGGTCAGTTCGACGGGGCCACCTACTGCCTGCCGTTCGAGATGACCTCGAACTTCGACATCTGGTACAACGCGGCGGAGCACCCGGACTGGGCCGATGGTGCCCCGACCACCTGGTCGGAGTTCATGGATCTGGTCGGCGAGACCGGCAAGGGCTCCGTGGCTCTCGACGGCACCATCCAGCCGTATGCGAGTGCCTGGTACATCAACCTCGCCGTCAGCGCGACCGGGAAGGGCGGGCTGCTCGAGGCTGCGCAGGACGAGACCGGCAAGGCCTTCGAAGCCCCGGAGTTCCTCGCAGCGGCTGAGGCCGCCGCAGAACTGGCGGGGACGGGAGCCTTCGCCGACGGCTTCGCGGCGAGCAAGTTCCCCGCGATCCAGCAGAAGTGGGCGAACAATGACGCTGCCCTCATCCTGAACGGTTCCTGGCTCCCCGCCGAGGTCGCGCCGTACGCGGCCGAGGGCTTCGAGTACAGTTCGTTCCCGTTCCCGGCCCTCGAGAAGGGCGACATCCAGCCGATGCAGATCGACACGATCGGCTTCTCGGCGATCGAAGGCGCCGCCGGCGTCGACAACGCCAAGAAGTTCATGGCCTTCTTCCTGCAGAAGGGCTACCAGGACGAGATCGGCCAGATCGCCGTCCCGGCCCGTACCGACGCGACGGTGGTCGACTCGCTCGCCAGCGTGCAGGCAGCGCTCGCGAATCCCGACGTGGTGAAGGTCGCCGCGAACGACGGAACCGGAGCTGCGGTCCCGGCGTGGGGCCAGGAGGTCTTCGACCCGCTGGCGCAGAAGCTCGTGCTCGGCGAGCTCGCGCCGAAGGACTTCATCTCGCAGCTCGTGCAGAAGCAGAAGGAATGGTACGAGCTCCAGGGCTGAGCCCGGAGTACGGTGTGGGGGCATCGGCGTCAGCCGGTGTCCCCACGCCATCATGAATCGAGCGGGACGAAGGAGAAGCGGTGGAGAAGCAGCGGGCGCAGGTCGTCATCGTCACAGGTGCCGGCGGGCACGGCGTCGGATCTGGTGTGTGCGATGCGCTCGCCGAACGGGGCGCACGTCTGGTGCTGAACGATGTCGATGAGCGGGCGGTGCACGCGGCGGCCGAGCGCTACCCGGATGCGATCGCGGTGGCGGCCGATCTGCGCACGGCCGAGGGTGTCACGCATGTGCTCGATGTCGCGATCGCACACTACGGCGAGGTCGATGCTCTGGTGAACAACGCCGGCGTCGGGCTCTCCCTGCCTGCGCATCTCGCCGAGGAAGCCGACTTCGACCGGCTCTTCTCGTTGAACATCCGCGGCCTCTGGCTGGCGTCCCGTGCCTTTGCGCAGCATCGGATCGAGCGCGGTGGGGGTGGCGTCATCGTGAACATCTCGTCCGTCCACGGGCAGCACACGCAGAGCGGCTACGCGATCTACGCTGCGACCAAGGGTGCGGTGGAGGGGCTGACTCGGGGCATGTCCACCGAGCTCGGCACGCACGGCATCCGCTGCAATGCGGTCGCACCCGGTGCGGTGCTCGACGAGCGGTTCGTCGACAGCTATGGCCTGGGCGACGACGGGATCGGATGGATCCGCCGACACGCGTCCGAGCAGCAGGTCATCGACCGCACGGTCGGCCCCGCCGATGTCGGTCGGGTCGTGAGCTTCCTGCTCTCACCGGATGCCTGGGCCATCGCCGGGCAGACGGTCACGGTGGATGCCGGGCTCTCAACGCTTCTCTACGATCGTGTCTTCACCGGCGACGCCGCGCGAACGGACTGACGGTGAGAGATCAGGCGGCAGGTGCCGGCTGGTCGAGCTCTTCCAGGATTCGGCGCAGTTCGACGCGGCACAGAGTCTGCGGACGGCCTGCCTGCGGGCGCGCGCGGATGCCGATCTCCTCGGCGAAGCCCGCGTCGATCAGCGTCGACAGCAGTCGACGCGCCGACCGGGTCTGCACGCCGTACGCCTCGCCGAGCTCGCGCGCGGTGACGGCTTCGGTGTCGACCTTGCCCAGCGCCCGCACCAGACGCTGTGCGGCGAGGGCGCCGATGCTCAGCCGCTCTCCCAGACGCACATAGCCGTCGGTCACGTCCTGCGCGCCGAGGTGGGCCGGAGCAGCGCCGCGGCCCGAGTCGGTGCGGCCGTCGGGGAACATCACCGTCACGGCGTCGCCGTCAACGCGCATCGCCGAGCGGGCGTTCTCCTCGGCGAGCGAGTAGGTGTCGCCGATGCCGACTCCGACGGTCGTCGGAGCATCGAAGTTCGGAACGTCGAGCAGCGAGGAGTGGCCGTTCCGGCGGCGCTCCAGCGCCATCTCGATCGCGCCGCGGTTCGTCGTGATGGCGTAGAGGTCGCGCTCCAGCGTGCTCAGCCGGCCTCCGTTCTTACGGGCGAGGTGCAGGAGTGCGCTCTGGGCGCGCAGCCGTCGCTGCTCGCGGTCGTACACGTCGAGTCCGCCGCGGCTGTCGACGTCGACGCGGAAGATCGCGACGGCCGGCTGGGCGGAGCGCGTGCGGTGCAGCTCATCGGCCAGGACGGCACGGTGCAGGGCGTCCAGCAGCGTGGCCTTGGTGTGCACGATGCGCTCGACGGGCACGCCCTTCTCGGTGAGCCGCTCGTTCACCTCGGCGAGGCACGTCAGAGCGATCTCCGCCGCTCCGGAGGCGAGCTGGTCGAGATGGAACTGCACGAGCTCGTCCGCGGCGGGGATGGGGCCGTCGGAGTCGCTGGGCAGCGGTGCGCACGCCGGCGCCGGAAGGTCGAGGTCCTCGAACGTGCTCTCGGCGGTCTCCCGGTCGATCGAGTCGACGGTCGCCGTGGGCATCCGTCCGTCGTGGGTCAAGAGGATGTGCGCGATGCAGCGGTAGAGGTCGGCACCGGAGTGGGAGATGTACTGCAGCTCGGCGTTCAGATCGATGCCGCGGATGAGCTCGTACGGCACCCGGCCCGTGAACAGCAGCACCTGACAGGTCTGATCGAGTTCGCGGGCGACAGCCGCAGCCTCGTCGGCGTGCCGGTAGGGGCGGGCGATGATCCGGCCCTCCCACTGATGGGTGGTCGCGACGGCCAGCGCGTGCGCCACCGAGTCGGCAGGCCCGATGAGTCCGATCATTCTCGTCTCCCGTCGATTTCGCGCGAGTCATCCGTTATCGCTGCGAGGCGGAATCACGATGGTTTCCGCACTGTCCACCAATTATGCCCGCAATCGCGCTACATTCGACCCGCTCCGCGCGCGTGCGCGGTTCGGGCCCTCCGAAAGAAGGAATGATCCCCCATGACGTCACACGAGTTCCTGGTCCGGGTGCGCACGACGGTTCCCGCCGATGTCTCGGCCGAGGAGTGGAGCGCCGTCGTGGCGGCCGAGCGCCGTCGCGGAGCTGAGCTGCGGCGCGACGGCGTGATCGCGCACATCTGGCGCGTCCCCTCCGACGAGGCGGTCGAGAACATCGGCGTGTGGCGCGCGGCGGATCGCGACGCGGTGCAAACGGCGATCGATTCGCTGCCCGCCCGCCCCTGGATGCAGGTCGAGGTGACCCTGCTCGAGGAGCATCCGCTCACGGCCATCCCACTCGGCGCCTGACCCTCGCTCAGGCGGAGGGGCGCTCCGGCACCAGTGCGAGCGCATCGATCTCGACCTTCATGCCCTCGAAGGGGAGTCCGACGATCACGGTGGTCCGCGCCGGTCCTGCGCCCTCGCGGTAGCGGGTCACGTACTCCTCGAAAGCGCGGTTCATCTCACCGAAGTCGGTGCGGTCGGTCAGGTAGACGCGCAGCATCATCACGTCGGCGAAGGATCCGCCGCCGGCCTCGAGCACGCGGCAGATGTGTGCGAGCGTGAGGCGTGTCTGGTCGGCGACGTCGAGGTCCGAGCGGATCGTGCCGTCGGCATCGATGGGGCCTTGGCCCGACACCTGCAGCAGACCCTCGGCGAGGACTCCCGCCGAGAACGCGGACGGAGCCGGAGGAAGACCCTCGGCGACGATCGGGTGAATTCTGGTCATAGCAGCACTCCTGGGATTAGGGATGTTTTCGGCCAGACTATTCGCTTCATGCGATGGGATGCTATTTTCCGGGAATTCTTCATTTCGGGCATACGTGTGGCTAGGCTTGTCTCGACGAAGGAGGCCACGAGATGACGAGACCTGCGAAGATGCGCGTCGCCGTGCTGGCGACGGTGTGGTTCGAGGGATGCCACACCGACGTGATCGTGCCCCCGATCGTCGAGGGTTGGACGCTCGACGGGGTCGACGAGCAGACCGAGCTCGAAGTCGTGTCGATGTACCTCGAACAGATCGGGTGCGTGCAGGGCGACGACCTCGGTCTCCCGTTCCTCGAGCGTCACGGCATCCGCCGCGCGCTGTCGATCGGCGAGGCGCTCGTCGACGGCGCGGGCGGCCTCGGCGTCGACGGTGTGATCATCATCGGCGAGCACGGCGACTACGAGCTGAACGAGCACGGGCAGCAGGTGTACCCGCGACGTCGCTTCTTCGACTCGGCGGTCGCGGCGATGACGGCCGCCGGGCGCTACGTGCCGATCTTCAACGACAAAGGCCTGGCCTACTCCGCGCGGGATGCCAACGAGATGGCGGCGACCGCGCATCGACTCGGTGTCGGCTACGGCGCCGGCTCCACCATCCCTCTCTCGTGGCGGGTGCCCGCGGCGGCGGAGTGGCCGCAGGGTGCGGCGATGGATGCCGCGGTGCTGCTGGGCTGGGGGCCGCTGGAGCGCTACGGGTTCCACTGTCTGGAAGGACTGCAGGCGCATGTCGAGCGACGTGCCGGCGGTGAGACCGGTGTCGCGCAGGTCATCGCGCTCAACGGTGAGGCGTCCCGGGCGGCGATCGCCGAGGGGCGGATCGACCGCGGTCTGCTCGCTGCGGCCTTCGACAGTCTGGACCTGACCCCATCGCAGCGTGAGCAGGCGATCCTCACGGTCGCGGGAGTCATCGAGGTGCGTTACGCCGACGGGCTCATCGCCCACGTGGTCATCTGCGAAGACGAGGTGCGACAGTTCGCGTTCGCTGCCCGCGGCGCGGACGAGTCCTTCGTCTGCCAGATGTGGTTGCCCGGAGCACCCCACCTGCATTTCACTTTCCTGGTGCGGCAGGCGGAGCACCTGATCCGCGACGGTCGGCCGCAGATCCCGATCGAACGCACGCAGCTCACGACCGGCATCCTCGGCGCGGCCATGCGCTCGGGCTGGAGCGGCGAGGCCATGAGTACGCCGGAGCTGGCGATCTCGTACTCGGCACCCGAACGGGTGGAGGGCACGGGTATCGGGCTCGAACGCCCTTCGGGGTGGACGCCGCTCGGCTGAGGCGCAGCGCGCCCTTCGCTCAGTCGGTTGCGGGATATCCGCTGATGTCGAAGATCTTCTCGGCGTACAGCAGCTCGCCGGTCTCGTCCTGCACGGCCGCGAAGAGCGGTGCCATGAGATCGTGCCACTCGTCCACACGACGTCGTGCCTCGGCAGAGAGCTCCGGCGCCGGCGTGCGTTCTTCGCGCCGCAGGACCGAGATGACCAGGCTGCCGCGTCGATGGATCGTGTACTCGGTGATGCCGCTGCCGCGCAGCTCGGCGATCACCTCGGGCCAGACGGCGGCGTGGTGCCGGTCATACTCGGCCTCGCATCCGGGCCGCAGCTCGTAGACGAACACCTCGGGGTCGCGGAGAATGGCACCAGGAGTGCTGCTGTCGATGGAAGACACGGCAGAACCGTATCAGACCGTATTCCCTCGCCCAATGCCCTCTTCATTGCGAGAGGTTTTGCTAGCAGTTTTACCGAAAACTGCCGTATTCTGTGACCGTGACGATCATCCCGACTTCTCCCGTCCCGTCCGCACAGCAGCGCACACCTGCGATGCCGGTCGAGGTCGTGCAGTGAAGGGCCTCGAAGGCCGCCGCTACCTCGTCTGCGGCGGAGCCTCGGGGCTGGGCGAGGCGACGGCTGTGCGACTCCACGAGGAAGGCGCGCGCGTCGTCATCGCCGACCGCAATGTCGACGCCGCGCGGGATCTCGCCGCAGCGCTCGGCGGCTGCGACTACTTCGGGTACGACCAGGGAGACCCGGCCTCGATCTCCGCACTGTTCGACGCGGTCTCCGCGGCGGGGGAGTTGAACGGCGTGGCGCTGGTCGCAGGAGTGCATCCGGGCACGGTTCCTCTGGCCGATGTGGAGCCCGCCACCTTCCGCGGAGTGCACGATGTGAACGCCCTCGGCATCCTGCTCAGCCTGCAGGAGGCGGCGCGCGTCGTCGCGAAGGATGACCGATCCTCGCTCGTCGTGGTCGGATCGGTCGCCGGCATCCGCCCGGTCGCCCGCAACGCGATCTACGCCTCATCGAAGGCCTCGGCGCAGGCGATCACCCGCTCGGTCGCGCTGGAGCTGGCGGGGACCGGCATCCGCGTCAACAGCGTCCTTCCGGGGTCGGCGATCACGCCGCTCGCGATCTCGCAGAGCTCGCTCGAGACCATCCGTGCGGAGGCGGAGCGCGTGATCCCGCTGCGGCGAGCGGCCGAGGCGGGCGAGGTCGCATCCGCCATCTGCTTCCTGCTCTCGGATGACGCCTCGTACGTCACCGCCACCGACCTCATCGTCGACGGCGGTCTCGCCGCCGGCACCGCCTCCTGAGCGAATCTCCCAAGGACTCCTTCCATGAAGATCACCGATATCGAAACTCACGTGCGCGGGAACATCCTGTTCGTCGCGGTCCGTACCGACTCCTCCGTCGTAGGTGTCGGAGAGTCCGCGTGCTGGGCCTACCCCGAGGCGGTGGCTTCGGTCGTCGAGACCTTCGCGGCGGCACTGCGCGGCACCGACCCCCGTCGTATCGAGCGTCACTGGCATCTGATGTGGCGGATGGGCCCGTTCCGCAGCGCGATCGTGGGTGCGGCGCTGAGCGCGATCGACTGCGCGCTGTGGGACATCAAGGGGCGGGCGCTGAACGTGCCGACGCACGAGCTCCTCGGTGGTGCCTACCGCGACCGCATCCGTCTGCACGCGATCATCGACGGTGCCGACGCCGAACAGCTCGGCACGTCCGCCGCCCGCGCGGCCGCAGAGGGCTTCACGGCCGTCAAGTTCGATCCGCTGGAGGACACCTGGATCGACCACTCCACGGGAGAGATCGCCGCTCGCGCCGTCGAGCGCACCACCGCCGTGCGCGACGCGACCGGCGGCAAGGTCGACATGATCGTCGAGGTGCACCGCTCCCTCGCGCCCCACCAGATCCCTGCGCTGCTCGACGGCCTTCGCCCCCTCCGGCCGCTCTTCGTCGAGGACCCGATCCAGATCGACACGTTCGATGTGCAGACCGGTCTGCTCGCGCACGGTGTTCCGCTCGGTCTCGGGGAGCGGTGGCAGTCGATCTGGGAAGTGCGTGAGGCGCTCGCCGCGAACGGTCCGTTCATCGTCCGCTCCGACGTGACCCTCGCCGGCGGCATCAGCGCGGCGCGCAAGATCGCCGCGATCGCGGAGGCGCACCACGCCCAGGTGTCGTGGCACAACTGGTTGAGCCCGGTGTCGGATGCCGCGACTCTCACGGTCGACGCCACGATCCCGAACACACTGACGCACGAGCACGCCCCCGCCCAGCTCGCCGCCTTCGGTGACGCGATCCAGACCGGATGGCGGGTCGACGAGGGGCACATGGTGCTCTCCGACGAGCCGGGCCTCGGCGTCGAGGTGGACTTCGACCGTCTTCCTGAGGCCGGCGACATCCTCGGCCGACAGCTGCACGAGATCCCGTTCGCCTCGGACGGATCGGTGGCGTTCGCCCGCTGAACCTCCTCGGCGACCGGCCGCACGGGTGCGCACGATATTGCTGCAGCGCTCGTGAAGGCGATGTGGTGGAATGGGCTCGACGAGCGAAAGAAGACGCCCATGAGTGTGATCTCCCGCGGTTTCGGCGCACGCAGAAGAGAGTCGAACGACCGGCTTCCTCCCGGCCAGTACCTCACCGAGGACTTCCCTGTGCTGTCGGCGGGGCCGACGCCGCACGTGTCGACAGAGGACTGGGAGTTCGCGGTCGTCGGGCTCGACGGCCGACGGCACACGTGGACGTGGGACGAACTGCACGCGCTCCCCGTCGACACCATCACCACCGACATCCACTGCGTCACCCGCTGGTCCAAGCTGGGCACGCAGTGGCGCGGCGTCTCACTGGACCACCTGCTGGAGCGCGCTGGTGCGGACGGCGCCTTCACCCAGGTGCACTCTTACGGCGGGTACACGACCAACGTGCCCAGGGCCGACCTCTCGGGAGGAAAGGCCTGGATCGCTTTCGAGTTCGACGGACAGCCCCTCGCTGCCGAGCACGGCGGCCCTGCCCGGCTCCTGGTCCCTCACCTCTACTTCTGGAAGTCCGCGAAGTGGGTGCGCGGGCTGACCCTGATGGCGGCGGATGAACCGGGGTTCTGGGAGCAGAACGGATACAACATGTACGGCGATCCCTGGAAAGAGCAGCGGTACTGGTGACCGACGCATCATCGTGGCGGACGGCCACCGTGGTGGATGCGCGTCAGGTCGGTTCGCACGGGCGGATACTCCACCTGCGCGTCTCTGAGTGGCCGGGGAATCTGGCCGGCCAGCATGTCGACGTACGTCTGACCGCCGAGGACGGATATCAGGCGGTTCGCTCTTACTCGCTGGCATCCGCGGGGTCCGAGAGCACGCTCGAACTCGCCGTGGACGAGGTGCCCGACGGGGAGGTGTCTCCCTATCTCGTCGAAGATGTGCAGCCCGGCGACCAGTTGGAGGTGCGCGGCCCGATCGGGGGCTACTTCGTGTGGACTCCTGAGCACGAGGGGCCTGTGCAGCTCATCGCGGGCGGCTCGGGCATCGTTCCCCTCATCGCCATGGCCAGAATTCACGCGCGGTCCGTGAGCGCGGCGCCGATGCGATTGCTCTATTCGGTGCGTGCCCCCGCGGATGCGTTCTACGCCGACGAGGTGGACGGTCTCGCCGGGGAAGGTTTCATGCTCGACTGGGCGTACACCCGCACGGCTCCCGCCGGTTTTCCGCGTGCAGCGGGCAGGATCGACGCCGCAACCGTCTCGGCGTCGACGATCCCTCCGGGCGAGCAGCCGACGGTGTTCATCTGCGGCCCGACGGGGTTCGTCGAGACCGTCGCAGATCTGCTGGTCGCGGCGGGGCATCCGCCGGAACGCGTCCGCACCGAGCGCTTCGGAGGAACCTGATGAGCGACATCCATCCTGGTCGACGTGCCCGGGTCGACGGCAACGCCGCGGGCGGTCGTCTGCTCGAGCTGTTCGGGCGTGACATGACGACCGCGCGTGCGCAGTGCGGGCAGTGCGATCGTGTGGCGACACTCGCGGATGCGATCGCGGAGGTGGACGACGTGTGTGTGATCCTGCTCTGTCGCGGATGCTCGCACACCCTGCTGACCTGCCTGCGCTCGCCCGACGGCGAGCAACTCGTGATCGGCGCTCTCGCGCGTCTCGAGTTCCGCTGAGAGGGCGGGGACGCGCTCCGCACTGTCGCCGTTTCTGGACACCTGTCTAGAAACGGGCGTAAGATCGGCGTATGACCCGCGCCGATGCGAACCCCGACCTCGCCGCCGTGCGTGACGGGATCCGGTCCTCGTCCGACCGCCGTGTCACGGCCACGCGCACCCGCCTGTTCGACGCGGTCCGCGATCTCGCCGACCAGGGCGCGGAGATCACGGTCCGCAGCACGACCGAGCGCGCCGGAGTCAGCCGTGCCACCTTCTACACGCACTTCTCCGGCATCGACGACCTCGCCCTGCACCTGCAGGAGCAGGCTTTCCACGACATCGCGGAGGAGTCCCGACCGACGGGTGCCGGGGCTCTCGATGCGACCCTCATGGAGCGGTCCCAGCGCGCGCTGATCTCCCACTACGCCACCTACCGTGCTCTCTACGCCGGGGCCTTCGCGGTCGCGGTTCCCCGCGGTGCCGAGACGCGTGTCGCCGAGCTGATGAAGGTCGAGATCCTCACGCACCTGCGCCGCTTCGCGCAGCCGCCCGCCGGGATCGAACCGGACATCGCCGCGACCTACATCGCCCATGCCGCCACCGGCGTCATCGCCTCGTGGGTGCTGGGAGATATCGAAGCGACGGAGGATGAGCTCGCGCGCCACCTGACGCAGCTCATGCCCCGCTGGATGCATACCGGCATCCCTGCGGTCACCGGAGATGCCGATGGCCGACGTCCTGAAGGAGAGAAGCAATGAAGGCAACGCTCGTCCGCGAGATCGGTGCAGGTTTCGTCAGCGCAGACATCGACATCGCCGCACCGATCGGGCGCGAGGTGCTCGTCGACATCAAGGCCTCCGGCCTGTGCCACACCGACCTCACGATGTCACGATTTGAGATGGGCAACCCGCTCCCCGGTGTCTTCGGGCATGAGCTCGCCGGCGTCGTCACGCAGGTCGGCCCTGCCGTGACGGAGATCGCCGTGGGTGACCATGTCGTCGGATGCCTGGTGCAGTACTGCGGCGCCTGTGAGAAGTGCCTGTCGGGCAAGGTGTTCCAGTGCCTGCACCCGGAGACGACGCTGCGTGCCGAGGGTGATGCTCCTCGCCTCAGCGAGAACGGCAGCCCCGTCGGCCAGGCGTTCGGTCTGGGCGGCTTCGCGCAGCAGGCCCTGGTGCATGAGAACCAGCTCGTGAAGGTGCCGGACGAGGTGCCGTTCGCGCAGGCCGCGCTGCTCGGCTGCGGTGTCGTCACCGGTGCGGGTTCGGTGCTCAACACCGCCGACGTGCAGGCCGGCGACTCGATCGTCGTGATCGGCGCGGGAGGTGTCGGATTGAACGCGATCAACGGTGCGCTGGTCGCCGGCGCGACCACGATCATCGCGGTCGACATCGCCGACGACAAGCTCGACAAGGCCCGGGAGTTCGGCGCCACTCACGTCGTGAACTCGAAGGAGGTCGACCCGGTCACCGCCGTGATCGAGATCACCGGACGTGGTGCCGATGCCGTGTTCGACTTCGTCGGCACCAAGGCCGTCGCCGAGCAGGGTCTCGAGATGGCGGCACCCGGTGGCGGGCTGTATTTGATCGGCGTGATCGACCCCACCTCCCACATCGATGTGCACCAGGTCGGACTGATCGGCACCCAGAAGCGCATCCAAGGCGTCTACATGGGCTCGACCACGGCGAAGCGCGACATCCCGATGTACGCGAAGCTCTACCTCGAAGGCCGCTTCGAGCTGGATTCGCTGCTGTCCAAGGAGATCGCCCTCGACCAGGTGAACGAGGGATACGACTCGCTGCGCGACCCGAACATCACGCGCGTCGTCATCACCTCGTTCTGACGCGTCCTGTCGTACCGGTCGGCGCCCGCCCGCGGGTGTGACAGATTGGGACGGATGACTTCGCCCCGATCTGTCGCCCCCGCCCGCACGCTCCTCGTCGGATACGGCAAGCTCGGCGCGCTCCTCGTACCGCGGCTGCGCGCCGACGGTGGAGAGGTCGTCGCAGTACGTCGGAGTGACGGCTCGCTGCCCGATGGCGTCGCAGGTATCAGGGCGGACCTCTCGCTTCCGCTGCCCGAGCCGCTGCCGCGGGTCGACGCGATGGTGGTGACGCTCCCGCCGAGCGGCCCCTCCGGCTACCGCACCGCGCTGACCCATCTGGCCGCAGCGCTGCCCGTGGTTCCTGCCCGCACGATCTTCGTCTCGTCGACCGGGGTGTTCGAGGGATGGGGAGCCGAGCGCCCCATCACGGAGCAGGATGATCCTGCGCCGACGACCGAACGTGCGCGGGAGCTGCGTGACGGCGAACGCGCCGCTGCCGAGCTGTTCGATGCCGTCATCGTGCGCCCTGCGGGGATCTACGGGCCAGGGCGCGAGTTCCTGATCCGCCAGGTGCGGGAGCATGCCACCGTGAACCACCGCCGTCGCACGAACCGCATCCACGACACCGACCTCGTGCGCACGCTCGACCTGCTGCTGCGGATTCCGGAGCCACCAGCTGTGCTGCACGCGGTGGATGCGGCCCCGGCACCTCTCGGCGACGTGGTCGGCTTCATCGCGCGGACACTCGGGGTGGACGTGCCGCCAGACGACGAGGCCGCCGCCCCGACCGGCACGGTGCTCGACGGTTCGCTGCTGCGCGCTGTGCTGGGTGAGCTGGAGTACCCGACCTACGAGGCGGGCTATGCGGCGATGCTCACGAGCCCGCCGCGATCCACCCCCGTGTGAAGCCGAGCACGCGGCTGCCGTCGGTGTCGGCCAGCGAGGCGCTGACGAACGCGGTGGCGCCCTCGGAGGTCTGCCAGCGGAACCGGTACTCGTCTGACAACACCGCTGCGGCGATTGCTGCTCCGGCGGACTGCGCCGTCTGCGCGTTCGCGAACGCCCCGGCGGTGCGGGCGATGTACGCCTCGAGCAGCGCGCCGTAGGGGCCGCCGGTGTCGGGGCGCTCGGCGTTGTCGACGAAGTCGCTCGCGACGGCGGCGGGCTCGATCACGCTGACCCTGATGCCGAAGCGCTCGGCGACGGGGGCGAGGGACTGCATGAATCCCTCCACCGCGAACTTCGCGCCGCAGTAGGTGTCGGCGAAGGGCTGCCCGACGGCGCCGCCGACACTCGTGATGGTGAGGATCCGTCCGCTCCCGCGCTCGCGCATGCCCGGCAGCACCAGCTTGGTGAGGTTCACGGGTGCGAGGTAGTTCACCTCGAGCTGATCGCGCACCTGCTGCATGCTCGCCTGTTCGGCCGTGGCCACGCTGCCGCGTCCGGCGTTGTTGAGAAGCACGTCGATGCTGCCCAACTCGGCCTCGATCTCGGCGACGAGGGTGGCGGCCGCCGCGTGGTCGACCACGTCGAGGGCGCGCACATCGACCGTCACTCCCGCTGCGGAGGCTGCGGCGTTCAGGCGCTCGGCCCGCCCGACATCGCGCATCGTGGCGACGACGTGCAGCCCCTGCCGTGCCAGTTCGACGGCGGCGTGCAGCCCCATGCCCGAGGAGGTTCCGGTGATCAGTGCGACATCAGTCATGAGAGCACAGTACGCCGGTTCGCGATCGCGGCGTCTTGCGTACCGGACCTCGCGAGCGCAAGCCCCGAGACGGATCTCGGCTCGCGCCCTACTCTGCAGATGTGAACGACTCCTCCGACCATCATCCTGATGTGCTGTGGGCCTGCGTCGAGGACGGATTCCATGTCGGAAGCCGCGTCGGCGATTTCCTCGGCTACGTCGATCGTCAGTCCGACGGCTCCTACCTGGCATTCGATGCCCGTGCGGTGAGCATCGGCCGCTTCGACTCTCTGCACGATGCCACCTCGGCCGTCAGCGCGGCCGGCAGCGTGGCCGGCAGCGTGCGCGTACCGCAGAGTGGTCCTGTCGAGCGCCGAGGCGGTGTCGTCCTGTGAGTGCCGCGTCAGCAGACGACCTGGTCTCGCTCGTCTACACGAGCACAGCGGTGCGGGCGCTCGATGGCGATGCGCTGTCGCAGCTGCTCGCACAGTCACGCGACGCGAATGGGGCGCGCATCGTGACGGGCATGCTGCTCTACCGCGGCGGCCGCTTCATCCAGGTGCTGGAGGGAGCGCGGTCTGTCGTCACCGCGCTGGCGGGGTCCATCGCGCGTGATGCTCGGCACCGGGACATGAGGATTCTGATGCTCGAGAGCGTGCCCGAACGGCAGTTCCCCGACTGGACGATGGGCTACCAGGGGCTCGATCCGCTGGCCGAACCGCGGCCCGTCGGTTTCCGGGACTCCTTCGCCGACCTCGACGTCGATTCCGACCGCTCCACCACGGTGCGCGCGCTCTCGGAGCTGTCCCTCTGGTTCCGCGTACGACAGGGATCTCGCGCCGTGTCATGAGATGCCCGAGGGGCTCTGGTCACGAGTCCCGCTGATAGTATGGCGCCTTATGAATAGCATGGTCGATGGGAGCGGCGGGGTCGACAGGGATGACGGAGTCGACCCGAAACACGCCCTCCTGCTGGGCCGGGTGCCCGCCGACGGGTCGGCAGCGCTCGTGATGACCGTCCTGTCGACAGCGCGAATGATCGATCAGGCATGTGCGCGCATGCTGTCGCCCCATGGGCTCTCCGAAGGCCGCTTCGCCGCGCTTCTCGCGGTGGAGGCGCAGGACGGCGCGAGTCCGTCGACGATCGCCGACAGCCTCGGTGTGACACGGGCAACCGTCACCGGCCTGTTGGAGGGGTTGGAGCGCAGCGGCCTCGTCACGCGTGTCGTCGATGTTGCCGACCGTCGTTCGCACGCCGTCAGTCTCACTTCGGCCGGAGCAGCGCTCGTCGCAGAGCTGATCCCCGTCTACTCGAACTGGTTGGGGCATCTCGCCGCCGGCGTCGAAGGTCGCGTCGCGGTCGTCGACGCGCTCGCGCAGGTGCAGTCGAATCTCCGCCGGTCCACGGTCGTCGAGGCCGACCTGTGATGACCTCACGAACGGTCGCCGGCGTCTCTGCGGGGCGTCGGGAGCAGTTGCACGGCGGGGCGAGCACGACCACGCTCACCGAGGCGCTTGCGATCGATCATGTCGTGCTGCTGCACCATGTGCTGCCGGATGCGTCTGACGACCTGCGAGAGCGGGTGGCGGACGCACAGTCCCTGGGAATCCTCGCGCGGATGCAGGGCATCGGTGCCGCGCTCCGTGCGCACCTGGGCGACGGTCGGTTGGCCGAACTCGGCACGCACTCTTCGGACACGGTTCGTGGGTGGGTGTGTTTCGCAGTTGCGGCTGACCCGGAGTTCCAGAGTGTGAGCACGGTGCTGCCGCAGCTGCGGCCGGCGGCCGACGACGAGCACTTCGCCGTGCGCGAATGGGTGTGGATGGCAGCCCGCCCGATCCTGACTGAGAACCTCGGTGAGAGCGTCGACGTGCTCGCGCACTGGACGGGGTCCGAATCCGAGCGCATCCGTCGGTTCGCGAGCGAGGCACTGCGGCCGCGCGGAGTATGGGCGAAGCACATCGGCGAGCTCAAGGCGCACCCCGAGCACGGGGAGCCGATCCTGGAGCCGCTCAGAGCGGATCCGAGCTCCTCGGTGCAGGACTCGGTCGCCAACTGGATCAATGACGCATCCAAATCGCGCCCCGACTGGGCGCAGGCGCTCGGGGAGCGGTGGCTGCAGGAGAGCCCGACGCCCGCGACGGCGAGGATCGTCGGTCGTGCGCTGCGCTCGCTGAGGTCGGCCGACATCGGATAGGCGTGCCCGCGTCTGGGCCGTGCCGGTTCACCTGCACGATGGAACCACGTCGGCACGACGTGTCACGGGCTTCGGTCGTGCATCCGTGACCGGGTCGTGCATCCGTGACCGGGTCGTGCATCCGTGACCGGGTCGTGCATCCGTGACCGGGTGTGACACGGGGGATCGGGAGCCTCTTCGGGGAGGGAATGGCGCCCCCGATCCCACCGCGGATGCGCACGCATCGCGACGAGCGATTGGGGAGGGCGCTCGTCACATGCACGACCCCGTCGCGCAGCGAACATGACGCGAACGGCCCGAATGCATGCGGACCGGCGGGGCCGAGAGCGTGCGGAAAAGTTTTTCGGCAACCCGCGTCACGATCTCCCTCGACATGAGTCCGGTATGGCGAAGAGGTCACTGCGGGCGAAAGACCCCGGTGTGCCATAGGGGGCCACATGGCCATACAGGGAGGGAGACGTTCAGGTGGCTGAACGCAAGAAGACACAGAGAGTGTTGTCGATCATGGGGGTGACGGCACTCGGCCTGGGCGCAGTGATGGGCGCAGGCACGGCCGCATACGCGGCTCCGCAGGACTACGGCAACATCGACCCCGACCGCACGGGTTCGCTCACGGTGCACAAGTATTTGCACCAGGACGGAGATGTCGAGGGAGACATCAGTGAGGCTCCGGCCGCGGGCGACTTCACAGATCCGGTGGCAGGCGTGGTCTTCACCGCGTACCCGCTGCTCGAGAGCGGTACGCCGATCGACCTGAGTGTTCCGGAGAACTGGAACGATCTCAGCGACCTCACCGCCGGTGCCGCGTGCGCGGCGCCCACGGGGTACACGCTCGGCGCGCCGATCACGCTCCCCGCGACGGACGCCCAGGGTGCGGCGAGCATCGATCTCGCGGTCGGTGTCTACCAGGTGTGCGAGACCTCGGCTCCCGCGATCATCGTCGATCGGGCGACCCCGTTCATCCTCACCGTTCCGATGCCGCACGAGAGCGGCTGGGTGTACGACGTGCACGCCTACCCGAAGAACGGCGAGGGCGTCGTCGAGAAGACGATCGACCCGCAGCAGGACACCGGGCTCGGCTCGGTGATCCGCTTCCCCGTGACCGTCCCCGTGCCCACCATGCAGCAGGAGTGGACCGGCTTCGCGATCCGCGACACGCTGGACGACCGGCTCGAGCCGATCGCACCGGCTGACGTCGAGGTGACCGCTGACGGCGCGGCACTCGACCCGTCGTTCTACGAGGTCACTGTCGCCGGCCAGCAGGTCACGATGAACTTCACCGCGGCCGGAATCGCGTGGCTGAACGAGGGCCCCAACGCCCACGTCGGCGCCGCGATCCAGGTCGTGTTCGCGGGAACCGTCGTCGCAGTCGGCGATGGTGAGATCACCAACCAGGCCGAGCTCTGGCCGAACAACCCCGGCTTCGACCCGAGTGGTCAGCCGCCTCTGCCGTCCAACGAGGTGCACACCTACTGGGGAAACCTCGAGGTGCAGAAGCGCGGCGCCGGGACCACCGGCTCCGAGGGGCTCCTGAACGGCGCGACGTTCGAGGTGTACAACGCCGCGGACCCGTACGCTGCGGACTGCACGGCGGCTGTCGCTGCCGGAGACCCCGTCGTCGTGAACGGTGAGACAGAGTTCACCTCGGCCGGCACCGGAGTCATCTCCATCGCCGGTCTGTTCGTGAGCGACAGCGTCAACCCCGCCATCGACGCGACGCAGCGCTGCTACGTGCTCAAGGAGATCGCGGCACCGTCCGGGTATGTCCTTCCCGCAGACCCGTTCACCTCGGTGGCGGTTCTGATCGGTCAGACCACCACCTCCGACAACGTCGAGATCGTGAACACCCAGCAGGAGGTGCCGCCGCTGCCGATGACGGGTGCGAACGGTCAGATCATCCTGATCACCGCCGGTGCGGCTGCGCTCATCGTGGCCGTCGGGCTGCTCCTGATGAAGCACCGCCGTCGCGTGGACGCCGCCGAGTAGACGCGAGCTGTTCCGGTCTGAGGAGGCATCGCGCCTCCTCGGACCGGAACACCTCCGCATCAGCGCACCGAGGGGGAGAGAGCGCCATGCAGACACTGGATGCACCGGACACGGCCGTGCCGGCGGTCGGCACTGCCCTGCGCGGTGACCGTCGGCAGGCGACAGCACGACGGTGGAAGCCCGGCGGGCTGACGATCATCATCGCTCTTCTCGCCCTCGGTGGACTCGGCGCAGGACTCTATCCGATGACGGCGGCATGGATCACGTCGTACAACCAGTCGCAGGTCCTGGTCGGCTACGAGTCGGCGATCGCCGATGTCGAGCCCAGTGCTCAGGAGCAGTTGCGGCAGGCGCGTGAGTACAACGACGCCTTGAGCGCGGGCGTCGTGCTGGGTGAGAACGCGAACATCCCGGTCGGCGACGGCACGCTCTCCGACGACTCACTGGACTACTCGACGATCCTCAGCGCGAACGCGGCCGGTCTGATGGCGCGGGTGAAGATCCCGCGCATCGACGTGGACCTGCCGGTGTATCACGGCACCAGCGATGCCGTTCTCGACCGTGGTGCCGGCCACCTCGAAGGGTCGCACCTGCCGGTCGGCGGGATCGGGACGCGCTCGGTGATCACGGCGCACCGTGGACTCGCCAACGCGACGATGTTCACCGACCTCGACCGGGTCGAGGTCGGCGACACCATCACCGTGGAGACCTTCGGGCGGGTGCTGACCTACCGGGTCAGGGAGACGAAGGTGATCGAGCCCGACCAGACCGACACCTTGCGCGCCGAGCCCGGTGCGGACCTGGTGACGTTGATCACCTGCACGCCGCTGGGGATCAACACGCACCGCATCCTCGTCACCGGGGAGCGGATCACGCCCACGCCGGAGGCCGACCTCACGGCAGCGGGACAGGAGCCGGTGATCCCCGGCTTCCCCTGGTGGGCGGTGCTGGGCGGGGGAGGAACCCTCCTCATCTCGGCGTACCTGCTCCGGCAGGGCTTTGCAGATGCACGGATGCCGGTGCCGGCGCGACGCGCACGCACACACAAGACGACGAAGGGGTCTCGCGGCGATGGCGCCTGAGATCAGCGGAGATGACGCAATGACGACACACACCACAGGGGGAGAGATGCGGGAGAAGAGCATGTTCAGGCGGCGGCGTTCGCGCCGTGCGCCCGGGGGATGGGCGCGAAAAGCCGGAGCGGTCATGGCCACTCTGGCTGTCGTCGGAAGCCTCGGCATCGTGCATGGCGATGCCGCGCAGGCGGCGACCGTGTACGAGATCGAGGGGCAGTGGCAGGCTCCGGTGCCCGCAGAAGTGTCCTCAGGGGACGCACTCGTCTCCGTGTGGCAGTTCAACATCAACGACGATTCGGCCGCACCCACGAACGACCCGGTGGACAACGTCACGGTCACCTTCACCGCACAGAACGCGGTGTTCACTGCGGTGCCGTCTGTGTGTCTGACCGAGGGCGCGGATCCGATCTCGTCGATCTCGGCCGACGGTCACACGCTCGTCTGCAACCTGGGGACGCGCGATCAGGGGACGGCGGAACTCATGCTCGCCGGCCTCGAGGTCGACGGCTCCACCGGCTCCGGCGTGACGATCTCGGGATCCATCGGTGGCGCGCAGGCGGCGCTCCCGGAGATCCCCATCATGAACACGTTCGCGATGGATATGAAGTTCGACGGGGGCCGGCCCTCGAGCACGCAGGCCGGCGCGGGTCAGGAGATCTCTTTCCCGTGGTCGCTGCGTCATGCCCCTGGTTCGGCGGCTGGCCCGAACAGTGTGAGCTACGACCTCACCTTCTCGTCGACGGCGGGCAACACCATCACCGCCATGGCACCGGGCTGCGTGGCTCAGAACTCGACTCAGGCGGGGCATCCGCATTCGGGAACCGGTCACCCGGCGGCCGAGACGGCGCCGTTCCCGGCGACCTGCACGCTCACCGCGATCAGCACCAACCGCGTGCGCCTCACGCTGACGGGCATCGACTACTCCAAGACCCTGCGCCCGAGCCTCGACTCGAGCGGCACTGCCCTCCCCACTGAGTGGGATGTGGTCGCCGCAGGTCTGATCAAGCTCCAGTTCACCTACACCGACGCCACGGTCAGCTCGTTCCAGGCGAGCACGCCCACGTACACATCCCAGCTCGGGACCACGTCGGTCGACGACGCGGCGAACAACTCCAACAGCGTCGCCTCTTCACGGGGAACCTGGACAGGCGGGTGGAGCCTGAACAACCTTGCCCCGCCCGCGAAGGGGTCGCAGTGGACGGACACCTTCCGCACGCTCGCCGGTCAGCCGGCCATGTCCGTCTCCGGCGTACGCTCGCCGCTGGCCGGGGCGACCCAGAGCACCCAAGTGTGCACGATCGTCGATTCCCGCTACGTCGAGGTGACCGACGCGGCGATGGGAACAGTGTCCGCAGGGCAGATCACTGCGTACCCGGGCGTGCAGTATCAGTACTACACGGGCACGGGAACCTCGAACAACATGAATCCCGACAGCGCGAACTACAACCCGAACACCTTCACGTGCGACGGGTCAGGGTGGACCTCCACTCGTCCCGCCGACATGCGCACGGTGCGCGCGGTGAAGGCGATCATCACCCCGACCGTGGGTGCGACCATCCCCGAAGCCGTGGCGCGCATGTACGTGAAGTCTGTCGTCAAGCCGACGGTGGCCGTCGGTCAGGATATCTGGACGTGGACCTCGTATACCTTCAACGGCGGAACGACCTGGGTCAACCCGCATCGCACCATGTCGGAGGCCGATGTGCCCAACTCCGGCGTGGTGACAACCGGTTCGCGCTACCCCTACACGGGCGGTGGTCGTGATGTGCTGCGCATCATCGCCGCGACACCACAGATCCACAAGACCGTCGATCAGCAGGAGACGATCCCGGGCGCCACGGTGAACTACACGCTCACGTATCGTGCCGAGGCGCCGGCGAACGCGGTGATCGGCCAGATGACCGTGCGCGATCTGCTGCCGGCGGGCATGGAGTACGTGGCCGGCAGCGCCTCGACTGCGCCGACCTCGATCACGGGGCAGAACATCGAGTGGGCCCTGAGCAATGTGCCGACGAACACGGAGTTCGTGATCACGTTCAGCGCGCGAATTCCCGCCGATGCCGAACCAGGAGACGTGTTCGCGAACACGGCGACAGCGTCCACCGGAGGTGTCACGGTCGATTCGAGCGCCTCGACGCAGATCCGTGACGGTGGGTACACCATGCTCACCAAGACTGCTGCTCAGGCGAAGGTCCCCCACGATGACGGCGTCGCTCAGGACTCCTGGACCGTGCGCATCTCGTCGAAGGACACCCGCACGCAGTCGTTCACCGACACCGTCGACATCCTTCCCTACAACGGCGACGGACGCGGTACCAGCTTCAGCGGCGACTACCTGCTGAGCGCACCGGTGCAGGCTGTCGCCGGAGCGACGGTGTACTACACGACCGCTGATCCCGCGACGCTCGTCGACGATCCTGCAGACGCGTCGAACGGTTCCGCCGGCAGTGTGTCGGGGAACACCGTCGGATGGTCCACGACGTTCGTCGCGGACGCCACGGCCGTGCGCGTGATCGGGCCGGCCCTCGCGCCGTCGGCGATGCAGGAGTTCACGATCGCCGTCATCACGGACGGCGCGACGTTCGAGGATGTGTACGTCAACCGTGCCGAGGCGCGGTCCGACCGCACGAAGCTCGTCATGCGCACCTCGAGCCGCTTCGAGATCGGCGCGGTGAACTCGGTCGCGCTGAAGAAGTACGTGCAGGACGCGGAGGGGGAGTGGCATGACGCGAACGACGTCGACGACTACCCGCAGTTCCACACCGGCTCGACGCTCACGTACCGCCTGGTGGTCACCAACACCGGCGACCAGACTCTGCGCGACCTCGTGATCACGGATGACCGTGTCGATCTGGCCGCCCTCGATCCTCTCCCGGCAGGTCTCGCCGCGGGCGCGGTGCTCCCTGAGCTCCTGCCCGGCGAGGACAACGCGGTGACGATCGAGTATCAGGTGGACCTCACCGAACGGCCTGACGGCGGCTATCTCGTCAACACCGCATGCGTCGCCCCCGAGGATGCGCCTGCGCCGGCACCGGGCGAGCCCGCTCCGGTCGAGGAGTCGTGCGATCCCGCCGGCATCGAGGTGCTGCCCTCGAGCCTCTCGTGGGAGAAGGTCAGCGTCGAGAACGGCACTCGGCTCGAAGGATCCGAGTGGGAGCTCACGCCCGTCGACGCGGATGACGAGCCCACCGGAGCATCCGTCGCGGTGGTCGACTGCGTCGCGGGTGACGCTGCGGAGTGCACCGGACCGGACGTGGACCCGGAGGCGGGTCTGATCCGGGTGGAGCCGCTGGAGGATGGACGTTACCGCCTGGTGGAGACGCGGGCCCCCGCGGGGTTCCAGCTCGACCCGACACCGCGATTCGTCGATGTGCAGGGCGTGACCGCCCTGTCGGAGGCGATCGAGAACGAACTCTCCGAGGTGCCGTCGATCCCGCTCACCGGCGGTGTCGGAAGCTTCAGCTTCTGGGTCGGCTCCGGGGCGCTGGTCGCCCTGATGAGCGCGGGCCTGCTGTGGCAGCGGCGGCGAAGGGTGATCGCCTGAGCGGTGCCGTAGGACCCTGAGGGGTGCCACCCGGGTTGCGCGGGTGGCACCCCTCACACGGGGTTAAGCAGTATTCCAATATGCTCAATTAGATGGCGCTCCACGAGGGCGGCTCGTCCTGTTCGCCGATGAAAGGGAAGGCTGACGATGAGCGCAGGGGAGACGCCCGACTCCCTCTCTGATCAGGAGCTCGTACAGCGCGTGCGCGACCAGGATTCCGGGGCCTACGCAGAGCTGTGGCGGCGTCACGCCGGCCCTGCGTACTCCGTGGCGCGGACCTTCGACTACCTCGACGCCGACGATATCGTCTCGGAGGCGTTCGCTCGAGTCCTGCGCTCGATCAAGGCCGGCGGCGGCCCCACGACCGGATTCCGTCCGTACCTCATCATGGCGGTGCGCAACGTCGGACGACGGTGGTACGTGCGGGAGACCTCCATCGCCGTGGGCGATTTCGAGTACGTCATCGACCCGGCCGCTCCTGAGGGGGAGGTCTCCGCGGTGGAGAACTTCGAAGGCGGGGCGGCCCTGGAGGCCTTCCGTGGTCTGCCGGCCCGCTGGCAGGAGGTGCTCTGGTACAGCGAGGTCGACGGCATGAAGCCGCGCGACATCAGCGTGCTCCTCGGGGTGGCCCCCAACGCCGTGTCGGCACTGATCGTGCGCGCGAAGCGAGGCCTGCGCGACGGATGGATCACTGCACAGCTCTCCGGGGCGAAGACGCCGGAGTGCAGAGACGCGCTGAAGGACATGGGAGCGCACACGCGCGATGGGCTGTCCGCGCGAGCGCGCGCCACGCTCGAGTCGCACCTCTCCTCCTGCCCCACCTGTCCGAGTGCTCTCGAGGAGGCGAAGAACCTCTCGAACCTGACCATGTCGGTGCTCCCCGCGGTCGCGGGAGTCTCGGGCGCGGCGGGCTACGTCTCCACTCTGGGTCCTCCTCCTCTCTCGGCGGCGATGGCCTCGGGATTCGACGTCACGGTCTCCGAGACGGCGCCGAGCGCTGGCACGGCTTCGCGGCGTCGGAGGACCGTCCTCCTCGTTCTGCTGCTGCTGCTCCTTCTCGCGCTGGGGGCTCTCGGTGCGTACGCCGCGCTCACCTCGCAATCGGGGTCGGCACCGGGTGCCGGAGGGCAGCCGTCGAACGCGCAGTCGCCCCCGTCGTCGGAGCCGCCAGCCGCCAGCCCATCGGCGTCGCCGCTTCCGGGTGAGACCCCGTCGCCGATGCCTTCGCCGCAGGTCTCCTCCCGTCCGCTCCTGCCGGGTGCGGGGCCGGACTCGGAAGTACCCGGAGGGGCGGGAGCGGTGCTCCCCGACCCGGATCCTCCGGGACCGGGAGCGAGCCCGTCGACCCCGACAGCACCCGGAGCCACGATCGCTCAGTTCGACCCGCGGATGTACCCCAAGGTCTCGGGTGATGATGCGTCGCCGCGCGCCGTGGTCGAGATCCTCGGCAGCGGGGGCGAGACGATTGCGAGCACGGTCGCGCGAGCAGACGGCACGTGGACCGCGCATCTGACGTCCGCTCAAGCGGGCACACAATCCGTGGTGGCGCGGCAGATCGCCTCAGGGAAGGCATCGCCCGCGAGCGCGCCCCTCACCTACACCCTGACGTCACCCCCGCCGGCGGCGACGCCGATGTCCGGAACGACCGTGGCCGCGAACCGCTTCCGGTTCGCGTTCACGGCGGGGGCGGGAACGGTCCTCCAGCGGCAGATCGTCGGTGTGACTCCTATCCACACCATCCGAGTACCGAGCAGCGGAGCATGGAATGAGTACCTCTCTGTCGCACCAGGGGCGCACACGATGCGACTCCGCTATGCGAACCCGGCGACGGGGGACTACGGGCCGTGGACGACATGGAACTTCACCGCGGAGTGAACTCCGGCCCGCGCTGCGATGCGCGGGCCGGAGGTGGGGAATCGGGGGAGGGCGGCGTTCGCGGCCCGTCCCCCCTCCCGGCCTGGGGAGACCGGGAGCATCCGACCTGGGTCGGTCAGGTGGTGGGGAACCTGTACACATCCGGACCCCGGCGTAGCGCTTTCATGACGCGGATCGCCGATCTGTTTCTCAGCAGGGGCCGCTGGGCACCGATTCGACCCCACGGGAAGGGAGGCACGGATGCTCGCCAACGCGCACAGTCACGCTGATCGCGGAGGGCGCGGTCGCAGACCGCGGTCGGCGTCGATCTTCGCCGCCGTGCTGGCCCTCGTCGCCGGACTCCTGACGGCGGTGAATCCGGTGGCGGCCCCGGTCCCCGCCGCGGCTGCCCCCGGCGACGCGTTCGATCCGGCCGTCCCTGTGGTCTTCATCGCGCAGAACACCCCATCGCAGTTGCAGCGCGCACAGACGGTCGACGACGGCTCCTTCGTGTTCAGCGATGAGGGTGGTGCAGCCCCCGTCGGCTACAACGCGATCGGCTTCAACGAGGCGGACAACTTCATCTACGCGATGGTCACCGGGAACGCGATCCCCGGGATTCCGCTCGGATCCCTTGTCCGTGTCGGGGAGGGAGGCACCGTCACGCGGGTCGGCACCACGGTGTACACGCACCCGGCGACCGGCTCCACCCGCTTCTTCTCCGGGGCGTTCAATCCCGCCGACGGTCTCTACTACATCTCGGATTCCGGACCCAACACCACGGTACGGGCGCTGGACGTCACGACCGGGGCCGTGGTGAGCACCATCGACCTCGGCGTGCAGCCGGGCGTGCAGGACTTCGCTTTCGCGAACGGGTTCGCGTGGGGAGCGAACAACGCCGGCGACCTGCGCCGCATCGACGTGGTGACGGGCAGCATCACCGTCTTCCCCGGCGTGATGCCGACCACGACCGGGGGATACGGCGGGGTGTGGAACTTCGGAAACGGCAACCTTGGCTTCTCCGCGAACGCGACGGGTGATGTCGTCCAGCTCGAGATCACCGACGGCGCCACGGCGACACCCGGCTTCGCGATCATCTCGACCGTGCCCGGCCCCGGATCCGACTTCAACGACGGGACGGCCATTCCGGGGCTGCCCGTCGACCTCGAGATCGCCAAGACCGTCCCGGCGACGCATGAGCCGGGCGAGCGCATCAGCTACGAGATCACGGTCACGAACAACGGTGCGGGGGTGTCGAGCGGCTGGACGGTCGCCGACACCCTCCCTGCCGGCCTCAGCAACCCCGCGGTGGTCGGGGACTTCACAGCCGAGGTGAGCGGGAGCACCGTGACCGTCAGTGGTGGTCGTCTCGGCGCGGGTGAGTCCGCCACGTTCCGGATCGAGGCCGACTCCGACATCCTTGCCGGTAGCTGCCTCTCGAACACCGCGACGGTCCTCGGTAATGAAGAGGACCCGGTCGCGGGGAACGACGCGGCCACCGCGGTCACGTGCGCCCTGGCGGTGCCGGTCGCCTCCTTCTCCATCGAGAAGTCCGTCGAGCCTGAGGTGGCGCGTCCCGGTGACGTCGTCACATACAACATCGCGGTCGAGAACACCGGGGAGGTCGCCTACACCGACGAGGACCCCGCGTCCTTCCTGGATGACCTCTCGGGTGTGCTCGACGACGCAGTGTACAACGACGACGTCTCCGCCGGCGGGGCGATCGACGGTGACGTGCTGACGTGGTCCGGTCCGCTCGAGGTGGGTGAGACGCTCCAGGTGACCTACTCCGTGACGGTGGACGATCCCGTCAGCGGCGACTTCTCGCTGCAGAACGTGGTCACCCCCGCCGCGCCCGGCGGGGCCTGCGTCGGTGACGGGTGCGCAACCGATACCGCCGTCGCGGCGTACTCGGTCGAGAAGACCACGGACGTGCAGGATGTGGTGGGGGGAGGAGAGGTCGGCTACGAGGTCACGGTGACCAACATCGGGCTGGTCCCGTACACCGCGGACGCGCCGGCATCGTTCGTCGATGACCTCTCCGGGGTGCTCGATGACGCGACTTACAACGGCGATGCCTCCGCCGGTGCCGTCGTGATCGGCGACGAGCTGTCGTGGAGCGGGGCGCTCGGCATCGGGGAATCCGTCACGGTGACGTACTCGGTGACCGTGGACCGGCCGCAGAACGGTGATCAGATCCTGCGCAACGCCGTGGTCGCCGATGGGCCGGGCGGCGCGTGCGCGGAGTCCGGCGCATGCCTCACGGAGACGCCGGTGGCGACGTTCCAGGTGCGCAAGCAGGTGTCCGCCGAACACGTCGCGGTCGGCGACACCGTGCGTTTCACGGTCACGGTGACCAACACCGGTGATGTTCCGTACACGGTGGACAGGCCAGCGTCGTTCACCGACGACCTGACCGATGTTCTCCGCCTCGGCACGTACGACGGCTTCGCCAGCGGTGGCGCCGACTACGACGAGCCGATCCTGTCGTGGGCGGGAGCGCTGGGCGTCGGCGAGACGGCGACAGTGACGTACACGGTGACCGTGGAGCGAGCCGGAGAGTTCCGCAACGTCGTGCTGACTCCGAAGGGGTCGGGTGCGAACTGCGCGGCGGATTCGACCGATGACGACTGCGACACGGTGACGACGGTGTCTCCTCCGGGCCTCGCCGCGACAGGGGGCACCGCGTGGATCGGTGGTGGCGTGCTCGGCGCGCTACTGCTCGGAGTGGGGCTCTGGTTCACCATCCGCCGTCGCACGGACGAGCTGAGCGGCACGCGCTGAATCGCGGATGACGGGCACGGGGTGTCACCCGTAGCGAGTGTTGATGTGCACGGGCACTCGGGCTAAGCTGAACAATAGATCACTTGCTCGTACTATTGTTCGGAGTTCAGTGTGCAGAGCCGCACTCCCCTCATCCTCGGCGTCGATGCCGGAACGACCTCGGTCAAGACCGTGGCGTTCGACCTCGACGGTCGCATCGCGAGCGTGTCTCGCTCGAGTGTCCGTGTGCAGCGCTCCGATGACGGGCGCGCTGAGGCCGACATGGACCATATCTGGGATGCCGCGGCATCCACCATCGCCGCCGTCGTCGAAGAGGTCGGCGACGCGGAGATCGTGGCCCTCGGAGTGACCGGGCAGGGTGACGGTGCCTGGTTCGTCGATGTCGACGGGCGTCCGGTGGGCCGCGCGGCGCTCTGGCTGGATGGCCGTGCCCACGCGCGCCTCGACGACTGGTCGGACGACGGGCGTGCGGCGGCAGTCCACGCCGCAACGGGCTCGCCCCTCTTCTCCGGTGCGCTGCCGCTCCTCGTCGATGAACTGATGGCGGCGGAGCCGAGCATCCGCGATCGGGTGGCGACCCAGCTGAACTGCAAGGACTGGCTGCGTTTCAAGCTCACCGGCAACCGCGCGACCGATCCCAGCGAAGCGTCCCGCACGTACCTCGACACCGCAACAGGGTCGTACTCCGACGAACTGCTCGCAGCACTCGGGCAGGAGCACTTCCGTGATCGCCTGCCCGGCGTGCTCGACCCGCAGCGCATCGCCGGAGTCGTGCAGCCGGCGGTGGCCGCGGCGCTGGGACTGCCCGAAGGGCTCCCGGTCGTGGTCGGAATGGTCGACACCGCTGCCGCCGGGGTCGGGCTCGGCGTGCTCGACGACGGGCGGGGCTACGCGATCCTCGGCACCACCAGCCTCATCGGCATCAACCATGCCTCACGGGCCGAGGTGCGCACCGAGTCGAGCATCGTGCTCGCCACGGGACGCGGAGCGCAGGTGCTCGAGTCCATGGCGCCGATGACCGGAACCCCCAACCTCGACTGGGTGCGGGCGACGCTCGGTCTGGACGCAGACGACTGGGTCGTCGTCGAGAAGCGGGCCGTCGCGGTTCCGCCCGGCAGCGGCGGGGTCGTCTACCTCCCCTACGGGTCTCCGAGTGGGGAGCGAGCGCCGTTCTTCGCGCCCGACGCCTCCGCGTCGTGGCTCGGGATCAGCGTCACCACGACCCCCGGTCAGTTGCTGCGCAGCGTCTATGAAGGGCTGGCCTTCAGCCTCCGCGAATGCATGATCGCTCTCGGTCTCGATGGCCCCCTCCTCGTCTGCGGCGGCGGATCCGACTCCGACTTGCTCTGCTCGATCCTCGCCGACGTCACCGGACGTGACATCGTGCGCCAGGACGAGCCCGAGGTGGGTGCTCGCGGAGTCGCGACTCTCGCCATGGCCGCGGTCGGCCTGGCCGCAGACCTTCGCGATGCGTCAGATCGTCTGGCCCCGTCGACCACGACCTTCCGTCCCGATGCCTCGCGCGTGGCGGTGTACGAACACATGTACGCGCAGTTCATCGCCACTCGCGATGCTCTGCGCCCGCACTGGCCTGGTCTGCGACGCCTGCGGGAGAGCGCCGGTTCGTCGGCTTCTTCCGGCCCCGCATCCACTGATCGCCATCCCAGAAAGAAGACACATGACTGAACAGTCCCGCCCGAAGGTGCTCATCACGGCGCCGTTCGATACCGCCATCGCTGAGTCCCTCGCGGATGCCTTCGATGTCACGATCGTCGCCGCCACCATGGATGGCGGATCGCTCGCGGACCGCGGCGTCGACGACTCTCTGGCCGCCGCGCACGTCGTGATCGCCGAGCTCGACGTCGTGGACGAGGCAGCCCTTGCGAAGGCTCCCGAGCTCCGGGCGGTCGTCTCGTGCCGGGCCAAGCCGGCGAACGTCGACCTCGACGCCTGTTCTGCTCGAGGCATCCCCGTCTTCACCACGCCAGGGCGCAACGCGGAGGTCACGGCGGACCTGAGCTTCGCGCTGCTGCTGGCCACCGTGCGCAAGGTGAGCCAATCGGAGCGGTGGCTGCGCGCTGGAAACTGGGTCGAGAGCGATGTCTTCGAGCCCTACGAGGTCTTCCGCTCGATCGGGCTCAACGGACGAACGCTCGGCATCCTCGGCGGTGGCGCGATCGGCCGGCGCATGGTCTCCCGGGCGCGGGGATTCGGTATGACCGTCAAGGTCTACGATCCCTTCCTGGCTCCTGACGCGTTCGGAGAAGACGCCAGCGTGGTGCCGCTCGACGAAGTGCTGTCGACCTCTGACATCGTCACGGTTCACGTACCCCTGATGCCGGAGACCGAAGGGCTTCTCGGCGCGCGTGAGCTCGCGCTGCTGCGCGCCGACGCGTTCCTGATCAATGCGGGTCGTGCGGCGATCATCGACGAGCAGGCCCTGATGGCGGTGCTGCGCGAGCGGCGGATCGCCGGCGCCGGCTTCGACGTCTTTTATCAGGAGCCGCTGCCTCACGATCACGAGCTCTTCACGTTCGACAACGTCACGATGACACCGCATATCGCCGGCGCGTCCGATGACGTGATCGTCGAGCACTCGCGCATCGCGGCTGACGCGCTGCGGGGGTGGCTCGCAGGGCGGCGTGTGCCCGGAACGGCGAACGAGAAGGCGCTCGCCGCGGTGGGCTAGATCTCGCCGCTGCCCGGGCGGCTTCGGTGGTCAGCCGAGCAGCCCGGCGGCGGTGGTCGAGTCGGTCACGAGCATGGTGACGAGGCCGCTCGACAGCGCGACCCGCAGGGCGTCGAGCTTCGCCGGACCCGCGGCGATCGCCAGCCGATGGGGGATCGCGCGGAGCTGGTCGAGGTCGAGTCCGACGACCCTGTGATCGAGGGCACCGCGCACCGGTGCCCCGGTGGCATCGAAGAAGCGCCCGCCGATGTCGCCGATCGCGCCCGCTTCGAGGAGTGCGGCGCGCTCCTCTTCGCTCAACGAGCCGAACAGGAGCCCGCGCGTGTCCTGCGTGCTGCCGATGCCGGCGATCACTGTCGTGGCCTCTGCGGCCCTGGCGAGGACATCGCGCACCCCGGGGTCGGCGTATGCGCTCTCCGCCGCCTGGGCGGACGCGGCGACGAGCGGTGCCGGGAGGTGGAATGCGGCGCCGCCGGTGCGTCGAGCCAGTGCGAGGGTCAGCTCGTGCGGGCTGGCTCCGTTGGCGAGGCCGCTGCTCGAGCCGGTGAGGGGGACGAAGCGTGCCCCGAGGGAGCGCGTCGGGAAGGCCTCGACCACGGCGGCGACCGCCGTGGAAAGCCCCATGGCGACCGTGGTGTCCTTCTCGATGACGCTGGCGAGCGCCTCGACGCCGACCGTCGCCATCGCCCGAGCAGCCTTCGCGGGGTCGTCGATGCTCGGGGCGATCCACGCCTGGCGCAGTCCGAAGCGGCTCAGCAGGGCCTGTTCCTCCGCGGCGAAGAGCGACTCCTCCACGTGCACGATGATCTCCACCATGCCCGATTCCCTGGCCTCGGCCAGCAGTCTCGTCACCCGGACGCGCGACAGCCCGAGGGTGTCGGCGATCTCCTGGTGCGTGAGCCCCAGCTCGTAGTACATGCGCGCCACGCGACCCATCAGCATGCTGAACATCCTCCCATGCCGGTTCCCCCGGCCGTCGTCGCGCTGCTTGACAATTCCGTGACTCCTGCCCAAGATGTCCTTGGGCATTGGTTCACTTCCGTGAACAAATGTACACACTTACCCCGATTTCTCTACGCGCTCAACGAGGAGACACCCATGGTCACCCCCGCATCACCTCCCGTCGAAGGTCGCTTCGCGCGCCTGCTCAGCTCGCAGGGCATCTCGCGGCCCATCGCCTGGGGCTTCGTCGCGCTGACGGTCTTCATGATCGGCGACGGCATCGAGGCCGGCTTCCTCTCCCCGTACCTCGACGAGCGCGGATTCGACGGTGGTCAGATCGCCCTGCTCTGGTCCGTGTACGGCATCGTCGTCGCCGTGGCCGCCTGGTTGAGCGGCGCGCTGGCAGAGGCCTGGGGCCCGAAGCGCGTCATGATGCTCGGCTTCGGCATCTGGGTCGTCTTCGAAGTGCTCTTCCTCGTCTTCGGCGTCATGGGCGGCAACTTCGAGATCATGCTCCTCGCCTTCGGCATCCGGGGCCTCGGCTACCCGATGTTCGCCTATGGATTCCTCGTCTGGGTCACGATCGACACCGACGAGAGCGTCATGGGGCGCGCGGTCGGCTGGTACTGGTTCTTCTCCACGCTCGGCCTCGGCGTGCTGAGCTCCTACTTCGCCGGCGCCGTCATCCCGATCATCGGTGAGCTGGCGACCCTCTGGATGGCGCTGGCCTTCGTCGTCGTCGGTGGGCTCATGGTGCTCGTCCTCCTGCGCAACCCGGTCACCAAGAAGGTCACGGTCGCCAACAGTGTCAAGGGTGTCGTCAGTTCGCTCACGATCGTCGCGACCAACCCGAAGGTCGGCGTCGGCGGCGTGGTCCGCATCATCAACACGCTCTCGTTCTATGCGTTCGTCGTCTTCCTGACCACCTACATGGTCCGCGACGTCGGCTTCGACCTCGCCCAGTGGCAGATCATCTGGGGCACCATGCTCGCCGCGAACGTCGCCGCGAACCTCCTCTCCGGCTACCTCGCCGACTGGATCGGTCGCGTCAACGTGGTCGCCTGGGCCGGCGGCATCGGATGCTTCGTCACTGTGCTCGCGCTGTTCTACGTCCCGACCCTCATCGGACCGAACTTCTGGATCACGATCGCGATCGCCATCGTCTACGGCCTCGCGCTCGGCATGTTCGTGCCGCTGTCCGCGATCGTCCCGCTGCTCGCACCGAAGAACAAGGCCGCAGCGGTCGCGATCCTCAACCTCGGCGCCGGCCTCAGCCAGTTCATCGGCCCGGTCATCGCCGGACTCGCCGCCCCTGTCGGCATCGAGGGCACGGTATGGATCATCGCCGCGCTCTACCTGGTCGGCTTCGGCCTGACCTTCCTGCTGAAGACGCCGAAGGGCGTGGAGGACGTCGTCTCGGCGAGCCCCGCCCCGACCGCCGTCACAGCCTGACCGCCCCACCCCGAAAAGGAGTCGCCATGACCACCCGCGTGGAATCACTCATCGCAGAACTGTCCGCCGCCGGCGTCGACATCGTCGCCCGCGGACTCGCGCTCGCCTCCGGAGGCAATCTCTCCGCTCGCATCGATGACGACACGTTCGTGGTCACCGCCTCCGGCACCTGGCTCGACAGGCTCACCCCCGAGGACTTCTCGGTCATGAGCCTGTCGGGCCAGGTGATCAGCGGCTCTCCGAAGCCGTCCAGCGAGTGGAAGCTGCACCAGAGGAGCTACCAGACCCGTCAGGACGTGAATGCGGTGGTCCACGTGCACCCACAGCACGCCGTGCTCCTCACCGCGCTCGGGCACGATGTGCGCCTGATCACCCTCGACCACGCGTACTACGTGCGTTCGATCGGGACCACCCCCTACTACCCGAACGGATCGGACGAGCTCGCCGACTCCGCGGCGGAGCAGGCTGCGCACCACGACTGCATCATCATGGGGCACCACGGCTGCTCCGCTCTCGGCGATTCCGTGAGCATGGCATTCCGGCGCGCACTCAACCTCGAGGAGGCCGCCACCGCGACCTACCGGGCTCTCCTGCTCGGAGACACCGACACCGCCTTCCCCGCCGACGCGCTCGCCGCGCTGCACCACGCCTGAACAGGAACCGCGATGACGACCACCCCCACGCACATCACGATCGATCCCGACATCAGCGAGGCGACGAAGCGCTTTCTCGCTCAGCCGCCGCGTCTGCTGATCGACGGGGAGCTCGTCGAAGCCCATTCCGGGCGCACGATCGACATCGTCGACCCTGGTACGGGCGCCGTCATCGCGCGTTCAGCGGCGGCGGACACGGTCGATGCCGACCGCGCGGTGCGGGCCGCTCGGCGGGCCTTCGCCCCCGACGCCCCCTGGCGACGCATGAGTGCACTCGACCGCGGGAGGATCATCCTGCGGCTCGCCCGCCTGCTGGAGGAGCGCGCCGAGGAGTTCGTCGAGCTGGAGGTCCTCGACGGAGGGAAGCTCAAGAGTGCGGCCGCGACCGTCGACCTGCCGCTCGCGATCAACCACTTCGAGTACTTCGGCGGGTGGCCGTCGAAGATCGAGGGCAACACGATCCCCGTGTCGATCACGGATGCCATGGTGCGCACCGAACGCGTTCCCGTCGGTGTCGTCGCCCAGATCGTGCCGTGGAACTATCCGCTGCTCATGGGCGTGTGGAAGATCGCCCCCGCGCTCGCGGCCGGATGCACGATCGTCATGAAGCCCGCCGAGAACACGCCGCTGTCCCTCCTGCGTCTCGGTCAGCTCGCCCTCGAGGCGGGGATGCCGAAGGGCGTTCTGAACATCCTCACCGGCTACGGTGCCGAGGCGGGCGAAGCTCTCGTCGACCATCCCGACGTCGACAAGGTGGCCTTCACCGGCTCGACCGCGGTGGGCACCCGCATCGCGCAGCGCGCGGCGCCGATGGTGAAGAGGGTCACGCTGGAGCTCGGGGGCAAGAGCCCGAACATCATCTTCGACGACAGCCCCGCGGAGGAGGCCGCCGCCGCCGCGGCCAGCGCGATCTTCTTCAACGCCGGGCAGGCCTGTGCGGCGGGCTCCCGCCTGTACGTGCAGAAGCACTCGTACGACGATGTCGTGGGGCGTCTCGCCGACATCGCCGCATCCATGGCCGTCGGGCACGGCTTCGACCCGTCCGCGCAGATCGGCCCGGTCATCTCGGCCCGCCAGCACGAGCGTGTCCTCGGCTACATCGATGGTGCCCAGGAGCAGGGCGCGACGGTCGCCGCCGGCGGGTCGGGGTTCCCCGATGCCGTGATCCCCGGGGGCTACTACATCCGCCCCACGGTCTTGACGGACGTGGACGACACCTTCACCGCGGTGCGCGAGGAGATCTTCGGTCCGGTCGTCGTCGCACAGCCGTTCGACGACATCGACGAGATCGCCCGCCGTGCGAACGACTCTCCGTACGGGCTCGCGGCGGGTATCTGGACGCGCGACATCACGAAGGCGAACCGCCTCGCCGGGCTCCTGCAGGCGGGAACCGTGTACATCAACATGTACGGCGCGACCGACGCCGCGGCGCCCTTCGGCGGTTTCAAGATGTCCGGCTACGGTCGCGACATGGGGCACGCGAACCTGGAGTCCTATCTGGAGACGCGCACCGTATGGACGAACCTCGGCGGCTGACCGGTGATCCGACGGGTCACAGCGCCGGATCGAGACGTGCGAGCGCGGCATCCATCTGCTCGGCCATGTGCCGGTAGCCGGTGTCTGAGGGGTGGATGCCGTCGGCCGCCATCCAGCTCTCGTCGGCCCCGGCATAGTGCCCGTCGAGCCAGCGGCTGGCGCCGGGGATCCAGTCCGCCCCGATCGACGCGGCGGCGGCCTCGACCCAGCCGATGATCGTCGCAACCGATTCCGGACGCTCCTCGGCGTACCAGAACGGCTCGACCACGATGATCCGGGCCGCCGGCAGGGCGTCGCGGAGGCGGGTGAGGTCCGCCGTGATGGTCTCGTGGATGAGGTCGGCTCTGCCGGCGAAACTGAAGTTGTCGTTCAGGCCCATGGTCACGAAGACGATGTCGGGGTGTTGCGCGATGACGAGCGCCGGCAGGTCGTTCTCGCCGAAGTCGGAGCGGTTGTTGACGAATCCGAGTCCGTTGACGCTCGGGTTGAACTCGTTCCACCCTCGCGCGTCGCTGATGACGGTCGACCAGCGCATCGACGGGTCGCTGGCTCCGGTCCCCAGAGTGTAGGAGTCTCCGTAGAACGCGACGAGTGGACCGCTCCCCGGCGTCGCCACCGTATCGGGCGCCGGCGCGGCAGTGCATGCCGTGAGTCCGAGGGCGAGGGCGAGCACGGACGCGAGCGAGCGGAGACGACGCATGCCAGTTGTTCGACGCCGAGCCCCCGATGGATGGGACCGCCCCCTGGCAGGTGATCACGGGTGATGATGGAGGGATGCCCCCGCAGTCCCCGATGACAGGAGCCCGGATGTCTCTCGCTGCACACTTCGACGCGATCGAGGTCGCGCATCTCCGCCGACTCGGCGGTCTCAAGTGGTCGGCCTTCCCCGACACGCTGGGGGCCTTCGTCGCCGAGATGGACTTCGGGGTGGCGCCGGGCATCTCGCGCGCCCTGCATGACGCGGTGGACCGCGGGGTCTTCGGGTACCTCCCCGCCTCTGTGTCCGATGAGATGTCCGAGGCGGCATCCGGCTGGCTGCGCGATGCGTACGGCTGGGGTGTGCCGGCATCCGATGTGCATCCGATCGCCGACGTCATCCACGCGCTCCAACTGGCGATGACCCATTTCTCCCGGGCCGGCAGCCCCGTCATCGTTCCGACGCCCGCGTACATGCCGTTCCTCTCGGTGCCGCCGGCGGCAGGGCGGGAGGTCATCCAGGTGCCGATGACCGTGGTCGACGGCCGGTACACGCTCGACCTCGACGGCATCGACGCCGCCTTCCGCGCGGGCGCCAACCTGCTCGTGCTCTGCAATCCGTACAACCCGGTGGGGCGCGTGTTCGATCGCGATGAGCTGCTCGCCGTCAGCGAGGTCGTGGAGCGCCACGGCGGGCGCGTGTTCTCCGACGAGATCCACGCCCCGCTGGTCTACGCGCCCGCCGCGCACATCCCGTACGCGTCGATCTCGGATGCTGCCGCTTCGCACACCGTGACGGCGACGTCGGCCTCGAAGGCCTGGAACCTCCCTGGTCTGAAGACCGCGCAGATCATCATCACGAACGACGCGGACCGCGAGGTCTGGGAGCGTATCGGCATGATGGCCTCCCACGGGGCGAGCAATCTCGGTGTGATCGCGAACACCGCCGCGTATCGTGACGACCGGGCGTGGCTCGGCGAGGTCGTGCAGTACCTCGATGGGAATCGTCGCTTCCTCGGTGAAGCACTCGCCGCCCGGATTCCGGAGATCGCCTACCGCGCTCCCGAGGGAACCTACATCGGCTGGCTCGACGCGCGCGCCCTCGAGCTCGGCGAGCAGCCTGCCGACTTCTTCCGCGAGCATGCGGGGGTCGCGATGACCGACGGCTCGGCGACCGGCCTCGCGGGCGTCGGATTCATGCGCTTCGTGTTCGCGACTCCGCGCCCGGTCATCGAACAGGCCGTCGATCGGATGGCCGGTGCGCTCGCGCATCGCGGGCCGCGTGCGCTGACGTGAGGCGACATCTCGCGACCCCTCGGCTCATCCTTCAACGGCTCCCGCGTCGCTCGGGTGCGTATCGGTAGCCTTCGAGCGTGGGATTCTCACTTCTCGGACTGATCGTCAGCATTCTCGTGCTCGCCCCCAACCTCCTGCTGCTGCGGTTCCCGCCGCGAGGGCGGAACGTGGTCGCGCACGTGCCTCGTCCTCTCGAATGGGGCGAGCGGATGGGGCAGGCGCTGTGTCTCGTGGTGCCGGCGATCACGCTCCCCGGCGCGATCGTGTGGTGGTGGGCTCTTCCCGCCGCTGTCGCACTGGCGATCTACTACGCACTGTGGGGCCGGTACCTCGTCGCGGGCCGCGAGCAGGCTCTGCTCTACGCCTCGCTCTGGCGCATCCCGGTGCCGATGGCGGTCATGCCGGTGCTCGTGTTCCTCTGCGCCGCGGCGTGGCTGAACAATCCGTGGATCGCGATCGCCGCAGTCGTCCTCGCCGTCGGCCACATTCCGGTCGCGCTCCTCACGCGACGCGCGATCGGTTCTGCTCCGTCAGCGTGACGTGCGACGCCGGAGCGCCGCGAACCCCACGGCGGGCTCACGCCATCTGGGCGGCGTACCTGGAGTGCTTCTGGCGGAGGAGATGGTGCGGGCGTCATCACTTCGCCATGCTCGTGAACCCGCGCAGGCGCAGGCTGTTGCCGACGACGAAGACGCTGGAAAGCGCCATCGCCGCGCCGGCGAGCATGGGGTTGAGCATTCCGAGTGCAGCGACGGGGATCGCCGCGACGTTGTAGGCGAAGGCCCAGAACAGGTTGGTCTTGATCGTTCCGAGCGTCTTGCGCGACAGCCGGATCGCATCGACCGCGCTGCGCAGATCGCCGCGCACCAGGGTGATGTCGGACGCTTCGATCGCGACATCCGCGCCGGTACCCATCGCGAGTCCGAGGTCCGCCTGTGCCAGCGCGGGGGCGTCGTTGACGCCGTCGCCGATCATCGCGACCACCTTGCCTTCGCGCTGCAGGCGGGTGATGACGTCGACCTTGTCCTTCGGGAGGACTTCGGCGATGACCTCGGTGATGCCCACTTCCGCGGCGATCTGCCTGGCCACGGCCTCGTTGTCTCCGGTGAGCAGGATCGGGGTCAACCCGATGGCCGTGAACTGGGCGATCGCTTCGGCGCTGCTGGGCTTGACGGTGTCGGCGACCACGAGGATGCCGCGGGCCTGACCGTCCCACCCCACGGCGACCACGGTCTTCCCCTCGCCCTCGGCGCGCGCCTTCGTCGAGGCGAGTTCGCGGCTGAGCTTCTGCGACCACTCGGCGAGCAACGAGTCACGGCCGACGAGCACGGCGTGGCCGTCGACGATCCCCTGTACGCCCTTGCCTTCGATGTTCGCGAAGTCCTCTGGCGTCGGCAGGGAACCGACCTCCTGGGTCGCCCCCTTGGCGATCGCCTGTGCGATCGGGTGCTCCGAGGCATCCTCCAGGGCGCCCGCCAGCCGCAGCAGCTCAGCGCGATCGGTGCCGTCCTCTGTGAACACGCCGACGAGGGTCATCTTGCCGGTGGTGACGGTGCCGGTCTTGTCCAGCACGACGGTGTCGACCTTGCGGGTGGACTCCAGAACCTCCGGGCCCTTGATGAGCACGCCCATCTGCGCACCGCGCCCTGTGCCCACCAGCAGCGCCGTCGGAGTGGCCAGGCCCAGCGCGCACGGGCAGGCGATCACGAGCACGGCGACCGCCGCCGTGAATGCCGCAGTCACAGGGAATCCTGCCCCGAGCCAGCCGCCGAGAGTCGCGAAGGCGATCACGATCACGATCGGCACGAACACCCCGGAGATCCGGTCGGCGAGGCGCTGCACCTCGGCCTTCCCGGTCTGGGCGTCCTCGACCAACTGGGCCATCTGCGCCAGCTGCGTGTCGGAGCCGATCCGGGTCGCACGGATCACGAGTCGACCGCCGACGTTCGTGGTGGCACCGGTGACGGCGTCGCCCTCTGCGACCTCGACGGGTACGGCTTCTCCGGTGAGCATGGATGCGTCGACCGCCGAGGTGCCGGAGGTGACGACGCCGTCTGTGGCGATCTTCTCTCCAGGGCGCACGATGAACTCGTCGCCCACCTGGAGATCCTCGACCGGGATCTTCGACTCCACGCCGCCACGCAGCACGGCGACCTCTTTCGCGCCGAGTTCGAGAAGCGCACGCAGGGCCGCGCCGGCCTGCTTCTTCGACCGCTTCTCGAAGTACCGCCCGGCGAGGATGAACATGGTCACCCCGGCGCCCACCTCGAGGTAGATGTTCGCCGCCCCGTCGGACGGGGCCAGCGCGAACTCGAACGGGTGCGTCATGCCCGGTGTGCCCGCCGTGCCGAAGAACAGTGCGTACAGCGACCACAGGAATGCGGCGGAGGTGCCCATCGAGATGAGCGTGTCCATCGTCGCGGCGCCGTGCGTGAGGTTGGTCCATGCGGCCTTGTGGAACGGCCATGCGGCCCAGAGGATCACGGGGGCGGCCAGCGCGAGGGAGGCCCACTGCCAGTACGTGAACTGCAGCGCGGGGATCATCGCCATCGCGATCACCGGCACGGTCAGCACGATCGCGCCGATCAGGCGATGGCGCAGCGAGCGAAGTTCCGGATCCTCGTCGCCGGCATCGTCAGAGGACCCGGCGTCGGTCTTCCTGCCCTTCGGGGCGGGCAGGGACGCGGAGTACCCCGTCTTCTCGACCTCGGCGATCAGCACCGCAGGGTCGTAGCCCTCAGGAACCGTGATCTTCGCCTTCTCGGTCGCGTAGTTCACGGTCGCGACGACGCCCTCGAGCTTGTTCAGCTTCTTCTCGATCCGCATCGCGCAGGAGGCGCAGGTCATCCCGCCGATCTCCAACTCGACGCCTGACCCCCTGGTCGGAGGTGCTGATGTGCTCATGTGCTCTTCCTTCTGTCGGCTTCGTGTGCGGGCAGCAGCGCGGAGCTGCCGCAGGGGCGGTGCTCGCCGCTCAGTGTCCGTCTTCGTGCGAGTCGCCGTCGGACTCCGCCGTGCCATCCCCGGGCGCGGCATCGACCACGAACTCGGCCGTGTGCACCTGTCCGTCGACCTGGAAGTCCAGGTACAGGAAGTACCGGCCGGCGGTCGGTGCCTCGGCGGCGAACTCGATCTCCGGACCGGACGTCTCTCCGGGCTCAGGCTCTTCCCCCTTGGCGTGCACGTGCAGGTAGGCGAGGTCGCCGTCGCGCAGCGCGACGAGGTGGCCGAACGCTCCCAGGTAGGGCTCCAGTGCGGTGACGGGCTTGCCGTCTCGCGTCACGGTGAGGGTGAGGTCTTTCGCCGATCCTGCTGCGAGGTCGCCGTCGAGCGAGACCGTGAATCCGTCGACGTGCGCGGTGTGCGTGGGCTGCGGTGCCACGGGGGTGAACTCGCCCGACACCTGGACCGTGCGCGTGAGAGTGAGCGAGGGGGCATCAGTGCCGGCGGGCGTGAAGTCCGCGAAGACGCGATAGGTCCCGGCATCCGTCCATTCCCACGGCAGCGACCAGGTGCCGGTGCTCTCATCCAGCGTCGGGTGGACATGACGGAACTGGCTCCCGTCCGAGCGCACCACGATCAGGTGCAGGTCCTTGTCATGCGCGGTCGTGTACTCCGTGACCGGTGTGCCGGCCGCATCGAGGATCCGGAACCGCAGCTCGCCCGAGCTTCCGACGGTTCCCGGCGCCTCGACCGGTGACAGGACGTATCCCTCGAGACCGAGCGACAGACCCTTCAGGTTGTCCGCAGCGACGTTCGCGGACTCCTCCTCGGCCGTCGTGGCGGAATCGTGGCCGTTGTGGCTGTCCATCGCCGTGCCTTCCTTCCACTCGCTGACAACGCTCGGGGGGACGACGGCGCTGGCGAGGCCGAAGGCCCCGCCGAACGCCACCGCCACGCCGATCCCGTAGATCGTGAGGCGTGCCCCGGCGTTCATACCGTCCGCACTGCCGAGTACCCGGCCTCCGCGACGGCAGCAAGGATCTGTGCATCGTCGAGGGAGTCCGAGCCGGTGACGACGAGCGTGCCGGTCTGCGCGCTCACCTGGATGTCTTCGACGCCCGGGACTTCGGCGACCTCTTCGCGGACAGACATCTCGCAGTGTCCGCAGGTCATACCGGTCACCTGAAACTCGTTCGTGGTCATCGCGTTTCCTCTTCTCATCGGTGGTACCCCTATGGGGTATTAGGTGCAACTATATACCCCGGTAGGGTATTCCACCAATGGCAGCCAGTTCCTCGACGATCGCGTCGAGTACGGCGATCGTCGAGGTCGGGAGGGTGCGGCTGGCTCGATTGCGACGCATCCAGGGCCGCGGCGGCGCAGGCCGCGGGCCGCAGGTGCAGGGTGCAGGCCGCGGGGCGCAGAGTACCGCATCCACCCTGGCCGAGCGGCGATGGGCGACCTGCGTGCGGTGAACACGTCACAAGATGCCGTCTTCAGGAGCCTCAGGCGACGTTGCGCGACCTCTCGAAGCTCCGAGGCGCCACGCGCCGCTGAGGGGTCAAGACACGCCGCGCCCACGCCGCTCGTCACGGCGTTTCTTGACCCCTCAGCCGTCGGGGCTCCGCGATCGGGGCTCAGCGGTCGGGCGCCGCGGTCAGGACGCCGACTTCTCGCGCACGGCGGCCCGTGTCAGCCGTGGGATCAGCGACGGGGTCGAGTCGCGGTACGCGATGTAGTCGGCGCGATCGCCCCACTTCTTCTCGGCGCGGGCCTCCAGCAGCGGGATGCCGCTGACCCGGGTGAGCAGCAGGATGACGAACAACGGCGAGAGCAGTGCGACCCACTGCCATCCGGCCAGCACCGGGGCGGCGGTGAGGAACACGCCCACCCAGATCACGATCTCGCCGAAGTAGTTGGGGTGGCGTGAGCGCGACCACAGCCCGGTGCTGATGAATTCGTCCTTGTTGCGCGGGTCCGCGCGGAACGCCGACTTCTGCGCGTCGGCGACGATCTCGATCACCATGCCGACGGCCCACACGATGATGCCGACGACGGTGAGCCACCCGATCGGGGCGCGGGACCCGGCATCCGTGCTGATCGCGATCCAGGCGGCGGCCGCGGTCAGCGACACCCACGCGCCCTGGATCACCCACACCTGCAGGAAACGCACGGGCGAGCCCTTGATCTCGTCGAATCGTCCGTCGGATCCGGCCTTGTGCACGCGCAGCGCCAGGAATGAACCGAGGCGCACGGCCCACAGCATCACCATCGCCGCGAGGATCCAGCTGCGCACATCGGGCATCGGGGTCAGCAGCACCAGCGCCGCCGAGATCGCGAAGAAGGTGAGGCTGCCGGTGAGGTCGAAGAATCGCTCGGTGCGCAGGATCATCGCCGGGATGAACGCGAGCAACTGGATGGCGAAGGCCGCGGCGACGGCGAGGGCGAACAGCGGGATGCCGCCGAGCGTCGCACCGCCCTGGCTGCCGGCGAGTGCGACGAGCGCGCCGATGACGAGGGCCGCGAAGATCGCGATGAGCGAGGAGCGGGAAGACTTGGGGGCGGTGGGTGTCGGGGAGGACATGGTGTTCTTTCTGTTTCTCAGAGGTACAGGTCTTCGACGGTGACGGCTGCGCGATCGAGCACGACGTTCCGCTTGAGCCTCATGGTCGGGGTGACCAGCGCGCGGTCGTCGAGGTCGGCGAAGACCACGCTGAAGCGGCGCACCTGCTCGCTGCGCGCGACGAGCGCGTTGGCGGCATCGACCGACTTCTGCAGGTGCGCGCGCAGCGTCTGATCGGTCACGGCGCGGATGTCGGGCTGGGCGGACACGGGGATGATGATGCCTTCTGCGGTCGCCCACTCCGTGGTCTGCTCCGGGTCGAGCACGAGAAGTGCGGAGAGATAGGGCTTTCCCTCTCCGACCATCACCGCGTGCGACACGAGCGGGCTCGCTTCGACCGCGCTCTCCCAGCGGGTCGGCACGATCGTCTTGCCGTTCGAGGTGACGATCACGTCTTTGAGTCGGCCTTCCAGGATCAGTCGACCCTGCTCGTCGAGTCGTCCGAGATCGCCGGTGCGGAAGAATCCGTCGATGAAGGCGCCTTCGTCGTGGGCGGGGTTGCGGTAGCCGCCGAAGACCCCGATGCCGCGGGCGAGAACTTCGCCCTCATCGCTGATGCGCACCGTGAGCCCGGGCAGGGGCGTGCCGACGCTCCCCGAAGCGATGTTGCCGGGCAGGTTGCCGGTGAGTGGCGCCGTGGTCTCGGTCAGGCCGTAGCCCTCGATCACGGGGACGCCGATGCCGCGGAAGAAGAGCGACAGCTCGGTGTCGAGTGCGGCGCCGCCCGAGAGGATGTATCCGACGCGCCCGCCCATCACGGTGCGCAGGCGCCCGAAGAACAGCGCGTCGAAGATGCGGTGGCGCAGGCTGAGCCCGAGGTCTTTCCTGGCTCGGCGGCCGGCGTCGGCCCGTTCTGCGCGGCGACCCCACGCGATCGCGGTCGCCTGTGCCTTCGCCCAGACACCCGCAAGTCCCTTGTCGGCGGCCTTGGTGGCCGCGGCGGCCTGGATCTTCTGCAGCACCCGCGGCACGACGACCAGGAACGTCGGTCGCAGCGTGTCGAGGGTGGCGACGACCGTCGACGGGTCGGACAGGTGCGCGATGCGCATGCCGCTCGCCAGGCAGATCAGCTGCAGCCCGCGTGCCAGCACGTGCGCGAGCGGCAGGAAGATGACGGTGTTGCCGTCTTCGTTCACGATCTCGCGGTATGCGGCGGCGATGTTCAGCACCTGGCCGAGGAAGTTCCGATGCGTGAGCACGACGCCCTTGGGTTCACCCGTGGTGCCCGAGGTGTAGACGATGGTCGCGGGATCGTCCTGGGATGCGGATGCTCGGCGGGCCTCGAGCTCTTCGTCGGCGATGTCGGCGCCGCCCGCGACCAGGTCGGCAAGGGTGGCGGATGCTCCGGCATCCATGGTCCACGCGCCGAGGGTGGCGCTGTCTCTCTGCGCGAGCGCATCCTGCAGGAGCGCCGCGTGCGCCGCGGTGCCGCCGATCGCCAGGCGCACCCCGGCATCCGCGACGATGGCATTCACCTGCGACGGCGATGAGGTCTCGTAGATCGGCACCACGACAGCGCCCGCGAACCAGGACGCGAGGTCGGCGACGGCCCATTCATAGCGCGTCGGCGCCATGATCGCGATCGGGTCACCGGCCTGGATGCCCTGGGCCAGGAGACCCTTCGCCAGTGCGCGCACCTCGTTCGAGAACTCCCGCGTCGTGATCGGCCGCCAGGAGCCGGCATCCGTCTCTTCGACCTCGAAAGCGATGTGATCGGGAGCGGCGGCGACGCGCGCGACCAGCAGGTCGGTGACGTTGCGGTAGCCGTCGAGGGCGGCAAGCGGCGGGGTCGATGACTCGATCATCGGGGCTCCTCTCGGGTCATAGGGTCAGGTCGCGGGCGCGCGAGTACCGCCCTATCGCTCTTGTTCGGAGCCGATGCGGATTCGGATGGGAGGTAATCGCTCCCTGTTGACTATCCACTTCCCCGGTGTCGAATCTGCTCTTGCGGTCAAGGGCACAGATCCTCAAGATCCAGATCGTCGATGGCCGAAAGGCACACGTTTCCCACTGGTCTCGCGAGGTATCGGCGTCGTCACCCGTCGATCCATCCCTGCATGTCGGTCCACACCGCCGTCAGGGCATCCTCGAGTGGGAGATCGGATGGCCCTTCGAGCCATCTGTCCATCGCAAGGTCGAAACAGGTCACGGCGAGGGCTGCCAAGGTGTGTGCGTGCGCAGGTTCGATGCCGCGTTGGGCCAATGATCGTTCGATGGCGAGGGCGAGGTGATGACTGCGCAGAAGATCGCGCTCGTGCAGCGCGGGTTCGCTGCGGATGATGCTGCGTCGGCGCGCGATCTCTTCTCGCCAGCTCTGGATGCCTCGGCACGCGGCTGCGAGGCCTGCGCGCACGGTGGCCGTTCCGCCGCATTCTTGCGGGATGGACGCCATGAAGTCGCTCACCGCTTGGGGGAACTCGCGATCTCGGAGGAACAGCACATCGCGTTTGTCGGAGAAGTGGCGAAAGAATGTGCGTGTGGTCAGCCCCGCGGCCTCGGCGATCTGGGGAACCGTGGTTCCCGCGTATCCCTGCTCCGCGAACAGGGTCATCGCGGCAGCTTCCAACCGCAGCGCAGCATCCGGTGACCAACGAGGCATAGATCCATGATGACACGAACTGTCGTAAGCTGACCGTGATGACACGAGATGTCATCACGAGTGGAGAACGGATGATGATGAGCGACAACATGGCGGCGTGGATCGATTCTCCCTATGCGGACCTGGCGATCCGAGAAGCTCCGATGCCGAAGCCGGGGCCGGGGCAGCTGGTGCTCGAGGTACGCGCGGTGGCGGTGAATCCGCTCGATGCGATCATCCAGTCCAACGGCACCGTCATGTACGGGTGGTTGCGCTATCCGGTGATCCTCGGAGAGGATGTCGCGGGCGTCGTCGTCGACACCGGAGCCGGGGTGAACGGCTTCACCATCGGAGACCGTGTCGTGGCGTACGCATTGGGCCTGGAGAAGGGGCGGGACGCCGTCTCCGAGAGCGGCTTCCAGTCCTACGTCGCGGTCGACGCGAGCGTGGCCGCCATTCTGCCGACCACGACCGCGTTCGAGGATGCCGCCGTCCTGCCGCTCGCAGTATCCACAGCGGCGGCCGGGTTGTTCGAGAAGGACCAATTGGCACTGGATTACTCCCGTCTCGGAAGCGCGGCACCTCGCGACGAGGTCGTCGTGATCTGGGGAGGTGCGACGGCGGTCGGAGGCAATGCGATCCAACTCGCCAGCGCCGCCGGCTATCGCGTCGTCACGACAGCCTCGGCGAAGAACCACCAACGGATGAGGCAGCTGGGAGCGGAAGCCGTCTTCGACTACCACGACCCGCAGACTCCGAATCGGATCATCGAAGCGGTCGGTGGCTCCGCGGTGGCGGGGATCCTCGCCGTCGCGGTGGGATCGGCCGAGCCCTGTCTGCGGATCGCGCACGCCACCGGTGCCACGCAGATCGCGATGGCGAGCCCTCCCGTGTCGTTCTACGAACAACCGCGCCGTCGCGGCCTCTCCCTCGCCCGTATCCGCCTCTTCCTGAAGCTCGGAACGCGCACGGCGCTCCTGCAGGTGCGCAGTCGTGCCCGCGGTATCAGAGCGACATTCATCTGGGGGAGCGCCATCGCCAGTTCTCCCGTGGGCCCGGCCGTCTGGGGCCGATATCTCCCTGCCGCCCTCGCCTCGGGCAGCCACCGCCTCTACCCCGAAGCCCACATCGCAGGACGCGGGTTTCCGGCGATCCAGGAAGCCATCGACACCCTTCGCCGAGGCGTATCGGCGCGGAAACTCGTCATCACGCTCGAGCACCCACCGAAGTAGCTCGCGGATGTCAGGAAGGGCTCTTGACGTTACATGTGGAGGGACTGACGGGAATCGAACCCGCGCTATCTGCTTGGGAAGCAGAAGTTCTGCCATTGAACTACAGTCCCGAACCTGCACCAGGAGGAACAGGTGATCGCCAGCCTACCTGCCGACCGCCGTATGGCAAAAGCGCCGACTCCGCCCGGGCAACTAGGCTGAACCCGTGCTTCTCAGCGACCGCGACATCAGGGCAGAACTCGCATCAGGCCGTATCGGCCTGGATCCGCACGCGCCGGAGATGATCCAACCTTCGAGCATCGACGTGCGCCTCGACCGCTACTTCCGGTTGTTCGACAACCACAAGTACCCGTTCATCGATCCCTCGGTCGACCAGCCCGAGCTCACGCGCCTGATCGAGGTCGACCCCGACGAGCCGTTCATCCTGCACCCCGGCGAGTTCGCGCTCGGTGCGACGTTCGAGCAGGTCACCCTGCCCGATGACGTCGCCGCGCGGCTGGAGGGCAAGTCCTCTCTCGGGCGCCTCGGACTCATCACGCACTCGACGGCCGGCTTCATCGACCCGGGATTCACGGGGCACGTGACCCTCGAGCTCGCGAACGTCGCGACCCTGCCGATCAAGCTGTGGCCGGGCATGAAGATCGGGCAGCTGTGCTTCTTCCGCCTGACCTCGCCGACCGAGAACCCCTACGGCTCCGGTCCCTACGGCAACCGCTACCAGGGTCAGCGGGGCCCGACGGCATCCCGCTCCTTCCAGAACTTCCACCGGACGGATGTCGGCACGACGGACGTCGGAGCCGTCGGAGGCTGACATGAGCGACGACAGCGCCACCCCGCACGACCCGGAGACTCCGCCGGACCCGGCGGTCGCGCCGTCGCCCGCCGACTCTCCTCTCGCGATCCCGGAGCCGGTGATCCCGCCGGCTCCGCCCGAGATCCCGATCCCGGACGGCCTGATCCCACCGGCATCCTCCGACGTGCCGGATGCGGTCATCCCGCCTCCTCCGCTCGACATCCCGCCGGCCGATTCCGTCATTCCGCCGCCTCCGCCCGAAGCGATGGTGCCCTCCCGGCGCAGCACGCGGCCCGCAGGCACCGACGACGCACCGGCCGCGGTCTCCGAGGAATGGTCGCAGCCGACCATGACGCCTGAGGTGTCGTCCGGCGGCTATCGCGGACTGACGGCGGCGATCTTCGTGTTCCTGCTGATCCTGTTCGCCGGCGCGGTCGCGCTCGTCATCTATCTCGCGACGAGCACACGCCTCGAGTTGCCGACGTTCGGCGAGGAGGCACCGGTGAGCGCGCCTTCGGGGTCGTCGACGACCGAGAGCGATGCACCGACGGTGTCGGTCGCGTCACTCACCACCGACCCCTGCAGCGACTTCTGCGCCGAGATCGCCGCGCAGATCGGACAATCGGTCATCGGCGCAGACGGTGCCACCGAGTGGCAGCTCGTGCAGCCCTGGACTGTCGCCGACCTGGCCGCCCTGCCCGCCGAAGAGGCGACGGCGGCCACGTACGAGTCGGAGGTGGGCTCCCTCGCGTTCACGGTGTGGAAGTTCACGGATGACGCGACGGCCGAAGCCGCGTACGCCATCGCCGAGGAGGGACTCGGCGATCCCTCGAACACGAACTCCGTGTACGAGGACGGACGCGGCACACAGAACACCTACCAGGACGACTCATCCACCACGGTGCTGTGGATCGTCACGGGCGATGGATCGCAGCCCTGGGTCCTGCAGGTGCAGGGCGACGATGACGCGGTGCGGCAGTTCTACCTGTCGCTGCCGATCTGAGCGTGGACATGGAGTGGACGCTGCGTCCGAGCGCGCCCGCGGATGCAGCCTGGATCGCGGAGCTGCGCGCTGTCGTGCTGCGTGATGACCTGACGCGCCTCGGGCGCTATGACGAGGTGCGCGTGCGGCAACGGTTCCTCGACTCCTTCAGTGCCGCCGGGACCCAGGTCATCGTGGTCGATGGCGCGGATGCCGGGTCGATCGCGGTGCGGTCCGACGAGGGCGTGCGGTGGATCGAGCACTTCTACCTCGACCCGGCGCTGCAGGGAAGAGGCATCGGAGGCGCGGTGCTCGAGCGGGTGCTCGCCGCAGACTGCGGCCAGACGTTCCGGCTCAACGTGCTGCAGGGCAGCCCCGCGCTTCGGCTCTATCTCCGTGCCGGGTTCGTGCTCGACAGCGAGGACCCGGTCGACATGTTCTTGACGCGCCCGGCACGCTGAGACGAGAAGAGGGACGGATGCCGAAGCATCCGTCCCTCTCGTCTTGTGTGCACCGGGTAGGTCAGGCGTCGCGTCCGCGGGAGTAGCCCGCGTCGAAACCGCGCTCGTACGCGTGCTGCGCGAAGCGGACGACGCGCTGCGGACCGTGGTGGCCGTGCTCGTCGTGGTGGTGGCCGCCGTGGCCGTGCTCGTGGCCGGGGTGCTCATGACCAGCGTGCTCGTGTCCGGCGTCGCCGCGCGGGCCGAAACCGTGGCTGGAGTCGAAGCCGTGCCGACGGCCGTGGCCGTGGCCGTGGCCGTGACCACGTTCGCCGTGTCCGTGCTCGCCGTGCTCGTGCTCGCCGCGGCAGCCGCCGCCGTGAGCATCCGGGCCGAAGCCGCGACCGAACGGGCGGCCGAACGGGCGGCCGAATCCGTGAGGGAAGCCGTGCCCGCGTCCGTGACGGCGTCCGCCGAAGCCGTGGCGGCGTCCGCGGGGGAGAGGAGTCTCCTCGTCCCAGCCGAAGGCGCGCGCGATCTTCTTGAGCGAGGCGAGGGTGGTGGCCATCTCCTCGGGGGAGACGGCGTCTGCGACCTTCGAGCGGATGCCGTCGACGATCGCACCCAGGCGATCCTTGGCGGCACGCCCGTCGTCGGTGAGCGCCCAGCCGTCGCCCTCGGGGACGACCCAGCCGCGCTCGACGAGGCGATGCAGCTTGTGGTCGTTCAGGGGGCGGCGGGCCGGAACGGTGCCGTCGACGACGTTGAGCAGGCGCCAGTCGCGGCGACTCGCGTGCTCGCCCTCGAAGGCGGTGGCGAACTCGGCCGCCATCAGGCGGTCGGCGGCCTTCAGCCAGTAGCCGAAGGGGCGGGATGCGTTCTCAGATTCGTGTGATTCAGAGGTGTTCATGGGAAGTCCTTAGTTGTCAGTGTGCATGTGTATGTCACAGTGCATGTACATGTAGTGTGACATGCGATGTGAATGCATGTCAAGTCGCATGTAAAATCGAAGCGTGACCTCCGAAGAGATCGACCCGTCCGAAGCCATCGCCCAGGCGCTGTCCCGTCTGCGCGGTCGGCGCCCCGGCGAGCGCGGCGGCCCCGGAGGTCGGGGTCATGGCGGACCGCACGGGTGGCACGGCGGCCCGCGCGGGCACGAGCGCGGACACGGCGACCCGTTCGGGCACGGCCACCCTGGCACGCCGCCGTGGATGACCGACCCTTCCGGCCGCCTCGGGGGACCGGCGCGCATGCGGATGCTGGAGGCACTCGCCGCGGCGTCCGCTCCGCTCAGTGTGAGCGCGCTCGGCGAGGCCATCGGCGTTGACCAGCCCCGCGCCTCACGGCTCGTGCAGCAGGGTGTCGAGCGAGGCTATGTGCGCCGCGAGGCTGACCCCGACGACGCCCGTCGCACACGCATCGCGCTGACCGACGAGGGCCGCAAGGTCGCCAGAGGGATGCGGGGGGAACGTCGCGAGATGCTCGGGCGTGCGCTCGCCGCCTTCACCCCCGAGGAGAGTGCCGAACTCGCACGCCTGCTCAACAAGCTCGCCGACAACTGGCAGCGCTGACTCTCCCCCGGAGTTCTGTGGAATGTACGGAAATCTGCCGTACACTGATTCGATGGCTGCCCCTCTGAAGGACCGACGTATCGAACTGCGCGTGACCTCCGCGCAGAAGGCGGCGATCGAGCAGGCCGCGGCATTGCAGGGGCGCTCGGTCACGGACTTCTCAGCGGAGACGCTGATGGAACGGGCCGAAGAGGTGATCCAGCGGGACCGTCAGTTGCGTGTCGATGCGATCCGGTTCGATGCGTTTATCGAGGTGCTCGACCGACCTGCGCGCAGCATCGAGCAGCTCCGTGACCTGCTCACGCGGGAGTCCGTGTTCGTTGACTGAGTTTCTGCGGCCCCGGCCTCTCGTCGCCGGCGACCGGGTCAGCGACTTCCATTGCGGTGAGGAGGCGCTCGACTCCTGGTTGCGGGGGAGGGCTCGGAGCAACGAGCGGTCGGGCGCCTCCCGCACGATGGTGTCGACCACCCGTGATGGGCGAGTGGCCGGCTACTACTGTCTGTCGTCCAGTTCGGTCGTGCGCGACGCGGTGCCGACGGAGTTGTCGCGTCAGCAGCCCGACCCGATACCGGTGGTGCTGCTCGGGCGCCTCGCCGTCGATGAGAAGTTCGCCGGGCGGGGGCTCGGAGTATCCCTTCTGCAGCACGCGACATCGCGGGCGATCGAGGCCGCGGAGGCCATCGGCATCCGGGCGATCCTCGTGCACGCCATGACCGAGGAGGTGGTCCCGTTCTATGAGCGCTTCGGGTTCACGCGCTTCCCGGGGCAGGATCGAACGCTCTATCTTCTGCTGGCGGACGCCCGCAAGACGATCCTCTGATCACGACGCCCGGCGGGCACGGCCCTCCGCCCCCTCAGCGTGGCGCCTTGACCGGAAGCAGCAGCAGGAAGCCGGCGATCAGCACGATCATGATGCCCAGGATGCCGTAGGCGGTCTGGCTGGTCAGCACGATCAGCAGCGTCCAGGCGCCGGAGGCCATCCAGCTCGCCGCGCGACCGGTGGTGGCGTAGAGGCCGAAGATCTCGCCCTCGCGTCCGGCCGGGGTGACCCTGGCGAGGAACGAGCGCGCCGCGGCCTGCGCCGGACCCACGAAGGCGCACAGGATGAGGCCGCCGATCCAGAACACCAGAGAACCGCCGTCGCGCAGCAGGAACACCGCGAGGCCGGCGACGATCATCGACCCGATCGAGGCGAGGATGATGCGCTTCGGTCCGACCCGGTCGTCGAGGCGTCCGGCGAGGATGGTCGAGACGCCGGCGATCAGGTTCGCGGCGATGCCGAAGATGATGATGTCCTGCGTGCCGAACTTGAACACGGCGGTGCCGATGATCGCGCCGAACGCGAAGACGCCGCCGAGGCCGTCGCGGAACACGGCGCTCGAGAGCAGGTACCAGAACGTGGGACGCGTCTCGGGGTCGCGGTAGAGCCCGCGGATGTCAGTGACCAGCAGCACGTACGAGCGGAAGAAGCCGACCTTGCGCTCGGGGCGGCCGAGCGACGGCTCCGGCACGTTGAGGAAGATCGGGATGCTGAAGATGACGGCCCAGACCGCGCAGCCGACCGCGATCAGGCGGTAGGCGAGACCGTTGTCGGTCGACATGCCGAACCAGTCGAAGGTGTCGAGCACCACCACGATCACGAGGGCGATGATGCCGCCGAGATACCCGAAGCCCCAGCCGAGGCCCGAGATGCGGCCGACGTTCTTGGGGGTGGCGATGCCGATCAGCATGGCGTTGGAGTTGACGGCGGCGATCTCCTGGAACACCGTGGCCGCCGAGATCAGGGCGACGCCCAGCCAGAACAGGCTCGGGGTCGGGGTGACGAACCAGAGTCCGAGCATGCAGAACACCAGAGCGCCGGTGCCGATGCCGAGCCAGAGCTTCTGGCGCCCCGCGGCATCCGCTCGCTGTCCGAGCACCGGGGCGAGCAGCAGGATGCCGAATGCGGCGATGGTCGAGCCGAGCCCGAGGCCGGAAGCGAGGTCGGCCTCGGCGGCGAGGCGCGCCGGGTCGTCCTCCGCGAGCGCAGCGATCTCGGGCGGGAGGAACCCGGTGCCCACCAGGTAGAGCGCGGTGAAGACGAACGTGAGGATGACGGTGTTGAAGGGCTGCGTCGCCCAGTCCCACAGGGCCCACGAGTAGACCTGCTTCTTCGGCGCCGGTGTCTCGCCGCGCAGGTCGAGGCCGATCACGCCGACGGCACCGCTGTTCGCGATCGCCGGGGGCTCCGGAACGGCGGGGCGAGAATCGGGTTCGCTCATGCTCGCAGTCTGGCGGTGTCGGGTGAACGCGCGGTGACGGCGCGCCGCGCTCGCATCCCGCTCCACGTCCTGCGGCCATCTTCAACTTCTGCGGCGCGGATGCGCGCTCGAGGCCGCGGAACGTGCGGTTGGCCGCAGAAGTTACGGGTCAGTCCGTGCGCAGTGGGCGCAGAAGTTGCGGGTCAGTCGGTGCGCAGGGGGCGCAGGGTGCGGGCGTAGTCCTCTTTCAGCACGGCGAGGTGCAGCCAGGCCTCGATGCGGGTGACGCCGGGGAGCGCCCGCAACCGCTCGAGGCTCGCATACAGGGCGCCGGCCGAGGGCTCGACGAGTGTCGCGACCGCATCGAACCGGCCGAGCGTGCGGGCAGCGAAGTCCACGCCCTGACCGGTGCGCAGCGCCTCGATCACGCTCTCGTCGTCGTGGTCGAGGTTCAGTCCGACGCCCATCGACAGTTGCCGATGCGCGAGGCCGCGCGCCTCGACGGCGCTGATCTTGATGACGCCGCCATCGATCAGACGCTGCACGCGGGTGGCGACGGCCGAGGGGGAGAGGCGCACGGCCTCGCCCAGAGCGCGGAAGCTGGTGCGGCCGTCGGCCTGCAGCTGCTCGATCAGGGCTTCATCGATCCCGTCGAGCGTGACGTCGCCGTGGTACTCCGAGACGAAGAAGCCCTTCACGACGGTGGAGTAGATGATCGTGTTGATGTCGAGCACGCCGGTGATCGCCCGGATCTGGGCGAGCAGATCGTGCAGCTCCTCCATCGACCCCAGGCGAACCTCGGTGACCAGGTCGTGCGACCCTCCGACCGCCGACACCAGCACGGTCTCATGCATGTCGCGCAGGTGCTCGGCGACGGCCTCGACCGTGCCGTCGGTGCGGATGGAGACATGGGCGAGCACGTGCTGGCCGAGGAAGACCGGGTCGACGGCGGCGACCACGCGCACGGTGCGGTCGTCGAGCATGCTGCGCAGGCGTGCGGCCACGGCGGCGCGCGACTGGCCCAGACGCAGGGCGAGGGAACGGATGCTGGCGCGCCCGTCTTCCTGGAGCGCGCGGATGAGTTCGGCGTCGAAATCCATGGCTTCCGTCCGTTTCGTCAGTTTCCCCGGAACGCACGCCCACGGGTTCACAAGTTCAGCCTAGGAGCCTTATGCGCCGATGGGAAGGTGAGCTTTGCGCGACCATATATTCATAACTCCAGTGAATGAGCATTCTCGCTGGAGTTCTGCCCTTGCCTGACCTGTCCGCACAGCCGTAGCATCCATCGCTATCCGACATCTTCCGCAAAGGAGCGGGTCTCACATGACTTCCACCCATACCAAGGCGCGACGCGCAGGCTTCGCCGCCTTCGTCGGCACCACGATCGAGTGGTACGACTTCTACGTCTACGCGACAGCCGCCGCCCTCGTCTTCGGACCGCTGTTCTTCCCGAGCGGTGATCGTCTCGCCGAGACGGCTGCCGCGTTCGCGACCTTCGCCGTCGCGTTCCTCGTCCGCCCACTCGGTGGCATCATCTTCGGCCACATCGGCGACAAGCTCGGCCGGCGCACGTCGCTCGTCATCACCCTGCTGCTGATGGGCGCGGCGACCGTGCTGGTCGGTTGCCTCCCCACCTACGAGAACATCGGCATCCTGGCGCCGATCCTCCTGATCCTCCTGCGGGCCGTGCAGGGCCTCGCGGTCGGCGGCGAGTGGGGTGGCGCGGTGCTGATGAGCGTCGAGCACGCCCCCGAGAAGTCCAAGACCTTCTACGGCGGCTTCACGCAGCTCGGTAACCCGGCCGGTGCTCTGCTCGCCTCCGGCATCTTCGCGATCATGTCGCGGGTCGGCGACGACTTCATCATGAACGGCGGATGGCGCATCCCCTTCCTGCTGTCGATCGTGCTGGTCGGCGTCGGCTTCTGGGTGCGCTACCGCGTCGAGGAGACCCCGGTCTTCGAGGCGAAGGTCGAGGGCCGCAAGCAGTCCATGCCCCTCGCCTATGCGCTGCGCACCAACTGGCGTCCGATCCTGCTCGGCATCGGCATCCTGCCGATCTCGACCGGCGGCTACTACCTGGCCACCACGTTCGCGACGGCATACGCGACCGGCGACACCATCGCGATCAGCGAGCAGGTCATCCTCGACGCCATGACGATCGCGTCGTTCGTGGAGTTCGTGGTGACTCTCCCCATCGCCTGGCTGGGCGACAAGTGGGGCCGCAAGAACGTGATGTACATCGGCCTGATCACCTCGGTGCTCACCTTCGTGCCGTTCATGCTCGTGATGCCCGGCCGCGTCGAACCGCTCATCTTCCTGTTCGCCTCGCTGGTGCGCATCGCGATGAGCGCGACCTACGCCCCGATCGCAGCGCTGCTCGCCCAGATGTTCCGCCCCCAGTCGCGGTACACCTCGATCGCGCTGTCCTACGGCGTCGGTGCGGCGGTCTGGGCCGGGTTCTCGCCCTGGTTCGCGACGCAGCTCATCGCCTGGACGGGGAACATCTGGTCGGTCCTCGCCATGTTCGCCGGAATGGCGATCATCGCCGGCATCTGCACCAAGCTCGCGCCTCAGCACTCCGATGAGGCGCCGGTGACTGCTTCCTTCACCGCCCGCACCGACACGACCGCGAACAGGCTGCCATGAGAAAGCTCACCCCCTTCGACCGCTCCTCCCAGACGGAGCCGCGGCTCCTGACCGCCAGGGCGATCCACACGGCGGATGCCACGTCATCCACCGCGTCCGCGCTGCTGACCGACCGCGGGCGGATCGTCGCGATCGGCACCGCAGCCGAGTGCGAGGCGGCCGCCGAGCGCGCTGGCCTCGCCCCGGAGCGGATCGACCTCGGCGACGCGGTGATCGTGCCCGGCTTCATCGATGCCCACGCCCACCCCCTGATGTACGGGCAGCTGATGACCTGGGTCGACTGCGGTCCGGAGAAGGCCGGCAGCATCCCCGAGATCGTGGCATTGCTGCGCGAGGCGGCGTCCGGTCTTCCCGAGGGGCGGCCGGTGCGCGGCTACGGCTACGAGCAGCGCAACCTCGCCGAGAAGCGTCACCCCACCCGGTTCGAACTCGATGAGGTCTCAGCCGACCGCGAGGTCTACCTGATGAACGCCTCGGGTCACGGCGGCGTCGTGAACTCGTACACGTTGACGCTCAACGGCGTCGACCGCGAGACTCCGAACCCCGACGGCGGCGAGTACTTCCGCGATGCGGACGGCGAGCTGACGGGCGAGATCTCGGATGCCGCCTGCAACATGCTCACGGGGGTGCACGGGGTGAAGATCGGGCATCACGGCCCGAACTTCCACCTCGCCGACGAGCCGGAGGAGCACCTGCGCCAGCTGGATGCCGCGACCAGGCGCTTCCTTGCCGGCGGGGTCACCTCGATCGGCGACGCCCAGGTCACCCGTCGCGAGTTCGACATGTACCTGCGCCTCGCCGAGGCCGGTCGCCTCGAACTGCGCGTCTCGATGTACCTGCTGTCGCACCTCCTCGACGAGGCGCTCGAGATGGGCCTGGTCGGCCAGTTCGGCAATGCGCACCTGAGCTTCGCGGGTATCAAGCTCTACGCCGACGGCACGCTCGGCGGCTGGACGGCCTACTTCCCCGACGGCTACGTCGGCGACCCCTGCCGCACCGGCCAGCTCTACCACGAGCCCGCGGAGTACACGGAGCTGATCCGCAAGGCGCACGCGGCAGGGCTGCAGACCGCGACGCACGCGCAGTCGCCGACCGCGATCGAGATGGTCGTGTCGGCGATCGAGGCCGCGCTCGCCGAGCGTCCCGATGCGGATGCCCGCCATCGCATCGAGCACTGCGGGTTGCCCACTCCGGAGCAGATCGAGCGGATGGCCGCCTCCGGCATCCGCCCGGTCAACCAGACCCAGCACTACTTCAACTGGGGTGAGGGGGTGGAGGAGGCCATCGGCACTCCAGGCGAGCGCTTCAACCCTCTCGGTGAGTTCGAGCGGGCGGGTGTGCCGTTCACGATCTCCTCGGATGCTCCGGTCGCCGAGCCCATTCCGCTCGAGGCCATCCAGACCGCGGTCACCCGGGTCACGCGGCGCGGGCACAAGCTGGGTCCCGACGACCTGCGGGTCTCGGCGCTCGCGGCCCTGCGCGCGCACACCATCGAGGGGGCGATCTCGATCGGACGGGAAGACGACCTCGGCTCGCTGGAAGTCGGCAAGTACGCAGACTTCGCGGTGCTCTCGGACGACCCGCTCGCGGTACCGGCCGAGGACATCGCCGCGATCACCGTGCGCGAGACCTGGGTCGACGGGGAGCGCCGTCACCATGTCTGAGAGCGCCGCTCACATCGATGGCACTGCTCACATCGGTACCTCCGCGCAGTATGCGGATACCGCGGGCCGGGCCGTGCTGGAGACGATCCGCGCCTATGGCGTGACGGCGGTCTTCGGCATCCCCGGCACGCACAATCTCGAGCTCTACCGTCCGCTCGCCGACCTCGGCATCCGCGCCGTCACGAACCGGCACGAGCAGGGGTCCGGCTACGGCGCCGACGGCTGGGCGCAGCAGACCGGGCTGCCGGGGGTCGTCATCACGACCTCGGGGCCGGGACTGCAGAACGCGATGAGCGCGATCGGCACGGCGTTCTGCGAGTCGCGTCCGCTGCTCGTGCTCTCGCCCGGAGTGCCGCTCGGTGCGGAGTTCGCCGACGTCGGCACCCTGCACGAGACGAAGGATGCCACGGCCATGGTCGGTGCGATCGCCGAGTGGTCGCGCCGGGTCGGCAGCGCGGCGGAGGCCGTCGAGGCCGTGCACGATGCGTTCGCGCTGTTCCGCACCGGACGCCCTCGTCCCGTGCACATCGAGATCCCGCTCGACGTGCTGGAGTCCCCGGCCGAGGTCCCCGCGGCAGACCGCCGCGCCCGTGCGCTGCCGCCCCGCGCCGCCGGAGACGCCGGTGCGATCGCCGAGGCCGCACGGCTGCTGTCCGCCGCGCGCACGCCCGTGATCGTGGCGGGAGGCGGCGCGACCGCTGCCGCCGCCGAGATCACCGCGCTCGCCGAGCGGCTCGGCGCCCCGGTGCTCACCACGCTCAACGGCAAGGGCGTCGTCGACGAGCGGCATCCGCTCGCGCTCGGCTCGAACCTGCGCCTCGCCGCCGCACGCGAGGTCGCCGAGGCGGCCGACGTGCTGCTCGTGATCGGGTCGAAGCTGGGGGAGGCGGAGCTGTGGGCGCCCCGGCTCGAGGCGCGCGGTGCCGTCGTGCGTGTCGACATCTCGCCCGCGCAGATCGACAAGAACCTCTCGGCCACGGTCGGGATCGTCGGGGATGCCGCGGCCGTCGCCGGAGCGCTGCTCGCGGCGCTTCCGCCGGGCGTGGGCCCGGTGCCCGCGCTCGACGCCGCGCGCACCGCGATCAACGCCGAGATGCGCGAGACCGCGCCCGACACCGTCGCCCTCGCCGAGATCATCGCGGCCGGTCTGCCGGACGACGCGATCGTCGCCGGGGACTCCTCGCAGATCGTCTACATGGCGCTGGGCAGTGTGCTGCGCCCGCAGCACCCGCATTCCCTGCTCTACACGCCCACCTACGCCACCCTCGGCTACGGGCTGCCGGCCGCGATCGGCGCACGTGTGGCGCAGACCGAGCGCCCGGTCGTGACCGTGATCGGCGATGGTGCACTGATGTTCTGCGTGAACGAGCTTGCCACCGCGATCGAGCAGCGCCTCGACGTCACGATCGTGTGCGTCGACAACGGGGGCTACGCCGAGATCCGGCAGAACGAGGTCGACCGCGGCATGGTGCCGATCGGCGTCGATCTCGTGCAGCCCGACTGGGCCGCGCTCGCGCAGGCCTTCGGCGGTGTCGGACGGCGGGTCGACCGGCGCGACGACATCGCCTCGAGCATCCGAACCGCCATCGCCGAGGGAGGGGTGCAGCTCGTGCACATCCCCCAGGCGGCCCTCTGACCTTCCCGCCCCGACAGCAGAACAGGACTGATGATGACTGACAACGTGGGCCCGATCGACGCCTCCGCGAATCCCCGCTACTCCGGGATCGCGACCTTCGCGCGACTGCCGCGCATCGAAGACGTGCCGCGCGCCGACATCGCCGTCGTCGGCATCCCCTTCGACTCGGGCGTGAGCTACCGGCCGGGCACGCGATTCGGGCCGTCGCACGTGCGCGAGTCCTCGCGGCTGCTGCGTCCCTACAACCCCGCGCAGGACGTCTCGCCGTTCGAGCTCGCGCAGGTGGTGGACGCCGGCGACATCCCGGTGAACCCGTTCGACCTCACCGCGGCGGTGAACGAGGTGGAGCGCGCGGCGCTGGCCCTCGGCGAGCAGGTCTCGCGCATCGTCACGATCGGCGGAGACCACACGGTCGCGCTGCCACTGCTGCGCGCCGTCGCCGCGAAGCACGGTCCGGTCGCGGTGCTGCACTTCGACGCGCATCTCGACACCTGGGACACCTACTTCGGCGCCCCCATCACGCACGGCACGCCCTTCCGCCGTGCGAGCGAGGAGGGGCTGATCGACCTCACCGCCAGCTGCCACGTCGGCACCCGCGGACCGCTGTACTCGAAGCAGGACCTCGAGGACGACGAGCGCCTCGGCTTCTCGATCGTGTCGAGCGAATACATCGAAGAGCACGGCGTCGAAGCGGCGATCGCGCGGATACTGCAGCGCATCGGCGACAAGCCGCTGTACGTGTCCATCGACATCGACGTGCTCGACCCCGCGCATGCGCCGGGCACCGGAACCCCGGAGGCCGGAGGCCTCACGAGCCGTGAACTGCTCCGCATCCTGCGGGCGTTGCGCACGCAGCACATCGTGGGCGCCGACGTGGTCGAGGTGTCTCCCGCCTACGATCACGCGCAGATGACCGGCATCGCTGCGAGCCACGTCGTGTACGAGCTGGTGTGCCTGCTCGCCGCGCAGGTCGCGCAGCCGTAGTCCGGGCATCCGTCGGTCGACTTTCTGCGGCCAACTCGAACTTCTGCGGCCGGATGAGCCCCAGCTGGCCGCAGAAGATGCTGTCGGCCGCAGAAGTTGATGCCGGCGCGGTCAGCTCCCTGAGGGCGGGGTGAGGCGCACGAGCACGCCGTCTCCCTCGCCGCCGATCGCGACCACCCATGACGAACCCGTCCAGGCGGCGGCATTCGCCCCGCACAGGAACGGCAGCGGATGCTCCCCTGCCGCGTCGCCGAGACGAAGGGCATCGCCGCTCGAGGTCGCCGGGCACGGGTGGCGACCCTCGATCGCCGCTCGCGCCTCGGAGGAGCCGCCGACGATCACGCCCTGCACCTCGGTCCGCTCCGGTCGCCCGCCCGACCACAGCGCCGTGCCGTCCGGGGCCACAGCGACGAACGGGCGCTCGGCCACCTGCGGCTCACGGCTCAGCTCGGTGCCGTCGGCGGCGAGCACGATCCGCGCAGACGGCGTCGCCAGATACATCCGGCCGGCAGCGTCGACATCGAGGCCGATCGGCGGGATGCCGGGGCGGGCGCCCCAGGCGTCGTCGAGCTCGACCGGGCCGCTGTGCAGCAGAGTGCGTTCACCGCTGTCGAGGTCGACGCGCAGCACCTCGTAGTCGAGGTACTCGTCGGGCGGACGCGGCTGGTAGCGCACCACGATCGCATCGCCGTCGTGCACCGCGACGTCACCGAACTCGAAGTCCCCGTAGTCGAAGTCGCCCTCGTCGCCCACGGCGTCGCCCGGCAGATCTCGCAGCGTCATGGTGGTGGTGTCGAGCACCGAGAGCATCGGCATGACGTGCACCCGATCGCCCTGCGCCACCACGAGCTCGGTCGGCGACAAGGGCGCCATCGCACTGGTGTGCAGGAGCGGACCGGAATCGGCGTTGAACCGCGCGAGCGTCTCGCCATCGGCTCCGACGTGCAACCAGGAACCAGACGATGCCGTCCAGAACCCGCCAGCGCCGTCATCGGAGAGCACGTGCATCCCGTACGACACATCGATCGGATCGCCCGCAGGCACCGTCTCAGTGCCAGTGCCGGCGAAGGAGCTCCGGAACGAGATCGGCTCCAGCGCCCAGTCGTCCGGCCCTGGTTCCGGCGTGCACCCGGAGGCGAGCGCGATCACAGCAATGGCCGCGGCACCGGGCAGCATCCGCCGCCGTGCCCCTCCCCGATGTCGCATGCCTCCACTGTGCAAGCTCCGGCTGGGAACATCCCGATATCCCGAGATGACGCCGGACGAATGGTCGGATGCCGCGGACGCCTGGTCGGGCGGCGGCGTGCGGATGCCGCGAGGCTGGGGAACATGACAACAACCGCGCCCCTTCCGACGGCCGTTCCCCCGCGCGCGGAGCGCATCCGCTACGGCGCCCTCATCATGCTCATGCTCATGGGCTTCCTGCTCGTGACGGCCGAGTTCCTGCCCAACGGTGTGCTCACCGAGATGGCAGACGCGCTCGGCGTCACCCCCGGACAGGCGGGGCAGACAGTCACCGTGACGGCGCTGGTCGGACTCGTGGTCGCGCCGACGATCGGCCTGATGTTCCCGCGGCTCGACCGCCGCTCCCTGCTGGTGTGGATGGCGCTCGCCGCCGCCGTGTCGAACCTGATCGTGGCGATCGCGCCGAACCTTGTCATCATCCTGCTCGCCCGGTTCCTGCTGGGCGCCGCGATCAGCGCCTTCTGGGCGATGTCGATCACGGTCGCGGCTCGCCTCGCCGGCCCTGAGCACCTGGGTCGAGGCGTCATGTTCACCTCGGCAGGGGTCTCGCTCGCGACCGTCGCCGGAGTGCCGTTGGGTGTCATGCTGAGCGAGCTCGTGGACTGGCGGATGGTCTTCGCGATCGCGGGCGTTCTCATGGTGCTGCTCGCGGTGGCCCTGCGGTTCTCGCTGCCGTCTGTGCCCGCGGCACAGGCCTCGAGCCTCCGGCTGCTGGTCGACACGCTGCGTCGTCCTGGCATCGGGCTCGGCATGATCGGGCACATGCTCGTGGTGCTCGGACACTTCTCCGCCTACACCTACGTGCGACTGGCGCTCGAGCGCATCCCGGATGTCGACGCGTCGACGATCGTGGTGCTGCTCGCCCTGTTCGGCCTCGGCGGGTTGGCAGGCAACATCACGATCGGGCTGGTCATCGACCGCTCCTTCGCATTCTTCGCCGTCTTCGCGCCGCTCGTGATCGCGGCCGCGGTGATCTCGATGATCCTGCTGTCCGGCACCGTGATCGGCGTCGCGATCGTGGTGCTCGTGTGGGGCTTCTTCTTCTCGTCGTGGCTGATCGTCGCCAACACCTGGGTGGGGCACCGGATGCCCGACCGTCTCGAAGCCGGCGGCAGCCTGGTCGTCGTGGGATTCCAGGGCGCGATCGCCCTCGCGGCCGGCGTGGGCGGACTGCTCGTCGACACCCTGAGCATCGAGCTCGTCTACGTGATCGGCGCCGTGTCCTTGATCGCCGGCGCTGCGTTCTTCGGGGCCTCGAACCGCGTCAGGGCCTGAGGTCGCGGACGAAAACGGAGAGCATGCGCGTCGGATACAGCGTGTCGACAGACGGCGCGCGGATGCCGACGCGGATAGTCTCCGTTTTCGCGCGACTGGGGCGTGAAGCTACGCGGAGACGGGGGTGCGGTGTGCCTGGCGCCACGACGACGGCGTCATGCCGGTGCGGCGGCGGAAGGCGCGGCTGAAGCCCTCGTCCGAGGCGTACCCCAGTTCGCGTGAGATCTCGGAGACCGATCGGCCCTCGTCCAGCATCCGCTTGGCCGCATCGATGCGCACCTCGGTGACGTAGTCGGCGGGGGAGCGGCCGAGGGCCGAGCGGAACCGCGCGGCGAATGCGGAGCGCGACATGGCGCCGACGCTCGCGAGTCGCTCGACGGTCCACTCCCGTCCTGGTTCCTCGTGGATCGCATCGACCACGCGGTCGAGGAAGGGATCGTTCGACATCGACGGCCAGCCGGCGGGCGCGCAGCCGTTCGCGGCCCAGGCGCGGATGACGGAGAGCAGCACGGTCGTGGCCATCATCCGGCAGATGAGCGGATCGCCCTGGCGTACGGGGCAGGCGGCCGGGTCGACCAGCCCCATGTTCTCGGCCAGCGCCGCGGCAGCCGGCTCGAGCGCGTCGAACCCCGTCACGGTGATCACGTCGGGCAGCACGGCGCTGAGCCGGGAGGTGGTGTCCGACAGCACGAGATCGACGACCATGACGCTCGCCCCGGCGTCCGCCTGCAACAGGAATGCGGTCTCGCCCAGGGTCAGGAACGCGTCACCGGCACCCAGGCGGTCGGATGCTGCCGTGACGGCGACGCTCTGGGAGGTGCGGTCGACGCTGAGGCTGCACGCGGAGGTGAGCGGCGGATGACCCTGCACGCTCCCGCCCGCGACGTAGACGAGGGTGACGGCGCCGGCGGCCAGGGGGAGCAGCCCGCCCGCGGGGAGGGCGACGCGACGCGCGACGCCGACCTGGAGGTCGACGGCGCCGAGCACCTGCGAGAGGGCATCCGCGTCCACGATCGTCATGCCTTCGGCAACGCCGTCGCGAGGCTCCGTATTCCGCTGCGCGCTCAGCAACGACATCGGTGTCCCCGATACGCTGGCAGGACGCCACCCGAGGAGTCCCGTGTTCCGTTCACCCGACCGCCTGTTCCGAGTTCTCGCGATCGCGGAGGCGATCACCTGGACGATCCTGATCTCCGCGATCATCGCCAGGGCGGTGGGAGCACCGGGCGTCGTCGTCACGATCGGCGGGGGCATCCACGGCTTCGTGTTCCTCGCCTACGGGGCCACCGCCGTGCTGATCGCGCTGAACCAGCGGTGGCATGTCGGTGTCGCCGCGCTCGCCGTGGTCAGCGCCGTCGTCCCCTACGCCACGATCCCCACCGAGATCTGGCTGCACCGCACGGGCCGACTCGAGGGAGCCTGGCGTCTCGACGCCACGGACGACCCGCGCGACGGCCGCTGGTATGACCGACTGATGCGGTGGTTCCTGCGTCGTCCGTGGGTGCTCGCGGTGCTGCTCGCCGGCGGCATCGTCGCGCTCTACGTCATCCTGCTGCTCGTGGGCCCGCCCGGCGGCAAGTGACCGGCGCGCTCAGAGCCTGACCGACGTGCTCACGGCGTGACGACGACCGCGTTCCGTTCGACGACTTCGGCCAGGATGCTGTTCGCATCGCCCCCGGTGCAGTCGGCGATCACATACAGCCCGACCCCGGTGGCGGTGAAGGAGCGCGCCGCGATGATCCAGGTGCGCTCTCCGTCCTCGCCGGTGAGCTGCCGGTTCTCGACGCCTCCGGCGCCGCCGACCTGGTAGCTGAACTCGCCCGTCGTGGCCAGCGGGGTGATCTCCGCGGTCGTCGACTGCAGCAGAGTGCCGAGGATCGCATCCGACGATGCGCTGTCGTCGCCGGGGACCACGGGAACATCGGGAGTGAGGCCCTGCCAGAACCTCGCCGTGCACGTGCCGTCGGCCGTGCCGTAGGTCCAGCCTCCGTTGCCGTCGTCGGGCGAGACGCTCACCCACCCGTCGGCGGTCATGAAGCCGTCACCCCATTCGATGTACGCGGTGGCCGGCAGCTCCTGCCCTGCCGCGAAGGTCAGCTCGGCGGGGAGCTCGCCTTCGGGTTCGTCGATCGGCGCATCGGATGCGGTCGGCGTCGGTTCCGCGACCCCGGGGTCGCTCGCCGGGATCTGGGCGTACAGGCATCCGCTGAGCGGGATCACCGACACGGCGACGATCGCGGTCGCAGCGAGGCGGAGCAGCGGTCTGGCCGATCGGGAGCGGGTCATGCCGGTCAGCCTAGCCTTCGAGGTCATCCGGCTCGATGGGTAGTTCTGCCCTGCCCGGGTCAGTGGGCGGTGGCGACGCCCACCGCATCGTGCACCATGACGGCGGCCACCCTGGCCCCCGCTCCCGCGGCGACGATGAGCTGCTGGGGTCCCGGGGTGGCCGCATCGCCGGCGGCGTAGAGGCCTGGTACGTCGGTGCGACCGGAGCGATCGGTCACCAGGTTGCCGTCGCCGTCGAGTGCGGGGGCGATGTCATCGAGGAACGACAGCTCGGTCTGCCACTCTGGTCGCACGAAGCCGCCGTCGAGCGCGACCGCTGTGCCGTCCGCGAGCCGGACGGCTTCGAGCGTGCCGCGCTCGCCCACGAGCTCGGTGATCCGCTGCCGCTGCACGGTGACGCCCGCGGCTTCGAGCTCGGTCTGCTGGGCGGGGGTCACAGCATCTGACCCGAGCGTGAACACCGTGAGGCTGTCGGTCCACCGGGCGATCAGCCGCGCGCGGTCGGCGAGATCGGAGGACTCGCCGATCAGGGCGAGACGACGGTCGCGCAACTCCCACGCGTCGCACGCGGCGCAGCTGAACAGGCTGATGCCGTAGAAGCCGCGCAGGTTCGGCACGTCGGGCAGGGTCTCGCGCAGGCCGGTCGCCAGCAGCACCGAGCGGGCCGACACGGAGCCGGTGGGCTCGCGTCGCCCGACCTCGGCGGTGAAGCCGGCATCCGTGGTGCGCAGCGCGAAGACCCGGTTGCGCGAGAGGATCTCGATGTTCGGATAGGCGGCGAGCTCTTCCCTGGCCAGTCGCCGCAGCTCGTGGGGCGGCAGGCCGTCGCGCGTCAGGAAGCCGTGCGACTGCAGGGTCGCGGCGTTGCGGGGCCGGTCGGCGTCGACCACGAGCACGCGCATCAGGGATCGGCCGAGGTTGAGAGCGGCCGAGAGCCCGGCGGGGCCGCCACCGATGATCAGCACGTCGTACGGGGCCTGATCCGTCATGCGCATCCTCCTGGGGGGAAGGGCGGCGACGAGGGAGATCGCGCGCGGGAGCGGCGATCATGGCGGCGCCGCCGGGCGGGCCGAATGCGGGGTAAGGCTCGCCTTACTCCTATCCTGCCAGTTCTACGGTGCGGGTGGTGCCGCCGTCGGTCGGGACGCCTGCCGCCGGGATGCCGGCCGCAGCATCTTCGTAGCGCGCCACCACGAGCGAGATGAGCGGCTCGGGCACGCTGATGCCGTTCAGGAGCGGGAGCGTCAGGCTGCGGCCGGAGGCGTGCCGCACAGCGAGATCGAAGAGAGGGCCCCGGGCGAGCAGATACGTCGACACGACCGCGTCGGGATGCGCCGCCAGCACGGTCGGCAGATCCGGTTCGCGGGCCGCGAGGTGCGCGAGGTGCACGGGGCGGCCCAGATTCGCCTGGAGCTGCGCGGCCATGCTCTCGGCATCGGTGAGCGAGCGGGGGTCGCGCGACCCCGCCGCCGCGAGGATCACGGGATGATCCGTCGCCCCGGACAGGCGCTGCGCCAGCACTCGCGCCAGCCTCGGGTCGGGGCCGAGCGGGTCGGCGACGACCGCGTCCATCCGGTCGGCCACGAGGCGGTGCAGGTCGTGGTGTGAGGGACACCCCGACGACAGCAGCAGGGGCACGACCACGACCGGCCCCTCGATCGTCGCGAGCGCGCCGCGGGCATCGGGCAGCTGCAGGTCGAGGAAGGCGGTGCGCACCTCCACCTCCGGCAGGTCTGCGGCGACCTGAGCGGCGAGGTCGGCGATCGCGCGGGCCCCGTCGACGTCATCGGTGCCGTGCGACACGGCGAGCAGCGTGGGGCGGGCCATGAAGGCGACTGTAGGCGTCGTCTGTGACCGGGATGTTTCGGGCGCGTGAGGTGCCGGTTCACAACTCCTCAAGATCTGAGCCCGCCGTCGCGCGGGACCCCGATTCGGCGGGGCCGTCCGCGGCTGGCCCGTGGCTTCTCGAGGAGTTGTGGACGGGGGCGTACTCAGGCGGCGGCGGTGCGTACGTCCACTCCGCTGTCTCGGAGGGCGGCGCGGAGGGCCCCGACATCCGTGAACACGTGCGTGTGCAGCCCGAGCTCGGCTGCTCCCACCACCTTCGACGGTGAGTCGTCGGTGAAGAACACCTGATCGGCGCGGAGTCCGAGCGCGTCGAGGACGTGACGGAACGCCCGAGGGTCCGGCTTGGCGAAGCCGATCTCCGCCGAGTTGAAGATCGGGGAGAAGTGGTGGTCGAGACCGCAGCTCGCGACCTCGGCGGCGATCGTGTCGGTGCCGTTGGTGAGGATCGCCGTGATCGCACCGAGTGTGCGCAGCTCGAGGGCGAGCGCGACCGCGTCCGGATCGACCGTGAACTTCGTGCGTCCCCACTCGTCGACGGCCTGCGCTGCCCCCGTCTGCTCGGCGACTCGATGGAGCCATTCGGCCCGGGTGATGCGCCCCGTGGTCACGTCATCGATCGCGGGCGAGCGGAAGGCGGCGCGTCCGATCGCGCCGGCCTCGAGGCCGTGACGCGCCTCGAGGTCGGGATCGTGGTCGAAATGACGGACGACTCCGTCGAGGTCGAAGAGCACGGCACGTATCATCCGACCATCCTGTCGTGCGAGCTCGGCTGGGGGTGACCGCGCACGCCGCTGATGCGCAGAGGCGGTGGATCGTATGGAGCTGAATCAGCAGGCCGATATTCCGGATTCATGCTCTGATCAGGCCTTTCAATGTCGGTGGCCCCTGCTGTACTGGAAGAATGACGGCGCTGATGGACGTGACAGGGGAACAGGTGGCCACGCTCGATGAGCTGGTGGATCTGCTGCAGTCCGTCGAGCGCACGATCGGCAGTCTGCAGGCGGCGCGAGACGGGATCCTGGCGCTGGGCTCGCGGTGGGCGGTCGAAGTCGCCGATCAGGCACAGCATCCTGAGGGAGCGGACATGGCAGCGCGCTCCGTGGCGGCCGAGATGGCCACTGCTCTGCGCATGAGCGACCGCACCATCCAGCGGCGCATGGCCGAAGCGGACTGGCTGGTGACCCGATTCCCGCTGGTGTGGGCGGCGCAGGGCGCCGGGCGCATCAGCGCGGCGCATGCGCGGGTGATCGTCGACGCCGCAGAGCACCTCGATGCGGCGGAGGACCGCGATGCCTACTCGACTCAGATGATCGCCCTCGCCGAGGTCGAGGCTCCGAACCGGGTGGCGCGCATGGCCCGTCGCGTCGCCGAACGCTTCCAGCCGCGGTCGCTCGACGAGCGTCATCATGATGCGCGTGAGCAGCGCGGGGTGTGGGTGAAGGACGCGGCAGACGGCATGGCGCAGTTGGGGCTGTTGGGCCCGGCCGCGCTGGTGCGCGGCGCATTCGACCGGCTGACGAGCATGGCCGACGCGGTGAAGGCCGCGCACGCCGCAGATCCTGATGGCCCTCGTTCCGTTGAACGCACGGCGTCCGCTGAACTCGGTGCGCCCGGTGAACCCGGTGCGCCCGGTGAACCCGATGTGTCCGCTGCGGTGGCCGACGGGCGCACGATGGATCAGCTCCGCGTCGACCTCGCGCTCGACCTGTTGCTCACCGGCGCTCCCGCCGGACACGACGGGTCTGGCGGGGCGCTCGGTGCCATCGCGGCTCACGTCTCCGTGACGATTCCCGTGATGGCGTTGTGGGGGCGTGGCGATGCCGCCGCCGAACTCGACGGCAGGGCACCGATCGACATCGAGACGGCGCGGAGGCTCGCCGGAGCGGCGTCCGGATGGGATCGGGTGCTCACCGACCCGGTCCACGGGTCAGTCCTCGCAGTGGATCGCTATCGACCGAGTGCGCGCTTGCGTCGGCACCTTCGGGCCAGGGATCAGAGATGCCGATTCCCCGGGTGCGGGCGGCCGCCGAGCGACAGCGACATCGACCATACGCACGATGCTGCGCTCGGCGGAGCGACAAGCGAGGAGAATCTGGCGCACCTGTGTCGCCGGCATCACATGCTGAAGCATCACACCCCCTGGCATGTGGAGCGTCTCGATGGCGGGCTTCTCTCGTGGACGAGCCCGACAGGGAGGACTTACATCGACCGACCTCAGCCGTCGAACACGGTGGTGTTCCGTGGTGATGACGCGCCGTCGGGTGCACCGTTCTGAGTGGGGAGCCGACCGCAGCTCCAAAGTTGAGCCAATTCATATCAAGTTTGTTTGACAGCATCCGGACGTCGGAGTACAGTTGAGTCATCGCGACTCAGGTTTCCCTGATCGCCGCAAGTTTCTGAACCGATCAACGTCCTCAACAAAGGAGAAAACACATGGCACGTGCTGTGGGAATCGACCTCGGAACGACGAACTCCGTCGTCAGCGTCCTCGAGGGTGGCGAGCCGAAGGTCATCGCCAACGCAGAAGGCTTCCGCACGACCCCGTCTGTGGTCGCATTCACGAAGGACGGCGAGGTGCTGGTCGGTGAGACCGCGAAGCGCCAGGCCGTCACTAACGTCGACCGTACGATCTCTTCCGTCAAGCGCCACATGGGCACCGACTGGAGCTTCGACGTCGACGGCAAGAAGTGGACGCCGCAGGAGATCTCCGCGCGCATCCTCATGAAGCTGAAGCGCGACGCCGAGTCGTACCTGGGTGACACGGTGACCGACGCGGTCATCACCGTCCCCGCGTACTTCAACGACGCCGAGCGTCAGGCCACGAAGGAAGCCGGCGAGATCGCCGGGCTCAACGTGCTCCGCATCATCAACGAGCCCACCGCCGCGGCCCTCGCCTACGGCCTCGACCGCGGTAAGGAGGACGAGCTCATCCTCGTCTTCGACCTCGGTGGTGGAACGTTCGACGTCTCCCTCCTCGAGGTGGGCAAGGACGACGACTTCTCGACCATCCAGGTGCGCTCGACCGCCGGTGACAACCGCCTCGGTGGAGACGACTGGGACCAGCGCCTGGTCGACTTCCTGATCAAGCAGTTCAAGGAGACCACTGGCGTCGACGTCTCGGGTGACAAGATCGCCCTGCAGCGTCTGAAGGAAGCGGCTGAGCAGGCGAAGAAGGAGCTCTCGAGCTCCACGAGCACCAGCATCAACCTGCCGTACCTGTCGCTCACCGACTCCGGCCCGGTGTCGCTCAGCGAGACGATCACCCGCGCGAAGTTCGAGGACCTGACCAAGGACCTGCTCGACCGCACCAAGAAGCCGTTCGAGGATGTCATCCGCGAAGCCGGCATCAAGGTCGCCGACATCGACCACATCGTGCTCGTGGGTGGATCGACCCGTATGCCCGCCGTCGCCGAGCTCGTCAAGCGCGAGACCGGCAAAGACGCGAACAAGGGCGTCAACCCTGATGAGGTCGTCGCCGTCGGTGCCGCACTCCAGGCCGGCGTCCTCAAGGGCGAGCGCAAGGACGTCCTGCTCATCGACGTCACCCCGCTGAGCCTCGGCATCGAGACCAAGGGCGGGATGATGACGAAGCTCATCGACCGCAACACCGCGATCCCGACCAAGCGCAGCGAGACCTTCACCACGGCAGACGACAACCAGCCGTCCGTCGCGATCCAGGTCTTCCAGGGCGAGCGCGAGTTCACGCGTGACAACAAGCCGCTGGGCACCTTCGAGCTGACCGGCATCGCGCCGGCTCCTCGTGGCATCCCGCAGGTCGAGGTCACCTTCGACATCGACGCGAACGGCATCGTGCACGTGTCCGCCAAGGACAAGGGCACCGGCAAGGAGCAGTCGATGACGATCACGGGCGGCTCCTCGCTGTCCAAGGACGACATCGAGCGCATGGTGCGCGAGGCCGAGGAGAACGCGGCCGAGGACAAGAAGCGCCGTGAGGCCGCCGAGGTCCGCAACCAGGCCGAGACCCTCGCCTACTCGATCGACAAGCTGATCAAGGAGAACGAGGACAAGCTCCCCTCCGACGTCAAGGAGTCGGTCCAGGCCGACGTCGACGCCCTCAAGACGGCTCTCGCCGGCGAGGATGACGACGCCGTGAAGACCGCGTTCGACAAGCTCAACGAGTCGCAGGCGAAGCTCGGCGAGGCGATCTACGCGCAGTCTCAGGCGGACGCCGCAGCCGGCGCTCCGGCTGACGGCGAGACGCCCACCGCCGATGGCGCATCCTCCGAGGAGGACGTCATCGACGCCGAGGTCGTCGACGACGAAGAAGACAAGAAGTAATCATGACGGACAAGAACTTCGACGAAGTGCCTGACGAGAATCAGGACGCGGCCGGGGTTCACGGTGAGGGGTCGGATGCTCAGGCATCCGGCCCCGCGCCGCAGAACCCGGACTCCACCGAGGCCGCGGCGGCCGAGGGCTCTGACGACGACCTCACGGTCGACGACATCCTCGGCGCGACGCAGACCGGTGAGGCTGCGGCGGAGGACGCCGTGCTCGCCGACCTCGAGTCGACGCTGCTCAACGACCTCAAGCGCCTCCAGGCCGAGTACGCCAACTACCGTCGCCGCACCGAGGACCAGCGTCAGCTGGAGATCGAGCGTGCGAAGGGCGAGGCGGCTAAGGGCCTGGTCCCGGTGCTCGACGATCTCGACCGTGCCGCTCAGCACGGCGACCTCGTCGAGGGCACTCCCTTCGCCGCGATCGCCGAGAAGGTGCGCGCGGTCGTGGAGCGCCTCGGTGTCGTCTCGTACGGCGAGAAGGGTGAGGAATTCGACCCCCAGCGCCACGAGGCGATCTTCCAGCAGCCCACGCCGGGTGCCGAGAAGACCACGATCCTCGAGGTCATCGAGGTGGGCTACCGCCTCGGAGACGTCGAGCTGCGTCCTGCGAAGGTCGTCGTCGCTGTCCCTGCAGAGTAGGTGATCAATGGCTAGCCAGGATTGGTTCGACAAGGACTTCTACAAGACTCTCGGGGTCTCGAAGGACGTCAGCGAGGCCGAGCTGAAGAAGGCGTATCGCAAGCTCGCGCGCAAGTACCACCCCGACTCCAATCAGGGTGATGCCAAAGCCGAGGCGACGTTCAAGGAGATCAGCGAGGCCTACTCGGTGCTCTCCGACGCCGAGCAGCGCAAGGAGTACGACGAGATCCGCGCCATGGGCTCGGGCGCTCGCTTCACGGCGGGCGGCTCGGGTGCCGGCGGGTTCGAAGACGTCTTCAGTCGCTACGGGCAGAGCCGTGGGGGACAGTCCGCTGACTTCGAGGACATCTTCGCGATGTTCAACCAGGGTCAGGGCGGTTCCTTCGGGTCCGGTCGGTTCGGTCAGACATCCGGCGGATTCCGCGGATACGGCGGCCCGCAGCGCGGCGCCGACGTCACCGCGCGCACCACGCTCGACTTCGTCACCGCCGTGCAGGGAGAGACCATCTCCCTCCAGGGCGAGGACGGCAAGCCGTTCAAGGTGAAGATCCCCGCCGGTGTCGCCGACGGGCAGAAGATCCGTCTGCGCGGCCGCGGTCGCCCCTCGCCGGATGGCGGGGACAACGGCGACATCGTCGTGCAGATCGCGGTGCGTCCGCATCCGGTCTTCACCCGTGACGGGCTGAACCTCCGCGTGACGGTGCCGGTGACCTTCACGGAGGCCACCCTCGGTGCCACGATCGAGGTGCCGACGCTCGGGGGCGACCCCGTGAAGCTCCGCGTCGCACCTGGTACCCCCTCCGGGCGGGTGCTGCGCGTCAAGGGGCGCGGCGTCAAGACCTCGAAGGGCACGGGCGACCTGCTCGCCGAGCTCCAGGTCGCGGTGCCGTCGCATCTCGACGACGCTGCACGCGAGGCGCTGGAGAAGTTCCAGGCGCTCGAGCCCACGGAGAACCCGCGGGCCGAGCTGATGGCGAAGGCTCGACGGTGATACTGGACGTAGGTGAATCCGCCGGCGTAGGACGTTTCCCCGCGAAACGGCCTACGCCGGCGGATTCGCCTGCCTTCGTGACGAGGCAGGAGGTGAAGGGCCATGGCTGAACGCCGTATGGACGCCGACACCCCGGTGTTCGCGATCGCCGCGGCGGCCGAGCTCGCCGGCATGCATCCGCAGACCCTGCGCCAGTACGACCGCATCGGGCTGGTCGTGCCCGGCCGCACGTCGGGCGGTTCGCGCCGCTACTCCACCCGCAACATCGAGCAGTTGCGCGAAGTCGCGCAGCTCTCCGCCGAGGGCATGAGCCTTCCCGCAATCGCACGACTGCTCGACCTCGAGGACGAGAATCGGATGCTGCGCCGCCGTGTCTCCGAACTCGAAGCCGCCGTGCGCGCCGAGCGGGAGAATCGCCCCGGCGTGCGCGTCTTCGCCGCCGGTTCCGCCGGCGTGGTGCCGATGCCGGGCGGACGACGGCTGCGCCGTTCGACCGATGTCGTGCTCTGGAACCCGCGCGACGGTCGCTGAGACCGATTCCGTCTGCTGGTCGCGACGGTGTGTATCCTGTCAACAGTTAACAGGAGGTCGCCGTGACGCAGACTGTCAAGCGCGGAGAATCCCTCGGAGCCCAGGTGGCTCAGGTGCTGAGACACCGTATCGTGCGCGGAGAACTCGCGCCAGGTGCCCGCATCACCGAGGAGGCGCTCGCCGAGGAGTTCGAGGTGAGCCGCGGACCGATCCGCGATGCGCTCACGCAGCTCAGCTTCGAGAAGCTGATCGAGGTGCAGCGCCCACGCGGCGTGTACATCGTCGGGCTCACGCAGGATGATGTGGACCAGCTCTACAGCCTGCGCGGTGCGCTCGAACAACTCGCGCTCTCGCGGGCCATGAGGGTCGACGACGCGGCTCGTTGGGCGCCGATGGCCGCGGCCGTCGGGCGCATGGGGGCGGCCGCCGATGCGGGCGATCATGCCGCCTTCGTCGCCGCCGACCTCGAGTTCCACTCGCAGATCTACGCACTCGCGGACCATCCGCGTCTCGAGGGGGCGTGGGCGCAGTACCTCCCCACCTTCACCGCGCTGCTCGAGGTCACGATCAACCACGACGAGGACCTGCATGAGTCGTCCGGCGACCACGTGATCCTCATGGACGTGATGCGCAGTGGAACCCCTGAGCAGGCGGCTGCCGTGCTCACGGCGCACCTCGACGGGGCTCGCGAACGGATGCTGAGCGAGATCTCGAACCGTCCCGCCTGATGCCTCAGTGTTGACTGTTAACAGTCAACACTGCTAGCCTCGCGTTGTCGACAACACGGTCGACCCACGTAGAGGAGCAAAGATGCCCCGCAAGCGCATCACCCGGGCGGCCGCCGCGATCGCCGCCCTCGCAGCCACCGCTCTCATCGTCTCGGCCTGCACCAAGGTCGAAGAGGGCGAGACCGCAGAGTCGGCCTTCCCCGAGAGCGACATCCGACTGATCATCCAGGCGAACCCCGGCGGAGGCTCCGACCTCTCGTCGCGTGCCCTGGCCACCGAACTCGAGAAAATCCTCGGCGTCAGCATCATCCCCGAGAACATGCCAGGCGCCGCCGGCGCGCTCGCGATGGAGTACGTCGGCGCGCAGGACCCCGACGGCTACGTCATCGGCTTCGCGCCGGTCGAGATCGCGATGCTGAACACCACCCAGGGTGCGAACGTGCTCCCCGAGGACTTCGACCTGCTAGGGCAAATCATGCTCGCACCGGGCGTCATCACGGTCGGCGCGAACAGCGGCATCGAGTCGCTGGAAGACCTCGTCGCCCAGGCCGAGGCCGGCGCCGTCACGGTCGCGAACTCCGGGGCCGGCTCCATCTGGGAGGCCGCGACCATCGGCCTCGGCACCGCCACCGACGCCACCTTCACCCCGGTTCCCTACGACGGCGGTGCGACCGCGGTCGCCGCAGCCGCCTCGGGCGAGACCGTCGCCGCCGTCTCCGGACTCGGCGAGGCGCTCGCACAGGGTGAGGCCGTGCGCATCCTCGCCGTCATGAACGACGAGCGCCACCCCGACGCGGAAGACGTGCCGACGGTCGACGAGGCCATCGGTGAAGAGGTCGTGTTCGGCGGCTGGGGCGGCATCTACGCCCCGAAGGGCCTGCCGGACGACGTGAAGAGCGAGCTCGAGGCGGCTGTCAAGGAAGCCGTCGAGTCCGACAGCTACCAGCAGTTCCAGAAGGACGCAGGAAACCTGGTCGTCTACCGCGACTCCGCCGAGTGGACCACCTTCGTCGACGAGCAGTTCACGCTGTTCAAGGACCTGTTGGGCTGAGAGCCGGGATTCTGACGCTGCGGGGCCGGACTCATCGCCGGCCCCGCAGTGCTTCGGACTCGCACTCAGTTCACGCAAGGAGCATCATGTCCCTCTCCGAGACCCCCGCGGCACCTGCAGAGCAGGACGAATACGAAGGTGCCCCCGCCTCGCGGTGGCTCGAGATCGCCTTCGCTGTCGTCGCTCTGGCATTCACCGCCGGCTACCTGTTCCTCACCACCCAGATCTCACTGCGCCGCGAAGCCGCCCCCGGACAGATCGACGCCCGATTCTGGCCGCTCGTGATCGGCATCACCGGTGTCGTGATCGCCATCGCGCTGCTCGCCATCGCGCTCACCCGACCGGCGCCCACCCGCGAAGACCTCGAGCGCATCCAGCCGGGCGGCTACCTCCGTGTCATCGCCACGCTCGCCATCACCGGCGCCTTCATCGCCGTGTGGTCGCTCAGCACCGTCATCCTCTTCGGCTACCGCATCGAGGTCTTCCCCGTCGCCGCCGCTCTCTTGATGGCCGCCCTCATGCTCCTCTACGGCCACCGCCGTTGGCTGAGCCTGATCATCTACTCCGCCTCCGTCACGGCGTTCGTCTACGTCGTGTTCGGCATGCTCCTGAGGATCCCCCTGTGAACGCGCTCATGGAGGGGCTGAACTCGCTCCTCGACATCTCGATCCTGCTCTACATGCTCGTCGGCCTGGTGCTCGGCTTCATGGTCGGAGCCTTCCCCGGCATCACCGCGACCATGGCGGTCGCGCTCGCCGCCGGCTTCACGATGACCCTCGAGCCCGTGCAGGGCCTCGCGGTGCTGCTCACCATCTACGTCGCCGCGAACTTCGGCGACCGGGTGCCCTCGATCCTCATCAACACTCCAGGGACGCCGGCCTCGATCGCCACCACCCTCGACGGCTACCCCATGGCCAAGCAGGGGCGAGCCGGTCTCGCGCTGACGATCTCCGCGATCGTCTCGGCCGTCGGCATCCTCGCCTCCCTCGTGCTGTTCTCGGTCGCCGCCGTGCCGATCGCCAGCTTCGCCCGTGACTACTTCAAGTCGCCCGAGCTGTTCGCGCTCGTCATCTTCGGCATCTCGATCATGATCGGCATCTCGTCGAAGTCGATGCTCAAGGGCATCCTCGCCGGTCTCTTCGGCCTCATGCTCGGCACGGTCGGCACGTATGCCGCGACCGCGGATCAGCGCTTCACGTTCGGTGTGCTCGAGCTGGTCGAGGGCGTCAACTTCATCGCCGTGATCATCGGTCTCTTCGGCATCGCCGAGCTGTTCGACCAGCTGCTCACATACCGCAAGTCGAACGTGCGGCCGATCTCGGCGCTCGGCCGCTGGTGGCCGAACAGGGCGGAGCTGAAGCAGAGCGGCCGCGCCACTGCGGTCGGCGGCGCGGTCGGCCTCGGCGTCGGGCTCATCCCCGCAGCCGGCGGCGACATCGCCGGACTCATCGGCTGGGAGCGGGCGCGCAAGGTCTCGAAGCACCCTGAGATGTTCGGCAAGGGATCGATCGAGGGCGTCGCCGCCTCGGACACCGCCTCCAGCGCCACGCTCGGCGGATCGCTCACCACGACCATGGCGCTCGGCATCCCTGGCGACTCGGTCATGGCGGTCATGATCGGCTCGATGATCATCTGGGGCATCACCCCCGGCCCGACGCTGTTCACCAACCGCCCCGACCTCGTCGTCTCGATCGTCGGCATCATGCTGGTCGCCACGATCCTGTCACTGGTGCTGAGCCTGGTGCGCATGAAGGGCATGGTGAAGCTGCTCGACGTGCCGCAGCCGTACCTGTGGAGTGGCATCCTGATCTTCTGCATCATCGGCACCTATGCCACCTCGAACAGCCTCTCGACCGTGGTGACCATGCTGGTCTTCGGCGTCGTGGGCGTGCTGCTCAAGCGCATGCAGGTGCCGGCCGGTCCGGTGGTGCTCGGTCTGCTGCTCGGACCGCTCGCCGAGGAGAACCTGGCCCGCACGCTCGCGATCCTGCCCACGCGTCCGTTCTTCGAGGTCGTCAGCCCGATCGCACTCGTGCTGCTGGCGCTCGCGGTGCTGTCGATCGTGATGCCCGCGATCCGTGCCGCACGCAAGCCCCGCGACAAGCGAGCCTCGCTCGAGGACTCGATCCTGCACGACGAGAGCATCGTGCAGATCGAGAAGGCGCACGACGAACTCGCCGCCCAGCCCGACCTGCTGACCTCGACCGTCCGCAACGTCGACACATCTGCCCGCGCGACCCGCAAGGCGCGCACGAACTCCAAGGAGAACGAGAAGTGACCCGCTACGACATCCTGACCGCCGTCCCCACCGCGTTCCACCGCGACGGGACCCTCGACCTCGAGGGCTCGCGGGCGATCTTCCGCTTCGTCGGGGAGTCCGGCAATGAGGGCGCCTTCATCCTCGGCACGACGGGCGAGTTCCCGGCCGTGGATGCGGCCGAGTTCGCGGCACTCGTCGAAGCGGCACTCGAGGAGCTGGCCGGCCGGATGCGCGTGATCGTGCACGTCGGCCAGCCCAGCACGTTCGAGGCCATACGTCTCACCCGCATCGCCCGCGAGCTGGGGGCGACCGAGTTCGCCGCCCTCACCCCGTACTACCTCAGGGCCACGGATGACTCGATCTTCGAGTACTACCGCGCACTGTCGGAGGCCGTCGGCGACGGGCGGATGTACGTCTACATCTACCCCGCCCGCAGCGGCAATCCGGTCTCGCCGGAGCTGCTGGTGCGGCTTTCGGCCCTGCCCGGCATCGTCGGTGCCAAGCTGAGCGAGCTCTCGCTCGACGAGATCGCCGCCTACCGCGCCGTGGTTCCGGAGGACTTCGAGCTCTACACCGGCGCCGACCGCGACCTGATCGCCGCCGTCGCCGCGGGTGCACAGGGGGTCATCTCCGGAGTCTCATCGGTCACGCCGAAGCCGTTCCGCGCCCTCGCCGACGCCGGACGCACGGGAGACGCCGACGCGATCGCCCGTGCGCAGGTCGCGGTCGACGCCGTGGTGTCGCTGATCGGCGGCGACATGGCGCGCATGAAGGAGGCGTACCGCGTGCTCGACGTGGTCGACACCTACTGCCGCATGGCGATCGCGGACCCGACGGATGCCGAGCGCACCGCCGTCGCCGAGGTCGTGGCCGCACACCGCTGAGTGCCGGGCCGGCCCTGGTCCGGAGTGGGCACAGGAGAGGGAAAGGTCGCCTCCCTAGCGTGGAATCAGGGAACGACCCTGCTCCGCGCCTGGCGCGCGGGTGTCCTGCCACGAAGGAAGAACTCCTCATGACGAACACCAAAGCCCCCTCTTCCGCCGCCTCGCTGGGACTCCTCGTCCTCCGCGTCGTCGTCGGTGCGATCTTCGCCGCGCACGGCGCGCAGAAGATCTTCGAGTACACGATCCCCGGCACCATCGGCAGCTTCGCCGACATGGGCGTGCCCCTGGCGGAGATCGCCGCGCCCGTCGTCGCGTTCGTCGAGCTGATCGGCGGCATCCTGCTCATCCTCGGACTGCTCACGCGTCCGGTCGGCATCGTCCTCGCGATCGACATGGCGGTGGCGCTGATCCTGGTGCATCTGCCAGCCGGGCTCTGGGTCGGCGACGGCGGATTCGAGTTCGTTGCCGTGCTCGGCGTCGCCGCCCTCGCCCTGGCTCTCACCGGTGCCGGCCGCTTCTCGGTCGACGGGGCCGTGCTGCGCGGCCGTGCCCCCGCCTGGCTGAGCTGAACAGGGCAGCGCTGAGCTGCACGCACGACGACGGATGCCGTGGCCGACAGGGTCACGGCATCCGTCGTTCCCGGGGTGTTGCGGAAAGAAAACCGTGAGACCGCGACATTTCGGCCCACCGAGGGTCGCTCGCTTTCGTTTACGCAAGCAGAAGCATATGAAAACACAAAAGGAGAAAGACTTTCCCCGAGGTGCCCTGTGATCCTGGCTCTCAATACGCAAATAAACCTAAACTGAGCGCAGCCGGCATCCGCCGCGGACTTTTACAGCGAAGTAAGGGGATTGCAGATGAAGCTCAAGAGGAGCCTGGCAGGAGTGGCGACAGTCATCACTGCACTCGGAGTCACCGCATGCGCCGGCGGCGCGGCGCCGGTGGAATCGGGAAACGCGTCGGGGGATGCGATCACGTTCCGTTCCTGGAGCCCGATCGAACAGACCACGCGTCAGATGATCGACGCCTTCCAGGCAGAGAACGACGGCGCGAAGATCGACGCGACGATCTTCAACTACCCGGAGTACCTCGTCGACCTGCAGAGCCGCGCGAGCTCGAACACGATGCCCGACGTGCTCGGCCTGCAGCCCGGTGCGCTCACCCAGCAGTACCGCGAGAACCTGATGCCGCTGCAGGACTGCGCGGCCGAGACCTGGGGCGACGACTGGCAGAGCAAGTTCTACCCGATCGGCATCGAACAGGCGCGGATGGGCAACCCCGAGGGCGACGACAACTTCTACTCGCTGCCGATCCTCACCCAGACGGTCAACCTGTGGGCCAACTCCGAGATCTTCGACGAGGCGGGCCTGAGCGTTCCGAAGACGTGGGATGAACTCGTCCAGACCACGAAGGACCTCAGTGGCGGTGACGCCGCGCCGTTCCTGCTTCCGGCCAAGGACTCCTGGCTGCGCAACGTGGTCTTCCTGCAGATCGCCAACAACGTCTCGCCCGGCACCGTGTATGAAGCGGAGGACGGCACCAAAGCATGGACCGATCCCGCGATCGTGAAGGCGTTCGAATACTGGAGCAAGCTCTTCTCCGACGGCATCGCCCAGGACGGCGCGATCGGTCTCGATGCCTACCCCTCGGCCGTGAACCAGTTCGAGGCGGGCAATGCGGCGATGATCCCGCTCGGCGCCTGGTGGATCCAGCAGTCCGACCCGACCAAGTCCGACATCCCGCCCCTCTCGGAGGGTATGTCCGGCTACGAGCCGTTCCTGTTCCCGACCATTCCCGGAGGAGCTGCCGAGTCGCAGTTCGTCGGCGGTATCGACGTGAGCCTCGGCATCTCGAAGAACACCGCCAACCCCGAGCTCGCGTGCAAGGTGCTCACGGACTTCATCGCCGGGTCTGCCGCGCAGAAGCTCGTCAACACGATGAACGACGTGCCCGCTGTGACCGGCCTCGCTCCCGAGAAGTTCACGAGCGAGAAGCAGGAGCAGATCTGGAACCTCTTCGTCGACGAGTGGCTGCCCCAGGTGAAGTGGTCGCGCTACTTCGAGTCGCCCAAGCTCGACCAGGCGGTCGCCGACGCGCTGGCCGCGATCGCGACCGGTGACGCCACTCCGCAGGAGGCCGCGGAATCCGTGCAGGCTGTCCAGGACACTCTGTAACAACCGGATTCGTGCAGGGTTCGGGGCGTCATCCCCGAACCCTGCCTGAGAGGAGCGCGCATGAAGATCCTGACGAGAGAGAGGCTGGTGGGACTGGCCTTCCTGGCCCCGACCCTCATCCTTTTCGGCGTCTTCGTCGTCTACCCCATCTTCTACAACGTGCAGGCGAGCACCCTGCAGTGGGATGGCGTGAACGTCGGCACCGCAGTCGGGATCGGCAACTACCTGGAGCTGTTCCAGGATCCGACGTTCCTCATCACTCTCCGGAACTCGGCCTTCTGGATCGTGCTGACGATCATCCCGCAGGGGGTGATCGGCTTCCTCCTCGCGGTCGCCCTCAACCAGGGGCTGCGGGGCAGCACGATCTACCGGGCGATCTTCTTCATCCCCGCGATCCTCTCGCCGGTGGTCGTCGGCATCGTCTGGCAGCGGATCCTCGACCCGTTCAACGGCGTGCTCACGGAGATCGGCAAAGCCACGGGGCTCGAGTTCCTCGGCGGAAACTACCTCGCCGACCCCCAGACCGCGATCTTCGCCGTGATCTTCGTGAACGTCTGGATGTGGACCGGATTCTCGATGCTCTTCTACCTCGCGGGACTGCAGCTGATCGACCCCAGCCTCATGGAGGCGGCGCGGATCGACGGAGCGAGCGGATTCCAGACCATGGTGCGGATCACCTTCCCGCTCCTGAAGACCACGACGCTCTCGCTCGTGCTGCTCGGGATCATCGGCTCGCTCAAGACGTTCGAACTCGTCTACGTGCTCACCCAGGGCGGTCCCAATCACGCATCCGAGATGCTGCCGACCTTCGCGTTCCTCGAGGCCTTCCAGTTGCAGAACGTGGGCTACGCCTCGGCGATCAGCGTCGTGCTGCTCGTGATCGCGGTCGTGAGCTCGCTCTCGATGGTGCGGGTGTTCGGTGCCGGATTCATCACAGGAGACGAGAAATGACCGCGATGAACGAGACCCGCAACCTGATCGTCCCGAAGGAGGCGGCGAAGACCCGATCCCGTCACGGGGCGCCCGGTCGCCGTGTGGGCTGGCTCCACTTCGTGCTCGTGCCCCTGTCGGTGCTCTGGCTCGTGCCGATCATCATGGTCATCGGGCTGTCGATGATGCCGCCGAACAACCCCGGCACCCAGTTCTTCGGGCTCTTCCCCGAGGAGTTCAGCATCAAGAACTACCTCACGATCTGGGCCCAGAACCCGATCCTGCTGCACCTGCTCAACAGCCTCCTGATCACCGTGCCCTCCGTGCTTCTGGTGTGTCTGCTCGGTTCGATGACGGCGTTCGCGCTGGCCCGGCTGCGCGTGCCCTTGAAAGCGCTGATCTTCGGCATCCTGATCCTCGCGCTGATCCTGCCGATGTCGAGCATCGTCGTCGCGACATTCCGGATCCTGCAGTCGATGCAGCTCTACAACAACCTCCTCGGGTTGGTGCTGGTCTACACCGCGCTCGGACTGCCGTTCGCCGTGATCATCATCCGCACCTCCTACCTCGCGATCCCGCTCGAGACCTACGAGGCCGCCCGGCTGGACGGCGCGAGCGCCTGGCAGATCTTCTGGCGCATCTACCTGCCGCTGGGCAAGCCGGCCCTCGCGGTGGTCGCGGTCTGGCAGACGATGATGAGCTGGAACGACTTCCTGCTGCCGCTGGTGACGCTGGGTGACAACGCCCTCAAGCCGCTCACCCTCGTGCCGCTCGCGTACCGGGGCATGTACCTCTCGCAGCCGGGTGCGCTCTTCGCGATCCTGGTGCTGATCTCGATCCCGGTCGTGCTGCTGTTCCTCTTCATCCAGAAGTATCTGGTGAACGGCCTCTCGGGGGCGATCAAGTGAGCGTCATCGGACTCGACCTGGGCACGAGCGGCGTGCGCGCTGTGGCCTTCGCCTCCGACGGGGATGTGCGCGGTGCCGCCTCGGCGGAGCTCGCTCTGCTGCGAGACGGCACTGGCCGCGTGGAGCTCGAAGCCGCGGAGATCATCACGGCTGCGGAGGACGTGGTTCGCCGCGCCGCCCAGCAGGCCGCCGCCGCCGGAGATCCGGTGCAGGGGATCGGCTTCAGCGTGCTCGGCGAAGCGGTCGTCCCGATAGACGAGACCGGCGCACCCGTGGCGCGGGTCGCCGTGAGCATGGACACCCGAGGGACCGAGGTCGCCGCCGCGGTCGGCGAGATCCTGGGAGAGGGACGCTTCACGGCGATCACCGGTCAGCCGCTGCACGGCATGTTCTCGCTGTTCAAGATCATGGCCGGCGACGCCGCCTGGGCGGGAGCCGCCGGCTACCGCTGCGTCGGCGACCTGCTGGCCGAGCGATGGAGCGGTGTCGCCGCGATCGACCTGGGCCAGGCGGCGCGCACCGGCATGCTCGACGTCGACAGCGGGGAGTGGAGCGCGGAGATCCTTCGTGCGGCCGCGGTGTCGGCGCCGTGGGTGCGGGCCGAGCGTCTGCCGGTTCCGGTGGCGTCCGGCAGCGTCATCGGGGTCGTACGGGAAGAAGCCGCGGGTGCTCTCGGCATCGCGCCGGGCACTCCGCTCGTGGCGGGGACACATGACCAGGCCGCCGCCTTCCTCGGCGCTGGTGGTGAACCCGGAGTGCGCTCGGTGATCGCACTCGGGTCGAGCGACTGCCTGACCGTCGGCTCACGCGTGCGCCCCGAAGGACTCGGGGGTACCGGGTTCGCGAGCTATCGCGTCGACGACGAACTGTGGGTGACGCTCGCGGGTACCGCGGCAGGCGGGTGGGCGCTCGAATGGCTCGCCGGGTTGCTGAACCGAGACGTCGCCGATGTGTTCGGGACACTCTCCGACGTGCCTCCCGCGCTCCTCGTGCTGCCGTACCTCGCAGGTTCCGGAACGCTCGACAACGACCCCGCCGCGCGCGGCACGATCCACGGGGTGACCCTCGACACCACGGTGGCGGAGCTCGCCCGCGCGGTCGTCGAGGCGGCAGGGTTCGAGTTCCACAAGATCATCGCCGCCTTGCGCGCACACGACGTCGAGGTCTCCGCCCTGCACGTCACCGGGGCGGGAGCGGAGAACGCGGATGCGCTCGCCGCGCGCGCTGCCGCGGCCGGTGCGTCGCTCACCCCTGTCGGCAGAGATGCCTCGGCGCGCGGTGCCGCCATGCTCGCGCTGCGCGGCATCGGTGGAGACCCGACGCCGTTGCGGCTCGAGCCCTCCGGCCCGACGCCCGCCGGTGCGGGCGCCGACGACGCCTTCGCTGGGTGGTACGCCGGTCAGCGCGCCGCGTATACCGCGCTCTACGAAGCGATGCGCGCCCTCAATCCGCACCTGAACTCACGCCCTCAGCCACACGACCCCAGCCACATCAGAAGGAGAACATGACATGACCGAGACCACGCTGCAGGTCGACTTCGACATCGCCGCCGCGAAGCGGGAGATCCTCGACTACTGCCTGCGCTCGATGCAGTACGGACTCAACTTCAACACGCAGGGCAACATCAGCATCCGCGTGCCCGGAGTCGAGGACCGCTTCCTCATCACGCCCACCGACCTCGAGTACGACAAGATGACGCCGGAGGACATCGTGCTGGTCAACGGCGACAGCGAGCTGATCGAAGGTCGCCTCGGCCCGTCGAGCGAGGTCACGGTGCACATGGCGGTGTACAAGCGACGTCCGGATGTGAACGCCATCGTGCACTCCGAGCCCATCTACTCGAACGTGTGGGGGGTCGTGGGTTCCCCGATCCTCGGCACGCTGGTCAACATGGTGATCTACACCAAGGGCGACGTGCCGATCATGCCGTTCGAGCTCAGCAACAACACCGAGTTCGGCGAGCACATGTGTGATGCGATGGGCGACCTGAACGCCGTGGTCTGGGCGAATCACGGTCTGCTGACCGTCGGCCCGAACCTGCGCGACGCCTTCAAGACGAGCGTGGCCGTGGAGTCGGCCGCGAAGGTGCAGGCCTACGCCCGCGCCCTCACCGACACCCCGATCGTGCTCGACTACGACACCCTCGGCATCACCGAGTCGCTCTGAGGCGCGGGATGACACTCCAGACGCTGCGGGCCGCGCTCGCCGAAGCCGAGGCAGGGGAGTACGCCGTCGGCGCCTTCAACGTGTCGAGCATCGATCAGGCCATCGCCGTGCTCGATGCCGCCACGGCGGAGCGCTCGCCGGTGATCGTGCAGTCCATCGCCGGCATGTCGGCCTACGACGACGAGTCGCGCTGGTGGACGCGGCTGCGCGGCCTGGTCGAGGAGTACAGCGACATTCCGGTCGTGCTGCACCTCGACCACGGCCGCACCTACGACGACTGCGTGCGCGCCATCGATCACGGATTCACGAGCGTCATGATCGATGCGTCCCGGTCGACCGACACGGACGAACCGGCTTCGTTCCACCAGAACGTCGCCGCGACCCGACGCGTCGTCGATACGGCGGCTCCCGCCGGCGTGAGCGTGGAGGGTGAACTCGGCACCATCGGTGGGGCGGAGGCGGGTGTCAGCGGCATCGTCGAGGAGATCGTCTTCGCCGACCCGGATCAGGCTGTCGAGTTCGTGGCGCAGACCGGAGTCGATGCGCTCGCCGTGGCCGTCGGCACCAGCCACGGCTCGGTCAAGTTCACGGATGCCGCGGGCGGACAACGACTGCGCCTCGAGCTCATCGCCGAGATCAAGAGCCGCCTGCCCGAGACGTTCCTCGTACTGCACGGTTCCTCCTCGGTACCGGCCGATGCCGTCTCCGTGATCAATGCGCACGGCGGCGAGGTGCGCCCTTCGTACGGGATCTCTCCGGCGCAGAAGTCGCAGGGCGTGGCCGCCGGCATCCGCAAGATCAATCAGGGCACCGACTCGCACCTCGCCTGGAGTGCGCAGCTGCGACGTTTCCTGCAGGAGAACCCCGCCGTGGTCGAGCCGAGCGAACAGCTGCGCCCGGCGATCGGCGGCTTCCGCGCGATGGTCGCGCAGCGCATGCGCGAGTTCGGCTCGTCCGGACGGGCCTGATCCCGGTCAGATCGGATCCGGGTCAGGCGAGCTCGATCGTCAACCCGGCCTCTCGAAGCGCCTCCAGCTCCGCCGGAGGCGCTTCGACGCCCGTCACGAGGGTGTCGATACGGCTGAGCGGCGCGACCTGGATCATCTGACTCTTGCCGATCTTGGAGCTGTCGGCGACGACGATGCGTCGGGCGGCCGAGTCGAGGTAGCGACGCTTCATCGTGACCTCGGGAAGGCTCGAGTTCGTGAAGCCGGTGGCCGACACCCCGTTGCATCCGATGAAGCACAGATCGCTGTGCACCGAGCCGAGGAACATGTCGCCCAGCGGATCGATCAGCGAGCGCTGCTTGTAGCTCACGGTTCCGCCGGTGACGACGACGGTGATGTGGTGCGGCTCCGCCACGCCCAGTTCGAGGGCGATCGTGAGCGAGTTGGTGAAGACGACGACGCCGCGCAGTTCCTCTCGCGCTCGCAGGGCGCGGGCGAGTGCGAGGGTCGTCGTGCCCGCGTCGAGCAGAATGGCCATCTCGCTCTCGACGAGTGCCGCGGCGGCATTGCCGATCCGCCGCTTCTCGGTGACGGCGCGAGTGAGGGCGCGCTCGTAGTCCGGCGAGTGGGCTGTCGACTTGATGCCCGACATCGCCCCGCCGTGCACGCGCTGGATGATGTTCTCCTCGGCGAGCAGATCGAGGTCGCTGCGCACCGTGACCTCGGAGACGCTGAGTGCGCGGCTCAGCTCCTGTACGCGGGCGAACCCCTGACGCTCGATGATCGACACGATCTGTTCGCGTCGAACCGCGGCGGGGACCGTCTGCGACCACTCTGGCATCCCCTCAGCGTACTCGGCGGGGCGCACCGGCGACGCTGCGGAGATCTGCGGGATCTCGGATGCCTCGCGCCCCCTGCATCCGTGATTCTGCAGTTCTCCGCGACCTGGCGGGCGGGCCCGTCGTGTAGGTTTCAGATATCAGAATAGTTACGTAACCATTTTTGCTTGACACCGCTCAAACAGGCGGGTTACGGTAGCGAAATCGATTTCACGTAACCCGTCGGAGAAATCGACTGCATCGTCGCAAAGAACTTGCTGCCCAAAGGAGTGAACAGTGAAGTTGAACCACGCACACCCGTCCCGCCGTGCTCGTGCACTGCGGATCACCGGTATCGCCGCCGTCGCCGCCATCGCCCTCGCTGGATGCTCCGCATCCGGTGACGCGGGTGGCACGGGCGACGGGGGAGACGCCGGAGGAGAGCTCACGTTCTCCAACTGGCAGTTCCTCGAAGACGGCAAGGGTCCGATCATCTGGGATGCCGTCAAGGGTTACACCGGCCCGAACGACAACATCGAGCTGACCAAGGTTGAGATCCCCTTCGCCAACTACGCCGACAAGCTCAGCACCGAGCTCGGCGCCGGCGGTGGCCCCGACGTCATGGTCCTGCAGGACAGCCAGTTCGCGTCGCTCGTCGATGCCGGAGTGCTGGAGCCGCTCGACGACATCGCCGACGAGCTCGGTGACAGCCTCAACAACACCAACGAGGCCGGCTTCTTCCAGGACGGCCAGTACGGCTTCAACTGGGAGCGCCCGACCTACAACACGGTCATCTACAACAAGGACATCTTCGCCGAGCTCGACCTCGAGGTCCCGACCACGTTCGAGGAGTTCCTGACCACGGCGGAGACCATCAAGAGCGAGCTCGGCATCGCCGGATTCGCGGGTCGCCACCAGACCGCCGAGATCGACGGCTGGACGCTCGAGATGGCCAACTGGATCTACGGATTCGGCGGCGAGCTCAGCGACGGCAAGAAGCTGACGATCGACAAGGCCGAGAACGTCGAGGCCGTCGAGGCGTTCCTCGAGACCTTCGAGTCGGGCGTCGCGCCGATCGGCGATGACGCCTCGACCTTCCGCGCCAAGTTCGGCCAGGGCCAGGTCGGGATGCTGTTCGAGAACTCGGGCGTCGCGACCACCATCACCAGCAACCCCGACAACGTGGTGAACGGCGAGAACATGGGGGCCGCCCCGCTCCCGCTGGCGAACGCCGGATCGAACTCGCAGCTCATCATCGCCGTCAACGCCAACAGCGACAACGTGGAGGCCGCGAAGGACTTCGTCCGCTGGGTGCTCGGCGAAGAGGGTCAGACCGCGATCCGTGCCGGCCTCGGCGCCTCCGCCATGGCGACCGACGTCGAGCCCGACGCCGAGTTCCTGGCCGCCAACCCCTGGGCCACGCAGTTCCTCGAGGCCGCGAAGACCTCGAAGTCGACCCTGGTCGAGGGCTTCGAGACCGAGAGCAAGCCGATCTGGCGCGAGGTGCTGACCGCGGTCGAGGACCTGCGTGTCAACGGCGGCGACGTGAAGAGCACGCTCGCCGAGGTGCAGAAGTCCCTCGAAGCCGAACTCGGCTGAGCGGCGCAGACCCGACTGCGCATCCGAGGGGCGGGAACCCCCATCCCGCCCCTCGCCCCCACTCCTGAAAGGACCTCAGCATGGCCACCAGCACACTCGAGGCGCCCCGGTCGACGCCTCGCGCTGCGCCGCCGAAGCGGCCGCGAGGCAGCGGAGCCGTCGGGCGCTTCATCGAGCGCAACGGCGCCTACCTCTTCCTCTTCCCGGCGATCGTGTACCTCGCGATCTTCACGGTCTTCCCGCTGATCCGTGGCCTGATGCTGTCGTTCACCGCGACCAAGCTCGTGAACCCCGCGGGCGGCAAGCCGGTCGGCGTCGAGAACTACGAGTACCTGCTCTCCAGTGACAAGTTCTGGACCTCGGTCGTCACGACCCTGCTCTACACGCTGTTCACGGTCGTCTTCTCGGTGGGCATCGGCACCGCGGGCGCCCTGCTGCTGAACACCGCTTTCAAGGGCCGCGGCATCATCCGCGCGATCGCGACGATCCCGTGGGCCGTGCCGACGGTGGCCGCGGCGCTGATCTTCGTCTGGATCTACAACAACGAGCAGGGCATCCTCAATCGCACCACCTCCGCGCTCGGCATGGGGCAGCACGGCTGGCTGGTCGATCCGCAGTACGGACTCTTCGCCGTGACGCTCGCCACCGTGTGGAAGCTCACCCCGCTCGTGATGCTGGTCATGCTGAGTGCGCTGCAGAGCGTGCCGCAGGAGCTGCGCGAGGCGACCTGGGTCGACGGCGCCACGCGGTTCCAGTCGTTCCTCGCAGTGACGCTTCCGCACCTGATGCCGACGCTGCGTGTGATCACCCTGCTCATGACGATCTGGTCGATCCGCCGCTTCGAGATCATCTTCCTCATCACCGGCGGCGGTCCGCTCGACGTGACGAACACTCTGGTCGTGAACGTCTACCGCACCGCCTTCCAAGACCAGAACCTCGGCCGCGCCGCGGCGATCGGCGCCCTCGGACTCGTGCTGTCGCTGTTGGTCACGGTCGTGTACTTCATCGTCGAGCAGATCCAGGAACGTCAGGAGAGCCAGCGATGACCACCACGCTCATCCCCACCGATCTGCCGCGTCGTCGTGGCGTCGCCGCCAAGTTCGGCAGCTTCGGCAAGGCCGTGCTCATCACCCTGCTCGTGGTCTTCGCAGGATTCCCGGTGTACTGGATGCTGGGCACCTCGCTCGGCACCGAGTCGTCCCTGTACGGCGGAAGCCAGCCGCTGATCCCGGAGTTCCAGAACATCGGCCAGTGGGGCGGGTTCCTCTCGGACATCCCGATCTTCCGCTGGCTCGGCAACTCGTTCGTGATCGCGGCGGGCACCACCATCCTCAGCCTGGTGCTCGCGACCATGGCCGCCTACGCGCTCAGTCGTTACCGCTTCCACGGACGCGGCGTCGCCGGCTTCATCTTCTTCAGCACGCAGATGCTGCCGGAGGCGCTCATCATCGTGCCGCTGTACGCGATCTTCGCGGGGGCGGGACTGCTGAACAGCCACTGGGGCCTCGTGCTCGCCGACACCGCGTTCGTGATGCCGGTCGCCATGTTCATCATCAAGAGCGGCATCGACAAGATCCCCTACGAGATCGAGGAGTCGGCGCGCATCGACGGATGCTCGCGCCTGCGCATCCTGACCACGATCGTGCTGCCGTTGATCATGCCGAGCATTGCGGCCGCCGCGGTCATCGCGTTCTTCGACGGGTGGAACGAGTTCATGTTCGCGAACACGTTCATCTCGTCGTCCGACCTGTGGCCGGCATCCGTCGGGCTGTCGTCGTTCCTCGGCCAGTTCTACACGCCCATGAACGTCGTGATGTTCTGTGCGCTGCTGTTCGCGCTCCCCGCGATCATCTTCTTCCTGTGGGCGCAGCGGGGCATCGTCTCCGGCCTCACCGCAGGATCCGTCAAGGGCTGAACGCCCTGCAATCTGGAGTTCTCCTCTATGTCTGAAGTACTCGATCCGCTGTTTTCCGTCCGGGACAAGGTGGTGATCGTCACCGGCGGCTTCGGCCAGATCGGCGCGGAGTTCGTCCGCTCGCTGCACGAACGCGGCGCCCGCGTCGCCGTCACCTCCCGCAGCGAGGTGGCCGACCCGGCTGCCCGCCTCGGACTCGACGACCCCGACGGCCGGCTGCTGGCGGTCGCGATGGACATCACCGATCAGGCGAGCGTGGATGCCGGCTTCGACCGGGTGCTCGCGACCTGGGGCGTGCCGACCGTGGTCGTGAACAACGCCGGGCTCGACACGCAGCCCAGCGCCCCGCCGGAGGTGTCAGGGCCGTTCGAGGAGTTCCCGGTGGAGGTGTTCCGGGAGGTCGTCGACACCAACCTCGTGGGCACGTTCCTCGTCACGCAGGCCGCGGGCCGGCGGATGCGGGATGCCGGCGTCGGCGGTTCGATCGTCAACGTGGGCTCGATCTACGGCATGGTCTCGCCGGTGCAGGACATCTACGCGTACAAGGCCGAGGACACCGGTATCCCGTTCATCAAGCCGGTTGCCTACTCGGCCGCCAAGTCGGGGCTGTACAACCTCACGCGCTATTGCGCCACGTACTGGGGCCGTGCCGGCATCCGCGTCAACACGCTCACCCCCTCGGGTGTGCGCCGCGACACGCAGGATGCGAAGTTCCAGGCGAACTACATCGAGCGCATGCCGATCGGCCGCATGGCCGAGGCCGACGAGTACAACGGCGCCCTGGTGTTCCTCGCCTCCGACGCCTCGGCGTACATGACCGGCTCCAACGTCGTCGTCGACGGAGGGTGGACCGCATGGTGACCGACGTGCTCGGCGACCGCCTCTTCACCGCCGCCGTCACCCCGATGCGCGCCGACGAGAGCATCGATCACGCCGCGCTCTCCACGATGCTCGACAGCGACGTCCGCCGTGGGGTCGAAGGGCTGTACGTGTGCGGCTCGTCGGGGGAGGGCGTACTGCTCTCCGAGGGCGAGCGCATCGCCGTCGTCGAGACCGCGGTCGCCGCGGCCGGCGGGCGAGTCCCTGTGGTGTCGCACGTCGGTGCCATGTCGACCGGAGAGGCGATCCGCATCGCCGCCGCCGCGAAGGATGCCGGAGTCGCGGCGATCTCCATGATCCCGCCGCTGTACTACGGCTACTCGACCCCCGACGTGGTGCGGCACTTCCGCTCCGTGATCGACGCGGTCGACCTGCCCTTCGTGCTCTACAACATCCCCCAGTTCACCGGCCGCGACATCTCCGAGGGCGGCTTCGACGAGCTGCTCGCGCTGCCGCAGGTGGTCGGCGTGAAGCACACCTCGCGCAACCTGTACGGGGCCGAGCGCATCATCCGCCGCTACCCGCACCTGACGCTCGTGAACGGGTTCGACGAGTTCTACCTGCCGGCGCTGTCGATCGGCGCCCGCGGGGCGATCGGCACCACGGTGAGCCTGCAGATCGAGCTGTTCCTCTCGTTGCGCCGCCGCTTCGCCCGGGGAGACCTCGACGGGGCGCGCGCGGTGCAGGTGCGCATCAACGACACGGTCGAGGGCATGGTCGAGGTCGGCGTCTTCGGTGCGGCCAAGTACCTCGGGGGCCGGTTGTCTGTGCCTCTCGGCGACTGCCGTGCCCCGCTGCCCGCCGTGGACGATGACGGGCGCGCGCGCCTGGATACGGTGTTCACCCGACTGCAGGAGCACATCGCGGTCACGGCAGAGGAGGATGCTCGCGCCATCTGAGCGTGGCTCGTACCGAGCAGGGGCGAGCGCGTCAGTCTGCGTCGAGGTGCGACTCCCACGTCCAGGCGTCGTCCGGCTGGGCGGAGATCCGGGCGGTGGCGGCCTGGATCTCACGGACATACGCGCGCACCGAGATCGGCAGCGGCGCAGTGAACACGGTCTGCGCGGTCAGCCGGGTGTCGAGGGATACGAGCGCGTCGGCGACGGTGGTGAAGACGTCGGCCAGGAGTTCGATCGACTCGGTGGTGGTCGTGGTCGTGATCGTCGTCGTAGTGGTGATGCCGCTCCCGCGGCCTCTGAGGATCTCGCGGCCCGCCGTATCGCGCGCCGTCGAGATCTCCCAGCGCGCATCGGTGAGTCGATTGTGCAGGGACACGAGCAGGCGGAGGCAGGCGGCGATGTCGCTCTGGGCGTCAGGGTTCAGGAGCTCCTTGAGATCCGCCCGTGCGAACACGTCGACTCGTCGCCACAGCGGCTGATTCGCCGGGGGTGGCGTGCTGGTCAGCGCGATGATGCTGCCCAGAGCGTTCTTGATCTGCGCCGCCGAGGAAGCTACGGAGTTCCGCGCTCTCGTCAGCCGCGCATCGACGTCGCCCACTGATGCGTGCAACTCCGGTTCCATGACTTCAGCATGTCAGATCCGATGCGCGCAGGTGCCCGGTCGGACCTCCGCTGTCACACTGAAATCGGTTACAGTGAGTGCCCATGACGACGATCTACGATGTCGCGGAACGGGCGGGTGTCTCGCCGGCGACGGTTTCGCGGGTGTTCAACGGCACCAGCGTCTCGGCCGAGAAGGTCGCCGCGGTGCGCAAAGCCGCTGCTGATCTGAACTTCACCCCGAATCGGACGGCGCGCTCGCTGCGTACACAGAGCTCCGAGGTCATCGCCCTCGTCATCCCCGACATCGAGAACCCGTACTTCACCGAGATGGCGCGCGGGGTCGAGGATGTCGCCTCCGAGGCCGGATACTCGGTCGTGCTGTGCAACTCCGACTCGCAGACCGAGAAGGAGGCGACGTACCTGCAGATCGCGATCGCCGAGCACATGTCGGGCGTGATCATCGCGACGGCATCCGAGGCCACGAACCTCGACAGCATCCTCTCCACCGGGCGTCCCGTCGTCGCCGTCGACCGCGCCACCCGGTATGACGTCGACGGCGTCGTGATCGCGAACAGGGCTGCGGGCATCGCGGCGACCGAGTCGCTGATCGAGGCCGGCTACCGGCGTATCGCCTACATCGGCGGGCCTGAGGACATCGACACCGCGGCCGACCGCGCCGCCGGGTGGCGGGCCGCACTCGCCGCTGCAGAGCTGTCGGCGGAGATCGGCGCGCTGCAGCGCTTCGCGACCTTCCGCGTCGACGGCGCCCGCGCGGCGATGGAGGAGCTGCTGGACCTCCCCGAACCGCCGGATGCCGTTGTCGCCGGCAACAACCTCATTGGCGTCGGGGCGATCCAGGTGCTCACCGAGCGGGGTCTCACGCCGCCGCAGTTCGGGGTGGCCGTGGTCGGCTCGTTGCCGTTCACCACGCTGTCTCCGACCGCGGTCACGATGGTGCGCCTGCCCGCCAGGCACATGGGGGTCACGGCGGCGCGGATGCTGCTCGAGCGCATCGGCGGAGACGCCCAGCCCGCACGCACCGTGGTGCTGCGTGGCGAGGTGCAGCACGCCAGCGCCGTGCGCGTCTGAGACTCCTCTTTCTGATCGCCGCGTCGGGGCTTGCATCATGAAATCGATTTCAGCTACGCTTTCGGAAGGCCAGCGCGATCAAGGAGGACGCCATGCGATGCACTCTGGGAGTGGATGTCGGCACGTCGAGCACCAAGGGTGTGCTGGTCGCCGCCGACGGTGCGATCATCGCCTCGGCCACCCGCGCCCACGACGTCTCCCGCCCCCGCACGGGCTGGGTCGAGATGGATGCCGCGATCTGGTGGGACGAGTTCGTCTCGATCACCCGTGAACTCCTGAGCGCGCACCCCGACGCCGAGGTGACCGCGGTCGGCGTGAGCGGCATGGGCCCCTGCATCCTGCTCGCGGATGAAGACGACGAGCCTGTGCGCCCCGCGATCCTGTACGGCGTCGACACCAGGGCCGGCGATCAGATCGAGCGGATGACCGCCGACCTCGGCGTCGCGGAGATCACCCGCGTGGGCGGCTCGACGCTGACTTCGCAGGCCGGCGGCCCGAAGATCGCCTGGGTCGCCGATGAGGAGCCGGACGCCTGGGCGCGGGCGCGCCGACTGTTCATGCCCGCATCCTGGCTCGCTCGCAAGCTCACCGGCGCCTACGTGCTCGACCATCAGTCGGCCAGCCAGGTCTCGCCGCTGTACGACATCGAGAACGAGCAGTGGCATGCGCCGTTCTGGGAGCAGTACGCCGCGACCATCGCGCAGCCGCGACTCGCCTGGGCGGGTGACATCGCCGGTACCGTCACCGACGACGCTGCGGCGCTCACCGGCCTCGCGGCGGGCATCCCGGTGATCACCGGCACGATCGACGCCTGGACCGAGGCCGTCAGCGTCGGCGCGCACGAGCCCGGCGACCTCATGCTCATGTACGGCACGACGATGTTCATGGTCTTCACGAACAGCGTGGCGACCGGCGAGGAGACGCTGCGCACCCCCTCGATGTGGACCACGGCCGGCGTGTTCCCCGGCACGCGCAACCTCGCCGGCGGCCTCTCGACCTCCGGCGCCCTGACGGCCTGGCTCAAGGACCTCACTGACGCCGACTACCCCCAGTTGCTCGCCGAGGCCGAGGCATCGGGCCCCGGCGCGCGCGGTCTGCTGGTGCTGCCGTACTTCGCCGGCGAGCGCACGCCGATCCAGGACCCGGACGCCCGCGGTGTCATCGCCGGGTTGACCCTCGAGCACAGCCGGGGTGACCTGTATCGCGCGGCACTCGAGGCGACGGCGCTGGGTGTGCGGCACAACGTCGAGACCATGCGCGAGGCCGGTGCCGACATCCGTCGTATCGTCGCGGTCGGCGGGGGAACCCAGGGGCAGCTGTGGCTCCAGGTCGTCTCCGACGTGACCGGACTGGTGCAGGAGGTGCCGGCCACGACCATCGGCGCGAGCTACGGCGCCGCGTTCCTCGCCGCCACCGCGACCGCCGCCGACGCCGAGGCACCGCTCATCACCGACTGGAACCCGGTCGCGCAGACCATCACCCCGAACGCTGCCCTGCGCGCGACCTACGACACCCTGTTCGACCGGTACGTGCGCCTGTACGCGGCGACGGTGGAGGTCGTCCACGAACTCGCCGCCGACCAGCGCGCGGCGACAGACTCCGCACCCCACTCCCGCCCCTCGACTTCATCAACGGAGGAATCATGACCTACACACTGCCGACCCCGGCATCCCGTCCGGCATCCGCACCGAAGACCGCGTACCTGATCGCCTCGGGCGACCTGCGCGAGGCCGCCAATACCGGCGGCTGGCCCGTGCAGGTCGAGCTCGAGGCGGGCGTCACCGGCGTCTTCAACGACCTCGGCTGGACCGTCATCCGCGCCAACGACGTCGACCCCTCCACCGGCCACGGCTTCATCTCGAGCCAGCGCATGGGACTCGAAGTCTTCAAGAACATCCCCGTCGACGCGCCGCTCATCGTCGCCGAGGCCGTGTGGCAGTACTCGCATCATGTGCTCGCCGGCCTGCGCACGCACCAGGGGCCGATCCTCACGGTCGCGAACTTCGCGGGCGACTGGCCGGGACTCGTCGGATTGCTCGGTCTGAACGCCGGCCTCACCAAGATGGACAAGCCGTACGCGACGATCTGGTCGGTCGACTTCACCGACGAGTGGTTCCGCGCCGGCATCAAGGAGTGGACCGAGACCGGCGCCATCACGCACGATGCCTCGCACGTGCGCGGCCTGCCCGAGCTGCCCGACAGCCCCGAGAAGCAGCTGGGTGAGGCGCTCGCCGCCGAGCTCCTGGCGGAGAAGGCCATCATCGGCGTCTTCGATGAGGGCTGCATGGGCATGTACAACGCGATCTTCGACGACGAGCTGCTCAACAAGACGGGCATCTACAAGGAGCGCCTGTCGCAGTCCGCGCTGTACGCCGAGATGCTGAACGTCGGCGAGGACGAGGCGGATGCCGCCTACGACTGGCTGATCGACGCGGGCATGACCTTCATCTACGGCGAGGATGCCGCCACCGAGCTCACGCGCGAGCAGGTGCAGTGGCAGCTGAAGATGTACATCGCCGCTCTCCGCATCGCCGACGACTTCGGCCTCGACGCGGTCGGCATCCAGTACCAGCAGGGTCTGAAGGACCTGGTGCCGGCATCCGACCTGGCCGAGGGCATCCTGAACTCCACCGAGCGTCCTCCCGTGACCTCGCGCGACGGCTCGCGCGTGCTGCACGAGGGCCGCGCGTTCCCGCACTTCAACGAGGCCGACGAGGGCGTCGCGGTCGACGCGCTCGTGACCGACCGTGTGTGGCGCGCCATGGGCCTGGTGCCCGACAACACGCTGCACGACGTGCGCTGGGGCGAGGACTACGACGGACAGTTCGTGTGGGTGTACGAGATCTCGGGCTCTGTTCCCGCCTCGCACCTGGGCGGATGGCAGAACGCCGAAGGATGGCGTCAGGGCCACGTGTTCTTCCCGGCGGGCGGCGCCACGATCAACGGTGTCTCGAAGTCCGGAGAGCTCGTGCTGTCGCGCGTCTTCATCGCCGACGGCATCCTGCAGGCCGACATCTTCCGCGCCTCGGTGGTCGAGCTGCCGGCGGAGGAGACCCAGCGCCGCAAGGACGCGACGAACCCGGAGTGGCCGATCGCCCACGTGGTGCTGCACGGCATCTCGCGCGACCAGTTCATGGCCCGCCACAAGGCCAACCACGCCCAGACGGTCTACGCGCCCGACGCCGAGACCGCCGACAAGGCCCTGATCGCCAAGGCCGCGATGTTCGCCGGCATGGGCATCAAGGTCAACCTGGTGGGAGACGTCGCCGTCTGAGGCTGCCTGCCAGCCAGCCAGTTCTGGCGGCAGGTGAATACGCGGGCGTAGGGCGATCCTGTGCAGATCGGCCTACGCCCGTGTGATCGCCTACCTCACGGCGCGACGGATGCCGCCAGGAAGGCCCGATAGTCGGCGAGCGACACCTCGGCGTAGGCGCGCGCCCAGTCGAGCAGCGCCTGCCCGACCACGCGTCCGCTGCCGATGTAGCCGGCCACTTCGGATGCCGTCACGGACTGGCTGTGTGCCCGTGCGACCGTGGCCGCGCACGCCTGGGCATACGTGATGAACGGCCCGTCCTCGAGCTCCTCGACGTCGATGCTCCCCTTCATGTCGTGGAACTGCCGCACGTAGAAGTCGGCGTTCGGACCGCGCAGGTGCCCGAGGAAAGGATCCGAGAGCGCCTGCAGGATGCGCTGCATCGATGTGACGCGGGCGCCTTCGCCGGAGGCGTCGATCACCTCCTGCAGGGCCGCGGGCTGCGCGATGCGGCCATACTCCACGAGCACGCTGCGCGAGGCCTGCTTCGGCTGCATCAGCAGGGTGTGGCCTTCGCCGTCCTGGAACAGCACGAGGTAGCAGCGGGTGCCCACGCTGCCGACGCCGACCACCCGTCGGGCGATGTCGCTCACGGTGAAGTGTTCGAAGAGCAGGGCGATGTCGGAGCTCGCGGTGCGGCGGTACTGCGCGACGAGGTCATGGACCAGCTGGTGCACCTCCGCGCCGACCGGAGTCGTGGTGGGCGCCTGGGGCAGGAAGCGCCGTCGGCCCCCGGCATCCGTCTCGGTGAGTCGCCGCACCGCGCGCTCGCCGGTGCGGCGCTCGGCCTGCTTGACCGCGCCGCGGATCACCTTCTGCGATGCCTTGTCGAGCAGGCCTCTGGCCGACTCGACGCTGAAGTGCGTGAAGTAGCGTGCGGTCGGGCTCAGTTCGGTGGCTCGGGCGATTCCCCGGGCATACGTGGCGACTGCCCCGCGCACGGCATCGTCGATCACGTCATCCGGTCGGCCGGACGCCTGCCCGCCGACGACGATGCTGGCGACGAGTCGCTTGACGTCCCACTCCCAGGGCGCCCACGCCGCCTCGTCGAAATCGTTGAGGTCGAACATCAGGCTGCGCTCCGCCGAGGCGTAGAACCCGAAGTTCGACACGTGCGCGTCTCCGCAGGATGCGACGAGGATGCCGCTGTGCGGGGCATCGGCCAGATCTGCGGCCATCAGCGCCGCGGTTCCCCGGTAGAACGTGAAGGGGCTCACCGCCATCCGCTCCGCCCGCAACGGGACCAGCTCGGGGATGCGATCGCGATTCTGGGCGGCGAGGATGCCGAGGGGATCGCGGGTGCCGTCGGCCAGCTCGGCCAGGGCGCGGCGAGGCGTGCGTTTGCGGGCGGCGATGCCGCGGTCGAGGAGGTCGCGGTGCGAGGCCGGTGCGGCCCACTCGGAGTTCATGGGGTCATTGTGGCAGGTGGACGGGTGCGGGACGATGTCGGGATGGCGGGCATCGATGACGTGCGCGAGATCGCCCTCGCACTCCCCGGCGCAGCGGAGAGTGTGAGCGGGCACACCGGGCAGCCGGCATGGCGGCTGAAGAGCGGACAGTTCGCGTGGATGCGCGGACCGAGCGCGACGGATTCGCGTCAGCTCGACGAGCTCGGACGGTCCTGGCCGGAGGGGCCGGTGCTGGCGGTGCGGGTGAGCGGCCTGGAGGAGAAGGAGGCGCTGCTCGCCGCCGAACCCGAGGGGCTGTTCACGATTCCGCACTTCGACGGCTACCCCGGTCTGCTCGTGCCCCTGGACGCGGTGGACCGCGATCGGCTGGCCGAGATCATCGCCGATGCCTGGCTCGTGCGGGCGCCGGCGAAGGTCGCGCGCGAATGGCTCGCGGAGCGCGGACTGGACTGAGGGAGCGGGCTGAGTTCGCGGCGGTAGGTGAATGCGCGGAGGTAGGACGATTCCGGGAGAATCTGCCTACGCTCGAGTGATCGCCTGCCCCGGCGACGGCGGCGACGGCGGCTCAGGCCGGCGGAAGCCGCAGCACGTCGGGGGACTCGCCGCCGGTGAGGTCGTCGGCGATGCGGATGCTGCGTGCCAGCTCGTCGAGCGCCCCGATCACGGTGCCGAACCGCTCCCGGTCGCTGCACACCGCGGTGACGGTCACGAGGTGCGTGCCCGTGTCCCAGGTGTATGTCGCGAACGGCGGTGCCGTGGGGGAGTCGGGTACCGGGACGACGAGCTTCTCGCCGACGCCGAGGCGGGTGGGGAACGAGACGGTGTCGTCGTAGTCCATCGGCATCGAGGCCCGCGCGATGCGCACGTCGGGGGTGAGCAGCTGCGCGGTCGCCATGGCCACGATGAGCTCGGGCTCCGCCTTCCAGGTCCACACCAGCACGCGGCCGTCGGCCTGCCGCATCATGAATGGCGCGGCCTGGCTCATCGCCCAGGCGCCGAAACGCGAACCGGGGCGCTCGGTCGCGCCGAGCGCCGAGTTGGCCTGGCCCAACAGCATCCGGATCGCCGCCTTGCGGTGGCGGCGTCCTCGCCATCCGAGCGAGTCCGTCACGGGAATCCACAGCGCGGGATCGGCGTCGGCAGTCAGTCGCATGCCTCCACGCTAGAGGGTCAGCCTGGAGGATGCCGGTACGCCTGGGTCGCGCGCGCAGACCCCTCGGGTAGAGTGGCGAACGCCCCGACCAGGGCCTTCCTTGGCCGCCGTACCGTAAGGCAGCATGTCTTCTTCCTCCTCCGATCCGAGTGCTCCCGAGACCGGGCAACGACCGTTGCGCATCCTGATCGGCTGCGACACCTTCGCGCCCGACATCAACGGCGCCGCCCGCTTCGCCGAGCGCCTCGCCGCCGGTCTCGTGCAGCGCGGCCACGACGTGAACGTCGTGGCGCCCAATCAGGCCTACCGCCGCGCCCAGCCGCACACCGAGGTGATCGAGGGTGAGCCGATGACGCTGCACCGTCTGCCGTCGGTGCGCTGGGCACCGCACGACTGGCTGCGGTTCGTGTGGCCGTGGCGCAGCAAGCACTACGCCCGCAAGATCCTCGACCAGGTCAAGCCCGACGTCGTGCACATCCAGTCGCACATCGTGATCGGTCGCGGCCTGGCGTACATCGCGCACGAACGCGGCATCCCGGTGATCGCGACGAACCACGTGATGGCCGAGAACATCCTCGACCACAGCACGTTCCCGAAGTTCGTCGACGACCAGATCCTGAAGTGGGCGTGGGGCGACGCCAAGCGCACCCTCGACCTCACGCGCGCGATCACCACTCCCACGCGGCGTGCGGCGGACTTCCTCGAGAGCTCGATCGACGTCTCCGGAGTGATCCCGGTCAGCTGCGGCATCGACGCGTCGCAGTACACGCCGGTGCTCGGGGCGCGCGACCAGAACCGCGTCATCTTCGTGGGCCGGCTCACGGCCGAGAAGCAGGTCGAGGTCATCCTGCAGGCGATGACCAAGCTCGACCCGGCGCTCGGCACCACGTTCGACATCGTCGGCGGCGGCGACCAGCGCAAGCAGCTCGAGTCTCTCGCCGCGAAGCTGGGACTCGCCGACCGCGTGACCTTCCACGGACGCACCAGCGACGAGGAGCTTCGTGCTCTGCTGTCGCGCGCGAGTCTGTTCGTGATCGCCTCGATCGCCGAGCTGCAGTCGATCGCGACCATGGAGGCCATGGCCTCTGCGCTCCCGATCGTCGCGGCGGATGCCGTCGCGCTCCCGCACCTCGTGCACGACGGAGAGAACGGCTACCTGTTCCCTCCCGGTGACGCGGATGCCCTCGCGGCCCGCCTGACGGATGTGCTGACGGCGGAGCCCGCGGAGTTCGAGCGGATGCAGCAGGCTTCCCTCGACGGAGTGGCGATCCACGACATCAACCGCACGCTCGACACCTTCGAGGCGCTGTACCGCGACGAGCCCCTGCCCGAGTGACGATGCACATCGTCTTCTTCGGCGATCAGCACCTCGACTCGCTCGGCGGGGCGCAGGTGTCGATGCGGCTGCAGCGGGAGTTCCTGGAGCGCGCCGGCCACACCGTCACCGTCGTGGCGCCGAAGATGCACGGACCGCGTGCGGTCGCGCCGTCGGGGCGACCGGCCGGGAATGTTGATCTGCCGTCGATGCCGATCACGACCGACCGCGAGTACTCGATGAGCTGGCCGGGCCGTGCGACCGACCGTTTCCTCGACCGCGCGATGACGCACCGCCCTCCGGTCGACATCGTGCACGTGCAGGCCGACTTCTGGGGTGCCTACATCGGTCACCGCTATGCCGAGCGCCATGGCATCCCGGTCGTGCACACGATGCACAACCGGGTCGACGTCGGCATCGCCGCGGTCACTCCGCTGCACAAGCCCGTTCTCGCGGCGCTCAACACCTGGCGGCGTGCGGCCATGCGTGGCATCGGTACTCCGGTCTCGGGCGCCGACGGCTGGGCGTTCCTGCGCGGCCTCGCCGCTGGTGCGTCGGCGGTCACGGCCCCCTCCACCCACTTCGCGCGTCGGCTCGAGCAGAATGACGTGTTCACGCCGGTCGACGTCATCTGGAACGGCATCGACGACGCGGTGCGCGACGCCACCCTCGCGGCGGCTCCGGCCGAGCGCGAACCCGGTCGTCCGCGCTTCGTCTGGCTCGGGCGGATGAGCCCCGAGAAGCGACTGCTCCCGTTCCTCGAGGCGTTCGTGGCCTCGGGGGTGGATGCCGAGCTCGAGATCATCGGCGGAGGCGCCCAGCGTGCCGCGGCCGAGAAGGTCGTCGCCGGGCACCCGCACGTGCGGTTCTCCGGACGGCTCACCTATCCGCAGACGCTCGCGCGCATCGCGGCCGCCGACGCGCTCGTGCAGACTTCGATCGGCTTCGAGACGCAGGGCATGACGCCGTTCGAGGCCGCGACCCTCGGCACGCCCTCCGTCATCTGCGACCCCGACATCGCCGCCGAGCTCGGCGGCGGTCTGTGGGCGGTGGCGGAGTCGTCCGCTGCCCCGGGGTCGCGTGAGCAGGAGGCGCAGCGGATCGCAGCCCTCGCGCACACGCTGCGCGATGCCGCAACCGACATCGCCGCAGGTACGGCGCCGACGCCGCTCCCCGCCGTTGTCGAAGGCTTCCGGCAGTCGTCGCGCACCGCGGCGATGGTCGACGTCTACGACCGGGTGATCACCGAGACGCACTGAGCGTCGTGCGGGTGCGCCCCGCTCAGAAGAAGCGGTAGAACGTCATCGAGAGCCACTCGGTCGCGCGGGCGACCACGAGCGCCGCACCGATGCCGATCGCGATCCCTGCCAGCAGGTGAGGCGCCGGACGCCGGGCGGCGATCGCTCCGAGGATCACGGCGGTCGCGGCGCCGGCCAGCGTGACGAAGCCGGTGCCGATGGTGAAGATGCTGATCATGAAGGTCGAGGCGCTGTAGATGACCGGATACAGCAGCGAGAGCAGCAGCGAGACGCCGAGCGTGAGGGCGGCGACGATGAGCGCCACGCGTCCGAGAGGGTTGCCTGCCGGCGCGGGCTCCGGAACATAGGGGGCTGCGGCCGGGTACTGGGGTGATGCCGGGTGCTGGGGTGATGCCGAGTACTGGGGTTGCGCGGGGTACTGGGGTTGCGCCGGGTACTGGGGTTGCGCGGCGAGCGGCGCGGCGGAGGGCGGTGCGGGCGGTGCGGCACTCGGATCTGCGGACGGCGGAACAGGGGGCTGCTGCGGCTCGCTCATGACGTCGAGCGTAGTCCCGCCGGTCGGCGAGCAGCGTGTGCGAGGGTCAACTCTTCGCGCCGGTGAACGCGAGGGTGCCGCCGAGGCCGATCATCATGACGCCTCCGGTGCCGGAGAGCGTCGACATGCGCCGCGGCGAGCGCGCGAACCATGTGCGGGCGGCACCGGCGGCGAGTGCCCACCCGGTGTCGCACACCAGGGCGAGGGTCGGGAAGATCAGGCCGAGCATCAGGAGCTGTGCCCAGACCGGTCCTGCGGAAGGAGTGACGAACTGGGGCAGTACCGCGACGAAGAACGCGATCGTCTTCGGGTTGGTGACGCCCACGATGAAGCCCTGGCGCAGGAGCTTCCCGGCAGAGGTCGGCATCCGTGCTTCTGCGGTCTGGTGGTCGTGACGGTGACGGATCGCCTGGATGCCGAGCCACACGAGGTACGCCGCGCCCAGGATCTTGATGACGGTGAATGCGGCGACGGAGGAGGCGACGATCGCGCCGACACCGAAGGCGACGGCCAGTACTGCCGGCACCGTGCCCAGAGCGTTGCCGACGACGCTCAGCACTCCCGCACGGCGACCGAGTGCGAGCGAGCGGCCGATCACGAACAGCACGCTCGGGCCGGGGATCACGATGATCACGACAGAGGCGATGACGAAGGCGACCAGACTGTCGAAGGGGACCATGAGCCGACGCTACACCAGGGGATCCTGGTCCACGACCCTGCTCCAGTCCGTGGGTGTGGCTCGGTAGCCGTCGCGGCGGAGTTCGACGACGGTGGCGATGGCCGCCCAGATCGCCAGGCCTGCGAGTGCGATGAGGAGTATCATGGCAGAAACGCTACGATCGATGTCGATCGGCCACGAGTGGCAGAAATGACTGCTATCGTGTGAAAACTGCCAAACCCCCGGGAGTGCGTATGAAGACGGTCGCCTGCATCATCCAGGACGGTTTCGCCCCGTTCGAGTTCGGAGTGGCGTGCGAAGCCTTCGGGCTCGACCGGTCGGATGACGGTGTGCCGAACTTCGACTTCCGCATCGTGGCGCCCCGGCCCGGCGTCGTGGAGTCCAAGATGGGCTTCTCGGTGAATGTGGAGCACGACCTCTCGTTCGCCTATGAGGCCGACCTCGTGGTGTTCTGCCCGCTCCCGCGGGGGTACTGGGATCGGATCGACCCGCTGCTGCTCGACGTTGCCCGCGATGCCGTCGCCCGCGGTGCGTGGGTCATGAGCGTGTGCAGCGGGTCGTTCATCCTGGCCGCCGCGGGCGTGCTCGACGGGCGCCGGGCGACCACGCACTGGATGTACTCCGATGTCATGGCGCAGATGTACCCGCAGATCGACATCGACGCCGACGTGCTGTTCGTGCAGGACGACAAGATCATCACGAGTGCCGGCACCGCGGCGGGCATCGACGCCTGCCTGCATCTGCTCCGGCAGGAGCTGGGCGCCGAGATCACGAACCGCATCGCCCGACGCATGGTCGTGCCGCCGCAGCGCGACGGCGGCCAGGCGCAGTTCATCGATCGCCCGATCCCTGTGGTGCCGAGCGATTCCCTCGCGGCCGTGGCCGACTGGGCTGTGGCGCACCTGCGCGATGACCTCGGTGTCGATCAGCTCGCCGCCAGGGCGCTGATGTCGCCGCGCACCTTCGCCCGTCGGTTCAAGGCGGAATACGGCGCGACTCCGGCCGCGTGGCTCGCCCGTCAGCGCATCATCCATGCCCAGCGGCTGCTGGAGCGCACCGACATGCCGCTCGAGCAGGTCGCCGACGAGTGCGGCTTCGGCTCGGCTGCCGTGCTGCGGCAGAACTTCGGTCGCGTGCTCGGCCTGACCCCGACCGCCTACCGGGCTCGCTTCTCCTGCGCGGAGGAATCGGCGGCCTGAGTCGGCATCCTCTTCCTGCCCGACTCAGAGTGCGCGGGTCGTCGAGCGCTCGACCAGGGTGCACGGGAGCACGACATGCGCCCGCTCCTGCGCAGGCTCGGCCAGCAGCGCCAGTGTCATCTCGACCGCGCCGCGCGCCATCTCCAGGATCGGCTGACGCACGGTCGTCAGATCGAACGCCTCCCAGGACGACATGGCCACGTCGTCGAAGCCCAGGATCGACACATCCTCCGGCACCGAGACACCCAGCGCCTTCGCGGCGTTCATCGCACCGAAGGCGACGAGGTCGTTGTGGCAGAACAGCGCGGTGGGCGGCTCTGCGCGCTGCAGCAGACGGGTGGTCGCCTCGAACGCACGGGTGTAGTCGAGGTCCGCGACCTCGAGCAGGTCGTCGTCGAAGGGGACCTCGGCCGCAGCCAGCTCCTGCAGGAAGCCGTCGTGACGATCGCGCACGGAGGCCGCGCCCAGCGGTCCGGCGATCACTCCGATGCGTCGGTGTCCGAGCGATACCAGATGGCGTCCGGCGATGCGCCCGCCCTCCATGTTGTCCGGCGAGATCGTCGCCGTCTCGGGGGCGGTCCCGGGGCCCATCGTGACGGAGGGCACGCCGAGAGAGACGATGCGCCCCTCGTCATCCGGCGGCAGCAGGGTGGTCGTCAGGATCACGGCGTCGACGTTGGTCTCCCACAGTGTCCTCGCCAGGTCTTCCGTGGTGTCGGCGCGTCCGCTGAGGATGAGGGCGCGGTACCCGGCGCGGGTGAGCTCGTCGCTGATCGTGTGCAGCAGTTCCGCGTAGTAACTGTTGCGCGGGTCGCCGAGCACGACGCCGATCGTGTGCGTACGGCTGGTCACCAGGCTGCGGGCGCTGAGGTTCGGGCGGTATCCCAGCTGTTGGATGGCGTTCTCGACCTTGGTGCGGACGCGCTCCGACACCCCCTCGTGGCCGTTGACGATGCGCGACACGGTCGTCTGCGACACACCTGCTGCCTTGGCGACGTCGATGCTCGTCACTCCACGTGATCTGGGCGGCATGGTCTCCCTCTTCCGTCCGGGACTCCCATCGTAGACGGAGGCGCTGCGGCACATGACTACGCAGTCGCGGGCTACCTCGGAGGCGTGGGAGGCGGTCAGTCGCTCCAGTGTGCGGGCGAGGGGAGTGCGCGGTCGTGCACCTCGACGCCCGCGCCTGTGACGGATGCCACGCAGTACAGCAGTGACTGCGTGGGATAGCCGTGGGGACGGTTGTCGCGGATGATGGCCCTGTCGTCCTCGGGGGAGAGGGTGGCGGTCTCGGCCAGCAGCGCGATCCACTCCTCCGCCCACTCCGGGCTCGCCGCTGCGGGGCCGAGAGCCCGGAACCGGGGCAGCCAGGCGTGGATGCGCGGCGTCGCGTCGTCATCCAGATCGTCGTGCGCGATCATGTGGGTGCCCGCGTCGACCGGGGTCTCTCGCAGGGCGACGCCGTCCCAGGAAAGCACTCGCGCGCCCTCGGGCTGCACCTCGAGCAGGTTGAAGCCGTGCATGGGCAGCGGCCCCGCGGGTGAGCGACCTGCGACGGACTCGAGTGCGAGCGACCCTCGGGAGACCGCCCGGTCCTCGGTCAGGTCGCCCACGTCGGCACGGTTGAGCAGCACGGCCAGTCGCCGTTCGGCGGCGTTCACCGCGAGCCAGGCACCGCCCGCACGGCGGTCGCGGATGCCGGTGACCCCGGGGTACCGCTCGGGCCACCAGGCGCCTAGTCCATCCCACTCGCGCTGCGGGTCCTCGTCGCGCACCGCGAGAAGTCGTGCAGATCCGGCATCCTCGACATCGATCACGACAGTGCACACGCGTCTCAGTCTAGGAGCGTGCACAGACAGCGGCCCTGGCGCGACCCCGCTGCGGCAGAATCGGAATGTGAACATCGTCGTCGGAGTCACCGGTGGTATCGCCGCCTACAAGTCCGTGCACCTGGTGCGCCTGCTCACGAAGGCCGGTCATGATGTGACCGTGGTGCCGACCGAAGACGCGCTGCGCTTCGTCGGACTGCCCACCTGGGAGGCGATCAGCCGGCATCCGGTCACCACGAGCGTGCATGACGATGTCGCGAAGGTGCGTCACGTCGCCATCGGGCAGACGGCCGACCTGGTGATCGTCGCCCCGGCGACCGCGAACACCATCGCCTCGATGGCCGCGGGCCTCGCGAGCGATCTGCTCGGCACCACGCTGCTGGCCACGTTGGCCCCGGTCGTGATCGCCCCTGCCATGCACAACGAGATGTGGCGGCATCCGGCCACGCAGGCGAACATCGCGACCCTCCGCTCGCGGGGCGTGCAGATCGTCGGCCCCGCGGAGGGCGAGCTCGCCGGTGGGGACACAGGACCGGGCCGGATGTCGGAGCCGGAAGAGATCGTCGCCGCCGCGCTGGCCGTGGTCGCTCCGCAGGATCTCGCCGGTCTCCGCGTCGCCATCTCCGCCGGGGGCACGCGCGAGCCGATCGACCCGGTGCGCTTCCTCGGCAACCGCTCCAGCGGACGCCAGGGAGCAGCGCTCGCCGCCGAGGCCGCAGCACGCGGCGCGGAGGTCGTGCTGGTCGCCGCGCATGTCGAGTCCGCCGTCCGTGCCGCCGCAGCGCACCCATCGATCCGTGTGCAGGACGTCGGGACCGCCGCCGAGCTCTCGGCCGCGATGAAGGAAGCCGCCTCTCGCGCCGATGTCGTGATCATGGCGGCCGCGGTTGCGGACTACCGCCCGGCCGAGGCCTCCGACCACAAGCTCACGAAGGAGGAGGGTGTGCTCACGCGCATCGACCTCATCGAGAACGAAGACGTGGTCGCGGCCCTCGCCGCCGCACGCGCCGACGGGCGGGCGCCTGCCGGACAGACGATCATCGCATTCGCCGCGGAGACGCTGCGTGACCCCGAGCAGCGACGCGAGCGCGCGAGGCGCAAGCGCGAGCGCAAGGGCGTCGACCTGCTCGCAGTGAACCTCGCCGACGCCGAGCACGGCTTCGAGCGTGCGGAGAACGCGGTCGAGATCATCGGAGCGGGAGGCGCGGTGGTGGCGGCGTCGTCCGGAACAAAACGCCAGGTCGCGGCGGCTATCTGGGATTCGGTGCTTGCCGCGCGCTGATTCGAGGGGCATTGCCCGCGGGGTCACCGCCTGCTAAACTTGAGTCAACATAACTCAACTTTTACCGTTCGGCCGATGGTCGGGCGGATCCGGCAAGAAGGAGTCTCCTCAGGAGGGACAGATGACGAACCCGCAGAACAGTCCGCAGAACCAAGATCAGCAGTCCGCCCTCGAGCAGTTCGGTATCAATCTCACCGACCGCGCGCGCCAGGGAAAGCTCGACCCCGTGATCGGGCGTGACAGCGAGATCCGACGCGTCAGCCAGGTGCTCACCCGCCGCACCAAGAACAACCCGGTGCTGATCGGCGAGCCCGGCGTCGGGAAGACGGCGGTCGTCGAGGGTCTCGCCCAGCGCATCGTCGCAGGAGACGTCGCCGAGTCCCTCAAGGACAAGGAGCTGATCACCCTCGACATCTCGGCGCTCGTCGCCGGTGCGATGTACCGCGGCCAGTTCGAGGAGCGTCTGAAGCAGGTTCTCAAGGAGATCACCGAGTCCGACGGGCAGGTCATCACCTTCATCGACGAGCTGCACGTGCTGATGGGCGCCGGTGGCGGCGAGGGTTCGGTCGCGGCCTCCAACATGCTCAAGCCGATGCTGGCCCGCGGCGAGCTGCGCCTGATCGGCGCCACCACGCTCAACGAGTACCGCGAGTTCATCGAGAAGGATGCCGCCCTCGAACGCCGCTTCCAGCAGGTGTATGTGGGAGAGCCGACGGTCGAAGACACGATCGCGATCCTGCGCGGACTCAAGGAGCGCTACGAGGCGCACCACAAGGTCGCCATCTCCGACGGTGCTCTGGTGGCGGCGGCATCCCTGTCGAACCGCTATCTGCCTGCGCGACAGCTGCCAGACAAGGCCATCGACCTGATCGACGAGGCCGCCTCGCGGCTGCGCATGGAGATCGACTCCGCGCCGGTCGAGATCGACGAGCTGCGGCGGCACGTCGATCGTCTCAAGCTCGAGGAGCTCGCGCTCAAGAAGGAGAAGGACGCGGCCTCCAAGGAGCGCCTCGCCACCCTTCGCGCCGACCTCGCGACCGAAGAGGCCAAGCTCGGCGAGCTGCAGGCCCGGTGGGAGCGCGAGCGCGCATCGCTGAACCGCGTCGGCGACCTGAAGACGCGGCTCGATGCCGCCCGCAGCGACGCCGAGCGGGCGCAGCGCGAGGGCAACCTCGAGCGTGCATCGCGGCTGCTGTACGCCGACATCCCGGCGCTCGAGCGCGAGCTGATCGAGGCGGAGCGGTCGGAGCAGTCCGAACCGGACGAGGGCCGCATGGTCAACGAGCAGGTCACCGACGAGGACATCGCCGGCGTCATCGCGGCGTGGACCGGGATCCCCGTCGGACGCCTGCTGCAGGGCGAGTCCGAGAAGCTGCTGCACCTCGAAGCCGAGCTGGGCAAGCGCCTCATCGGACAGAAGGATGCCGTCAAGGCGGTGTCCGATGCGGTGCGCCGCTCCCGTGCCGGCATCAGCGACCCCGGTCGGCCGACCGGTTCGTTCCTGTTCCTCGGCCCGACCGGTGTGGGCAAGACCGAGCTGGCCAAGGCGTTGGCGGAGTTCCTCTTCGACGACGAGCACGCCATGGTGCGCATCGACATGTCGGAGTACGGCGAGAAGCACTCCGTCTCGCGCCTCGTCGGTGCTCCTCCTGGGTACGTCGGCTACGAGCAGGGTGGTCAGCTGACCGAGGCCGTGCGACGTCGCCCGTACAGCGTGATCCTGCTCGACGAGGTGGAGAAGGCGCACCCCGAAGTGTTCGACGTGCTGCTGCAGGTGCTCGACGACGGCCGACTCACCGACGGTCAGGGCCGCACGGTCGACTTCTCGAACGTGATCCTGATCCTGACGTCGAACCTCGGCTCGCCGATCCTGATCGATCCGGTGCTCGCGCCGGACGAGAAGCGCGATCAGGTCATGGCGCTCGTGCGGCAGGCGTTCCGTCCGGAGTTTCTGAACCGTCTCGACGACATCGTGATGTTCCAGGCGCTCAGCGAAGACGACCTCGCACAGATCGTCGAGCTGTCGGTCGACCAGCTGCACACGCGGCTGCGCGACCGCCGACTCACCCTCGCGGTCACCCCCGATGCGCGGTCGTGGCTTGCGGAGCGCGGCTATGACCCGATGTTCGGTGCGCGTCCGCTGCGGCGACTGATCCAGTCCGAGGTGCAGAACAAGCTGGCGACCGCGCTGCTCTCGGGCGGTGTGCGCGATGGCGACACGGTGCGGGTCGACATGGCGGCCGATGGGTCCGGCCTGGTGCTCACCAGCACCACCCCTGGGCCGGATCTCGACGGCGACGTGATCGAGGCCGAACTGATCGAGGACTGAGTCCTCCACCTCGCTGAAACAGAAGAGCGCCGCCCCGGAAGTCCGGGGCGGCGCTCTTCGCGTGTGGGGGTGGTTCAGGCGCTGAGGATGACCGTCTCAGCGATCGGGCGACGCACGCGCGGGGCGACCTCGCGCTCCTGCAGCACCTCGGGCAGGGTCTCGACATCACCGAACTCGCCCACGGCGAAGACGGTGGCGGGGACGAAACGCTCATCGAGGTCGGCGAACTCGCGCACGACCTCCGGGTCGAAGCCGCTCATCTGGTGCACGAGCAGACCGTCGTGGTGCGCCTGCACCGAGAAGTGGGCGACGGCCTGGCCGAGGTCGTAGAAGGCGTGGGTGATCGGGGTGCCGTCCGCGGTCGCGGTCTCGGCGATCGCGACGACGAGCACGGCGGCGTTCACTGCCCAGGTCTGGTTGAACCCGACGAGCGAATCGACGACCTGCGCATGCAGGGCGGTCCCGCGACGGGCGACGATGAAGCGCCACGGCTGTGAGTTGTTGGCGGACGGGCTCCAGCGGGCGGCCTCGAGAGCGGTGGCGAGCTTGCCCTCGTCGATCGTGTTCTGCGCATCGAAGGCGCGGGGGCTCCAGCGTCCGGCGAGGACGTCGAGGACGGGGTGCTCGGTCGGGGCGGTGCGGTCGATCACGGGAGTGCTCACGGAAGTGCCTTTCAGAAGGAGTGGATCGGACTCCTTCGTCCGGCTACACGGGACTCAACGGATGCATGTGCATGCATATTCCCGCTCTGTTCCCGGATGACGGAAGATGACGATCTCCGGCCCTGCGTGACACGGAAGTGTCAGTCGAGGAGGTTGTGCGAGGCGGCGGATGCCAGGGCTCGGCGTACCGCGCGGATCGATGGGGCCGCGGCGGACACCCGTCGGGCGGAGGAGAAGATCTCGCGCCGCGGCTGCTGCGGAAGAGGAGTGAGCGCCACCGTGGGGTTCTCGCCCGCCCAGACGAGCTCAGGCAGGAGCCCGGTGGCGAGTCCGGCGCGGATGAGCCGCACATGCGCGGTGAGGTCGGCGACCTCGAAACGCACGTCCGGTTCGAAGCCGGCCGTGCGGCACAGCTGCTCGGCCCAGGCGCGTGATGCGGTACCGGCGGGCTCGAGCACCCACGGCTGCTCGCGCGTCGACCAGAGGGCGGCGACGGCATCCGTGGTGTCGGGCGTGCCGGGGTGGCGAGCGAGGGCGATCGCGTCGTGGGCGAGGGCGACGCGGTCGAGGTCGGCGTGGATCGGACGAGTGACGCCGGGGTACTGTTCGGCGAGGATCAGATCGAAGTCACGGCTGGAGACGCCGACCAGCCCGGTCTCGGGATCGCACTCTGTGACTTCGACGCGCAGCGCCGGATGATCGTCCTTGAGCGATTCGAGCGCGCGGGGGAGCAGCGAGTGCGCGGCGGACTGGAACACCGCGATGCGCACGGTACCGGTCACCTCGGTCAGCGACTCCGCCACCGCGACCTGGGCGTGCTCGAGCTGATCGAGGATGCCGATCGCCTCGGCCACCAGCACGTTGCCCTGCGGGGTGAACTGCACGCCACGGCCGACCCGGCGCAGCAGCGGCACGCCGACATCGCGCTCCAGCGCGCTCAACTGCTGCGACACCGAGGCCTTGCTGTACGAGAGGGCGTCCGCCACGGCCGAGAGGGTGCCGCGGCGACTCAGCTCCACGAGCATCCGCAGGCGGTTGACGTCGAGCACGCGGGATCCCTCCGGGTCGGGGAAACATGTTCAGTCTGAGTGAACAGAATCCACTCGAATCGGTTGATAGACGGAGCCTACCGTCGCGGATGACAATGATCCAGCCGCACACGATCCCGAGGTGTGCGCTCCCGACCTGGAGGTTCCCCGCCGATGACTGCCGTCGACACCACCCCTCGCACCTCGGACGTCGCCGCCGTCGTGCAGCGCTGGCTCACCGAGAGCGAGACCCACCCCGTCGAGCCCGCCGCCCAGCGCCTCGCCGAGGTGCTGAAGGATCCGAACGGACTCGATTTCACGGTCGGCTTCGTCGACGGTGTCATGCGCCCCGAAGACCTGAGCGTCGCGGGTCGCAAGCTGGCCGAGATCTCGGAGATCACCCCGACGCTGCTGCCCTGGTACCTGCGCAGCGCGATCAAGACCGGTGGCTTCATGGCCCCGAAGCTCCCCGGCGTCGTGGTGCCGATCTCCCGCCGGGTGCTGCGCGCGATGGTCGGCCACCTGGTGCTCGACGCGACGCCCGCCAAGCTCGGCCCGGCGATCGCGAAGCTGCGCAAGAGCGGCAACCGCCTGAACCTCAACCTGCTCGGCGAGGCCGTGCTCGGTGAGCGCGAGGCCGGACGTCGCCTGCAGGGCACCAGCGACTTCCTCGCCCGCGACGACGTCGACTACGTCTCGATCAAGGTGTCCAGCGTGGTCAGCCAGCTGTCGATGTGGTCGTTCGATGAGGCCGTCGCCGACGTCGTGACCCGCCTCACCCCGCTGTACGAGCTCGCGGCACGTTCCGAGGCCGCAGGCAAGGCGAAGTTCATCAACCTCGACATGGAGGAGTTCCGCGACCTCGACCTGACGATCGCGGCGTTCACCAGCATCCTCGACCAGCCGGGACTCGAGAACCTCGAAGCCGGCATCGTGCTGCAGGCGTACCTCCCCGACGCCCTCGGCGCGATGCAGCACCTGCAGGAGTGGGCGACAGCGCGGCGGGCGAAGGGCGGAGCGCCGATCAAGGTGCGCGTCGTCAAGGGCGCGAACCTGGCGATGGAGCACGTCGACGCCGCCGTGCACGGCTGGCCGCTCGCGACCTACTCGACCAAGCAGGACTCCGACACCAACTACAAGCGTGTGCTCGACTGGGCGCTGACGCCCGAGCGCCTGGACGCCGTGCGCATCGGCGTCGCCGGCCACAACCTCTTCGACATCGCGTACACGTGGCTGCTGTCGCAGGCGCGCGGGGTCGACGGCGGTTCACTGGTCGAGTACGAGATGCTCCTCGGCATGGCGACCGGCCAGGCCGAGGCGGTCCGCAAGGACGTCGGTCGCCTGCTGCTGTACACACCGGTCGTGAACCCGGCGGAGTTCGACGTCGCGATCGCGTACCTCGTGCGCCGCCTGGAGGAGAACGCCAGCTCCGAGAACTTCATGTCGGCCGTCTTCGAGCTCGCCTCGAACCCGACGCTGCTCACCCGCGAGCGGGAGCGCTTCGAGCGGTCGCTCGCCGGGCTCGAGGCCGATCGCTCTGTGCCTGCCTCGAACCGCGTGCAGAACCGCGCGACGGAAGCGGATGCCGCCACCCCGACGACCGCGTTCCACAACCAGCCCGACACCGACCCCGCACTCGGCGCCAACCGCGCCTGGGGCCGGGCGATCCTGCAGCGGTCGGTGCACACGACCCTCGGTGTCGATGCGATCGCCGCCGCACGCGTCGAGACGACCGCGCAGCTCGACGGCATCTTCGCCGCCGCCACCGCAGCGGCCGAGAAGTGGGCTGCTCTTCCCGCCGCCGAGCGCGCCGCCGTGCTGCACCGCGCAGGTGACGAGCTCTCCGCACGCCGCGGCCGGCTGCTCGAGATCATGGCGCACGAGGCGGGCAAGACCCTCGCCGAGGCCGACCCCGAGATCAGCGAGGCGATCGACTTCGCGCACTACTACGCCGAACGGGCGAAGGACCTCGAGACCGTGTCGGGGGCCGAGTTCATCCCCTCGAAGGTCACGGTCGTGACCCCGCCGTGGAACTTCCCCGTCGCGATCCCCGCCGGTGGCGTGCTGGCCGCACTCGCCTCCGGCTCCGGCGTGATCATCAAGCCCGCCAAGCTGACCCAGCGTTGCGGAGCCGTCATGATCGAGGCGCTGTGGGCCGCCGGGGTGCCGCGCGATCTGCTCGCCCTGGTCGACCTGGCTTCGCGCGACCTGGGCACCCGCCTGGTCGCGAGTCCAGAGGTGGACCGCGTGATCCTCACCGGCGGCTACGAGACCGCGCAGCTGTTCCGCTCGTTCCGGTCCGACCTGCCGCTGCTCGCCGAGACGAGTGGCAAGAACGCGATCATCGTGACGCCGTCGGCCGACCTCGACCTCGCCGCCGCCGACGTCGCCCGCAGCGCCTTCGGTCACGCAGGGCAGAAGTGCTCCGCGGCATCCCTCGCGATCCTCGTCGGCTCGGTCGCGGACTCGCGCCGGTTCGAGCGGCAGCTCGTCGACGCGGTCGCCTCGATGCGCGTCGGCCTGCCCGACGACCCGAGCACGCAGATGGGTCCGATCATCGAGCCCGCCGACGGCAAGCTGCTCGCCGCGCTGACCGAGCTCGGCAAGGGCGAGAAGTGGCTCGTGAAGCCCCGCAAGCTCGACGCCGAGGGGAAGCAGTGGACTCCCGGCGTGAAGACCGGGGTCGCCGAGGGCTCGTACTTCCACATGACGGAGTTCTTCGGACCGGTGCTCGGCATCATGCACGCCAAAGACCTCGACGAGGCCATCCGCCTGCAGAACGCAGTGGACTACGGCCTGACCGCCGGCCTGCACTCGCTCGACTCCGCAGAGGTCGCCACCTGGCTCGACCGCGTCGAGGCCGGCAACCTGTATGTGAACCGCGGCATCACCGGCGCGATCGTGCAGCGTCAGCCGTTCGGCGGCTGGAAGCGCTCGGCCGTCGGCGCCGGTGCCAAGGCCGGTGGCCCGAACTACCTCTTCGGGCTCGGCGAGTGGGCGGCATCCGAGCTCCCCGCTGCGGTGCCGGGCGCAGCGATGGTGCCCGCGATCGAGGGGCTGCTGCGTGCGGCCGACGGCGAGCTCGACGGCGCGCAGAGCGACTGGCTGCGGCGGGCCGCTGCTTCCGATGAGAGCGCCTGGACCACCGAGTTCGGCGCCGTCTCCGACAAGTCGGGGCTGGGCGTCGAGCGCAACCTGTTCCGCTACCGTCCGGTCGCCGTCGACGTGCGCCTGTCGGAGGACGCGCCGCTGGTCGACAGCGTGCGCGTGCTCGCCGCGGCCCTGCGCAGCGGCAGCCCGTTCACGGTCTCGGCCGCGAGCCTGCCGAGCGGTGTCGAGAAGGCGCTGCGCGCACAGGGCGTGACCGTGAAGCATGAGAAGGACGCCGCGTGGGCCAAGAACTACGCCACGGCGGTGTCGAAGGGCCAGAGCAGCTGGCAGCGGGTGCGTCTGGTCGGCGGCGACGCCTCTGCGCTGTTCGCCGCGCTGGGCGGAAGCCCGGACGTGGCCGTCTGGTCGCACGCCGTCACGGGTGCCGGACGGGTGGAGATGCTGCCGTTCCTGCACGAGCAGGCCGTGTCGATCACGAACCACCGCTTCGGCAACCCGACCGGGCTGACGGACGGCGTGATCTGAGCACGGAGCGATGACGACGAAACCCCCTGCCGCAGGCCGCGACAGGGGGTTTCGTGTCTGACGTGCGCGTCAGCCGCGCAGCGCGTCCTTGAGCTTCACACGCGTGCCCATGCGCAGGAGCGAGTTCTCGTAGATCTTCGCCCCGATCACGATCGCGGCCACGCAGCTCGCCAAGAGGATCACGAGGCTCAGCAGCGGCTCCCACCACTGCGCCTCGCCGACGAACAGGCGCATCGGCATGCCGACCGGAGCCGAGAACGGCACGTACGACATGATCGTCAGCACCAACGGGTTGTCGTTGAAGACGATGACCAGGATGTACGGGGCCATGATCAGCATGGTGATCGGGGTCGTGGTCGATCCGATGTCCTCCTGGCGGGAGACCATGGATGCCGCGGCGGCGAACATCGACGCGAGCAGGATGAACCCGAACAGGAAGAACACCGCGAACCAGATGATCGGCGCCCCGAGGGTGGCGAGGATCTCGTTCTGACCCGTGATGATCAGCCCGACCGTGGCGATCGCGGCGAGAGCGAGGATCTGTCCCATCGCGAGTACGGTGTTGCCGATCACCTTGCCGGCGAGCAGGGTGCGGGCGGGGATCGCCGACAGCAGCACCTCGACGACGCGCGTCTGCTTCTCCTCGACGACGCTCTGCGCGATCGTGCCGCCGAAGGTCGCCGCAGCCATCATGAACACGAGGCCGAAACCGATCGCGATGAAGTAGCGCAGCAGCGGGTTGGTGGTCGCGGGGTCGAGGATCACGACATCCGGCGACTGCGACAGCGCCGAGACGAGCGAGCCGGGCGCATCCTTCAGCGCGATGACCGTGTAGCCCGCGGGTCCGTCACCGGGGATCACGGCGGCGTCGACCTTCTCGGAGCGCACGAGCTCCTCGGCCGCGGCCTGATCGGACACCTCGGTGACGGTGACGTTCGGCAGGGCCGATACGGCGGCTTCGGTCTGCGAGGTCGCCGCCACCGGCATCTTCTCCTCGGCGCTGTTGTTGCTTGCGAATCCGGAGAGCAGGATGCCGACCAGGGCGAGCAGCAGCAGGATGCCGGTCGAGATCATGAAGGCCTTGCTGCGCAGCTTCGACCCGATCTCGCGCTCTGCGACGAGCCAGATGCCGTTCGAGGTCTGCGTGGCGCGCTGGGTCCCTGAGCCTGTCGAAGGGTTCACTGGATGACCTCCTTGAAGATCTGGGCGAGAGAGGGATGCTTGGGGGAGAAGCTGGCGACGTCGCCGCGCTCCACGGCGGACCGCAGGACGCGCTGCGCCGTGTCGGGGCCGTCGGCGTCGAACAGCGCGTAGCCGCCCTCGAAGTCGACGACGGTGACGCCGGGTTCGGTGCGCAGCCAGCCGGCGTCGCCCGCCGAGACCAGCTCGTACCGGTTGCCCGCGTGCTCGGAGCGGAGTGCGTCGCGCGAGCCGGAGGCGCGGATCGTGCCGCCGGCGAGGATGACGAGGTCGTCGCACAGGCGCTCGACCACATCGAGTTGGTGCGAGGAGAACAGGATGGCCGCGCCTTTCGCGGCGCTGGACTGCAGCACGCCGGCGACCACGTCGACCGCGAGCGGGTCGAGGCCGGAGAACGGCTCGTCGAGGATGAGCACCTCAGGGTCGTGCACCAGAGCGGCGGCGATCTGCGCGCGCTGCTGGTTGCCGAGGGAGAGGGACTCGATCGTGTCGTCGAGGCGTTCGCCCAAGCCCAGTTCGCTGAGCAGTTCGGTCGCCCGCGCGGTGGCCTCGACCTTGCCGAAGCCGTGCAGCCGCGCCAGGTAGACGATCTGCTCGAGCACCTTCATCTTGGGGTAGAGGCCGCGCTCCTCCGGCATGTAGCCGAAGCGGCGGCGGTCATCCGTGGTGAGCGGTGTGCCGTTCAGATCGACCCGCCCGCCGTCGGCTGACAGCAGCCCGAGCACGATGCGCATGGTCGTGGTCTTGCCGGCGCCGTTGCCGCCGACGAAGCCGGTCAGGCGTCCGGGGGTCACGGTGAAGGAGACGTCGTCGAGCACGCGCCGAGAGCCGTAGCTCTTGGTGATGCCCGTCAATTCGAGGGGTCCAGTGGTCATGCCCCCACGCTACGGAGATGCCCTCGTCCGGGCATCCCCCCTGTGGCGGACTCTCCCGCATCACCCGTGCGGCGGATGCTGTTGCCGAGTGCACGGGATGCTGCCGAGTGCACGACGTACCCACGCGCGGATGTCGTGCAGTCGACGCGAAGCCGTGCACTCGACGAACCCGGCGGGAGCTCAGTGCCGCCCGGCGTGCAGCACCGTGCGCACCAGAAGACCGGCGACGAGCGCCCAGAACGCGGCGCTGATGCCGAGCACCGCGACGCCGGATGCCGCGACCAGGAACGTCACGACCGCGGGGAGCCGTTCGCCGGGGTCGTCGATCGCCTGCTGCACCGACGAGCCGAAGGCGGCGAACAGGGCGAGGCCGGCGACCGCGGGGATCACGGCCTCGGGGGCGAGGAGGACGAGTGCGGCGAAGGCGGCCGAGAATCCGCCCAGCACGAGGTAGGACACGCCCGTCGAGACTCCCGCGACCCAGCGTCGCTGCGGGTCGGGGTCGGCGTCGGGCCCTGCGGCGAGGGCAGCGCTGATGGCGGCGAGGTTGATCGCGTGGCCTCCGGCGGGGGCGCCGAGCGCAGTGCCGAGGCCGGTCACGAGCATCGCCGGGCGCCAGGGCACTTCATATCCGAAGCTGCGCATCACGGCGACGCCGGGCACGTTCTGCGATGCCATGGTCACGATGAACAGCGGCAGCGCCAGCCCGATCAGCGCGCCGACCGTGAACGTCGGCGCGGTGAGCTCGAAGCGCGGCACCAGCAGCGACGGATCGACGGGCGCACTCTCCTGCACGAGGGAGACGGCGACCACCACGGTCGCCGTGACGAACGCCAGAGGCACCGCCCACCGCGGCGCGAAGCGGGCGAAGACCAGCCAGGTCACGATGACCGGAACGACACCCCAGGGGTTCGCCACGATGCCGGTGATCGGCGCGAGACACAGCGGCAGCAGCACGCCGGCGAGCATCGCCTGGGCGATCGAGGGAGGGATGCGGGCGATCAGTGCACCGAGCGCGGGCCACAGTGCGGTCAGCAGGATCAGCGCGGAGGCCACGAGGAAGGCGCCGACCGCGGCCGACCATCCGCCGTCCACTGTCCCGGTCGCGGCGAGCAGCGCGGCACCGGGAGTGGACCATGCGGCGGTGATCGGCATCCGATACCGCCATGCCAACACGATGCACGCGAGCCCCATCGTCAGGCTCACGGCGAGGAGTCCGCTCGCGGCCTGCGCGGCCGTGGCCCCGACGGCGCTGAGCCCGGTGAGGACGACGGCGAAGGAGCTCGTGAAGCCCACCAGGGCCGTGACGATGCCCGCCAGGATCGGGCGGGATAGGGGAGTGGTGCCGGGCATGCTCCGAGGCTAGCGCCCGGGCGGGGTCGTTCCGTGGATCGCTAAGCGAGCCCGAGACGGTGCGCCAACACGACGGCCTGCACGCGGTCGCGTGCACCGAGCTTCTGCAGGATGCGCGAGACGTGCGTCTTCACCGTGGCTTCGCCGATGTACAGCGCTCCGGCGATCTCGGCATTGCTGCGGGCGTCCGCGAGCAGCGCCAGCACCTCGGCTTCGCGCTCGGTGAGCGGCTCGGCGAGCACGGTCACGGGGCCGGCAGGCGCGGGGGCGACCGGGGCGGTGGGGGCCACGGGCCCGGGGGTCGCGGCGAACCGGGCGAGCACCCGGCGCGTGACTTCGGGGGCCAGCATCCCGTCGCCGGCGGCGAGAGCGCGCACGGCGGCGATCAGGTCCTCGGCGTCGGCGTTCTTGAGCAGGAACCCGCTGGCTCCGGCCTCGAGCGCCCTGTGCAGGTAATCATCGCGGTCGAAGGTCGTGACGATCGCGATCGCGGCGGCCACCTCGGGGTCGGCCACGATGAGTCTGGTCGCCTCGATGCCGTCCATGTCGGGCATCTGCACGTCCATCGTGATGACATCGGGGTGCAGAGCGGATGCCTGCACCACCGCATCCGCCCCGGTCGCCGCTTCACCGACCACCGTGATGTCGGGTTGCGTCTCGAGGATCGTGCGGAACCCGGCACGGAGCATCGCGTGGTCGTCGACGAGCAGCACGCGGATGGGGGAGGAGGTCATGCATGCTCCTTCGTGGTGGGGGAGAGCGGCACACGCGCCCGCACGCGCAGTCCCCCGTGCGGGCGCGGTGACACCTCGATCGTGCCGCCAGAGGCGATCGCGCGCTCGCGCATGCCGAGCTGCCCGAGCCCTGGTCGGAGCTGGCCGACCGTGCGACCGGTGTTGACGATCTCGACCTCGACGCCGTCGTGGTCGTAGCGCACCCGCACATCAGCGGTCGCTCCGACTCCGGCGTGACGGCGGGCATTCGTGAGCGACTCCTGCGCGATGCGATAGAGGTTCACGGCGACGACCGATGGCACGCGCACCGGGTCGCCGATCACGGTGTACGCGGTGGGCAGTCCCGCATCCGTGGAGGAGGCGGTGAGTTCGGCGATGTCCTCGAGAGTCAGGGTGGATGCCGGCTCCGTCGTGTCACCCCCGGGCGTGCGCAGCGTCTCCAGCAGCTGTCGCAGCTCGCTGATCGCATCGCGCGCGGAGGACTCGATCCCGGTCAGGATCCGCTTCGACTCCGCAGGGTCCCGGTCGATCACCAGGCGCGCGGCTCCCGCCTGCACCCCCATGACCGACACGTGGTGGGCGACGACGTCGTGCAACTCCCTGGCGATGCGCACTCGGTCCAGCGCCACGGCCTGCGCCGCGGTGACCTCGCGCTCGCGTTCCAGCTCGATCGTGCGCTGCTCCAGCACCGTGCGCTCTGCCGCTGACGCCCACGCGCGCTCGCCGAAGTAGTACGCCCCACCGAAGTAGAGCGCGTTCAGCATGATCTGGAGCATCATGAAGGCGATGTATGGCGAGAACGCCCCGGCGACGACATCCGCCTCATCGGCTTGCTTGATCGCCTCGTAGTACATGGTGATCAGCAGCCAGGCGAACATGCCGATGATGATCGCGGTGCGCACGATCATGGCGCGGCGGCGGTCGTTCATCCAGGCGCCGACCGAGTACAGGCCGATGAACATCGCGATGTTGCCGACGTAGAGCTCCGGCACCTTCACACTCACCGCGACGAAGTAGGCCGTCGAGGTCACCACGGCGACGATGCCGGGCCAGCGGCGACGGAACGCGAGGGGAGCGGTCACGACGACGGCATAGATCAGCGCGGTCCACAGGGGAGCCTGCTGGTCGCCGTAGATCTGGGCGATCGACGACAGCCCCGCGCTGATGACGGCTCCGGCGAACAGGACGACGGCCAGCAGCAGGTCATTGCGGCGGTCGCGGTCGGTCGGCGTGCGGGTGAACGGCATCCTCCCACCGTAGGGCGGAGGAGGCGCCGCGGCATCCGTCCCGTGGGGGAGATTCCCCCGAAACAGAGGATTGACCGGCCGCGCATCCTTTGCGAATATCACCTCAGGGGACCGACGGGGATCGGCGCCGCACGCTGACAGGGGAGCCACCGTGACCAAGGTGTTCGTCAATCTGCCCACCAATGATCTCGAGCGCAGCATGGCGTTCTACACGGCGCTCGGATGCGAGATCAATCCGCTCTTCACCGACGAGAACGCCGCGTGCGTCGTCTGGTCGGAGGACATCTTCTTCATGATCCTCCGGCGTGAGTACTTCGCCACGTTCACCGAGAAGCCGATCGCCGACCCGAACGAGGTCGCTCAGGTGTCGGTGTCGTTCAGCTGCGACTCACGCGACGACGTCGACGAGATCCTCGCCAAGGGGCTGGCAGCCGGTGGCGCCGAGCCCAAGCCGGCGCAGGACTACGGCTTCATGTACTCGCGCGACCTCGACGACCCCGACGGCAACTCGCTCGGATTCCTGTTCATGACCGAGGAAGCCGTCGAGAACGGCCCCGATCAGGTCGCAGGACAGAACGCCGACTCCTAGACCTCGCAGCAGTCGCCCGAACGACACAGCAGTTCCCCGAACGACACAGCATTTACCCGAGAAGGACGACAGGCATGACACGTGAAGAATCAGGTGGAGACGGAATCAGCCGGCGCACACTCATCGCCGGTTCCGCATGGGCGGTGCCCGTCGTCGCGTTGACGGCGGCGACCCCGCTGGCGGCGGCCAGTCAGGCGCTGGCCGGTTGTGGGACCGATTACCAGCTCACCGCCGCGAACCCGCAGGGCGCCTTCGTCGAGAACACCAGCTCCACCGCGCAGGTCGTGACGCTGGTGTTGCAGACCTCGACGAACATCAATGGTGTGACGGTCGAGGACCAGGCGACTTTCGACTCCGCCTACCTTCTTCCACCGGACGGCAGCGGAACGGTGAATGGTCTGCCGGCGTCGTACTCCGCAGCCTCGGCGACCGAGGGGAGCATCACGTTCACTGTTCCGGTGGGAGCGACGTTCGCGGTGCAACCCGACGTCAGCTTCGGGCCCGGTGTGATCACGGGCACGCTCACGGCGACCGACGGTACGTGCGCGCCCATCCCGCTGACGTTCACATTCGGATAGCTCGCCGCGCCGGACGGCTCAGCCGAGCAGTCGCTCGATGACCCGCGCCACCCCGTCGTCACCGTTCGACGCCGCCGTCTCATCGGCCGCGTCCTGCACGACGGGCTCCGCGTCGGCCATGGCCACGCCTCGCCCGGCCCAGCGCAGCATCTCGACGTCGTTGAGGGCGTCGCCGAACGCCACGACCTCGGTGCGATCGATGCCGAGGTGGGTGCAGAGGCGGGCGAGGCCGGTGGCCTTGGTGACGCCTTCGGCCATGACCTCGACGAACGGGGCGCCGGAGAGCGTCGCCTCGAAGCCCGTGAGGCCGAGGTCCTTCAGCGTCTGGAACAGGGCAGCCGGCGCGAGCTCGGGGTGGCGGATCACGAACTTCAGGCTCGGGGCCGAGAGCACCTGCTCCAGCGGCACGCCACCCATCGTCGCGGGGTCCCGCTTGTGGTCTGAGAGGTCGGCGATCTCGGCGTAGCCGTGCTGGGCGACGAACGTCTCGCCGCCCTCGCGCACACTCGCGAACAGCAAGCCGGGGATGCTGGCGTGCAGCGCGGCGGCGAGCGTGCGGATCGTCTCGGCCGGGAGCTCCTCGGCGAACAGCATCCGGCCGTCGATGAGGTGGATCGCATACGCGCCGTTGCTGCACAGCGCCCACCCGTCGAATGCCGCGTCGGCGGCGATCGCACGCAGGCCGATCGGCTGTCGCGCCGTGACGGGCACGACGTGGATGCCGCGGCTGCGGGCGGCATCGAGTGCGGCGCGGGTGCGCGGCGTGACGGCGGACGACGGGTCGAGGAGAGTGCCGTCGAGATCGGTCGCGATCAGCCGCAGCGTCATGCCCTGGGGCCCTGAACCTGTCGAGGGGTCACAGCGCAGCTCTTCATCGATGCGTCACGAGAAGATCATGGGCAGATCATCGTCGTCTGCATCGGCGCCGGCCAGGTCGAACTCGACGACCACCGGCACGTGATCGCTCGGCTGCTCGCCCTTGCGCTCCTCGCGGTGGATGGATGCGCCGGATACGGCGTCGGACAGCGTGCGCGAACCCAGCACGAAGTCGATGCGGATGCCCTCGTTGCGGGGGAACTTGAGCCGCTGGTAGTCCCAGTACGTGTAGCCCTCGGGGAGCAGCGGGCGCACGACATCGGTGACCCCCGCGTCCTGGAAGGCGAAGAACGCCTGGCGCTCGGCCGGGGACACGTGGGTGGACACGCCCTCGACGATGTCGGGGTCGCCGTTGTCGGTGTCGAACGGGATGATGTTGAAGTCGCCGACCAGGGCCAGCGGCAGGTCGGGGTTCGCCGAGAGCTCTGCGGCCGTGGAGGTGCGCAGCGCCTCGAGCCAGTGCAGCTTGTACGCGTAGTGCGGGTCGTCGAGCGAACGGCCGTTCGGCACGTACAGGCTCCACACGCGCACGCCCTCGACCATCACACCGAGCGCGCGGGCCTCGAGCGGAGCATCCGGACCCTCATGGCCCTTCGCGAAGCCGGGCATCCCGTCGAACGCGGTGCGCACATCGGTGATCGGCAGACGGCTCGCGATCGCGACGCCGTTCCACTGGTTCAGGCCGTGCACCTCGACGTGGTAGCCGGCCTCTTCGAACGGCGCGTACGGGAACTGCTCCGGTTTGCACTTGATCTCCTGCATCGCCAGCACGTCGATGTCTTCGCGCACGGCGAACTCGACGGTGCGGGTGACACGGGTGCGGATGGAGTTGACGTTCCAGGTGGCCAAGCGCATGCCTCCAGCCTAGTTGCGGCGTCGGACAGCGGAGTTGCGGCGTCGGACACGCAGACTTCCCGCGGAACACGAAGCCTGCGCCTTCTACACTGGATGCCGTGACCGCACTCGACGCAGACCGCCAGACACTTCTCGACCTCATCAAGGATGAGGCGGTGTTCCACGGCGACTTCACCCTCTCCAGTGGCAAGAAGGCGACGTATTACGTCGACATGCGCAAGCTCACGCTCGACCACAGGGCCGCGCCCGCGATCGGCCGCATCATGCTCGACCTGATCGGAGATCTGGACGTCGTGGCGGTCGGCGGCCTCACGCTCGGCGCCGACCCGATCGCGAACTCCGTGCTGCACGCCTCGGTCGCCACCGAGCGCCCGCTCGACGCGTTCGTCGTGCGCAAGGAACCGAAGGATCACGGCCGCGGCCGCCAGATCGAGGGCGCGGACGTCAAGGGCAAGCGCGTCGTGGTGCTGGAGGACACCTCCACGACCGGACAGTCCGCACTCAAGGCCGTCGAAGCGCTGCGCCGTGAGGGTGCCGAGATCGTCGCCGTCGCCGTGATCGTCGATCGCAAGACCGGAGCGCAGGCCGCGATCGAAGCCGAGGGTCTCGAATGGCGTGCCGCCTTCGACCTCGACGACCTCGGACTCGACCCGCAGTGACGCGCTACGCACTCGCCGTCGATGTGGGCGGCACGAAGATGGAGGCCGCCCTCGTGAGCGAGGACGGCGTGCTCGTGGAGGGCAGCCGTAGCAGGCAGGGCACCGGACGTGAGGCCACGGTCGATTCGCTCACTGCGGCGGTCCAGGCGATCGTCGCCCATGCGCTCGCCGCTGCCCCCGCTGACGCTGACATCGTCGGTGCGGGCGTCGGCAGCGCCGGCCCGATCGACCGCGCGGCCGGCGCCATCATGCCCGTCAACATGCCCCTCGCCCGCGGCTTCGGCCTCGCGGACGCGGTACGCGCGGCGGCATCCGACATCCTGGGTCGCGAGGTGCCGACGATCCTCGGACACGACGGCGGTGCGCTCGCGCTCGCCGAGTCCTGGCTCGGCGCGACGCAGGACGCGGGCGCGTCGCTGTCGATCGTGGTGTCCACGGGAGTCGGTGGGGGCTTCGTGGCGAACGGCGCCTACATCCCGGGTGCCACCGGCAACGCCGGACACCTCGGGCAGGTGCGCCGTGAGGGAGGCCTGACACTCGAGGAGATCGCCTCGGGCCCCGCGAGTGCCACCTGGGCGCAGCAGCAGGGCTGGACCGGTGCGACCGGTGAGGACCTGGCGAAGGATGCCGCGGCGGGCGACGAGATCGCCCGTGCGGCCATCGAGCGCTCGGCCAAGGCTGTCGGCGAGGCGCTGGCGGATGCCGCGACCCTCGTCGACCTCGACATGGTCGCGATCGGCGGGGGCTTCTCGCGGGTCTCCGCGGATTACATCGATCTGGTGCAGCATGCGCTCACGGCGAGCGCGGCGCACGAGTACTCGCGGCGAGCCCGCGTCGTGCGGTCGGGACTGGGCGACGAGGGACCGCTGATCGGCGCCGCGGCGCTCATCATCCGCTGACTCCGGGCGCTGAGTCCGCCGTCCGCTATCAGTGGCCGGGCAGGACGAGATGTCGTACCGGACCCTCCCACCGCGCGACGGCGATCTTGAGGGCGGTCGTGTCATCGATGACGGTATCGATGCGTGCGGTCAGTCGGTGGTCGAGTTCGTCGATGCGGGCGGTCAGTCGGTGGTCGAGTTTGTCGATGCGGGCGGTCAGTCGGTGGTCGAGCCCTTCGATGCGGACGGAGAGCTTCTCGTCGACGGCATCGATGCGCCGTACGCACCACGCGAAGCCCGCGAGCATCGTCGTCCCCAGTGTCAGCACGATGCCGAGCGCGCTGATGACGATCGCGACGATCTCTGCGGACACGAACATGCCTCCATTCTGTTCTCGGAGTGGGGTGGACACCAGCGAAACTACCCGAAGTGGGGGCCGGGGCGGGGCGCACAGAACGCTCGTGCCGGAGGCTGTGGAGACTCATGCGATCCGGCGGGCGGTGCAGAGAAGAGAACCATTCCGTACACGTTCCTAACAAATACGCCGTAGGCTCGGGGGAGACGACGGAAGGATTGCGCATGCGCGTACTCGGCCTGCTCTCGGGCACCTCACACGACGGCATCGACGTCACAGTGGTCGACTTCGATGAGACTGACGGGGCGCTCCACGGTGCCGTGCTGCTCGAAGACAGCATCCCCTACGCCCCGGAACTCCGCGCACGTCTCGTCGCCGCGCTCCCGCCGGCGCAGACGACGCTCGCCGAGGTGTGCGAGCTCGACACCCTGATCGGCCAGGCGTTCGCCGAGGTCGCCGCCACGGCCGCGGCATCCGTCGGGGGAGTCGATGCGGTCTGCACGCATGGCCAGACCGTGTACCACTGGGTCGACGCCGGACACGCGCTCGGCACCCTGCAGATCGGGCAGCCGGCATGGATCGCCGAGCGTGTCGGCGCTCCGGTCGTCTCCGACGTGCGCATCCGCGACATCACCGCTGGAGGCCACGGTGCCCCGCTGGTGTCGTTCCTCGACGAGCTGCTGCTGCGCGGCCGTGCGGGCACCTCGGCCGCGCTGAACCTGGGCGGCATCGCGAACATCACGATCGTGGGCGACGGCATCTCGGCCTATGACATCGGTCCCGCGAACGCGCTGGTCGATGCCGTGGTGGTCGACCAGGGGCTGAACGATCTCGGTTACGACGAGGATGCCGTGATCGCCCGCATCGGCGCCGTCGATGAGGCATTGCTCGCCGCCCTCCTCGCCGACCCGTACTACGCGCTCCCCGCCCCGAAGAGCACCGGCAAGGAGCACTTCCACCTCGACTACGTGCGCGCACACCTGTCCGGACGGGAGATCTCGGCACCGGACCTGGTGCGCACGCTCACCGAGCTCACGGTGCGGACGGTCGCGCAGGATGTGCGTGCAGCGGGCATCGGCTACCTCGCGGTCTCGGGAGGCGGATGTCGCAACCCGCTGATAATGCAGGGGCTGCGCGCCGCGTTGCCCGAGGTCGATGTGGTGCTCGCCGACGAGCTCGGTGCCTCGGCCGACAACAAGGAAGCCGTGCTGTTCGCGCTGATCGGGTGGTGCACGATGCACGGTGTCGCCGCGGTGATCCCAGGGGGAACCGGCGCGAGCGCCCCGCGGATCCTCGGCACCATCACCCCGGGAGCGGGACCCCTGCGCCTGCCGGAACCGGTCGCCGCCGTCACGAGCCTGACGCTGCGGTCCTGATCGGCCGTATCTGCAGCAGTATCTGCAGCCGGGATGTCAGCGCGGGCGACGCTCGTCGTCGTCCCAGGGGCCTTCCCACCACCCGGCGCGACCGTCGCCCTCGTCCGAGCCCCGGCGGCGTGAACGCACGAACTGCACGATGAACACCGTGAGCGAACTCAGCAGGATCAGGAACACCACCAGGAACAGCACGTCGGACTGATTCATGGGCGCTTCCCCTCTGCGGCATCCGAGACGATCTTGGCGATGCGGGCGCTGCGCGTCTCGGGACGCTTCGCCATCGCGATCTGAGTGAGGCCGAACTTCTTGACCGACCTCGGGAACGCGTCCCAGTTCGCCCGCGCCTCAGGGGAGGCGTCGAGCGCTGCGGCGAACTCGAGCGGCTCGATCCCCGCCTCTGGTCCGTCGAGCATCTCCCATGCGCCGTTGGCTTTGGCGACGTCGAGCGCCCGGATGCCGGCGGGTGCGAGCAGCCCTGCGGCCTCGAGATCCACGATCCGCGCCTTGTTCGTCGCCGCCCAGCCGCTGTTCGCACGGCGCGGCGAGAACCACTGCGCGCTGACGCCCTCGAACGTGCGTACCGGCCCGTCGATCCACCCGAAGCAGAGCGCCTGCCGCACGGCATCCTCGTAGTCGAGACCTTCGACGTTTCGTCTGCGCACATCCAGCAGCCAGACGCCCGCGGTGCGCTCGTGGTGCTCCTCGAGCCAGGCGCGCCAGGCCGCGGCATCCGCTGCCGTCAGCCGCTCGCCCTCGTCGAGTGCGCCCATGTCAGTCCTCGTCGAGCGTCGGGATCGTGCCGGTGACGGTGGGCAGCAGATCCGCGACCGAGTCGACGATCTCATCGGGGCGGAACGGGTACTTCTCGATCTCGGCCTGATCGCTGATGCCGGTGAGCACCAGGATCGTGTGCAGCCCTGCCTCGATGCCGGCGACGATGTCGGTGTCCATGCGGTCGCCGATCATGCCGGTCTTCTTCGAGTGCGCGCCGATCTTGTTCAGCGCCGAACGGAACATCATCGGGTTCGGCTTGCCGACCACGTACGGTTCCTTGCCGGTGGCCTTGGTGATGAGCGCGGCGATCGCGCCGGTCGCCGGCATCGGTCCCTCGGCGCTGGGGCCGGTGGCGTCGGGGTTCGTGACGATGAAGCGCGAGCCCGCGTTGATGTGGCGGATGGCCTTGGTGATCGCCTCGAACGAGTAGTTGCGGGTCTCGCCCACGACCACGAAGTCCGGCTTGGTCTCGGTCATGATGAACCCGGCCTCGTGCAGTGCGGTGAGGATGCCGGCCTCGCCGATCACGAATGCGGAGCCGCCCGGCAGCTGCTGGGCGAGGAAGTCGGCGGTGGCGAGCGCGGAGGTCCAGATGCGCTCCTCGGGCACGACGAGTCCGCTCGAGCGCAGGCGGGCCGAGAGGTCGCGCGCAGTGAAGATCGAGTTGTTGGTCAGCACCAGATAGGGGATGTCGTTGCGCTCCCACCCGGCGAGCATCTCGGACGCGCCGGGGATGGCGTCGTTCTCATGGACGAGCACGCCGTCCATGTCGGTGAGCCAGCATTCGATGTCGTCGCGGTGTGCCATGTGCACAGCCTATTGCGCGGAGGTGTCGAGCACCTGCGGATCTCGAGCCGCAGGTACCGCTCGGGGGCTGTGCATGCGCGTCTCCGCACGCGCAGCCCCCGAGGGGATCACTCCGTGCGCTGGCGGCGTCGGCGTGCGGCGGCGACACCTGCCGCCACGCCTCCGGCGGCGAGCAGGCCCACGCCAGCGAACAGCGCAGCGGACGGTACGGATCCACCCGTGCTCGCAAGATCGCCCTTCGCGCCCGTGCCGCCGCCCGCGCTGCCCGAACCCGTCGCAGGGCCGGTCGGATCCGTCGGGTCGGTCGGGTTCGTCGGGTCCGTGGGGTCAGTGGGGTCGGTCGGGTCGGTGGGGACTGCGGCGGCGACCGGTGAACTCTCGACCGCAGCGGCATCCAGCGCGGTGACCACCCAGGTCTCGCCCTCGGCAGCGAGCGCGGTGGCGGGAAGGGGGTAGTCGAACTGCCCCTCTCCTCCCGCCCAGACCGTGTCGACGAGCGAGCCCCCGGTGGCCACGACCTCTGCCGGGGTGCCGGTGCCCCGATAGATCGCGTACTGCCGCGCCTCGCCGGCATCGCCGGCCTTCCACGTAAGCGTTCCGTCCTCCACGGTGGCGTCGAGGGGCGAGGCCACTGCTCCGTCGGACAACCACGGCTTGGCCGGAACGATGGTGGGTGCGGCGAACGCCTCCGCTTTCAGCAACTCGATCGCGGTGTTCTTCGCCTCGTGGCGAGGCCGCTGATCGGCGGGGAGCGCGGCGACGTCACTGGGCTTCATGTCGTTGTAGCTGAAGAGCACGCTGCCGTCGATCCCGTCGAGCTTCTGGTTGAAGCGGATCTGGTTCGGCACCTCCTCCGGGTTCATCCATGCCTGCTCCCAGCCGCCGTTGTTGACGTGCTTGTAGAGCGCGTGACCCACGTACACCTGGGTGCGGCTCTCGGCAGCCGTATCGCTCCACCACTGCGCCAGTTCGCCGTAGGGTGCGGCTGCCTGATCGAAGCTCCAGTAGATCTGCGGGGTGAGGTAGTCGACCAGCTCGTCCTGCACCCAGCCGCGGGTGTCGGCGAACACCGTGCTGCTGTAGGTCTGAGAAGAGCCGGTCGGGGTGTGCGATCCTGCGGGGTTCAGGGCCTGGTGCTCCCAGATTCCGAACGGACTCACGCCGAGCTGCACGGCTGCGCCGGTCGCGTCGTTGTGTGCATCGATCGTGTCGCCCACGTCGGTCACGAGGGCGGTGATGTTGTCGCGGCGCCACTCCTCGATGCCGGCGGCCGTGTCGGCGTATCCGGCGGTCAGGCCGAACTCCTCGAAAGTGGCACGGTCCTCACCGGCGGCGCCGAAGAGCACGTTCACGCCGTCGACGGTGATCCGGTACGGGTAGAAGTAGTCGTCGAAGTGGATGGCATCGACGTCGTAGTTCTCGACGATCTCGGCCACGGTGTCGGCGACGTAGGTGCGCACGGTGGGCAGCCCGGGGTCGAGGAAGAGCTTCTCGTCGAAGGAGAGCACCGCCTCGGGGTGCAGCACGGCGTAGTTGTCGTCGGCCAGGATGCCGGCATCGTTCAGGGCCGCCACGTAGTCGGGGATGCTGAGCGCTTTCACCTCGACCGCCGTCATGCCGAGCGCGGTGAGAGTCGATGCGGCTGTCATCTTCGTGTTCGTGACCCGGTAGGGGTTGAGCCATGCGTGGAACTCCATGCCGCGGGCGTGGGTGGCTTCGACCGCGCGGGCGAGCGGGTCGTATCCGGGGTCGACGCCCTGCGCGCCGGTGAGGAACTCCGACCACGGGTTGAGTTCAGAGGGGTAGTAGGCATCGAGCAGCGGGCGCACCTGGAAGATCACGGCGTTCATGTTCCAGGACTCGAAATCGTCGAGCACGGTGTCGTACTTCGCATCGAAGTCGGCCGCCCCCGTGGGCTTTCCGAAGTTGAGGTTCGCGATCGTGGCGACCCATGCGCTCGAGAATCGTCGGTTCTCCGGTGCGAGCGTCGAGGGGACCGATACCTGCTGGCCCGAGCCCGGGTAGGTGGAGACGGGGGTGTCGCTGTAGCCGTAGGCGCCGGTCGCGTCCTTCACGTACTTGTAGAGCAACTCCTCATCCGTGGCGGCGATGCCGGCGGTGGGGATGCCCACGAGCAGGAGGGCGGCGGTCAGGGCGGCGGCAGATCTTCTCAACATCGAGTCCTCGATCAGGTGTGTGGCAATGAGTTTCGACATGATGCATGTCGATGTAACTAAGTACCAGGAGTGTGCCACACGAATCACACCTACCGCCAGCGGCTCCCCGGATCTGGGGTCGAGGGGATGCTACGGAGCGGGCGTCTCGCGTACGAACTGCGGGTCGCCGGGCGTGATGCCGAAGAACAGCGGATCCGTGGGGGACTCGACATCGGTGGGGAGGTAGCCGCCGAGGAAGACCTCGTCACCGAACAGCATGTCGGAGAGTTCATGGGCGTTGCCGGGGCGACAGGTGGTGGCAGCCGAGACGAGGGCAATCGTCACTTCCATACCCGCCGGGAGTCGTCAGCGGTTCGCCGGTCTCGATCGCACCCTCAAGCATCTCGCGCAGGGATGACCGCCCCACTTGTAAGGGGTCGGGGCGGGTGGGCTCAGGCGGTGAGCCAGATCACATCAGCCGCGTGTGCGATCTCGGCCTGCCTGCCGTCGACCGAGAAGCCGCCAGGGGTCACCGACACGTCGACGCCCACCGCGATCCCCGCGGCCTCGACCGCGCGCAGGATCTCGGGGTCGCGGTCGTCGACGCGCAGCACGCGCCCGACGTGACCCACCGCGGCATCAGCGAGCAGCACGAACGGTTCGCGCTCGACATGGCCGTCGGCATCGGGGATGGCATCGCCGTGCGGGTCGAACCGCGGGCGGCCCAGGCGCGTATCGATGCCTTCGAGCAGCCGGTCGCTGATGGTGTGCTCCAGCACCTCGGCTTCGTCGTGCACCTCGTGCCAGCCGTAGTCGAACTCGCGCACCAGCCAGGTCTCGATCAGCCGGTGGCGGCGCACCATCGCGAGTGCGCGGCGCGTGCCGGCATCCGTCAACCGCACCGCGCCGTAGGGAACGTGCGAGACGAGACCCGCAGCGGCGAGCTTCTTCACCATCTCGGTCACCGACGAGGGAGCGATGCCCAGCTTCGCGGCGAGCACCGAGGGGGTGATCGGGACGTCCTGCCATTCGGTGTGCGCGTAGACGGTCTTGAGGTAGTCGTCTGCTGCCGGGGATGCCACGGAATCAGTCTAGGTCAGTGCTCTCGGTGGCTCACGGGTTGGCGACGGCGACCAGGATGCCGAACGCGGCCTGTCCGGCGAAGAACACCACGAGGAACCCGAGCAGGGCGGCGAAGAGCGACAGGCGTCCGTCGAAGCCCTCGATGTCGGCGATGCCGATCTTTCGAGCGCGGAACGCGAGCACGAGCGTCGCGATGCCCAGTGCGAGCTGCACCCACGGGCTCGCGAGGTCGATGGTCTTCGGGAACGCGACCAGGAGGCCGCCGATCACGCCGGTCGCGATGCCGATCCAGGTGAGGATGCGGACGTTGCGGCGGGCGTGATCGGCAGACATGTCTCCGAGCCTATCCGCGGCTCAGGCGCCCGTGAGCACCAGCCAGAGCAGGGCGCCGTTGAGAGCGATCAGCAGCACCGAGGCGATCACGCCGGCGGCGGTCGTCCACACCCGGTTCGCCCACACGCCCAGCGTGCGGCGCTGCGCCGTCAGCGCGACCAGCGGGATCAGCGCGAACGGGATGCCGAACGACAGCACGACCTGGCTGAGCACGAGCGCGAGCGTCGGGTCGACGCCGATGCCGAGGATCACGAGCGCGGGGATGAGGGTCACCAGCCGGCGGGCGAGCAGCGGGACGCGCACGTGCAGCAGCCCGTGCATGATCTCGGCGCCGGCATACGCGCCGACCGAGGTCGAGGCGAGACCGGAGGCGAGCAGCCCGACCGCGAAGAACGTCGCCACGACCGGGCCGAGTCCGGCGGCGAGTGCGGCATGGGCGCCCTCGAGCGAGTCCGTCCCCTCGACGCCGGCGAGGTTCGCGGCGGCCAGCAGCAGGATCCCGAGGTTCACCGAGCCGGCGATGACCATCGCGATCGACACGTCCCACCGGGTCGCCGTGAGCAGGCGGCGGATGCGCGAGACGTCGGTGCGCACGGCCTCGGCGGCGGCATCCGGAGCCTGGTTCTTCGGCGACGACGCGCCGAACCGGTCGCGGCTGAGTGCGGAGTGCGCGTAGATCGCGTGCGGCATGATCGTCGCGCCGAGGATGGATGCGGCGAGCAGCACGGATCCGGTGCCCTCGAAGCGGGGGACGAGGCCTCCCACCACGCCCGCAGGGTCCGGGGGCGCGACGAAGACGCCGGCGACGAAGCCGATCGTGATGATCGCCATGAGACCGATGATGACGAACTCGAAATGCCGCGGTCCCCGTCGGCTCTGCACGGCGAGGAGGATCATGGACACGGCCCCGGTGATGAGGCCGCCGAGCAGCAGCGGCACGTTGAACAGCAGGTTCAGCGCGACAGCGCCACCGATCACCTCGGCGAGGTCGGTGGCCATCGCGACCAGTTCGGCCTGCAGCCAGTAGGAGCGTCGCGCCCAGCGGCTGCGGATGCGCGAGCCCAGCACCTCGGGAAGGCTCTGTCCGGTGACCACCCCGAGCTTGGCCGAGAGGTACTGGATCAGCCAGGCCATCACGTTGCCGGCGACGACGACCCAGACCAGCAGGTAGCCGTACTGCGCACCTGCGGTCATGTTGCTGGCGACGTTGCCGGGGTCGAGGTATGCGACGCCCGCCACGAGTGCGGGCCCCAACAGCCACAGGCTGCGGGGTGGGGTGGTGCGTGTCACGGGCGCCTCGGCGAGCTCGGAATTTTTAGGCATGCCGAAATCGTAGCGGATTTTTCGGTTCACCTAAATATCTGATGCGGAGATGTCCGGATAGCCTGGCGGGATGGATGAGCAGACGCCCGAGAGCGGCACGCCCGAGCGCACCACCCATGGCGTCGGACCCTGGCCGGGCGGCGCGGACGCCTGGCCCGAGGGGGAGCAGTACGACCCCGAACTGCTCGAGGTCGGAGACACCCGTAACGTGATCGATCGCTACCGCTACTGGCGGATGGAGGCCATCGTCGCGGACCTCGACACGCAACGGCATCCGTTCCACGTCGCGATCGAGAACTGGCAGCACGACATGAACATCGGCTCGATCGTGCGCAGTGCCAATGCGTTCCTCGCCGACACCGTGCACATCATCGGCCGCCGCCGCTGGAACAAGCGCGGCGCGATGGTCACCGACCGATACCAGCACGTCGTGCACCACGAAGACGTCGAGACCTTCGCCGCCTGGGCCGCGGAAGCGGGCATCCCGATCATCGCTGTCGACAACGTCGATGGGTCGGTGCCGGTCGACAGGGCCGAGCTCCCCGAGCGCTGCGTGCTGCTGTTCGGACAGGAAGGACCGGGGCTGTCGGCGGAGGCGCTCGCCGCGGCATCCGGCCACGTCGAGATCACGCAGTACGGTTCGACGCGGTCGATCAACGCCAGCGCCGCCGCCGCCGTGATCATGTACGAATGGTGCCGCCGCTTCGCACGCTGAGTGCACGAGAACACCCTCGACAGGCTGCACCTCCCGGCGTACCGTGAGTGCCGAACGAGGAGGTTCTCATGGTCGAGCTGACACCCATCCGTCCCTATCTCTGGTTCGACGATCGTGCGCGGGAAGCCATGGAGTACTACGTCTCGGTGTTTCCGAACTCGTCGATCGGCGATGTGGTGCTCTATCCGGACGAGTCACTCAGTGAGCATTTCGAGGGGATGACGGGCAAGGTGCTCAACGGCGAGTTCACCCTGAACGGGGTGCCGTTCGGGTGCATCGACGGCGGGCCGGCCTTCCGCTTCAACGAGGCGATCTCCTTCGTGATCGCGTGCGAGGACCAGGCCGAGATCGACCACTACTGGGCCGCGCTGTCCGCCGTACCCGACGCCGAGGCCTGCGGCTGGTGCAAGGACCGTTTCGGCGTCAGCTGGCAGGTCGTGCCGGCAGGACTCGACCTGCTGCAGCAGAGCTCGGAGCAGATCCAGGCGCTGATGCACATGAAGAAGATCGTGATCGCGGACCTCGAGAACGCGTGACGCCCAGGGCTCTCACGCCGCGGCCGACAGCCAGCGGCCCGAGCGCACCCGCCAGCCGAGTGTCGCCAGGCGGGCGAGCAGATACACGCCGAAGAAGGCCAGCGAGAGCCAGATGAGTCCGGCGCTGCCGTCCACCCCCACCGCGGCGATGATCCATAGTGCGGGCAGGAACGGCACGAGGTTCAGGCCGCCCGCGATCGCGAGGTAGCGGGCGTCGTTCGCGCCCATGAGCACGCCGTCGAGCACGAACACCACACCCGCGACGGGCTGGGCGACCGCGAGCACGATCAACGCCGGCTGCACGAGCTCCGCCACGGCGGGGTCGCCGGTGAACACGATGCCGAGCACGCCGGAGAGCGCGGCGATCAGGCCGCCCACGATGACGCCGAACCAGGCTCCCCAGGCGACGGTTCGTCCGAGCACACGGCGCACCTGCTGCTCGTCTCCTGCGCCGAGCTCCTTGCCGATCAGCGCCTGCGCGGCGATCGCGAGTGCATCGAGCGCGAACGCCGCAGCCGAGAAGATCGTGAAGACGATCTGCCAGCCCGCGAGCTCCGAGGTGCCGAGGCCGGTGGCGATCCCGACCGTGGCGAGCAGCGCGACCCTCAGGCTCACCGTGCGCAGGAACAGCCACCCACCCGAGCGGGCGGAGTTGCGCAGTCCGTCGCGCTGGGCGCGCAACGAGGCGCTGTGCTTCGTCGCCAGGCGGCGGATGACGAGCGCGTAGGCGGCGACCATGCCCCACTGTGCCGTGATGGTTCCGGCGGCCGACCCGGCGATGCCCCAGCCGAAGCCGTAGATGAAGAGCACGTTGAGCAGCGCGTTCGCGCCGAACCCGAGCCCGGCGATCCACAGCGGCGTGACCGTGTCCTGCATGCCACGCAGCAGTCCGGTCGCCGCGAACACGATCAGCATCGCGGGCAGGCCCCACATCGAGATCACGAGGTAGTCGTTCGCCTGGGAGGAGACGGCGTCGCCCGCGCCGAAGAGCGACACGAGCCAGGGGGATGACACCGCGCCGATCACCGCGAGCACGGCGCCCAGTCCGAGCGCGAGCCACATGCCGTTGATGCCGACCGAGACCGCATCTCCTGGCTGTCCGGCACCGAACTGGCGCGCCACGGCGGGTGTCGTCGAATAGGCGAGGAACACCATGAGCCCGACGATCGTCTGCAGGATCGCGCCGGCGATGCCGAGGCCGGCCAGTGGGGTGGTGCCGAGGTGGCCGACCAGTGCAGCATCGACGATCAGGAACGCCGGCTCGGCGATCAGTGCGCCGAGCGCGGGGACGGCGAGCCGCAGGATCTCTCGGTTGAGGGAGATGCGCGCGGTCATCCTCCGAGCCTATGGGCTGGCCAGACGTTCCCGAGGGCACCATCGTTTCGGCTCGGTCGTAGGGTGGAGGGAATCGGATGCCACGGAGGTGCATCATGACCGATCCCCGCGAAGCCGCAGCCCGGTACCGCGCGCAGCAGCACGGCGACGGAGATGACGAGGGCGGTGCACCGCCGGGGATCGCCGCGGCCGTCGACAGGGCCGCGTTCATCGAGACCGCGATCCAGGTGGCGATCCGCCGCGGGGACTTCGACGATCTGCCCGGCGCGGGCAAACCACTCGAGGGACTCGGCACGCACCACGACCCGGACTGGTGGATCCGCCGCAAGATCGAGACCGAGAATCTCACCGGACTCGGTCCGCCCGCGATCCTGTTGAGATCCGAGGACAAGGGACTCGACGCCGAACTCGACCTGTTGGGCCGAGAGGCCGACGTGCGTGCGGTGCTGGAGGACTTCAACCGCCGCGTGCGCGAGGCGCGGCGTCAGCTGCAGGGCGGCCCACCGGTCGTGACCTCGCCGCGCGACATCGACGCCGAGGTCGCGGCCTGGTCCGCACGCCGTTCGGCCCGAGCCGCATCCGCATCCGCATCCGAGGAGCCCGCACAGCCCCGCCGCCGCTTCGGCATCCGTCGCCGGGAGTGACCGCGCCACCGACGCCGAGCGCTTCGCGCGGTGAAATGCGCTTCGCTCGGCCGAATTCTGCCGAGGAGGCCGAGGGAAGCGCATTTCGCCGACTCACGCGCACGCCGCCGAGCGCACGGCATCGAATCGAGAGCTCGATTCCGTGCCCGTGGGGGAGGCGGGTCATAGGCTGGTCGCATGACTGACGTTCTCCCCGCAGGCCTGGCCACCGACGAGTTCAGCTCCGACATCCGTCCGCAGGACGATCTGTACCGCCACGTCAACGGCGCGTGGCTCGCACGCACCGAGATCCCGGGCGACAAGGCCCGGTGGGGCTCGTTCCATCTGCTCGCCGAGCAGGCCGAGGCCGACGTCCGCGCCATCATCGAGGAGTCGCAGGATGCCGAGCCCGGCACTCTCGCGGGCAAGATCGGCGGGCTGTTCGCGAGCTTCATGGACACCGAGCGCATCGCCGCGGCCGGTGCCACCCCGCTCGCCGAGACCCTCGCCGAGATCGAGGCGATCGACGACATCCCCGCGTTCCTCCGCACGGTGGGCGCCTACGACCGCGACGGTCGCGCGCACCTGATCGGCTTCTATGTCGACGGTGACCCCGGCAACCCCGAGCGGTACGTGCCGGTGGTCGTGCAGTCCGGCCTGTCGCTGCCCGACGAGAGCTACTTCCGCCTCGACACGTTCGCCGACACCCGTGCCGCCTACCGCGCGCACCTCGAGCGCCTGCTGGCGCTGGCCGGCATCGCCGACGCGGCCTCGACGGCCGACCGCGCGATCGCGCTCGAGACCGAGCTCGCCGGGCACCACTGGGACAACGTGCGCAGCCGCGACGCGGTCGCGACCTACAACCTGAAGACCTGGGACGAGATCCAGGCGCTCGCCGGCGTCGACCTCGCGCCGTGGCGTGACGCGGTCGCGCCGTCGAACCCCGACGCCTTCGCAGAGGTCGTGGTGTCGCAGCCGAGCTTCGTCGAGGGGCTCGGCTCGCTCCTGACCTCCGAGCGCCTCGATGACTGGAAGGCGTGGCTGCGCGCGCAGGTCGTGCATGCGGCGGCTCCCTACCTGACGGATGACTTCGTGCAGGAGAACTTCTCGTTCTACGGCACCGAGCTCACGGGTGTCCCTTCGATCCGCGAGCGCTGGAAGCGCGGCGTCTCGGTCACCGAGAGCGCCCTCGGCGAGGCCATCGGCAAGGTCTACGTCGAGCGGCACTACCCGCCGACGGCGAAGGCCGCGATGGACGAGCTCGTCGCGAACCTGATCGAGGCCTACCGCCAGAGCATCACGGACCTGGAGTGGATGACCGCCGAGACGCGGGAGCGGGCGCTCGCCAAGCTCGACTCGTTCACACCCAAGATCGGTCACCCCGAGGTGTGGCGCGACTACTCCAGCCTCGTGATCGATCGTGCCGACCTGTTCGGCAACGTGCGCCGCGCCGCGATCTTCGAGCACGACCGGCACGTCGACAAGGTCGGCAAGCCGATCGACCGCACCGAGTGGCACATGCCTCCGCAGATGGTCAACGCGTACTACAACCCGTCGATGAACGAGATCGTGTTCCCCGCGGCCATCCTGCAGTACCCGTTCTTCGACGCCGGTCGTGACGCCGCAGCCAACTACGGCGGCATCGGCGCGGTCATCGGTCACGAGATCGGCCACGGTTTCGACGACCAGGGCAGCCGCTACGACGGCGACGGACGTCTGCAGGACTGGTGGACGGATGCCGACCGTGCCGCGTTCGAGGAGCGCACCAAGGCGCTCATCGCGCAGTACGACGAGCTGGTCCCCGAGGGGCTCGACCCGGAGCACCACGTCAACGGTGCGCTCACGATCGGCGAGAACATCGGCGACCTGGGTGGACTGGGCATCGCGCTCAAGGCCTACGAGCTGTCGTTGAACGGTGCCGAGGCGCCGGTCATCGACGGCTACACCGGCGTGCAGCGACTGCTGCTCTCCTGGGCGCAGGTCTGGCAGCAGAAGAGCCGCGACGCCGAGACCCTGCGTCTGCTGACCATCGACCCGCACTCGCCGAACGAGTTCCGCTGCAACCAGATCGTGCGCAACATCGACGCCTTCTACGACGCGTTCGACGTGGCCGAGAAAGATGCCCTGTGGTTGCCCGCGGAGTCGCGGGTGACCATCTGGTGACCAATCTCCGGAGTCTGTGAGAGAACCTCATCGAGCGGGGTTACGATATCGGTGCTGCGGGGGAACGTGCCCCCCGGCGTCCCCTTCCACCCCCTCGGTAAGGATCCTGCGTGGGCGCGCCCAAACCCTCGGTCCCTGACCCCGCCAACGGGTCTGAGGCCGCCCTGCGCCGCTCTCAGCGCACCGGTCGGCGCCTTCCGCGGCGGGCCGCCGTGGGTCGTCGATCGTTCACCTCGACGCTGCGTGCGCTGGAAGCTCTCGTGGACTCCGGGGCCCAGGTCTCGGTGCACGTCGTCGACCTCGACAGCCACGAGCACGTGCTGTCGGGCGACGACCACGTCACGATGCCCATCGCCGGGCTCGGTGTCGTCCCGCTGCTGATCGAGGTGGCCTCCGGGTTCGAGAGCGGCGAGCTCGACCCGCTCGAGATCATCGAGCGCACGAACATCGATGCGGTCTCGACATCGGGACTGTGGCGGCATCTGCATGCGCCCGCGTTGCCGCTCGAAGATCTGGCCGTGCTGGCGGCGACGGCGGGCGACCCGATCGCCGTGAACGCGCTGCTGCAGAGGGTCGGGCACGATCGGGTGCGCGAGCGCATCGAATCGCTGGGGCTGCGCCGCACGGCGCTGCTCGACCGGTTCCGCGACGAGCGCGGGCCGGATGACGCCCCGCAGGTCGCGGTCGGCACCACGCGCGAGTTGGCCGGCCTGTTCTCGGCCCTCGTGAACTCCGCAGTGGTCGACGCCGCAGTGAGCGCCCAGGTGTCGGAGTGGCTCAGCCTGAATCAGGACCTGAGCCTGGTCGCGGCATCCACGGGACTCGATCCCTTCGCGCACGAGCATGACGCGCACGGTCTGCTGTTCGTGAACAAGACCGGACGCGACCGTGGTGTGCGCGCTGAGGCCGGCGTGCTGGCCGGACCCCGCGCCGGCATCGCCTACTCGCTCATCGTCTGCTTCGACGACCTGTCGATCACGCACCGCCTGCGCGCGCACGACGCCTTCCGCGTGCTGGGCGTCGAGCTCATGGAGTACACGCACTGATCCTCGCTAGCATCGAGGGATGACCCGCCCGGACTGGACTCCGCACCGCCGCGATGACGGCGAACTGCTCGGCTGGATCCACCCCGCGGGGGAGCAGTGGGTGGCCGTCGACGTGCTGGGGCGCCCGGCATCCGCTGCCACCGAGTGGCTCGACGCCGAGGCGGCGCTGGAAGAACACGGCATCGCCTGGCTCGCCGACCCGTGGATGCTGGAGGGCGAGGCCGAGCGTCCGCTGCGTGTGCGCATCCTCGAGGTGACGCCCGACGACGAGGGTGTGCCGGGGCGCATCGTCGTGAAGGTCGATGACTTCGGCGACATGACAAGGCCAGCGACCGCGCAGTTCGTGGTGGAGTGGCCGATCCCCGCGCGACTGCGGCCGCCGCGCGAGGGCGATCCGGATCCGCGTACCTTCTCGCGCTGAGCTCTCAGCCTGCCGCGATCACCCGGGCAACGACGGATGCAGCTCGCTGGCGCGCTGTTTGGGGATGAACAGCGACAGCACCACGGCGATGATGCCGGCGGCGATAGCCAGCCAGAAGCACACCTCGAACGCGGCCCGCGTGGGCACCGAGATGCCGTCGACGTCGATGCTCATGGCGGCGAGCACCCCACCCATCACGGCGGAGGCGCTCGACGTGCCGACGGAGCGGAACAGCGCATTCAGTCCATTCGACGCGCCGGTCTCGTTCGCGGGCACCGAGCGCATGATGATCATCGGCATCGCGGCGAACGTGAAGCCGATGCCGACGCCGATCAGCAGGTTCGCGACCAGGATGTGCCAGACCTCGCTCGACCACAGCAGCACGAACACGTAGGCGAGCACGATCGCGGTGGCGCCGACGGTGAACAGCGGTCGAGGGCCCACGGTGCGCTCGAGCCACCCGGACAACGGGGAGATGACCATCATCACGAGTCCGGCGGGCATGATGATCAGCGATGCGGCGACCATGTCGAGACCGAAGCCCGAGCCGGAGGAGACCGGCCCCTCGAGCAGCTGAGGGAAGGTCACGTTCGACGCGAACAGGGCGAAGCCCATGCCGATCGCGGCGATGTTGGTGAACAGCACGGCGGGCCGCGCGGCGACGCGCAGGTCGAGCAGCGGGTCGTCGGTGCGCAGCTGGTACCAGCCCCACACCAGCAGCACCAGGACGCCGCCGATGATGCAGGTGAGGGTGAGCGGAGCAGTCCAGCCCCACTCCGCCCCGCGCGAGACGAACAGCAGGATGCCGGTGAGGCCGATCGCGAGCCCGATGGCTCCGAGCACATCGAGGCGACCGGGGAAGCGGAGCACGTCTTCGGGGATGACGGCGAGCACGAGCGCGAGACCGATCACGCCGAGTCCGGCGGCGAGCCAGAACAGCCAGTGCCAGTCGGCGTTCTGCGCGAGCAGCGCGGCCACCGGCATCCCGATCGCGCCGCCCACTCCCATCGTGGCGCTCATCAGCGCGACCGCGGTGCCGAGGCGTTCGGTCGGCAGTACATCGCGCATGATGGCGATGCCGAGGGGGACGACACCGGTCACGGCGCCCTGCAGCGCGCGGCCGATGATGACGCCGACGATCGAGCCCGACAGTGCTGCGATCAGCGAGCCGAGGATGAGCAGGGCCAGCAGTACGATCACGACGCGGCGCTTGCCGTACATGTCGCCCAGGCGACCGGAGATCGGCGTCGCCACCGCCGCGACGAGCAGCGTGATCGTGACGACCCAGGTGGTGTCTTCGCGTGAGGCGTTCAGCAGCTGCGGCAGCTCGGCCTGCAGCGGCACGACCAGGGTGAACATGAACGAGGAGCAGAGGCCAGCGAACGCGAGCACCGCGACGATCGCCCACTTCGGAGGGGTGCGGGAGAGTCGTCTTCTGGCCTTGTCGTCGTTCGCACCCACCGACCCAGGCTATCGGCGTCCACGGACACCCGGGCCGATCGCCGCCTGGTTCGAAAGGCCCGTGATTGCATGGGGGCATGAGCGCCGACCTCGAGCAGCACCCCGCCGACACCCCCTTCCATCGCCGTCTCGTCTACGGCACGCGACCGGACGGCGCCTGGATGACCCAGGGACCCGCCGGGGCGTACGAGTCGGTCGTGATGCGTCCCCTGGAACCCATGCTCGTGCCGGAGAGACCGCGCAGAGGTGAACTCGATCCCGAGAACTGCGGCGCGTGCGCGGTGGACGAGCACACCATCTGGCACGACGATCTCTGGCAGGTGCAGGCCGGGTGGGAGCCGGGCGGTCTGCCGTTCATCGGGGCCATCTCGCCCCGTGAGCACTGGCTCCTGGAAGACGCCCCCGTCGAGGTGCTCGCCGCGCTCGGCCCGCTCATGCAGCGGATCTCCGAAGCCGTCAAGCGGATCCCCGGCGTCGCGCGCTGCCATTTCAGCCGCTTCAACGACGGCTCAGCGCACCTCCACCTCTGGGCCTTCGCACGGCCGGCCGGGATGATGCAGGGACGCGGCGCTGTGCTCTCCTACTGGGACGGCATGCTCCCCGAGATGCCTGTCCCGATGATGAACGAGTTCCTCGAGATCGTCGCCTCAGCGCTCGCCGAGGGGGGCGGAACGGCGTTCCCGATTCTGCGATCGGGCGAAGGAGGGGCAAACTAGGCGCGTGCGAACCATCCGTGATCTCGACACCGTTGAACTCATCCTCGACGCCCAGGGCATCCTCGATTCCATCCGAGGCCCCGAGCGCGTCATCGATGCCGGCACCCTGCGCGCGCTGCAGCAATCCGGCAACTACGTCGTCGGACTGTTCGACGGCGAGGGCGACGAGGAGCGCATGGTCGGCGCCTCGATTGCGTTCTTCGGCGCACCGGGGCAGCGGGCGATGCACTCGCACATCACGGCGCTGATCCCCGAGTACCGCGGGCGCGGCTGGGGGCGCGAGCTCAAGGAGCACCAGCGCCAATGGGCGTTCTCGCGCGACGTCGGTCGCATCACCTGGACGTTCGACCCGCTCGTGGCCCGCAACGCGCACTTCTTCCTCACCGTGCTCGGCGCGCGCGTGACGGGGTACGCCGTGAACGTGTACGGCATCTTCGGCGGCGGCGACGCGGGCGACGAGAGCGACCGTCTCGACGTCGAGTGGGCGCTCGCCGACATCGCCAAGCCCCCGGCGGCTGACCTCGTGGTCGAGACCCTCGAGATCCCGTCAGACATCGAGTCGCTGCGCGAAACCGATGCGGCCGCTGCCCACGAATGGCGCACGCGTCTGCGCGCCGAGATGGAGGAGCGGCTCGGCCGCGGCCTGCGCATCGCGGGCTTCGACGTGGAGCGCGGCTACCTCTTCACCGCCTGATCGCGCCTCGCGCAGGTCAGCGCGGCGGCAGCACGAAGTCCCCTCAGCGCACGCCCTTCATGAGTCGCAGCACGGGCTTGACCGAGAGCAGCAGCCCGATGCCGACCAGGATCGCGATCGCGCCCAGAGTCGAGAAGTAGGGCACCTCGTTCTTCGGGTCGTAGAACTGCACGAGCCAGCCCGAGATCGCCGTGCCGAGGGCGATCGACAGGAAGAACAGCGCCACCATCTGCGTGCGGAACGCCGCAGGCGCGAGCTTGGTGGCGACGGAGAGGCCGACCGGTGAGAGCAGCAGCTCGGCGACCGTGAACACGAAGAGGATGCCGACGATCGCGAGCAGCGGAGTCGAGTTCTCCCCCCCGTTCGCGAAGGGCAGGAACAACAGGAACGCGCAGCCCATCACGATCGCACTGATGCCGAACTTCGTCGGTGTCGACGGCTGACGGCTGCCCAGCCGGGTCCATACCGCGGCGAAGACGCCGGACAGGATGATGATGAAGACCGGGTTGATGGACTGCACGGTCGAGACCGGGATCTCGATGCCGAACAGCATCCGATCCAGCCGCTTGTCGGAATAGACGGTGAGCACTGTGAACTGCTGCTGGTACAGCGACCAGAAGGCGACACTGGTCACGAACAGCGGCAGGAATCCCCACACGCGCGAGCGTTCGGTGCTGTCGACACGTCGGCTGCTCAGGATCACCGCGAAGTACGCGATGCTGGCGATCACGGTCAGCCCGATCACGATGACGGCGAGGTTGTCGTCGCGGATGACACCGGTGAGCACGAGCACGGCCACGAGCACGATCGCCGCGACGGCGATGCCGATCACCAGCGGGTAGCGGGCGGAGGGCAGCGGGTTCGGCACCGCCCTGGCGGACTCCGGCAGGGCCTTGCGGCCGAATGAGTACTGCACGAGACCCAGCGTCATGCCGATCGCGGCGAGGCCGAAGCCGTAGTGGAAGCCCAGCGTGGACTGCAGAATGCCGGTGAGGATCGGTCCGAGGAACGCGCCGAGGTTGATGCCGAGGTAGAAGAGCGAGAAGCCCGCATCGCGGCGGGGGTCGTCGGGGGCGTAGAGCGTGCCGACCACGGACGTGGCGTTGGCCTTGAGTCCGCCGGAGCCGAGCGCGACCAGCACGAGACCCACGCCCACGCCGAGGAGGCCGGGCAGGAGCGCGAGGGCGATGTGTCCGGCGACGATCACGACCGCGCTCACGAACAGCACACGCTCCGAACCGAAGAGCCGGTCGGCGAGCCAGGCGCCGAGGATCGTCGAGAGGTACACGGACCCGCCGTACGCACCGACGATGCCACCCGCGACCGCCTCGGGGATGCCCAGTCCGCCTTGAGTCGTGGAGTAGTACAGGTAGATCAGCAGGATGCCCTGCATGCCGTAGAAGCTGAACCGCTCCCACATCTCCACCCCGAAGATGTGCACCAGAGACCACGGCTGGCCGAAGAAGCGGGTGTCCTCGTCGCGGGTCGGACGGGTGGGCTGCGCTGCGCTCATGCCTCGAAGGTACTCTTCGGCGGGCCCGGAGGCCCAGGTCGACCCCGGATAGAATGGAGACGCCCGTGTTCACGGGTCCCTCCCGCATCCGACCATTGGAGCCACCATGGCCGAACAGTCCCGCCTCGACAAGGTCATCGCCCTCGCCCGCCACCGCGGGTTCGTGTTCCAAGCGGGTGAGATCTACGGCGGTTCCCGGTCGGCCTGGGACTACGGCCCTCTCGGCACGGAGCTCAAGGAGAACATCCGCCGGCAGTGGTGGCAGACGTTCGTGCGCGGCCGTGGTGACATGGTCGGCCTGGACTCCAGCATCATCCTGCCCAAGCGCGTGTGGGAGGCGTCGGGTCACGTCGCGACCTTCACCGACCCGCTGGTCGAGTGCCTGCAGTGCCACAAGCGCTTCCGCGCCGACAACCTGATCGAGGACTTCGAGGCGCGCAAGGGCCGCAAGGCCGAGAACGGCCTCGCCGACATCCCCTGCCCGAACTGCGGCACCAAGGGGCAGTACACCGAGCCCAAGGCGTTCTCCGGTCTGGTGAAGACGTACCTCGGCGTGGTGGACGACGAGTCCGGCCTGTACTTCCTGCGCCCCGAGACCGCGCAGGGCATCTTCGTGAACTTCTCGAACGTGCTCACCGCCAGCCGCAAGAAGCCGCCGTTCGGCATCGGCCAGGTCGGCAAGGCGTTCCGCAACGAGATCACCCCCGGCAACTTCATCTTCCGCACCCGCGAGTTCGAGCAGATGGAGATCGAGTTCTTCACACCTCCCGCCGATGCGCAGGAGTGGTTCGAGCACTGGGTCGAGGCCTGCTGGAACTGGTTCATCGATCTGGGCATCGACCCCGAGAACATGCGCCAGTTCGACGTGCCGGAAGACGACCGCGCGCACTACTCGGCCGGCACGATCGACGTCGAGTACAAGTTCGGCTTCGCGGGCAAGGAGTGGGGCGAGCTCATGGGTGTCGCCAACCGCACCGACTACGACCTCTCCAGCCACAGCGAGGCGTCTGGCCAGAGCCTGACCTACTTCGACCAGGCCACGGGCGAGCGCTACACGCCGTATGTGATCGAGCCGTCGTTCGGCCTCACGCGCGCCATGATGGCGTTCCTCGTCGACGCCTACGTCGAGGAGCAGGTGCCCAACGCCAAGGGCGGCACGGACGTGCGCACGGTGCTCAAGCTCGATCCGCGCCTCGCGCCGGTGAAGGCCGCTGTGCTCCCGCTGTCGCGCAACGAGAAGCTGTCGCCGCTCGCCCGTGAGGTCGCCGACACGCTGCGTGCCTCCTGGGCCGTCGACTTCGACGATGCGGGCGCGATCGGTCGCCGCTACCGTCGTCAGGACGAGATCGGCACCCCGTTCTGCGTCACGGTCGACTTCGACTCTCTCGAAGACCGGGCCGTCACGGTGCGCGACCGCGACACCATGGCGCAGGAGCGCGTCTCGATCGACGACCTGCACGCCTACCTCGCGGAGCGCCTGCGCGGCGCCTGAGCACGCGTCCGGAAGCTGTATCCGCGCACGTTCTGCGGCCCTCTGCACGTTCTGCGGCCACATCCTGGTGGTCAGGCCGCAGAACGTGCGTGAGGCCGCAAAAGCTGCGGGGGCAGCCGGACCCCTCAGTCGATGATCGTGAGGGCGGCGTAGTCGGAGCCGCCCGCCAGCATCCACTCATAGGAGTGCTGCAGGATCCCTCGCAGGATGTCGAGATCGATCTTCGACAGGTCCTTGATGTAAAGGCACGAGACGCTCGTGGTGTGCGGGCCGAGCTGCGCGAGCGCCTCGCGATGGGTGTCGAAGCCTTCGAAGACGTACACCGTGAGTGAGGCCTTGCGCGGAGCGAACCCGAGGATGCCGGTGAGGCCCTCGGTGCCGGTGGGGTAGCGGTAGTGGCAGGTGCCGAAACCGACGATTCCGCTCGACCACATCTCCGCCTCGCGGCCGGTGATCTCGCGCATGATGTCGAGCACGACCAGCGCATCGTCCCTCCGGCGCGTGGGCGTCACGGCAGCGAGGTACTCCTGGACGTCCTGACCCGTCTTCTCCATGCTCAGCCCTTCTTGGCCGCGGCCTTCATCGCCTTCTTGTGCTCGCGCACCTGCGTGAGCGACTCGGGGGAGACGATGTCGGCGACCGAACGGAACGAGCCCTCCTCGCCGTATGCGCCGGCGGCCTCGCGCCAGCCCTCGCCGGTGAATCCGTACTGCTTGCCCAGCAGCGCGAGAAAGATCTTGGCCTTCTGCTCGCCGAATCCGGGCAGGGCCTTCAGGCGCTTCAGCACCTCGGCACCCGAGGGATCGCCCTTGGTCCAGAGCGCGGCGGCATCACCGTCCCAATCGTCGACGAGCGTCTGGCACAGCGTCTGCACGCGGGTGGCCATCGATCCGGGGAACCGGTGCACGGCGGGGGTCTGCCGGAAGGCCTCGAGGAACTCGTCCGGGGCCATGCCGGCGATCGCGGCGGCGTCCGTCGCGCCGGTGCGCTGCTCGATCTTCAGAGGCCCAGCGAAGGCGGTCTCCATGGGGACCTGCTGGTCCAGCAGCATCCCGACCAGCAGCGCCAGCGGGTTGTCGGTGAGCAGGGCGTCAGCGGCGGTGTCTCCGGTGATGTGAAGGGCCATGCCTCCAGTGTGCCACCCGCGTCACCAGCGTGCGGCGTCCGATGCCAGGTGTCAGGCCGAGGCGGGGGTGGCGCCGTCGGCCGCGGCGTCAGCCACTGGCACGATGCCGTACAGGGCGCCGAGTGCGGCGGTGAATTCGTCGGCGCGACCGGCGGCGGCCAGTTCGTGCGCGCGGGTCGTGGGGGTGTGCAGCAGCACGGCGGAGAGGTGGCGCAGCGCCTGCTCGACGCGTCCGTCCTCGTCGCCCCGTGCGCGGGCACGATCGATCTCGGATTCGAGCAGCGAGAAGACGTGCGACCGCAGTGCGACGACGGCCGGGGTCACGCTCTGGCGCTCACCCACCACGTGGAAGGTGTCCGCGGCCTCGCGCACGACGCTGCGGGCGGCATCGGTCGCCTGGAGCTCCTCGAGCGGCGCGTGCAGGCGGATGGTCTCGAGGTCGAGCAGCGCGACGCCCTCGAGCGTGGCGACGGCGGGGTCGACGTTGCGCGGCATGCCGAGGTCGACGACGAGCTGGTTGTGCGCACCGACCGGGCATCCGATCGCCGCGGGACCCGTCGGCGCCTGGAGCTGCTCTGGTCCGAGGACCGGCTCTGTCGCGGTGGTGCAGGTGATCAGCAGGCTCGACCGCGCCGCGGTGCGGGCGTAGTCATCCGCCGAGACAGGACGGATGCCGTGCTTCGCGGCGAAGATCTCTGCACGTCCGGAGGGCGAGTACACCGAGATGTTCACGGCGCCGCGCTCGCGGAGAGTCGCAAGGGTGACGGCCGCATACGCTCCGGTGCCCACCAGTAGAACGCGCTCGGCGGACCAGTCGGCGATGCGGCTGTCGGCGAGTTCGAGCGCGAGACGCACCAGCGAGCGGCCGGCGCGGCCGAGGGCGGTGACGTTCTTGACCTTGCGCTGCGCCTGGCTGGCGCGCTGGAACAGTCGCTCGAGCTCGGGGGAGGTAGTGCCCTCCTTGCGGGCCGACTTCAGTGCGCGACGCACCTGGCCGGCGATCTCGCCCTCGCCGGAGACGACGGACTCGAGCCCGGAGGCGACGGAGAACAGGTGCTCTGCCACGCGACGGCCGGAGTGCACGGTGTAGGCGCCGTCGAGTTCGGCGGCCGGGACGCCGGTGACGGCTTCGACCGCTTCCAGCACGGCCTCGACGCCGATCGCGCCGGCCGCAGTGACCGGTTCGTCCATTTCCACGTACGCCTCGAACCGATTGCACGTCGCGAGAACGACCGCACCCTGCACGCACGGAGCCATCTCCACGAGAGTGGGGGCGACGCCGTCGGGGGTGCGGCTCAGGCGTTCGAGCAGATCGAATGTGGCGGTCTTGTGACTCGCCGTGACACACAGCAGCACCAGACAATCCTACCCGAGCCTCCGCCGCGCATCTCCGCACACTCATAGAAGCCGGATGGGAGGATGGAGGCATGGCCCTCTCCGATGCTCCTCTCTTGCGCGCCCTCGCCGGTGACCGCCCGGCCCAGACCCCGGTCTGGTTCATGCGTCAGGCGGGTCGGTCGCTGCCGGAGTACCGCGAGCTGCGCGTCGGCACACGGATGCTGGACGCCTGCCTCACCCCGGAGCTCGCGGCCGAGATCACGCTGCAGCCGGTGCGCCGGCACGGCGTGGACGCCGCGGTGTTCTTCAGCGACATCGTGATCCCGCTGCGTCTCGCGGGTGTCGAGGTCGAGATCGAGCCCGGTCGCGGCCCGGTGTTCGCGAACCCGGTGCGCAGTGTCGCCGACGTGGACCGGATCACCGCGATCGACCCCGCGTCGCTGGACTCGACCGCGATCGCCGAGGCGGTGCGTCTGGTGACGGCCGAGCTCGGCGACACCCCGCTCATCGGCTTCGCCGGTGCGCCCTTCACGCTGGCTGCGTACCTCGTCGAGGGTGGTCCTTCCAAGGAGCACCTGCGCGCGCGGGCCATGATGCACGCGGACCCCGCATCCTGGAACAAGCTGGCCGGATGGCTCGCGCAGATCTCTCGGGCCTTCCTGGTCGCCCAGAGCGACGCCGGAGCATCCGCCGTGCAGCTCTTCGACTCGTGGGCCGGCTCGCTCAACCCGGCCGACTACCGCGCGTTCGTGGCTCCCCATTCCCGCGCCGCGCTCGAGGGCATCGACATCCCCAAGATCCACTTCGGCGTGGGAACAGGACCGTTCATCGCCGACATGCGTCTCGACGGCGCGGTCGACGGTGTCGGCGTCGACTGGCGTCAGCCGCTCGACGAGGCCGCCGCCATCCTCGGCCCCGACACGACGGTGCAGGGGAACATCGACCCGGCGCTGCTGTCGGCGCCGTGGCCGGTGCTCGAGGCGCACGTGCGCGACGTGCTGGCCCGGGGCCGCTCGGCCAGGGCGCACATCCTCAACCTCGGCCACGGCGTCCCGCCGGAGACCGACCCCGATCAGCTGACCCGCATCGTCGAGCTGGTGCACGCGGATGCCTGAGGCGCCCGCGCCCGCCGTGCTCGCCGCCCGCGCCGCCGAGACGCGCATCGTCGTGATCGGCGGGGGCATCGGAGGTCTGCTGGCCGCGCGTGAGTGCGCCAAGGTCGGCATGCGGGTGACGCTGCTGGAGGCCGCGGATGCCGTCGGCGGAGCGATCCGCCGTACCGAACTCGATGGCATCTCGCTCGACGCCGGAGCGGAGAGCTTCGCGACCCGTGGCGGCCATGTGCGGGCACTGTTGGAGGAGCTCGGCCTCACCGAGCGCATCGTCGCACCCGCGGCGGGGCCGGCGTGGCTGGCCGGCATCCCCGGTGTCGGTGCGGCACCCTTGCCGGTCGGTGGCCTGCTCGGCATCCCCGCGAACCCGTTCCAGGACGACGTGCGCCGCATCATCGGCTGGTCCGGCGCCTGGCGCGCCTATGTGGACCGCGTGCGACCGCCGCTGACCATCGGGCACCAGCTCAGCCTCGGAAAGCTGGTGGCGTCGCGCATGGGCGCGAAGGTGCGCGACCGCCTCGTGGCTCCCGTCACGACCGGGGTCTACTCGGCATCGCCCGACGACGTCGACGTCGATGTCGCGGCCCCCGGGCTCAACGCCGCGCTCACCAGGGTGGGCTCCCTGTCCGGCGCCGTGCAGGCGCTGCGCGACACGGCCGCAGCCGGTGCGGCGAAAGCTCCGGGCGCCGCCGTCGAGGGGCTGGTCGGAGGGATGACGGTGCTGATCGATGCCCTCGTCGCAGACCTCGCCCGCCTCGAAGTCGATGTGCGTGTCGGCACCCCCGTGGAGCGCCTCTCACGCGAGGGAGGCGGCTGGCGAGTGATCGCCGCTGAGCTTGCGGATGACGACGATGACGCGCCGGCGGACTCCGACGATGCCTCCGTCGAGTCCCCCGAGAACGAGTTCCTCGCCGACGCGGTGATCGTCGCGACCGAGGAGTCCGTCGCCCGGGCCCTGCTCGCCGAGACCGTTCCTGCGCTCGCCACCGCTGACGCGGCCGAGGCGCCGCAGATCGAGCTGGTGACCCTGCTGCTCGACGCCCCCGCGCTCGACGCGGTGCCGCGCGGCACCGGAGTGCTCACGGTGCCGGGCAGTCACACCGCGAAGGCGCTCACACACTCCACCGCCAAGTGGGCCTGGGTGCGCGAGGCCGCGGGGACCCGCCATGTCGTGCGCGTGTCATTCGGCGCGCAGGGAGAGCCGGCGGCGACCGCCGCGCTCGATGACGATGCTGCCGCAGCCCTGGCGTTGAGCGAAGCCTCTGCGCTGCTGGGCGTGCCGCTTCCTGCCTCGTCCCTCATCGCCGCCGAGCGCTCCCGCTACATCCAGTCGCAGCCCGCGTCGATCATCGGCTCGGGTGAGAGGCGGTCGGCAGCGCGGTCCGCCGTGCAGAAGACGCCGGGGCTGGCTGTCGTCGGCGCCTGGTTGGCGGGCACAGGGCTCGCGCAGGTCGTGCCGGATGCCGTGGCCGAAGCGGATCGACTTCGCCGCGCGCTGCTCTGGGATTGAAACGGCTCCGACTGTCAACCCCCTGACGTTTAGATGCCGAAATCGGCATACGGGGTTACGCTGGGTACCTGGCCGACGGGGAGCGAAGCCTGCGGCTCGACCGGAACAACGTGAGGAGACCCCATGAAGGGGAAGATCGGACTCGTCGTCGGACTCGGCGTGGGTTACGTGCTCGGCACACGTGCCGGACGTGAGCGTTACGAACAGATCAAGACACAGTGGCTCAAGGTGTGGGAGCTGGATCCCGTGCAGGAGCGCGTTGAGCAGGCGAAGAGCTTCCTCGGCGACAAGGCTGCGGCTGTGCCCGGTGCCATCTGGAGCGGTGCGGTGAAGATCGTCAAGTCGGTGCAGGGCAACGGCACTCCTGGTCAGAAGCTCGACTCCGCGATCGCGAAGAGCAAGGACGCGGCCGCCGAGGTGGCCGACGCCGCCGAGGATGCTGTCGACGCCGCCAAGGACGCGGCGAAGACGGCGGCCAAGAAGCCCGCCGCGAAGAAGCCCGCCGCCAAGACCACGGCTTCCAAGACCACGGCGTCGAAGACCACGGCATCGAAGAGCACGGCCGCCCGGAGTGCGACCACCAAGAAGGCCGGCGCCTGAGATGCCTCGCGGATACCGGGATCGGGCCGACGACGGTCTGCTGACCCTCCTCGGCGACCTCCCCGAACTCGTCACGAACCTCGTCAAGGCCGAGATCGATGCGGCGAAGGCGTGGGTCTCACGGACGGCCAAGGACGCCGGTATCGGTTCGGTCTGGTTCCTGGTCGCCCTGTTCTTCCTGTTCTGGGCGGTGCCGGTCGTGCTCGTGTTCGCGATCGCCGGCCTCTCGTCATGGTGGCCCGTGTGGCTGTCGGCGATCGCCGTGTTCGGCATCCTGATCCTCGCCGTGCTGCTGTTCGCTCTGCTCGGCATCCTGAAGTTCCGCAAGGTCCTCGCCAGGCAGAACCCCGCCCAGGCGGTGGCCGAGGACATCCGACTCGTGAAGGACGCCGGCGATGACCGTATCTGACAACCTCTCTCGCACGGTCGTCCCCGCAGGGATCGTCGACCCCGTCGCCTCGGCGCGCGCCGAGCTGAAGGCCGCTCTCGCTGCCATCGAGGTCAAGGGCAACATCCCTCGTCGCGTCGAGAAGGCGTCGTCCAGGGCGGTGGCCAAGGCGCGCGTCTTCGCGGATCGCAACCCGATCGGGGCCGTCGCGGCCGCCGTGGGAATCGCCGCCGTGGTGGGCGGTGCGGTCTGGGTGATCGCTCGCGCCCTCTCCCGCTGACCTCGCGTTCGCGGGCGCTCGACAAAGAGGGCAGACTGGGGTCATGTCCGAAGTGCGCGAAGAGAACCCGTCCGGCTTCACCCTCTGGGCGGTCTGGCGACGTAATCCCGATGTGGCCGTCACGGAGTCCGACTCGACAGAGCTGGAGACGATCGTCTCCTACGTCGAGGACTCGGGCGTGACCGTGCGCGGCTTCTACGACGTCTCCGGCCTCAAGGCCGATGCCGACCTCATGGTGTGGCTGCACGGCGACACCGCGGAGGAGCTCCAGCGGGCGCTGCGTCGCCTCCGCCGCACCGAGCTGCTCCGTTCGCTGCTGCCGGTGTGGAACGTGATGGGCGTGCACCGCGACGCCGAGTTCAACCGTTCGCATGTGCCCGGCTTCCTGCGCGGCATCGAGCCCAAGGACTGGCTCTGCCTGTACCCGTTCGTGCGCACGCCGGAGTGGTACCTGGCGCCGGAGGAGGAGCGGCGCAAGATGCTCGCCGACCACGGGCGCAAGGGGGCCGCGTTCACGGGTGTCATCGCGAACACCGTCGCGGCGTTCGCGCTCGGCGACTACGAGTGGATCCTGCCCCTCGAGGCGGATGACGTGACCGAGCTCGTCGACCTCATGCGCGACCTGCGGTACACCGACGCGCGTCTGTACGTGAAGGAGGAGCTGCCCTTCTACACCGGGCGCAGGCTCCGTTTCGACGAGATCGCGGACGTGCTGCAGTAAGGCCGCGCGATGACGACTCCGATCCGTTTGGGTACCCGGCGCAGCGCACTCGCGCAGGCGCAGTCCGGTCATGTCGCGACGGCGCTCGAGAAAGTCACAGGGCGTCCGGTCGAGCTCGTGCCGATCACTTCGGAGGGCGACACGAATCGGGCGTCGCTGTCCGAGATCGGCGGCCAGGGCATCTTCGCCACGCGGCTGCGCGAGGCGCTCCTTTCGGGCGAGTGCGACTTCCTCGTCCATTCGCTCAAGGATCTGCCGACGGCGATCCCCGCTGGTCTCGTGATCGCGGCGACTCCGGAGCGTGAGGATGCGCGGGATGTCGTGCTCACGCGCGACGGCACCCCGCTGCATGCCCTCCGCTCCGGCAGCACCGTCGGGACGGGCGCACCGCGCCGGATCGCCCAGGTGCACAGGCGTGCCCCGCACGCGGAGGTCGTCGACATCCGCGGCAACGTCGACTCCCGTCTGGCGCGCGTCACATCCGGCGAGCTGGATGCCGTCGTCCTCGCCGCCGCCGGGCTGTCGCGGCTCGATGCGAACTCGCCGCTGCGTCGCGAGGAGCTCGGTCTCGCCGAGTGGCCGACCGCCCCCGGTCAGGGCTCGCTCGCCGTGGAGACGACGCAGGACGCTCCGGCCGAACTGCTCGCCGCGCTCGCTGCTCTCGACCACGGCCCGACTCGTCTGGCCGTCACGGTCGAGCGCGCGATCCTGGAAGGCCTCGACGCCGGATGCCAGGCGCCGATGGCCGCTCACGCCGTGGTCGAAGGGTCGTCCGTGCGGGTCAGGACCGTCGTCTACTCGGCCGAAGGAGACCGTCGGATCGGCCTCGACGTCACGGAAGACCTGAACGGGGAGTATATTCGTCGGAACGGCAGTGGCAATGGAGCGGATGCTGCCGATGGTGCAGGCCCGATGCACGCAGCGCGCGAGCTCGGGTTGACTGTTGCCCGTCGGTTGCTCGATCAAGGGGCGGCCGACCTCGTCTCCCGAGAGCATCTTTCCTCATGACATCCGATATGAAGCAGGACCGACCACTGGACGGCTGGCGCATCCTCGTGCCCCGCGGAGGGCCGTGGGGCGACGGCGTGGCCGCCAGCCTGCGAGCGCAGGGAGCGACCCCCGTCGTCGCGCCGTTGATCAACTTCGCGCCCACGACCGACCAGGCGGCGCTCGACGTCGCCCTGGAGCAGTTGGCTGCGGGCGAGTTCGACTGGCTGACCATCACGAGCGCGACCACGGTCGACGTGCTGTTCGCGCACCGCGCGGCAGTGCCGCCGTCGACTCGTATCGCGGCAGTCGGAGAGACGACCGCCGCGGCGCTCCAGGCCGTCGGCTACGAAGTGGCCCTGGTGCCGGCACAGGACAACTCCGCTGAAGGTATGGCGGAGCAGCTCATCGCGCTCGAGTCCGAGCCCCGGCGCATCCTGGCGCTGCGCAGCGAGATCGCGAAGCCCGTGCTGAGCCGGTTGCTGTCGGAGGCCGGGCACGATGTGCACAGTGTCGTCGCCTACCGCACGGTCGGTGTTCCGGTGACCGACCGCATCAAGCGCGATGTCGAGAACGGTCGCATCAACGCGATCCTCATCACGAGTGGTTCGGTCGCGGAGCAGGTGCGTGAGCAGTTCCCCGAGATCCCCGATGAGACGCTGCTCGCTGCGATCGGCCCTCGTACGGCGCGTGACGCCCAGAGGGCCGGCCTCCCGGTCTCGGTCGTCGCCGATCGTCAGACGGTCGACGCGCTGATCGATGCCGTGTCGCACTTCACGCTTCCGCACGCGGCAGACGAGTTCGCACCGTGAGCTTCCCCGAAGTCCGGCTGAGGCGCCTGCGCCAGTCGCCGGCGGTGCGCGATCTCGTTCGCGAGACCTCGCTGCAGCCGCGACAGCTCGTGCTGCCGATGTTCGTGCGTGAGGGGCTCAGCGAGCCGGTCGCGATCGGATCCATGCCCGGCGTCGCCCAGCACTCGCTGGACTCGCTGCGCGCGGCGGCGGTCGAGGCCGCCGAAGCCGGTGTGGGCGGTGTGATGCTGTTCGGCGTTCCCGCGGTGCGCGACGCCCGCGGTTCGGGCGCGGACGACCCCCACGGGATCCTGAACGTGGCGACCGAGGCGCTGGCGGCGGAGGTCGGCGATGCCCTCGTCGTGCAGACCGACCTGTGTCTCGACGAGTTCACCGACCACGGCCACTGCGGCGTGCTTGCTGCCGACGGGTCCGTCGACAACGATGCGACGCTCGAGCGGTACACGTCGATGGCTCTCGCGCAGGCACGCGCCGGGTCCCAGCTGCTCGGGCTGTCGGGCATGATGGACGGCCAGGTCGCCGTCATCCGCGCCGCGCTCGACGCGGAGGGCTTCACGCAGACCCTGATCCTCGCCTACGCCGCGAAGTACGCCAGCGCCTTCTACGGACCGTTCCGTGAGGCCGTCGACTCCCAGCTCACCGGCGACCGCCGCACGTATCAGCTCGACCCGGGCAACCGCCGCGAGGGCGTGCGCGAGGCCGTCGTCGACGAGGCCGAGGGCGCCGACATCGTGATGGTGAAGCCCGCCATGGCCTTCCTCGACGTGCTGCGCGAAGTGCGCGACACCGTCAGTATTCCGGTCTGGGCATACCAGGTGTCCGGCGAATACGCCATGATCGAGGCCGCCGCCGCGAACGGCTGGATCGATCGCCGTGCCGCCATCCTGGAGTCGCTGCTGTCGATCCGCCGTGCCGGTGCCGACGCGGTGCTGACCTACTGGGCGACCGAGGCCGCCCGCTGGCTGCGCGCCTGAGCCGTATCTCTCTCTTCTTCGGAGCATCATCATGACCGATCGCAATGACGACCTGTTCTCTGCCGCCCGCGCGGTGATCCCCGGCGGAGTGAACTCCCCGGTGCGCGCCTACGGGTCGGTCGGCGGCACCCCCCGCTTCCTCGCCTCCGCGAAGGGCGCGACCGTCACGGATGCCGCCGGCAACGAGTACATCGACCTCGTCGCCTCGTGGGGTCCTGCGCTCCTCGGTCACGCGCACCCCGAGGTCGTCGCCGCCGTGCAGGAGGCGGCGACCCGCGGTCTCTCCTTCGGTGCGCCCACGGAGGGCGAGGTCGAACTCGCCGCCGTGATCGCGGAGCGCGTGCGCTTCGGCGAGACGCGTCCGATCGAGCGCGTGCGCCTGGTGTCGACAGGCACCGAGGCGACGATGACGGCGATCCGCCTGGCGCGCGGTGCCACGGGCAGAGACCTGCTGGTGAAGTTCGCCGGGCACTATCACGGGCACTCGGACGGGCTCCTCGCAGAGGCCGGCTCCGGTGTCGCGACGCTGGCGCTGCCCGGCTCGGCCGGAGTGCCCGCACCGATCGCCGCGCAGACGCTCGTGATCGGCTACAACGACCCGGACGCTCTCGCGGCGGTCTTCGCCGAGCATGGCCCTCGCATCGCGGCGGTCATCGTGGAGGCGTCTGCGGCGAACATGGGCGTGGTCGCTCCGCTGCCCGGCTTCAACCGCCTGATCGCCGACACCGCCCACGCGCACGGGGCCCTGATGATCCTCGACGAGGTGCTCACCGGCTTCCGGGTGCATCCCGCCGGTTTCTGGGGCCTGCAGGCTGCCGCGGGGGAGGAGTATCTTCCCGACATCGTCACCTTCGGCAAGGTCGTCGGCGGAGGGATGCCGCTGGCCGCGCTCGGAGGGCGTGCCGAGGTCATGGACCTGCTCGCCCCGCTGGGGCCGGTCTACCAGGCTGGAACGCTGTCGGGGAACCCGCTCTCGGTCGCGGCGGGGCTGGCGACGCTGCGTCTGGCGACGCCCGAGGTCTACGCCACGGTCGACGCCGCTGCTGACAGGGTCTCCACCGCGCTCGACGCCGCTCTCGCCGGTGCCGGCGTCACCCACGCGGTCGCGAAGGCCGGGAACCTGTTCAATGCGTCGTTCCGCGCTTCCGCCCCGCGCGACTACGCAGAGGCCCAGGCGCAGGAGTCGTTCCGCTACGCCCCGTTCTTCCACTCGCTGCGCGAGCAGGGCATCGCGCTTCCGCCGAGCGTCTTCGAGGCCTGGTTCCTCACCGCTGCACACGGCGAGGAGGAACTGCAGCGCATCGAGGCCGCACTTCCGGTCGCGGCCGAGGCGGCGGCAGCTGCTCGGGCCTGACCGCCCTCAGACGAACATCACCCGGCGCGGCGGCGCATCGCTGTAGTGCCGACCGAGCGGACTGACCCAATCGAGGCTCCGGTCGGGAAGCTGTCGCGCGGTCCATCGATGGCGCTCGTCGATATCGGGATGTTTCAGCACGTGGTGCCCGGTGCAGAAGTGACTGAGGTTGGACAAGCTGGTGCACCCGCCTCGCGCGTGGTCGTGGTTGTGATCGATCTGGCAGCGGTGCACCGGCATACGGCACCCGGGGAAGCGGCAGTGCTGGTCGCGAGCCCGCAGGAACCGACGCATGCCTTCGGTCGGACTGTACGTGTCGGTCTCGGTGACCATCCCGGTCGGATCGAGGAAGAGACGGGACCAGCCCCCATTGCGCCCGGCGAGGTCGCGGGCGATGTCGGGATCGATCGGGCCGAAGCCGTCGAGCTCGGCAGGGCGGTCATCGGCTCCGGTGAGGGTCGTGGCGGCGACCGTCACCTGGATGTGCGCCTGGATCTGATCGATGCCCCCGCCGGCTGCCTCAGTGGGGTCGGACGCGAGCAGCAGGTCGGTCAGCAGATCCGTGCGCACCTGGTCCATCGTCCGCGTATCGGCCGGGACCACGACAGGACCGGGCTCGGGGAGCGGGTCGGTGGTGAAGGTGTCTCGTTCGCCGAAGATTGCCCACTCGTCGATGCTCGGATCACTCCAGTCGAGGTCTTCGGGGAAGATCGGGTTCTCTCCGGAGTCGAGGTCGTCGGGGGCGAGCACGTCGTGGTGGGGAACTGATTCGACGTCGTCGCGCGCGGCGATCACCTGACGTGCGAGGCGCGTGAGCCGGTCCATGATCGCGGCGGCCAGGTGTTCGGGGAGCACGACCGTGATCAACGCGAGTCCATCGTCGACGGAACGCATCGTGACGCTTCTCTCGGCAGAGGCGCGGCGATGCCGGCCGACCAGCGTCTCGCCGGCCAGCGCTGCAGCGATCTGGCGCACCAGGGCGCGGGTGCGCGCCGGAGTGTCCTGCTCGGCGACGAGCACCGCTGCGGCGTCGTAGAGGCCCAGCGCCCCGGCTTCCGTTCTCCCCTCGCGGACGGCCTCCCGCACGATCGCACCGGCGCGGACGATCTCACGCACATGCGCGGCCGTGATCGCGCCCTGACGGAAGGACTCGCGCGCAGCGGGGTGATCGGAGTCGAGGAAGGCGGCGTCCGAGAACGCGTACTCGATGCTGCCCTGCGAGACGTGGCCGGCAGCGGAGTACTCGGCGACCATCGACCGGTGGATCATGTCGCGGTGGTAGGGGTTCTCACGCGTGTCGGCGTCGCCCAGGTGCAGTCGATCGACGAGCAGCTCGGCTGCTTCGGATTCGAGTATGGCGATCTGTCGACGCTTCTCCACCCACGCGTCGAGCAGCGCCGCGCGCTGTTCGACGTGGTCGGTGGGGGTCTCTGACATGCTGCTAGCCTAGAACATATGTACGACACTCGGAGGAAGTTATCCACAGGTGAGGTCGGCGGGTGCGCCTTCCGGATGGTGGGTTCCGACAATGGATCGTTGCGTTCCTGTGAGCAACTTCCAGACAACTGGCAGCACCGCGCTGGCAGACTGGAGTCATGGTGACGTTGCTGTTGGATCAGACGCAACTGGAGGTCGTGCTCTCGCCGATCGAGCGTGCCGCGACCTTCCACCGCGAGAATCTCCGGATCGCACGCGAGACCATCACCAAGGTGCAGCTGACCGACGATGCGTGGACCTGGCTGCGAGGCGTGCCGAATCCCGGCACGCACATCCCAGGGGTCCTCGCGGCCGGAAGCTGGAAGGCCGCTGGCAGCCTCGATTTCGTGCTGATCCGTCGCCGCCGGCCGAGCGTCGTGATCGACCTGGACGGAGACGCGCAGTACCGGCGCCTGATCCTCACGACCCGTCACGGGCTCTCGCTCACACAGGCCCTGCGTCTCGAGGTCTCGACCGAGGCGGCCGATGTCGAGGAGATCGTGGCGACAGCGCCGACTCCCGTGTCGAAGGGCAGCCGTCGTCCGGTCATCCGCCCTCGGCCCGCCTGACAGGCCAGATGACACGGAGAAGCCCTCCGCAACCGAAAGGTCGCGGAGGGCTTCTTCCCTGTCTGAGCGGAGTGTGCGTCAGTCCTGACGATGCTCGCCGTCGTGGTGGTGCTCGCCCTCGTGGTGCTCGCCCTCGTGGTGCTCACCGTCGTGGTGATGCTCGTCGGATGCCGGGGCACCGTCCTCATCCTGCTCGACGGGTGCCGCGGCGGGCACGGTGTCGATGACGCCGGTCGATGCGACGCTCCACGAGGTCGGCTCCTCGGAGGCGCCTGGCTGCTCGGCGTCGGACGCCTCAGATGTCTCGGCGCCGAGCGGATAGTCTTTCGGCTCGTCCTCGTAGTAGGCGCGGGCCGCGGCGGCGAGCATCGAGCTCACCGCAGCGGAGCGGGGGTCCTCATCGGACTGCTCGCCCACAGGAGCCGCGCCGTCGGACGTGGAGTCCTCGTCTGCCGCATCCTCGGACTCCGACTCGTTCTCACCGTGGAGGTCGGCGAAGATCTCGATCCCCTCGGAGTCCCCGTCTGCCGCGTCCTCGTCAGCGGAGTCCTCGTCGGAGGCCACGGGGGCATCGACGGGGGTCGGAGTCGGCTCCTCGTGGTTCTCGACCGCAGCGTGTTCCTGGTCGGAGCTGCTCGCGTCATCATCGCGGTCGGCGAAGATCTGGCTGACGTCGTGCACGGGCTCGTCGTCCGCGTCGGACGGCGTCGATGCAGCAGAGGCGGGAGCCGCCGTGCCGAACAGGATCTCGTCGAATGAGGGGGCGGCGGAGTCGGACGGAGCCTCGTCCGACTCGGCGAGGGCCTCGTCAGCGGCGACGGCCTCATCGACGGCGATCTGCGCGAACGCGTTCTCCTCGATGGTGTCGGCATCGGCGTCGAGCTCGACGGGCGAGCGCTGCGCGCCCTCCGACGCACGGATGCTCTCCGCGACCTCTTCCACGGCTGCGACAGCGATCGCGTCCTCGTCGGAGAACGCCTGCTCGTCGTGCTGCTCGTCGTGCGCAGGATCGCCGCCTGCGGCGATCGCCGCGGCCGCAGCAGGATCCGCAGGAGCCGTCTCCGACACTGCGGCCGACACGGCCGAGACCGCGGCGATCTCAGCGATCAGAGTGGCATCCCCGGCATCCACGTCCGCGTCTCCGCCGGTGTCCACGGTGTCGCTGGCATCCGCAGCTTCGGCATCCGCCGACTCGGCCTCTGCAGAGGAATCGGCATCGGGCGCCACTGCGAAGGTCGGTGCGAGTGCGAGCTGCGACGCAGCGGCCGAAGCGCGCGCCTCGAGCTTGCCGCCGCGGACCAGCTCGATGAACACGTCTTCCAGTGTCGGACCGCGCTGCACGAGCGTGCTCAAAGCGATGCCGGCCTCAGCGGCGACGGCGCCGACGGTGCCTGCGTCTCCTCCGCGCACGGTGAGGCCGGAGCGCAGCACCTCCACGTCGAAGCCTGCGGTCGAGAGTGCAGTTGTGAGCGCGGCGCGGTCCACGGCATCCACCACGACCGAGCCGGCCGTGGGGTCGGCGAGCTTCTCGATGCCGCTGGAGAGCACCAGTTGGCCCTTCGAGAGCACGAGGACGTTGTCGGCGACCTGCTCGACCTCGCTGAGCACATGCGAGGAGACGAGGACGGTACGGCCCTCATCCGCCAGGCGGCGCATCAGCAGACGCATCCACCGGATCCCTTCGGGATCGAGACCGTTCGCCGGTTCGTCGAAGACGAGCGCACCGGGGTCTCCGAGCAGTGCGTGCGCGACGCTCAGCCGCTGACGCATGCCGAGCGAGAAGCCGCCGATGCGCGAATCGCCTTCGCCGTCGAGCCCGACCAGCGCGAGGACCTCATCGACGCGCGCCAGCGGGATGCCGTTCGCCTTCGCGGCGATCGTCAGCTGCCGACTGGCCGTGCGACGAGGGCGGTAGGCCGTCTCCTCGAGCACGGAGCCGATGGTGCGCAGCGGCTGGCGGAGCTCCGCGAACGGCGTTCCCCCGATCGTGGCGGTGCCGGATGTGGCTCGCACCTGACCGAGCAGGATGCGCAGCGTCGTGGTCTTACCGGCCCCATTAGGGCCGAGGAAAGCAGTGACTGCACCGGGCTCGACACGGGCAGAGAGGTCCGAGACGGCGGTCACCTCATTGAAGCGCTTCGTCACATGTGTGAACTCGAGCACCTGTCCGTCGGGCATCCGCGACCTCTCCTTGCATTGGGCACTTCCCTCTATCCTGCCGGAAAAGCGGTCGGATCGCGTATTTCATGCGGATTCCGGCGTCGCGGGATCGGAGTAGCCTGGCTCCCGTGACCGAATCCGCGCCTGCTCCCCGTGTCCTCGTCCGCACGGAAGGAGCCCTTGGCCGACTCACGCTCAACCGCCCTGAGGCGATCAACGCCCTCGATCTCGGCATGATCGAGATCCTCACCCGGACCCTCCACGCCTGGCGCGACGACACCGATGTGCAGATCGTCCTGATCGACGGAGAGGGCGAGCGCGGCATGTGCGCGGGCGGGGACGTGCGCGCACTGCATGCCCAGATCGTGGGTGGACGCGCGGAGGAGACGGCGGAGTTCTTCCGCGCCGAGTACGCGCTCAACGCACTGATCGCCGAGTACCCCAAGCCGGTCGTCGCCCTCGCCGACGGCATCACGATGGGCGGCGGCATCGGACTCGCCGGACACGCGGCGATCCGCATCGTCACCGAACGATCGAAGCTGGCGATGCCGGAGACCCGTATCGGCTTCACGCCGGACGTCGGCGGTACCTGGTTGCTCGGTCGGGCACCCGGCCGGTTCGGGGAGTACTTCGGCCTCACCGGTCAGACCATGAACGGAGCGGATGCCGTGTACCTCGGTTTCGCGGACCATGTCGTGCCGTCCGACCGACTCGATGCCCTCCGGGAGGCTCTCGCCTTCCGTGCCGACCCCACCGGTCCCAGCGAGATCGTGCTGCTGTTCGATGAGACCCCGGAACCGTCGACTCTGCCCGGCCTGCGCCCCGCGATCGACGAAGCCTTCTCGGCGCCGACCGTGGAGGAGATCGTCGAACGACTCCACGCGCAGGGCACCACGGATGCCGCTGCCATCGCCGACCTGCTCGAAGGGCTCGCTCCGACCGGCCTCGTGGTGACGCTCGACGCGGTGCGCGAGGCGCGCGCGGCATCGGGCCTCCGCGCTGCGCTGGAGGGGGAGTACCGCCGCGTGCTCTGGTTCGTGAACGAGCACCCCGACCTCGTCGAAGGAATCCGCGCGCAGCTGGTCGACAAGGACCGCAACCCCCGCTGGCAGCCCGCGACGCTCGCCGAGCTGGGGCCGGACGCGGGTGCGGACGCGCGGAACTACGTGCCACGGCATCCGCTCTTCTGAGTCGCCGCGGAGTCGCCCTCGGGCCGGAGGATGCTGAGGGAGATGGCATCTGTCGTCGAATGCGGGCGCGATTCCGGCGCGAGGTGCCAGGTTGTTCGGCAGGGTGCAGAAACCTCTGGCCGCACCGGAGAATGGTTCGCTGTCAGCGAAGGTCCCCCGATAGGGGGATACGAATGTCGGCGCTTCGTGGCACTCTTTCTTGTGGCCGATTGTCGGTCGGCATCCGTCAGCCGAGAAATCCGCCGATTCATCCTTCCTAGAAAGTCCGCCTGTGCTGGGAAAACTCCTCCTCCGCTATCTCTCTCGATACCGATGGCTGCTGCTCGCCGTGCTGGTCTTCCAGCTCGCGAGTGTGGCAGCGACCCTCTACCTTCCGCGCCTGAACGCCGACATCATCGACAAGGGCGTCGCCCTCGGTGACACCGGCTACATCTGGAGCACGGGTCTGTTCATGCTCGCCGTGTCCCTGGGGCAGATCGTCGCCTCGGTCACCGCGACCTACTTCGCGGCGCGTGCAGCGATGGGCGCCGGCCGTGACATCCGTGCCGATGTCTTCGGCAAGGTCAGCGGCTTCTCCGAGCGTGAGGTGTCGCAGTTCGGCGCCGGCTCGCTCATCACCCGCAACACGAACGACGTGCAGCAGGTGCAGATGCTCGCCATGATGGGCGCGACCATGCTCGTCACGGCACCGCTGCTCGCGATCGGCGGCATCATCTTCGCCATCCAGACCAACGCAGGCCTGAGTTGGCTCATCGCCGTCTCGGTGCCGCTGCTGCTGCTGCTCGCCGCTCTGGTGATCGGGCGCATGGTTCCCCTGTTCCGCACCTACCAAGGCAAGCTCGACAACGTCAACCGCATCATGCGCGAGCAGCTCACTGGCGTCCGCGTCGTGCGCGCCTTCGTGCGCGAGCGCATCGAGGAAGAGCGCTTCCGCGGCGCGAACACCGACATCATGGACGTCGGGCGCAAGGTCGGGTCGCTGTTCGTGCTGCTCTTCCCGCTGTTCATGCTCATCCTCAATGTCACCGTCGTCTCGGTCATCTGGTTCGGCGGCATCGAGGTCAACAACGGCACGGTCCAGGTGGGCACGCTGTTCGCCTTCATGCAGTACATCGGCCAGATCATGGGCGGCGTCATCATGGCGAGCTTCATGGCGATGATGATCCCGCGCGCTGCGGTCTCGGCCGAACGCATCGGCGAGGTGCTCGACTCCGAGTCGACCCTCGTCCGCCCGGAGAACGGCGTCACCGAGTTCCCCGTGCCAGGATCCGTGGCGCTCGACGGCGTCGAGTTCACGTACCCCGGAGCCGACTCCCCGGTGCTCACCGGGATCAGCTTCGCCGCGCAGCCCGGTGAGACGGTCGCGATCGTCGGATCGACCGGCTCGGGCAAGACCACCCTCGTGTCGCTCATCCCGCGTCTCTTCGACGTCTCGGGCGGAGCAGTGCACGTCGGCGGCACCGATGTGCGCGAGGCGGACGTCGAGGCGCTGTGGGACAGCATCGGCCTGGTACCCCAGCGCCCGTTCCTGTTCACCGGCACCGTGGCGTCCAACCTGCGCTACGGCCGCGAGGAGGCGACGGACGAAGAGCTCTGGCAGGCACTCGAGATCGCACAGGGCCGCGACTTCGTCGAGGAGATGCCTGACGGGCTCGAATCACGTATCGCGCAGGGCGGGACGAACGTCTCCGGCGGTCAGCGCCAGCGCCTCGCGATCGCCCGTGCGATCGTGCACAGGCCGCAGATCCTCGTCTTCGACGACTCGTTCTCGGCCCTCGACCTGACCACGGATGCCCGGTTGCGCCAGGCGCTGTGGCGGGAGCTGCCGCACGTGACGAAGATCGTGGTCGCGCAGCGCATCTCCACGATCACGGATGCCGATCGCATCGTCGTGCTCGACGGCGGCACCATGGTCGGCGTCGGCACGCACGAGGAGCTGCTCGTGACGAGCGACACCTACCGCGAGATCGTCGAGTCGCAGCTGGGGGTGGATGCATGAGCGAGCAGAGCAACCCTTCGACAGGCTCAGGGACCGATACCCGAAAGCAGCGTGGCCGCGGCAGAGTGGCGACCATCGAACCCGAGCTGACCGCCGAGGAGAAGTACGAGGCCGAGCTCGCGGAGCAGGCGCGTCAGAACTCCGGCGACTGGGACAGCGTCGCGCCGGGCAAGGCCGACAACTTCGGTCCGAGCTTCGCCCGGATGATCGGGCTGCTGAAGCCGTCGGCCCTCTGGTTCGTCTTCGTGTCGATCCTGGGCGCCATCGGCGTCGTGCTGACCGTCGCCGCGCCCAAGGTGCTCGCCGAGGCGACCAACCTCGTCTACAAGGGGTTCATCTCCATCCAGCTCGGGCAGCCGAGCGACGGCTTCCCCGGCTTCCCGGCCGGCACATCGCAGGATGTCGTCGTCGAGGCCCTGCGGGCCGGTGGACAGGATGACTTCGCGAACCAGGTCGGGGCGCTGGGTGACTTCACGGTCGGCCAGGGGATCGACTTCGACGCCCTGCGGCTGGTCATCGCCGCCGTCCTCAGCATCTACGTGGCTGCGGCGTTCCTCACCTGGATCCAGGGCTACGTGATCAACGTGATCATGGTCCGCACCATGTGGAGGCTGCGCGAATCGGTCGAGGCGAAGATCAACCGCCTGCCTCTGGCCTACTTCGACAAGGTGCAGCGCGGTGAGCTGATCTCACGGGTGACCAACGACATCGACAACATCACGCAGACGATGCAGCAGTCGCTCTCGGGTGCGCTCACCTCGGTGCTCACCGTGATCGGCGTGCTCGTGATGATGTTCTCGATCTCGTGGCAGCTGGCGCTCGTCGCCCTCATCACGCTGCCCCTCATGGGTGTGATCTTCGGCATCATCGGGCCGCGGTCGCAGAAGGCCTTCGGCAGCCAATGGCGCAAGGTCGGACGACTGAACGCCCGCGTCGAGGAGGCATTCTCCGGCCACGCGCTGGTGAAGGTCTTCGGTCGTGAGAAGGACGCGCTGGAGAAGTTCCAGGACGAGAACGAAGAGCTGTTCCAGGCGAGCTTCAAGGCGCAGTTCCTGTCCGGCATCATCATGCCGGCGATGATGTTCGTCGGAAACCTCAGCTACGTGGGCATCGCGGTGCTCGGCGGTCTGATGGTCGCGAACGGGCAGCTGCGCCTCGGTGACGTGCAGGCTTTCATCCAGTACTCGCAGCAGTTCACGCAGCCGCTGTCCGAGCTGGGTGGCATGGCTGCCGTCGTCCAGTCCGGAACCGCGTCGGCCGAGCGGGTCTTCCAGTTGCTCGACGCCGACGAGCAGGAGGCCGACGACGTCGATGCCCCCGAGCTGGCAGAGGGCAAGGGCGTGATCGAGTTCCAGAACGTCGCGTTCTCGTACACGCCGGAGCGTCCGCTCATCCGGGATCTGTCATTCCGGGTGGAGCCCGGTCAGACCGTCGCGATCGTCGGCCCGACCGGTGCCGGCAAGACCACGCTGGTCAACCTGATCATGCGTTTCTACGAGCTCAGCGGTGGACGGATCATGCTCGACGGGCAGGACATCGCCGAGGTGACCCGCGACGAGCTGCGGTCGCGTACCGGCATGGTGCTCCAGGACCCGTGGCTGTTCGCCGGCAGTATCCGCGAGAACATCCGCTACGGCCGCTCGACCGCGACCGATGAGGAGGTCCAGGAGGCCGCCGCGGCGACCTACGTCGACCGCTTCGTGCACGCTCTCCCCGAGGGGTACGACACCGTGCTCGACGAGGACGCTGCGAACGTGTCGGCCGGTGAGCGCCAGCTCATCACCATCGCACGGGCGTTCGTCGCGAAGCCGTCGATCCTGATCCTCGATGAGGCCACGTCGGCGGTCGATACGCGCACCGAGCTGCTGCTCCAGAAGGCGATGGCTGCTCTTCGCGAGGGCCGCACCTCGTTCGTGATCGCGCACCGTCTGTCGACCATCCGCGATGCCGACCTCATCCTGGTGATGGAGCACGGCGACATCGTCGAGAAGGGCACGCACGACGAGCTCATCGCGGCGCAGGGGGCCTACTGGCGCCTGTACCAGTCGCAGTTCGAGCAGGCGGCCACTGACATCGATGCGGAAGACGCCCTCACCGGCTCGACCCCGGTCGTCGTCAGCGGCGAGGCGGAGGATGCCGCGGCAGATGCCGTGATCGGAGCGTCCGTGGGCGCGCAGGTGCCCGCAGCCGAGGTGGCGGCGGCCGAGGCCCTGGTCGAGAAATCATCGGCGGAAGGTCCTGACCGCAGCGCCTGAGTAACCGCCAGACCGCGCATGTCCAGACGCAGGGCCCCGCCCCGGAACATCCGGGGCGGGGCCCTTTGCTGTGCAGATTCTCACCGCGCAGAGGAGAATCCGTGGCGTGTGCGCGGGCTAATCCTGAGGGGCGTCGAGTCCGAGCAGCTCGAGCGGGTGGGTCAGTCGCCACCAGGGACTCGGACCCTCGATGTCATCGGCGAGAACCAGGGACGTCGTGGCCGTGTTGAGTGGTCCGGCCGTGGTGAGGGTTCCGATCTGCTGCCCGGCATCCCGCTCCGAGCTCAGCGTGAAGTCAGGGGTCGCCTGGGCGACGGCTCCGTTCCAGAGGATGACGTCGGCGTCGGCATCAGCGATCACATCGATCTTCTCGCCCCACACTGTGCGGACCTCCCCGATGACCGTGCCCTCGGGGACGACGGGCGGCTGGGCCTGCAGGGCGGCCTCGGCCTCGGCGAACAGGCTCCGCGTCGCGGCGAGGCGCTGCTCATCGTCGTCCTGGTTGAGCACGGCGGCGAACAGGTGCACTGTCGTGTCGCCGACGGTCACGTCCTTGGCGGTCAGCAGGTTCCAGCCGACCAAAGTGCCGGTCTTGATCCCGACCACGCCGGGGTCGGCGAGCATCCCGTTCGTGTTCTCGACAGTGCCGGCTCCGGGAAGATCCACCGACTTCGTGCCGACGATCTGGGCGAAGACCGGATTCTTCATCGCGTACTCGCCCAGCGCGACGAGAGATTCCGGTGTGGAGACGTTGCGCTCGTCGAACCCGGACGGCGTGACGATGGTGATGCCGGACAGGCCGCGATCGCGCAACCAGATCGACGCCGCTTCGGCGAAAGCCCGATCAGACCCCCAGATCTCCGATGCGAGACGATCGATGTAGTTGTTCGCCGACCCCAGCAGAGTCCCCTGGAGGAGCTGGTATTCGGTCAGCACTCCGCCGACCGGAACGTCGAGCGCGGACTGGTCGGACCGCCGGTACGACCAGTAGTCGAGGCTGTCGCGGTAGGTGAAGGAGAACTCGGGGCCCTGCTCGCCGAGAGCCAGCGGCATGCGGTCGAGCACCATCAGGCTGCTGACGACCTTGGTGATGCTGGCGATGCTCACGGCGTCGGGGATCGACGCCGACGTCGTCATGCCGTCGATTCCGACGGCCGCGCTGCCCTGTGCCGGCCAGGTCACGGTCGCGGCCGGCGCGGGCACGGTGGTGAACTCCACGGATTCCACGGTCGGGGCGACCTCGTGCAGCGGCCACAGCAGAGCACCCCCGACGTACGTCGCGAGGAGACCGGCCAGAACGCCGAGCGGCACCAGCAGTCCGGGGCGCGCGATCGCCGGACGGAGCTTCGCTCCGCGCATCAGTGCGACACCAGGCTCGACATCGGTCGTCTGATCGAAGGTCGGAGCCGGAGAGGTACCGGCGACGGTCGCGGCATCCACCCACGTCAGGGCCGTGGCATGCGCCTCATCGTCGGCCCACTGCGCAGCGGCGGGAGTGAGGATGTCGGTGGCCTCCGCGCCGTCGGCGGCGGGGAACTCGTCCGCGAGGGGCTCCGGCGGGATCACCGCCTCGTCGTCGCCTTCCACAGCTTCCACAGCTTCCGGCGCCGCAGCATTCGGGGCCTCGGGCGTGACCGCCGGGGCCTCGGGCGCGGCATCCGGGGCCTCGGGTGCAACCGCCGGGGAAGCGTCGCCGGTGGTGGCGTCGCCGGGGGCAGCTGCGGCGGTGGCCTCGGCAGGGTCAGAAGCGGTCACTTGCCTAAGCTACCGAATTCATCGACCGATTCGCGTTCATGCAACCCGGAGACACGGCGGCGCCGCGACTGGGTAAGATCGGGAACACAACCACGGGAGTCCGGCGAGCCGGGCTGAGAGGGAGCGAATCGCGCTTCGACCGTCGAACCTGATCTGGGTCATGCCAGCGCAGGGAGGAGTTCAGATGAGTACGTCCACGTCCGCATCCGCGCAGCAGGCATCCGCCGCTTCGAAGGATCTTCATCGTGCCCCGGTCTGGCGCTGGCGCGTCGTCGACATCGTCGTCGCCGCTGTTCTCGGTGTCGCGATCGGCCTCGTGTTCTGGGGCTGGAACACGATCGGCTACGCCTGGTTCGGCGCGGCCGACGCCCTGACCCCCGGCCTCGGCGGCATCGCCGTCGGCATCTGGCTCCTCGGCGGAGTCGTCGGTGGGCTCGTGATCCGCAAGCCCGGCGCCGCGCTGGTCGTCGAACTCGTCGCGGCGATCGTGTCGATGCTGATCGGCAACGTGTGGGGGATCTCGACCATCCTCTCGGGGCTCGTGCAGGGACTGGGCGCGGAGATCATCTTCGCGCTGTTCTTCTACCGTCGTTTCGGCATCGCGGTCGCCGCTCTGGCGGGTGTCGGCGCCGCGGTCGCGGCCTGGGTGTTCGAGCTGTTCTACGGCAGCTCGCCGAACATCCTGAAGTCGGTCGAGTTCAACACGATCTACCTGGTCAGCGTCGTCGTGTCCGGTGCGATCCTTGCCGGTGTCGTCGGCTGGCTGCTCGTGCGCGCCCTCGCGGTCACCGGCGCTCTCAACCGCTTCGCCGCCGGGCGAGAGCACGCGCGCGAGGTCTGAGCGTGACCTTCGCCGCCCCGGCCCGCGTGCAGGCTGCGGGCTGGGGCTGGCGGTACGCCGGACGGAAGCGCCCGGCGGTCGCCGACGTGACTTTCACGATCGAGCCGGGTGAGCGGGTGCTGCTGCTCGGCGCCTCCGGTGCGGGCAAGTCGACGCTGCTCGCGGGTCTCGCCGGGGTGCTCGGCGACGACGACGAAGGCGAGCGCACCGGTTCGCTCCGCGTAGACGGTGCCGCCCCCGAGTCCCGACGCGGACAGGTGGGTCTGGTACTGCAGGATCCGGATGCCGGGATCGTGCTCTCCCAGGTCGGCGACGATGTGGCGTTCGGATGCGAGAACCTCGGCGTCCCGGCATCCGACATCCCTGCCCGCGTCGCGGAGGCGCTGGAGGCGGTCGGGCTCGACGTGCCGCTGCAGCGACCGACCAAGGCGCTGTCGGGCGGACAGAAGCAGCGGCTGGTGCTCGCCGGCGTGCTGGCGATGCGCCCCGGTCTCCTGCTGCTCGACGAACCGACCGCGAACCTCGACCCCGAGGGCGTGCGCGAGGTCCGAGCGAGTGTGGAGCGCGCCGTCACCGCGAGCCGAGCGACGCTGGTCGTGGTGGAGCATCGGACCCCCATCTGGGTCGACCTGATGACGCGCGTCATCGTGCTCGCCGCGGATGGCGGGCTGCTCGCGGATGGCGCTCCTGAGCGGGTGTTCGCCGAGCACGGCGCTGCGCTCGCGGATGCGGGGGTCTGGGTGCCCGACCGGGGCATCGACCTTCCCGTGCTCGAGAGGGTGGCGGCATCCGATGTGCTCACGGCATCCGGTCTCGCGGTCGCGCGGGAGCCGCGCGTGGTGGTCCAGTCGGGGCTCGATCTGCGCGTGCCGCGTGCCAATGCGACCGTCATCACCGGCCCGAACGGCGCGGGCAAGTCCACGCTGGCACTGACCCTCGCCGGTCTCATCCCCGAGCAGGCGGGGGAGGTGCGCGCCGCCCCCGAACTCGCGGGGCGTCGCGGAGTGCGCCCGATCCGCTGGACGTCGCGCGAACTGCTCACCCGTATCGGCATGGTGTTCCAGGAACCGGAGCATCAGTTCCTCGCGCAGACGCTGCGGGACGAACTCGCGGTCGGTCCGCGCGCTCTCGGCTGGGATCAGGCCCGCACCGACGCCGTCGTCGACGAGCTGCTGGAGCGATTGGGGCTCGCCCCGCTCGCCCTCGCCAACCCGTTCACGCTCTCCGGCGGTCAGAAACGGCGTCTGTCCGTGGCGACAGTGCTCGCGGGGGCGCCGGAGGTGATCGTGCTCGACGAGCCGACCTTCGGACAGGACCGACGCGGGTGGATCTCGCTCGTGGCCCTGCTGCAGGAGGAGATCGCACGTGGCCGATCGATCATCGCGGTGACGCACGATGACGCCGTGATCCGGCACCTCGGCGGGCACCGCATCGAGCTGGCGGTGGCCTCATGACCACGACCGAGACCGTGCGGACCGTATGGCTCGACGGCGTGAATCCGGTGACGAAGCTGGTGCTCGCCGTGCTGCTGTCGGTGCCGCTGTTCGCGTCGATCGACGTCACGAGCGCTCTGGCCGCGATCGGACTGCAGCTGCTCTGTCTCCCCCTGACCGGTCTGCGGCTGCGCACGGTGCTGAAGCGGCTGCTGCCGATCGTGATCTTCGCGCCGATCGCCGGTGTGAGCATGCTGCTGTACGCGGAACCCGCCGGGCACATCTACTTCACATTCGGGTTCGCGACGATCAGCGACGATTCGATCACGCTGGCGATCGCGGTCAGCCTGCGCGTGATCGCGCTCGGGCTGCCCACGATCCTGCTGTTCGGCGGCACGGACCCCACCCAGCTCGCGGACGCCCTCGCCCAGGTCGCGAAACTGCCGAGTCGCTTCGTGCTCGGCATCCTCGCCGGCACCCGGATGCTCGGGCTGTTCCTCGACGACTGGCGCACCATGAGCCTGGCTCGCCGGGCGCGCGGCGTGGGCGACCGCGGTGTGCTGCGACGGTTCTTCTCGATGGCGTTCGTGCTGCTGGTGTTCGCGGTGCGCCGAGGGTCGAAGCTGGCGCTGGCGATGGAGGCCCGCGGCTTCGGCTCCGGCATCCCGCGCACGTGGTCGCGTCCCTCGCGACTGCATCCGCGTGACGCCGTCGCCCTGCTCGGAGGCATCGCGATCATGGCGCTCGCGCTCACCGCCGCGGTCGTGGCGGGCACCTTCCGCTTCGTCTGGAGCTGACGCGGGGCGGAGCTGATCGGACCATCCTGGCATCCCGCTCCTCTCGGGCCGTTCGTCTCCTCAGGCGTGCATGACTTCGGATGCCGGGGTCGCCGCGCCGTGACATCCCGATCCCTCCCGGGGTGTCGTCCATCCGTCTCCGTACCCGTGCACATTCGGAACCGGGCCCGAACGGACAACTGCCACTCAGGCTCACGTTGGCTGAGACTGCGTCGCGCGACTATCCTCGGACAGAGCAGCCGACGACGTTCGAGGGAGAACACGATGCAGATCAGCGGCCAGGGTGCGCTCATCACCGGCGGAGCCTCGGGACTCGGGCTCGCCACCGCCCGGCGGATCGTCGCGGCCGGAGGACATGTCACGATCGTCGACCTCCCCTCCTCGCAGGGCGCAGCGATCGCTGATGAGCTCGGAGGCGCGTTCGTGCCCGCCGACGTCACCAGCGTCGACGAGGTGCAGGCCGCCGTCGCCACCGCGCAGGCCGCCGCCCCGCTGCGCATCGTCGTGAACTGCGCCGGCATCGCGCCACCCGCGAAGGTGCTCGACCGCGAAGGCAACCCCGCGGTGCTCGCCGATTTCGAGCGCGTGGTGCGCATCAACCTGGTGGGCACGTTCAACGTGCTGTCTCAGGCGTCCGCCGTGATCGCGCAGCAGGAGCCCCTCGACGGCGACCGTGGCGTGATCGTGAACACCGCGAGTGTCGCGGCCTTCGACGGACAGATCGGCCAGCCCGCCTACGCGGCCTCCAAGGGGGCCGTCCACGCCATGACCATCCCGGTAGCGCGCGAACTCGCCCGCTACGGCATCCGCGTCTGCACGATCGCCCCCGGGATCATGGAGACCCCGATGCTGATGGGCCTGCCTCAGGCAGCGCAGGACTCGCTCGGGCAGCAGGTGCCGCACCCGTCACGCCTCGGTCGCCCCGACGAGTACGCCGCGCTCGTGCAGCACATCGTCGAGAACGGCTACCTCAACGGCGAGACGATCCGTCTCGACGGCGCCATCCGCATGGCGCCGAAGTAAACCGTCATCCCCCGCACGCAAGGAGAACCATGACTCTGGCAGGCAAGACCATCCTGATGTCGGGCGGAAGCCGCGGCATCGGCCTCGCGATCGCGCTGCGTGCTGCGGCCGACGGCGCGAACATCGCCATGCTCGCGAAGACCGACACCCCGCATCCGAAGCTCGAAGGTACGATCCACACCGCGGCGGAGCAGATCCGCGCCGCCGGAGGGCAGGCGCTGCCGATCGTGGGCGACGTGCGTGATGACGACGACATCACCGAAGCGGTCATGAAGACGCAGGGCGAGTTCGGCGGCATCGACATCGTCATCAACAACGCCAGCGTGATCGACCTGTCGCGCTCGCTCGACCTGGGTGCGAAGAAGTACGACCTGATGCAGGACGTCAACGTGCGCGGGACGTTCATGCTCTCGCGCGCCGCGGTTCCGATCCTCAAGGATGCCGAGAACCCGCACATCCTGTCGCTCTCGCCGCCGCTCAACCCCAGCCCGAAGTGGCTCGGTGCACACACCGGTTACACGCTCGCGAAGTTCGGCATGACGCTGGCCACGCTCGGCCTCGCGGCGGAGTTCGCGCGCGACGGCATCGCGGCGAACACCCTGTGGCCACGCACCACGATCGCGACCGCCGCCGTGCAGAACCTGCTCGGCGGAGACAAAGTCATGGCCGCGAGTCGCACGCCGGACATCTACGCGGATGCCGCGTACGCGGTGCTGCTCAAGCCGGCGCGCGAGTACACCGGGCAGACGCTGATCGTGGAAGACGTGCTCGAGGCGGACGGGGTCACCGACTTCTCGGGCTACGCCGCGATCCCCGGCACGCCCGACAGTGCCCTGTTCCCCGATATCTTCCTGGACTGAGGGGGCGGCGCACGTCGAGTGTGAAGGCGTGATCCCTCAGAACAGCAGATACAGCGCGCCCGCGATGGTCAGGGCGATCACGATGCGGTCGAACAGGCGCTGATCCATGCGCCGGGCCAGGCGGATGCCGGCGAGTGCGCCGATGACGACGAGCGGGGCCAGCGCGGCATCCATCAGCAGTACGTGTCCCTCGAAGAGACCGAGGCCCGCCAGGAACGGCACCTTGATCAGGTTGATGATCGCGAAGAACCAGGCCGAGGTGCCCAGGAACACCTGCACCGGAGTGCGGGTGGCGAGGAAGTACATCGACATGACCGGCCCGCCGGCGTTCGCGACCATCGTCGTGAATCCGCCGAGCGTGCCGTAGACCCCGGAGAGCACGAGGCCACCCGGCGCGGGAGCCGTGGCCTCGACACGATTCTGCCGCCACCGCCGCCACAGCGTGACCGCGATCATCAGCAGCAGGATCACACCGATCGCGCGGCGCACGATGCCGTCGCCCGCGAGCGCCAGGAACGCGAATCCCGCGAGCAGTCCCGCGACGACCGCAGGCGCCAGGCGCAGCAGGGTCGGCCAGTGCGCATGGCGTCGGTAGGTGATGAGCGCGAACACGTCGCCGACGATCAGCAGGAGCAGCATCGCGGCCGTGGAGGTGCGCGCCGGCAGCACGGTCGCGAACAGCGCGATGGCGAGGATGCTGCCACCGGGCAGTGCGGTCTTGGAGATGCCGATCGTCACCGCGGCGAGGGCGAGCGCCGCCCAGGCCCACGGCTCGAGCGCGATCACCGCTGCAGGATCATCGGTCAGCCGCGCGCGGCGGTGAGAGCGGAGGTGAAGCGGGCCGCGCGCTGCTCGATGTCGGCCCAGTCGGCCGCGGCGATCGATGCGCCGTTCGCCAGGTCTCCGCCCGCCCCCACGGCGACAGCGCCCGCCGCGAACCAGGCGGCGAGGTTGTCGGGGCTCACGCCGCCGGTCGGCATGAGGGGAGCGTCAGGGAACGGACCGCGCAGCGCGCCGAGGTACGAGGGGCCGCCGAGGGAGGCCGGGAAGATCTTCACGACGTCGACGCCGAGCTCGAGCGCGCCCATGACCTCGGTGGGGGTCATCGCTCCGGTCATCACGACGCGGCCGGTGTCGAGCATCGACCGGGTGAGCGCGGGAAGCGTTCCGGGGCTCACCAGGAACTCGGCGCCCGCGTCGGCGGCGAGAGCGGCCTGCTCCGGCGTCGTCACGGTGCCCGCTCCGATGTAGGCCGCGTCACCGTGCCGAGCGATGAGCTCGCGGATCACGGCGGGGGCGTCGGGGGTCGAGAATGTGACCTCGATGCCGGTGACGCCGCCGCGGATGATCGCCTCGGATGCCTCGAGCGCGAGCTCGGGGGAGGGGGCGCGCAGCACCGCGAGAATGCCGGTGGTGCGGGCGCGGTCGAGACGATCAGACATGGAACTCCTTCATCGGGCTGGCATGTCCATTCTCCCTGACCGCAACCTGTAGTTACAAGTTGCGGTCAGGCGACCTGCCGGCCGCCGCCTCCATTCGGGTGTGAGTCGGCGACCGGAGAGATCAGGACAGCCTCGCGCGACGGCGCCTTGCAGTGAGCAGGGCGCCGGTGGTCAGGAGCCCGAGAGTGACGATCAGCAGCAGGAGCGGCACCTGCCCGCCCGTGACCGCAAGACTGCCGGCTGCAACCACAGTGATGTCGAGGATGATCGGATCCTCACCATCCGCCGTGAGCTCCAGTGTGTGTGCGCCCAGAGCGAAGTCCGCGGGGATCCTCACCGAGAACGTCACCGCGCCCTGCGCATCGGCGGCGGGGATCCCCGTCACCGTCAGCGGGTCGCTGTGGAGCACCGCTCCGATCTGCTGACCCGGTTCGAGGCCGCTCATGGTCACCGACAGCGAGCCGCCGGCCTCGACCCGGCCCTCGCCCACATCCACCTGCGCCCAGGCCGCCCCGGGGGTCGACGGCTGCTCGGTCGTCGGCGGCTCCGTCGCAGGTGGCTCGGTGGCGGGCGGTGTGGTCTCCGTCGGGACGAAGTCGTACACCTTCGCATCGGCCCAGACCGCATGCGCCGCCAGGGGGCTGTCGTTCGTGTTCGTGACCAGGCGCAGCTCATCGATGTCGTCGAGCGGGATGGAGAGGTCGGTGGGGATCTCGCCGTACTCGGCGGCTGCCGTCGCCAGCAGCACGCCGTCGCCGTAGATCGCGAACTCCACCGGTGCGAACGCCGCGATATCGGCATCCGTGTAGGCGGTCGGCTGCGTGTTGTACGTGATGGTGTTCGCGTCCCAGTCGTCGACGGTGAGCCCCGACACGGTGAGGGTGGTCACTCCGATCGAGGCTGCCAGCCACATGTCGAGCTCTACCTTCCGCACGTCCTCGAGGTCGATCCCCGTCGGGATGGCGAAGTTCAGATAGCTCTTGGCGTTCCCGTTGCCGGCACCTGCGAGCTGCTGCATCTGACCGGGATCGGTGGCGTTGAGGTTCGTGTCCGGCATCCAATCCCGCACGTCGACGGTCTCGGTCGCCAAGACATCATGGATCGTGTCGTCCTCCATGATGATCCGCAGGTGCGGGCTGTAGATCGGGGGCAGATTCGCGTCGCCCAGATACACCGATCCGCTCTCCGCGGTGCTGAGCAGGAAGCTCGCGATTCCGTCCTCGCCGTGAGCCGTGACGAAGTCGGTCTGGTCGACGGCGAACCGCTGGCCGCCGGCCGGCAGGGTCACCGGTGTCGCGAACAGGCGCGGAAGGTCCGCTCCCGTGTCGATCGCCGGTGTGGCGTCGAAGGTGTCGATGTCGAGCGCGCTCACGTCGTAGAACACCTCTGACGGGGCGGTGACGCCGACCGACTTCTCGGCGACAGCGGAGCCGGTGTCCGTGGCGATGCGATAGGACGCTCCCGCCGCGTTCAGATCGAGCCGGATGCCCTCCTGTGAACCGGGCGAAGGAGACCAGGATCTCGCCGTGTCGAACGGGATGTCCGACAGCCATTGGCTGTTCTCGATCGTCGCGGGGCGCAGCTCGAGTGCCGCGAACGCCACCTTCGCGTCGTCGACGAGCAGATCGAACTCGGCCTGCGTCGTCACACCATAGGCGCGGATCGCGGCGACGACGGCGTCGTAGGCATCCTGCGCCGCGCCGAGCGAGGCGGCTGTATAGCGGTCGGCCTGCGACGTCGTGAGGATCCTCTGGTAGGTGGAATTCACCGCATCGAACTCCGAGGTGTCGAGCGGGAGCGACTGCGAGAAGCCGAAGTCATCGAGGTAGATCGGCACTCCGTCGGACTGCTGGTACACCTCCATCTGCAAGAGGATGTCGGTCACCGGCACGCCGCCGACTTCTGCCGGGATCGCGAACTGCAGCCGCGACTCCTTCCACGTTCCGGTCCCCGCCGACGCGTTCAGCGAGTCTGTGTATGCGTGGTTGAGCGCGAGCGTCGCGCCGTTCGCGCCGAGCAGCCCGACCTTGAACCACAGCGTCGCCGTCGAGTTCGTGCCGGCAGGCGTGCGGTAGTGGGCGATCGCGGTCGCTTCTCCTGCCGTGACGGGCACGACCTGCGAGACCGCGCTGAACGCCACGCCCGTCGCCTTCAGACTCTTCGTGCCGGTGCGGGCGACATCCTCCGAGGAGGCGAAGTCGCCACCGGCGGCGTTGGTCTGCGTGTACCAGGTTCCGGTGCCGGTGAGGGTGCCGCTCTGTGCCTCGAACGACGGATCCTCCAGTGTGTTCTCCGATGGCACGCTGCGCACCAGGATCTCTCGGGCGAAGGCGCGCAGCAGCGTGTCCGCCGGAGCGGTGGCGAGATCGCGCAGGCGTTCGGTCACCGGTCCACCGGTGGCTTCCGACGACGCGAGGTATTCGACGAAGCGGGCCTGGAGATGCGTGTTCACACCGTTCCAGTTGTTCCCCGAGCCGAACAGGCGCGGGTCGCCGTACAGTGCCGAGTCCGTGCGGGCGAGCTCGGTGTCGAGGAGCTGGTTGCGCAGCGCCGCCTTCTCGATCGCGGTCGCCACCCCTCCTTGGTCATCGAGCCAATCCAGGGCCTCCTGCTCTGAGTCGACCGTGACGGTGGACTTCGGGTAGCTCGCCATGGACGCGACGTAGATCTCCGCGTTGCGCGCGAGCACATCGGCCCTCGACTGCTGGTCGGCGGTCACGGCGAGGGTCTCGACCTGCGCCATCAGTGACTCGGTCAGATCGATGTCGGCCTGCGTCACGGCATCGAGGTACGAGGAGGTGTGGATGTTCAGGTAGATTCCGCGTTTCGATGCCTCCCACCACTCGGTGTCGGTGACCCGGGCGGTCCAGAAGTCCTCCCAGTGCTCGTAGTACTCGATGAGCGGGACGGCGGCGGCGGGCCCCACGGCGAGAGTCGCCCATGATTCGAGCAGCTGATCGACGTCGAGCGACGGGTCGCGGCTCAGCTTCGCCTGGATGTAGGCCTTCGGTCCCTCCCCCCACCCTGGCTGCCACTCCGCGAAGTACGACTTCACCCCGATCGACTCGAGGTACTCGTACGACTCCTGCATCAGGTGCGGGTAGTAGCGCGGGATGGCGTAGTACGTACCGTAGGTGTAGTCGTAGATGCCGATCTCGGGGGCGACATCCTTCCAGTCCGCGATCCAGTCACGGTCGCTGTCGCGGATCGCCGTGTCGAGCCAGATGCCGACGTCCTTCGTCAGGAACGGCACGACCTGCGGGTTCAGGTCGAACGAGGGGGCGTCCTGGAGCGCGCTGTACGCCACCACACCGAACTTCTTGTCCTGGTAGAGGGTGCCGTTCGCGGTGACCGTCTCGACGATGTCGTTGACCCAGGTGAAGTACGGATCGGACACGCTGGGTACGCCGATCGAGTTGACCGGGGCGTTCAGCGTGTACTCGTCATCGAATCCGTTCTCGTCGTTCACGCCGAGGGAGAACCACTCGGCGTCCGGGTTGGTGGTGAAGTAGTCGACGATGTAGTCGACGACGACCTGTTTCGTCTCTGCGGTGAACCGCGGGTTCCACCGGTAGTGACCTGGCACGCCGTTGCGCCCGGGGATGCGACGCTCTCCGTTCACCACGGGGTAGTACTCGGGGTGCGCGTCGGCGTAGAGGCCGGGGGTGAAGATGCGGTACATGTTGTGGCTGAACCGGTCGCCGGGGTCGGAGGACCGCTGCATCGCCATCCGCTCGATCCACGGGTTCTCCGGGATCGAATAGAGCTCGCCCTTGCTGAACGCGGGCTCGAAGCGGAGATTCACGGCGGGGACCTCGAGATCGGACACCGCGGGCACGTGGTCGCCGAAGGCCCAGGGCATCAGCCAGGCGACGCCCACCTCGCGTTCGAGGAACGCCATGGTCGCCGCCCAGACGCCGTCCTCGGTCGGGGCGACCAGTTCGATGACGCCGGGGGAGGCGGGTCCTGGCGCGTGAGCGTGCACGACCCAGCCGTCGTCGGACAGGCCCGCGTACTCGGCATCCATGACGGGCTGGGTGTGGGGATGGATCCCCACCATCAGCAGTGTCAGGGCCGGGTCCGGCGGCGTGGGTCCGCCCAGCGCCGACACCGGGATGATCTCGGGGGCAGCGCCACCGGATGCCTCGGCGAGCAGTGCGGCGAGTGATTCGGCGGCCGCGTCGACGCGGTCTCCCGGATCGTTCGGGACGACGATGACGGCGGTGACATCCCCGTCGACGATGAGGGGGATGACGGGGTCATCGGCAGCGGCAGCCGTGGGGATACTTGCCGCCAGAAGTGAAGCGCCTACCGCCAGTGCTAGAAACGCTCGGAATCGCATGGAATCGGTCCTCTCGACATGAGTCGCGTGACGTTGCGGATCGCGGAGAAGACGGTTTAGTCCGAAATACCCGCGCATTGCTAGGTCTTTGCTATCTCATATAGCAAACGTTTGTCCAGCAATACGGGAGTTTCGGCTATTTCGGTCATTGCGGCGCGCGCGAGAGACGCCGACCATCGGGGGAGGTCGGGTGTATCGCTGTGCTCTGGCGCCGGTGTTCAGCGGATGTGGTGCGGGCCCCAGGCGTCGATCACGTTCTTCGACTCCTTCAGGCCAAGTCCGGTGTGTTCGCGCACCAGCTTGATCGCGGCGATCTGCTGGTTGCCGGCGACGAGCCGGTCGATGTCCGCCACCACGGATGCCGGAAGCGCCGCCCGCACGGATGAGGGAGTGGCCGACGCTGGCGTGATCGACGAGTACGCGGCGCCGGCGTTCGAGACGGCCGCGAGGTGGGGTGCGGTGGTGCTGGCCGACCAGTGGTCGATACGGTCCTTCGCGTCCTTCAAGCTGAGGCCGCTGTGTTCGCGCAGCACCTTGATGGCGTTGATCTTCTGGCCCGCAGCCACCAGTCGATCGATCTCGGCGATCACCGCGGGAGTCAGCCCGGAGACGGTCGACATCGCAGAGGTGGCGGGGGCGGAGCGCGGCGTCGCGGCGGTGGGCGTGTACACCTGAGCCTCCGGCGCCTTGGGCCGCATGCCCTTGAACGCCGCGTTCAGGATGATCACGACCACGATCAGTGCGATGACGATCCCGACGACCCAGACGATGTCCATGAGGGGCAGTCTACGGAGGCGACTCCCGCCGCCCCAGGCCTCTCTCATCCGGGACCCCGTACCCTGGAGGGTATGACTGAGCCCACTCGCATCCGTTCCACGGGTCCCGCCACGCCGCAGGTGCGCCCGAAGACGGAGGGATGGACCCAGCAGAAGGATGCCGAAGGCCGTCCGCTCCTGCAGTTCGCCAGCCCCAAGCGCGGCAAGCCGCCGGTGCACCTGGCCGACCTCACGCCCGCCCAGCGCGTCGAGAAGGTCAAGGAGCTCGGGCTGCCCGGCTTCCGTGCCAAGCAGCTGTCGACCCACTACTTCCGCCACTACACGTCCGACCCCGAGCAGATGACCGACCTCCCGGCCGACACGCGGGAGCAGCTCGTCGCCGGGATGCTGCCGCCGCTGCTCACCGAGGTGCGGCGCCTCGAGACCGACCGTGGCGACACCATCAAGTTCCTGTGGCGCCTGCACGACGGTGCGCTGGTCGAGTCCGTGCTCATGCGCTACCCCGGCCGCATCACGCTGTGCGTGTCGAGCCAGGCCGGCTGCGGCATGAACTGCCCGTTCTGCGCCACCGGCCAGGCCGGACTGACCCGCAACATGTCGACGGCCGAGATCGTCGAGCAGATCGTGCGCGCGAACCGCCTGATCGCCGAGGGCGGCCTGGGCGGCAAGAAGTCCGACGATCACAGCATGGAGCGCGTCTCCAACATCGTCTTCATGGGCATGGGTGAGCCGCTCGCCAACTACAAGCGGGTCATGGACGCGGTGCGCAGCATGGTCGCCCCGCAGCCCGACGGCCTGGGCATGAGCGCCCGCGGCATCACGGTGTCGACCGTCGGCCTGGTGCCGGCGATCAAGAAGCTCGCGGATGAGGGCATCCCCGTCACCTTCGCCCTGTCGCTGCACGCACCCGACGACCACCTTCGCGATGAGCTCATCCCGGTCAACTCGCGTTGGAAGGTCGACGAGGCGCTCGACGCCGCCCGGTACTACTACGAGAAGACCGGCCGCCGCGTCTCGATCGAGTACGCGCTGATCAAGGACATGAACGATCACGCGTGGCGTGCGGATCTGCTCGCCGAGAAGCTCAACGAGCGCGGTCGCGGCTGGGTGCACGTGAACCCGATCCCGCTGAACCCGACCCCCGGGTCCATCTGGACCTCGTCGACGCGCGAGGCGCAGAACGAGTTCGTGCGCCGGCTCAACGACGCCGGCATCCCGACGACCCTGCGCGACACCCGCGGCAAGGAGATCGACGGAGCCTGCGGGCAGCTCGTCGCGACGACTGAGGACGAGGCCGCGTCCGCAGCGATGGCCTGAGTCCGGAACTCCCGGCTCAGTGCTCGCCGAGGAGCTGCGGGCGCACTTCCTGAAGCCGTAGCTGCAGAGCTTCCAGGAACGCGGCGACCGCGGGCTGACGCAGCGCCTCAGGACGCGCGACCAGCCAGTACGGCAGGCGCTGTGAGACGAGATGCGGCAGCAGCCGCACGAGGTCGTCGTGCGGATCGGCGAGGAACGCCGGCAGCAGACCGAACCCGGCGCCGCCGCGGGTCGCATCCACGTGCACGTAGACGTTGGTGCTGGCGACGGCATCCGTCATCCCCGGCACGGCTCGACGCGCGTCGTCGAGCGAGTCGACGTGCAGCATCGATTCGATGAAGTACACGAGCGGCTTGCCGGCGAGGTCGTCGAGCGTCTGCGGCGTCGGATGCCGACGCAGGTAGTCGCGGCTCGCATAGAGCCCCAGCGCGTAGTCGCCGAGATGGACGGCGCGGGCGCGGCGCACCTGCGGGCGACCCACCACGACCTCGAGGTCTGCTCCGGCGCGCTGCTGTGACGCCTGCCGGGTGCCGGTGACGATCTCGAGTCGCACATCGGGATGCCGCTCCTGCAGTGCCGCCATCGCAGGCGCCGCGACGAAGCCGCTGAAGCCGTCGGTGGCCGACAGGCGGATGAGGCCTTCCACGCGCTCGTCGTCGCGGGCGTCGAGGCCGCCGAGCGCGCGCTCCACGCTCTCCGCCGCGGTCAGGGCACGGGTGCCGAGCGGTGTCAGCTCCCATCCGCCGTCCTCCCGCGAGAGCACCCGGCCGCCCAGCTGCGCCTCGAGCGCGGCGATGCGTCGGGCGATCGTGGTGTGGTTGAGCCCCAGCTGCTGGCCGGCGGTCGTGAAGCGGCCGGTGCGCGCGACCGCGAGCAGTACGAGCAGGTCATCCGCGCTCAGAGGCGGTGCGGGGAAATGCGCCATCACATCTGCAGTTTTGCATATCGTGCGCCCTGGTGGCTGTGCCGGAAGGTGAACTACTCTCCAGTCATGGCAGCGGCGCAGAAGCACAGACGATGACGCCGCAGGGGACGGCACGCGGCACGGATCTGAAGGGCAGGACCGCTCTCGTCACGGGAGCGGCCAGTGGGATCGGTGCCGCGTGTGCCGCCACGCTCGCGGAGGCGGGGGCGCATGTGCTGGTCGCGGACCGCGATGCCGACGGCGCCGCGCGCGTGGCCGCATCGATCGGCGGGGAAGCCCTCGTGGTCGACCTCGGCGATCTCGATGCCCTCGCCGCCGGCACGTTCGATGCCGACATCCTGGTGAACAACGCCGGCATCCAGACCGTGGCGCCGATCGTCGACTTCGATCCGCTGATCTTCCGACGGATGCTCGACATCATGGTCACTGCGCCGTTCCTGCTGACCAGGGCAGTCCTGCCGGGCATGTACGTCCGCGGCTGGGGGCGCATCGTCAACATCAGCTCGGTGCACGGCATCCGCGCGAGCGAGTTCAAGTCCGCCTACGTCACCGCCAAGCACGCACTGGAGGGTCTCTCGAAGGTCACGGCTCTCGAGGGGGCGGCGCACGGCGTCACCAGCAACTGCCTGAACCCGGGCTACGTGCGCACGCCGCTGGTCGAGAAGCAGATCGCCGACCAGGCACGCGTGCATGGCATCCCCGAGTCCGAGGTGGTCGAGAAGGTCATGCTCGTCGAGTCCGCGATCAAGCGACTGCTCGAACCCTCCGAGGTGGCCGACCTCGCGCTCTGGCTCTGCGGCGACACCGCGGCGTCGGTCACCGGTGCCTCGTACGCGATGGACGGCGGATGGAGCGCGCGATGAGCACGCTGGCGGTGTCGGCCTTCGGACCTGCGGATGCCGGACCGGCGCTGCTCGCAATCCACGGCATCACGGCGAACGGACGGTCGTGGCAGACGGTCGCCGCGCACCTGCCGGAGCGCCGCCTGCTCGCGCCGGATCTGCGCGGTCGCGGCCGCAGCAACCTGCTCCCCGGCCCCTACGGGCTGCGACAGCACGCGACCGACCTCGCTGCGGTGCTCGACGCCGACGGTGGGGGTGCGCGCGCCGTGCTCGGGCATTCGATGGGGGCCTTCGTCGCGGTCGCCCTCGCCGCAGCTCGCCCTGACCTCGTCGCCCGCCTGGTGCTGGTCGACGGCGGATTCCCTCTCGCGCTTCCCGCGGACGCCGCGAGCGCCGAAGACCTCGACATCGGAGCGCTGCTCGGCCCTGCGGCGCAGCGTCTGTCGATGGTGTTCGCCGATGACGACGCGTACCTCGACTTCTGGCGGCAGCATCCGGCGTTCCTCCGCGACTGGTCACCCGCGGTCGAGGCCTACGCGCGCTATGACCTCGACGGCGAGCCGCCGCACCGCCGGCCCTCCACCGTGGCGAGCGCGATGCTTCAGGACGGCGCCGAGCTCTACGGCCCCGACTGGTACATCGCTGCGCTGCGCTCGCTGCGGATGCCGGTGACCGTGCTGCGCGCCCCTCGCGGGCTGACCGACACCGAGCCGCTGTACGGCGCCGGCGCTCTCGAGGCCTTCCGCGTGCTGGTACCCCAGTTGGCGATCGTCGAGGTCGACGACGTGAACCACTACACGATCCTGTTCGCCGAACGGGGGGCCTCCCGTGTCGCCGCGGCGGCATCTTCTGCATCCTCACCCGAGATCCCGACGAAGGAGTCGACATGACCGCTGCCCTGTTCGATGGCATCGATGCCCACCGCATCCAGACCGCCCGGTACACCGCGAATGTGCTGGAGCGTCCGGCGGCCGACCCGGAGGCGCCGACCGCGACCGTGGTGTTCGTGCACGGCAACGTCTCGTCGTCGCACTTCTACCAGCCGACCATGCTGGCCCTTCCTGCCGGGGTGCGGGCGCTCGCGATCGATCTGCGCGGGTTCGGTGACAGCGAGACGAAGCCGGTCGATGCCACGCGCGGACTGCGCGACTTCGCCGACGACGTGCGGGCCGTGCTCGACGCTCTCGGCCTCGACGCGGTGCATCTCGTGGGCTGGAGCATGGGTGGCGGCGTGGTGCTGCAGGTCGCGCTCGATGCCCCCGAGCGGGTGTTGTCGCTCACGCTCGAATCGCCGGTCTCGCCCTACGGCTTCGGCGGCACACACGGCGCGGACGGTGTGCGCAACGACGGCGACGGCGCCGGCACGGGGGGTGGCGGCGCAAACCCGGACTTCGTGGCGCGGCTCGCGAGTGGAGACGCCACAGCCGAGGAGCAGACCTCGCCGCGTACCGTGTACCGCACCGCCTACGTCGCACAGCCCGAGCGGCAGGCCGCGAACGAAGATGCCTGGGTGGCGTCGATGCTCACCACGAAGACCGGTGTCGACAACTACCCGGGCGACGGCGTGGCCTCGGAGAACTGGCCCGGCTTCGCTGCCGGCACGCGAGGGGTGCTCAACACCATGGCCCCGCAGCACCTCGACCTCTCGGGCATCGTCGATCTCGCCGTGAAGCCTCCGATCCTCTGGGTGCGCGGGGAGAAGGACGCGATCGTGTCGGATGCGTCGTTCTTCGACCTCAACCAGCTGGGGTTGCTCGGCGTGATCCCCGGATGGCCCGGCGCCGACATCGCGCCCCCGCAGCCCATGATCACGCAGACGCGCGCCGTGCTGGACCGCTACGCCGCGGCCGGTGGCGCCTACCGCGAAGTCGCGCTCCCCGAGGCCGGGCACGCCCCGCACCTCGACGAGCCGCAGACCTTCGACCGCGAGCTGGCCGCGCATATCGGGGTCTGAGAGGCGAGAGGGGCGAGAGGGCCTCAGCGGGCGTCGACAGCACCGAGCCGTTCGGCGCGGTCGAGCCAGCGGGCGACGGTGGGCTCGGCGGCATCCTTGACGCCCAGCATCCGATGCGTGCGCACGGAGCGGATGCCGCACAGACGCATGGTGTTGCGGGCGACGTGAGTCTGTGCGGGCAGGCCGGTGAAGGGCGCGGCGAACCACGGGGTGTCGGCGAGCAGGAGCAGGCGTCCGCGCCGGGCGGGCAGCAACCCGACCGGCAGGCCGAGCTTCGTGTAGCGGTACTCCTGCTGGGGGAGCAGAGCGCGGTCGAAGAAGCCCTTCAGCACCGCGGGCACCGATCCCCACCACAGCGGTGTCGCGACCACGATCGTGTCGGCCTCGCTGAGCGCGCGCTTGGCGTCGACGAGGTCAGGCTCGAGCGTCATCCGCTCGCGGTAGCCGAATCGCAGGTGCGGATCGAAGTCGAGATCCCGGAGCGCGAGCACGCGGGCATCGCCGTGCCCCTCGGCATAGCGCTGGGCGAGCGAGGCGGTCAGGGAGCGGGAGTCGGGGTGGCCGTCGATCACGAGAGCGGTCATGCGAGGTTCCAATCTGGACACTGTCAAGTAGGTGGACACTGTCAAGATAGGAGATGATGTTGCGCATGTCAAGTTCGAAGGACGGCTACCACCACGGCGACCTCGCCAGGGCGCTGGAGGATGCCGCGATGCAGCTGTTGGAGCGGATGCCGGCGGCCGACATCAGCCTGCGCGAAGTCGCCAGAGCTGCGAATGTGAGCCACAATGCGCCGTACCACCACTTCGCCGATCGACTGGGTCTGCTCAAGGCGATCGCGGAGCGCAGCATGGCCGATCTCCTGGCGCAGGTGCGCGCCGCGGCATCCGAGGCCGAGACGCCCAGGGAGCTGCTGATCGAGGGGGGCTCCGCCTACATCCGCTTCGCCGTCGAGCATCCGCACGCCTTCGACGCCGTCTACGACCCGACCGTGTGCGTTCCCGGATCGCCGACCGCGACCATGGCGCCGCTGATCGACGGACTCGAGGCGGCTCTCGCCGAGGGAGCCATCGCCGCAGGGCTCGACCGCCCCGGCGACGTCGTCTCGCTCTGGGGGCTGATCCACGGGCTGGGCACGCTGGCCGCCGCCGGCCACTTCACGCTCGACGACGCCCTCGCGGCGCACGCCTCGACCGTGGATCGTCTGCTGGGCTGAGCCGCCCGGGCGCCGAAGGGAACGACCCATTCCTGTGAATGGTTCGCAGGACTCTTCCAACGGATGCACAGGGATGCCTCCCTACATTGGTCTGATGCCCTATTCCGCCCACCGACCGGGTCGCTTCGACTCGCAGGGTCGGATCATCCTCGACAGCGACCCGAACGCCGACACGGATGACCTCGACTTCCTGCGTGAGTTCGAGCCCACCGGCGCCGACGATCAGGCCGCCGAGACTCCCGTCTCCGAGCCTTCCGACGTGACCCCGGCCGACGGGTCCGCGCCGGAGGATGCCCTTCGACAGGCTCAGGGGCCCACGGAGCGTCAGCCGCGCGCCCGCCGCGTACGGAAGCCCCGCACTCCCGGATCCCGCGCCAGGACACTGGCGATCCTCGGTGGCGCGGAGGGCGAGATCCTCGACCGCGTGCCCGGCGAGACGCCGCGCTTCGTGCAGATGTTCTTCGTGCTCGCCGGCACCGCACTGGTCTCGGCGATCTCGATGCTGTTCGCCCTCACCACCGGGGTGCAGGCCGCCGTCTGGCTGGCCGTGCCGCTCGCGCTCGTGTGGGCGCTGATCATCTTCAACCTCGACCGCTTCCTGACCTCGACCATGAGCTCGACCAGGAACGTGTGGCGTCTCATCGGCCTCGCCATCCCTCGAGTGATCATGGCCGCGATCATCGGCTTCGTGGTCGCCGAGCCGCTGGTGCTGCAGATCTTCCACAACGACATCGCGCGCGAGGTCGCCTCGACCAACATCACGCAGTCGCAGTCCGACCAGGAGGCGCTCGAGAGCGGCCCCGAGAAGATCGCGCTGGATGCCGCGACCGCGCGCGTCGCCGAGCTGGAGAACCAGGCGGCGACCGGCATCGTCGCCGGCACCGACTCGTCGTCGGCGACCGAGTCGGCCGCGCAGGCCACGGTCGACGACGTCACCGCGAAGATGACAGCGCAGCAGGCGGTCATCGACCAGGCCCGCACGCTCTACCAGTGCGAGCTCACCGGAGAAGGTGCAGGGACCGTCCCCGGCTGCACCGGGGTGAACGGCGAGGGCGCGAGCTCTGACGCCGCGAAGGCCCAGCTGGCCGAAGCGCAGCAGACCTACGACGCTCTGGCCGCTCAGCTGCGTACCGCCAACGAGGAGCTGGCCGCGGCCGGCACCGCTGCCAAGGAGAACACCACCTCTTCGGAGTCGCAGAACCGCGAGCAGGCGAAGGCGCAGTTGCCGGCCGCGCGCGACACCTACGACCAGGCGCTCGCCGCGTACAACGCCAGAGCGGATGCCGTGGCGCAGGGCAACGCCGGAGCGATCGGACTGCTCAGTCAGATCAGCGGACTGAACCGGCTGAGCGAGAAGGAGCCGACGATCCTGTGGGCGCACATCCTGATCGCGGCGCTGTTCTTCATGATCGAGCTGCTGCCCGTGCTGGTGAAGGTGCTCACGAGCTACGGAGACCCGAGCCTGTATGAGAAGGCCGCAGCGATCCGCAAGCAGGTCGCGCTCGACAAGGTCACCGCCGAGGGCTTCCGCGACCGCGCGAAGATCGTGACAGATCAGTCGCAGGAGATGCAGGCGGATGCCGGCTCCGGCGAACCGCAGACGCGTGCGGAACGCCGCGAGGCGCAGGAGCGCGAGCGTGCGGAGAAGCGAGCACAGGCGCAGACGCTCGAGGAGCAGGAGCAGCTGGTCCAGCCCACGGTCTGATCCGAGGCGTATCTCGGCGCGTGAGGGGTCAAGACATGCCGCAGCGGATGCTCGACGCGCGGCGTGTCTTGACCCCTCACCGGAGTAGCGGGCGGGTCAGGCGAGCTGAGGGATCCGCTCGGGCAGTGCCGACGTCTCCTGAGGTTCCTGCCGGTCGAGATTGCGGATCCGGACCGCGCGAAGCGCGGGGTCGGCGCGGACCGCGTCCACGAGCGATCGGATCAACGCGGTCGTCGACGGGGTGCCTCCCCAACGCGACCCGGTGACGGCGGCCTCGATGCGGGTCAGTGGATGCTGCAGGGCGCGGTCGTGCTGACGGACGTCATCGCTGAGCCATTCGACGAGCTCGGCAATGGTCCAATCGGGGTCGATTGGTCCAAGATGTGACGGCTTGGTGGCGATGATGGTGTCCATTGGTCCAGAATCGGTTCTCATGACCACCGATGACAGGGCCAATGTTGCGCCAGTGGACCATGGATCGGCCACGAACGCACCGCCCACGCTTGTGCGGTCGGGTGAGGTGTCCTCGGAAGGGCTGTCGGCGCGCCTCGGACGCTGGACGCACGGCGACGGCACGCTCGCGGCGAGGCTGTCGCGCGGGATCGCCGATCTCATCGCCGGAGGCGAGCTGCGCCCGGGAGACCGCCTGCCCGCCGAACGGGCACTCGCCGCGGCGAGCTCGGTCTCGCGCGGCACCGTGGTCGCCGCCTACACCGACCTCGCCGAGAACGGATTGGTCGAACGGCGCCAGGGGAGCGGCACCCGCATCGCCGGCACCGCGGCACCCGCATCGTCCGCGCAGCGCCCCGGCCGAGGCGAGGCGCTGTTCTCGGCCCTGCCCAACGCGATCGACCTGCTGCGCACGGTGCCGCAGATCCCCGCACTCGCGGTGCAGCTGATCCGCGACCATCAGCCCCGCCTCGACCTGGCGCTGCTGCCCGAGACCGACCCGGCCGGGCTCCCCGTGCTGCGGGAGCTGATCGCCGACATGTACCGCGCCGAGGGCACCCCGACCACGCCGGAGCAGATCCTGGTGACCCACGGCGCGCAGCAGGCGATCAGCCTCGTGGTCAACGCGCTGGTCGGCCCGGGGGATGTCGTGCTCGCCGAGGAGGTCACCTGGCCCGGTGTCACTGACTCGGTCGGGTTGCGCGGCGGCACCGTGCACGGCATCCCGATGGGGGAGGACGGCATGGACGTCGAGGCGCTCGAAGTCGCCATCGCGCGTCTGCGCCCCGTGCTCATCGCGGTCAACCCGCACCATCAGAACCCCACCGGCACACGCCTGCCCGCTGCCGCGCGGCACCGTCTCGCCACGCTCGCCGCACGATACGGGGTGCCGGTGATCGAGGATCGGGTGGTCGCGGGCATCTCCTTCGACGGTGTGGTGCCGCCCACTCTCGCCGCCGAACGGGCGGATGCTCCGGTGATCGTGGTGGAGTCCGTGTCGAAGTGGGCGTGGGCGGGACTGCGGATCGGATGGCTGCGCGCCGACCCCGTGCTCGTGCGGCGTCTGCGCGCCGCCCGGCAGCTCGCCGACCAGTCCACGAGCGTGCCGGGCCAGCTGATCGCCCTCGACCTCATCGCGCACGCCGACGAGCTGCGGCGCGAGAACAGCCGGGTCCACCAGGAGCGGCTGCGGCTGCTCGAGCAGCTGATGTCCGAGCACCTTCCCGACTGGCGCTACGACGCTCCGCGCGGCGGGCTGTCGCTGTGGGTCGCCCTGCCGGTCGGCTCATCGGCGGCGCTCGTGCGGGTCGCGGCGACGCACGGCGTCTCGATCGCGGGGAGTGCGGCGTTCGCGGCATCCGTGTCGCCCGACGACCACATCCGCATTCCGTTCACGGCTCCGGACGACGTGCTCACCGCGGGCATCCGGCGGCTCGGCGCCGCGTGGCGCGAGTACCGGGACTCCATCTCCTGAGGGGTCAAGACGCGCCGTGCCGGAAGCGCGGGGCGCGGCGTGTCGTGACCTCTCAGTGAGCGTGCCTAGGGTGTCGGCATGAGTAGACGTCGACAGACCGCGTGGGTCGCGGGCGCCGTCGTGGCCGCGCGTCGATCGGACCCCGCCCTCGCCGACGCCTGAGACCGGTCACGGATTCCGGCCTGGGTGTCCGTGGCACCGACTAGCGTTGGAGCATGGTCAACTATCGCTATCTCGGTAACAGCGGTCTCAAGGTCTCGGAGATCACGTACGGCAACTGGGTCACCCACGCCTCGCAGGTCGGCGACGACGCCGCCGTCAAGACGGTCCACGCAGCACTCGACGCGGGCATCACCACGTTCGACACCGCCGACACCTACGCCAACACCGCCGCAGAGGTCGTGCTCGGCAAGGCCCTCGCCGGTCAGCGTCGCGAAGGCCTCGAGATCTTCACGAAGGTCTACTTCCCGACCGGCGCCAAGGGTCCCAACGACACCGGCCTGAGCCGCAAGCACATCCTCGAGTCGATCAACGGCTCGCTCTCCCGTCTCGGCACCGACTACGTCGACCTGTACCAGGCGCACCGCTTCGACTACGAGACCCCGCTCGAGGAGACGTTCCAGGCCTTCGCCGACATCGTCCGCCAGGGCAAGGCGCTCTACATCGGCGTCTCGGAGTGGACGGCGGAGCAGCTGCGCGAAGGACATGCGCTCGCGAAGCAGCTCGGCATCCAGCTCATCTCGAACCAGCCCCAGTACTCGATGCTGTGGCGCGTGATCGAGGGCAAGGTCGTGCCGGCATCCGAGGAGCTCGGCATCTCGCAGATCGTCTGGTCGCCGATGGCGCAGGGCGTGCTCAGCGGCAAGTACCTCCCCGGCCAGCCGGTGCCCGAGGGCTCGCGCGCGACCGACCCGCACAGCGGCGCGGACTTCATCAAGAGCTTCCTGCAGGATGACATCCTCACCGCCGTGCAGCGCCTCAAGCCGATCGCCGACGAGGCGGGCCTGTCGATGCCGCAGCTCGCGATCGCGTGGGTGCTGCAGAACCCGAACGTCGCCGCGGCGCTGGTCGGAGCATCCCGTCCCGAGCAGCTCGCCGAGACGGTCAAGGCCTCGGGCGTGAAGCTCGACGCCGACACCATGGCCGCGATCGACACGGCACTGGGTGACACGGTGAACCGCGACGCCGAGGCGACGTACTCGACCTCGCCGAAGAAGCGCCTGGTCTGAGGCCTCGCTGCCGCCACCGCGCGCCGAGACTCCTCGTCAACGCCGAGACCCACCCCCGCCGACGTAGGTGGGGGTGGGTCTCGGGCGTTTCGGTGGGTCTCGGTGGAAGATGCCGACGAGCTACTCCTTCACGGCGCCGGCGGTCAGGCCCTGCACGATCCAGCGGCTCGCGAGTGCGAACATCACCATGGTCGGCAGGATCGTCAGCACCGCGGCGGCGCTCATGGAGCCCCAGTCGATGTTGAACGTCGAGATGAAGCCGTTCAGGGCCGACGGCACGGTGCGGTTCGCATCGGTGTTCATCAGCACAACCGACAGGAACAGCTCGTTCCAGCAGTTGACGAAGTTGAAGATGAACGCCGCGATGATGCCCGGGGTCATGACCGGCACCAGCACCCGGAACAGCGCGCCCAGGCGGGAGCATCCGTCGATCATCGCCGCCTCCTCCAGCGCGTCGGGCACATTCTCGAAGAAGCCCCGCAGCATCACGGTCGAGAACGGGATGCATACCGCGATGTAGACCAGGATCAATCCGGGCTTGGTGTCGACGAGTCCGAGGTCGGTCATCATCGAGTACAGCGGTCCGAGCGCGATGAACGCCGGGATCATCTGCGTCAGCAGGAAGGCGATCAGCACCGCGCCCTTGCCGCGGAACTCGAAGCGGGCGATCACGTAGGCGCTCAGCAGGGCGATCAGCGTCGCCACCGCGCCCGCGATGATCGCCACCAGCGCCGAGTTGCCGAGGAAGACCCCGAACGAGCTCTTCTGGAACAGGCTGATGTAGTTCTCGAGCGAGGGTTCGCTGGGCCAGTACTCGATCGGGAACCGGTTGATCGTGCCGGGCGACTTGATCGAGGTCAACGCGATCCAGTACAGCGGGAAGAGCGTGATCACGAGCCAGAGGCCCAGTCCGACGACGCGCACCACGCCGCCCACCGTCAGCTTCCGCTTCGGGCGAGGCGCCTTGGCCAGGTCGGGGACGGTGAGACGTCGCGTCTCCGTGACGGTGGTTCCGGTGATGGTCATCGCTGAGCCTTCCGCATCGCCATCAGGTAGAAGGCGCAGAACACGAACAGGAAGGCGACCACGATGAGGCCGATCGCGCTCGCGATGCCGTAGTTGCCCTGCTGGGTGTAGTTGATCATCCAGGTCGTGATGATGTGGGTCTGGTTGGCGGGTCCGCCGTTGGTCATCGCGTAGATGATGTCGGGGAAGTTGAAGATCCAGATCACACGCAGCAGCACGGTCAGCAGGAGCGTCACCGAGATGTACGGGATGATGATCGAGAACAGCTGACGGGCCTTGCCGGCGCCGTCGAGGCTCGCGGCCTCCAGCATCTCGTCCGGCACGGACTGCAGAGCGGCGAGGATCATGATCGCGAAGAAGGTCACTCCGTACCAGATGTTCGCCACGATCACCGCGAACATCGCGAGCTTCGGGTCGGCCAGCCAGGGCAGCGGTGCGTCGATCAGCCCCGCCTTCATGAGCAGGTCGTTGACGACCCCGAACTCGGCATTGAACATCCAGCGGAACAGCATCCCGATCAGGAAGCCCGACACCGCCCACGGGAAGAAGACGAGGGCCTGGTAGAGCCCGCGGAAGCGGAACCGCTTGCGCAGCGCGAGCGCGATGAGGAATCCGATCACGAGCTGCGGCACGAGCGAGCCGACCACCCAGAGGATCGAGTTCCATGCCACGACCGGGAAGGCCGGGTCCTGGAACACGGCCACGAAGTTGTCGAAGCCCACGAACGGGGTCGACGTGAGATCCCACAGGTTCCAGTCATGGAACGCCATGCGGGCGCCCTGCAGCATCGGCCAGTACGTGAACCAGCAGACGAACACGATCGCCGGGGCCAGGAAGGCCAGCAGCGTCAGTGCGTGGCGTCCGCGGAACGGCCGGCGGCGCGGGCCGCGGGGAGCTCCGCCGGCAGTGCCGACGGAGCCCCCTTCACGAAGTGCGGATGCCACGGATCAACCCTTCTCCGCGGCGTACTTCTCGGTCCAGAAGGTGTCCCAGGAGGCGAGCAGGTCACTGGTCGACATGTTGCCCAGCAGCACGTTCTGCACGTCCTGGTCGGACTTCTGGATCCACTCTGTCCACCAGCTGACACCGCGCGGCTGACGCACGTTGACGTAGGTCTCCGGGTCCTCCGTCATGGTGACGTAGCTCGTCCACGGTCCGGTCGAGTAGAAGTCGTCATCCGCGGCGGAGGCGATGATCGGCACCAGGCTGTTCGCCTGCGCGAACTCGGTCGCGGGATCGGCGGACGACAGGAACTCGACCAGTTTGACGGCCGCCTCCTTGTTCTCGCTCTTCTCGGCGACACCCCACCCGGCGACGGCCAGCGGCTGCGCGGCCTTGCCAGAAGGGCCGACGAGCAGGGGAGCGGTGTCCCACTGGTCCTCGGTCAGCGAGGAGTCCTGCACGGTCGCGATGACCTCGGGATCCTGCAGCAGGAACGCGGTGGTGCCGTTCGTGAAGCCGGCGACCATCTCGGGGTAGCCCCACGACACGGCAGAAGGCGGGGAGGCTTCCTTGAAGAGGTCGAAGTAGTCGTCGACGGCTTCCTGGGCCTCTGGCGCGGCGAAGATCGTCGAGCCGTCCTCCATCAGGAACGCGTCGTCGACGTCGAGACCGTCGATCGTGTAGGCCTCGATCGCGGCGACCACGTTGCTGTTGGCGTTCGCGCCACCGCGGAACGCGTAGCCGTAGATGTTGTTCGAGGGGTCCTGGATCGCGCTGGCCTGCTCGAGCAGATCCTTCCAGCTGTGCGGAGGGCCGTCGAAGCCCGCGTCCTTCACGAGGTCGGTGCGGTAGAACAGCGACAGGCCGTAGAAGCCGTAGGGGACGAAGTAGCTCTTGCCGTCTGCGGCGACCGAGGCGGACTGGGCGTTGTCGGTCAGAGCATCCCAGCCGTCCCACTTCTCGAGGTCGGGACCGAGGTCGTAGAGCCAGCCGTTGTTCGCGAACGGGCCGACCGTGATGTCGCGCACCTCGAGGAGGTCGACGCCCTTGCCGGACTGCAGCATCTGCTGGATCTTCTGGTCGGCCTGCTCGGTGGGCGGCGAGACCAGGTTGACCTTGATCTTCGGGTTCTCCTTCTCGAACTCATCGAGCAGGCCGCGGATGAGTTCCGTGCGGGCCGGGTTGGTCAGGCTCTCGACCATCTGCAGGGTGACGGTGCCGTCGGCGGACGGACCGCTTCCTGCCGAGCAGCCGGTGAGCGCGAGGACGGCGACGGTGCCGAACCCCGCGGCGGTCGTCAAGATCTTGTGCTTCACGATGTGCCTCTCAGTTGGGTGGGTGGTGCGGGTCTGGGGGCGCGATGGCGCGCGTCAGGGGATGACGAGGGAGGATGCAGGGCGGATGCCGACGCGCTGCAGGATCTGCGGGATGCAGCGCTCCACGAAGGCCTCGAAGTCGGAGGCCTCGGTGTACAGGTGCGCCGACAGGCGGAAGTAGCCGATGCCGCGGAAGCTCGTGAACGCGGTCTCGACCCCGGTCTCGTCGAGCAGCTGCATGCGCAGCTCATCGGCCTCTTCGCGGGAGGCGCCGAGTCCGAGCGGCAGCCGCACGAGACGCATCGAAGGAACAGGGGAGGGTAAAGGGGTCAGCGGGTCCTCGTCGCCGTAGGGGTGCAGGGCTTCGGCGATGATCTCGGCACCGGCATCCGCCCGCTCCGCCATCGCCGTGCGGGCGTTCGCCCACCCGTACTCGCCCTCGATGTAGTCGATCGCCACCGGTGTGCTCAGATAGGTCGTCGCGTCGATCGTGCCCTGGGTGTCGAAGCGCACAGGATAGGGTTCGTTCGCGGCCCAGGAGTCGATCAGCGGCCACAGCTCGTCGCGGTCGGCGGCGTTTGTGACGAGCAGCGCCGACCCCCGCGGGGCGCAGGGCCACTTGTGCAGATTGCCGAACCACCAGTCGCCACCCGCGACCGCAGCCGCATCGGCGATGAGGCCGGGGGCGTGTGCGCCGTCGACGAGCGTGCGCACGCCGCGGGCGGTCGCGAGCTCGGCGATGCGGCGGGTGGGCAGCAGCCGGGCGGTGGGGGAGGTGATCTGGTCGACCACGATCAGTCGGGTGCGCGGGGTGAGGGCGTCGTCGAAGAGCTGCACGACCTCGTCGTCGGAGGCGAGAAGTGGAAGCTCGACCGTGTGGACGGTCGCGCCGAAACGGCGGGCGAGGCGCTGCGCGCCCATCGTGATCGCGCCGTAGCCCTGGTCGGTCACCAGGATCTCGTCGTCGCGCTCGAGCTGCAGCGCGTTGTAGACGACGGTGGCGGCGGCAGAGGCGTTCGGCACGAAGACACTGTCGTCGGCGCGGGCCCCGACGAAGGGGGCGGTGCGGGCGCGGGCGTCGCGCACGCGCTCACCGATGCGGGGGAACCACTCGACGGGGCTGAGGTCGGCCTGGCGACGCAGTGCGTCCTGGTGGGCGACGACCGCGGTGGGTACCGCGCCGAACGACCCGTGGTTGAGGTGGATCACACCGGGATCCAGCGGCCACGCATCCCGCGCCCTGACGCCGGAGTTCAGCGTGAGCGGAGCGGGGAAGGGGGAGACGGGCATAGGTCCTCATCGGGGAGAGTGGCGAGTTGTTGCACAACTTTGCCAGAGAAGTTCCGAAATCGCCACGAAAAGGTGAAGATGAAACATAGTTGTCATACGAATTTGTGGAGGCGACAGCATCCGACAGACTCGCAGGAGGTTGGACGGCATCGGGGAGGATGGCCATGAGCGCACTGGATACGGCGCTTCACGGATTGCGCGCGTTGATCGCCGACGGGGCGCTGCGCCCTGGCGACCGCTTGCCGAGTGAGGGCGAGCTCTGCGAACGGCTCGGGGTCTCGCGCGGATCGCTGCGCGAGGCGATCCGGATGCTCGCGGCACTCGGCGTGCTCGACACGCGCCACGGTTCCGGGAGCTACGTCAGCGAACTGAGGGCCGCAGATCTGATCGGCAGCCTCTCGCTCACCGTCGGGCTGCTCCCCATGGCCGGCGTGCTGGAGCTCACCGAACTGCGACGGGTGCTCGAGCCGCATGCCGCAGCGCTCGCCGCGGCCCGCATGGACCCCGAGACCATCGAGCGCCTCGACGGCATCCTCAGCGAGATCGAGGCGAGCGACGACTTCGAGGATCACTCACGGCTCGACCACGACTTCCATATGACGATCTCCCGCGTCGCCGGCAACGAGGCCCTCACGAGCCTGATCGATGTGCTGCGCTCGCGGTCCCGGGCGTACCGCATCCCCGACGCGCACGATGCCGCCGAGCTCAAGCTGCATTCGGACGCCGGGCACCGGGCCATCCTGCGCGGACTCGCCGCGGCCGACCCGGTCGCTGCGAGTGCCGCGGCCTCCTCGCACGTGGCGTACACGGAGTACTGGGTGCGTCAGTACACCGACGTCGAGGACTGAGGAGCCCCTCGCCGGGCGCGCGCGAAAACCCAGACGAGGTGCGATGAGGTCGGCGTGTCGGCCGGCGACGCTCCGACCGGATGCGGGATCGTCTCGGTTTCGATGCGCTGAGCGCGGAGGCGCGCTAGCCGAGCGTGATGTCGACCTGGATCTCGGCCGCAAGGCGCTCGAGGTCGTCGCGCAGTGCGTCGAGGTCGACCGACGAGGGAACGCGAGCTGTGACGGATGCCTCGAACAGGCGCCCACCGGCCATCGCGGCGTCGCGGGTTTCGGTCGCCAGCTCCTCGATGCTGAGGGCATGGGCGCTCAGGACGCCGGAGATCTCGCGCACGATGCCGGGGCGGTCGTTGCCGAGCACCTGGATCTCGAGCAGCTGGTCGTCGTCGCCCGCGGCGTCGGCGGTACCGGTGAGCACGGCGAGGGTCAGCAGCCCCTGTCCCTGCAGCCCTCGCAGCGCCGACTGCAGCTCGTCGGCGCGCTCGGCCGGAACCGAGACCTCGATCACTCCGGCGAAGGTGCCGGCGAGCTCGGCCAGCGAGCTGTTCTCCCAGTTTCCGCCGTGCGCGTCGACGACATCGGCGACGGCTGCGACCAGGCCGGGGCGGTCGGCCCCGGCGACGGTGAGGATCAGAGTAGTCATGCGGCCAGCGTAGCCCGCGGGTCGCTGTTCATAACTCAGGACGAACCGACCGGCCGGACGGCCGGAGGCCCGGGTTCGTACGCAGAGGAGGGCGGATTCGGCGCGGGGTGCCTGAGTTGTGAACGGGCGGGACGCGAGCCCTTCGACAGGCTCAGGGGCCCAGGGTAGGGGGCTCAGGGAGCCAGGGGCGCGCGGCTACTCGGTCCAGACGCCGGACTCCAGAAACGCGTCGAGGCGCGCGCGGTGCGGGGTGAGGTCCCAGCCCTGGTCGGCGACCCACTCGTCGTTGAAGTACGTGCCGGCGTAGCGGATGCCGCTGTCGCAGATGAGCGTCACGACGCTGCCGGTCTCTCCGGCCGCCCGCATCCGCGCGATCAACTGGAACGCGCCGTACAGGTTGGTGCCGGTCGAGCCGCCCGCCCAGTGCAGCGTGCGCTCCCGCAGCAGGCGGATGGCCGCGATGGAGCCCGCATCCGGCACCTGGATCATCTCGTCGATCACGCTCGGCACGAACGACGCCTCCACGCGCGGTCGGCCGATGCCCTCGATGCGGCTCGGACGTCCGGCCGGCGCATCCGGTGTGCCGGCCCAGCCGTCGTAGAAGGCCGAGCCCTCCGGATCGACCACGGCGATCTGCGTCTCGTGGCGGCGGTACTTCACGTACCGGCCGAAGGTCGCGCTCGTGCCCCCGGTGCCCGCCCCCACGACGATCCAGTGGGGGATCGGATGCCGCTCCTGCGCCAGCTGGCTGAACACGCTCTCGGCGATGTTGTTGTTGCCGCGCCAGTCGGTCGCGCGCTCGGCGAACGTGAACTGGTCGAGGTAGTGGCCGTGGCAGTCCGAGGCGAGGCGTTGGGCCTCGGGCGACATGTCCTCCGCGCGGTCGACGAAGTGGCAGCGGCCGCCGTAGAACTCGATGAGGTCGATCTTCTCCTGGCTGGTCGAGCGGGGGACGACCGTCACGAACGGCAGCCCCAGCATCCGCGCGAAGTACGCCTCGGACACGGCCGTGGAGCCGCTCGACGACTCGACCAGCGTCGTGTCCTCGTTGATGCGTCCGTTCACCAGGCCGTAGAGCAGCAGCGAGCGGGCGAGCCGGTGCTTGAGCGAGCCGGTCGGATGCACCGACTCGTCCTTCAGGTACAGGTCGATGCCCCACTCGGGCGGCAGCGGGAACAGGTGCAGGTGCGTGTCGGCGCTGCGGTTGGCGTCGGCCTCCAGCAGGGCGATCGCGGTGCTGGTCCAGGAGGTCATGAACTCGAGGGTACCGGGCTGCGTCCGCCGGTCTCTCGGCGGCTCAGCTGACGGTGCCGGCGCGGGAGGTGCCGCCGTCTCCGTCGATGTGCAGCAACGAGGCCTGCGACTGCTCCTGCTGCAGCTGGAACTCGAAGCGCGAGCGGTCGCCGCGGTGGTACGCCACGAAGTACTCGATCGGCGCGCCGTCTTCGCCGCGGCTGACGCTGCGCAGCCTCAGCAGAGCGGAGCCGGCGCTGACGCCGAGGTGCTGTGCCTGCTCATGCGTCGCCACGGTGGCCTCCGCCGAGCGCACGCCGCTGGTCGCGATGACGCCGTTCTCGGCCAGCAGCCGGTACAGCGAGCGTTCCGTGAGGTCGACGTCGAGGGTGAGCGCGCCCACCGCTTCCGGCATCCAGGTCGTGGAGAGCGACCACGGTTCGCCGTCGACGTGACGCAGGCGTTCGAGCACGACGACCGCAGACCCGACCGGCACGTCGAGAGCCAGCGCGATCTCGTCGTCGGCGGTCGTGCGCTCATGACGCAGCACGTCGCTGTGCACGTGGCCGCCTCGGCGCTCGACGTCGTCGTACAGGCCGACGAGTGTGTGCACCAGGCTCTCGCTCGTGCGCGGGCGCGAGACGAACGTGCCCTTGCCCTTCACCCGTTCGACGAGTCCTTCGTGCTCGAGCTGCGCGAGCGCCTGACGCACGACCGTGCGCGAGATGCCGTAACGCTCGCACAGGCGGTGCTCGCCGGGCAGCGGATCGCCGGGCTGCAGGCCGTCGCGGGCGATGCCGTCGATGATGAGCTGTCGCAGCTGGTCGTACATCGGAGCCGCCGAGTGGCGGTCGATCGCGTCGGCGCCGGGGGCTTCGGCGACTGTGTCGTTCATGGTGATCGTCTTGCTCATCTCAGTACGCGACTCCCGCATGCAGGATCACGTTGGCGTAGGGGGTGAACTCGCCTGAGCGCACGAACGCGCGTGCCTGGTGGGTCAGCTTCTTGAACTCGACGTGCGGGATGAGTTCGATCTCGAACCCCATCCCCGCGAACCGTTCGCGCAGGGCCTCGAGCACCTCTGGGCTCTTCTCCGCGACCTCGGCCGAGACCGTCGCGCCCTCGACCACGAGCTCGGCGAGCACGGTGTCGAGCACGTCGAGGAACGCCGGTGCGCCCGGGCGGTAGGCGAGATCGATCCGCTCCGAAGAGGGCGGGATCGGCAGACCGGCATCCGTCACCACCAGGAGGTCGGTGTGTCCGGTCTCACTGATCACGCGGGAGAGCGCCGGGTTGATCGTCGTGGCTGTCTTGCGCATCGGTTGTTCCTTCGTCGGCCGCGTACGCGGATCAGTTCGTCACGGGCAGGGATTCGCGCGCGGCGAGGAACGCGTCGACCTCGGCCCGCAGCGGCAGGCTGGGCGAGGCGCCCTGCTTGGTCACCGTGAGCGCGCCGGCCGCGGTCGCGAGGCGCACGGCATCCGTGAGCGTGCTCCCGTTCGCGAGGGCCGCACCGAGGTAGCCCGCGTAGGCGTCACCGGCAGCGGTCGTGTCGACGGCCTCCACCGGGAACGGCGGCACGACGGTGGCGCCCTCCGCGGTGACGACGCAGGAGCCCTGCCCGGCGAGGGTGATGACCGCGGCCCCGACGCCCTGTGCGAGGAACCAGCGGCCCGCGCGCTCGGCGGACGCCGCATCGGTGACCTCGATGCCGCTGATGAGCGTGGCCTCGGTCTCGTTCGGCGTGACGATGTCGATGCTGCGCCAGACCTCCGTGGGGAGGGGGGCTGCCGGCGCGGGGTCGAGGATCACGGTCATGCCGTGCTCGCGTCCGCGGGCGGTGATGTGGGCGGTCAGTGCCGAGGGGGTCTCGAGCTGGGTGAGCAGCACCGAGGTGGTCGGGGCGAGAGCGGCAAGGGCGGTGTCGATCTGCTCGGTGCTCAGCGCGGCGTTCGCGAGCGGCACCATGACGATGTCGTTCTGAGCGGACGAATCGACGCGGATGTGCGCGATGCCGGTCGGCCCTGGCACGGTGCGCAGGTGCGCGAGGTCGACACCGGCGTCGCTGAGTCCGTTCACCACGAGGTCGTGGAACAGATCGTCTCCGACGCAGCCGACGAAGCTCGTGCGGGCACCGGAGCGTCCGGCCGCGACGGCCTGGTTCGCACCCTTGCCGCCGAGCATCAGGGTGAACTCGTCGCCCAGGATGGTCTCTCCGCGAGCGGGGAGCCGTTGCGAGAACGTGGTCACATCAGCGGTGACGCTTCCGACGATGACGACGCCGGAACGGTCAGCGGGGTGTGCGAGAGACATGTCGCTCCTGATCTTCTTCGACAGCATGCGTGCACGCCGTCCGTGTCTTTGACATCGTCGGCGGCTGTCATTACATTAGCCGAAGCTGAACCTGTAACGACAGGTTGCTCGCAAGGAGACCCGATGACCGCGATCGCGCCCCGCCTCTACGTCGACAGCGCCGACGTCGATCGCGTCTCCCGGCTCCTCGGGGCAGGCGTCGTGCACGGAGTCACGACCAACCCCACGATCCTCGAGCGCGGCGGACGCGCGGCCGCCGAGATCCCCGACCTCTATGCGCGTTGGGAGTCCGAGGGGGCACGCGAGATCTTCTTCCAGACCTGGGGAGGGGACACGGCATCCTTCCTGCGCAACGCCGAGGGCATCCGCGCGCTCGGCGACCGGGTGGCCGTGAAGGTGCCGGCGACGGCGGACGGTTTCGCCGCAGCATCCGCTCTGGTCCGCGACGGTGCGACGGTGCTGGTCACCGCCGTCTATTCGATCGCGCAGGCGCTGGCGTGCGCCTCGATCGGCGCGCACTACATCGCGCCCTACCTCGGCCGCATGCGTGACGCGGGCATCGACGGAGACTTTGTGATCGCTCGGATGCAGGAGGTGTGCGCGGGCAGCGGATCGAACGTGCTCGCGGCATCGCTGCGCTCGGCGGATGACATCACCGGCCTGCGTCTGGCCGGAGTGCCGTACTTCACCGCTGCCCCCGACGTGATCGACCAGGTGCTGTTCCACGAGGTCAGCGACAGCTCGGCGGCCGAGTTCGACGCGGCCATGGTGCGCCTCGGGGCCTGAAGAGTTTCGGCGCCGGCGCGACTCCGTGCTCGGCACTCGGCCCGTGTCCTGTGCGGTGAGGGGTCATGACACGCCGTGCCGGGCGTTCGTGGTGCGGCGTGTTCTGACTCCTCGCGCTAGGCGGATGCCGCCTGCCGCAGCCACCGCTCCACGCCGGCGATGTGGGCTGTGGCGAGCGAGGTCGCGAGCGACGGGTCGCGCAGCGCGATCGCATCGGCGATGGCGCGGTGCTCAGAGAGTGTGCGCTCGACCACGCCCTCCTCGGTGAGTCCGCGCCACACGCGTGCTCGGACGGTCTGGCTGCTCAGGTGCTCGATCAGGCTCGCGAGGTAGGAGTTGCCCGCCATGCGCACGATCTCGCGGTGGAAGCGGATGTCGTGCTCGACCAGCGCTTCGATGCTCACCGAGGAGTCGATGTTCGCCACCTCCTGCACGAGCGCCGCGATCTCGTCATCGCTGCCGACGGTCGCGGCGAGGCCGGTGGCCTGCGATTCCAACATCCGTCGCACGGCGAAGATCTCGAGCATCGAGTCATCGTCGTGCATGTCGACCACGAACGAGATCGCCTCGAGCAGCAGGTGCGGCTCCAGACTCGTCACGTAGGTGCCGTCTCCGCGGCGCACATCGAGGATGCGGATGACCTCGAGCGCCTTCACGGCCTCGCGCATCGAGTTGCGCGAGAGGCCGAGGCGCTCGGACAGCTCCTTCTCCGGTGGGAGCCGATCGCCGGGTGCCAGTTCGCCCGACACGATCATCGCCTTGATCTTCTCGATCGCATCGTCTGTGACAGCCATGGCGTCATCCTAGCGATTGATCGGATGTCTGAGGCAGGATGGTCGCATGCGCGTTCTCGATTCACATCTGCACCTCTGGGATCCGGAGCTTCTCGAGTACGACTGGCTGGAGGGTCCGCTCGCATTCCGCTTCGCCGACACCGAACTGGAGCACGCCCGGCTGGAGCATGCCGCGACCGAGAAGGCGATCTTCGTGCAGGCCGAGACGGTGGAGGATCGCTTCCTCGACGAGGTGCACTGGGTGACGACGATGGCCGAGTCTCTCGGCATCGTCGGGATCGTGGCCGGAGCGCGGCTCGATCGCGGATCCGACACCGTCGCCCATCTCGACGGTCTCGCCGCCGAGCCGCTCGTCGTCGGAGTGCGGCACAACCTGCAGGGCGAGCCCGACGGATTGGCCGTCTCCGCCGCATTCGTCACCGGTGCGCGCGAGCTCGCGCACCGCGGCTGGAGCTTCGACGCGTGCGTCCGCTCCGAGCAGCTGCCCGAGATCGCCCGTCTGGCCGGGGCGATCCCCGAGCTGCGCATGGTGCTCGACCACATCGGAAAGCCCGCAGTGGGAACGGCGAACGCTCCGCTCGTGCCGACCGCGGAGTGGGTGCGCGACCTCGACGAGCTGGCGCGGCATCCGGAGGTGTACTGCAAGCTCTCCGGTCTGCCCGGCGAGGCCGGCGGCGACTGGGATGCCGCCCAGCTGGAGCCTTTCCTCGACGCCGCGGCCGACGCCTTCGGCCCGGAGCGGCTGATGTGGGGGAGCGACTGGCCGGTGTCGGTCATCGGCCCTGCGGAGGACGGTGACCCGCACGCCCCGGCCGACGGTTCGCCCGCGTATCAGTACACGGCACGGACGCGCTGGGCGGATGCCGTCGCCGCGTGGGCCGAGCGCCGAGGGCATGACGTCGACGCGATCATGTGGGCCAACGCAGAGGGCTTCTATCGCACGGACGCGCGGCCGACGGTCTTCACCGACCCGGCTCCGCGCCGCCGCGGCATCCTGGGGTGGCTCCGCGGCTGAGCCCCTGCCGCATCCGCCCCGGTCGCGAAAAAGCACCCATCTCGTGAGAAACGGGTGCCTCTTCGCGACGGGAACCGTCGGCGGCGACTACTCCGGGCGCGGTCGCAGCGACGCCATACCGCCGTCGACCTCGATGAAGGTGCCGGTCGTCGAACCGGATGCCGGTGACACCAGGTAGGCGACGGCGCCGGCGACTTCGCTCGGGCTCACCAGACGACCGTGCGGCTGGCGAGCGGCCAGTGCGGCGCGCTCGGCGGCCGGGTCAGTGGCCGAGTCCAGCAGGCGTCCGACCCACGGGGTGTCGGCGGTGCCCGGATTCACGGAGTTGACGCGGATGCCCTCGCGCAGGTGATCCGTGGCCATCGCACGGGTGAGCGCCGACACGGCTCCCTTCGACGCGCTGTACAGGGCGCGCTGCGGGAGTCCGGTCGTGGAGGCGATGGATGCCGTGTTGCAGATCGCCGCGGCCGGGGACGTGCGCAACCACGGCAGCGCCGCTGCCGTCACGCGGGCGATGCCGGTGACGTTGATCGACAGCACGCGCGCCCACTCGTCGTCGTCGTTCGCGGCGATGTCACCCTGCGCGCCGACGCCGGCGTTGTTGACGACGATGTCGATACGCCCGAACTGCTCGGCGACCGCCGCGACGGCGGCCTCGACGCTGCCGCGGTCGGAGACGTCGGCGGTGAAGGCGGCGAACTTCTCATCCGCGTGGGTGGTGTCGCGGTCGAGCACGGCGATCTGTGCGCCGTCGTCGTGGAGGCGCTGCGCGATCGCGGCGCCGAGTCCGGATGCTCCGCCCGTGACGATCGCGACGAGTCCGTCCAGCGGTGCCCGTGCTTCGACGGGCTCAGCAACCGCGTTGTCGTCGGTCATCTCTGTGCCTCCCATGCCACGAAGTCCTGGCGCTGACGGCCGAGGCCGTCGATCTCGATCTCGACCACATCGCCGGAGGCGAGGTAGGGATATTTGCCCGACAGGGCCACGCCCTGCGGCGTGCCGGTGAGGATGAGGTCGCCAGGCTCCAGGGTCACGTACTGCGACAGGTGGTGCACGATGTGTTCGACCGAGAAGATCATGTCGCTCGTGTTCGAGTCCTGCCGGGGCTCGCCGTTCACGAAGCTGCGCAGACCGAGGGAGTGGTGGTCCACCTCGTCGGGGGTGACCAGCCACGGACCGGTCGGGTTGAAGCCCGGAGCGATCTTGCCCTTCGACCACTGGCCGCCGGACACCTCGATCTGGAAGGCGCGCTCGGAGACGTCGTTGGCGGCGACGAAACCGGCGACGTGAGCGAGGGACTCCTCGGGGGAGTCCAGATAGGAGGCGCGGGCGCCGATCACGATGCCGAGCTCGACCTCCCAGTCCGTCTTCTCGCTGCCGCGCGGGATCGTGACCGCATCGTTGGGGCCTGTGACCGTGTTCGGGGTCTTCAAGAAGATGATCGGGATGGTCGGCGGCTCCGAGCCCGATTCGGCCGCGTGGGCCGCATAGTTCATGCCGATGCAGATCACGGCGCTCGGCCGGGCGATCGGTGCACCGATGCGGAGGGAGGCGGCATCCTCGAGCTCGGGGAGCTCGTCGGCGGCCAGCGCTGCGGCGATGCGAGCGCGGAAGTCGCCGGCGAGGAAGTCACCGTCTACATCGGATGTCAGGGAGCGGAGGTCGAGGTGGCGGTCGCCCTCGATGAGGACGGGGATCTCGGTCCCTGGGTCGCCAAGCCGCGCGAACTTCATGATTCTCCTGATTCGTCGGGGAGCCGTCGTGCGACGGCCTGTGTCGTTGACAGTATAGACATCGGATGTTTACACTCCAAGAGGTCTGCACGGGATTTCTCCGTGCATGGAGAGGAACCCCGTGAGCCGTATCGTCGCACTCGACACCACCGACATCCGCTTCCCCACGTCGCTCAGTCTCGACGGCTCGGATGCAATGAACCCCGACCCTGACTACTCCGCTGCCTACGTCGTGGTGCGCACCGATGCCGCCGACGACGTGGAGGGCCACGCGTTCGTCTTCACGATCGGCCGCGGCAACGACGTGCAGGTCGCGGCGATCGACGCGCTGGCCGGGCACCTGGTCGGACGCGAGATCGAGCCGCTGCTGGATGACATGGGCGGTACGTTCCGTGACATCATCGGCGACTCGCAACTGCGCTGGCTCGGCCCCGAGAAGGGCGTCATGCACATGGCGATCGGCGCGGTCATCAACGCGCTGTGGGACATCAAGGCCAAGCGCGCCGGCCTGCCGCTGTGGCAGCTCCTCGCCCGCATGACGCCGGAGGAGCTCGTCGACCTGGTCGACTTCCGCTACCTCACCAACGCTCTGACCCGCGAGGATGCGCTCGAGATCCTGCGCGCCGCCGAACCCGGCCGCGCCGCGCGCGAGCAGGAACTGCTCGCCACCGGATACCCCGGCTACACCACGAGCCCCGGCTGGCTGGGCTACTCCGACGAGAAGCTCGAACGCCTCGCCCGCGAGGCCATGGCCGACGGTTTCACGCAGATCAAGCTGAAGGTGGGCGCCGACCTCGACGACGACATCCGCCGTTTCCGCAAGGCGCGCGAGGTGTGCGGCCCCGACTTCCCGATCGCGATCGACGCGAACCAGCGCTGGGAGGTGTCGGAGGCGATCGAGTGGGTGAACGCGCTCGCCGAGTTCCACCCCGCCTGGATCGAGGAGCCCACCAGTCCAGACGACGTGCTCGGCCACGCCGAGATCGCCAGAGGTATCGCGCCGATCCGCGTCGCGACCGGTGAGCACGCGCAGAACCGTGTCATCTTCAAGCAGCTGCTGCAGGCGGACGCCATCTCGGTCATGCAGATCGACGCAGTGCGCGTGGCCGGCGTGAACGAGAACATCGCCAACCTGCTGCTCGCCGCGAAGTTCGGGGTGCCGGTCTGCCCGCACGCCGGCGGTGTCGGCCTGTGCGAAGCCGTGCAGCACCTGTCGATGTTCGACTTCGTCGCCGTCACCGGCACGCGCGAAGGCCGCATGATCGAGTTCGTCGACCACCTGCACGAGCACTTCGTCGTACCCACCGACATCCGTGGCGGCTCCTACATGGCGCCGACCGCGCCGGGCACGAGCATGGAGATGAAAGCCGAGAGCATCGCCACCTACACGTGGACGGGCGCACATGTCGTCGCCTGAGCCCGGCACGCCCCGCCTCCGCATCCCGGCGCTCGGATACGGCGCCGCGAACGTCGGCAACCTGTTCCGCCCCCTCAGTGACGACGAGGCCTGGGCCGTGCTGGACGCCGCGTGGGAGAGCGGCATCCGCTACTACGACACCGCGCCGCACTACGGACTCGGTCTGTCCGAGCGTCGGCTCGGCGCCTTCCTGCAGACCAAGCCCCGTGAGGAGTACGTGCTGTCGACCAAGGCAGGGCGCCTGCTGCGGCCGAACCCGGAGCGCTCCGGCGGCCTCGACACCGCGAACGACTTCCACGTGCCGGACGACCTGCAGCGCGTATGGGACTTCTCGGCCGACGGCATCCGGGCCAGCGTGGATGAGTCGCGAGAGAGGCTGGGCATCGAGCGCATCGACCTGCTCTATCTGCACGACCCGGAGCGACACGACCTCGACCTCGCGCTCGCCGAAGCGCTGCCGGCGATGCAGCAGCTCCGTGACGAAGGCGGCGTGACCGCGATCGGCATCGGCTCGATGGTGTCGGAGGCGCTCGCCGCGGCCGTGCGCTCGGCCGACCTCGACCTGATCATGGTCGCCGGCCGGTACACCCTGCTCGAGCAACCGGCCGCGGTCGACGTGCTGCCGGCCTGCCGGGAGACCGGCACCGGGATCGTCGCGGCGTCCGTCTTCAACTCCGGACTGCTCGCCTCGAACGAGCCGCGCCGCGACGGGCGCTACGAATACGGCCAGCTGCCCGATGAGCTGTGGGACCGGCTGGTGCGCATCGCCGCGGTGTGCGCGGCGCACGGCGTGCCACTGCCGGCGGCGGCGATCCAGTTCCCGCTGCAGGCCGCCGAGGTGCAGTCGGTGGTCGTCGGTGGCAGCCGCCCCGCACAGCTGGTGCAGAATGCCGAGTACGCGGCACTCGAGATCCCCGCTGCGCTGTGGCAGGACCTGGCCGCTGAAGGACTCATCCCCGCGGTCTGACGCGCAGCCTCACCCACCCGACCGAGAGGAGCCGCCGTGCTCGAAGGAATCAACCCGCTGCTCACGGGCGAGCTGCTGCTGCACCTCGACCGGATGGGGCACTCCGACGCCGTCGTGATCGCCGACGCGCACTTCCCGGCCTGGGCTCTGGGTGCACGTGTGATCGACCTGCCCGGCACCACGACGCCGGAGGTGGTGGCCGCGATCCGCAGTGTGTTGCCTCTCGACGATGCGCCGGGCATCGACCTGATGACCTCGGCTGACGGCGCGGTGCTCGACGTGCAGCACGAGCTCATGGCGGCGGCGGGAACCACGCTCGACACGACCCGCTTCGTCGAGCGCTTCGCGTACTACGAGGTCGCGAAGAGCGCGTACCTGATGGTGCGCACGGGCGAGACCCGCAAATACGGCAACGCGCTGCTGCGCAAGGGGGTCGTGGGGCACGCCTCGGCCTGAGTGCTGGCGGTGTGGGTGTTCACAACTCAGGACGTACGGGCGGGGCCGGGCGGGCGCCCTGCTCACAACTCCGGATAATCGGCCGCATTCGGTCCGGATCTGACCGTGGAGCCGGTTTCGACGGCGGTTCTTCCTGAGTTGTGAACGCGAGGGCCGGGCAACTCGGCGTGCTCAGCGGCCGACGGTCGACTCGCGCACCACGAGTTCGGCCGAGAACGGCGTCGGAGCGGGCGGGGGTGCGCTCGGATCGGCGAGCTGTTCCAGCAGTGCGGCTCCGGCCGCGCGGCCGATCGCGTAGCCGGGCTGGCGCACACTGGTCAGCGGCACCACGCTCTGGTGCGCCTGGTCCACATCGTCGAAGCCGACGAGAGCGATGTCCTCCGGAACACGGATGCCGTGACGCATGAGCTGCGTGAGCACGCCGGTGGCCACCATGTCGTTCGCGGCGAACACGGCATCGGGGCGGTCGTCGGGTGCCATCGCCACGATCTGCTCGGCGGCCCGCAGCCCGTCCTCCGTGATGAGGTGCTCCACGTCGAGCACCGTGATCGACGCGTCGGTGCCGGCGACAGCCTCCCGCAGCCCCTGCAGCCGGTCGTTCGACTGGCTCACGGTCGGGTTGCCGAGGAACAGGAGCCGTCGTCGCCCGACCGACAGCAGGTGCTCGCCCGCGAGACGTCCACCGCCGACGTCGTCGAACAGCACGGACGCCACCTTCGACGAGGGCTGGATCGGACCGACGACCACAGAGCGGATGCCGCGGTCGGCGAGGCGCTCGAGCTGCGGCACCACATCGTCGAGCGGGTAGATGACGATGCCCTGCACCCGGTGCGCCTCGAACATCTCGATGTTGCGCCGTTCCTGCGCGCTGTCGCGGTTGCTGTTGCTGAAGAACAGCGACCAGCCGCCCTCGCGGGTGACGTCCTCGACCCCGCGGGAGAGGTCGTGGAAGTACGGCAGCCACGCGTCGAGAAGGATCAGTGCGAGTGCCTTGCTGGAGCCGGCGCGCAGCTGGCGGGCCGACTCGTTGGGCACGTAGCCGAGCTGTTCGATCGCGGAGCGCACGCGCTCCCTGCTGGCCGCACCCAGCACGTGCGGGTGGTTGAGGTAGTTCGACACGGTCGAGGAGGAGACCCCGGCGAGCGCGGCGACATCTTTGACGCTGGCGGGCATCGATACTCCTTCGTCATCGGGGCGGGCGCGCCGGCTCCGATGACAGGCGGAGGTCCGGAGGCGACGTGACCACAGTAGCGAACGAATTGGCACGTGCCAAGAAAGTTCTTGACACGTCGATACGCGCCGACGTAGCGTGTGACCCAGCTCAACTTGGCACGTGCCAATTGATCGAGGCGATGGTGCCGCACACCCGCCTCCGAGGGATCTCATGAACATCGGCTGCCACGGGCTCGTCTGGACCGGGAACTTCGATGCCGACGGCATCCGTCTCTCGGTGGAGAAGACCAAGGAGGCCGGTTTCGATCTCATCGAGTTCCCGCTCATGGACCCGTTCGCCTTCGATGTGCAGGCGGCGCGGGAGTCCCTCGAGGAGCACGACCTCGCGGTGAGCGCCTCGCTCGGGCTCTCCGAGGCGACCGACGTCACCAGCTCCGAGCCGGCCGTCGTCGCGGCAGGGGAGGCTCTGCTGTTGCGGGCGGTCGACGTGCTCGCCGACCTGGGCGGGGAGCACTTCTGCGGCGTGATCTACAGCGCCATGAAGAAGTACATGGAGCCGGTCGCACCCGCAGGCCTCGAGAGCAGTCGCCGCGCGATCGCCAAGGTCGCCGACCATGCCGCCGAGCGGGGGGTGTCCGTCGCCCTCGAGGTCGTGAACCGCTACGAGACCAACGTGCTGAACACCGCACGGCAGGCGATCGAGTACCTCGCCGAGGTCGATCGTCCGAACCTCGGCATCCACCTCGATACGTACCACATGAACATCGAGGAGTCGGATATGTTCGCGCCGGTCCTGGATGCCGAACCGAGCCTGCAGTACGTGCACATCGGAGAGAGCCACCGCGGCTACCTGGGCACCGGAACCGTCGACTTCGACACGTTCTTCAAGGCCCTCGGCCGCATCGGCTACGACGGTCCGATCGTGTTCGAGTCGTTCTCGTCTGCGGTGGTCGCGCCGGACCTGAGCCGCATGCTCGGCATCTGGCGCAACCTCTGGACCGACAACACCGAACTCGGAGCGCACGCGAACGCGTTCATCCGCGACAAGCTCGTGGCGGTGGACTCGATCCGCCTCCACTGAAGGCGGCGGAATCGGTCGGGATCGGAAGCTGTGGCCAAGATGTTATTACAGGTCTTCCCATCCGACTCGCCGTTAGTTACATTTAGATACAACTTGCGCAGGATGCGGCGTAGGCTACAGAATTGATCCGATGTTTACAGCAGACCGAACTGCTGGCATCGAAACGGGACCTCCAAGGAAGCAGGTGAGCACATGAGCGATCCCATTCTCAGAGTCGAGGGAATCAGCAAGGGTTTCCCCGGTGTGCAGGCGCTGAAGGACGTGCACCTCGAAGTGCGCGCCGGTGAGGTGCTCGTCCTCGTGGGTGAGAACGGCGCCGGCAAGTCGACGCTCATGAAGATCCTCTCCGGGATCTACACCAAGGACGAGGGCACGATCACGTTCGAGGGCCGGGAAGTCGAGCTCACCAGCCCACTCCAGGCGCAGGAACTCGGCGTCACGATCATCCATCAGGAACTCAATCTGATGCCCGATCTGACCGTCGCGCAGAACATCTACGTGGGCCGTGAGCCGAAGACGGGCCCGTTCCTGTCGGAGCGCAAGCTCAACGCACAGACCGCGGACCTGCTCACCCGCCTCGACATCCGACTGAACCCCCGCCAGCTGGTCGGGGAGCTCACGGTCGCGGAGCAGCAGATGGTCGAGATCGCCAAGGCGCTGTCGTTCAACGCCAAGGTCCTGATCATGGACGAGCCGACATCCGCCCTCACCGACTCCGAGGTCGAGACGCTGTTCGTGCTGATCGAGCAGCTCAAGGCGCGGGGCACGGGCATCGTCTACATCTCGCACCGCATGGACGAGCTGCGTCGCCTCGCCGACCGGGTCACCGTGCTCCGAGACGGCACATACATCGGATCACTCGACAAGTCCGAGGTCAGCATCCCGAAGATCATCGAGATGATGGTCGGGCGTCCGATCGACGAGGGAACCCGTCCGCAGGCGCGCGAGCACATCAATGACCCGATCGTGCTGAAGGTCGAAGGACTCTCCACCAAGGCGCTGCTGAAGGACGTCTCCTTCGAGCTGCACAAGGGGGAGATCCTCGGCTTCGCCGGTCTCATGGGTGCCGGTCGCACCGAGACCGCCCGCGCGGTCATCGGCGCCGATCCTCGCGACGGCGGCACGGTCACGATCGGCGGACGGGCCATCAGGATCAGCCAGCCCGCGGATGCCGTCAAGCACGGTGTCGGCTATCTGTCCGAGGATCGCAAGCTCCTCGGCCTCATGCTCGAACAGGACGTCACCTTCAACACGGTGCTCGCCTCGCTCGGCTCCTACGCCAACGCCATCGGCTGGATGGGCGATGGCAAGGCCAAGAACCGCACCAAGGAGTACGTCCAGCAGCTGCGGGTCAAGACGCCCTCGGTCAACCAGGTCGTCAAGCTGCTCTCCGGCGGCAACCAGCAGAAGGTCGTCATCGCCCGCTGGCTGATGCGCGACTGCGATGTGCTCATCTTCGACGAGCCGACCAGAGGGATCGACGTCGGCGCGAAGGAAGAGATCTACCGCCTCATGCAGCTGCTCGCCGAGCAGGGCAAATCCATCATCGTCATCTCGTCGGAGCTGCCGGAGATCCTTCGGGTGGCGAACCGCATCGCGGTCTTCGCCAACGGCCGGATCACCGGGACCCTCCGCAACGAGGAAGCAAGCCAGGAGAAGATCATGCAACTCGCAGCACACGGGGAGGAAGACTGATGAGCGCTCCACAGCAGCCCGGATCGTCGACGACGACGATCATCCAGACGGCAGTCTCGGAGAACACCGACAAGCGCGACTTCGTCGGGTTCCTCAAGAAGCAGGCCCAGCAGTCGCTCGCCTTCGGCACGCTCGTCGTGCTGGTGGTCTTCTTCGCGATCGCCAGCCCCAGCTTCTTCACGGTGAGCAACATCACCACCGTCCTGCTCTCGACAGCCGTGATCGCGATCCTCGCGCTCGGCACCACGTTCGTCATCATCACCGGCGGCATCGACCTCTCGCTCGGCACCGGCATGGCGCTGGCCGCCGTGATGACCGGTGTCTTCGTGACCAAGATGGGGCTGCCCGTGTGGGTCGGCGTCATCGGCGGCATCGCGACCGGTGTGCTGATGGGCCTGATCAACGGCGTCAACATCACCTTCCTCCGGCTTCCTCCGTTCATCGCGACGCTTGCGATGATGATGATCGCCGGCGGACTCGCCCTCGTCATCTCGGGTGTCGCGCCGATCTACTTCGCGGCAGACAACGGATTCCAGCAGGCCTTCGCGATCGGCACGCTGATCCCCGGCCTGCCCAACGCGGTGCTCATCACCGGCATCCTCGCGGTCATCGCCTGGCTGGTGCTGTCGAAGACGCTGCTCGGGCGCTACACGTTCGCGATCGGCTCCAACGAAGAGGCGACCCGCCTCTCCGGTGTGAACACGCGTCGCTGGACGATCCTCGTCTACATGTTCGCCGGCGCCTTCACCGGTATCGCCGGCGTGGTGATCGCCGCCCGGCTCGGCTCCGCGCAGCCGCAGATCGGCACCGGCTACGAGCTGCAGGCGATCGCGGCCGTCATCATCGGTGGCACCTCGCTGCTCGGCGGTCGCGGATCGATCCTCGGCACCGTGATCGGCGCCCTCATCATGAGCGTGCTCGTCAACGGCCTGCGCATCCTGTCGATCCAGTCGGAATGGCAGAACATCGTCGTCGGCGTCGTCGTGCTGATCGCCGTCTTCTTCGACTCGCTGCGCAACCGCACGCGCACCTGACCCCTGAACCACGGAGCGTGGCACCCGTGCCCGCCACTCTCCGATCGGCACCAGCCGAACCCGCGGAGCGATCCGCACGGCACACAGCACCAGGAATGTCCAACACCGTCGACGCAGTCGGCACTCACAAACAACGGAGTTTCCATGAAGTTCGGCAAGAAGACCGCATTCGCGGCACTCGTCGCCTCGGCGGCACTCGTCATGGCCGGATGCGCGGGCGACACGGGCGGCGGCGACGCCGGCAGTGGCGACGGCGGCAGCGGCGACAAGATGTACATCGCACTCGTCTCGAAGGGCTTCCAGCACCAGTTCTGGCAGGCCGTCAAGAAGGGCGCAGAGGAGCGCGCCGCCGAGCTCGGCGTCGACATCACCTTCGAAGGCCCCGCAGCCGAGACCGAGATCGACGCGCAGCTGCAGATGCTGCAGACCGCGATCGACAAGGGACCGGATGCCATCGCGTACGCCGCCCTCGACCCCGAGGCCTGTGTCACGCCGCTGCAGCAGGCCAAGGACAAGGACATCCCCGTGGTGTACTTCGACGCACCGTGCGACGGTGACGTGGGCCTGAGCCTCTCCGCCACTGACAGCAAGGTCGCCGGCGCGCTGGCCGCAGAGCACATGGCCGAGCTCATCGGCGGCGAGGGCGAGGTCGGCATCGTCGGCCACTCGCAGATCAACTCGACCGGTGTCGAGCGTCGCGACGGCTTCGTCGAGAAGATCGAGGCGGACTACCCCGACATCGAGATCGTCGACATCCAGTACGGCGACGGTGACCACCTGAAGTCGGCTGACATCGCGAAGGCCATGATCGCGGCGCACCCCGACCTCAAGGGCATCTACGGCACCAACGAAGGTTCCGCGATCGGCGTCGTGAACGCGGTCAACGAGCTCGGCCTCGAGAAGGGCAAGCTCACGATCGTCGGCTTCGACTCCGGCGCCGCGCAGATCAACGCGATCAAGGACGGCACGATGGCCGGTGCCATCACGCAGGACCCGATCGGCATCGGCGCACAGGTCGTGCAGGCAGCGTACGACGCCGCCAACGGCAAGGACGTCGAGGAGTTCTACGACACCGGCTCGTACTGGTACGACAAGACCAACATCGAGGACCCGAAGATCGCCGCAGTTCTCTACGAGTGATCTGAGTTCGCGAAGAAGCCCCTCACCTTCGGGTGGGGGGCTTCTTCTGTGGGGGTGCGGCGGGGTTCGGTGCGGGCGGGGAGGCTCGGGCGGGGTTCGGCGCGGAAGGGGGAGGCGCGGGCGGGGCTCGGGCGCGGTTTGCAGGAGGGGATGCCGGTTGCAGGAGTGGATGCCGGGGATCGGTCCTGCACGTGGCCGATCGTCCTGCACGGGGGCAGGGGGCTGGGGCTGGGGCCGGGCTGGGGGCTGGGGCAGGGCCGGAGGCCGAGCCCGCGCGCCGGCTCAGATGCGGCGGAGGAAGGTGAGCTGCGACGAGGGCTCGACGATGAGCTCCTGCAGTGCGGCGTTGAAGGGTACTCCGGCGGGGGAGGCCAGGTGCGCCTGGAACGCCTCGTCGTCGCGGTAGACCTCGTAGACGAAGAAGCGGTCGGAGTCATCGGTCAGGCGGGTGGCGTCGAACACGACGTTGCCCTCCTCTGCGCGCACCCCCTCGGCGAAGTCGCGCAGCAGCGCGGCCACGCGGTCGCCCTCTCCGGGGCGTGCGGTGAACGTCGCGTGCAGGATGGTCGGCTCGGACATGAGGCTCCTCGGTGGGGGATCGGGTCAGAATGATGCGGGGGTCAAGACAGCGTCAGCAGGCGCGCGGGGTTGGCAATGAGCATCCGCTCCACCGCTGCGTCGCCGATCAGAGCGCGCAGCCGCGGGAGGTAGCGCTCACCGAGGTAGGCGAGGCCGGGCATGCCGCCGTAGGCGCTGTACCGCGTGCGGCGCGCGACGTCGCCGCCGAGCACGATCCGGTCTCCTGCACCCTGGTCGACCGCCGCGGCCGTGAGCGCCAGCAGCTCGGCGTCGGAGCGGGTTCGTGGCCGGGCGAATCCGTCGTAGCCGAGGTACGCGCCGCGCTCCGCGAGGGAGGCGTGCAGGCCGGCGTCGGGGTCGCGGTCAGCGTGGGCGAGCACGACCCGATCGGCGGCCACCCCCTCGGCGGCGAGCAGGTCGAGCACCTCGTGCGCTGCCGTGCAGAACTCCAGGTGCACCATGATCGCGGCGCCGGTCGCGCGATGGGCCGCTGCCAGTGCCCGCAGGGTCGTGCGCTCGAAGTCGCTGATGCGCCAGTAGTCGATGCCGCCCTTGAGGATGCCGGCGCGCACCGCGGAGCCGTCTGGTGCCTGGGCGCGGGGGCCGCTCGGGGCGGCATCCGTCTGCGGCATCCCCTCGGTGATCTCGGTGAGGAACTGCTGCGCGAGCTGCGCGGCATCCTGATACCGGGTCGGATGGTGCGCGTCGTAGTGCGCATCACGGTGTCGTCCGGTCGTCGCCACCACGTGCAGGCCGGTCGTGGCACCGATGCGCGCGACCGCCTCGGGGTTGCGACCGAGCCCGAACGGGGTCGCGTCGACCATCGCGGCGAATCCGCTGCCGCGCAGCAGCCCGGCCTCGGTCGTCGACCGCGTCTCGTCGTCGAGCTCGTCACCCGGCAGGAGCGGGCTGATCTGGAACAGGTGCTCGTGGTAGTTCGTCGGCCCGAGCAGCGTCGGGTCGATGTCTCCGAGGACCGTGCGGATCATCGGCGTGCGAACTCCGCGGCGTCGCCGAGCTGTTCGACGATCTCGGGCGTGAGCTCGAGCTCGAACACGTCGGCGACGACCTGCGACCAGCCGTGGATGAAGTAGCGCCATCCGTCGACCACGTGCAGCGCTCGCGCGGCCTCCTGCGCGCGGGCCTGGTGCAGGAACTCCAGCGATCCGCGGTAGTTGAACTCCCACACGACCGCTTTCTCGGGGAACACCACGTTGTCCGGCAGAGGAGAGCCGGGGCGGTCCTTGCCGAGGCCGGTGGCGTTGACGATCAGCGAGCCGGTCGGCGCCGCGGCAACGAGGGCGGCTGTGTGCTCCGGGGTGTCGGTGCGGACGTAGGCGATCAGCCCCTCGGCGGTGCCGTGCTGCGCGTGGACCTCACGGAGGTGCGCGAGCTTCTCGTCGTCGCGGGCCGTGACGGTGACCTTCGACGGGGCATCCGCCCGCTCGGCGAGGGCCCAGCTCAGCGCTGTGCCCGAGCCGCCGGCGCCGAGAATGACGACCTCCGCTCCGGTGCGGGCGAAGTGGTCGGCGGGCAGGAAGTCGTTCAGGGCGAGGTCGACCGTGAGCGGATCCTTGGCGCGGCCGATCAGCCGGTCGCCGCGCTTGGAGATGCTGGAGATCTCGCTGCACGACACCGCGAACGGGTCGAGCTCGTCGAACAGGCCGGATGCCGCGGCGTACACGTTCATCTTGTGCGTGGTGACCAGGGCGCCGCGGTGACGGGGGTCGTCGCGGATCTGCTCGACCATCGCGATGTACTGCGCCGGGGTCGCGTCCATCGGCAGATCGTGTCCGACGAGGTTGCGGGTGGGGAGGCCCAGGACCTCTGCCCAGCGCGGAAACACCTGCATGATCGACGAGGAGCCGGTGCTGACGCCGACGAAGCCCATGTAGTCGGCGGTCGCGGCATCCGGCGCCGGGGGCGCGTCGGTGGTGAGGGAAGAGGACATCGGGACTCCTAGCGAGCGGTCACGGGGTGGGCGGGCTCCGCGCCCTTGAGCACGGCGATGACGTCGTCGAGTGAGAGGGAGCCCATGTTGTCGACGGCCTGAGTGGTCTGCGCGCCGAGGTGCGGCGTGACGATCACCCGGTCCGCGAGGTCGGCGGACAGCAGCGGGCTGTGGGCTGCGGCGGTGTCGCCGTACAGCGTGTCGGCGGCGAATCCCGCGAGGATGCCGTCGCGCAGCGCATCGGCGATCGCCGCCTCCTCGACGAGGTCGCCGCGGGCCGTGTTCACCAGCACCGTGCCGCGGCGCATGCCGGCCAGGCGACCGGCATCCACGAGCAGCTGGCCGCCGGGGGCGTGCAGAGTGATGACGTCGGCGACCCGGAACAGCTCGTCGAGCTCGACCGGCTCGGCACCGTTCGCACGGATGAGGTCGGCCGGCAGGTACGGGTCGGCTGCGACGATGCGGGATCCGAAGCCGCTCAGCCGCTTCGCGACACCCTGGCCGATGCGCCCGAAGCCGACGATGCCGACGGTCGCCGCGCCGAGCTCGCGCCCGCGGCGCACGACCCAGTCGCCATCGCGCACCCGGCGGTCGCCGTCGGGGATGAAGCGGAGCATCGAGAGCATGAGGCCGACGGCGTGGTCGGCGACGGCATCCGCATTCGCTCCCGGAGTGTTGGTGACCGGGATGCCGCGGCGCCGCGCCGCGCCGAGGTCGACGGCCTCGGTGCCCACGCCGTAGCGGGCGATGACCTTGAGCTTGGGTGCCGCGGAGAGGTGTGCCTCGGTCACCTCTCCCGTGCCCGCGATCCAGGCGTCGGCGCCGTGGAGCAGGGAGCGGAGTTCTTCGAGGTCGTGATGGGCGGGTCCGCGCAGGATCCGGTGACCGGCGCGGCCGGCGCGCTCGACCAGGTCGAGGTCGCCGTCGGAGAAGGAACGGCTGGTGACCAGGATGACACCCATCAGCGCGACCCTCCGGCGAACCAGGGCGCCAGCGCCGTGTAGGCGTCGGCGAACCGGGCGTGACGCGCGGCGTAGACCGCGTGGCGCCCGGCATCCGGGACGAACTCGTCGGTGACATCGCTGAGTGCACGGGCCGCTGAGAACTCCGCCAGCCCGAGGCCGACCGCACCCGTCACCGCTGCGCCGAGACTGTTGGCCTCCTCCACGATCGTGCGTCGACGCACCGGAACGCCCCAGACGTCGGCGAGCACCGAGAGGTACACGTCACTCTGCGCACCGCCGCCGACCGCATCGATGCGGTCGATCACGGCGCCCGACGCGCGGAACGCCTGGATGCACGTCAGCAGATTGAACGCCGTGCCCTCCAGGACCGCGCGCATCAGATGCGCTCTGGTGTGGTGGCGCGCGAGGCCCACGAAGGCGCCGCGGGCGTCGGGGTCCCAGAGCGGGGAGCGCTCGCCGAGCAGATAGGGGAGGAAGTACAGCCCCTCGGTGTCGACATCCGCCGAGGCCTCGGCCGTGAGTCGGCCGGTCTCGGGTCGGGTGGGATCTGCCGAGAGGGCCTCGGCGATCCACTGCACGGATGCTCCGCCGGCCTGCATCGTGGCGGTCGGGACGAACGAGCCCGGCACTACGTTGTCGAACGTGAAGGTGCGCATCGCGGGGTCGTGGAGGGGCTGGTCGGCGGCGAACGAGATCCACGACGAGGTGCCCAGGCACACATAGGCGCCGTCCTCGGGCGCGACCACTCCGGAGCCCACGGCGGCGATGGGGCCGTCGCCGCCACCCATCACCACGCGCACACCGGTGTGCAGGCCGAGGGCTGCGGCCGCAGCATCCGTCAGGGTCCCGGCGATCGTGGTGGACTCCAGCACCTCGGGGAACAGTGCACGGTCGAGGCGCGCGGCCTGCAGCACCTCGTCCGACCATGTGCCGATGCGCTGGTCGTAGGCGTTCGTGCCCGAGGCGTCGGAGCGGTCGGTCGCCAGACGGCCGGTGAGGCGCAGCACGATGAAGTCCTTCGCGACGCACACGCGACGCACGCGCGCCCAGACATCGGGCTCGTTGTCGCGCACCCACATGATCTTCTCGACCGAGTACGTCGGGTTCAGCCGGTGGCCGAGGATGCCGTACGCGTGCTCGGCGCCGAGAGCGGCCTCGAGCTCGCGCTGCTGCGCACCTGCGCGGGTGTCGGCCCAGATGATCGCCGGGCGCGCGGGCTCGCCGTCGGCGTCGAGCAGCACGGCGCCCATCATCTGCCCGCTCACCACGAGGCCGGCGACCGCGGACGGAGCGGTGTCGGTGCGGGCGAGCAGGTCGCGGGTGGCGGCGACGACGGCCTCCCACCAATCGACGGGGTTCTGCTCGGCGATGCCGCCTGCCGCGAAGTGGGCGGGGTAGGGGACCGTGACCGAGGCGATCAGTCGGCCGTCGTCGTGGTGGAGCGAGGCCTTGTTCCCGGTCGTGCCGAGGTCGTGCGCGATGAGCATGGTCGGAGGCTATGCCGTGGGGGCGGAGGTCGTCGTGCCGGAGGGTGAGCCGGCGGGTGTCGCGTACGGGCGCAGGTCGACGGCACCATCGGTGCCGCGGTAGGCGCGGGACCCCATGCCGTGTTCGAGCACCCAGCCGTAGTCGTGACCAGCCCCTCCGGGGTAGACGGCGAGGAACGAGTAGGGCTCGTCTCCCGTGTTGATCGAGCGGTGCGCCCAGCCCGGCGGGATGTAGCCGATGGTGCCGGGGAGCATGTCGAGCCATTCGGTGCGCTCGCCGTCGAACATGAGCAGTCCGCCACGCCCCTTCAGCGCCAGGTAGATCTCGCCCTGGTGGTTCGGGTGCTGGTGGCCCTTCGTCATCCAGAGCTCACCGGAGGTGTCGCCCGGCATGATCGTGGTGATCGACTGGGGGAGCTCGCGGTCGACCTCGGGCACGGGGGAGCTGACCACGGTGTACACGACCGGGTTGTCGCCGGCGGATGCCGCAGCCCACGCGTCACCATCGAGGAAGAGGCCTTCGAGGTCGGACATCCGCCGTGTGAGCGTGGGCCCCTCGGGCGAGAGCGTGAGCTTCTCGGCGTCGAAGGCGATCGCCATCGGGGAGATCGGCGGGGTGTGGAACTCGGGCATACGGGGCTCCTCGTGAGCGGTGGGCGTCATTGCTCGGCTGCGGTGGACGGCAACCTGTAATAACAAGTGAGCATACCTGTTATGACAGGTGTCGTCCAGGCTGAATCGCGCATGCGTGCAGGTCGCAGTGCGCAGGTGCGCGAAGACGGGGTTCCGGGTGTCGGCGTAGCGGCGCATACTGACTGCGTCGGTTCGGCGAAAAGGAGCATCATGGCGCACGGAGACATCACCCACATCGACATCCCGGTGAGCGATCTGGGAGCGGCGACCGCGTTCTACAGTCAGCTGTTCGGCTGGAGCATCTCCGAGCCGCCCGGCTTCGAGGGGTACCCCATGTGGCGCGCCCCCAACGATCTCTCGGGTGGCGGTCTCGCGCCGCGGAGCGAGGGTTTCACACAGCCCCGCTCCTACGTCGAGGTCGATTCGATCGACGACACGATCGCCGCCGCGCTCGCCGCCGGGGGCTCGGTCGCGATGCAGAAGCAGCCCATCACCGAGACGAGCGCCTGGGCCGTGATCGTCGACCCCGACGGCAACCACATCGGGCTGTTCGACGGCGTCGTGTCGATGGACTGACGCCCGGACTACGCCTCCGCGCGGCGGGCGCGGTAGGCGGCGACGGCGTTGCGGTTCGCGCAGGCGGTCGAGCAGTAGCGCTTGGAGCGGTTGCGGGAGAGGTCGAGGGCGAGGGCTTCGCAGGTGTCGTCGGCGCAGACCGAGATGCGTGATCCCTCATCGGTGCGGATGACGTCGATCAGCGCCATCGCCGTCTCGATCAGCACGCGCTCCGAGAGCGGGCGCTCGTCGTCGACCGCGTGCAGGTGCCAGTCCATGTCGCCGTGGCGCACCAGGTGGGGAGAGAGGTGCGCGGTGGCCAGCGCGTGGTTGACGTGCGCGGCCATCTCGTCGCGGGGCGCCAGCAGCATCGCGCGCAGGCGTGGACGCAGGTCGCGCAGGGATGCCAGTTCCGCCTCATCACGGTCCAGGCGCCCGGTGTACGGGAACTCCTGCAGGAACGCGCGCTCCTGGGCGAGATCGGCGAGCGTGTCGGGATCCTCGGCGGAGTTCACGAGCCGGACGGCGGCCCGGAGTCCCTCTTCCGTGTCATCGGTGAAGATCATGTTGACATCTTACATCGGTGACGGGTAGCGTCACATGTCATGAGCAAGATGAGCAATGACGCGGGTGTGGTGCGGGGCGTGCGCCTCGGGCTGCCGCTCGCGATCGGCGCCGCCTTCGCCTTCGGGATGTCGGGCGGATGGGCCCGCGGGCTCATCGACGCCGGATGGACGCCCGGTGCCGCTGTCACGGCGCGCATCTGGGTCGCGGCCCTCGTGCTGCTGATCCCCGCGATCCTCTCGCTGCGAGGGCGCTGGGGCGTGCTCCGCCGCAACTTCGGCATGATGGCCGCGTACGGACTCCTCGCCGTCGCCGCCACGCAGCTCTGCTATTTCCAGGCGGTCGCGGTGATGGACGTCGGCATCGCCCTGCTCATCGAGTACACGGCCCCGATCGCGGTCGTGCTCTGGCTGTGGCTCCGCCGCGGTGAGCGCCCCAGTCGCCGCAGCATCCTGGGCGCCGTGATCGCCTTCGTCGGACTCGTGCTGATGCTCGACATCCTCACCGGGGCGACCGTGAACGGCGCCGGCATCCTCTGGGCGCTCGGCGCGATGGTCGGAGCGGCGACCTACTTCATCCTCTCGGCCAAGGCCGACACCGGGCTCCCGCCCCTCGCGCTCGCCGGTGGTGGGCTGCTGTTCGGAGCCATCGGCCTGACCGTCGCCGGGCTGGTGGGCGTGCTGCCGATCGCCTGGACCACGGATGACATCACCTACCGTTTCGGCAGCGTGCCGTGGTTCGTGCCCGTGCTCGCCATCGGCCTCCTCGCCACGGCCCTCGCCTACATGCTCGGGATCGTCTCGACCCGGATGCTGGGCTCCCGCCTGGCCTCGTTCATCGCCCTGGCCGAAGTCGTCGCCGCGCTGCTGTTCGGATGGCTGCTGCTCGGTCAGCTCCCCGACCTGCTGCAGATGTTCGGTGGAGTGCTCGTGCTCGCCGGGGTCGTGGTGGTGAAGCTCGGCGAACCTGCACCGGCGGAGTTCGTCGAGCCGTTGCCCGAGGTGGGGGTGGTGTCTGAGGTAGGGGTGGTGTCGGAGTCCGACCCGCGCCCTGCGCCGGCATCCGACCCGCGCCGTGCGCCGGCATCCGACGTGCGGTAGGTCACCTGTGACGTGTGGCGTGCCTCCTGCCGCGCGACCTGCAGGACGGATGGCGACGTGCAGGACTGATCCGTCCGGTTTCCTCCTGCAGGTGGCGGATGCTCCTGCAGGTGGCGAGGGAGGCGGCGGATGCTCCTGGGTGTGTCGGCGGCGCTCGCGGAGTGTGGCGAGTGACGGGCCGGGCGGATGCCGCGGCGGAGCGGGCCGTGAATGTATACGAATGTGGTCTCGTGAGCCAGCAGAAGACCTACGTCCGGGCTTTATGTATACACTGAGGGCATGACCCTTCCCGCGGAGCGCACTACGGCGGGCGATCGCGCGTATGCGGCGCTGCTCGACGGCATCCAGTCTGGAGCGCTCGCCGCCGGCGTCGTGCTGGGCGAGGTCGAGCAGGCCGAACGGCTCGGCGTCAGCCGTACGCCGATGCGCGAGGCGCTGCGCCGTCTCGCCGCCGACGGACTGGTCGTGCAGCAGTCGCCCCGCGTCACGGTCGTCGCGGATCTGGATGCCGACGACATCCGCGCCCTGTTCGAGATCCGACGTGCGCTGGAGGAGACCTCCGCCCGCCTCGCCGCCGCGCGCGGAGACGCCGCGCACTTCGCCGCCCTCGCCACCGAGTTCGCGCACGTCGACCTGTCCGCGGTCGAAGGGCGCGACGCCTACTACGCGCTGATCGCCCGTTTCGACGCCGCCCTCGACGCGGCGGTCGCCAACGACTACATCGCCTCGGCCCTGCGCACCGTGCGCACGCACCTGGTCCGGGTACGGCGCATGGCGCGGGACAAGCCCGACCGGCTCGCCGCATCCGCCGCCGAGCATCGCACGATCGCCCAGGCGCTCGCCGCCCGCGACGGCGACCTCGCCGCGCACGCCACGCACGTGCACCTGCACAACGCGCTCACCGGCATCCTCGACTCCCTCCCCGACAGCTCCCTCCCCGACAGCTCCGTCTCCCACGAAGAAGGACACTCATGACCGTCACGCACCACGTCCGCGTCCACCGCAGCGATGAGAACCTCGCCAGGGAAGACCAACTCGCCTGGAAGATCGCCGAGGTCGCCGCCGATCAGGTCGAGGTCGAGCAGTCCGTCGTCGACATGATCATCAACCGCATCATCGACAACGCGTCCGTCGCGGCAGCATCCCTCACCCGCGCGCCCATCAACGCCGCCCGTGCGCAGGCGTTCAGCCACCCGGTCTCGACCGGTGGCGTGGGCGCGAACCTGTTCGGTGCCGCGCTCGACCACCGCACCAGCCCCGAGTGGGCCGCCTGGGCGAACGGCGTGGCGGTGCGGGAGCTCGACTACCACGACACGTTCCTCGCTGCGGAGTACTCGCACCCTGGCGACAACATCCCGCCGATCCTCGCGGTCGCGCAGCACGCGGGCAAGGATGGCCGGGCGCTCGTGCGCGGCATCGCCACCGGCTACGAGATCCAGATGGACCTCGTGCGCGCGATCTGCCTGCACAAGCACAAGATCGACCACGTCGCCCACCTCGGCCCCTCGGCCGCGGCCGGCATCGGCACTCTGCTCGGGCTCGACGTCGAGACGATCTACCAGGCCGTCGGCCAGGGCCTGCACACCACGACCGCCACCCGTCAGAGCCGCAAGGGCGAGATCTCGACCTGGAAGGCGCACGCCCCGGCCTTCGCCGGCAAGATGGCCGTCGAGGCTGTCGACAGGGCGATGCGCGGACAGACCAGCCCCGCACCGATCTACGAAGGCGAAGACGGCGTGATCGCCTGGATGCTCGACGGCAAGGATGCCGCGTACGAGGTGCCGCTTCCCGCCGCCGGTGAGCCCAAGCGCGCGATCCTCGACTCGTACACGAAGGAGCACTCGGCCGAGTACCAGGCGCAGGCGTGGATCGACCTGGCTCGCAAGATCGGCACCGAGAACCCGGCGCTGCGCGACCCCGCGAACATCGAGGCCATCGTGCTGCACACCAGCCATCACACGCACTACGTGATCGGCTCTGGTGCGAACGACCCGCAGAAGTACGACCCCACGGCATCGCGAGAGACGCTCGACCACTCGATCCCGTACATCTTCGCGGTCGCACTGCAGGACGGCGGATGGCACCACGTCGACTCCTACGCCCCCGCGCGTGCGGGTCGGGAAGACACCGTCGCCCTGTGGCACAAGATCACCACGGCGGAGGATGCCGAGTGGACCCGCCGGTACCACTCCGAGGACCCCGACGTGAAGGCGTTCGGCGGCCGGGTGGAGTTCCGCCTCACCGACGGCTCGACCGTGGTCGATGAGATCGCGGTCGCCGACGCGCATCCGCTCGGTGCCCGGCCGTTCGCGCGCGAGAACTACATCGCGAAGTTCCGTCTGCTCGCCGAGCCGGTGCTGGAGCCGGCCGAGATCGAGCGGTTCCTCGCGCTCGTGCAGCGGCTCCCCGAGCTCACGCCCGCGGAGGTCGGCGAGCTGTCGATCGTCGCGAAGCCCGGGCTGCTCGAGTCCGCACCGGCGCCGTCGGGGCTGTTCTGATGCTGTACTCCACCACCACCCCGGCCGAGAAGCGCCGGCTGTTCCGCGAACGGCTCGCGAGCGGGGAGCTGCTGCGCTTCCCCGGTGCGTTCAACCCGCTCAGCGCCCGGCTGATCGCGCAGAAGGGCTTCGACGGCGTCTACATCTCGGGCGCCGTGCTGGCCGCCGACCTCGGGCTCCCCGACATCGGCCTCACCACGCTGACCGAGGTCGCCGGTCGCGCGAAGCAGATCGCCCGCATCACCGACCTGCCCGCGATCGTCGATGCCGACACCGGGTTCGGCGAACCGATGAACGTCGCCCGCACGATCCAGGAGCTCGAGGATGCGGGCCTCGCCGGCATGCACATCGAGGACCAGGTCAACCCGAAGCGTTGCGGGCACCTCGACGGTAAGAGCGTGGTCGACGAGGATACGGCGGTCAAGCGCATCCGTGCCGCCGCCGACGCCCGCAGAGACCCGAACTTCCTGCTGATGGCGCGCACCGACATCCGTGCGGTGGAGGGGCTGGACGCCGCGATCGACCGCGCCAAGGCGCTGGTGGATGCCGGGGCCGACGCGATCTTCCCCGAGGCCATGCGCACGCTCGACGAATTCGAGGCCATGGCGAACGCGCTGGACGTGCCGATCCTGGCGAACATGACGGAGTTCGGCAAGAGCGAACTCTTCTCGAGTGCCCAGCTGCAGAGCGCCGGGGTGCGGATCGTGATCTGGCCGGTGTCGCTGCTGCGCATTGCGATGGGCGCGGCGGGCCGTGCGCTCGATACTCTGAACGACGAGGGGCATCTGACCTCGAAGCTCGGCGAGATGCAGCACCGCGCCGATCTCTACGACCTCATCGACTACGAGTCGTACAACCACTTCGACTCCGGGGTCTTCAACTTCACACTCGAGCGGGAACCCACGAAGGAGTGACATGACCGAGCCGGACATCAAGAAGGGCCTCGCGGGCGTCGTCGTCGACACGACGGCGATCTCGAAGGTCAACCCCGAGACGAACAGCCTGCTCTACCGCGGCTACCCCGTGCAGGAGCTGGCGGCGACGCAGTCCTTCGAGGCGGTGGCGTACCTGCTGTGGAACGGCGAGCTGCCCACGCACGAAGAGCTGGCCGCGTTCCGACTGACCGAGAGGCAGCACCGCGCCCTCTCGCCCGAGGTCAAGGACGCGATCGACCGGCTGCCGCTGGACTCGCACCCGATGGACGAGGTGCGCACCGCCGTGAGCGTGATCGGTGCGATCGAGACCGCGGGCATCGCCAATGTGCTCGATGCCGTGGGCACGCCGGAGGAGAACCAGGAGCGCAGCCTGACGCTGTTCGCCGCGCTTCCGGCGATCGTGTCGTACGGGCAGCGCCGCCGCCGGGGACTCGACGCCCTCGAGCCGCGCGACGACCTCGACTACGCCGCGAACTTCCTCTGGCTCACGTTCGGCGAGGAGCCCGAACCGGTGGTGGTCGATGCGTTCAACCGCTCGATGATCCTCTACGCGGAGCACTCCTTCAACGCCTCCACGTTCACGGCCCGCGTGATCACGTCGACCCTCAGTGACCTGTACTCGGCGGTCGTCGGGGCCATCGGCGCGCTCAAGGGACCGCTGCATGGAGGCGCGAACGAGGCCGTCATGCACATCTTCGACGAGATCGGCACGGCCGACCAGGTCGAGGGGTGGCTCGACGCTGCGCTCGCCGAGAAGCGCAAGATCATGGGCTTCGGGCACCGCGTCTACAAGCGCGGCGACTCGCGCGTGCCGACCATGAAGGCGGCGCTCGACTCGCTCGTCGCGCACTACGACAAGCCGGCGGTCGGCGAGCTGTACGACAAGCTCGAGAGCGAGTTCGTCGGACGCAAGGGCATCTACCCGAACCTCGACTACCCCTCGGGGCCGGCGTACAACCTCATCGGATTCGACACGCTCACCTTCACTCCGCTGTTCGTCGCGGCACGCATCACCGGATGGACCGCGCACATCATCGAACAGCAGGGGTCGAACGCGCTGATCCGCCCGCTGTCGCTGTACGACGGTCCGCACGAGCGTCACATCGACGAGTACGAGCCCGACACCTCGGCGATCGACGTGCTCGAACGTCCGGAGGAAGCGGCCGGCTGACCCGGCTCGCACTTCGGTCCGGGGCGCCGAGACCCATCATCAACGCCGAGACCCACCCCTGCCGACGTGTGCGGGGGTGGGTCTCGGCGGCGTCGGTGGGTCTCGGCGATTTGGGTGGCTGCCGGCGGGGCAGGAGTGCCGCCCGCACACTCCCCATTTTTTACAACGTCGTAATTTTGCCTTGACACCGGAATATCGGCGCGACATGCTGTCAGGCAGCAAGATTACGACGTTGTAAATCTGCTCTTCTCGCGGCGTCGTGATCTCGCGCAGGACCGGCTCCTCAGAGCACGGTCCGAACCGTGTGCGGTTCTGCGCGCGGATGACACGAGAGGAATCAAAGGTGATGAAAACTCGAACGAGTGCCTCCCCCCGCGGCGGTCGAAGCCGCTGGGTCGCACTGCTGGCGGCGACGGCGGTGGGGGCCGGCTCGCTGCTGGCCGCGCAGCCCGCAGCTGCCGCCGACACTCCGGCGGATCCATGGATATCCCAACCCGCCGACGGTCTGTACCGGTTCACGGTGCCGGACTCGGTGGTGCGCAGTCAGGTCGGCAGTGCGCCGGCATCCCTGGCGGTGGAGGGCAACTTCGGCCCCGGTCACAGCTGGTCGCAGCTGAACCTCGGCCTCAGCGGCGGCTCCTGGACCGCCACGATCGGGCCGCTCGAGCCCGGACAGTACTACTTCCAGTACAAGGCCACGATCGCGGGTACCGAACAGCTCGTCACGTTCCGCAACCCGGCCACCGAGCAGCCGGTCACCGCGAAGCCCTCGTACAACACGTTCTTCGTGGGCGGAGCCTCCGCTGCCTGGCAGGCGGATGTGCCCGCCGGTGGAGAACTGCACACGCTGACCTACGACAGCGCCACCGCGGGCGAGGAGCGCTCAGCACAGGTGTGGACGCCGCCGAGCTACGACGCGAACCGCGCCGACGAGTACCCGGTGCTCTACCTGCTGCAGGATGCCGGTCAGGCGCACAGCGAGTGGACCGAGCTCGGGCGCGCCGCGCAGATCCTCGACAACCTCGCCGTCGAGGGGAAGATCGAGCCCATGGTCGTCGTGATGGGCGACGGGAACTCGACCGATGTGCGGTCCGAGGTGCTCGACAGCCTGCTTCCCGCGGCCCGCGAGGAGTTCCACATCTCGGATGACGCGGCAGGCCAGGCCATCGCCGGAATCGGTCGAGGCGCCTCGCAGGCGTTGAACCTCATGGTCACCGACCCCGGGGAGTTCTCAAAGGTCGGGTCGTTCTCGGGCAACCTGGTGAGCAGCATCAGCGCGGCGAAGGCCACGCAGATCAACGAGGGCACCGATCTGATCCGGCTCTACGTCGGCAACACCACGGACCGGTCGTACAACCAGAACGTCGCCCTGACGTCGAAGCTCGACGCGGCCGGCGTGGAGTACGAGTTCGACGGCGTGAACCCGAGCTACGGCGGCATCTGGGAGACCTGGCAGGAGTCGCTGCAAGACTTCGCCTCCCGGCTCTTCCATGACGTCGACGATCACGGGGTGAGCGAGGGGCACCGCGCCCTGAACGGCGCGCACTCGCTCCCCGCCACGGGCACCACGCCCACCCCGTGGGTCGACGAGCACGGCGTCGTGACCTTCGAGACCGGCACGGAGTTCAGTGCCGCGAAGAACGTCACGATCTGGGCGAACTGGGCTCCGGCGGGCAACTGGCTCCGCATCCCGATGGAGAAGGTCGGCGACCGCTGGCGGCTCACCCTCGGACCGCTCGACGGCGGTTCCTACTACTACAAGTTCGTGGTGGACCGCGTCGATCACAAGGATGCGGGCAACCCGACCGTGGTCACCTCGGAGTCCAAGTGGAGCACGTTCTTCGTGGCCGGAAGCGGCGTACGCGGTGAGTTCACCGGCGATGTGGCGCCCGAGCTGCGCGGCGCGGTCGAGACCATGGACTATCCGACCCTTGCCGGTGCACAGGATCGCTCGGCCTACGTCTGGACGCCGCCCGGTTACGACCCCGAGCGCGAAGAGCCGTATCCGGTGTTCTTCCTCCAGCACGGAGGCGGGCAGACGTGGAGCGACTGGATCCAGGTCGGACGAGCTGCGCAGATCCTCGACAACCACTACGCGAACGGCACCATCCGTCCGATGGTCGTCGTGATGGCGAACGGCAACGGTGTCGACTATCCGAAGGAGATCCTGCAGAACATCGTGCCGGCCACCGAAGCGGCGTACAACGTCAGCTCCGATCCGGCGCAGCGCGCACTGGCCGGTCTCTCGATGGGCTCCGGTCATGCGCTGAGCACGCTCTACGCGCACCCCGGAGAGTTCGCGTACATCGGTGCCTTCTCGGCATTCAGCGCCCCGCCCGCCAGCGCCGACGTCGACGCGATCAACGCCGGCACGAAGCTCCTGGCCGTCTACACCGGCGACATCCAGGACTTCACCTACCAGAACACGATGTCGCTCATCAGTGCGCTCGAGACCCGTGGCATCACCCACGAGTTCCATGCCCCGATCCCCGGGCCGCACAGCTGGGACGTCTGGCAGAAGGCGTTGATCGACTTCGTGCCGAAGCTGTTCGCCGCCGACACGGCATCCGGTATCCCCGTGACCGCCGCGATCGCTGAGGGGGAGAACGGTGTGCTCGCGATGACCGTCGCGGAGTACGGCGCCGGGATCGCCCTGTCCGCTCCGCAGAACGTGGGTGACCGGCTCCGGTTCACAGGCGAACTGCCGGAGGTCGCGGTGACGGACTCCCGCACGGCGCAGCAGGCGGGCCTGGGTGGATGGACCGTCGCGGCGCAGGCGCAGCCCTTCACCTCGGGCGGCCAGACGATCCAGGCCGATCACCTGGGCTGGGTGCCGAAGGTGCTCACGCCGCGTGCCGGCCTCGCGGCCGGAGATGCGCTGGCCACCGCACTCGACGGCGGCTCGGGTCTCTCGACCGCCGGCGAGCTGGCGAGTGCCTCCACCGAGGGGCGCTTCGGTTCCGCGAAGCTCGGAGCCGGTCTGCAGCTGGAGGTGCCGGTCGACACGCAGCCGGGTTCGTACTCCAGCGTTCTGTCCATCTCCCTGTTCCCGGTCGACTGACCCGGAACCTCACCCCGTGCGGCCGGTCGTTTCCTCGACCGGCCGCACGACGGCTTGGAGCACCATGAACCTGCATCCTCTTTCTCTGCTCGGCGCGACCGCACTGGCCCTGATGCTCGCCATCGGGCAGCCGGCCGCTGCGGGCGCGCATCCCCTGCCCGTTCCCGCCGAGGCCGACACCGCGCCCGATCCTGCGGCGGGAATCACCTGGGCGCTGCAACCGGCCGTCGATGGCGCACCGGACGGGCGGGTCTCCCTGCGGCACCGGGTCGATCCCGGCGCGTCGGTGGAAGAGAGCCTCGCGCTGTCGAACTTCAGTGCCCAGGCGGCGACCTTCGCGGTCTACGCGAGCGACGGAACCGTCGGGGGCGACGGCAGCTTCGACCTCATCCCCGCCGGAGAGGAGCCGACGGGTGGAGGTGCCTGGGTGGCACTCGGCGCCGTCGAGGGGGCGGCACCCCGCGAGGACGGCGGCTTCGCCGTGAGCGTCCCCGCAGGGGAGAGCGTCGTCTTCCCCGTGCGCATCGAGATCCCCGCGGATGCGGCCCCGGGCGACCATCCGGCGGGAATCGTCGCCGAGCTGCTGCCCGACGCCGCCTCGGAGGTGCAGCTCGCCTCCCGTGTCGGTGTCCGGGTGCACCTGCGGGTGTCGGGTGACATCGTGGCGGGAGTGCATCCCGAGGTCGTGCAGGCGACGTACGAGCCCTCCTGGAATCCCTTCGCCCCCGGAACGCTGGTGGTGCGCTACGACCTCGCCAACACGGGCAACGTGCGGCTGGGGGCCGAGACGGTGGTCGGGACGGCGGGGCCGTTCGGTCTGCTGTCCGACGAGTCGTCCGCGCTCGCACAGCGGGAGCTCCTGCCGGGACAGTCGAGCCCCGCGGAGGTCCGGATGCCGGTGTGGCCGCTGTTCTTCGCGGATGGCCGCGTCGTCGCGTCCCCGGCTGCGGTCGGAGACGATGAGATCGAGGGCGCGCTCGCTGCGTCGGAGGAGGCGTTCACGGTGTGGACAGTGCCGTGGGCGCAGCTGGCGCTGATCGTGCTCGTCGTCGGGGGCGTGCTGTTGTTCCGACGCCTCCGCACACGCTCGGCCGCGCGCGTACAGGCGCGGATCGACGAGGCCGTCGCAGCCGCGCAGGGCGCTGATCGCGCCTGAGCGACGTCCGCACCGAAGGTGACGGGGCGGAGGATCAGCGGCGGGTGCCGGGGAACCCGGTCGACTCGCGGCGCACGATACGGAAGTCGGGCGTGATGGTGCGTGGAGGGCGGCGCACGCCCTTCTCCTCGATGCGTTCGATGAGCAGATCGACGGCGGCGACGGCGATCTGCTCGCGACCGACATCGACGCTCGACAGCGACGGCACCGAGAAGTGCGCCTCGTCGGTGTTGTCGAAGCCGATCACGGCGACGTCCTCCGGAACGCGCAGGCCGGCCTCGCCGAGTGCGCGCAGCGCGCCGAGACCCATGGTGTCGTTGAGCGCGAAGACGGCATCGAACGCGACGCCCTCCTCGATGAGCTGCCGAGTGGTGTCGGCGCCCGCCGCATGGTTCCAGTGGATGCTGGGACGGATGAGGCGCGGTTCGATCGGGATGTCCGCCTGATCGAGCGCTTCGAGGTACCCGTCCAGACGCAGGCTCGCCGAGCTCACCTCGGTGCCGCGCTGCTCTTCCGCGCCGATGATCGCGATGCGTCGGCGTCCGGTGTCGATGAGGTGCTCGACCGCTGCCCGTGCCGAGGTCGTGTTGTGCATGGCCACATGATCGGTGGGGCCGTTGAAGATCCGCTCACCGAGCAGCACGAGGGGGAAGTCGGTGCCGAGCGCCTCGGCGTCGCTCTGGCCGAGGGCGGACGGGCTGAACAGCAGTCCGTCGGTCAGGCGCAGCCGCCCTCCGCTGACGGCCTGGAGCTCGCGGGTGCGCTCGCCGCTGGTCTGCTCGACCACGACCCCGAGGCCCCGCACGTCCGCCGCACGGATGACCGCGTCGGCCAGTTCGGCGAAGTAGTTCTCCCGGAGCGCCGGCACCGCGAGACCGATGACCCCGGTCTTCCCCGACCGCAGCCCACGGGCCGAGAGGTTGGGGCGGTAGTCGAGTTCGTCGATCGCGGCCTGCACGCGATCGCGTGTGTCCGGCCGCACGTGCGGGAAGTCGTTGATGACGTTCGACACGGTCTTGATCGACACGCCGGCGAGGCGCGCGACGTCGTGCATCGTCGAACCCATCACCCCGCCCATCCCGCGTCGCGTCGCTGCTGCGGCACGTTCTCCATACTCTAGCTTCCGCGCTGCTCGGCGCCGTGGAGCGGCCTGGTGGGCTCCGCTGACCCGTAGGATGGCGCAATGCCGACCGAGCCGCGCCGACCCGTCCGCCCCGAGCGGATCAGTCCTCGTCTGGTCGTCGACGACGTGCATGACCAGCTTCTGCGCCTGATCATCGACGGGCACCTGCCGGCTGATTCGCCGCTGAGCATCGATGCTCTCGCCCGGGAGTTCGGGGTCTCGAGCAGCCCGGTGCGCGAGGCGCTCACGCGTCTGGAGTCGACGGGGCTGGTCCAGCGGCTGGCCTTGCGGGGCTACCGCGTCGCTCCGGCCCTCACGGCCGACGAACTGGCCGATCTGATCGACGCTCGTCTGCTCCTCGAGCCGGCCGTGGCGGCGGCGGCCGCGCTCCGTCCGGCCAGAGACGGACTCGTCGACGAGCTCGAGGCGAGCGTCGTCGCGCTGGCAGCGGCGCCGCATGGCGAGCAGTTCGACTCCTTCCGTGCGTACTACGACGCCGATCGTGAGTTCCACCGGGCGATCGTTGCGGGCACGCACAACCGCTTCCTGGTGCACGCTTACGACGCGCTGGGCAGCCACGTGCAGCGATTCCGCCTCTTCTCCGGGCGGGGCGTGACCGACGCCGAGACGACCGTCGCCGAGCACCGTGCGATCGCGCGCGCGATCTCGGCAGGGGATGCGGACGCGGCTTCGCAGGCGATGCGCACGCACCTCGTCGGCGTGCGCACCCGCGCGCTGGCCGAGATCCAGGACTGAGTCGCCTGCGCCGTCCTGCGCGCGGATGACTTCTGCGCGCCCGTGATCCCTGCTGCCGACAGGTGATTCTCGCGACCGGCGGATGACGCGCGCCGACGGCGGAGCGATCTGCGACGGTCGCCGCGCGCCATCGTGATCCGGCATGCCCGTTCGCAGAAAATTCTCACGATCCGGTAGAACCGTGTATCGTGCATGATACCTGATTCAATGGAGTTGATGGATGATGGCGTTCACTGCCGAAGACTGGCCGATCGCGGCCGCCATGCTGCCGTTCGTGGCGCACCTGCCGATCGCCGCTGGTGAAGAGGCGCTGCGGCGGGAGTGGTCGACGACGCTGCGCGAGGTCGCCGATGCCGGTTTCACGCACGTCGATCTCACCGATTCCTGGCTGCGCTACGGCGACCTGGATGTGCGCGGACGGGAGACGCTGCGCGCGGCCCTGTCGGATGCGGGGCTCCGCGCGAGCTCGGTCTCGGCTATCCGTCGCAGCGTGATCGACGCGGAAGCGGGCGAGGCGAACCTCGCGTACAGCCACCGCACTCTCGACTTCGCGGCCGAGCTCGGCATCGGCGTGGTCTCCGTCGGGCTGCACCAGGCGTTGACGCCCCGGCAGCGGGAGCAGCTGTGGTTCTGGACGGTCGAAGGCCACCGCGATCGTTCGGACGACGCCGAGGCGTGGGCGCTGGCGATCCGCCGATTCCGCGAGCTCGGGGCGCACGCCGCCGATCTCGGCATCCTGCTCTCGCTCGAGATGTACGAGCACACGTTCCTGGGCACCGCGGCATCGGCCGTGCGCATGATCGAGGAGATCGGGATGCGGGAGGTCGGGCTGAATCCCGACGTGGGGAACCTGATCAGACTGCACGAGCCGGTGGAGGACTGGCGCGAGGTCATGGCCCTGACGCTGCCGTTCACCAACTTCTGGCATGTCAAGAACTACACCCGCGACGAGGATCCGGCTTCCGGGGTGATCACGACGGTGCCCGCGTATCTGGAGAGCGGACTCATCGACTACCGGACTGCACTGCGGATGGCGATCGAGAGCGGCTTCCAGGGAGTCATCTGCACGGAGCACTACGGCGGCGACGGGCTGAGCATGAGCGCCGCGAACCGCGACTATCTGCGGGGGCGCATCCTCCCGCGCCGGCCGTACGCCCCGGGGGCGAGCCGTGTCGCTCAGCATGCGGAGAGGGTCGCATCATGACCCGCATCGTCTCCGATCCCGACACCTTCGTCGCCGAGGCGCTGGACGGCCTCGTGCTCGCGCATCCGCAGGAGCTGCGCCGCGTGGAGGGCGGGGTCGCTCGCCGTGCCCCGCTCGCTCCCGGCCAGGTCGCGGTCATCGTCGGTGGAGGATCCGGTCACTACCCGGCGTTCGGGGGGATCGTCGGGATCGGGATGCCGGCGGCAGCCGTGTGCGGCAACATCTTCTCGTCGCCCTCGGCGGGCCAGGCGGTGCGCGTCGCCCACGCGGTCGACGCGGGAGGGGGAGTGCTCTTCAGCTACGGCAACTACGCCGGCGACGTCATCCACTTCGGGGAGGCCGAGCGTCGACTGCGCGATGAAGGTCTCGACGTGCGCACCGTGCTGGTGACCGATGACATCGCCAGCGCTCCCGTGGCCGATGCGGCGCAGCGCCGCGGCATCGCCGGGGATCTGTGCGTCTTCCGGATCGCCGGTGCGGCAGCGGAGCGGGGCGACTCCCTCGACGAGGTCGAGAGGCTCGCGCGGCATGCGAACGACCGCACGCGCACGATCGGCGTCGCATTCTCGGGATGCACGGTGCCGGGAGCGAGCGAGCCGCTGTTCGAGGTGCCGGAGGGCATGATGTCGATCGGGCTCGGCATCCACGGCGAGCCCGGCATCCGCGACGTCCCCGTGCAGGGGGCGCCCGAACTGGCGCGCACGCTCCTCGAGCCGCTGCTGGCGGAACGGCCGCAGGGGGCCGGAGCGCACGTGTCCCTTCTGGTGAACGGCTTGGGAACGGTCAAGTACGAGGAGCTCTTCGTGCTCTTCGGGCATCTGCACCGCGAGCTCGAGCACGCGGGGATCGTCGTGGCGAGTCCGCTCTGCGGTGAGCTGGTCACGAGCCTCGACATGGGGGGCGTCTCGGTCACCCTGCTCTGGCTCGACGACGAGCTGGAGGAGCTGTGGGATGCGCCCGCGGCGTCGCCCGCCTTCCGGCGCGGCGCAGTGGCGGATGCGGGGACGCCGGATGACGCCGTGCGCCCGAACCGCTCCGCCGTCGATGAGATCGTCGAGCGGCACCACGCCTCCCCGGCCTCGCAGCGTGCCGCCGACACCGCCCGCGACCTGCTCTCCCTGGTCCGTGACGTCGTCGTGGAGCAGGCGGAGATCCTCGGGGCGCTCGACGCCATCGCCGGGGACGGTGACCACGGCATCGGTATGAGCAGAGGTCTCGAGGCGGCGGTCGCGGCGGCATCCGCCCGTCCGGAAGGAGACGGCCTCTCGGCGCTGCTGACCGCGGCGGGCGAGGCCTGGTCGGAGACCGCCGGAGGAACATCGGGAGCGCTCTGGGGGGCCGCGCTGTCTGCCTTCGGTCGGGTCGCCGACGACGCAGGAGCGCAGAGCGGAGAGGCGGTCGTCGCAGCGGTGACGGCTGCCCGCGAACGGATCGCTCAGCTGGGCGGCGCCGAGGCGGGGGACAAGACCATGCTCGACGCGCTGCTGCCGTTCGAAACGGCGCTGCGGAGCGCGGTCGCGGAGGGCGTACCCGTCGCGACCGCGCTCCGGCAGGCGGCGTCGGCGGCGAACGGGGCCGCGCAGGAGACCGCAACGCTGCGTCCGCGCAAGGGGCGCGCGCGTCCACTGGCAGAGAAGAGCATCGGCCATCCCGACCCCGGAGCCGTGTCGTTCGCGTTGATCGTGGAGACGCTCGCGGAGTGGGCCGATGCAGATGAGCGGACAGAGGGACGGCGATGACCGGCTGGAAGATCGTGATCGGCGCGGATGACGCCGGCTATGAGTACAAGGAGATCCTCCGCGTGCTGCTGGAGGCGGACCCGCGGGTGGCGGGCGTGGTCGACGTCGGCGTCGGTGCGGACGGTCACACCCCGTACCCCCGCGTCGCGTCGGAAGCGGCGAGGATGGTCGCGGACGGGCGGATGGACCGGGCGCTCCTCGTGTGCGGCACCGGCTTGGGCATGGCGATCGCGGCGAACAAGGTGCGCGGAGTGCGGGCGGTGACGGCGCATGATGCGTACTCGGTCGCGAGGTCGGTGCTCAGCAACAACGCCCAGGTGCTCACGCTGGGCGCCAGGGTGATCGGGCCGGAGCTGGCCAAGACTCTGGTGGACGAGTGGCTGGGGCTGGCATTCGACCCCCGGTCGCCCTCATCGGCCAAGGTGGAACTGATCGAGCAGATGGACGCGGAGGAGTCGGCATGACGGAGCAGATCGCAGTGGTGGGGTCCGGTTACATGGGCGGTGGGATCGCGCAGGTGATCGCCCTCTCCGGGCGCCAGGTCGTCCTCGCGGACGTGACAGCGGAGCAGGCCGCGCAGAGCCGAGAGCGGATCATCCGCGAGGCGGAGGAGTTCGAGGCGAGAGCCCTGTTCCCGGCGGGCGCCGCGACACGCATCGCGGCTGCCGTGCGCGCCGCCGACTCGATCGAGGATGCGGTGACCGCCGCCGACATCGTCGAGGAGGCGGTGCCGGAGATCCTCGCCGTCAAACACGAGACCCTGCGCCGGATCAGCGCGGCGGCGCGGTCGACGGCGATCATCGGCAGCAACACCTCGACGATCTCGATCGCATCGTTGGCAGAAGCGGTCGAGCGGCCGGAGCGCTTCCTCGGCGTGCACTTCAGCAACCCGGCGACGTTCATCCCCGGGGTCGAGGTGATCCCGCACACAGGCACCGACCGTGCCGTCGTCTCGCGCATGATCGCACTGCTCGCGGAGTGCGGCAAGACCGGGGTCGAGGTTCCTGATGTCACGGGTTTCGTGCTGAACCGGCTGCAGTACGCGCTGTTCACGGAGGCAGCGCGCCTCGTGGAGGAGGGGGTCGCGACCGCAGAGTCCATCGACACCATCGCGCGGACGACCTTCGGTTTCCGGCTGCCGTTCTTCGGGCCGTTCGCGATCGCGGACATCGCCGGTCTCGACGTCTACGAGTTCTGCTATCGCTCGCTGGGGGAGGCGTATCCCGAACGGTTCGTGGAGCCGGCAGTCCTCCGCGACCGAGTGGAGCGCGGGGAGCTGGGCGTGAAGAGCGGCCGGGGCTTCCTGGCGACTCCGCCCGAACGCAGCGCTGAGCTGGTCGCCTACCGGGACCGTGCGTACGCGGCGATGGCGAAGCTGCTCGACGAGATCGGCCCGGCACCGATCGACTACTAGACGTCATGCCGGTATTCCGGCGGCGTCTTCCTTGACACCGCAGGCAACGTCTGCGGTAAAATTACAACGTTAGAAATACAACGTTGTAATCCTAACCATCTCGCGTCCCGACGACCGGATGGGGCATTGAACAATGAAGTCCAGTATCCGAAGGGAAACACAGTGAAGACGAAGCACGCTCTCGCTGCGGCACTCACTCTCGTCCTCGCGGGCGGCCTCGCTTCGTGCGCCGACAGCGGCGGCACGGAAGCGAACGGCGGCAACGCAGCCACCAACTGCACCAACACGATCGAGAAGAAGGATCTTCCGGTCGTGACGATGTGGGCGTGGTATCCGAACATGGAACTCGTCGTCGACAACTTCAACAAGGCGAGCGACGACGTCCAGGTCTGCTGGACCAACGCAGGCCAGGGTGGTGACGAGTACGACAAGTTCCAGACCGCCATCACCGCGGGCACCGGTGCCCCGGATGTGATCATGATCGAGGCCGACCGCATCCCCACCTTCCAGGTGCAGAACGCGATCGTCGACATCGCCGCATTCGGCTATGAGGACGTCAAGGACAACTACAGCGAAGGGGCCTGGAAGGACGTCTCGGTCGGCGAGGGCGTGTACGGCGTTCCGGTCGACGGCGGTCCGATGGGGATGATCTACCGCAAGGACATCTTCGAGACCTACGGCATCACCCCGCCCACCACCTGGGCCGAGTACGAAGCGGCCGCGCAGAAGGTCAAGGACGCCGGCGGGCCGTTGTTCGGAGACCTCGGAGCCAACGTGCCCGCGGTCATGATGGCGCTGCAGTACCAGAACGGTGCGGAGCCCTTCACCTACGACTCCGCAGACCCCGAGAAGATCTCGATCAACCTCAACGACGACGCGTCGAAGGAGGTCCTGGACTACTGGGACGGCATGGTCGAGAAGGGGCTGGTCGGCACGCAGGATCAGTTCACCCCCGAGTACATCGCCGGTGTCATCGGCGGCGACTACGCCACCTACATCTCCGCGGCCTGGGCCCCCGGGTACCTGACGGGCGCGGGTGTCGGCGAGGGAGAGGACGCCGGTGTCTGGGCGACCGCTCCGCTGCCGCAGTGGGACGCCTCCAACCCGACCTACGTCAACTGGGGTGGCTCCGCCTTCTCCGTCACGAGCCAGGCATCGAACCCCGAGCTCGCGGCCAAGGTCGCCTTCGGCGTCTACGCCGATGAGGCCTCGCTGACCGACGGCTGGCAGAACCAGGTGATCTTCCCGCTCAACCTCACCGCTCTCAACTCGCCCGACTTCGAGAACTACGAAGTGCCGTTCTTCGGCGGGCAGCTGGCGAACAAGGAGGTGTACGTCCCCGCGGCGAACGGGTACACGGGTATGACCTACACGCCGTTCGGCGCGTACTACTTCGATGCGTTCAACGAACAGCTCGCGTCGATCAACGAGGGGGCGGTCTCCGGTTCGGAGGCGGCCGACGGCCTGCAGGAATCGGTCGTCAAGTATGCCGAGGAGCAGGGCTTCACCGTCGAGTGACCGCCCTCGCGGTGGGTCGCCCCTCGGTGCGGGCGGCCCACCGCGTCCCCCTTCCCCCTCAATCCAGGAGTCATCCATGACTGTCGACATCGCGGTTCGCCCGCAGACGACGAAGACGAAGAAGAGCGGTGCGCGGCGCGGAGGTGCGTCGACGCACGGCCGCGTCGGCTGGGCGTTCGTCGCCCCCTTCGCGATCGTGTTCCTCGCACTGCTCGTCACGCCACTGCTCTACGCGCTCTACCTGAGCCTCTTCCAGACACGCATGATCGGCGGGACGACGTTCGTCCTGTTCGACAACTACATCAAGGCCTTCACCGACCCGAACTTCCTCGACGGCATCCGCTTCGTCATCGGCTTCTCCGCCATCCTGATCCCGCTGCAGATGGCGGTGTCGCTCGGGGTGGCTCTGATCCTCGATGCGGTGGTCACCCGATTCGCGCGCTTCTCGCGCCTGATGATCTTCCTGCCGTACGCGATCCCCGCGGTCATCGGTGCCCTCATGTGGGGGTTCCTGTACAGCAAGAGCTTCGGCCCGATGGCTGAGATCTTCGGTCTGTTCGGCATGGCCGGCCCCGACATGCTCAGCCGCGACCTCGTCTTCTTCGGCCTGCTCAACATCGTGACCTGGCAGTGGGCCGGGTACTACATGATCATCATCTATGCCGCGCTGCAGGGCATCGACCCGACGCTGTACGAAGCGGCGCGCATCGACGGAGCGAGCGGATGGCAGATCACTCTGCGCATCAAGATCCCGCTGATCGCTCCGGCGCTCCTGCTGATCCTCGTGTTCGCCCTGATCGGCACATTGCAATTCTTCAACGAGCCGCAGATCCTGCGATATCTGGCATCCGGAGCGATCCCCGCCGACCTCACACCGAACATGTACGCCTATCAACAGGCATTCGCGCTGGCCAACTACAACTACGGATCGGCCATCTCCTTCGCCCTCGGCGCCGTGGTGTTCGTCTGCGTCTACCTCTTCATGTTCATCACCCGAAAGCGCGGGAGCTTCCTGTCATGACGACTCTCACCGACTCCACCCGTGCGGCGCGTCGCCGGCACCTGCCCCTTCAGGTACTCCTCGGCTTCCTGGTCGTCTACTTCCTGATCCCCTTCTGGTGGGTCATCGTGAACAGCTCCAAGGATGCGGCCGGACTCTTCGGCGGCGGGAGCTCGCTGTGGTTCTCCTCGGACATCGACTACTGGGGAAACCTCGTCGACCTGTTCACCTACCAGAACGGCATCTACGCGCGGTGGATGCTGAACTCCGCCCTCTACGCCTTCGTCGGCGGCATCGGCGCGACCGTGCTCGCCGTGCTGGCCGGCTACGGATTCGCCAAGTTCCGCTTCCGCGGTCGAAGCTTCAGCTTCGCGGTGCTGCTGGGGTCGGTCATGGTGCCCACGACGGCGCTCGTCATCCCGACCTTCATCCTGTTCTCGCAGGTGGGTCTGACGAACACGATCTGGGCGGTGATCCTGCCGACGCTGCTGAACCCGTTCGGGGTGTACCTCATGAACATCTACACCCGTGAAGCCGTGCCCGATGAGCTGCTCGACGCCGCCCGTGTGGACGGTGCGGGGGAGCTGCGCACGTTCCTCCAGGTGTCGATCCCGCTCATGCGCCCAGCGATCGTCACGGTCCTGCTGCTGTCGGTCGTGGCCTCCTGGAACAACTACTTCCTGCCGCTCGCGATGCTGTCCGACAACCGCCTCTTCCCCGTCACGGTCGGCATCGGCATGTGGCAGGGCATCGCCTCGGCGAACAACGCCGGCGGCACCTCGCTCTGGAGCATCATCATCCTCGGCTCCCTCGTCTCGGTGATCCCGCTGATCATCGCGTTCCTCACCCTGCAGAAGTACTGGCAGGGCGGGCTCTCCATCGGAAGTCTCAAGTAGTCCCGACTGCTCGTGACCTCCACTCTCCCCAGGCAAAGGTGAAAATGATCAACGCACGACTCGCCATCGACCCGCACTTCACGGTCGGCGACATCAACCGACGACTCTTCGGGTCGTTCGTCGAGCACCTCGGACGGTGCGTCTACGGAGGAATCTACGAGCCCGGCCACCCCACGGCCGACGCAGACGGATTCCGCGGCGACGTCATCGAGTTGGTCAAGGAGCTGGGGGTCTCCACGATCCGGTATCCCGGCGGGAACTTCATCTCCGGCTACCGCTGGGAAGACGGCATCGGCCCGCGAACGGAGCGTCCTCGCCGACTGGATCTCGCGTGGCACTCGATCGAGACCAACGAGATCGGACTCGACGAGTTCGCCGCATGGGCGGAGGGCATCGGCAGCGAGCTGATGTACGCGGTGAACCTCGGCACCAGGGGGATCGAGTCCGCGCTCGATGTGCTCGAGTACACGAACGTCGCCTCGGGTACGTTCTGGTCGGAGAAGCGCATCGCGAACGGCAAGAAGGATCCGTACAACGTGCGGATGTGGTGCCTCGGCAACGAGATGGACGGCCCCTGGCAGGTCGGCCACTCCACCGCACACGAGTACGGGCGGCTGGCGGTCAAGACGGCGCGCGCGATGCGGATGGTCGATCCCGATCTCGAGCTCGTCGCGTGCGGCAGTTCGAGCGCGTCGATGCCGACCTTCGGGGAGTGGGAGCGGATCGTCCTCGAGGAGACCTACGACGAGGTCGACTTCATCTCCTGCCACGCGTACTACGAGCCCAAGGGGGGAGACTACGAGAGCTTCCTGGCTTCCGCTGTCGACATGGACCGCTTCATCGAGGCGGTCGTGGCGACGGCGGACCACGTGAAGGCGCTGCGACGGAGCGACAAGACGCTCAACATCTCCTTCGACGAATGGAACGTCTGGTACCAGTCGCGGTTCAACGACGTCGAGAAGATCACCGACGCCAACGAGTGGCCGATCGCTCCGCGCCTGCTGGAGGACTCGTACTCCGTCGTGGATGCCGTCGTGTTCGGCAACCTGCTGATCTCCCTGCTGCGTCATGCCGATCGGGTGACGGCTGCGAGCCTCGCTCAGCTGGTGAACGTGATCGCGCCGATCATGACCGAGCCGAACGGCAAGTCCTGGCGTCAGACGACGTTCTTCCCCTTCGCCATCACCTCGCGCCTGGCACGCGGGCGGGCGCTGGAGGTACGGCTGGAGGCGCCAACGTACGCGACCGAGGTCTACGGCGACGTGTCTCTCGTCGATGCGGTCGCCACGCACGACGAGGAGAGCGGCGACACGGCCGTGTTCCTCGTGAACCGCAGTCTGACCGAGGAGGTCACGGTGCAGATCGATGTGAGCCGCCTCGGCGACGTGTCGGTGACCTCCGCGCAGACGCTGCAGGACGACGACATCCACGCGCGCAACACGATCGACGACCCTGAGCGCGTCGGCATGCAGGAGAACACCTCGGCCAGGGTGGCCGACGGCACGATCTCCATCACGCTGCCCGCCGTGTCGTGGACGGCGGTGACGGTGCGATGACCCTCGAGGATGCGGGCGGCCCTGCGGCTGCGATTCTGCGGGTCGAGGGCGCCCGCATCCACGGCGGTGACGGGCCGCTGGTGCTGCGCGGGTTCGGGCTCGGTGGCTGGATGAACATGGAGAACTTCATCACCGGCTATGCGGGCACCGAGACCCAGCACCGCAAGGCGCTGCGCCGGGTACTCGGCGACGAGGCATACGACAGGTACTTCTCGCGCTTCCTCTCGGTGTTCTTCACGGATGCCGATGCAGCGCACGTGCGCAGCCTCGGGATGAACTCGGTGCGCATCCCCTTCAACTACCGGCACTTCGAGGACGACACCGAGCCGTTCGTGCTGAAGGAAGAGGGGTTCGCGCTGCTCGACCGGGCCGTCGAGGCGTGTGCGCGGCACGGGATCTACGCGATCCTCGACCTGCACGCCGTGCCGGGGGCGCAGAACCAGCACTGGCACAGCGACAACCCGACCCAGTGGGCGCACTTCTGGGCGCAGCGGCAGTTCCAGGATCGTGTCGTGCATCTGTGGGAGCGCATCGCGGAGCGCTACCGCGGCAACCCCTGGGTCGCCGGGTACAACCCGATCAACGAGCCGGGGGATGCCGAGGGGACGACGATCGGACCCTTCTACCGGCGGCTGAAGGCGGCGATCCGCGCGGTCGACCCCGAGCACATCCTGTTCCTCGACGGCAACCGGTACTCGACGCAGTTCGACCAGCTCGGGGATCCCCTGCCGAACTGCGTCTACACCGCACACGACTATGCGCTCCCCGGGTTCGTGGACGGCGGGCCCTATCCGGGCGTCAGCCGTGGCCAGTACATCGACCGCGACCGGGTCGAGGAGACGTTCCTGCAGCGCACGGCCTACATGCGCGAGACCGGCACTCCGATCTGGGTGGGCGAGTTCGGCCCTGTGTACACGGGCGACCCGGCGCGCGACGAGCAGCGCTATCAGCTTCTCGACGACCAGCTCGAGATCTACGCGCGCCACGACGCCAGTTGGGCGCTGTGGACGTACAAGGACATCGGGCTGCAAGGCGCCGTCAGTGCCGATCCGAACTCGGAGTACATGCGCCGCATCGCCCCCGTCTTGGAGAAGAAGAGTCGGCTCGGCGTCGACTCCTGGGGATCGACCGACGCCGGGGTGCGCGATGTGCTCGAACCGCTGGAGAGGCTGTTCGAGACCGAGTTCCCCGATTTCGCGCCGTTCCCCTGGGGCGCGCGACGGTGGATCCACGGGCACGTGCGGCACGTGATGCTCGCCGAGGCCATGGTGGGGGACTACGCACGCGCGTTCACCGGAGTGAGCGCGGACGAAGCGGAATCGCTCGCTGATGCTTTCGCCTTCGAGAACTGCGTGCGCCGCGAACGGCTGGAGCGGATCATCTCGACCCCGCGGTGAGACCCGCGCATAGACTGCGACAGGACCACGGCGGCGGCGAAGGAGTCTCGGCATGAACGAACGCAACTGGGCGGGCAACCTCACGTATCGAGCGGCGACGCTCGCGCATCCCGCCTCGGTCGACGAGGTGCGCGCCGTGCTCGCTCAGGGCGGACCGGTGCGTGTGCTCGGATCGCGCCACTGCTTCAACGACATCGCCGACACCGACGGCACGCTGATCGCGCTCGATCGTCTGCCCGTCGTGTTCGAGGTGAACGCCGAGCGGGATGCCGTGCGCGTTTCGGCCGGCCTGCGCTACGGCGACATCGCGCCGCTGCTGGAGGCGGAGGGGCTCGCGCTGGCGAACCTCGCCTCGCTGCCGCACATCTCGGTCGCCGGGGCCGTCGCCACGGGCACGCATGGTTCGGGTGACGCGATCGGCTCTCTGGCGAGTGCGGTCCGCGCCCTCACGATCCTCACCGCCTCCGGCGAGATCCGCCGGCTGGCGCGCGGCGAAGACGGCTTCGGCGGCGCGGTGGTGAGCCTCGGCGCGCTCGGCGTCGTGCTCGATGTCACGCTCGACGTGGAGCCTACCTACCAGGTGTCCCAGTACGTGTTCGAGCATCCGAGCTGGGATGCCGTGCTCGCCGACTTCGACGAGGTCACCTCGATCGGCACCAGCGTGAGTCTGTTCTCGACCTGGGAGCGCACCGACTTCGTGGACCAGATCTGGGTCAAGCAGCGCCAGCCCGAGGCGCGGGAAGCCGCACGGGAGTCGCTGTTCGAGCGCCTGGGCGCCGAGCCCGCGGTGGCGAAGCGGCATCCCATCCTCGGCGTCGACCCCATCGCCTGCACCGAGCAGCTCGGGGCGTCGGGGCCGTGGTTCGAGCGCCTCACCCACTTCAAGCTCGAGTACACCCCGTCGGCCGGTGCCGAGCTGCAGAGCGAATACCTCGTGCCGCGCGCGGATGCCGTCGCGGCGATCCAGTCCGTGCGGATGCTGGCCGGCCAGATCGCGCCGCTGCTGCTCGTCAACGAGATCCGCACCGTCCGCGCGGACGACCTGTGGCTCAGCTCGTCGTCCGGCACGGATGCCGTCGGCATCCACTTCACCTGGAAGCCCGAGGAGGAGGCCGTCCGGGCGCTGCTCCCGACGATCGAGGCGGCCCTGCCGGAGACCGCACGCCCGCACTGGGGCAAGGTGTTCACGCTCGACCCGGCCGAGGCGCGCTCGCGGTACCCGCGCTGGCACGACTTCACCGCGCTCGCCGCTGCGTACGACCCCGAGCGCCGGTTCGTGAATCCCTACCTGGAGCGGCTGGGGTTGTAGGCCGCGCAGACGGGCTCGAGGCGGCGCGCTTCGTCGCGTTGCGGCGCCTCGATCGGCGAGCCGTTCGCACCGAGGTCTTGTGCTCCGAAATCTGTTACCGGTAACATACGGGGAGCAGTGATCATCACGCGGCCCGCCCGGGCCGCCGGGCTCGCGATGCGCGAGGTTCCGGTATCTCAAGGAGGAGAGTGCATGAAGAGCGTCGCCGGTATCCATCTCTGCCGACACGGTCACCGTGCCGCACGCCGTCGGCCGTCGCGCGGATCTCGGCAGGGACAGCCCCGACAGCCACGCTGAGCGCCAGCGGCGCACTGCACTGACCCCATCGACCCCACAAGGGGACCGAAGTCCGTCCCGCGGCGATCCACCGCGGCGGGAGATCTCGGTCACATCCTCACCTTCGCCTGAGGTCACCATCCGAGGGCCTCCTCCCGCGAGGAGAAGGCCGTGATCGGTGCGCGTCCGCGCGCCCTCGAGCGAATCGATCCGCAAGGAGAACACCAGTGAAATCACATCTCAGATCCGCCGATCGGCAACGCAGCCGATCCGTATCGCGCCCCGCAGCGCTGCTGGGGGTGGCCGCCCTCATCGCATCGTCGGTGACCGCCGTGGGAGTGCCGGGGGCGGCCTTCGCCGCTCCGACGGACATCATCCAGAACGGCACGTTCGAGAGCGGGGTGTCGGGATGGACCGCACCCCTGGGCGGCACGCTCAGTGCGAGCACGGATGCTCGCACCGGCTCGAAGGCCCTCGCGATCAGCGATCGTTCCAGCTTCCAGTCCGGCCCCACCGCCACGGTGACCGGGCTGTTGAAGACCGATCAGTCCTACGATCTCTCGCTCTCGCTGAAGTTCGACGCCGGCCGCGCCACGCAGAACTTCAACGTGGTGCTGTGCACTTCGACGCGCAGCCGCTGCGACGTCGTGGGATCCACGACGGCGACAGCGGGCGAGTGGGCCACGGTCGAGAAGACGTTCACGCCGCTGACGGCCGACTACGACATCATGTTCGTCGAGACGCCCTGGAACACCGACGTGCAGTCCTTCGTGATCGACGACGTCTCGCTGACGACCGATGACGGAGCGCCCGCGGTCACCGAGCCGCCGGCGGTGCCGGGCAACCTTCTGCCTGATGGCCGCTTCGTCTCGGACCTGACCGGGTGGACCAACACCCGCGGCGGCACGCTGGCTCTCAGCGATGACGCGGCGAGCGGTGCGCACTCCCTGAAGGTCACCGGCCGCGAGAACACCCAGTCGGGTCCGTTCGCGAGTGTCGCGGACAAGATCGAGCTCGGCGCCTCCTACCGCCTCACCGGCAAGCTCAAGTACGACGAGGGCAACGCCACCCAGCAGTTCAACTTCACGTTCTGCCCCACGAACTTCAACGGCTGCGCCGACTACGGGCACACGTTCACGAAGGGCGAATGGGGCACGTTCTCGCAGGAGTTCACGGCCGAGGCCAAGCACGTCGCTGCGGGATGGCTGTTCGTCGAGACCCCCTGGGGCTCCGACGCCCTGCAGGACTTCTCGGTCGACGAGCTCTCGCTCGTCAAGATCGCGGATGCTCCGGAAGGCCCCGCCTTCACGAGCCTGGAGAAGGTGCAGACCAAGCCGGTCGGCGACCACAACCCGCTCGTCGGCCACAAGTTCGGCGCCGACCCGCACCACCTGGTCTACAACGGTCGTCTCTACATCTACTCGACCGATGACACCCAGCAGTACGACCTGAACAGCAAGGACGAGAACGGTCTGCCGACGCAGTCGAACGGCTACGGCGGCATCACCCGGCTCAACGTGATGTCCACGACCGACATGGTCAACTGGGTCGACCACGGCACGGTGCCGGTGGCTCGCGAGGGCGGCGCCGCACCCTGGGCCCGCAACTCCTGGGCTCCGGCCGCGATCGAGAAGGACGGCAAGGTCTACCTCTACTTCTGCGACAGCGGAACCGGCACGGCGGTCGTCGTCGGCGGCTCGCCGCTGGGCCCGTGGGAGGACCCGCTGGGCAAGAAGATCATCCCCGACACGGTGTCTCGCGACTACATCGCCGAAGGCGGCTTCCCCGCAGGCATGTGGCTCTTCGACCCCGAGGTCTTCATCGACGACGACGGCCAGGGCTACCTGTACTTCGGCGGCAACTCGCAGATCGGCACCTCGCCGAACGTGCAGGGACCGCAGAACCCGAAGTCGACGCGCGTCGTGAAGCTGAAGGATGACATGGTCACCCTCGACGGCGACCCGGTCGAGATCGACGCCCCCGGCATGTTCGAAGCGTCGAGCATGTTCAAGCGGGACGGCAAGTACTACTACTCGTACTCGTCGAACTTCCAGGTGAACGAGGCGCCGGGGCTGTACCCGTCGCGCGGTGCGATCGCGTACATGATGACCGATGACCCGATGAAGCTCGGCTCCTCGGAGTACGCGGGTGTGGCGTTCCAGAACCAGGGCACGTTCTTCGGAGCGGGCAACGGCGGCAACAACCACTCCGACATGTTCACCTACAAGGGCGAGACCTACTTCACCTACCACGCGCAGACGCGCGGGGCGGCGTGGGCGGCGGCTCTCGGAACCCCCGGTGCGACGCAGGGCTACCGCTCGGTGCACATCGACAAGCTCGAGTTCAACGAGGACGGCACCATCAAGCCGATCGTCGGAACCAAGGCGGGCGTGGAGCAGGTCGAGAGCTTCGACCCGTACCGCACCTTCGAAGCGGAGACCCTGGCCTGGCAGCTCGGCATCACCACCGCCAAGACGGATGCCGTCTCGGTCGAGTTCCCCGAGCACAACGGTTCCGGCAACATGGTGCTCTCGGGCGTCGATGACGGGGACTTCTCCGGAATCTCCGGTGTCGACTTCGGCTCCGGCGCGCAGAAGGTGTCGGCGAAGGTGAAGCCGCTGGTCGCCGGAAGCAGCATCCAGGTGCGCCTGGATGATGTCGACGGCCCCGTCGTGGCGGAGATCCCCGTCGACGGAACGGTCGGAGAGTGGACCACGGTCGAGGCCGAGGTCACCGGCGCCACCGGAGAGCACGATGTGTTCTTCGTGTTCGCCGGCGCCGAGGGCACGGATGCCGAGACCGACCTGTTCGAGGTCGACAACTGGGCGTTCACCGCGATCGACGACAGCCCTGGCGCCGAGCTGAGTGCGCAGCTGTCCGTCTCTACCGTCGCCGCGGGAGGCAAGGTCACCGTGACCGCCACCGGCGTGACGGTCGACGAGGTCGAGATCGGCATCGAGAGCACCTACCGTGCGCTCGCGACCGCGACCACCGCGGACGGCCGGATCGAGGCGACAGTCACGATCCCCACCGATACGACGGCGGGTGCGCACCACATCGTGCTGCGTGACGGTGAGACGGAACTCGCGCGGCTGCCGCTCACGGTCACCCGGGCGGGTACCGGTGGCAGCACCGATGGCGGCACCGACGGTGGTCCCTCCACCGGCGGTGGAACCGGAGGTACCGACGGCTCCCTCGCGAACACCGGAGGTGACGCGAGTGCGTCGCTGACGGCGGCGTGGGTCGGTGCGCTGCTGCTGGCGCTCGGATCCGGGTTCTGGATCCTGCGTCGCCGAGGCCGCTCGGTTCTGGAGACCGAGACGGAGTGAGGTGAGGTCGCCGCCTCCCTGCGGTGACCGACCTCTCCCACGGCCCGCCTCTTCCTGCTGCCCCCACAGCAGGAAGAGGCGGGCTTTTCGCGTGCTCGTGAACGACGACAGGTGGCGGCCCGCCCATCCGTCACCATGTGCCATCCGTCACCACGTGCCATCCGCCGACATGCCATCCGACACCACGTGCGACGGGACCGGCGCGTGGATCATGTCCGCGGCTGCGTGACAGGCGCCCCAGCGTCGTATCCACCGCGGCGGGCCCCGCACCACCCAGCGTCGCGTCCACCGCGGCGGCCCCGCACCACCTCACGTGATCGGCGCCGACGGATGCCGTCCCCCGCGTGGCGCGTAAAGACCCCGCTCCCGTCGCGGTATCGCAACCGAATCCGAGGGTTCGGGTGCTCTATCGCGACGGGAGCGGGGTGCGCGGGGCGCCGGAGGAGGGTCAGCAGGTCTTGGCGGCGAACGCCTCCGTGACCGTCGAGCCCGAGACCGTCGCCTGTACCTCGCCCGCGGCCACGGCGGCGGCACGCGTGCTGAAGCTCACTGTCTTGGTCTGGCCCCCGGCGAGGTCGACCACCTGCGTGCCGTAAACGGACGACACCGTGACGCGTGCGGCGTCCGTGCCGGCATTGGCGACCTTCGCCGTGACCACGACCTTGCCCGCCACGCAGCGCGTCGACAGATCGAGTCCGATGCCGGGGGTGACGGTGATCGTCGCCGTGACCGGCATGCGAGAGGCGTCCTGTGCGACTCCGCGCACCGTGAAGGTGCCGGGGCTCGCGTAGTCGGCAGGGTCGACGCCCTCCCACGCGACATCGACCGTCGCGGTGGCACCGCTCGCCGTCGTCAGCGTCGCTCGCGGCAGCACGGGCGAGGTGCCCGCGCGGGTGGATGCGGCGATCGGGGCGACGTCGGTCACCGCGATCTCGGGCGCGAAGCCCTCCAGCACCGTCTGGTACTCGGCGCGCGTCACCGGGATCACCGTGCCGTGCCGCGGCTTGCCGCCGTCGCTGTTCTGCGGCAGGTTCGCGCGCAGGGTCGAGCCCAGCGCCTGCCACGACGAGCCGTCGGTGATGTCGTCGGAGCCGAACGGGATGTAGTGGTTCGGTCCGCCGTGGTACGACGGCTGATCGATGAACAGATACCAGGACAGGCCGTTCACATCTCCGGGGTTCGCCGCGAAGATGTTCGGTCCCTCGCCGCTGGAGTACGTGCCGCCCGGTTCGCCGTTCGGCAGCCCGGTGGCGATCCGCTCCTTCACGAGGGTCCACTCGTCGGCGCTGCCGCTCGTGCCGGGCAGCGCACCGCTGATCGTGGCGAGCAGGTCGGTCGACTTCTCCTCGCGGATCGTCATCGACGCCTCGTCCTTGGTGAAGCGGTAGTAGACGCCGTCCTCCTCGGCGACGGTCGAGTCGATCAGGCCGAGGCCCGTTCCGCGCCGCACGTCCGACCAGATCTGTGGCTCCGAGAACGTCACGAAGTCATCGGTCGTCGCGTACATCATGCGGTTGTAGGTCACGGCGGTGCGGGTGGACGCATCCGTCGTCGGGTAGAGGTTCGACGCCCAGAAGACGACGTACCGCTGGATCTCCTCGTCCCAGTACGCCTCCGGCGCCCAGGTGTTGCCCGCGTATGCCGACGACACCTTCACATGGCGCTGGGCGGACCAGTTCACGAGGTCGGTGGACTCCCACACCTCGATGTACTGCGATCCCGAGATCTGCGCGGTCGAGAAGCCGCCGGCCAGACCGTCGATCTTCAGGTCGGTCGCGAGCATGTAGAACTTGTCGCCCTCGTGCGAGCGGATGATGAACGGATCGCGCAGACCCTGCGTGCCCTGCGTGGAGGAGAAGATCGGCTCGCCGCCGTTCAGTGTGTTCCAGCGCAGCGCGTCGTCGCCCTTCGAGGCCGCGAGGCTCACGCGTTCCGCGCCGGCACCCTCACCCGTGAAGAAGGCCCAGACGTAGGCCTCCGGGTCGGCGTCATCCGCCGGCTGCGGCCGTACCGTCAGCGCGAACGTGCGCGTCGCCGTGGCCTCCCCGCTGGATGCCGTGACTGAGAGCGTCGCGGATGCCGACGCCGCACCGGTGGCCGGGCGGGTGATCGACACGGTCGCCGATCCGTCACGCACACCAGCGCGGAGCGCAGCGGAGGCGGAACCGCTCGTGACGGTCCAGGTCAGAGTCGACCCGTTCGCGCCGGTCGTGGGAACCGAGAACGACGCCCTGAGGTCGTCGGAATCGGCCACTGTCACGGCAGCCAGATCGGCATCGGCCTTGGCCTGGTCGGAGAGCGCGGCGGGCACGGTCACCGTGAACGTCCGGGTGGTCAGCGCTCCGCCGACCGTGAACGTCGCGGTGAGGGTGGCCACGGCATCCGTCGACCCGGGGGCGGGGCGTTGTACAGCGGCGGCACCGCCCGTGATCTGCACGGCGGGGCTGTCGGAGGCCCAGGAGATCGCGACGCCACTGGTCGTGGTCGGCAGCGTGAACGCCTCGGTCGCGGTCGTCGGCACAGTGACGGAGGCCACGGCCCGTTCGAGCGCCTGATCCGCGAAGATCTGCTGCACCTGCGTGGCGCTGAGCGCGCTCTCGTAGACGGCGAAGTCGTCGACGTCACCCGCCCAGCCGGCGTCGTTGTAGGTCGAGCGTCCGAGATAGCCCACCAGGGTCGAGCCGAACGACGACACGTCGCGCGCGATCGCGACCGACGAGATCTGCGCGCCGTTGACGTACGTCGTCAGGGTGCCTGCAGTGCCGTCGATCACGCTCGTGTACAGCGACATCCCGGAGGGTGTGCGCGCCCCGGCGGTCGCGGCGTTCGTCGCGCCGGCACCCACCTCGGTGCCCCACGGGGCTCCCGCGTTCGTGGCGTTCGTCACGACGGACTTCACATACCCGCTCGGGTTGGCCGGGTTGAGCAGCCAGTAGCCGCTCGAGTAGCTCGCACCGGAGGCGACGGGAGCCCCGAGGAACGCGGCCGCGGTGTTGGCCGGACCGGTGCGTCCGCTCAGCCAGGTCGAGATCGTCAGCGTCTTCTTGCCGACGAGTCCTGAGGTCGGGATCTCGAGGTAGCCTGCGCTCGACGCGCCGCCGCCGGGTAGCGAGAGCTGCCCGTTCTCGACCTTGGCGCCGTTCTGCCTGATCGTGGCGTCGTAGCCGTTTCCGCTGGCGTCACCGACCGTCGTGCCGGCGGCGGCATCGAACGTGTAGTGGATGAGGGGCGTCGGCCCCTCGGCGGCGACCGAGGCCGTGTGCGTCGACACGGCTCCGATCGCCACCACGGTCGCTGCGGCGGCGGCAACGGCCGTCACCTTCCGGATGCTCCGGGTGAGCAGACTCGTCATGGTCATGTCTCCGATCAGTTGCAGGTGCCGGCGGCGAGCGGAGCGGATCCCGTGAAGGTCTGCCCCTCGGTGCCGGTCGCCGTCACCGTGATGGTGCCGGCGGGAACGGCGGCGAGGCGGGTGGCGAACGACGCCGAGGACGACGCCCCCGCGGCGAGCGACAGCGTCTTCGAGCCGTAGGGAGTCGTGACCTTCACGGATGCCGCGACCGCCGCCGTGTTGCGCACGTTGACCACGACCTGCGCCTTGCCGAGCACGCAGCGCAGGCTCGTCGTGGTGGTGATGGTCAGAGTGCTGACGGGGACCTCTTCCGAGGCCGACGTGGCGACCAGGCCGTCGCGGTACCCGTCGTACGTCGCGGTGACGGCGGTGACCTCGGTGGGGATGTCGACCGCCGCCGTGCCGCCGGAGAGGGGTACCGTCGCGCTCCAGTCGCCGCCGGTGAAGGTGACGGTTCCCGCCACATCGCCATCGTCGGCCGCGGTGACGGTTGCCGTGGCGCGGCCGCCGTCGACCTCGAGCGCGGTGGTCGAGGAGACCGCCGCGATCGACGTCCAGTCGTGCATCGCGGTGAGCACGGTCTGGGGGACGCTGACGAAGGCCCCGTGACGCGGGCTCGCCGGGAGCCCACCCGCGGGGCGGACGTTCCAGGTCGAGCGCTGCGAGAGGCGGTCGGCCTGACTGCTCGACGCGATCTCCGCACCCGTGGTGAGGAACGCGCGGTAGCCGCCAGCGCTGTAGTTGTCGACGAGGAAGACGTAGCCGTCACCCGAGGTGTTGTTCGGGTCTCCCTCGTTGAGCTTGATGATCTCGGGGCCCTCACCCGCCTGGCCGGTCTCGAGCGTCGTCATCCGCGTGTCGGTGAGCTGCCAGGTCTTCGTCGGGTCGGCGTTCCAGTTCGACGAGGTCGTCGGTGCGGTCAGCACGGTGGAGCGCTCGAGGAAGATGTCCTTGCCGGCCTCGAGGGTGCCGGCGGCTCCGGACTCCTCGTTCTTGGTGAAGCGGTAGTAGTAGTCGCCGATCTTCGTGACGGTCGAGTCGATGCGCGCGTAGCCGGTGTCCTGCCAGCTGGTGGGCGGGTAGGTGAACGTCTTGAAGTCACGGGTGGTCACGTAGAACATCCGGGCGTACAGGTTGTCGCTGTTCGTGTGGCTGGCGTCGGAGTACTTCCGCGAGGCGAAGAACACCACGTACGACTCCAGGTCATCGTCCCAGTACGCTTCAGGCGCCCAGGTCATGCCCGCCTCCGGCTGGTTGATCGTGATGCCGCTGTTCTCGCCGTTGGTGCGCGTCCAGGAGACCATGTCGGTCGACTCCCAGACCTCGACCTTGAGGCTCCCCTGCGACTGCGCAGGACCCCAGCCGGTGCCGCAGCTGATGCAGAGATCGGTGGCGATCATGTAGTACTTGTCGCCGTCGTGCGAGCGCAGGATGTACGGGTCGCGCAGACCGGTGGTGTCGGCGGTCGACGTGATCACCGCCTTGCCGTCGTTCACCGGGGAGAACGTGAAGAAGTCGTTGCCGCTCGTCGCGGCCTGATAGATCTTCTCGTCGCCGTCCGACTTGAAGTACGCGCTGGCATAGCCGGCATCCGGGGCGGTGCGGGCGTGCTCGGCGACCGTCACGGTGAACTCGCGCGAGAGCGTCGTGCCGTTCAGCGTGGCGTGCGCGGTGAGGGTGACATCGCGGTCGCCCGTGCCGTATGCCGGGCGCTCCACGATGCCGCCGCCGCGGTAGGCGTCGGCGCCGCCGACGAGGGGAGCGACGTAGGCGGCGTCCGTGGCCGTGACCAGGTCCTCGTCCGAGGACGACCAGGTGATGGTCGAGCCGTCGACCGCGCCCTTCGTCACCAGCGCGAGGTTCTCGGTGGTGCGCTCGGGCAGATCGATCGCGTCGAGATCTGCCGACGCGGATGCCGCGACGACGGTCACGGTGAAGGTGATCGGCGATCCGGAGGCCGGTGTCGCGGTGATCGTCACCGTGGTGTCGGTCGAGATCGCGCGCGAGACGACTCCCGTGTTCGAGATCACGGAGGTGTCGGACGACGACCAGGTGAGGGCCACGCCGTTCGAGGACGCGGGGAAGGTGAGATTGCTGCGCACCGAGTCGAGGGACGCGTTGGCTCCCTGGACGATGGGGAGCAGATCGCCGCGGAGCAGCGCCTGCGTGGTGGCGGACTTCTCCGACGAGGCCGGCATGCTCGCCGACACCTGGTCGGCGGTCAGCGACGTGTCCCAGAACCGCACGTCGGTGACGTCGGCGGCGAGCAGCGCGTCGCCCGTGTAGAGCGAGCGGCCCAGGTAGCCGAGGGTGCCGCTCGCCGGCACGATGGAGCTGAGGCTGGAGGAGTGGGTGGTCGTCGAGATGACCTCGCCGTCGCGATACAGCGTCAGAGTGTTTCCGCTGCCGACCATGGTGAGGGTCGTGAAGCCGGGGTTGAGTCCGCCGCCCGCGGGCAGGCGTACCTCGCCGTTGCCCGTGGGGGTCTTGACCCGGATGCCGGAGAGCACCTGGTTGCTGTACCCGCCCTCGCCGGAGCGCGGGTTCACGAAGACGTGGTTGCCGAGTGCGGTGGTGTTCCAGGCGCCGATGCCGTTGCCGATCACCCAGCCGAACTGATTCCCGGCGGTCTGCGTGGCGACGGTGTACTCGACCGTGAAGTCGTTGTCCGCACCGGTGACGAGGCCCTGGGGGAGCGCCGCATAGCCGTCCTTCTTGAAGCGCAGCACATCGTCGCCGCCCGCGTCGACGAACGAGGCGTCCGTGAAGCCGGTCAGGGTCGCGTTGCGTCCGTTGCCCGAGACGTCGAGCAGAGAGGTGCCCGAGTGGGACATGTCGTAATGCGCGCTGGGTGTCGGCACGTCGGCGGCGAACGCCGCGGAGGGGGCGAACGTGCACAGCGATGCGGCGAGGGCCCCGACGACGCCTGCGGCCGTCAGCCGTCGGCGCGTGCGCGGGGGTGGGGAGGTGCGGGATGCGCTCACAGCGGGATCTCCTGTCGTCGTTGACTGGATGCCCAGCGCTGACGCGGTCATCCGGGGGCCCTTCGGGCGGGCTCTCCGGAATGTTAGCGGACACATTGCCGGAAATACAGGGGTGGTCCGAAAACCGCAGAGTCGAGAGCTCGGGCTGTGCGTCGCCACTTGACGTGCGGATGACCGGGATCGTAGGGTATCGATGTTCCCGCTAACAATCTGGGGACGGCTGCACTCTACTGGGGGAGTGCGCCGGGCAAGGGCGCCCACGCAGTTCCTGCCCGATGCCTGAAGCGAACCCGACAGCCAGCAGGCTGATCATCGATTCGGCACGGTACCCGCCGGCCGAGGAACTGGAGAGACCAACATGAGCAAGAAGAGCCTGGCAGCGCGCTGCGCCGCCGGAGTCGTCGGCGGCCTGATGCTCGCCGGTGTGGGCGTCGCCGCCTTCGCTGACCCGAGCGAGAACGGAACCGGCGACGTCGATGTCACGGTCGACATCGCGTCCACCGAGACCGGCGCACTGAGCCTCACGGTCGCCGGAACCGAGACATCCCTCACGGAGACCGGGTCGACCGCGTCGTTCCGTCAGTTCACCGGCGCCCTGCCGAACGTCACCGTGACCGACACCCGCGAGGATGTCGACCCCGGCGTCTTCTGGTACGTCACCGGGCAGGCGAGCGACTTCGTCGGCGCTGCAGGACAGGCGAGCATCACGCCCGACCACCTCGGCTGGACGCCGAGCATCGTGACCGCCAACGACGGCGAGGTCGCCGAGGGTGACACGGTCGGCACCTCGATCGACGGCGGCGCGAACGGCGTCGGACTGGTCGGCCAGGAGCTGCTCGCACTCGCCCTCGACTCGGCTGACGCGCAGGCGGCATCCGGGCAGTGGACCGCGACGGCGAACCTCGTGCTGAAGACTCCTGTCACCGTCGCGCCCGGCTCATACACCTCGACGCTGACGCTGTCGCTGTTCGAAGACTCGTACTGAGCACCCCTCGTCCGCCGGAGCCATCATGATCACCCGCCCCCGTACCCGGATCGCGCTGAGCACCGCCGCTCTGCTCGCGGTGCTCGGAAGCCTGACGCTCCCCTCGAGCGCGCTCGCCGAAGACACGCAGGCCGACGCGGTCTCGTGGTCGGTGTCTCCGGCGGACGCGACAGGTGAGGACGGTCGCGTCGCGATCGAGCGCGAGTTGGACCCCGGCGCGAGCGTCGAGGAGCACGTCATCGTCCGCAATCTCGGGGCGAGTGACGTCGTCTTCTCGCTCTCGGCCGCTGACGGCTTCTACACGGAGGCGGGCAGGTTCGACATGCTCGCCTCCGACCAGGAGTCGACGGGGGCCGGTACCTGGATCGGCATCCCCGACGACGTCGAGATCCCAGCGGGCGGCTCGGCTGTCATCCCGTTCACGATCACCGTGCCAGAGAATGCGGAGCCCGGCGATCACGCGGCCGGAGTCGCGGCATCCGTCATCTCGGTCAAGACCGACGACTCGGGGGCGACGGGCGTCGGTGTCGAGAGTCGCGTCGGCGTGAAGGTCATCACACGCGTCGCCGGTGCGATCACACCGGCCTTCGCCGTCGGCGACGTGCAGACCGACTTCCGGGTCGACGCGAACCCCTTCGAGGCGGGGGAGCTCACGGTCACCTTCGACGTGGAGAACACCGGGAACGCACGGATGGACGCCGTCGGCACCCTGCAGATCGCCGGTCAGCAGGTCGCGTTCCCCGCGGAAGGACAGCGTCCGCAGGTGCTGCTCCCTGGCGAGACGCGCTCTTTCACGCTCACGCTGACGGGCGTCTGGCCCCTCGTCTTCCTCTCGGGTGATCTGACGGTCGCGCCGACCGCCGCATCGCTCGACGGAGAGGCGCTCGCCGTGGAGGCCTCGACGACGCAGGTCACGGTGTGGGCGATGCCCTGGCCGCAGCTGCTCGTCGCCGCAGGGATCGCGTTGCTCGCGTGCGCACTGCTCTGGAACCGCATCCGCTCCCGTCGCCGGGTCGAGGACCTGATCTCCCAGGCCGTCGAACGCGGGCGCGAAGAAGCCCTGTCTCGCCCTGACCACGGACGAGAGAAGGTCGCCTCGTGACGTTCCCCCTCGCGCTCATCGACGATACGGATGCCGATGTCATCGGCGGCGTGAAGATCCATGTCGAGATCGCGCCACTCAGCACTCCGCCACCCATCGATGGCCTCGCCGGCACCGGTGCGGATCTGCCGATGCTGCTGATCGCCGCCGGTGTCGCACTGCTCGTCATCGGGGCGATCGTCGTCCTGCGACGGGTCAGGAGGCGATCCGCGAGCTGACCTCTCCCCGTCGGATGCCATCCGCCGAAAATCTCGGCGGATGGCATCCGCCGAACGCGCCCCTCGCGCACTATCGTTGTACCGTTCGCGGTCATCGTGCGAAGGGGGGCTTCCATGACCACCGATTCCGCATCCGCCGGCGGGTCACGCAAGCCGAGCATCTACGACGTCGCCGATCGCGCGGGCGTCTCGCACATGACGGTGTCGCGCGTGCTCAACGGCCACCCGAACATCCGCGCGTCCACCAGGGACAAGGTGATGACCGCGATCGACGAGATGCACTACACGCGCAGCTCGATCGCGCGCGCCCTCGCGACCAACCGGGCGATGCGTATCGGCGTGATCGTCGACAACCCCGGCTTCTACGGCCCGAGCAGCGTCTTGCGGGCGATCGAGGTCGCCGCCAGGCAGAACGGCTATGCCGTGAGCAGCTTCTCGGTGGGCGATGCCGACGGTCGTCGGGTCGATGCCGGTGTCGTCGAACTCGTGACCCAGGGCGTCGACGCCCTGTGCGTGATCGCGCCGCGCGCCTCTTCACTCGACCTTCTGCGCCAGCAGGCGATCTCGCTCCCCACACTGGTGGTCAAGGAGGAGCCGGACGAGCAGATGCACACGGCATCCGTCGACCAGCGGGCAGGGGCGACGGCGGCGGTGCGTCATCTGATCGACCTCGGGCATCGCACGATCCTGCATATCGCGGGCCCACCCGACTGGTTCGATGCGAAGGCGCGCACCGAGGCCTGGCAGGCCGTGCTCGAGAAGGAGGGGTTGCCTGTCGTGCCGCCGCTCATCGGCGATTGGTCCTCCGACTCCGGATACGCCTTCGGGCGGGAGCTCGAGCTCGGCGAGGCGACCGCGGTCTTCGTCGCCAACGACCAGATGGCGCTCGGGCTCATGCATGGTCTGGCGGAGCGCGGCATCCGCGTGCCGGAGGATGTGAGCGTCGTCGGGTTCGATGACGTGCCGGACGCGCGGCACTATCAGCCCCCGCTCACCACGGTGCGTCAGCACTTCGCACTGCTGGGCGAGGTCGTCATCGGCGAGCTGCTCGCCGCGATCGAGGGTGAGGAGACCGAGGAGCGCGAGCTGATCCAGCCCGAGCTCCGCGTCCGCTCCTCGACCGCTGCGCCTCGCGCCTGAGGGTGCTGCCCCGCTGAGCTGCGGTGGCGGATGCTGCGGCCGGACGAGCGAGACTGTTGACGTCGACACAGGGCTTTCCCTATGCTCATTGTTACCGCTCACTGTTGACGTCAACACACTCTGAGGACAGACGATGAAGTCGAAGAGAATCATTTCCGCGTTCGGGATCGGCGTCATCGCCGCCGGCATGCTCGTCACAGGGAGCCCCGCGGCCGTCGCGGCCGCCGTCCCGCTCACGATCACGCCCAACCCGGCCTACGCCTCCGAGCCGTTCGAGGGGTGGGGGACCAGCCTGGTCTGGTTCGCCAATGCCACTGGCGGCTATCCGGATGACGTCCGCCAGGACCTCCTCGACAAGGTGTTCGGTGAGGACGGACTCAACCTCAACATCGCCCGATACAACATCGGCGGGGGCAACGCGACCGATGTGCCCGGCTACCTGCGCCCCGGCGGAGCGGTCGACGGCTGGTGGAACCCCGATCTGGCCAGCTCGACCTACGCCGACCGTGCCGACTACCGCGCGGCCTGGGATGGCGACGACCCGGCGAGCTACGACTTCGAGGCGGATGCGACCCAGCGGTGGTGGATCGACGCGCTCAAGGACAAGATCACGCACTGGGAGGCGTTCAGCAACTCCCCGCCCTACTTCCTCACCCAGAGCGGCTACGTGTCGGGCGGCATCGGCAACGCGACCAGCGAGCAGCTGGCCCCCGCCGATATGGAGGCATTCGCGGACTATCTCGTGACGGTGGTCGAACGCATCGAGCAGGAGCACGGGATCGACTTCGAGAGCCTCGACCCGTTCAACGAGCCGAACACGAACTACTGGTCCACGACGCTGGGCGGCAACGGCTGGCCGACGTCGGCAAGCCGCCAGGAGGGTGCCCATGTCGGCCCGGCCGCGCAGGACCAGATGATCAAGGTCCTCGCCGCGCGGCTTGCCGAAGCCGGCACCACCACCGACGTCCCCATCTCGGCCATGGACGAGACCAACCCGGGAATCTTCGCGACGAACTGGAACGCCTGGAGTGACGAGGCCAAGTCAGAGGTCGCGCAGCTCAACGTGCACACCTACGGCACCTCGGGCAGGCTCGTGGTGCGCGACATCGCGAAGAGCGCCGGCAAGCCGCTGTGGATGAGCGAGGTCGAGGGCGACTGGGACGGTACCGGGTACAACCTCACCAACATCGAGAACGGCCTCGGCATGGCCGGGCGGATCGTCGACGACCTGCGCGAGCTCGAGCCGAGCGCCTGGGTCTTCTGGCAGCCGGTCGAGGACACGTACAACATGGAGAAGGTCGAGAACAAGAACTGGGGTTCCGTGTTCGTCGACTTCGACTGCAACGCGGATGGCGACTCGGAGCGGCGCATCGCCGACGGCGAGGCCGATCCGAGCTGCCAGGTGCAGACCAACGCGAAGTACAACACCGTGCGCAACTTCACGCACTACATCCAGCCCGGTGCCGCGCTGATCCCGACCGACAACACGCAGACCACCGCGGCGGTCGACGCGGATGGCGACGGTCTCACCCTCGTACACGTGAACTCCGAGCCCACAGAGCGCCGGATCACGATCGACCTCTCGCGCTTCGGCTCCGTGGGGGCCGGTGCGACGGTGACGCCGATCGTGACCACGCAGTCCACGACGGAGGACCCCGAGAGCAACGCGCTCGTGCAGGGTGCCGCCGTGGCGGTCGACGCCGCGAGCCGCACCGCGACGATCACGGTGCCCGCGAAGTCGGTCACCACGCTCCTCGTCTCGGACGTCTCGGGCGTCGCGGACTCCGCCACCGCGCTGCGCGACGGGCACAGCTACCAGCTCTTCGGCGCGCAGAGCGGCAAGGCCTTGGCCGCGAACGGCGCGGCTGCGGTCATCCGCACCTCCGCCACCACCGCGGATGCCGCCACCGCACAGACCTGGACAGTGCAGAGCCTCGCGGGCGAGGGCACCGACCGTCATCGGTTCGCCCTGCGCTCGGGCGACGGCCGCTATCTCGCCGAGTCCGGCGGTGCGGTGACCGTCGTCAGCGCGAGTGCTGAGGATGCGGCATCCGACCCGGCCCTGCAGTGGATCTCGTCGACGACCGACGGCACGACCTTCTCGATCCTCAGCGTCTCGAACGAGAGGGTGCTCGACGTCAACGGTCAGAGCAGCGCCGATGGCGCGAGCGTGGGACTGTGGACGTCGAACGACGGATCGAATCAGCGGTGGACCCTCGCCGACACCGAGATGCTCTCGGTGACGGACATCGCGACAGGGACAGCGACCGGCGTCGCTCCCACTCTCCCCGCCACCGTCACGCTGGTGTACCGCGGCGGCATCGAGCGCACGGCCGCGGTCTCGTGGGCCACGACCGGCGTCGACTGGTCGTCGCCCGGCACCCGCACCGTGGTCGGCTCCGGCACCGACCTGTTCGGCGCGTCCTTCCAGGCGACCGCGACGATCGAGATCGGCAGCGTCGGCTTCACCGAGCCCGTGTCCGTCACGACCTATGCAGGAGCGCCGCTCGCCACCGTGCAGGCATCCGTTCCCGGCGCGGTGCCCGCGCTGGTCGGCGCGACCGATCAGCGGATCGACACGCCCGTCACCTGGAACTGGGGCGGCATCTCGACGGCGTCGTTCGCGAGCCCGGGGGTCGTCACGGTTCCCGGCAGCGCGCAGGCGCCCGGCGGCACCGCGCTGACGGCGACGCTGTCGGTGATCGTCACCGAGCCGGCCGCGGCGAACGTGGCGCCGGCGAGCACGGCATCCGCCACGTTCACCGAGAGTTCCAGCTACAGCGTCGACCGCACCAAGAACGGCGTGACGACCGACAAGGGCTGGTCGAACTGGAAGTCCGGCACCAAGAACGCGCAGGACACGCTGACCTACACGCTCGCCGCGGGCTCGACCATGCAGAACGCGAAGGTCTTCTTCTACAAGGACGGCTCGTCGAACACGTGGCCCCAGTCGCTCTCGGTCGAGTACCGTCTGGGGACCGGTTCGTGGACGTCGCTCGGGTCGGTCGACGTGCCCGTGCCGGCAGACGGCTCGGCACCGATCGTCGAGGTGCCGATGAAGGGCGTGCAGGCGGATGCGGTGCGCGTCGTGATGAACGCACGCTCCGCGACTCACCTGGTCGTGTCCGAGGTCGAGCTCTCCGCCTCGGCGCCCGGCGTCTCTTCGGTCGCCGCGCTCGCTGCCGTGTCGCTCGACGGCACGCGGCTGGCCGGCTTCTCGTCCGAGACCACCGAGTACGAGGTGCCGTGGGCGGCGGACGAGCGACCCGTCGTGCGTGCCGTCGCCGTCGATCGCGCGGCATCGGTGGATGTCTCGCAGCCGGATGCCGCGGGGGAGTCCGTGATCGTCGTCACGGCGCCGTCGGGTGCGACGCGCACCTACACGCTCACCTTCGTGGAGGCGGCGGAGCCCTCGCTCAGCGCGACCGTCGCGACCACCGTGCGCTGCGTCGCCGGCAAGGCGCAGCTGGTGCTCTCGGTCGTCAACACGGGTGATGTCGTCACCGACATCACCGTGACGACTCCGTACGGCACGAAGTCGCTCGTCGGCGTGGAACCCGGTGCCCGTCCTGCGGCGATCGCACAGGCCACCAGGCTCGCATCGTTCCCTGCGGGCAGCGTGCAGGTGGACCTGGCCGCGACCGTCGGCGGCACCCGCCTCACCGAGAGCGTGCAGGTGGCGTACCTGCCCGGTTCCTGCCGCTGATCATCGGGAAGGGAAGGCCCTGCGGACGCGGTCCGTGGGGCCTTTCCGGCGTCTGGGGGTGGGCGGAGAAGGGCATCGACGTCGCCGAATGTTTCCGCTAACATTCTGGTGGAGTCGCGCTGATGCGGCTCACACATCAACCGAGGACTCATCGATGACGCTGCCTCCCGCCCCCCTTGCCCCTTCGCGCACACGCCGCACCGGTGCGCGCCGCTCCCTCGTCGCCGGGGTCGCCCTGAGCGCGGTCATCGCCGCCCCGCTCGCCGTGGCGGTCCCGGCCTCCGCGGCGGAGGACGAACATCTGCAGCTCAGGTACGCCTTCGACGAGACGGCCGGCACGACGGCGCACGACAGCTCCGGAAACGGCCGCGACGGTGTCATCGCGGGCGGGGCGGTTCTCACCGGCGGCGAGGGCATCTCCCTGGACGGCGTCGACGATCACGTGGCACTGCCGTCGAACACGCTCGCCGGGCTCACCTCGATCACGGTCAGCACCGAGGTGCTGGTCGCTCCGGCTCAGAAGACCGCGTACATGATCTGGGCGATGGGCAACACCGACGCCGCGGGTGTCGGCAACGGCTATCTGTTCGCGACCGGCGACGCCTACCGGGCCGCGATCGCATCGGGGAACTGGTCGACCGAGCAGGGGATGAACAGCGGGGCGAACCTCGCTCGCGGGTCGTGGAAGACCCTCACCTACACGCTCGACGACGCCACCGACACGAGCAGGCTCTACCTCGACGGGGTGCAGGTCGCCCAGAACACCGGCGTCACGACCACACCCGCCCAGATCGGCTCCGGCGTCACCGCGGCCAACTACATCGGGCGTTCGGTCTACTCCGCTGACCGATACCTGCTCGGCAACGTGCGCGACTTCCGCATCTACGACGTCGCGCTCTCGTCCGGCGAGGTCGCGGCGCTGGTCGCCGACGACGCCGTGCGGGTGCAGCGCGACGGCTCCGCGCTGAGCCTCGGCGACACCGGCGCGGTGACCGCTGACCTCGCGCTGCCCGCTGCCGGGGCCAACGGTGCGACAGTGACCTGGTCGTCGAGCGACGCCGATGTCGTCTCGGATGCGGGCATCGTCACCCGCCCCGCCGCGGGCGAGGTCGATGCGACGGTGACCCTCACGGCGACCCTGACCCGTGGTGGATCGTCGAGCACGAAGGAGTTCGCCGTCACCGTGAGGGCCCTGCCAGGAGCGGATGCCCGGGCGCAGGCCGACCTCGATGCGATCGTGATCCCCGGCGCTGCCGACATCCGCGGCAACATCACCCTGCCGACCGACGGTGCGGTGAACGGCTCGTCCGTCGCCTGGAGCGCTTCCCCCGATGGCATCATCACGACGGACGTGCAGGGCGACAAGGCCGCGGGTGTGGTCACCCGAGGCGCCGCCGACCAGCAGGTCGTGCTCACCGCGACCGTGGCGGGAACCAGCGCGACCCGCAGCTTCCCCGTGACGGTGACCGCGGCGCCGGAGGGCCTCGACACCGACTACACCGCCGGGTACGTCTGGACCCACTTCGCGACCGAGGGCGGATACGAGAAGATCTTCCTCGGGTACAGCCAGGACGGCCTCCAGTGGTCGAAGCTCAACGACGACGCCGCGATCCTCGCGAACCTGGCCGGCGACCTCGGCGTGCGCGACCCGCACCTGGTGCGCGCCCCCGAGGGGGACAAGTACTGGATCATCGGCACCGACCTGCACGCGGAGGGCGGCGGAGCCGGAGGCTCCGGCTGGGACCAGCTCAACGCCAGCCAGAACATCGTGGTCTGGGAATCGACCGACCTCGTGAACTGGAGCGACCAGCGCATCGTCTTCGCCGGTTTCGACCAGGCGGGATGCGTGTGGGCGCCGGAGGCGACCTACAACGAGGCGACCGGCGAGTACTACGTGTACTGGTCGGCGCGCGATCGCAGCGAGAACGGCACCGATGACTGGGCGCTGCGGGTGTATCTGACCAAGACACGCGACTTCGTCACGTTCTCGGAGCCGGAGGTCTGGCTCTCGCTCAACGAGCAGGGCGACGGCGCCGGCGGCGCGAACATCATCGACACCACGATCGCCGAGGAGGACGGCATCTTCTACCGGTTCTCGACCTCCGACTGGCAGACCGTGGTCGACACGGCCACGAGCCTCGACGGCCCCTGGACCCGCGTGATCGATCGCGGTGAGGCCGAAGCCCACGGGCTCAAGGCCTCGATGGAGGGGCTGACCGTGTATCAGCTGCCCGACGGGCGCTGGGCGGTGATGGGTGATCAGAGCGGCTACTACGCGCACGTCGCCGATTCGCTGGCGAGCCTCGACTTCACCCAGCTGGCGGTCGGCACCGGGGCCGACCAGTACTCCTTCGACAGGGCGTTCCGGCACGGGTCGGTGCTCCGGCTCTCGGAGCAGGAGCAGGAGCGACTGCTGGCCGCCTATGGCGACGACCCGGTCGAACCGGAGGAGCCGTCCGAGGAGCCGATCGCCGCGTACACCTTCGACGACGGCACGCTCCAGGACTCGGCGGGGGCGGCGGATCTGACCGCATCGGGCAGCGCGGCCGTGGTCACGGACGCGGAGCGGGGCAGGGTGCTCCGCCTCGACGGATCAACCAACGGCTTCGCGTCGTTCCCGCAGGGCTTCTTCGACGGTCGCAGCACCATGACGGTGTCCATGGACGTGAAGAGCGAGAAGTCGAATGGCAACTTCTTCACCTTCGCGTTCGGCAAGGACTCGAACGCGTACTACTTCCTCCGGGTGCGGGGCACCGACGTGCGCAGCGCCATCACGAAGGCGTCGTACCAGAACGAGTCGGCGGTGACCGGTTCGGTCTCCTCGGGGGAGTGGCACCACTACGACCTCGTGTTCGACGGCGCGCGGATGACGGTGTACGTCGACGGAGTGCGGCTCGGCGAGAACGCCGCGCTGAACACCACGGTCGACGGTCTCGGGGCGAACCTCCTCGGCTACCTCGGCAAGTCGATGTACGGCGCCGATGGCTACTTCCAGGGTGCCTTCGACGATGTGAAGGTCTACAACCGGGCGCTCACTGCATCCGAGATCCTCACCCAGGCCGGGGCGTTCGACCAGCTCACCGGCATCTCGCTCGCAGACGCGGCCGCGCTGAAGCTCTCCCCGATCGCCGACGGGATGGACCGCACAGCAGTGCTGCCGCTCGTCAAGGGCACGGATGTCTCGGCGCTCGCCCCGACATTCACCGCCGCCGAGGGTGTGACGGTCTCGCCGGCATCCGGGACCGTCGTCGACCTGTCCTCGCCGGTGGAGTACACGCTCACCGCACCGGACGGATCGGAGGCGATCTGGACGCTCACGGCCCAGATCGTGAACTCCCCCGTGCTCGAGGGGCTGTACGCCGATCCGAACATCGCCGTCTTCGGCGACACCTATTACATCTACGCCACGACCGACGGATATGCGGGCTGGGGCGGGAAGGACTTCTACGTCTGGTCGTCGAAGGACCTCGTGGACTGGACCCGTTCGGAGGAGCCCTTCCTGACCCTCGACGGGGCGAACGGCAACGTCCCGTGGGCGACGGGGAACGCCTGGGCGCCGACCATCATCGAACGCGGAGGCAAGTACTACTTCTACTTCTCCGGTCACAACCCCACCTACGACCGCAAGACCATCGGAGTGGCTGTCGCCGACAGCCCGGTCGGTCCCTTCGTCGCCCAGCCGACGGCGATGATCGTCAACAACGAGGCCGTCACCTCGGGTCAGGCGATCGACCCTGCGGCGTTCCACGATCCGGTCACGGGGAAGTACTACCTCTCGTGGGGTAACGGCAGCCCGGTCATCGCCGAGCTGAACGACGACATGGTCTCGATCAAGGCGGGCACCTACCAGCGGATCACCGGTCTGACCGACTTCCGCGAGGGCGTCTTCCTCAACTACCGCAAGGGCCTGTACCACCTGACGTACTCGATCGACGACACCGGATCAGAGAACTATCGCGTCGGCTACGCGACGGCGACGAGCATCAACGGGCCGTGGACGTATCGCGGTGTGATCCTGCAGAAGGACCCCTCTCTGGGGATCCTGGCCACGGGGCACAGCTCGATCATCAACGTGCCGGGCACCGATGACTGGTACATCGCCTATCACCGCTTCGCGATGCTGGGTGGAGACGGGCAGAACCGTGAAACGGCCATCGATCGTGTGACGATCGGCGCCGACGGCCTCTTCCAGACCGTGCAGCCGACCCTCACGGGTGTCGCGGCGCAGACCGTCGGCGCGCGGTTGGACGTCACCGCCACGGCCGCCACGCGGTGTGTGGCGGGCAAGCTCACGCTCGTGGTCACGGTCGCGAACGGTTCGGACCGCGCGGTCACGGCCTCGATCGGCAGCGCCTATGGGAGCAAGGCCGTCACGATCGCGGCCGGCAGGACGGCCTCGGCGACGTTCTCGACGCGGCTCGCGGCGATCCCGACCGGCGCTGTCACGGTCGACGCGACCGCGGAGGGGGCCACGGACGCTTCCGTCACGGCGACGGTCGCGGCCGCTTCCTGCGGCTGAGCGAGCGCACCTGACGCCCTGGCCCCGCCGACACGCACGGCGGGGCCAGGGACGACTCCTGCGCCGATTGCACCGTGGGCGCTGTTCTCGGTAACATCTCTCCAGGCGGGACCGACGGAGGTGCTCATGGCCAGCCTCGGCTCCGACAAGCCCGGCATCCGCCACGTGGCAGATCTCGCCGGCGTCTCGCACATGACGGTGTCGCGGGTGCTCAACGGTCATCCGAACATCAAGCCCGACACGCGTCGGCGCGTGCTCGAGGCGATCGAAGAGCTCGACTACCGCCCGAACATGGTGGCCAGGGCTCTCGCGACCCAGCGCACCCACCGCATCGGCGTCATCATCGAGAGCGCCGTGTCGTTCGGGCCCACCAGCATCCTCCGCGCCGTCGAGATGGCCGCGCGCACCTCGGGCTACTCGGTCAGCGCCGTCGCCCTGCATGAGGGCGACACCCTCACGCCGCAGGACGCGGTCGACAACCTCACCACCCAGGGGGTCGACGCGCTGTGCGTGATCGCTCCCCGGTCATCGTCCGTCGCGGCGCTCCGGCGCATCTCGCTGAGTGTGCCCATGCTCGTCGTCAAGGCGGACGCCGACCCCACCTTCCTCACGGTCTCGATCGATCAGCACGCGGGCACCTCGCTCGTGGTCGATCATCTCGTCGCGCTCGGGCATCGCGACATCCTCCACATCGCCGGTCCGCTCGACTGGCTCGACGCCAGGGCCCGCGAGCGCGCGTTCCACACCAGGGCCAAGTCCTGGGGCATCCGGGAGCGCCCGATCGTGGTGGGCGACTGGACCGCCGACTTCGCGTACGACTTCGCGAAGGGACTCACCCGGCTGCCCGACTACACCGCGGTGTTCGTCGCGAACGACGACATGGCGATCGGTCTCATCCACGGACTGCACGACCGGGGGTTCGAGGTTCCGAAGGACCTCAGCGTGGTCGGCTTCGACGACGTGCCGCTCGCCCGTCACTTCCTGCCGCCCCTGACCACGGTCAGGCAGGACTTCGCCGCGCTCGGTGCTGCCGTCGTCGAGATGCTCCGTGCGGCTCTCGAGGAGCGCGAGCTGCCGAAGCTGACCCGCATCCCGACCGAACTCGTCGCCCGCGGCTCGAGTGCCGCTCCCCGGCCGGAGCGATGATGGCACCGCGCGCTCAGGACCCGATCGTCGAACTCACCGGCATCCGTGTCGAGTTCTCGGATGTCGTCGCGCTCGACGACATCGACTTCCGCCTGTTCCCCGGTGAGGTGCACGCGCTGATGGGCGAGAACGGTGCCGGCAAATCGACGCTGATCGGCGTGCTCACCGGGACCCATACCCCGGTCGCCGGAACCGTCGTCGTCGCGGGGGAGGAGCGCCGATTCTCCGGGGTCGCCGATGCGCGGGCTGCGGGCATCGCGACGGTGTTCCAGGAGACCCAGCTCGGTCCGACGCTGAGCGTCGCAGAGAACGTCATGCTCGGTCGAGAGCGCCGAGGACGCTTCGGCATCGACTGGAAGCGCACCAGGGCGGATGCCGCAGACGCGCTGTCCCGACTCGGTCTGGACGACATGGATCCGCGTACGCCGATGGCGATGCTGTCGCCCGCCCAGAAGCAGCTGGTCGCGCTCGCCCGCTCGATGGTCGACGACCCGCGGATCCTCGTCCTCGACGAGCCGACGTCGAGCCTGGACCGTGCCGAGGTCGATCTGCTGATGAGGGTGATCAGAGGGCTCCGCGATCGCGGGGTCGCGATCCTGTTCGTCTCGCACTTCCTCGAACAGGCCTTCGCGATCAGCGACCGGATGACGGTGCTGCGCGGCGGGCGTCGGATCGCCGAGACGCCGACCCGCGAGCTCGAGCGCGCCGATCTCATCTCGCAGATGCTGGGCAAGGATCTCGAGGCGCTGCGTGCGCTCGGTTCGGAGCGCAAGGCGCACCACTACGCGGCCGACGGGGAACCCGCGCTGCGGGCCACAGGCGTCGGTCGTCGCGGGGAACTGGATCCCACCGACATCGACGTGTATCGGGGAGAGATCGTCGGGCTCGCAGGTCTGCGCGGTTCAGGGCGTACCGAGCTGGCCTCGCTGCTGGGCGGGTCGGTCCGCGCGGACAGCGGTCAGCTCAGGGTCGACGGCGAGCGTGTGCAGCTGCGGAGCCCATCGGCTGCGCTGAAGAGCCGTATCGCGATGTCGGTGGAGAACAGAAGGACGGACGGCATCATCGCCGACCTCAGCGCGCGCGAGAACATCGTGCTCTCGCTGCAGGCGATGCGCGGATGGACGCGACCGCTGTCGCCGTCGGAGATCGCGGCGCTCGCCGACACCTACGTCGAGACCCTGCATCTGGACCCCGCGGACCTCGGGCGACCGGCCGGCCACCTCTCCGGGGGTACGCAGCAGAAGCTGCTGCTGGCGCGCGCGCTGGCCACCAGGCCCCATGTGCTGATCCTCGACGAGCCCACCCGCGGCATCGACATCGCGGCGAAGCTCGACATTCAGCGACGGGTCAGCCAGCTCGCCGGCGACGGTGTCGGAGTGGTCTTCATCTCCTCAGAGCTCGAAGAGGTCGTGCGCCTCAGCGACCGGATCGTCGTGCTCAAGGACCGCGACAAGATCGGTGAGCTCAGCAACGGTCCCGCGGTGACGGTCGACAGTGTCGTGGAGCTGATCGCCGCGGAACTGGATCCGCTGGACGACTGAAGTGTGTCCGGTAACAACGAATTCATCACGAACCGCCCCCGAAACTCCAGAAGTGCTTGTGTTCCCAAAATTGTTCCCGGTAACATGATCCACGCGACGCCCTCCCGGCGTCCTGTCATCACATCCGGACCGGCACGGTCCACCCCCGGGAAACGACCCGGAATCTCGAGGAGGAGATCAAATGTCTGCAATGAAGCGCACTCGTACAGTTCTGGGGCTCGTCGCCGTCGGCGCGCTCGCGCTCGGACTGGCCGCATGCTCGAACGGAGGAACCGACGACGCCGGTGACTCCGGCGACTCGGGAGAACTCACCACGGTCGGTTTCGTCGCCGTCGGCCCCGAGGGTGCATGGCGCCAGGCCAACGAGAGCAACATCCAGGACACGTTCACGGAAGAGGCCGGCTTCAACCTGAAGTACGCGCCCGCCACGAACCTCGACCAGAAGTCGCAGATCGACGCGTTCACGTCGTTCGTCGACGAGGACGTCGACGTGATCCTCCTGTCGGCGACCGAGGCCAGCGGCTGGGAGGACTCCCTCAAGCTCGCCCAGGAGGCCGAGATCCCGGTGATCCTGCTCGACCGCGGCATCGAGCCCAACGACACCAGCCTGTACGTCACCCGCATCGCGCCCGACAACATCGAGGTCGCCAAGGAGGTCGGGACCTGGGCAGCGGCCGAGTTCCCCGACGGCGGCAACTACGTGGTCCTCGAGGGTCCTGCCGGTGTCGGCGTCGTGAACGAGCGCAACCAGGGCTTCGACGAAGGCCTCGGCGACTCCACGCTGAACAAGGTCGACGCGCAGACCGCCAACTGGTCGGCGGAAGAGGGCAAGAGCGTCTTCGAGACCATGCTCAAGGCCAACAACAACGACATCCAGTTCGTCTTCGCTCAGAACGACGAGATGGGTCTCGGTGCAGCCCAGGCTGCGGAGGAAGCCGGTCTCGTCATCGGTACCGATGTGAAGATCGCCACGATCGACGGCACCAAGAACGCCATGCAGGCGCTCGCCGACGGTCAGCTCAGCTACGTGCACGAGTACAACCCGCTGTTCGGTGAGACCGCACTCGAGGTCGTCGAGAAGGCTCTCGCCGGCGAGTCGGTCGAGTCGTACATCATCGTTCCGAGCGAGGCGTTCGACTCGGCGGAGGCGGCCAAGGCCGTTCTGGCGGACCGCAAGTACTGAGCACCACCCCGTGATCTCGGGGGCGGCGCCGACCGCGCCGCCCCCGAGACCGGATAGACGGAGAGACAACGATGAACGAAGAACTGCCCATCGTCGAGATGCGCGGGATCACCATCGAATTCCCCGGAGTGAAGGCGCTCGACGGAGTCGACTTCCGCCTCTTCCAGGGTGAGGTGCACGCACTCATGGGCGAGAACGGCGCCGGCAAGTCGACGCTGATCAAAGCCCTCACCGGTGTCTACCGCATCGACGCCGGGTCGATCGTCGTCGCCGGCCAGGAGCGCAGCTTCGGTGGCACGGGCGACGCACAGGCCGCCGGGATCTCGACCGTCTACCAGGAGGTGAACCTCGCCCCCAACCTCACCATCGGTGAGAACGTCATGCTCGGGCATGAGGTGCGCGGAGCCTTCGGTGTCAACTGGCGAGCCACGCATCGCGCGGCCACCGAGGCGCTCGCCCGGCTCGGACTCGACCACCTCGACACCCGCCAGCCGCTCTCGACGCTGTCGATCGCGATGCAGCAGCTCGTCGCGATCAGCCGGGCCATGGCGATCAAGGCCAAGGTCCTCATCCTCGACGAGCCGACATCCAGCCTCGACGCCGCGGAGGTCGAAGGCCTCTTCACCGTGATGCGCACCCTGCGCGATCAGGGAGTCGCGATCCTCTTCGTCTCGCACTTCCTCGACCAGATCTATGCGATCAGCGACCGTCTCACGGTCCTGCGCAACGGGCAGTACGAGGGCGAGTACCTCACGCGTGAGCTCGACAGGCACGCCCTCATCTCCCGGATGATCGGCAAGGACCTCGACACGCTGAAGTCGCTCGGCGGCAACCGCCGCACCACCCCGCGCGACGCCGACGAAGCTCCGTTCCTCTCGGCATCCGGCATCTCCCGCTCCGGTGCCGTGCACGCCACCGACCTCGACATCCGTCCGGGGGAGGTCGTCGGCTTCGCCGGGCTCCTCGGCTCCGGACGCACGGAGCTCGCGCGTCTGCTCTACGGCGCCGACCGCAGCGAGTCCGGACAGATCTCCATCAAGGGGCGCAAAGCCGACCTCTCCTCGCCGTCCGCCGCGCTCTCGCAGCGCATCGCGTTCTCCACCGAGAACCGTCGTGACGAGGGCATCATCGGCGATCTCACGATCCGCGAGAACATGATCCTCGCCGTCCAGGCCAAGCGCGGATGGGCACGGCCGATGCCGCGCAAGGAGCAGGACGCGATCGTCGACAAGTACATCGCCGCACTCAACGTGCGTCCGGCCGATCCGGAGCGGATGATCAAGAACCTCTCGGGCGGCAACCAGCAGAAGGTGCTCCTCGGACGGTGGCTCGCCACCGAGCCGGAGCTGCTGATCCTGGATGAGCCGACCCGGGGCATCGATGTCGGCGCGAAGGCCGAGATCCAGGAGGCCGTCGCGGAGCTCGCAGACCAGGGAGTCGCCGTGGTCTTCGTCTCGTCCGAGCTCGAAGAGGTCGTGCGCCTCTCCGAGAGGATCGTCGTGCTCAAGGACCACAGCAAGATCGGTGAGATCCAGAACGGTCCCGACGTCACAGCGCAGGAGATCGTCGACGTGATCGCCGCCCACGGCGTGGAGGCCGCGGCCGCGACCCTCGAGGAGGAGCTCGACACGATCGAGGTCGCCCCCGTCGCATCCGCCGCCGCGTCCGATGTGCAGCCCGAGACCCTCGAGGGGGAGACCCGATGAGCGCATCCGCTCGTGCGTCCGTGTGGCGCGACCTGATCCGCAAGCCGTTCTTCTGGGGGATCGTCGCGATCGTCGCGTTGCTCGCACTGAACGTCCTCAAGGACCCGACCTACCTGGCGATCTCGATCAACCCGAACAACGGCAACCTCGTCGGCAACCTGGTCGACATCCTCCGCCAGGCGGCACCCATCATGATGATCGCGATCGGCATGTCGCTCGTGATCGCGACCGGCGGCATCGATCTCTCGGTCGGCTCGCTGATGGCCGTCGCCGGAGCCGTGTCGATGGAGTTCCTCGCCGCGGCGAACGATTCCGGCTCGGTCGGCGTCGCCCTCGCGGCGGTCGGCCTCGCGCTGCTCGTCACGGCCATCCTCGGCGCGGTGAACGGCATCCTCGTCGCCTACGTCGGACTCCAACCCTTCATCGCGACGCTCGTGCTGATGCTCGCGGGGCGAGGTATCGCCAAGGTCATCACCGGCGGCCAGAACACGGCGGCGTCGAGCGACCCGTTCCGCTGGATCGCGAACGGCTTCGTGATCGGCATCCCCGTGGTGTTCATCCTCGCCGTGGTGATCGTGCTGCTCGTCGCGTGGGTGGTGCGTCGCAGCGCCCTCGGGCTCATGATCGAAGCGATCGGCATCAACCCGAAGGCGAGCCGGATGGCCGGCATCAAGCCGAAGGGGCTCCTGCTGACGACGTACGTGCTCAGCGGCATCCTCGCGGGTATCGCCGGGGTGATGTCGGTCGGCAGCGTCATGACCGTCGACATCTCCCGCACCGGCTACCAGCTCGAGCTGGACGCGATTCTCGCCGTGGTCATCGGCGGCGCCTCGCTCGCCGGTGGCAAGTTCTCGCTCAGCGGCGCCTTCGTCGGTGCGCTCCTGATCGCGACGCTCGACAAGACCGTGCTGTTCCTCGGCGTCTCGTCCTCGGCCACCCCGGCATTCAAGGCGATCGTGATCGTCGCCATCTGCCTGCTGCAGTCCGAGCGGGTGCGCAGCTGGTTCCAACGTCGCAAGAAGGCGCAGACGCCCTCTCCGCGAGTCGAGATCGTGAAGGAGGCTGCAGCATGAGCGTCATCGCAGCAGCACCAGTCCAGAGCGTCCGTACGAGCTTCGTCGACCGTGTCCGTCGACAGCTGAGGGCGAACCCGTCGGTCGTCCCGACCATCGCCTCGGTGATCATCTTCGTCGGCATGATCGTCTACGGCGAGGTCGCCTACGGGAAGATCGTGCAGGCGAGCACCCTGTCGAACCTGCTCATCAACAACGCGCACCTCATCGTGCTCGCGGTCGCGCTCACGTTCGTCATCCTCACCGGCGGTATCGACCTGTCGGTCGGCTCCGTCATCGCGGTCTCGTCCGTGGCGGGGGTCATGCTCTCGAACGCCGGGTGGCATCCGCTCATCGTCATCGTGCTCATGATCGTCATCGGAGGGCTCTTCGGACTCGTCTCGGGTGTGCTGATCCGGTACTTCAACGTGCAGCCGTTCATCGCGACTCTCGCCATGATGTTCCTGGGACGCGGCCTCGCATCGCTGCTGAGCACCAAGCCGGAGCAGCTCCCTGCGGACTCGCCGATCCGCCTGATCGCCGAGAAGATCAAGATCATCGACGGACCGAAGGTGAACGACCTCGTCATCACCCCGGCGGTGATGATCGCGATCGTCGTCGTGCTCGTCGCCTTCTTCGTGCTGCACCGCACACGCACAGGGCGCACGGTCTACGCGATCGGTGGATCCGAGAACTCCGCGCTGCTGATGGGCCTCCCCGTGCCGCGCACCAAGGTCCTCGTCTACGTGATCAGCGGCTCGCTCGCCGGACTCGCCGCCGTGCTCTACACTGCCAGGCTCGGGACGGCGCAGAACATCACCGGAATCGGGTGGGAGCTCGACGCGATCGCCGCCGCGGTCATCGGTGGCACGGTGCTCACCGGAGCGTACGGATACGTGCTCGGCTCGGTCGTCGGAGCGCTCGTGCTCGGTCTCATGACCGTGCTCATCACGCGCGACGGCGGCATCCCTCCTGAGATGACCACCATCATCACCGGCGGCATCCTGTTGATCTTCGTGCTGCTGCAGCGCGTGGTGACCCGTAAGAAGGAGTAGCTACCGCCCGGTCAGTGCTACGGGCGCCCGGTCATTCCGGTCGCAGAAAGGCACCCCTGTCGAGGAACAGGGGTGCCTTTCTGCCGCCGGAACGGGGCGGTCGGGCCAGACGTCGCCGTGCTCAGAGCGTGCGCAGCCAGCGCCGGATGCGGGCACGTGCGTTCCGATACGGCGACGAGGTGTTGAGGGAGATCATCCGCCCCATCGTCCAGGTGCGGTACCAGGGCGATCCGTAGAGTTCGGTGTCGGACCGGGTGTCGACGAGCGCGAGGATGCGGTCCTTCGCATCGGTGAGCCGGGCGCGCAGGTGCTCCCACGATTCGTCCTCGTGCTCCCGGTAGAACTGCTGCGCGAGCGAGCCGAGATCGCCCCAGGAATGCCCAGCGGCGGGGAACTCGTCCGGCAGACCGGCAGCGCGGCGCTCCTGCCAGGTCAGCACCTGCTCGCCCCAGCCCACCAGGTACGCGACCAGGTCGGCCGGACTCATGGTCGTGCCCTTCGCGTGGCCGGGCAGCACCGATTCGCGTGCGGATGCCGGAGGTACGCGGTCGAGGTCGGCATCCAGCCGTGCGAACTCGGTGACGATGGCATCGCGCAGCTCGGCCTGGGAGGTGGGGATCGTCATCGTCGTGGCCTCACGCCGTCGGCGGGTTCCTGGACAGGAACGGCCGGGGCCAGGCGCCGAGGGCGAGCACCGCGAGGATCGTCTGGACCAGCCCGCTGACGAAGTAGATGCCGTGCAGAGGCGACCACACGAGCATGATCGCGATCTCCACGAAGATCCAGATCATCATCGTCAGACCCGCGGCGGCGTGCACGCCCCAGGCGACGCGGTAGCCGCGGGACTGGGCGATGAGCGCGAGCGCCTGCACTCCGCCGACCACGACGCCGAGGATCACGCCGGGCCAGAAGTACGAGCTGAAGATGCTCCCCTCGATCCACTCGAGCGGGAGTCCCATCCCGCCACCGACGGTCAGGCCCACCATCCCGGCCAGTGCCGAGAGCAGAGTGAAGGCTGCGATGCCGATCAGGCCGAATCGGATGGTGCGCGGCGGGCGCGGAGTCGAGCGCATGGCTCCACGGTAGCGCTGCGGGTTGCGCGGCGGTGGGCCGTGTGACCGGGAGAAAACCGTGGTCCCGTGAGGGAAGGGGCGCGGTCAGACGTGGTCGCGCCACGAATGCTGCGGGGCGAACCCCAGCACGCGGCGCGCCCTGTCGATCGACAGCAGGGTCTCGTTCGGCCCGACCTCGCGCGTCAGCGGCACGTCGGGGAAGACCTCGGCGAGCAGTTCCGCGTTCGGACGCGACATCACGGTGTCGGCGGCCGCGATGATGAACCGGTCGAACCCCGGGGCGGCGACCTCGAGCGCACGCTGCACGGCCTGCGCGCCGTCGCGGGCGTCGATGTAGCCCCAGAGGTTCCACTTGCGGCGCAGGGCGTCGGCGTCGAACTCCGGGAACTCGGCGTAGTCCTCGGGGTTCATGACGTTCGAGAACCGCAGGGCCGTGATCGACACGTCGGGATGCCAGCGCACCAGCTCGCTCGCCAGCTGCTCCTCGAGCGTCTTCACGAGCGAGTACACCGACTCAGGGCGTGCGGGGTAGTCCTCGTCGACCGGGACGTAGGGCGGCGGCACGTCGAACGGCAGGCCGAGCACGGTCTCGCTGGAGGCGTAGACGATACGGCGGATGCCGAGCCGCACCGCGGCCCAGAACACGTTGAACGTGGCGGGCATGTTGTTGTGGAAGGTCGCGACGTCGCTGCGGATGCCGGGGGCCGGGATCGCCCCCAGATGCACGACGGCGTCGATGCCGTCATGCCGGTCGCCCACGGCCGTGAAAGCGTCGATGACCTGGCCGTAATCGGTGAGGTCGACCTGCACGAAATCGGGGCCGCGGGTGCCAGCGACATCCATGCCGATGACCTCGTAGCCGTTGGCGCGGAGTTCCCGAGCGACGACGCTGCCGAGCTTGCCGGATGAACCAGTGAGAGCGATGCGCATGTCACCAGAGTGGCACGGCTGCGAGGCTACTCGCCCGGCTTCACGAAATAGGAGCGCGCATCGTCGGGGCGGATATCGGCGACGGCGTCGTCGAAGATCCTCATCGGATGCGGGGTGTAGGGGTGCTCGGCGATCGCCTCCAGGTTCAGCTCGATGCCGAAGCCCGCACCATCGGGGATCATGATGTCGCCTTCGTCGGTGAGTGTCACACGCTCGTTCGAGATCTCCGTCCGCCAGGGGACGTCCGTCGCCATGATCTCGAGGTAGCGGAAGTTCGGGAGCGTTGCGCCCAGCTGCAGGGTCGCTGCTGTGCTCAAGGGACCGCTCGGGTTGTGCGGTGCGAACGGCACGTAGTACGTCGCGGCGAGGGTGGAGATGAAGCTCAGTTCGAGAAGGCCGCCCGCGTGCGTCACATCAGGCTGGATGAAGTCCACCGCCTGGCGTGCGAGCACGGGGACGAACTCCCGGCGACCGAACCAGCGTTCCCCTGCCGCGATCGGCACGGGGGACTTCGAACGGATCTCCATCAACGCATCGATCCCGTCCGGCGGGCACGGTTCCTCGAAGAACACAGGGTTGAACCTCTCGATCCTGCGCGCCACCTTGATCGCCGAAGGTACGTCGAACCGTCCGTGTCCTTCGATGAAGAGTTCGATGTCATCGCCGACAGCTTCCCGCACCGCAGCCACCGGCTCGAGCATCCGGTCGAGGTCGCGATCCGAGACTGTCAGATCGGCGGCTTCGAATGGGTCCCATTTGAGGCCGCGGAACCCTGTCTCCAGCGTTCGCAGCGCTGCCTCGGCGAAGTCCTCCGGCGTGACGGCGCCCGAGTACCACCCGTTGGCGTATGCGCGCACCCGGTCACGGGTCTGACCGCCGAGAAGGGCATAGACCGGAACGCCCAACGACCTGGCAGTGACATCCCACATCGCCATCTCGAGAGCGCTGAGCGCAGTCATCGTCACAGGGCCACCGCGCCAATAGGCGTTGCGCTGAAGCTCGTAGATCGTCTGCGAGATACGTGTCGGATCTTTACCCTTCACAGCTTCGCCGAGGATCGCGATCGCCCCTTGAACGGCGAGCTCCTGCCCTTCGAGGGTGGCTTCCGCGATCCCTACCAGTCCCTCGTCGGTATGCAGGCGCACGATGATGAGGTTCGTGCGGTAGAAGTCGACGGTGAGCGCATCGAGATGCGTGATCTTCATGGAAGTGTGATTCCTTATCCCTTGACAGCGCCGGCGGTCATGCCGGCGACGACGTACTTCTGCGCGAACAGGTAGAACGCGACGGCAGGAAGCGTGAAGATCAGCGCGACCGCCATGATGGTCTGAATGGACGTGTCCTGTTCGCCGATGTAGCCGGCGACGCCGACGGATGCCGGCTGAAGCTCCTTGTCGTAGATGAACGTCACCGCGAAGACGTACTCGTTCCAGGCGGTGAAGAACGCGATGACCGCGCCCGCTGCGATCGCGGGGGTGATCAACGGGACGAGAATCCTGAACAGCACACCGGCAGGGCGAGCGCCGTCCACTCGAGCCGCCTCATCGACCTCGCGAGGGATGCCGTTGAACGCCCCCATCAAGATGAGTGCGACGACCGGCAGCACGAACGCCGCATCGGCGAGGATCAATCCCAGCAGTGAGTTGAGAAGGCCGGTCTCGCGGAAGATCGCGAAGAGTGGAACGACGAGCAGCGCCTCCGGCAGCATCTGCGTGAAGAAGAGTGCCAGTGCGACGAGGAACTTCCCCGCGAAGCTGAAACGGGAGAGCGCGTAGGCCAGTGGGATGCCGAAGGCGATCGCGACGACCATGGTGCCGGTCGCGACGATGAAGCTGTTCAGCAGCCAGCGCAGCACGTCGCCCTGTGCGAGCGCATCGGCGAACACGCCGATGCGCGAAAGGTCAGGGAGGAACTGCGGTGTTCCGCTGAAGAGGGCTTCATCGCCGGTCAGCGCCGTGACGAACATCCAGTAGAGCGGGAAGGCCACCACGCCGAGGACGACCAGGACGGCAAGCATCCGGAACGTGACGCCGAAACGGGCACGGGTTTTCATGAGTTCCTCTCCGCAGCGGTGGTGATCAGTCGCGCACCGACGACGATGATGAGCGAGATGACGATCCCAACCATTCCGATCGCGGCGGCCATACCGAGCTGTTTCGAATCGAAGGCTTGGGAGTACAGATCGATCACGAGAGTGCGCGTGGACCCGAGAGGACCACCCCTGGTCATCAACCAGATCAGTTCGAAACGACGGATCGACCAGATGGCCATGAGCACGGCGATGAGCCCGACCGTCGGCTTGATCACCGGCCAGGTCACCACTCGGAAGCTCCACCATCGATTCGCGCCGTCCATGTGTGCGGCCTCGACGAGTTCCTCCGGTACCGACTGCAGGGCGGAGAGCAGCACCACCGCGGTGAAGGGAAACAGCTGCCAGATCGTGGTGATCAGGATCGCCGGGAGCGCCAGGTCGGGGTTGTTCAGAACCCCGCTGTCTCCGACATCGATACCCCACGACGTCAAGAGGCGTGTCAGAACGCCGTACTGCGCGTTGAGCATCCACACCGCGATGAGGGCGATCGCAATACCGGGGGCCGCCCAGGGGATCGTCACCAATGCCCGGGCGATACCGCGCCCGGGGAAGCGGGAGTTCAGCAACAGGGCGACCAGCAGCCCGATGCCGACGCTGCCGAGCACGCACACCACGACGTACACCAGTGTCACCAGGAGCGTCTGCTGGAAGGTGTCGCTCTGGAAGGCGGCGACGTAGTTGTCGAATCCCACCCACACGCTGTGGGACGGGTTGAGGAGGCTCGTCTTGGTGAAGCTCAGATAGATCTCCTGCACCAACGGAACCAGCTGGAACAGGATGATGTACGCCGCAGCCGGCGCAAGGAAGATGTACGGCGTCCACCGACTGCCGAGCGGGCTGCGCCGACGACGGCGTCTGTGAGCGATCCCCTGGCTCATTTCGTTCTCACTCTCGAAGGGTTCGGGTGTGCGGATGATGGTGGCGCGCCGTGCGAGGCGCGCCACCATCGCGGTCAGCCGCCGACGAGGGCTGTCGCCTGCTCCTGGGCTTTATCCATCGCGGTCTTCATGTCCTGCGTGCCCTGAAGCGCGGCGAGCACCTCGGTCACCACGATCCGGCGGATGTCCGGAGTCTCCGCGCCGAACCCCAGCACGACCTGCGGGACGCCGGTCTCGGTGAGTTCATCGAGCACGGCTAGGTACGGGGCCTCCGCCAGGCTCTCAGCGCTGCGCTCAGTCACCGTTGCGACGCTGCTCGCGCCGAGGACGCTCTGCAGTTGCTGCTGCTGCTCTGGCTCGAGGAGCCAGTTGATGAACGTCATCGCCGCATCCTTGTGTGCGCTGTTGCCGTTGATGACGATCGGGGCAAGGAGTGCTCCTTGCTTCTCCACGGGAAACGGGATGCGGACGACGTCGAAGTTGAGATCCGGGTTCGCGTTGACGGTCGCGGTCGCGTACCCGCCGTTGTTGAGCTCCATGCCGACCTTGCCCTGCGCGAACATCTTCCGGAACGTGGCGGCATCAGCGCCCTTGGGGATCACGTTGGCGTCGTAGAGCTGCTGGAACGCCTCCAGGCCGGCGACTACCTTTGGTGAGTTCAGCGTGAGCTTCTCGCCGTCAGACCACTCGCCTCCGAATCCGTAGACATAGTTGAAGATGTCCTGCCACACCCCGGCCTCCTCGGCCTGCGTCTGACGGAACGCCAGGCCATAGACGTCACCGGAGGTCGTAGAGGTGGCGACCTGCACGAACTCGTCGAATGTGGTCGGCGGGTTCGGGATGAGATCCGCGTTGTAGAACAGGCCGTAGTTGGCAGCCTCGAAGATCACGCCGTAGCGGTGGTCGTCGACCGTCATGTACTTGTCGGGACCGGGCAGCAGATCCAGCGCGTCGACATCGAGCCGCTCGTCGAGTGGTTCGAGGAGCCCGGCGGATGCCGCGGCTTCGAACTCCGGCATGTCGAATCGGATGAGGTCGGGGCCTTCGCCGCCACCGAGCTGGGTGAGGACGGTCTGACCGAACGTCGGGTACGGCACCGACGCCGGTTCGACCTTGACCTCATCCTGGTCGGCGTTGAAATCATCGATCAATGCCTGCAACCCGGGACCGCGGCCGGGGTCTCCCAGAGTCGAGGCGGCGAGTGTGATGGTGACGGGGCCGGCGCTGCCTTCGGTGGGAGAACCACCAGACGAGCAGCCGGCGATCACGGTCGTCGCGGCGGCCAGCGCACCTGCGGTGGTGAGCAGGCGTCGTGCGGCACGAGAAGACATCATTTACTCCTTTGTAAATCAGTGCGGGGGAGGCGGAGGGTTCCCGCCCAGTAGAATAATAATGATTAATATGGAAAATACAAGCACGAGTCCGCAAAGGCAAACCTCGACCGCTAGAGTCGATCTCCATGGCTGAGTATCCGGGGCGTGGACTGCACGGCGAGGTCGTGGAGCGACTCGGCCTGCGTATCGTGCGGGGGGACTACCCTCCCGGAACGCGCATCGATGTCGAGGCTCTGGAGCCGGAACTCGGCGTGAGCAAGTCCGTCGTCCGTGAGGCTCTGCGCGTGATCCGCGAGAAGGGGCTCATCGACTCCTGGCAGAAGCGCGGCACCTTCGTGACCAGTCGTGAGTCCTGGAAGCTGCTCGACACGGATGTGATGATGTGGCGCCGGGAGGCGCAGCGTGACGATGACCAGCTCCTGGTCGATCTCTCCCAACTGCGCGATGCGATCGAGCCCGCCGCTGCGGGGCTCGCGGCCTCTCACCGCACCGCGGAGGACCTGGCCAGGCTGGACGGTGCCTTTGCCGCATTCCAGGCGGCCGGAGAGAACGTCGACCGTCTGGCGGAGGCGGACCTCGACTTCCATCTCCTGATCCTCAGTGCCACGCACAACGAGCTGTTCGTGCGCCTCGATACGGTCGTCATCCACGCGTTGAGCGCTCGTAATCGCATCCAGCACCACCCCGGAGCGCGATGGCACGACCCCGTCCCCGACCACCGGGCCGTGCTCGAGGCGATCCGCCAGGGATCGGTTCCGATCGCCGAGGCCGCGATGCGCTACGCACTGCGGGAATCCGACCAGGATCTGACGAGCGGAGAACCGCCGTTTGACTTGGGTCACGCATAGGGCATACTGCTTTAATCAGAATTAATGCGTATGTGGCGTTGACGCTCCGTGGATGCCACATGGATGCGGAGGCCCGGAAAAATGATCGACGTCGACGAAGCGGTCCTGGCTGCTGACAGAGCCCATCGAACTCGCGGGGCCTCGTCGCCGACGCTCCGCAGACGCGGACTGCACGCAATCGCTGCGGGTCTCGAATCGGGCCGACGCGAGCTGGTCGAACTCGCGCATGAAGAGACCCATCTCGCGGCGGCGCGCCTGGAGGGTGAGCTGACACGCACGATCTTCCAGCTGCGACTTCTCGGCGATGAAAGCGCACGTGGGGTGCGCCTCGGGGCGACGATCGACCATGCGGATGACGCATGGTCGATGGGGCCTCGTCCAGATCTTCGGTCCACGGCTCGGCCGGTCGGCGTCGTCGCCGTCTTCGGCGCCTCCAACTTCCCATTCGCCTTCAGCGTCGCGGGGGGAGATACCGCGTCGGCCCTGGCAGCCGGATGTCCGGTTGTCCACAAGGCCCACCCCGCGCATCCGCGTCTCGCGCGCCGGACGGCGCAGATCGTCGTCGAGGCGCTGGAATCCGCTGGATTGCCGCCGGGCAGCTTCGCGCTCGTGGAGGGGCACCAAGAAGGTGTCGAGCTCGTGCGGCATCCGCTGGTCAAGGCGGTCGCCTTCACGGGCTCAACAGCAGCCGGTCGTGCCCTGTTCGACATCGCCGCCGCGCGTCCCGAACCGATCCCGTTCTTCGGCGAGCTGGGAAGCACGAACCCGGTGTTCGTCACGCAGGCCGCATGGGAGCGTCGAGCATCGACGATCGCGCAGGGCTATCTCGGGTCGGTGGCGCTCGGTCGCGGCCAGTTCTGCACGAAGCCCGGATTCTTGGTTGTCCCGATGGGCGCTGCTGAGGTCATCGTCGCTGCGGCGGAGGCGGAAGAGAGCGTGCCGTCGTTGCTGCTCACCTCCGGCATCCGTCGCGGCTTCGAGGAGTCGCTCGACGACTTCGCCGCACTTGCCGGCGTCGATCTGCTGCATGGAGGTCCCTCGCAGGAGGCAGCGCCGCCGCTCACGCTCCTGCGCATCTCGGCAGACACGTTGTTCGAACGACCGGAACTTCTCGAACGCGAGATGTTCGGGCCCGCCAGCGTGGTGGTCGAGTACCGCGATGCCGAGCAGCTCGCCCAGCTCGCCCCTCTGGTCGGGGGACAGCTCACATCCACCGTGCACGCGGAGGACGAAGATGACGTCGAGGCGTTGCTCGGGGTGCTCGCGGACCACAGCGGTCGGATCGTGTGGAACGGATGGCCGACGGGCGTCGCCGTCACCTTCGCACAGCATCATGGAGGGCCATATCCGGCAGCCACCAGCAGCACGACGTCGGTCGGAACCGCGGCGATCGACCGGTTCCAACGCACCGTCACCTTCCAAGACGTCCCGGCGCGCCTTCTGCCGCCTGAGCTCCGAGACGAGAACCCGGACGGCGTGCCGCAGAGGATCGACGGCGAACTGCCCCTTCGCGCGGATGGAGCAGGCGAATGACCGGGATGACTGTGCTTCCGAATGATGATGCCATCCTCGTGGGGCGAATCTTCGACCCTGCAACAGGTGGTCCTTGCGTCGTCGGGGTGCATAGAGGCCGGGTCGCGGACCTCAGCGCTCATGTGCAGACCGTGTCGCAGCTCCTCGAACGACAGGACGCGGCAGAAATCGTGGTGTCAGCATGCGCGGGATCCGACTGGGACGTGGACCTGCTGGTGCGCGCGTCGCACTCGGACGATCGGGAGGGCGCGCGACTCCTCGCGCCAATCGATCTCCAGGTGATCAAGGCGTGCGGGGTGACCTTCGCCGGGAGTCTGGTCGAGCGCCTGATCGAGGAGCAGACCAGGGGTGACGCCGCACGCTCGGATGAGGTTCGTGAGGCGCTGCTGGCGGCGATCGGGCCCGATGCGCTCACGGTACGACCGGGGAGCGCCGATGCGCAGCGCGTCAAGTCCCTGCTCGTAGGGCGCGGCCTGTGGTCGCAGTATCTGGAGGTGGGCATCGGTCCCGATCCGGAGGTCTTCACGAAAGGCCCCGTACTCTCTGCCGTCGGGTTCGGTCAACCGATCGGGGTGCCGCGGTTCTCTGACTGGAGCAACCCCGAGCCGGAGCTGGTGCTCATCGTGGATTCGTCGGGAACTCCGCGCGGCGCCACGCTGGGGAATGACGTCAATCTGCGCGATGTCGAGGGCCGGAGCGCGTTGCTCCTGGGGGTGGCGAAAGACAACAACGGATCCACCGCGATAGGTCCATTCGTGCGACTGTTCGAAGGTGATTTCACGATCGATTCGCTGAGGGAGGAGGTCATCCATCTCGCGATTCACGGCGATGATGGATTCTCCCTCATGGACACCAGCAACATGGGGCAGATCAGTCGTTCCTTCGAAGAGCTCGTGCGTGCGGTGCACGGAGCGCACCACCAGTACCCCGATGGCTTCGCGCTGTTCACGGGAACGCTGTTCACGCCCACGGTTGACCGTGGACGCACGGGGGAGGGGTTCACGCACAAGCTCGGTGACCTCGTCGAGATCAGTAGTCCTCACCTGGGGACCCTGTCCAACGTCGTCGGTCGGTCGGAGGAGATCCCCCGCTGGGAGTTCGGCATCGGCGCCCTGATGGAGCATCTGGGTTCCGTGCGGTGACGCGTCGGCTCCGTCCGTCCTCTCTGTGACGGACGGAGCTGCGCCGTCGGCTTGTCCCGCACGCCGTACACTCATCGGCGTGAGTGACACGAGCAGCGAGCCCCGCCGAACCGTCGGCGTGCGTGACGTCGCCGCCCGTGCCGGGGTCTCTCGGCAGACCGTGTCGCGGGTGCTGAACGACCACCCCGATGTCGCTCCCGAGACGCAGGAGCGCGTGCGCGCTGCCATGGCGGAGCTCGGCTACCGCATGAACAACGCGGCCCGTGCGCTGGGTACCCGCCGCTCCCGCACGCTCGGCGTGCTCGCCTCTGACGCGCTGCAGTACGGGCCTTCGCGCAGCATCGCCGCCCTCGAGGCCTCGGCGCGTGATGCGGGGTACTGGGTCAGCGCCGCGTTCGCTGATGCCGGGGATGCCGCGGCTGTCGTCGCCGCCGTCGACCACCTGGTCGCGCAGGGTGTCGAGGGCATCGTGGTGGTGGCTCCGCACGCCCGCACCCTGGCCGCCCTCGACGACCTGCGCATCGACGTGCCGGTGATCACGCTGCACTCCGCGGGGCGTGGTGCCCCTGGATTGTCGGTCGATCAGGCCGCGGGCGCCCGCTTGGCCGTCGCCGCTCTGGCTGACGCCGGCCACACGCGCATCGCGCACCTCGCCGGCCCGGCCGACTGGCTCGAGGCCGAGTCGCGGACGGAGGGCTTCGCGGCCGAACTCGCCGCCCGTGGCCTGGACGCCGGGCCCGTGATCGAGGGTGACTGGTCGGCCGGATCGGGCTACGCAGCCGTCGCCGCGGTGCGGGCGTCCGGGGTCACGGCGGTGTTCGCGGCCAACGACCAGATGGCGCTCGGTCTGCTCGGCGGACTCCACGAGGCCGGGCTCGCGGTGCCCGGCGACATCAGCGTGGTCGGGTTCGACGACATCCCGGATGCCGCCTACTACTGGCCGCAGCTCACCACCGTGCGGCAGGACTTCGACGAGCTCGCGCGCCGGGCCGTCGCCGCCGCGATCGGCGGTGCGGGCACCGAGACTCTGGCCCCGGTCGCCCCCGAGCTGATCGCCCGCGCCTCGGTGGCTCCGCCCCGCTAGCGGCGGCTGCCCGGCTGTCGTCCATAACTCCTCAATTGATCACGGAGGATCACACTGCGGCCGCGCGGCGGCCCGCAACGACGCAAGCGAGGCGGATTGTGTGTTGCGAATCTGCGGAGTTGTGAACACGCCGCCTCTGCCCGAGCGCGTGCTTGACGCACCCGAGGCCCCCGTGACACACTTCTGTGACCGGTCACAGTGATCGGCCGTGAACCCCCAGAGGTACCTGTGAGCAACGCCGCCCCCACGTTCGATCCTGCCGTCGAGAGCGCGATCGCCTCCGTCCGCGCCGATGTCGCCCGGCTGCACAGCGAGCTCGTGCGCTACGGCCTCATCGTCTGGACGGGAGGCAACGTCTCGGGCAGGGTGCCTGGCGCCGACCTGTTCGTGATCAAGCCGTCCGGCGTCTCCTACGACGACCTCACGCCCGAGAACATGATCCTGTGCGATCTCGACGGCGCCGTGATCCCCGGCACTCCCGGCAGCGACCGCTCGCCCTCCAGCGACACCGCGGCGCACGCCTACGTCTACCGGAACATGCCCGAGGTCGGCGGGGTCGTGCACACGCACTCGACCTACGCGGTGGCCTGGGCCGCGCGGGGCGAGGAGATCCCCTGCGTGATCACCGCGATGGCCGACGAGTTCGGTGGTCCGGTGCCGATCGGTCCGTTCGCGATCATCGGCGACGACTCGATCGGACGCGGCATCGTCGAGACCCTCCGCGGGCACCGCTCGCGGGCCGTCCTGATGCAGAACCACGGCCCGTTCACGATCGGCGCCGATGCGAAGGATGCCGTGAAGGCCGCGGTCATGGTCGAGGACGTCGCCCGCACGGTGCATATCGCCCGCGAGGCCGGTCCGCTGATCCCGATCCCGCAGGAGTCCATCGACCGCCTGTACGACCGGTACCAGAACGTGTACGGCCAGAGTGCGGATGCCCGTCGATGACCGCTCGACAGGACTCAGCGGCTCGCGACGACATCGCCGCCGGTCGCACCAGCCTCGGCATCGAGCTGGGGTCCACCCGCATCAAGGCCTGCCTGATCGGCTCCGACGCGACCGAGGTGCTCGCGACCGGCTCCTTCGCCTGGGAGAACCGGCTCGAAGGCGGGCTGTGGACGTACGCCCTCGATGAGGTCTGGACGGGCCTGCAGGCCGCATTCGCCGACCTCGTCGCCGATGCCGAGCAGCAGCACGGCATCCGCCCCGACACGTTCGGGGCCATCGGCATCTCGGCGATGATGCACGGCTACCTCGCCTTCGACGAGCAGGGCGAACTGCTGGTGCCGTTCCGCACCTGGCGCAACACGAACACCGGCGTCGCGGCGGCAGAGCTCAGCGAGACCCTCGGTGTGAACATCCCGCTGCGCTGGTCGATCGCGCATCTGCACCAGGCCGTCGTCGACGCGGAGCCTCATGTGCCGCAGCTCGATTTCGTCACCACTCTCGCCGGCTACGTGCACACGCAGCTCACCGGCGAGCGGGTGCTCGGCGTCGGCGATGCCTCCGGCATGTTCCCGATCGATTCGGCGACGGCCGACTACGACGCGGGAATGCTGGAGGCCTACGCCGCGCTCGCGGGCGACCGGCTGCCCGCGCCGCTGACCGCACTGCTCCCGGCCGTGAAGGTGGCGGGCGCGGGTGCCGGGGCCCTCACGGCCGCCGGCGCCGCACTGCTCGATCCCACCGGAGCGCTGCGCCCCGGCATCCCGCTCTGCCCGCCCGAGGGTGATGCAGGTACCGGGATGGTGGCAACGAACGCCGTCGCACCGCGCACCGGCAACGTGAGCGCGGGGACGAGCATCTTCGCGATGGTGGTGCTCGAGCATCCGCTGTCCGAGGCGCACGACGAGCTGGATCTCGTCACCACGCCGGCGGGAGATGCCGTCGCCATGGTGCACTGCAACAACGGGGCCAGCGAGCTCGCGGCGTGGGCTGGGCTCTTCACGCGCTTCTCCGCTGCCGCCGGGCAGCCGCTCGACGACGACGCCGTGTTCGACGTGCTGTTCCGTGAGGCCCTCGCGGGCGAGGCGGATGCCGGCGGCCTGCTCGCCTACAACTACCTCGCGGGGGAGCCCATCGCCGGGCTCACGGCAGGACGTCCGCTGTTCGTGCGCACGCCCGACAGCGAGTTCAGCCTCGCCAACTTCGTCCGCGCGCAGCTGTACGGCGTCTTCGGCACGCTCGCCCTCGGCATGCAGACGCTGACCGCGGAGGGCGTCGGGCTGGACCGGATGTTCGCGCACGGCGGCATGTTCCGCACCGCGGGTGTCGCCCAGCGCTTCCTCGCGGGTGCGCTCGCCGCGCCGGTCGCGGTCGGTGAACTCGCCTCCGAGGGTGGGGCATGGGGCATTGCGGTGCTCGCCTCCTACCTCGCGCATTCCGACGACCTCGTCCTGGGCGCGTACCTCGACGAGCAGGTCTTCGCTGCGGCATCCGTCACGGTCGCCGACCCCGATCCGGCGGATGTCGCCGGCTTCGCCTCCTACCTCGATCGTTACCGGGCGGGTCTGGCCGTCGAGGCCGCCGCCGTCGCATCGCTCTGACGCTTCGACAAGCGCAGCGAATACCACCTGAAAGGCATCTCCATGGCACTCACCACCTCCCTCGACGGCTACGAGGTCTGGTTCCTGACCGGCAGCCAACACCTCTACGGTCCCGAGACGCTCGCCCAGGTGGCTGAGCAGTCGCAGCAGATCGCGCGGCTGCTCGACGAGTCGGCCGAGGTGCCGGTGAAGATCGTCTGGAAGCCCGTGCTGACGGATGCCGCCGCCATCAAGCGCACCGCGCTGGAGGCCAACGCTGACGACCGCGTGATCGGGCTCGTCGCCTGGATGCACACCTTCAGCCCCGCGAAGATGTGGATCGCCGGGCTCGACGCGCTGCAGAAGCCGCTCGCGCACCTGCACACGCAGGCGAACGTGGAGCTGCCCTGGGCCGACATCGACTTCGACTTCATGAACCTGAACCAGGCCGCGCACGGCGACCGCGAGTTCGGGTACATCCAGACCCGTCTCGGTGTGCCGCGCAAGACCATCGTCGGCCACGCGTCCGACCCGCGCCTGCGCCGCGAGCTCGGCACCTGGCAGCGGGCGGCGGCCGGCCTCGCCGCGTCTCGCGACCTGAAGCTCGCGCGCTTCGGTGACAACATGCGCTTCGTCGCCGTCACCGAGGGCGACAAGACCGAGGCCGAGCTGCGCTTCGGCGTGCAGGTCAACACGTGGGGCGTGAACGAGCTGGCGGAGGCCGTGGCTGCGGCATCCGATTCGGCGATCGACGCCCTGGTCGCGGAGTACGAGGAGCTGTACGAGGTCGCCCCTGAACTGCGCCGCGGCGGCGACCGGCACTCCTCGCTGCGCGACGGCGCCGCGATCGAGGTCGGGCTGCGCTCCTTCCTGGAGGAGGGCGGCTTCGGCGCCTTCACGACCTCGTTCGAGGACCTGGGTGCGCTGAAGCAGCTGCCCGGTCTCGCGGTGCAGCGCCTCATGGCCGAGGGCTACGGCTTCGGCGCCGAGGGCGACTGGAAGACCGCCGTGCTCGTGCGCATCGCCAACGTCATGGGCGCAGGGCTGCCCGGCGGCGCGAGCCTCATGGAGGACTACACCTACGACATGACCCCGGGCGATGAGCTGATCCTCGGCGCGCACATGCTCGAGGTGTCGCCGTCGCTGACCACCGCGAAGCCCACGCTCGAGATCCACCCGCTCGGCATCGGCGGCAAGGACGACCCGGTGCGCCTGGTGTTCACAGCCGACCCCGGCCCCGCCGTCGTCGTCGCGCTCAGCGACATGCGCGACCGCTTCCGGCTCACCGCGAACGTGGTCGAGAACGTGCCGCCGCGCGCATCGCTGCCGAAGCTCCCGGTCGGCCGCGCGGTGTGGAAGCCGCAGCCGGACTTCACCACCAGCGCCGCCGCCTGGCTGACGGCAGGCGCCGCGCACCACACCGTCATGTCGACCGCGGTCGGCATCGAGGCGTTCCGCGACTTCGCCGAGATGGCCGAGGTCGAACTGCTGGTGATCGACGACAGCACCACACTGCCGGAGTTCCAGAAGCAGGTCCGTTGGAACCAGGCGTATTACCGCCTGGCGCAGGGACTCTGATGGGAACGCCCCGCCTGAGCGCTGGGTCCCTGAGCCTGGCGAGGGGCCTCTGATGGCTCCGCGCTCCGGACGGCAGCTGCGCATCACGGGCCACGGCTATGACGCCGACATCGCGAGCGTCGGAGCGTCCCTGCGGGCGCTGACGTTCGACGGTCGCGACCTGGTCGTGCCGTTCGGCGCGGATGAGGTGCGGCCGGGCTACCGCGGTGCGACCCTCGCGCCGTGGCCCAACCGCATCGTCGACGGGCGTTATCGCTTCGCCGGGGTCGAGCACCAGCTGGCGCTCACCGAGCCCGCGCGCGCTCAGGCGCTGCATGGACTCCTCGTCTGGGCCGAGTTCGAGGATCGCCTCGTGCTCGACGACCGCGTCGCGCTCGCCGCGGTGATCGAGCCGCAGACCGGGTACCCGTTCCGCATCGAGGTCGAGGTCGAGTACCGTCTGGAGGCCGACGGGCTGCGCCAGACCGTGACCGCGCGCAACATCGGCGCGGATGCTGCACCCTGGGGCACCGGACCGCATCCGTACCTGGTCGCCGGTCCCGGACGCGTCGACGACTGGACGCTCACGCTCCCGGCATCCGAGGTGCTGACCGTGACGCCGGACCGGCTGAGCCCGGTGGCGGTGGAACCGGTGACGGAGCATCCGGAGTGGGACTTCCGCGACGCGCGGCCGATCGGCGACGTGTTCATCGACCACGCCTTCGCCGAGCTCGCCCGCACGGATGGCATCGCCGAAGTGCGTCTGGTGACCGCTGCCGGTACCGGAGTCGGACTCGCGTGGGACGAGGGATGCCCGTGGGTGCAGGTGCACACCGCCGACACCCCTGCAGTTCCGACGACGCACCGCATCGGCCTCGCGGTCGAGCCGATGACGTGTCCGCCCGACGCCTTCAACTCCGGCGTCGACCTGGTGACCCTGGCGCCCGGCGCGACGCACGCCGCGTCCTGGCGGATCTTCGCCGTCTAGGTCTGTCCGGGCCCGGGGATCCTCGTCCCCGGCCCCGGCCCCGGCCCCGGCCTCGCGGCATCCGCGCCCCGGCATCCGCCCCCCGGCATCCGCGCCATCTGCAGGAGATCTCGCCATCGGCAGGAGGAAATGCCGGCGGATGCTCCTGCATCCGGCCGATCCTCCTGCAGGTGGCGGCGGCGTGACCTCGCGGCACGACCCGATGGCGCACCCCGACGGTCAGACGACCGGGTCAGACGCCCGCGGCATCCCCCCCGGTATCCGCGCCATCTGCAGGAGATTTCGCCATCGGCAGGAGGAATCGCCGGCGGATGCTCCTGCATCCGGCCGATCTTCCTGCAGGTGGCGCGCCCGCGCCCACACCCCGGCTACCGCAGCAGCGCGGCGGCCTGACGGGCGGCGCCGAGCGCGACGTACTCGTCCGCCGACGGGACCTCCACCGGGATGCCGAACACCTCCGGCGCGATGGCCCGTACCGCGGCGGACTGCGCGCCGCCGCCGATCAGCAGCGCGCGCCGCAGGGGCACTCCGGCCTCCCGCAATGCGTCGAGACCGGCGCCGAGTCCCGACAGCATCCCCTCCACCGCGGCGCGCGCCAGGTTCTCTCGCGTCGTCGAGGCGAGGGTCATGCCGCTGAGCGTCGCGGTCGCGTCGGGCAGGTTCGGCGTGCGCTCACCCTCGAAGTAGGGGACCAGGGTGAGTCCGGTCGCACCCGCCGGGGCCGCCAGTGCGAGACGGCTCAGCTCGTCGTGGTCGACGCCGAGCAGCGCCGCGGTCACATCGAGCACCCGCGCCGCGTTGAGCGTGCACACCAGCGGAAGGAAGTGGCCGTCGGCCGAGGCGAAGCCCGCGATGATCCCGGAGGGGTCGGCGGACGGATGCTCGCTCACGGCGAAGACCGTGCCGCTGGTGCCGATCGACACCACCACATCGCCGGGACCGGCGCCGAGCCCGAACGCGGCGGCGGCGTTATCACCTGCTCCGGGGCCGACGCGCCGCCCGGCGGCATCCTGCACCGACTCCTCCGCGCCGAGCACGCGCGGCAGCACCGCGTCGTGACCCAGCGCGGCGACGAGCAGCGCCCGGTCGTACTCCCCGGTGGTGGGGTTCCAGTACCCCGTGCCCGAGGCGTCGGAGCGGTCGGTGACGAGCTCCTCCAGCACAGGCCCGAGGGGTGCCGCCTCCGCGCCGGCGGGCCCGTAGCCGCGCAGGCGCCAGGTCAGCCAGTCGTGCGGCAGGGCGACCGCCGCGACCCGCGCCGCGTTCTCGGGCTCGTGGTCGCGCAGCCAGCGCAGTTTCGAGATCGTGAACGATGCCACGGGCACGACGCCGGTGCGCGCGACCAGGTCCTGGGCGCCGAACTCGGTCACGAGGTCGGTCGCGGCGTCGGCGGAGCGGGTGTCGTTCCACAGCAGTGCGTCGCGGATGACGGCGCCGGAGGCATCGAGTGCCACCATCCCGTGCTGCTGTCCGCCGATGGCCCACGCTTCGACGCCGGAGAGCCCTCCGGCCGCGGCGATCGCGGCATTGAGCGCCGTCCACCACGACTCGGGGTCGACCGCGGTGCCGTCCGGATGCGCGGCGCGACCGGTGCGCACGACGGCGCCGGTCGTCGCATCCGTCACGACCACCTTGCAGGACTGGGTCGAGGAGTCGACCCCGAGCGCGAGTGCCATCGTCGGACTCAGCGGGCGCCGAGCAGGTGCTCGGTGGCGAGCTGCTGCAGCCGCACGAATCCGAAGCCCTTGCCCCCGAAGTAGGCGTGGGCGTCGAAGTCCTCGTAGGCGCTGCGGTCCGCGAGCAGGTCGTCGTACGACTCGCCCTCGCCGAGAGTGGGGGCGGCGAGCTCGATCACGCGCGCGGCGGCCAGGGCCTCCTGCACCTCGGGGTCGGCGCGGAATGCCGCGGCCCGCTCCTTCAGCAGCAGGTAGGTGCGCATGTTGGCGGCGGCCGAGTCCCAGACTCCGGTCTCGTCCTCGGTGCGGCTCGGCTTGTAGTCGAAGTGGCGGGGGCCGTCGTACGCGGGGACCAGCTGGGACCCTGAGCCTGTCGAAGGGCCGCCGTTCTCGAGAAGGTCGACGAGTGAGAAGGCGTTGTGCAGGTCGCCGTGGCCGAACACCAGGTCCTGGTCGTACTTGATGCCGCGCTGGCCGTTGAGGTCGATGTGGAACAGCTTGCCGTGGAACAGGGCCTGCGCGATGCCGGCGGTGAAGTTGAGTCCGGCCATCTGCTCATGACCGACCTCGGGGTTCACACCGACGAGTTCGGGGCGCTCGAGCGAGTCGATGAACGCGATCGCGTGGCCGAGCGTGGGCAGCAGGATGTCGCCGCGCGGCTCGTTCGGCTTCGGCTCGATGGCGAAGCGGATGTCGTAGCCCTTGTCGGTCACGTAGTCGCCGAGCAGGTTGACGGCCTCGCGGTAGCGCTCGAGCGCGCTGCGGACATCCTTCGCGGAGTCGTATTCTGCCCCTTCGCGTCCGCCCCACATCACGAACGTCTTCGCCCCGAGCTCTGCGGCGAGGTCGAGGTTGCGCAGCACCTTGCGCAGCGCGAAGCGGCGCACCTGGCGGTCGTTGGAGGTGAAGCCGCCGTCTTTGAACACCGGAGCCGAGAAGAGGTTCGTCGTGACCATGGGCACGATCAGACCGGTGTCGGCGAGCGCGACCTTCAGACGATCGATCTGGGTCTGACGCTCGGCGTCGGTGGATCCGAACGCGAACAGGTCGTCGTCGTGGAACGTGAGTCCGTAGGCGCCCAGCTCCGAGAGCTTCTCGACCGCGTGCACGACGTCGAGCGCCGGGCGGGTGGGGCCGCCGAACGGGTCGGCCCCGTTATAGCCGACGGTCCACAGGCCGAACGAGAACTTGTCGGCGCGGGTGGGGGTGAGGCTCATGATGCTCCTTCGCATGGTGCCGCACGGCGGCTTCCCGTAAATTGTTGTGAGCAACAACATATAACCTGAGGATGCCGATGTCCAGCCTTCTAGACTGAGACGCCGAACCCCGACGGAGGACGATGTGACGACGGATGCTGCGCCGAAGGACAACGGCGACGGGGTGCGCGCCCGCAATCTCGCCCGCATCCTGCGGCTGGTGCATCTGGGAGGCCCGCAGTCGCGCGCCCAGCTGACGACGGCGACCGGGCTGAACAGGTCGACGGTCGCCGATCTCGTCGGCGAGCTGGTCGGAGACGGCTGGGTCGTGGAACGCGAACCCGACCCTGTCGGCAGGGTCGGTCGCCCGTCGCCGGTGGTCGAGGCCTCGCCGAGGAGCGTCGTCATCGCGGTGAACCCCGAGGTCGACGCGGTCGAGATCGCCGCGGTGGATCTCGCGCGGGGGATCGCGCTGCGCGAGCGGATCGAGTCCGACGCGGTGCTGAGCGCCTCGGCGACCACCGAGCTCATCGCCGAGGTCATCGGGCGCTGGCGCACAGGAGCTCTGCGCGACTTTCGCCTCGTCGGTGTCGGGATCGCGGTGCCGGGTCTCGTGCGTGCCGCCGACGGGCTGGTGCGCAACGCGCCGCACCTCGGCTGGGTCGATGCGCCGCTGCGCGCTCTGGTCGCCGCGCGCACCGGGCTGCCGGTCGCCGTGGGCAACGACGCGAGCCTCGGCGCCCTCGCCGAGCATCTCTTCGGAGCCGCGGAGGGCGCGGACGACGTCATCTATCTGAACGGCGGCCCCTCGGGCATCGGTGGCGGGATCATCGTGCACGGGCTGCCGGTCGGAGGGGTCGGCGGATACGCCGGAGAGTTCGGACAGAACCGTGTGCGCGCCGACGCGGAGGAGGACAGCGCCGCTGTCGTGCTCGAAGACACGGTCAGTCGCGCCCGGCTGCTCGCCGTGCTCGGTCTCCCGGCGGCGGACGACCCCACGCTCGCGGACGCGCTGGCTGCCGCATCCGTTGACCCCGGCGAGGCGCAGGATGAGTGCCGACGCCAGCGCGCGGTGCTCGCGCAGGCGATCGCGGATGCCGTGAACATCCTCAACCCCTCGGTCGTCGTGCTCGGCGGGTTCCTCGCGATGCTCGTCGAGGGCGATCAGGAGGGCTTCGCCGCCGACGTCGCGACCGGGGCGATGGCCGAGAACGTCGAGGGTCTGCGCATCCTCTCGGCATCGCTCGCCGCCGATCGACTGCTGCTGGGTGCGGCCGAGCTCGCATTCACCTCGGTCGGCGTGATCTGAGCACGGTCAGCGGGCGAGCCAACTCCGCAGGGAGCGCGTGACCCAGGGCAGCACCCAGTAGGTCATGATCGGGGTCAGTACCAGGGTGGTGCACAGCACGCGGAGCCAGATCGGCAGCGCGTCCCACCCCGGCACGGGGCTCATCGCGTACGTGAAGGCGAGGTTCACCGGGAAGAACCCGAGCCAGATGGTGACGGCCTGCTTCCAGCGCGGCGGGGCGTTCACGACGGCGACGGTCGCTGTGCCCTCCGCTGTCGGGAGCGTGATCGTGCCGGTGGCGGGCTCGTCGAACCACCCTTCGATGCCGCTGCGGCGCCGCGATCGTTCGCTGCGGATGAACCCCTCGCCCATCGACAGCCACCAGGCGCGTTCTCCTGACCCCTCCCAGGCGACGAGGGTGTCCTCGTTCGCGAAGCGGTAGAGCATATGCCACACCTGCGAGTCCTCGCCCGCGCGCACCCACCCGGAGCCCAGGAAGCCGGGGTACTTGTGCGCCATGTTCACACCGGTCTGCACCCACGCGGTCGCCTCGGCGATGCGTGCGGGATCGACCTCGCGGCGGATGGAGACGGTGATGGGTTCGCTGGACATGGCGGGTCCTCGGAGACAGGCGATCCGGGTCGCGGACCGCCGAGCGGTGATGCGCCGGGGTGCGGGCGCGTCGTCGATTCTATGCGCCTCACGCGCGGAAGGCCGCGCCGGGCGAGCTCACCGATCGTTCCCCAGACCTAGGGGATTTGCGCAGAACTGAGTGAGCGATGCCCCACGAGTGGCGTCTCCTAGAAGGGCGCGCTTTTCTGCGTGCGCTCCTGGACGCGGACAGAAGGCGAGTGCGAGAGTGCCGAAGCAAGGGGAGACGTCTGTCGGCGGCGCACGGCGCGTGCCACGGATGCTGTGCGCTGCGACGGCGATCCTCGCGATCATCGCGATTGCGGTGGGCATGCAGACCCCGTTGTCCGCGAGCGCGGATCCGACATCGAACCCGTCGATCACCATCACCGCGCTCTCGCCGGCGTCGCAGCCCTCCGGCACGGCATTCGGCTATCGGGTGTCGTACACGTGCAGCAACATCAACGCCTCGCCGTGCGCCGAGTCGCCGACGGTAACGATCCCGCTGGGCGCCGCATCAGACCCGAGCTGGACGGTCGCGGTCGGCGCCAATCCGCTCATCACCTCCTGGTCGGTGACCGGGGGAGACCTCGTCGTGCAGCTCGCCGACCTCACCGAGGGCGTCGCCGGCACGATCGGCATCACGATCACGCCGCCGAACCACACGACGCCGAACGGCACCACCTGGACGCTCGTGCCGACGATGACCTTCCCCGACGGCACTCCCACCGCCACCGCTCCCGGGGTGACCTCCACGGCGACCGCGACGGCTCCGCTCACCGTGTCGAAGACCGTCGAGCACGCCTTCTACACGCCCGGCGACACCGTGCGCTACACGCTGCGGTGGTCCTGTTCGAACGCGACCTCGACGGGCCACGAGAACACGAGCACGCTGCGACTCGTCGACACCCTGCCCGCCGGTCTCACCTTCGTCTCCAGCACCCCTGCAGCCTCGTCGGTGTCGGGGCAGACCGTCACCTTCGACCTCACGTCCGCGCAGGTCGGTACGCCCTGCGTCGCGGGTGCGCCCACTCCACCGACGGTGACAGTGGTCGCGACCGTGAACGCCGGAGTGGCTGACAACACCGTGCTGCGCAACACCGTGGCAGCCACCGCCACGTCGATCAGCGGCGCGATCCGCACCCCGAGCGCAGGGGTCGACCTCACGGTCGTCCAGAGTCTTCCCGGTGCCACAGCGACCAAGCGCGGCTACGGACCCCTGGTCAACACCGTCGGCGATTCGAGCAGCGCCGGCACGAACGGCTATCGGTCGGCGACGGCTGCCGGCCCGTGGCTCGGACGGGGTATCGCGAACACCCTCACATCGAACCTGACGAACAGCTCGCCACTCGACTTCCGCATCGAGGCGATGTACACCCTCGATGTCGTGATGCCGACCTCGGGGCTGCAGTCGAGCGTCGTCGATCCGATGCCCTGCACGACGAACGTGACAGGGGCGACGTACAGCAGCTACGCCCCCGGCACCGTGTGCACGGACCCCGCCTTCCACGCCACGATGGTCACCGTGCGGGCGGGCACCA